>NZ_JBIBTX010000003.1:670467-1046166 GCF_043078805.1 Streptomyces sp. NPDC015345 | reverse complement strand
GCGTTCACTGACCGGCGCGATCACGTCCGTGGATCCGGACAGCGGCTTCGATGTCGTCCCCTTCGCCCAGCAGCTCGCCGCCCTGCGCGTCGAGTGACGGGACGTCAGGGCCACACCAGGCAGTACGCCTGGTGCCCCGCGTCGTGCAAACGGTGGCTGAAATCCTGCCACTCGTGCAGGAGTTGGTAGACGTTGAAGGCGTCGCGCGGGCCGCCGCGGTCGGGCACGGTGGACCAGATGAAGGCCGCGGCGCCCACCGACTCCTCGCCGACGCCGCGCAGCGGGTCGACGACGGTCATGGGGAGCTTCACCACGGCGTAGTCGGGGTGCAGGACGACCAGTTCGAGCGGGGGCACCTTGTGCAGGGGTATGCCCTCGATGCCGGTCAGGACCATCGCGGCCATCGTCTCCGGCTTGATCTTCGTGAACATGCCGCCCATGCCGAGCTCGTCGCCGCCGAGCTCCTCGGGCCGCATCGAGATCGGCACGCGGGCGGCGGTCGCACCGTCCGGGGCGCCGAAGTACTTGTACGTCACCCCCACCCCGCCACTCCTGCTGCTCATCCGGTCCGGCCGGGATTCGATCGACTCGCTCCGCGCCTGGTCGGGCGCCTGCGCAGGCTGCGCTTGTGCCTCACGTCGGTGCTTGCCCCGCCGGGCACGCCGGGGGCCCAGGCCGTCGGTCCCCTCGCCCAGTCCGCCACCGCGATGCATATCTCCACCCGACTGCTTTTCCAGGGCGGCACGGCCCTGTCTTTTCTAGGCCTCGCGGCCCCCGCCACGCAACCCGATCATCGTGTCAGTGACCTCCCCCACGGTCACCCGCTAAAACGTGGAGTGAAACACCTGTCCGCAGGAAGTCCGGACCCTCTGACACCATGGCTCGTGTGAGCTTCCCGTATAGCGCCCCAGTTTCGCAGACTCTTTTCGACCGTGCGGCGGCCGTGACGCCCGGCGGTGTGAACTCTCCCGTGCGCGCGTTCCGCGCTGTGGGTGGTACGCCCCGTTTCATGGTGTCCGGTACCGGTCCGTACCTGACTGACGCCGACGGCCGCGAGTACGTCGACCTCGTGTGCTCGTGGGGTCCGATGATCCTCGGGCACTCCCACCCCGAGGTGACCGCCGCCGTGCAGGAGGCCGTCGCCCGCGGCACCTCCTTCGGTACGCCCGGCGAGGGCGAGGTCGCCCTCGCCGAGGAGATCGTGGCCCGCATCGCGCCCGTCGAGCAGTTGCGGCTCGTCTCCAGCGGCACCGAGGCCACCATGTCCGCCATCCGGCTCGCCCGTGGCTTCACCGGGCGCGCCAAGGTCCTCAAGTTCGCCGGCTGCTACCACGGGCATGTCGATGCCCTCCTGGCCTCCGCCGGTTCGGGCGTGGCGACCCTCGGCCTGCCCGACACCCCGGGCGTCACCGGCGCCCAGGCGGGCGACACCATCGTCGTCCCCTACAACGACCTGGACGCCGTGCGCGCCGCCTTCGCCGCGCACGAGGGCCAGATCGCCTGCGTCATCACCGAGGCCTCGCCCGGCAACATGGGCGTCGTACCGCCCGGGGAGGGCTTCAACCAGGGCCTCGCCGACCTGTGCCGGGAGAACGGCGCGCTGTACATCTCCGACGAGGTGATGACCGGCTTCCGTACGTCGAAGGCGGGCTGGTACGGCGTCGACGGCGTGCGCCCCGACCTGATGACCTTCGGCAAGGTCATGGGCGGCGGCTTCCCCGCGGCGGCCTTCGGCGGGCGCGCCGACGTGATGGCGCACCTCGCCCCGGCCGGTCCGGTCTACCAGGCGGGAACGCTGTCGGGGAACCCGGTCGCCACGGCCGCGGGCCTCGCGCAGCTGCGGCTTTTGGACGATGCCGCGTACGAGAAGATCGACGCGGCCTCGGAGCGGCTGCGGGGTCTTGTGAGCGAGGCGCTGGGCAAGGAGGGCGTCGCGCACACCGTGCAGAACGCCTCCAATATGTTCTCCGTCTTCTTCACCGACCGCGCCGTGCGCAACTACGACGACGCCAAGGCGCAGGAGTCCTTCCGCTTCACCGCCTTCTTCCACTCGATGCTGTCCCAGGGCGTCTATCTGCCGCCCTCGGCCTTCGAGTCCTGGTTCGTGTCCACCGCCCACGACGAGCGGGCCATCGAGCGGATCGCCGCCGCCCTGCCGGGTGCCGCGCGCGCGGCCGCGGAAGCCACGGAGGCCGGCGCATGAGCGGCACGGCAGCGGGTGACGAGCTGACCGTCGTCCATGTGATGCGCCACGGCGAGGTGCGCAACCCCGACGGGATCCTGTACGGGCGGCTGCCCGACTACCACCTGTCGGAGCTGGGCCGGCAGATGGCCGACCGCGTCGCCGAGCACCTCGCCCAGCGCGACGTCACGCACGTCGTCGCCTCGCCGCTGGAGCGCGCCCAGGAGACCGCCGCGCCGATCGCCAAGGTGCACGGCCTGGAGCTCGCGACGGACGCCCGGCTCATCGAGGCGGAGAACGTCTTCGAGGGCAAGACCTTCGGAGTCGGCGACGGCGCGCTGAAGAACCCCGAGAACTGGCGGCATCTGGTCAACCCCTTCAAGCCGTCCTGGGGCGAGCCGTACATCGAGCAGGTCGTACGGATGATGGGCGCCCTGGACGCGGCGAAGGACGCGGCCCGCGGGCACGAGGCGGTCTGCGTCAGCCACCAGCTGCCGATCTGGATCGTGCGCAGCTTCGTGGAGAAGCGGCGGCTGTGGCACGACCCGCGCAAGCGGCAGTGCACCCTCGCGTCGCTGACGACGTTCACCTACCGCGGTGACCGCATCGTCTCGGTGGGTTATTCGGAGCCCGCCCGGGATCTCGTCCCCGCGCATCTCCTCGCCGGTGCCAAGCCGGTGAAGGGCAAAGGCAAGGCTTTCGGCGCCTGACGCCGATTACCGCCCGCGGGCCCCGTTTTATCTACGTCATGTGATCACGCCGCAACTGTACGTCCCTTTCGGGTAAAGCGCGGCAAATAACCGCGATGTGCAGGAACCTCGCTGTTCGTCGCGCCCTCTAACAGGTCGTCCCTCTTGCAAACCGGATACGGGCAGGAGGCGGACCCAAGGGCGCGACGAATGGGGATGTGGAATGCGCGACATCAGCCGCAGGGGAATGCTCGGACTGGGAGCAGGTGCCGCGGCCGCTGTCGGACTCGCGGCATGCGGCTCCGGGGGCGACGGGGATTCCTCGGGGCCCGCGGAAAAGGCCAAGGAGGGCCAGGCGGGCGGCAAGGCGCCGGCCAAGCCGATCGGTGACGGGTCGACCGCCTACACCGGCAAGCAGCCCCACCAGCCCGGCAAGCCCGTACCGCTGGAGCCGGGCGAGACGCCCCCGCAGTTCGTGATCTTCTCCTGGGACGGCGCGGGCGAGGTCGGGAACGGTCTGTTCCCGCGCTTTTTGAAGCTCGCCGAGGACCACGGCGCGCACATGACGTTCTTCCTCTCCGGGCTTTATCTGCTGCCCGAATCGAAGAAGCGTCTGTACCGTCCGCCGAACAACGCGGTCGGCGCCTCCGACATCGGTTATCTCACCGACGGTCACATCAAGGACACGCTGAAGTACGTGCGCCAGGCATGGCTGGAGGGCCACGAAATCGGCACGCACTTCAACGGGCACTTCTGCGGGGGTTCCGGTTCGGTCGCCAACTGGACGTCCGCGCAATGGCAGGACGAGATCGACCAGGCCAAGTCCTTTGTGAAGAAGTGGCGTACGAACACCGGCTGGAGCGATCTGCCGCCGCTGCCCTTCGACTACGACAAGGAACTCGTCGGCGGCCGCACGCCCTGTCTGCTCGGGCAGGACAACCTCCTGCCGACCGCGAAGAAGATCGGCTGGCGCTACGACGCGTCCTCGCCCGGCGGCCGCCAGCGCTGGCCCGAGAAGAAGATGGGCGTCTGGGACCTGCCGCTCCAGGCGGTGCCCTTCCCCGGGCACTCCTTCGAGGTCCTGTCGATGGACTACAACATCCTCGCCAACCAGTCGCAGAACTCCACGAAGGCGCCGCCCCACAACTACCCGGGCTGGCGCAAGCAGGCCACCGAGGCCTACATAGCCGGGTTCAAGCGGGCCTACGAGTCCAACCGCGCGCCGTTCTTCATAGGCAACCACTTCGAGGAGTGGAACGGCGGCATCTACATGGACGCCGTCGAGGAGGCCCTGAAGCACATCGCGGGCAAGAAGGACGTACGCCTCGTCTCCTTCCGGCAGTTCGTCGACTGGCTCGACGTGCAGGACCCGAAGGTCCTCAAGCAGCTCCAGGGCCTCGACGTCGGCCAGGCGCCCGCAGGGGGCTGGAAGGGGCTCGGAAAGGCCGCCTGAAATGGGACTTTCCGCAACCGCGGGGGGTGCGGAAGATCCCCGAAACAGACATGCGAAACTTTTCACATGAGTGCCGCCTGCCGCGCCCCCCACAGCACGAACCGCAGCCGTAGCCGCCGCCGAGGCGGTCGCGGCCGCGCCGCCCTGCTGGCCGCGGGGGCCGCTGCCGGAGCGCTGACGCTCGCGGCCTGCGGCTCCGGCGGGACGTCGGGCGGGGGCGGCAACACCAACTTCGTGGCCGGGAAGGACGGCATCGCCACCGCCGCGAAGGCGGACCGCAAGCCGCTCCCCGAGCTCGACGGCGAGACCCTCGACGGCAAGCACCTGAACCTCACCAAGGCTTACAAGGGCAAGATCCTCGTCATCAACGTGTGGGGTTCCTGGTGCGCGCCGTGCCGGGCCGAGGCGCCGAACTTCGTGAAGGTCGCGAAGGAGACGAAGGCCAAGGGCGTCCAGTTCGTCGGCATCAACACCCGTGATCCCGAGCGCGGCCCGGCGATCGAGTTCGAGAAGGCGCACAAGGTGCCCTACCCGAGCGTGTACGACCCGACGGGCAAGCTGATGCTGCGCTTCCCCCAGGGCTCGCTCAACCCCAACGCCATCCCCTCCACGCTCGTCGTCGACCGGGACGGGAAGATCGCGGCGCGCACGCAGCAGCCACTCAACGAGGCGAAGCTGCGCAAGATGATCGACCCCGTGGTCGCGGAGAAGTGATGCTCACGCTCGCGGCCGTCACCGGCACGAACCAGACCGTCATGAGCGGGGCCCTGCTCCTCGCGATCCCGGTCGCCGTGCTCGGCGGGCTCGTCTCCTTCTTCTCGCCGTGCGTACTGCCGCTCGTCCCGGGCTATCTGTCGTACGTCACCGGGGTCAGCGGCCAGGATCTCGGTGAGGCGCGGCGGGGCCGGATGGCGGCCGGTGCCGCCCTCTTCGTCCTCGGCTTCACCGTGGTCTTCGTCTCCGCGACCGTCTTCTTCGGGGCGCTGGGGCGCACGCTCAGGGAGCACCAGGACACCATCTCGACGGTGCTCGGCGTGGTGATGATCGTGCTCGGGTTCTTCTTCATGGGGCTCATGCCCTGGCTGACCCAGCGCGAGTTCCGCTTCCACAAGCGGCCCGCCGTCGGGCTGATCGGCGCGCCGGTCGTGGGCGCGCTCTTCGCCGTCGGCTGGACGCCGTGCATCGGCCCGACACTCGCCTCGGTCCTCACGCTCTCCGCGGAGGGCGGCAACGCGCAGCGCGGCGCGGTGCTCGGCGTCGCGTACTCGCTCGGGCTCGGCATTCCGTTCATCCTCGCGGCCGTCGCCTTCCGCAAGGCGCTCGGCGCCTTCGGGTGGATCAAGCGGCACTACGCGTGGGTGATGCGTGTCGGCGGCATCATGATGATCGCGACCGGCCTGCTGCTCGTCACCGGCGTGTGGGACAGCATGGTGCAGCAGATGCAGGTCTGGACAAGCAGTTACAGCGTGGGGATCTGATCCATGAGCAAGACCGAAGCCCCCGAGCAGCGGGACGACCTCGGCGCCGCGGGCGAGCAGCTTTCGACGGCCCCCCGGGAGGACGCGCCGAACCTCCCCTCGCTCGGTGTCATCGGCTGGCTGCGCTGGTTCTGGCGCCAGCTCACCTCGATGCGGGTCGCGCTGATCCTGCTCCTGCTGCTCTCGCTCGGCGCGATCCCCGGCTCGCTGATCCCGCAGAGCAACGTCGACGAGCTCAAGGTCCAGGACTTCATGGACCGGCACACCACGCTCGGGCCGCTCTACGACAAGCTCCAGCTCTTCGACGTCTACAGCTCGGTGTGGTTCTCCGCGATCTACCTCCTGCTTTTCGTCTCCCTCATCGGCTGCATCGTGCCGCGCACCTGGCAGTTCGTCGGCCAGCTGCGCGGCCGTCCGCCGGGCGCCCCCCGGAAGCTGACGCGGCTGCCCGCGTACACGACGTGGCGCACGGAGGCCGAGCCCGAGCAGGTGCACGAGGCCGCGCTCGCGCTGCTCAGGCAGCGCCGCTTCCGCGCGCACACCGCCGCCGGTTCGGTCGCCGCCGAGAAGGGGTATCTGCGCGAGGCCGGGAACCTGATCTTCCACATCGCGCTGATCGTCATGCTGATCGCCTTCGCCGCCGGGCAGCTCTTCAAGTCCGAGGGCGGCAAGCTGGTGATGGAGGGCGACGGCTTCTCCAACACGCTCTCCCAGTACGACGATTTCAAGTCCGGCAGCCTCTTCGACACCAACGACCTGGCGCCGTTCCACTTCACCCTCGACGACTTCAAGGGCACGTACGAGAAGTCGGGCCCCAACCGCGGCACGCCCCGCACCTACCGGGCCGACGTCACCTACAGCGAGGGCGCCGACGGCCCCGAGAAGAAGAAGTCCATCGAGGTCAACGAACCGCTGGAGATCGACGGCTCGAAGGTCTACCTCATCGGCCACGGCTACGCCCCCAAGGTCACCGTCCGCGACCCCAAGGGCAAGGTGATCTACGAGGCCGCCGTGCCGCTGCTGCCCATCGACCAGAACGGCACCGCGACCGGCGCCATCAAGGTCCTGGACGGCTACAAGAACAAGAGCGGTGTGAAGGAGCAGCTGGGCTTCAACGCCTTCTTCGTGCCGACGTTCGCGGGCGAGGGCAAGGGCCAGATGTTCTCGCAGTTCCCCGCCCCCGACTTCCCGGTGCTCGCGCTGTCCGCCTACCACGGCAGCCTGGGCGTCGACTCCGGTGTCCCGCAGAACGTGTACCAGCTGGACACCCGGAAGATGCAGAAGTTCAAGGACTCCCAGGGTGAGCTGTTCAAGAAGCGGCTGCTGCCCGGCGAGACCATGAAGCTGCCGAACGGCGCCGGCTCGATCACCTTCGAGAAGGACCTCAAGGAGTGGGCGACCTTCCAGATCTCGCAGGAGCCCGGCTCCGTGTGGGCGCTGGCCGGCGCGCTCGCCGCGATCGCGGGCCTCGCCGGCTCGCTGTTCATCCAGCGCCGCCGCGTGTGGGTGCGGGCGGTCAGGGGCGCCGACGGCGTCACGGTCGTGGAGATGGCGGGCCTCGGCCGCAGCGAGTCCGCGAAGCTCCCCGAGGAACTGTCCGACCTCGCCGCCCACCTGTACGAGAAGGCGCCCAGTGCGCCCGAGAAGGCGCCGAGCGCGCCCGACACCGACCCGGGCGCCCACGCCGCCTCCGACTCCGAGCCCGACGTAGCACCTGCCGAAGGGGCTGAGAAGTGAATCTCGCCGCCACCCTGGCCGCCGAACCCAACGAGGACCTCGCGCACATCAGCAATGTGCTGATCTACTCCGCGATGGCCGTCTACCTCCTGGCCTTCTTCGCGCACATGGCGGAGTGGCTCTTCGGCAGCCGCAGCAAGGTCGCCCGCACCGCCGCCGCGCTCACCCCGAGCAAGACCGCCGCGGCGGCCCCCGCGGTGACCGTCCAGGCCAAGGGCGGCACCGCCACCCTGGAGCGCCCGAAGGTCGTCACGCGGTCCGTCACCGGCGCGCGCGACGTGCCGGACGGGCCGGGCGCCGCGGCGGGCGACGAGAAGGGCGACCTGTACGGGCGCATCGCGGTCTCCCTCACCGTGCTGGCGTTCCTGCTGGAGTTCGGCGGTGTCCTGACCCGTGCCCTGTCGGTGCAGCGGGCGCCGTGGGGCAACATGTACGAGTTCTCCATCACCTTCTCCACCGTCGCCGTCGGCGTGTACCTGGTGCTGATGGCGCTGAAGAAGAACATCGCCTGGCTCGGCCTCCCCCTGGTCACCACGGTCCTGCTCGACCTCGGGCTCGCCGTCACCGTGCTGTACACCTCCAGCGACCAGCTGGTCCCGGCCCTGCACTCGTACTGGCTGTGGATCCACGTCTCCACCGCGATCTTCTGCGGCGCCGTCTTCTACGTCGGCGGCGTCGGCACGCTGCTCTACCTCTTCCGCGACAGCTACGAGACGAAGCTGGTGAACGGCGGCAAGCCCGGCAAGTTCGCCACCTCCGTGCTGGAGCGGCTGCCCTCGGCGGCCTCGCTCGACAAGTTCTCGTACCGCCTGAACGCCGCGATCTTCCCGCTGTGGACGTTCACGATCATCGCGGGCGCCATCTGGGCGGGCGACGCCTGGGGCCGCTACTGGGGCTGGGACCCCAAGGAGGTCTGGTCCTTCATCACCTGGGTCGCGTACGCCGGCTACCTGCACGCCCGCGCGACGGCCGGCTGGAAGGGCCGCAAGGCCGCCTACCTGGCGCTCATCGCCTTCGGCTGCTGGCTGTTCAACTACTACGGCGTGAACATCTTCGTCACCGGCAAGCACTCGTACGCCGGGGTCTGACCCCGTCAGGGGTGCGGAACGGGCCGCTCCGGGTCAGGCTGGTGTCATGACCGAGACGATCGGGCAGGGCACTAGCCGGACCGAGGGTGCCACCCAGCACCTGCACTACGAGCTGAGCCTTCCCCACCCCGTGGAGAACGTCTGGGCGGCGGTGGCCACTCCCGAGGGGCTCCCGGGGTGGCTGGCCGCCGCTGACGTGTTCGAGCCCCGGCTCGGCGGTGCCGTCACGCTGCGCTGGCTCAACGGCGAGCCGGACGCCGTGCACTGCGGGCACATCACCGCCTGGGACCCGGACGTCGTCGCCGAATACACCATCGACCTGCACGGCCGCTGCCGCTTCCACCTCGAACCGGGGGCCGGACACGCCGGGACCACGCTGCGCTTCACCAACGAGTTCGACGGCGACGACGCGCTGCGCCTCGACTGCCTCGCCGGGTGGCACCAGCACTTCGAGTTCCTGGTGGACGCCCTCGCCGGCCGCCCCAAGGACTGGTCGACGTGGAACCTCGACCGCTGGCGGCAGCTGCGCGAGACCTACGCCGCTACGGACTGACCCGCAGCAGCAGCTTCCCCGTCGTGGTCCGCCCGCCCATCAGGCGGTGCGCCTCGGCCGCCTCGCTCAGCGGGAACTCGGCGGTCACCGGCAGCGTCACCGTGCCGTCGGCCACCAGCCGGAACGCGCGCCCGGCCAGCGTGCGCAGCGCCTCGGGAGCGCTCTGGGCCAAGGTGAGGATGGAGAACGCCGAGACCGTGTGAGCCCCCGGGAACAGCTCGGGCTGGCCGACCCGCCACGGCTCGGCCCCGCTCGCGTTCCCGAAGGAGACCAGTCGGCCGAAGGCGGCGAGGGCGGCCATTGACTGCCGGAACGTGTCGCCGCCGACCGGGTCGAGCGCGAGGTCGACGCCGCGGCCGCCGGTCGCCCGGCGCGCGTCGGCCGCGAAGGTGTCGCCGACGAACACCTCGTCGTAGCCGTGCTTCAGGGCGTACTCCGCCTTGGCCGGGCCGGAGACCACGCCGTACACCGTGGCGCCCGCCGCCTTCGCCACCTGGCCGACGACCGTGCCCACGCCGCCCGCGGCCCCCTGCACGAGCACGCTCTCCCCGGCCGTGAGGCGGCCCACCTCGTGGACCAGGGCGTGCGCGGTCGGCAGCACGGTCGGCAGGGTCGCCGCGGTACGCAGGTCCATGCCATCGGGCAGCGCGAAGACGGTGGCGGCGTCCGCGAGGGCGACCTCGGCGTAGGCGCCGCCCGCGGTGAGCGCGGCCACCTCCTGACCGGGCCGGAGCCCGGTGACGTCGGCGCCGACCGCGCGGACACGGCCGGAGACCTCGATGCCGGGGACGTGGGGCAGCGCGGGCACGCGGTAGCCGTCGGAGCGGGCCTTGATGTCGGCGAAGTTCACGCCGGTGTAGGCGACGTCGACGGTCACCTGACCGGGGCCCGGCTCGGGGACGGCGGCGGCCACCACCTCCAGGACCTCGGGCCCGCCGTACTCCTTGAACTGGACTGCGCGCATGGCTGTGCCACCTTTCCGCCGGGTGCTCGATGAGAACCGGGTGTTCAATCAAAAGCGAACACCCGGGAGTGTATGGTTTTCATCGAACACTCGGCAAGGCGGGAAGGGCGTGGGCAGGCATGGCGGGTCACCGCGTGGCACCGGCGCACACGCACCCCGACGACGTCCCCGTGCAGACCGCGCTGGCGGCGCTCGCCGATCCCGTACGGCTCTACCTCGTACGGGAGTTGGCCGGATCCGGCGACTGGACCCGGGCCTGCGGCAGCTTCGACGTCTCCGTCGGCAAGGCCGCCCTGAGCCACCACTTCGCGACCCTGCGGGCGGCCGGCATCGTCGAGCAGCGCGACGAGGGCGCCCGGCGCGTCAACCGCCTGCGCCGCGCGGAGTTCGAGGCCCGCTTCCCGGGGCTGCTCGCGCTGGTGCTGCGCGGCGACTGACCCCGGCCCGGGGGAGCCGCACGCCCCGAGGCCGTGGTCAGGCCTCATCGACGGCGCCGATGGAGCCATCGGGAGGACGCCGCGGCAGCGCGTGGACCTGTGGCTTCGCCCGCTCGTACGTTCCTGCCATGACCCCAGAGAACGCTTCGCAGAACAAGGGCACGGCCCAGCTCACCGCCGCCATGGTGCTCTCCGGCACCCTCGGCGTCTTCGTCGTGGAGTCCGGCGCCGCCGCCTTCGACGTCGTCTTCTTCCGCGTCCTGTTCGGCGCCCTCGCCCTCGGCGCGTACGCCTTGGCCCGTGGCTACTTCCGCGACCACGGCCTCACCCCCAAGAAGCTCGGACTCGCCGCGCTCGGCGGGGTGTTCACCGTCTTCAACTGGGTGTTCCTCTTCAAGGCGTACGAGGCCACCTCGATCTCCCTGGCCACCGTCGTCTACCACACGCAGCCCTTCTTCCTGGTGCTGCTCAGCGCCCTGATCCTGCGCGAGCGGCTCAGCCGCGCCCAACTGGGCTGGCTGGCCGCCGCGTTCGCGGGCCTCGTGCTCGTCTCCGGGGTGCGTCCCGGCGACGCGGCCTCCCTCGCAGGCATCGGCCTCGCGCTGCTCGCCGCCGTCCTCTACGCCCTTTCCACGCTCGTCACCAAGCGCGTCACCGGCGTCCGCCCGCACCTGATCGCCCTGGTCCAGGTCCTCGTCGGCATCCCGCTGCTGCTGCCCTTCGCCGACTTCGGCGCGGTGCGCGGCACCGGCACCGGCTGGGCCTGGCTCGTCGGCCTCGGCGTGATCCACACCGGCCTGATGTACGTCCTGATGTACGCGGCGTACGCCAAGCTGCCCACGCCGAAGATCGCCGTGCTCGCCTTCACCTACCCGGCGGTCGCGATGGTCGCCGACTGGGCCGTCTACGGCCACCACATCGGTGTCGTGCAGGCCCTCGGCGTCCCGCTGATCGTGCTGGCGAGCCTCAAGGTCACGCTGGGCCGGGCGCCGCGCTCTGCTCGCGCACGAGCCGCACGGCCTGCTCCACGAACAGCCGCACATGCGCCGGAAGCCGCTTCCCCGACCGCCACGCGAGCTGCGTCCACAGCGTGAACGGCGGCTCCCACGGCAGCCGGACGAGGGTGCCCTCCGCAAGCTCCCTGGCCACCGTCACGGCGGGCAGCAGCGCCACGCCGAGGCCGCCCGCCACGCCCTGCTTCGTCGCCTCGATGGTGCCGAACTCCATGAACGGCGGCGGCGCCCCGGTCCGCGTCCGCAGCTCGGCCTCGAAGAGGTCCCGGTAGGGGCAGCCGGGCTCGGTGCCGACCAGCTGCACCGCCGCCAGCTCGTCCGTGGCGAGCTTGGCCGCGCCGCCCGAGGTCAGCGGATGGCCCGGGGCGCAGACCAGGACCAGCGGCTCCTCGGCGAGGACCTCGCACTCCAGCCCCGGATGCTCGGTCCCCGGCTCCATCAGGAACCCCACGTCGTACGTACCCTGCCGCAGCGCCCGCCGGGTCTCGTCACCCAGCGTCGGACGCAGCGAGAGCCGCACCTTCGGATAGCGGTGGTGGAAGAGTTCGAGGAGCGGCGGCAGCCGGTAGGAGGTCAGCGACTCCATCGTGCCGACCGCGATCGCGCCGGCCGGTTCCTCGGCGCCGACGGCCGCGGCGCGCGCCTCGTCGGTGAGTTCGATGATCTGCCGGGCGTAGGGCAGCAGCCGCGCCCCCGCCTCGGTCAGGCGGATGCGGCTGCCGAGCCGGTCGAAGAGCTCCGTGCCGAGGGAGGTCTCCAGGGCCCGGATCTGGCTGGTCACGCTGGACTGCGCGTACGCCAGGTCGGCGGCGGCGCGGGTGAAGCTGAGGACGGTGGCGACCTTCTCGAAGGTCACCAGGAGCCGCAGTTCCATCAGCTGTCGCTGCCCTTGTCCCGCTTCCTGTCGTTGTCGTCGGCGTCCTCGTCGGGGGCGTCGTCCTTGAGGGACTTCAGGAACTCGGGGTTGTCGTCGGGCGCCACCCACTGGGTCCTGCCCCGGCCGCCACCCCCGGCGGGCGCCTTGCGCACCTTGCCCGTCGCGAACCAGGCGATCGGGCCGAGCAGCACTTCGCCGAAGAGGAGCACGATGATGACCCACACCACCTTGGGCAGATGCCTGACCTCCTTCTCCGGAGTGTTCAGGACATCGATGAAGGCGTAGATCCACACCGCCAGGACCAGCAGGAACGGCAGATACCTGAGCATGGTGGCGCGATCCCCCAACGAGCGACGGCGAGAGGCGTGCGAGCCCCCGGTGACGGGGCCAGGGTAACCGGTGCCGGATACTGGAACGCATGGCTTACGACGATCTTCGCTCCCTGCTCCGCGCACTGGAGCGCGAGGGCGATCTCAAGCGCATCAAGGCCGAGGTCGACCCGTACCTGGAGGTCGGTGAGATCGTCGACCGGGTACAGAAGTCCGGCGGTCCCGCGCTCCTCTTCGAGAACGTCAAGGGCTCGGCGATGCCCCTGGCGATGAACGTGTACGGGACGGACCGCCGTCTGCTCAAGGCGCTCGGCCTGAAGTCGTACGCCGAGATCAGCGAGAAGATCGGCGGCCTGCTCAAGCCGGAGCTGCCGCACGGCTTCGTCGGGGTGCGCGAGGCGTTCGGCAAGCTCGGCGCGATGACGCACGTACCGCCCAAGAAGGTCAAGGAGGCCCCCGTCCAGGAGGTCGTCCTCACCGGCGACGACGTGGACCTGGAGCAGTTGCCCGCGCTCTTTACGTGGCCCGAGGACGGCGGCTCCTTCTTCAACCTCGGCCTGACCCACACCAAGGACCCCGACTCCGGGGTGCGCAACCTCGGCCTGTACCGCCTCCAGCGCCACGACAAGCGCACCATCGGCATGCACTGGCAGATCCACAAGGACAGCCGCAACCACTACCAGGTGGCCGCCCGCAGGGGCGAGAAGCTGCCCGTCGCGATCGCCTTCGGCTGCCCGCCGGCGGTCACGTACGCCTCCACGGCGCCGCTGCCCGGTGACATGGACGAGTACATGCTGGCCGGGTTCATCCAGGGCAAGCGCGTGGAGATGGTCGACTGCAAGACGGTCCCGCTCCAGGTGCCGGCGCACGCCGAGGTCGTCATCGAGGGCTGGCTTGAGCCGGGCGAGATGCTGCCGGAGGGGCCCTTCGGCGACCACACCGGCTTCTACACGCCGCAGGAGCCGTTCCCCGCGCTGACGATCGACTGCGTGACCATGCGCAAGCGGCCGCTGCTCCAGTCGATCGTGGTCGGCCGCCCGCCGACGGAGGACGGCCCGCTCGGCCGTGCCACGGAGCGGTTCTTCCTGCCGCTGCTCAAGGTGATCGTGCCGGACATCGTCGACTACCACCTGCCGGAGTCGGGCGGCTTCCACAACTGCGCGATCGTCTCGATCGACAAGAAGTACCCGAAGCACGCGCAGAAGGTCATGCACGCCATCTGGGGCGCGCACATGATGTCCCTGACCAAGCTGATCGTGGTCGTGGACAAGGACTGCGACGTCCACGACCTGCACGAGGTGTCCTGGCGGGCGCTCGGCAACACCGACTACGCCCGCGACCTCACCGTCGTCGAGGGCCCGGTGGACCACCTCGACCACGCGTCCTACCAGCAGTTCTGGGGCGGCAAGGCGGGCATCGACGCGACGAAGAAGCTGCCCGAGGAGGGCTACACGCGGGACGGGGGCTGGCCGGACATGGTCGAGTCCGACCCGGAGACCGCCTCGAAGGTCTCCCGCCGCTGGAAGGAGTACGGACTCTCGTGACCTCAGCATCCGCCGCGATCCCGCGACAGCCGGGCAGGACCAAGGCGTTCCTGCGGCTCGTCATGATCGAGCACTCCGTCTTCGCGCTGCCCTTCGCCTACATCGCCGCCCTGACCGCGATGTTCCAGGTCGACGAGAACATCCACTGGGCGCGGCTGCTCCTGGTCACCGTCTGCATGGTGGGCCTGCGGACCTTCGCCATGGCGGCGAACCGGATCATCGACCGCGAGATCGACGCCCGCAACCCGCGCACCGCCCACCGCGAACTCGTCACCGGCGCCGTGTCGGTGAGGTCCGCGTGGACCGGCGCGCTGATCGCGCTCGCCGTCTTCCTCGGCGCGGCCGCCCTGCTGAACCCGCTCTGCCTGGCGCTCGCGCCCATCGCGGTGATCCCGATGGTCGTCTATCCGTACGGCAAGCGGTTCACGAACTTCCCGCAGGCGATCCTCGGCCTCGCCCAGGCGATGGGGCCGGTCGGCGCCTGGATCGCCGTCACCGGCGAGTGGTCGTGGCAGGCCGTCATCCTCGGCCTCGCGGTCGGCGTGTGGATCGGCGGTTTCGACCTGATCTACGCCTGCCAGGACGTGGAGACGGACCGCGAGGTCGGCGTGAAGTCGGTGCCCGCGCGGTTCGGCATCCCGGCCGCGATCCGGGGCGCGCGCGGCTGCCACCTGGTGACCACGGCGCTGTTCGTCTGGTACGCGCTCGACACGGGCGCCGGCCTGTTCTTCTGGCTGGGACTCGTGGTCGTCGCGGGCGCCTTCCTGTACGAGCACTCGATCGTGAAGCCGCACGACCTGTCGCGCCTGAACCGTGCCTTCTTCCAGGTGAACGGCTTCATCGGAATCGCCCTGTTCGCGTGCGCGCTGCTCGATCTGCTCGTACGCGGCCTCACCGTCTGAAACACCCATGGGTAGGCTTCACAGCGTGAACCCAGGAGATACGGAGCGTAGGCCTTGGATCGTGGGGGTGTCGGGCGCCTCCGGGACCCCGTACGCCGCCGCGGTGCTGCGCGCGCTGCTCGCGGCGGGACAGAGCGTGGACCTCGTCGTATCGCGGGCCTCGCGGCTGACGCTGCTCGACGAGACGGGCATCTCCTTCCGGGACGCGCACTGGCGGGACGACCTGCGGCAGTGGCTCGCGCGCGGCGCGGACGGGAAGCCGGACACCTTCGACGTGACCGCGGGCGACCTGGCCGATGTGCGGTACTGGGCGGCCGGTGATCTGGCGGCGGGCCCGTCCTCGGGGTCGTACGCGACGAAGGGGATGCTGATCGCGCCGGCGTCGACGGCGTGCGTGGCCGGGGTGGCGCTCGGACTCTCGAAGGATCTGTTGCAGCGGTCGGCGAGCGTGACGCTCAAGGAAGGCCGCCGGCTGGTGGTCTGCGTACGCGAGACGCCGCTGAACGGTCAGACGCTGAAGCACTTGGTGAGCCTGGACGAGGCGGGCGCGATCGTGCTGCCCGCCTCTCCGGCGTTCTACGCGGGGGCGACGCACATCCAGGATCTGGTGGACTTCGTCGCGGGGCGGGTGCTGGACGCGGCGGGTGTGCCGCACGAGCTGTACCGCCGGTGGAAAGGGGAGCTGGGGGGCGCTTCCAGTGCCGACTGAGCGCGCCCCCGAAGGGGCGCGGGGAACTGCGCGAGCAACCAAGACGAACCCGCGGTCGGCGCCGCGCCCCCACCTCAACGGTGGAACTACCGCTTCTTGGCGCCCCGCAGCTTCCGGGTCGCCTTCCGCGGCACCGCAACATTCGCACGCGAGCGGTTGGCCATGTCCTGAAGCTCGCGCATACGGGCGTAGGCCATCTCGATCGAGTACACGGTGACTCACTCCTGAAGGATCGTCGTTGATCTGCTGAGATTGAGAAAGATTCGCAGGGTGTAATCCCTGTTGCGCCTTAGATTCTACACATAGACTCGCGGTATCGCTGAATAATGAAAGGCATCGCACCTATGGACGCCGTGGACAGGCAGCTCATCCAGGCCCTGCGGGAGAACGGCCGCGCCTCGTACGCCGAACTCGGGCGGCTCGTGGGACTCTCCGGGCCCAGCGTCACGGACCGGATCAACCGCCTCGAAGCGGCCGGTGTCATCACGGGCTACCGCGCGACCGTCGACTCCGCCTCGCTCGGTCTCGGGGTCATCGCCCTCATCGGCATCTCGCTCTCCGACGCGGCCGACCACGAGGACGTGGCGCGGCGCCTGAAGGACCTGCACGAGATCGAGGACTGCTGGTTCATCGCGGGCGACGACTCGTACATGCTCAAGGTCAGGGCGAGCGACGTGGACGGCCTGGAGAAGACGATCCGCAGGCTCAGCGGCACGCGCGGGGTCTCCCGGACGCGTACGACGATCGTGCTCTCCACCAAGTGGGAGAACCGGGTCGGGGAGCTGCCCGAGGAGGAATAAGGGCGGGGGCGTACCGTTGGCG
Organism: Streptomyces sp. NPDC015345; assembly: GCF_043078805.1. Taxonomy (NCBI): domain Bacteria; kingdom Bacillati; phylum Actinomycetota; class Actinomycetes; order Kitasatosporales; family Streptomycetaceae; genus Streptomyces; species Streptomyces sp. NPDC015345. The sequence goes on along the minus strand of NZ_JBIBTX010000003.1, from coordinate 1,029,389 downwards.
GGAGTTTGTGGCAGGTCGTAGGTCGCTGGAGAGGTAAGGGCGAGGGCATGGACGCAGGTCTCAAGCGCGAGCTGGAGCAGAAGGTCCGGGACGGCGAGCGGCTGTCCCGCGAGGACGGCATCGCGCTCTACGAGTCGGACGACCTGGCCTGGCTCGGCGGCCTGGCCCACGAGGTGCGCACCCGCAAGAACGGCGACGTCGTGCACTTCAACGTCAACCGTCACCTCAACATGACGAACGTGTGCACCGCGTCCTGCGCGTACTGCTCATTCCAGCGCAAGCCGGGCGAGAAGGACGCGTACACGATGCGCATCGAGGAAGCGGTCCGCCTCGCCAAGGCGATGGAGGGCGAGAACCTCACCGAGCTGCACATCGTCAACGGGCTCCACCCCAACCTGCCGTGGCGCTACTACCCGCGGTCGCTGAGCGAGCTGAAGAAGGCCCTGCCGAACGTCTCGCTCAAGGCCTTCACCGCCACCGAGATCCACCACTTCGAGACGATCTCCGGGCTGTCCGCCTCCGAGATCCTCGACGAGCTGATCGAGGCCGGTCTGGAGTCGCTGACCGGCGGCGGCGCGGAGATCTTCGACTGGGAGGTGCGTCAGCACATCGTCGACCACCGCACCCACTGGGAGGACTGGTCGCGCATCCACCGCCTCGCGCACGAGAAGGGTCTGAAGACCCCGTGCACGATGCTGTACGGCCACATCGAGGAGCCGCGCCACCGCGTCGACCACGTGCTGCGGCTGCGTGAGCTCCAGGACGAGACGAACGGCTTCCAGGTCTTCATCCCGCTGCGCTACCAGCACGACTTCGTGGACATGAAGGACGGCAAGGTCAGGAACCGCCTCCAGGCGCGCACGACCATGGCGTCCGGCGCCGAGGCCCTGAAGACCTTCGCGGTCTCGCGCCTCCTCTTCGACAACGTCCCGCACGTCAAGGTCTTCTGGGTCATGCACGGACTCCAGACCACGCAGCTCGCGCTCCAGCACGGCGCCGACGACATGGACGGCTCGGTCGTCGAGTACAAGATCACGCACGACGCGGACAACTTCGGTACGCCGAACAAGCTGACCCGCGAGGACCTGCTCGACCTGATCCGCGAGGCCGGCTTCCGCCCGGTCGAGCGGAACACGCGCTACGAGGCGATCCGCGAGTACGAGGGCCCCGACCCGATGCTGCGTGAGACGCCGCAGGCGATGCGGGTCTGACCCGCTTGTCGTTCGCTGCGAGCCCCGGCCCATCAGGGCCGGGGCTTGTTTTGTTTTTCCCTGGCGACCCGTCATGTGTAATGGTTAATCTTGCCTTATGACTCTTACCTTTAAGTTGGACCCGGTGATCGATCCCGCCCTGCGCGACGGGGTGCTCACCCTGTGGACCGACGTGGTCAACGCCGGCGGAGCGGTCGGCTTCGTACCGCCCGTGACCGTTGACGACATCCGGCCCGAATGGCTGGGACGCCTGACCGAACTGAGCGAGGGCCGCACCCGGCTCCTCGTCGGGTACGACGAGCAGGGCGCCGTCGCCGCGACCGCCTTCCTCACCCGCAACGGGCACCGCCTGATGAAGCACTGGATCTGGCTGTACGTGGTGATGGTCCACCCGCGCCACCAGGGCAAGGGGTACGGGCGCGAGCTGATGGCCGCCGCCGAGGACGCCGCCCGCACCTTCGAGGGCATCGAGGCGATCCGGCTGACCTGCCGGGGCGGCACGGGCGTCGACCGCTTCTACGCCTCCTGCGGATACAAGGAAGTCGGACGGGTGCCCGACGCGATACGGGTCGCGCCCGGCGACGACCGCGAGGACATCATGATGCTTCTGTCGCTGCACTAGACCGCTGCACTGGACCGCTGCACTGGACCGCTGCACTGGGACCGCTGCACCAGGCCGCGGTTTCGGAGCGGTACCCACTTGCCGGGCGCGGGTCCTTCCATGCTTCACTGGAGAGGCTCGTCCAGCTCGGGCCCATTTCGGAACGGAAGAGTGGATTGACATGCTCCGCTACACGCTGATGCGCCTCGGGATCTTCGTGGGTTGCTTCCTGGTCGTCTGGGGCCTCGTCTACTCCGGGATGCTGCCGCGCGGCCTCGGTGACTCCAACATGCTGTGGATCCTGCTGCTCGCACTGGTCGTCTCGGCGCCCATCAGCTTCGTGGTGCTGCGCAAGGAGCGCGACCGCGCCTCGGAGGACGTCGTCGCCCGCGTGGACCGCGCCAAGGCCAGCCTGGAGGCGAACCGCACCCAGGAGGACATTGCGGACGACATGGCGCGCGCGCAGCGGTCGTAAGCTTCGTCACTCTCGCCGGAACCCCGGTCCGGAGCCATTTGGCTTCGGGCCGGGGTTCTGTGCGTTGTCTGAAGGGCTCGGGCGGAGCTCGGGGAGGGCTCGGGCGGGGCTTTACCTCAAACAAGGCCTTTGATGTTCTCAAAGCGCGAGTGTTAACGTGTTCGACATGAAGACAGCAGCAGCGCACCACCACGCCATGAGCGTCCCGCTCGTGGCGCGCCTGCATGTCGATCTCTGCCGCTGCATGTCCGCGGCCTGTCACGTCTGACCGTGACCCCCGATGCAGTGGCGACGCTGACCCTTCGCGGTCGCCGCTCCCGTATGTCCCTCTCCCCGATCTCCTTGATCCCCTGATTTCCCCACCGGAGTGTGTCCGTGTCCGCGAATTCCGCGCCGTCCGCCGACCAGGCGGGCCAGAGCCGGCCGCCCGAGCCGAGCTTCCGGATATCCGAGTTCCTCAAGATCCCCTTCTGGGCCCAGATCCTCGCCGGTCTGCTCCTCGGCGTCCTGCTCGGCTGGATCGCCCGCAGCCAGGACGTCTCCTGGCTCGTCACCACCCTGGACAAGGTGGGCAGCACCTTCATCGGGCTGCTGAAGCTGGCCGTCGCCCCGCTCGTCTTCTTCGCGATCCTGGTGTCCATCACCAACCTGCGCAAGGTCAACAACGCCGCACGCCTGGCCACCCGCACTCTGCTGTGGTTCATGATCACCTCGCTGATCGCGGTGGCCATCGGCCTCACCATCGGCCTGCTGACCAACCCCGGCTCCGGCACCGGCCTCACCCCGAAGGACGGCAAGGCGCCCGACCACGCCGGCTCCTGGATCGACTTCCTGACCGGGATCATCCCGACGGACGTCATCACGCCGTTCACCCAGCTCAACGTCCTCCAGATCGTCTTCATGGCCGCCGTCGCCGGTGTCGCCGTACTGAAGATCGGTGACAAGGCCCAGCCGATCCTGGAGCTGAGCGAGTCGGTTCTCGCCCTCCTCCAGAAGGCCCTGTGGTGGGTCATCAAGCTCTCCCCGATCGGCACCGTCGGCCTGATCGGCTTCGCCATCGCGGACTACGGCTGGAACCTCATCAGCAAGTACGCGACGTTCACCGCGGACATCTACATCGGCTGCGCCCTGGTGATGTTCGGCGTCTACCCGCTGCTGCTCGCCTTCGTCGCCAAGGTCAGCCCCGTCCAGTTCTTCAAGGGCGCCTGGCCCGCGATCCAGCTGGCCTTCGTCTCCCGCTCCTCCGTCGGCACCATGCCGGTCACCCAGAAGGTCACCGAGCGGCTCGGCGTCCCGAAGGAGTACACCTCCTTCGCGGTGCCCTTCGGCGCCACGACGAAGATGGACGGCTGCGCCGCGATCTACCCGTCGATCGCCGCGATCTTCGTCGCGCAGATCTTCGACGTGAACCTCGGCATCAAGGAGTACCTGCTCATCGCGTTCGTGTCCGTGGTGGGTTCGGCGGCCACCGCCGGCCTGACCGGGGCCACCGTCATGCTGACGCTGACCCTCTCCACGCTCGGCCTGCCGATGGAGGGTGTGGGTCTGCTGCTCGCCATCGACCCCGTCCTCGACATGATGCGCACCGCCACGAACGTGGCCGGGCAGGCGCTGGTGCCGGTGATCGTCGCCGCCCGCGAGAAGATCCTCGACCGTGAGGCGTACGAGAGCGCGTCGTCGTCGCCGCTCGAAGACTTCGACGCGGTCGAGGACGCGCCGCCGGCGCGGTCGGTGCCCGCCACGGCCTGAGCGGCCCCCCCGGGATCCGTCCCCAACGAGTGAGCCCTGCCCCGGAGTTGATCCGGGGCAGGGCTCTTCGCCGTCCGGTGGCGGTCCGGTCCGGTAATCGTGGACCTGTCTCCGTTGACCGTACGCTGACCCGTGAACGGACAGCTGTGAAAGCGGCGTGAGAAGGCGGGGGCCGGGGTGGGCGAGAAGCGGCGGCAGAAGCGGATGCCGCGGGCCGTGCGCGAGCAGCAGATGCTGGACGCGGCGGTGCGGATCTTCGGGCGGCGGGGGTACCGGGCCGCGTCCATGGACGAGATCGCGGAGCTCGCGGGGGTTTCAAAGCCGCTGGTGTATCTGTATCTGAACTCCAAGGAGGAGCTGTTCGGCGCGTGCGTCCGGCGGGAGGCCGCCGCGCTCGTCGACGCGGTGCGGGAGGGGGTGGGCGCCGCCTCGGGAGAACGTGCCGACCGGCAGCTCTGGGGTGGGCTGCGGGCGTTCTTCGCGCATACCGCGGAGCGGCCCGACGGGTGGGCGGTGCTGCACGGGCAGGCGCGTACGCAGGGGGAGCCGTTCGCGGCGGAGGTCGCCGCGATGCGGGCGGAGGTGCTGGCCTTCGTGACGTCGCTGATCGTGGCGGCGGCGCGGGAGGCCCATGGGGATCCCTTGCTGCCGGAGCGGGAGGTCGCCGGGCTCGCGCGGGCGTTGGTGGGGGCCGCGGAGTCGCTGGCGGACTGGGCCAACGCGGATGCGTCCGTCTCCGGCAAGGAGGCGGCTGCCACGTTGATGCGGTTTGCGTGGGCGGGGCTCGGGGGGTTGCTGGAGGGGCGGGGGTGGGAGTCGGCTTAGGCCGCCGGCGGCCTCGCTGGGGCCGTTTCGTACGGCGCCTTGGGTTCGTCTTGGGGGCGGGGCCCCGGGGGTATGTCCGTGCTCGCCATCTTGGTCTTGGGGCCTTGTTGCTTCGGGGGCCCCTATGACCACCACTGTGCTCCGCGCGCACATACCCCCGTGGCCCCTCCGGTGCGTTCGCGGGTGCGGGGTGTCGTCGGTTCGTGTCCCGCTCCGGTCGTTCGCGGGTGCGGGGTGTCGTCGGGTCGCGTTCCCCTCCGGTCGTTTGCGGGTGCGGGTGGGGCCGCCTTTGGGTGGGTGGGGTTTGCCGCGAGAGGCGGTGGGGCGTGTGTGACCTTAGGGTGGGCCGAGGGGGTGACCCCTGGGAGGTTGGTTGTCGTGCGGGGAACGTGCGCAGTCGCCGGTATAGCCGTGCTGGCCGTCGTGGGAGCGGGAGTGCCGGGCGTGATGTCGGGAGCCGCCGCCGACCAGAGCGGATCGCCCGACCTGTCGCGCTACTACACGCAGAAGATCAAATGGGCCGCCTGTGAGGGCGAGACCGAGGCCATGGCGGAAGCCACGGGGCACGCCAAGGACGTGCGGTGCGGGAAGGTGCGCGTACCGATCGACTATGCCGAGCCCGGTGGCGGAGACGTCGAGGTCGCCATGATCCGGATGAAGTCCAGCGGGAGTGGTGAGCCGCGGGGATCCCTGTTGTTGAACTTCGGCGGGCCGGGCGGTCCCGGTGTCTCCGCGCTCGCCGGGTCGCAGAAGGAGTTCGGCTTCCTCAGCAAGGACTACGACATCGTCTCCTTCGACCCGCGCGGCGTGGGCCAGTCCGACCCCGTCAGCTGCGGTGACCTGGGCACCGGCCCCCTGGACAGTGGTCTGGGCGAGCAGTCCGACGACCCGGGCGCCGTCCTCGCCGAGCTGCGCAAGGCCGCCAAGGAGTGCGAGGACAAGTCCGGCCCCGTCCTGCCGCACATGGGGACCGTGAACGTCTCGCGTGACCTGGACGTCATGCGGCAGGCCCTCGGTGACAAGAAGCTGAACTACCTGGGCTTCTCCTACGGGACGCGCCTCGGGGCCGTCTACGCCGCCCAGTTCCCGAAGAAGGTCGGGCGGATGGTTCTGGACGGTGTGGACACGCTGACCGAGCCCGTCGCCGAGCAGTCCCTCGCGACCGCCGAAGGGCGGCAGACGGCCCTCGACAATTTCCTGGAGTGGTGTACGGGCAACGCCGGCTGTGTCTTCGGCACCGACGTGCGGGCCGCGCGGGACGGCATGGTGAAGCTCATCCAGGACATGGACGCGATGCCGCTGCGGTCCATGGAGGGCGAGGAGTTCACCGGGCAGGACGTCGTCGGCGTCCTCAGCCAGGCCCTCTACAGCAGGCAGGCCTGGCCCGCGCTGTCACAGGCGCTCGGCGCGCTGCTCGCGGACGGGGACCCCCGGGCGCTGATACGGATGAGCGGCGGGCTCATGGGGGGCGTGGACACGGACGGGCCGCGGGTGGACGTGCCCATGGACAACATGTCCGCCGCCCTCATGGCCGTGAACTGCGCCGACGACCCCGACCGGCCCGACGCCGCCCGCATAGAGAAGGAAGTGGGCAGGCTCCGGACCCAGTTCGAGGAGGTGTCGCCCGTCTTCGGCAAGTCGATGCTGATGCCGGTGCTGCTGTGCTTCGGCCGTCCCGCGGGGACCGACTACATCCGTGAGCGCGTACGGGACGTGAAGACGCCGAAGCTGCTGCTCGTCGGCACGCGCGGCGACCCCGCGACGCCCTACCGCTGGACTGAGGAGACCGCGCGGCGGCTCGGCTCCCAGGCCGTCGTCCTGGACAACAAGGGTGACGGGCACACCGGTTACCTGGGGTCCGTCTGCGTGCACGACAAGGTGAACGGCTTCCTGCTGTACGGGGAGACGCCGAAGAGCGGCAGTTCGTGTCCGGTGGACCCGAAGGCCCAGGAGTGAGCGCGGGAGGGGCTCACTCGGTGGCGCCGCCGTCCGCCGGGACGAGCGCGTGCATGGCTCTCTCGTCCGGGGAGCCCGGCTTGGCCTGGTAGACCACCATGCGCTGGCCGCCCGTCCTAGCCAGCTTCATCACCTCGTACGTGAGGGTCATCGCGCCGACCCGCGGATGGGCGAAGGACTTGGTGCCGCCGCCGCGCTCGCGTACGTCGTAGCGCTCCCAGATGCGGGCGAAGTCCGGTGACTTGAGGAGCAGTTCGCCGACGAGGTTCGTCAGGCGGGGTGAGTCCGGGTCCGTGCCGCCGACCGCGCGCAGGTGTGCGACCGAGGTGGCGACCGTCTCCTCCCACGGCTGGTAGAGCGTGCGGCCCACCGGGTGCAGGAAGAGGTAGCGGGTGAGGTTGCGCTGCTCGGCGGGCCACTCCCACAGGCCGGGCAGCAGCGCCCTGGCGGGGGCGTTGGCGGCCAGCATGTAGCTGTGCCGGTTGTTGACGTACGCGGGCAGCGGGGCCAGCGCGTCCAGCATGCGCATGGTGGACTCGCGGACCGTGTCGTCGGCCATGGGGTGTGGTTCCGTCAGGCGGCCCGAGGCCAGCTCGGCCAGTTCGTGCAGGCGTTCGTGGGCGTCGCCCGTCAGTCGCAGGGCGCGGGCCAGGGCGTCGATGACGGCGGGGGAGGGGTTCGTCTCCCGGCCGCGCTCCAGGCGTGTGTAGTAGTCGACGCTCACCCCGGCGAGGGTCGCCAGTTCCTCGCGGCGCAGGCCGGGCGTGCGGCGCAGCCCGGTGCCCGCCGGGAGGCCCGCTTCGGCGGGGGTGACGCGGGCGCGGCGGGCGCGGAGGTATCTGCCCAGTTCGGTGCCGGTGCCGGTGCCGGTGCCGGTGCCGGTGCCAGTGCGCGTGGCGGTGCCCGTGCCGGTGCCTGTACCCGTACCCGTGCCGGTGCCGGTGCCGGTGCCTGTGCCGGTGGCCACGGCCGTGGCGTGCGGTGTGCTGTCCGTCATCCGTCCATTGTCCTCGGCGGGCCGCGGCCGTGGGGGGCCGTGTCAGGGCCAGGAACACGGCGGTCTGCCGCGCCGGCCGCGCCGGGCGGAGAGTGAGTGGCGTCGCGGGCGGCACGGCCACCGGGGCCCAGGGGGCGCGTCGTCGCCGGGCCGCGGCCCCGGTGGCCGTCCCCGCCCGCGCTCACGTCACATCCCTGTTTCGCCCCGCAGTGGGCCCCACCGTAGGAGCACGATGTCCGTCACGCTCACGCCCGTCCCGGGCCCGGTACGTACGGAGGCCGGCCCCTCCGTCGCTTCTCGCCGCTCGGGGTCGCCCGCCGCCCTGCTCGCGTCCCTGCTCGGCTTCAGCGTCATCACCATCGACGTCACGGCCGTGAACATCGCGCTGCCCGACATCCGCGCCGACCTGCACGGCGGCATGGCGGGCCTCCAGTGGGTCGTCGACGCGTACACGCTCATGTTCGCCGCGCTGATGCTCTCTGCGGGGGCGCTCGCCGACCGGGCGGGGGCGCGGCGGGCGTACGCCTGGGGGGTGGGACTCTTCACCGCGGCCTCGCTGGCCTGCGCCCTCGCGCCCGGCATCGGCTCGCTGATCGCCGCCCGCGTCGCGCAGGGCGGGGCCGCCGCCATCGTGATGCCCGCCTCGCTCGCCCTGATCCGCCAGGCGTACGACGATCCGCGCCTGCGGGCCCGTGCCATCGCGCTGTGGACGGTGGGCGGCTCGGCGGCGGTCGCGGTCGGACCGGTGCTCGGCGGCATCCTCACGGAGAGCGCCGGGTGGCGCGCGGTCTTCCTGCTGAACCTCCCGGTGGGCGCGGTGATCCTGGCTCTCCTGGCCCGTACCGCCCGCTCGCCCCGCCGCCCCGCGCCGCTCGACCTCGCGGGGCAGGTGAGTGCCGTGCTGGCCCTCGCCGGGCTCGCGTTCGCCGTCATCGAGGGCGGTCACCTGGGGTGGGCGCATCCGTCCGTGCTCGTCGCGGCCGCCGTGGCCGTCGGCTCCGCGTTCGCCTTCCACGCCGCCGAGAAGCGGCACCGCGCGCCCATGGTCCCGCTGGGCCTGCTGCGGCAGCGGCAGGTCTCGATCGCCCTCGCGGTCGGCTTCGCCATCAACGCCGGGTTCTACGGCGTGACGTTCCTCCTCGGCCTCTACTACCAGCAGCTGCGCGGCATGTCGGGTGTCGCGGCGGGCCTGATGTTCGTGCCGATGGCCGCCTTCGTCACCGGTACGAACCTCGTCTCGCCGCGCCTCGCCGAGCGCATCGGCCGCCGCCGGGTCGTCGTCATCGGCCAGGCGGTGCTGGCCGTGGCCATGTTCGCCCTGCTGCCGCTGGCACCGCACACCCCGCTGTGGCTCGTCCTGGCGCTGCTCATCCCGTCCGGCATCGGCGGCGCGCTCGCGGTCCCCGCGCTCACCGCCCAGCTCATTGACAGCGTCCCCGGCGAGCGCGCAGGCACGGCCTCCGGGCTCCTCAACTCCCTGCGCCAGACGGGCGGCGCGCTGTCCGTCGCCCTCTTCGGCGCCCTCCTCGCGGGCACCGGCGACGCGTTCTCCCTGCCGGGGATGCGCGTCGGGCTCCTGGTGGCGGGGCTCACCCTGTGCGCCACCACCGCCCTCGCGGCGTGGCTGCTGCCGAGGGACTGACCGGCCGCCGGGCCCGTCAGCCGTCCGCCACCACCCGGCGCAGCGCTGCCCGGCCCGCATGGCCCCACGTGACCTTGCCGCCGGGCAGGCCGCGGTCGCCGGCGCGGCCGATGCCGATCAGGGCGAGGCTGTGCAGGATCGCCCGCCCCCGGGCGCGGCGGACCGCCGCGTCGTCGGCGTGCGCGTACGCCGCGAAGAAGCGGGATGCCTGGCCATCCGGCAGCAGCATCCACGCCGCCGCGAGGTCGATGGCCGGGTCGCCCGCGCACAGCTCGCCGAAGTCCAGCACCCCGGAGAGGGCGTCGTCCGTGACGACGACGTTGGCGGGGTGCAGGTCGCAGTGGAGCCACACGGGCGGCCCCTGCGGGCCCGGCGCCGCCACCGCGTCCTCCCACACGGCCCGTACACCGGGCGGTACGTCGTCGGCGACCTCCCGCACCTGCCGCTCGAACACCTCGGTGAGCGTGTCCAGCGGCGCGGTCCGGCCCGGATTCGACGGGGCGTCGCCGGGCGCCGGCTCGTGCAGCTCCCGCAGGAAGCCCGCGAGGGTGTCGGCCGCGCGGCCGCCCTGCGCGGGGGTGAGCGGCGTACGGTCCGCGGGTACGCCCTTGAGCCACTTCACGATGGTCCACGGCTGGGGGAAGAGGACGGACGGCTCCCCGAGGCGAAGGGGCGCGGGAACGGGCAGCGGCAACCGCATGGCCAGCTCCGGCAACCACCGGTGCTCTTTGCGGATGAGGGCGGGGGCACGTTCCGTACGGGGCAGCCGCAGCGCCAATTCACCGCCGAGCCGCCAGAGTTCGTTGTCCCAGCCTCTGATGGGTGGGTGGATGTCCAGGTCCGCGAGGTCGGGGTGCTGGTCCTTGAGGAGGGCGTGGATCAGGGAGGCGTCGGGGGGGCGGTCGCTGTGCATGTCAGAGGGTGGGGGTGGTAGTGGCGTAGGCGAGGAAGTGGGTCCAGGGGGTGGGGGTGACGGTGAGGGTGGGGCCGTTGCCGTGGTGCTGTTTGGAGTCGCGGATGTGGATGGCGTGGGGGCAGGGGGACACCTCGACGCATTCGCCGCCGGCGCCGCCGCTGTGGCTGGACTTCCGCCAGAGGTAACTGACTTCGAGGCATTCACCACCCTCGCCGGTGCTGTAGCTGCTCTTGAACCAGTCGCGCTCGGTGTCGTTCATCGTTCCCCCAGCATGGGTGTCACGGGGTGGTGGCGTAGGCGAGGAAGTGGGTCCAGGGGGTGGGCGTGACGGTGAGTATGGGGCCGGTGCCGTCGTGCTGCTTGGAGTCGCGGATGTGGATGGCGTGGGGGCAGGAGGCCACCTCCACGCATTCGCCTCCGCCTCCGCTGCTGTAGCTTGATGTCCGCCATGCGTAGGCGACTTCGAGGCATTCGCCGCCGCCGCCGCTGCTGTAGCTGGACTTGAACCAGGCAAGTTTCTCAGTCATTGGTCTCCCAGCATCTTCTCGATCAGGGTCAATGAATCGCGGGGCGTGAGCGCCTCCGATTGCAGGATTCCATAGCGGACAGCCAGTACGCGGACTTCCTCCGGAACGGTGACCAACCGCGGGTACGTGTGGATCTCCATGTATGCCACCTGCTGTTGCTTCTTGTCCGTGAGGAGGGTGAACGGGCCATCCAGGCTCGGCTGTTCCTCACGGATCAGTGGCATCACCTGCAGTTGCACCGTGCGCATGCCTCCGATCTGCAGCAGCTTACGGAGCTGTTCCTCGTGGACGGCCTTCCCGCCGATCGGACGCAGCAACACGCTCTCGTCCAGGATGAAGCTGAACGTCGGGGATGGCCAGGGGTCGAAGATCCGCTGCCGGTCGAGGCGGTCCGCGACGCGCTTCTCGATGGTCTGCTCGCTCAGCAGTGGTTTCCACTGGGCGAACATGGCTCGGGCGTACGCCTCGGTCTGCAACAGGCCGGGCACAGACTGGTTGGTGTACACGTACAGCTGGACGGCCTGCGCCTCCAAGCTCGCGTACCCCCGATACCACTCCGGGTGCCTGGTCCGCGCCTTCTTCTGCGCCTCCCGTACGTCCTCGATCGCCGCCAGCAGCACCCCGTCCGCCCCCAGTAACGGATCTGCCAGTTCCAGGAACTCCGGCTGCGGCGTACGGACACCGCGCTCCATCGCCGAGATCAGGTCCTCCCCGCAGTGCGCCGCTGCCCCGAGGTCCCTCTGACTCATCCCCGCGCGGACGCGCAGCACCTTGAGTTGCTTCCCCACCGCCCTGAAGAGATGTGCCGTGCCGTCCTCCTCGGCGGGCCGCTCCGGGCGCCGCTCCTCCGGTTCCGAGTTCGCCATGTGCACGTACCGCCTTCACCCGATGGTCACGGCCGACAACCCGACAAGGAGCCCGGCGTACCCGTACGGTTACGGGGAGTCGCGCTGTCGCTGCTGGTCAGCGTAGAACCGACCCACCACGCTCAGTGACATGAATCAACGAATCCCCACCCCCACGGGAGAGTTCACCGCGTTCCGGCAGCTGCTCAGCGCCACCCCCAGAGGCGCTCGTCTCGCCCGGCGGCTGGCCCTGCACCAGCTGGAAACCTGGGGGTTCCCCCACGGCGGCGACGTGTCCGACGCGGCCGCGCTCATCGTGGCCGAGCTGGCGGCGAACGCCATCACGCACGGCCGGGTCGCCGGGCGGGACTTCGAGCTGCGGCTGACCCGGCGGGAGCCGAACACGCTGCGTATCGAGGTCGCCGACGCACGCGGTGACCGGCTGCCCCGCTGCTGGCCCGGCGAAGCGGAGGACGACGCGGGGCGCGGGCTGTGCCTCGTCGCGGCGTTGGCCACCGTCTGGGGTGTCACCGAGCGGAAGGTCGGCAAGGCGGTCTGGGCCGAGCTGACGATGTGACCGGTTGACGCGCGGAACTTTCGTTCAAGACGCGGACACGGAAGTGGGCCATGGTGAGGGCGTCCGTCCAACACCCCAGTAGGCGACAAGACATGGAGGGCAGCCGCCCGTGGTGAACGTCGACACAGACATGGCCGACCGCGACCTCATCGTCCGGATCGCGTTCGGAAGCATGGCCGCGCAGACCCTGCGCGCGGCGATCAGCCTGAGGGTCGTCGAGCTGATCGGCGACGGGCGGCGCGCGGCGGCCGACGTCGCCGCCGACGCGGGAGCCGAGCCGCAGCCCATGACGCGGCTGCTGCGGGCCCTGGCCGGCCTCGGCCTGGTGCGGGAGCACACTCCCGGGACCTTCTCCGTGACGCGCGCGGGGACGCTGCTCGACCCCGGACGGGCCGACTCGCTCACGTCGTTCGTACGGATGTTCACCGATCCGGCGCTGACACGGGCCTGGGAGCACCTGGACGGCAGCGTCCGTACCGGGAAGACCGCCTTCGACGGCGTCTTCGGCACGGACTTCTTCGGTCACCTGGCCCGGCACCCGGAGCTGTCGGCGGAGTTCAACGCGGCGATGAGCCAGGCCGCGGGGGAGGCCGCCGCCGCGCTGCCCCGCGCGTACGACTTCGGCCGGTTCACGGCGGTCGCCGACGTGGGCGGCGGTGACGGCACGCTGCTGACGGGGGTGCTCGCCGCGTACCCGGCGCTGCGCGGTGTCCTGTACGACACGGAGGAGGGGCTCGCCCAGGCTCCGCAGACGCTGGCGCGGCATGGGCTGACCGGCCGCTGCTCCGTGGTCGCCGGGGACTTCTTCCGCGCGGTGCCGAAGGGCGCGGATGCCTACCTGGTGAAGAGCATCCTGCACGACTGGACCGACGACCAGGCGGTCACGATCCTCGGCCACTGCCGCGAGGCGCTGCCGCCCGGCGGCCGCGTCCTGATCCTGGAGCCGGTGCTCCCCGAGGTCGTGGACCCGGGGCCCGAGCCCGGCCTGACCGAGGCCGCGCTCACCCACCTGAGTGACCTCAACATGCTGGTGAACGTCGGCGGCCGCGAACGCACCCGCCGCGACTTCGATGACGTCTGCGCCCGCGCGGGCCTGCGCGTCACCTCTGTCACGCCGCTGAGGGAGGCGGCACCGTTCTCCGTCATAGAGGCCGAGCCCGTGGGCCGCGTCCCCCGCACCCCCTGAGGGCCGGGAAAGCTACGAGGAGTCCCGGTCGGAGGCCGGCCAGAGGTAGGGCAGATCGTCGGGGACGCCCGGGAAGAGGGCGGCGTAGAACTCCGGTGCCTTGCGTTTCAGCGCGGACTGGTGGCTTCGGTGGAAGGCGGGGTCCCCGAGCCAGGGAGGGAGGTCACCGGCGTCGGCGAGCTCGTCCTGGGTGCGCACGGCGGCGCCCGGACGGTGCCGGGTGAAGTCCGTGACGAGCGTGGTGGCGCACGTATCGGCGCGGCCCCCCTCCACCCACACCGCGCACACGTCGAGGCCGTAGCGGACTAAGGCCTCCTCGTACCCGGTCCACATGCGCACCGCGGGGTGGTGGCGCCAGCCGTAGCCCGGCACGGTCAGGCCGCGCAGTACCTGGAGGGCCTCGACCCGCTGCTTGCCCAGGCGCGCCCGGTCCAGGGCCGTGGCGGACCGCGTGAAGTCGGGGTAGGGGAGAAAGGTCTGCACGCTGAAGGCCTACCGCGGCAGGCCCGTCCCCATACGGGCGGTACGGGTGGACCGCCCGTATGGGGACCGCCGTGAGCTGCCGTGCGGGCAGGGCGAGGACCGCGGGCAGGTCCAGGCGCGGGGCCGCTCGACCATGCCCTCGACGGTCAGCGTCCAGGCGTCGGCGACGCGGTCATCGGGCGGCACCCTCCGTCGGACGGTCGGGTGTGGCCGCCGGGTCCGCCGGCTGTCCCAGCGGCGCCACGTCGGACGACTTCATCGCCAGGACGAACAGGGCCAGCATGATCAGGGACACTGCGGTGGGTGCCAGGAGCACGATGAGAATTCCCCCCGGGTTCTCGAAGTCTCTGCGGGCGAACCTCAAGATCCTATGAGGGGCGGTGCGGAGCCGCCCACTTCTTTTCCGGGGGGATCAGCGGTGTGGTCTAGCAGTTGGGCCGTGACGGCCTGCCCTCGAAGCGGTCCGCCAGCCACCGCGTCGCCAGTGGCGACTGCGTGATGACGCCGCTGACGTGCTCGCCGAGCGGGATGGTGTGCCACTCCACGTCCGCGCCCCGCGCGCACCAGTCCTCGCGGACCTGTCGGCCCACGCCGTAGGGGATCAGCTCGTCGGCGAGCGCGTGGTAGAGGTACACCGGCGCGGCCGGTTTCGCCGTGCCGACCCGCGACTCCTTCAGCCGCTGCCGCCAGTCCGGCTCGTCGAGCGGGTTCTTCGTGGTCATCGAGTCGATCGTCTTGAAGGAGCCGAGCACCGCGCCGTCCGCCACGCAGGTGTTCTTCATGGCGCCGACGAGTGTCCTGCCGAGCGGGTTCAGGTAGGAGTCGAGGCGCAGTTCGGGGAACGCCGCGTTCTGGCCGATCGCCGCCATGAAGATCAGCCCCGAGCCGTACGAACCGTCGTTGAAGTCCGCCACCTTCATCAGGTCGCCGGGTACGCCGCCGGTCGCCGTGCCCTTGACGTCGAGCTCGGGTGCGTACGAACCGTGCAGCTCGGCCGCCCACGAGGAGGCCTGGCCGCCCTGCGAGTAGCCCATGATCCCGACGGGTGTGTCCTCGCCGAGTCCCGCCTCGGGGAGGCGGATCGCGGCGCGGGCCGCGTCGAGCATGGCGTGACCGGCCGAGCGGCCCACCGTGTAGGTGTGGTCGCCTGGGGTGCCGAGGCCCTCGTAGTCGGTGACGGCCACCGCCCAGCCGCGCAGGGTGAGCTGCTGGATGAGGTTGGCTTCGAGGGCGGTCCCCTTCGGGAAGTTCGCGCTGGGCGCGCAGTGGTCGCCGACGCCGACCGTCCCCACGGCGTACGTGATCAGAGGGCGCGGGCCCGTCCTGCCGTCCTGGGGCACGACGACCGTGCCCGACACGGTGGTGGGCTCGCCCGTGGCCGTGGTCGAGCGGTAGTGGATCTTCCAGGCCCGGGTGTTCGTCGGCTGGCCCGGCAGGGGGTGGAAGGCGCTCGGCTCCGAGCGCACGATGTCGCCGGGGGCGGCCGGGCCGCTCTCCTTCGCGTGGGCGGTGCCGAGCGGGACGACGGCCGACAGGCCGAGGGCGACCACCGCGGCCGCCGCGACCCACGGTCCTCTGAGGCTGGTGCGTATGCGCATGCGGCTCTCCCAACTGTCCGTGAGGGGTGGGATGTGCGGCCTCGACCGTAGTGACACACGGGGGAGCGGAGGGCTGACCGGGACGCTCAGCTTCGTTGACCTCGGCTCGCAGGTATCCGGCGCACGGGCGCGGCGCTACTTTGACGAAGGGGGCGCCGCCGTGCCGCGCGCCGGGAACGGACCGACCATCCGACGCCGAACGGAGACCCACCATGCCGGAAGCGAACAGTCCACGCCGGCCCGCACGGTTCGAGCAGGCACTTGAGTGCTTCCGCGAGGCGCGCGACCTGACCGACCCCGAGGCCTCGCCGGGGGTCTACGGCGTCATCCTGCACGACATCGCCGACACCTACCGCGACGCCCAGGATTTCAAGGAGGCCGCCGAGCACTTCCGGCAGGCCGTCTCGTACAAGGAGCGTGCCGACAACCCCGGCGACCTCGCCACCACGATGACCGCCCTCGCCAACACCCTGGCCTCGATGGGCGAGGCCGCCGAGGCGCGCGAGGTCCTGGAGCGGCTGGCCGGGCAGGTCCCGAAGATCGCGGACACCGAGCGGCGGGCCGCCGTACTGCACAACATGGGCCTCAGCCACGAGGAGTTGGGCCGCCTCGGGCTCGAAGGGGCGTACGCCGACGCGGTGGCCGCCTATCAGGCCGTGCTCGCCCTGATCGACGGCGAGAGCGACCCCGGCTGGTACGCGACCGTCCTCAAGGACATCGGCGACGCCTACGCATCGCAGGAGATGCTGCCGCAGGCCCACGCCTCGTACACGGAAGCCGTGCGGTACACGCGGCGCATTGGGGAGACACCCGCCTCGCTGATCACCGTCCTGATCGCTCTCGGCCGCACCAGCAGGCGGCTCGGCAGGCTGGAGGGGGAGGCCGAGGGCGGGGCGGCGGTGAACGGGTCGGTGCGTGAACCGGGTGCGTCTCAGGCGGACGCGGGTGTCCCCGGCGCCGCCCCGCCGAGCGACGCGTCCCCCGCCGACACCGGACCCCTCGACGCCCCGCCCCTCGACGTCCCGCCGTCCCGCGACGAGCCGTAGCGCGGCGGGGTCCCGCGAGGCTGTCGTTCCCTCTCCGTGCGGTACGCGCCCGGCGTCGTCCCCGTCCAGCGGCGGAACGCCCGGTGGAAGGCGGTGTCCTCGGAGAAGCCGAGCCGCGCCGCCAGTTCGGCGATCGGCTCGCCGCCCTCCGCGAGGCCCGCGATCGCCGCGTCCCGCCGCACCGCGTCCTTCAGCCGCTGGTATGACGTGGCCTCCTCGGCGAGGCGGCGGCGCAGCGTCGCCGGGCTCACCGCGAGCCGCGCCGCGATCTCGCCCAGCGAGGGGAGGCGGGGCGAGGAGCGCAGGGACCGCGCGAGGGCGCGGCCCACCTGTTCGGCGACCGTCGTGCCGTACTCGCGGCGGCTGAGCAGCTCGAAGGGCGCGCGGCGCAGCATCTCGTCCAGCGCCGCCTCGTCCCTGACCAGCGGCGCGTCCAGCCAGTGCGCGGGGAACCCGGCACCGGTGCGCTCCGCCCCGAACCGCACGGGGCAGCCGAAGAGCATCTCGTACTCGTCCCGGTGCGGGGGCGGCGGATGCCGGAACTCGGCCCAGCGCAGCGGGATGCGGCGGCCGATGAGCCAGCTGCACAGGCGGTGCCAGATGATGAGGAGGCACTCGGCGAGGAAGTAGTCCTCTTCGAGGTCGCTGCGGACGCCGAACACGGCTTCCGGGCCGGGGCGTTCCAGGCTCAGGTCGGGGCCGCCGGGGAAGAGCCCGTAGAACGTGGCGCCGCGCCGCACCGCCGCTCCGAGGTCGGCGCAGCCCAGCGAGGCGTGGCACATCATGGCGAAGGTGCCGGGCCTGCTGACGGCGGAGCCGAGGCCGAGGAACTCGTCCTGCGTGGCGCGGTACAGCTCCCGGAAGAGCCGCGCGAACTGCGGGGCCGTGACCCGCGCCCGGTCGTCGCCGAGGAGCAGCGGCGGGATCTGGGCCTCCCGCAGCAGCGGCACGGTGTCCAGGCCATGCCGCTGTGCGCCGCGCAGCACGGCCCGCACATGGTGCACGGTGATCGTCCGCCTGGCCATGTACACGACGGTAGCGCCCGCCGCGCTGAGCGCCCAGGCCGGTGCCGCTGACGTTTCGGGTCATCCCGTACGCGGGGTGCGCTCCCTAGCGTCGTACGCATGGAGCAGACGCGGAACAACGCCGTGAAGCCGTCCGAACTGCCGGAAACCTTGAGCATGCTGGCCGAGTGGGCGGCCGAACGGTACGGCACGCTGCCCGCCCTGCGGTACCGGCGCGACGGGGCGTGGACCACGCTCTCCTACACCGGTCTGCGGGACGCCGCGCGCCGCCTGGGCCGCGCCCTGATCGCGCTCGGCGTGCGCCCCGGCGACCGCGTGGCGATCCTCGCGGAGACCCGCCCGGAGTGGACGTGCGCCCACTTCGGCGCGTTCGCGGCGGGCGCGGTCGTCGTGCCGGTCTATCCGACGGCGGGCGACGACGAGGTCGCGTGGGTCCTGGACGACTCGGGCGCCGCAGTGGTGCTCTGCGAGGACGAGGCGCAGACGGCGAAGGTCGAACGGCTGCGGGGGAAGGGGCGGCTGCCCGGGGTGCGGCAGGTGGTGCCGCTGACGCAGCCGGGCGGCGGACCTGCCGCCTCGGACGAAGCCCTCCTGGAGAGCGCACGAGGGCGGGCGGCGGCGGACCCGGCCACCATCATCTACACCTCCGGCACCACGGGCCTGCCCAAGGGCTGCCTGCTCACGCACGGGAACCTGCTCGCCGTGCAGCGCGCCACCGTGCCGGTCGTCGACGGCGGCCCCGGCGACTCCACGTACCTCTACCTGCCGCTCGCCCATCTCCTCGCCCAGCTCATCGAGTTCACGACGCTCCTCCAGGGCGGCGAGCTGACCTTCTTCGGCGGGCGCGTCGAGGACGTCGTGGCCGAACTCGCCGAGGCGCGGCCCACCCATCTGCCGTCCGTGCCCCGCCTCTTCGAGAAGGTGCGCTCGGTCGTGCTGTCCCTGGCCGAGGCGCACCAGGGCGGACGCAGACGCTTCGAGGAGGCCATCCGCATCGGGGTCCTGGCCGCCGAGGGCAGGCTGCCGCCCGGGCTGCGGGACGCGTACGAAGAGGCCGACAAGGCTCTTTACAGCCTGGTCCGGCAGGCGCTCGGCGGCCGGGTCAGGCGGGCGCTGACCGGCGGCGCGCCCATCGCGCCGGACACCGTCGACTTCCTGCGGGCCTGCGGCGTCCCCGTCTTCGAGGGGTACGGCATGACCGAGTCGGCCGGGGTCCTCACCCTCAACGTGCCGGGAGCCGTGCGGTACGGCACCGTCGGCCGGCCCGTGGACGGCGCCGAGATCCGGATCGCCGAGGACGGCGAGGTCCTCGCCCGGGGCCCCATGGTCTTCACCGGCTACCACGGCGACCCCGATGCCACGCGCGCCGCCCTCGACGACGACGGTTGGCTGCACACCGGAGACCTGGGGAAGCTGGACGAGGACGGCTACCTCACGATCACCGGCCGCAAGAAGGACCTCATCATCACCTCCGCGGGCAAGAACCTCACGCCGTCGCTCAGCGAACTCGCCGTCCAGAACTCGCGGTTCGTCTCCCGCGCCGTGATGGTCGGCGACCACCGCCCGTACCCCGTGGCGCTGATCACCCTGGACACGGAGGAGGTCACCGGCTGGGCCGCGCGCGAGGGCGTGACCCTGACCCGGCCGCTCTCCCGCGACCCCCGGGTCCGGGCCCTCGTCCAGGAGGCCGTGGACGCCGCCAACGCCACGGTCTCGCGCCCGGCCCGGCTGCGCGCGTTCGCCGTACTCGACGAGGACTTCACGGTGGAGGGCGGCCTGCTCACGCCGAGCCTGAAGGTGCGCAGACGGGCGGTCACCGAGCGGTACGCGGACGTGGTGGAGGGGCTGTACGGCGGCGCCGCCTCGTCGGGTCCGGGCTAGGGCCTGTCTGACAATTCCCGCCTGCCTCGCGACGCCATGCACGCACTCTCGCCGCACCGGGCGCAGAGCCAAGTACATCCAGTACGAGGCCCTACGCCCGGCACGCCGAGAGCACGCACCTGACGCCGCGAGGCCGCCCTCCGGGCGACGACGGGAATTGTCAGACAGGCCCTAGGCCACCCCCGCCAGCCGCAACAGCCCCGTCGCCGCCGCCGCGCCCACCACGACCACCGCGAAGGGCGCCCGGCGCCAGGCAAGGACACCGCCGACCACGACACCCGCCGGCCGCGCCCAGCCCGCGAACTCCTGGCCCTGCGTGAGCGCCCCCGTGGCGAGCAGCGCGACGAGCAGCACCGTGGCCCCCACGGTCAGCAACTCCTGCACCCGGGCGGGCAGTTCGACGCGGCCGTGCAGTACGGGCCCGGCCAGCCGGAAGGCGTACGTCCCGGCGGCGAGGACGAGGACACAGGCGAGCGTGGCGTTCACGAGGCGCTCCCGGAAGTGGTCGTGCGGGGACGGCGCGGCCCGCGGCGCGCCGCGAGGAGGCCGAGCAGGGCGAGCAGCACCGGCACCCCGGCGGGCAGCAGCGGGGCCGCGGCCACGGCGATCACCGCGCCGGCGGCCGAGGCGCGCCGGGCCGCGCTGTCGCCGCGCAGCGCGGGCAGCACCAGGGCGAGCAGCACCGCGGGGAACGCGGCGTCGAGTCCAAGGCGGTCCGTGTCACCGAGGGCGGAACCGGCGAGGGCGCCCGCGAGGACGCTGAGGTTCCACGCCGCGAACAGGCCGATGCCGGATATCCAGAAGGCGGCCTTGCGCTGCCGGCGGCCGCTCTGGGCGAGGACGAAGGCGGCCGTCTCGTCGGTGATGAGGTGCGCGCCGATCAGCCGAGCCGTCCAGGAGCGGCCGAGGTCCTCGGCGAGGGCCAGGCTGAACGCCGCCGTACGGGAGTTGAGCAGCAGTCCGGTCGCCGCCGCGGCGACGGGGCCGCCGCCCGCGGTGAGCAGACCGACCGCGCTGAACTGGGCGGAGCCCGCGTACACGAGCAGCGACATCAGAACCGGCACCCATAGCGGGAGGCCGCCCCCGACGGCGATCGCGCCGAAGGAGACGCCGACGACGGCGTCGGCGAGCCAGACGAGGGCGATGTCGCGCAGGACGCCGGGCGGGAGGTCGGAGAGGCGGACGAGACCGGAGGAGGCTGCCTCGGAGCCATCGTCCGTTCGATTTGACGGTTGATCTGTTCGGTGTGACGAACGCATGCGTCGTAGGATGAAGTGTGGGCTCGTCGTTCGTCAAGGCGAACGGATGGTCCGCTGTAGCGAACGGTGCGTCCCGGAGACGATGAGGGCTCGGGCATGCCGGAATTCAGGAGAGAGACAGGAGCCGACGACGTGACGACCGAAGGGTCCCGCCTGCCGCGCGAGTGGGTCGCCGCGGCCCTGCGCCGTGAGCGCACGAAAGCCGGGATCTCCCTCTCCGAACTGGCCAAACGCGCCGGTATCGCGAAGTCCACGCTCTCCCAGCTGGAGGCGGCCACCGGCAACCCCGGCATCGAGACGCTCTGGGCGCTGGCCGTGGCGCTCGGCGTGCCGTTCAGCGTGCTCGTGGAGTCACCCGCCCCGGCGGTGACCGTGATCCGCGCGGGTGAGGGCCCGTCCATGCGGGCCGAGGACGCGCCGTACGTGGGCACACTGCTCTCGGCGGGCCCGACCGGCGCGCGGCGCGACATCTACCACGGGGCGATGGAGCCGGGGGCGGCGCGCGAGTCCGAACCGCACATCCCGGGCTCGGTCGAACACATCGTCATCAGCACGGGCCGTCTCCTCGCGGGCCCACGCGAGGAGACGGTGGAGCTGGCCGCCGGGGACTACATGTCGTACCGGGGGGACGTGCCGCATCTCTACCGGGCCCTGGAGCCCGGCACGACGTTCGTGCTGGTCATGCAGCACGTCTGACTCGTCCGTGACCAGGGACGGCCCGGGGAAAAGGCAGGAGCCCCGCTTCCTCCGCTCGCGCGGAGGAGCAGGGCTCCTTGGGTACTGCATCCATGTCCGGATCAAGTCACCGGAGCGAATCACACGCCCCACTCAGGTGAGGCGCCCGATCACATCGGGGTGACGTTCTCCGCCTGCGGACCCTTCGGGCCCTGCGTCACGTCGAAGCTGACGGCCTGGTTCTCCTCGAGGGAGCGGAAGCCGTTCGCGTTGATCGCGGAGTAGTGGACGAAGACGTCCGGGCCGCCGCCTTCCTGGGCGATGAATCCAAAGCCCTTTTCAGCGTTGAACCACTTCACGGTTCCGGTAGCCATAAGCCCTCCTTGGGCCAAAGGGTTGCCCTGCTCCAGAACCAGCGATTGTTAAAACAACTGCATAAGTCTGAAAAAGACGAGAGCCTACGGGGTCACATGCTCCGCAGGCTCTGTACTGCAAGGGAAACCAAACTGCAACTTGCGGCGAGCTTAGCACGCAGGCAGGGGAATGCAATAGGGGGCAAAGATCACGTCACCCGGAGGTTTGAAGGGACTCCCGAGGGGGTTGACAGGACGCGGAAGGGACCCGGCGCCTGCACCGTACCGCACGGGGGCTAGCCTCCCCGATGTGGACAATTCTCCCCTGGACGCCTTTGCGGGGGCAGGCGCCGAACAGCTGCCCGACTCCCGTCGCACTCCTCGGCCGCGCGTCGGCCACATCCAGTTCCTGAACTGCATGCCCTTGTACTGGGGGCTCGCACGGACCGGGACGCTCCTCGACTTCGAGCTGACGAAGGACACCCCCGAGAAGCTCAGCGAGCAGCTCGTGCGGGGCGAGCTCGACATCGCCCCCGTCACCCTCGTCGAGTTCCTCAGGAACGCGGACGACCTCGTCGCCTTCCCCGACCTCGCGGTCGGCTGCGACGGCCCCGTCATGTCCTGCGTGATCGTCTCGCAGGTGCCGCTGGACCAGCTTGACGGGGCGCGCGTCGCGCTCGGCTCGACCTCGCGCACATCCGTACGGCTCGCGCAGCTGCTGCTCGCCGAGCGGTACGGCGTACGGCCCGACTACTACTCCTGCCCGCCCGACCTGGGCCTGATGATGCGGGAGGCGGACGCCGCCGTCCTCATCGGCGACGCCGCGCTGCGCGCGAATCTGATCGACGCGCCCCGGCTCGGGCTCGACGTCTACGACCTGGGCCAGATGTGGAAGGAGTGGACGGGCCTGCCGTTCGTCTTCGCCGTCTGGGCCGCCCGGCGCGACTACGCGGAACGTGAGCCGGAGGTGGTGCGCCAGGTGCACCAGGCCTTCCTCTCCTCCCGCGACCTCTCCCTCGAGGAGGTCACGAAGGTCGCCGAGCAGGCCGCCCGCTGGGAGTCCTTCGACGCCGAGGTCCTGGAGCGGTACTTCACGACGCTGGACTTCCGCTTCGGTGCCGCGCAGCTGGAGGGCGTCACCGAGTTCGCCCGCCGGGTCGGCCCGACGACGGGCTTCCCGGCGGATGTCGACGTACGGCTGCTGGAGGCCTGACCGGTGGTCCGGTGGGGGGAGGCGGTGACGAAATCGGGGGCGACCGTCCTTCGGCCATCGGCCGGTTTCGTTCACCGCGGGATATCGCCGCCGCCATGAGCGGCGCAGGCGTCGTAATAGTTCTTGATAGCGCTTGACGTCCGGATAGTTCTCGGCGTCCGGATTGCGCACCGGTATCGCTCCGATGAACAGCGGGTGGTAATTGGTGGGGCGGCTGTTGCCGCCCGCTCCGCGGTTATCGGCGGGAATGCGTGCGGGGCCGCTGCCCGCGCCGCACGCGCACTACGCTGATCCGCAGTGGTAAGGCGCGCGGGATGTCCGGTGGATGCCCGGGGGATGTCCGGTGGCGCGCCGGGGGGAGGCCAACGACATGCGTCCGCTCGAAGCCGGCGAACCCACCGTGATCGGTCCCTACCGGCTGCTCGGCCGGCTCGGTTCGGGCGGCATGGGCCGCGTCTATCTGGGCCGCAGCGAGGGCGGCCGCACCGTCGCGGTCAAGATCGTGCACCCGCACTTCGCGCTCGACGAGGAGTTCCGCGCCCGCTTCCGGAACGAGGTCGAGGCGGCCCGCCTGGTGGGCGGCGACTGGACGGCGCCCGTCCTGGACGCCGACCCGGACGCCGCCGTGCCGTGGGTCGCCACGGGGTACGCGGCCGGCCCCTCGCTCACCGAGGCGGTCCGCGAGGGCGGCCCGCTGCCCGCCCACTCCGTACGCGTCCTCGGCGCGGGCCTCGCCGAGGCGCTGGCGCACGTGCACGGCCTCGGGCTCGTCCACCGGGACGTGAAGCCCTCGAACGTCCTGCTCACTCTCGACGGGCCACGTCTCATCGACTTCGGCATCGCCCGCGCCACCGACGGCACGGCCTCGCTCACCGCCACCGGCGTCTCCGTCGGCTCGCCCGGCTACATGGCACCCGAGCAGATCCTCGGCAAGGGCGTCACGGGCGCGGCGGACGTCTTCTCCCTGGGGGCCGTCCTGGTCTACGGGGCGACGGGGCAGTCACCCTTCTCCGGCGACTCGTCGGCCGCGCTGCTCTACAAGGTGGTCCACGAGGAGCCGGAGCTCGGCGCCCTCGACGGCGGTGTACGGGACCTCGCCGCCGCCTGCCTCGCCAAGGACCCGGCCGCGCGGCCCGCCCCCGAGGACCTGGCCCGCCGCCTCGCCCCTGAGGGCGCCGCCCGGCTCGTGGCGGCCGGGTGGCTGCCGGGGCCCGTGGTGGAGCGGGTGAGCCGCGGCGCGGTACGGCTCCTTGACCTGGACACGGGGGCGGGGGCGGCATCGCCGGACGCGGCGTCCGGGCCGGTGTCGTTCGACTCCGTGGCGGTGCGGGGAGGTTTCGACGCGCCGCCGGAAGGATTGCCCGCACCGCCCTCGGACGGCGCGGGATTCGGGCCGCCCGACCCTTCGTACGGCGACTCCCACGCGCCCACCGGGCCCACCGCGCCTCCCGCGGCCCCCAGGCACTCGCTCTCCGTCTCGGTGGCCGCGACGTCGGCGCCCGAAGGTCCGGACGGACGCGGCCGCAAGGTGAGTTGCACGGTGGCCCTCGCCGTGGCCGGGGTGATGGCCGCCGTCACGGTGGGCTCGGCGTTCGTCTTCGGGATGCTGCCCGGCGACGACCACGCCTCGGACAACGCGGACGGAACGACCCGGCCCCCGGCGGCGACGGGCGCGCCCAGCCCCACCGGGCCGGCCACCGGCAAGGTCCCGCCGTCCTACCTCGGTACATGGCGCGGCAAGGCGGCGGCGAGCGGCGGCACGATCCCCCTCGGCACCTTCGAGGTCACCCTGCGCCAGGCGAAGCCGGGCGGGCGGGTCGGCACGGTCGTACAGCACGACCTGATCGGCAACACCTGCGAGGACGTACTCACCCTGAAGTCGGCCACGGAGAAGGAACTGGTGGCGACGGGCAAGGGCGCCCCGTCGAACGGCGGCCAGTGCGCGCAGACGCCCCACACGGTCCACCTCCGCCCCGACGGCAAGAACCTCACGTACACGTCGGACGATCCGGACGCGGGGGATCCGAGGGCGCGGCTGGCTCGGGTGGAGTGAGGAGGCGCTCGCGCCACTGGGCACGCACGTCGTACAGCCACCCGGCCACGACCAGGCACAGGAAAGTCGCAGCGCCGCGCCCGCGCCCGGAAGCGCCGCAACGGTCCAGAGCGCCGAACGCGGCTTGCGGCGGCGCCCGCGCCACATCTCACCGGCCCGGCGAATGGGGCCGAGGACGAGCGCCGCGGACCCCACGAGCAGGCAGACGGCCACATGCGGGCGAAGCCCACGGAGCGCGGGGCCTCCATGAGCCCCGCCCCTACAACGGTGTCGTCAGCGTGGCCAGTTCGCCATTGCCCAGGTGCAGCATGCCCTTGCCCGGTGCCACCGGACCGCCGACCACACTGCGCGAGATCCGCAGACCGATGAGGTCACCGCTGGAGCTGTCCTGCGGGGAGAGCAGGATCCCGCGGCGGCCCTTCTTCGCCTCGACCTGCCAGCCCGAGAAGCCGCTGCACACGTCCTCCTCGTCACCGGCGAGGACCATCGCGAGGCCCTGGTCGGCGCCGCGCTGGATGATCCGCTTGAACTGGCTCGCGGCGTCGGCGTCCTCCAGCATCTCGGCGTCGTCGATGAGGACGACCACCGGGTCCTCCCGGGACGCGTCCGCCTCCTCGATCAGCTCCTCGAACTCGTCCTCGTCGATGTCGTCACCGGTGAAGACCTTCAGCACGCCCTCCGTGCCCTCCAGCTCACGCAGCGGCGACTGGCGCGGGGCGGCGACGATGAGGCGTACGCCCTGGGCGCGGAACGACCGCGCCATGTTCATCAGCACCGTGGAGCGCCCCGACTTGGCCGGACCGGCGATGACGAAGGCGGGCACGCCCTCCGCGAGGTCCGGCCCGTACCCCATGACCTCGTCGCCGCCGATGCCGACCAGCGCCCACAGCTTGGAGCGCGAGGCCTCCGGGTCGCGCAGCTCCCACGCCTCCTCGAAGGAGATGCGGCTCGGCAGCGTGTCCACGCGGAACGGCCTGCGGTGGCGCGGCACATCGGCGTCGCGGGCCGCGGCCTGCTCACCGATCGCGGCGATGGCGGCGGCCTGCCCCTGACCGGTGACGTCGCCGGAGAGCAGCGCGAACTGCGTCTCCGTACCCGTCTCGTTCCTGAAGGCGCGGCCCGGCGGGATCTCCTCGGGGACCTTACGGGCGGGGATGCCGAGCATCGAGAAGTCGGAGCGGTCCGCGAGGCGCAGGCCGTACTTGTCCTCGGTGAGGGAGGAGATGCGGCCCACCAGGATCTGCCGGTCACCCGTCATCACCATGTGGATGCCGACGCTCGCGCCCTCCCGCATGATCGTCGTGATCTCGTCGGTGAGCGAACCGTGGTCGATCTCGCCGAGCGTGGGCAGCCAGCCCTCCCACCGGTCGAGCAGTACGACGAGGTGCGGCAGCCGCTCGTCCTCGGCGGCGTCGGCCCGCTGTTCGCCGATGTCCGCGTAGCCCTTGTCGGCCAGCAGGTCCTGGCGTCGGGTCAGTTCGCCCTTGAGCCGGTTGATGAGCCGGACGACCCGCTCGGTCTGGTTGCGGCCGACGACGGCGCCGCAGTGCGGCAGCCGGGTCAGCGCGTTGAGCGCGCCGTTGCCGCAGTCGATGCCGTACAGGTGGACGTCGGCGCTGGAGTGCGTGCGCGCCAGGGAGCCCGCGATGGTACGGAGCACCTGGGAGCGGCCGGAGCGCGGGGCGCCGCCGATCATCAGGTGGCCGAAGGTCGCGAAGTCCACGACGACCGGGCGGCGCGCCTGGTCGGCGGGCAGATCCTCGATGCCGTACGCGGCGGGCGCGAGGGAGCCGGGCGCCGTGCGGGCCGCGGGGAGCGGGATCTCGTCGAGCAGCAGGGTCTCGCCGAGCGCGGGCAGCCACGGGCTGTGCTGGGCGGGGATGCCGAGGGTCCGGTTGGCCTCGATGATGGTGTCGACCAGGACCTTCAGGTCGGTGATCTCCTCCTCCTCGCGGGCCTCGGCCTTCGGCTTCACCAGCGAGGCGCGGCCGAGCGCCGACCAGTCCAAAGCGTCGACCCAGGGCGCGAGCGCCGTCGGGTCGGCGGCGCCGGGCCGGCGGCCACCGACGCGTCCCGACTGGAAGGGCACGAGCGAGGCGTGCCCGAGACGCACGTAGGCGCGGCCCGGGGTGCTCTTGCTGATGTGCCCGGCCTCGGGGGAGTCGATGACGTCACTGGACTCGCCGCCGTCGGTCACGCGCAGCGCGATGCGGAGGTTGGTGTTGGCGCGGATCTCGGGGGAGACGACGCCGGAGGGCCGCTGCGTGGCGAGGAGCAGGTGGATGCCGAGCGAACGGCCCCGCTGGGCGATGTTGACGAGCCCGGTGACGAAGTCCGGCAGGTCACGGACCATGGAGGCGAACTCGTCGATGACGATGAGGAGCCGGGGCACGGGCGGGTGCGACGGATCGCGCCGCACGAGGTCCTGGTAGTCCTCGATGTCCTTCGCGTCGGCGTCGGCGAGGATGTGCTCGCGCCGCTTCAGCTCGGCGCCCAGTGATTCGAGGGCGCGCTCGACGAGGTGCGCGTCGAGGTCGGTGACCATGCCGACGGTGTGCGGCAGCTTCACACAGTCCTTGAACGCGGACCCGCCCTTGTAGTCGACGAGGACGAACGTCATGTTCTCGGGTGTGTTGGCCACGGCGAGGGCCGCCACGATCGTCTGGAGCAGTTCCGACTTACCGGAACCGGTCGTACCGGCGATCAGGCCGTGCGGGCCGTCCTTGCGCATGTCGATGCCGAACGGACCGTCGTACGACTCACCGATGACCGCCATCGTCGACTGGCCGCCCGCCTGCCAGCGTGCCGTGATCGCGCCGGGCGTCGGCGGCTCCAGCTGGAGCACGTCGAGCAGTCGGCTGGACGCCGGCAGGGCGGAGTCCTCCGTCTCCCCGCTGATGTCGCGCAGCGGCGAGACGGCCCGCGCCAGACGCAGGCACCAGGAGGGCGACACGAAGTCCGGGCGTACGTCCTTCAGGCGCTCGGCGCCCGCCATCTCGACGCGCAGCCGCAGCTCGCGCGGTGCGCCGGCCTGGCCGGGGTCGGGTGCGGTGCTGTGCCACGCCTGGAAGGACGGGAAGCCGCCACCTGCGGGCGGCCGGGGCACGCCGCCCTGCGGCGGGGCGGCGAGAGCACGTCCCGCCGCGGCCGGGACACCGGTGAGTTCTCGAGGCTTCGGCTCGGCGACGACGAAGGCCAGGCACTCACCCGGCAGGAACCGTTCCTCGGTGTCGAGGCAGAGCGCGTACATGCCCACGGAAGGGCCCTCGCGCAGCAGCCGCACCACACCGGGCAGGGAACGCAGCCGCCGCGCCCCGTCCCACACCACGACGATGTCGGGGTCGGCGAAGTTCGCGCCCTGGCCCCTGTTCTCCTCCAGGGCCTTCAGACGCGCGTCGAGGATCTGCGTCAGCTCACCGATGCGGGCGCCGACGGTCTCGGCGTCCGTGCCGATGAGTACGTTGACGTCCTGCCCGCCCGACGGCCGCGCGTGCGGCAGCCAGCGCACCCAGTCCCAGCTCTCCCTGGCGGAGTTCTCGGTCAGGACGTAGAACTGCACGTCCATCGGGCTGTGCAGCGTCGCGGCCTGGGCCACCGCCCAGCGGCCGAGCGCGGCCGCGGAGTCGTCGGGTCCGGCGATGCCGATGACGCCGAGGCCCTTCAGAGGCAGCGCGACGGGCGCGTCCTCGATGTGCCACGTCACCTGGCGCCGGTGGTCGTCCTTCTCCGGGTCGTCGAGGACGACCTCGGAGGGCAGCCGGCCGGTGCCGAAGCGCAGGAGCAGATGGTCGGCGTCGGTCCGCCGCCGCTCCCACAGGCGGGTGCGGGGCCCGGTGCCGAGCGCGAGGACGGCCGCGGGGTCGGGGATGGCCTGACGCCGGTCCATCCGCTCGGCGACCAGCGCGTCCCGCGCGTCCTTCTCGATCCGCGCCTTGGTCTCCTTGTACTCCTTGACCTGCTTCGCATGGGACTTGCGCCCGTGCTTCTTGTCCATGAAGTAGTTGCCGAAGAGCATGATCGGGCTGAGCCCCGCCATGATCAGGTAGTACCAGCGATCAAAGATCATCGCGGCGACGACGGCACCGACCAGCGGGAACAGCGCCATCAGCCAGGGCAGCGGGCGCGCCTCGAACTCCCTTGGCGGGGACGGCAGCCGGAAGGTCGTCTGCCGCTCGGGCGGCCGCAGCCGCGGGGGCCGGTTGTAGTCGAGGCCGGCGCCGTCCTCGGACCACTTCAGGGCGGCGTTCGGAGGGGAGTAGCGCGTGAGTTCGAGGAGGGTGTTGCCGAGGGCTATCTGGGCGCCGAGGGGCCACGGCACCGTATCGAGCCGCCCCTTCGCACGGGCCTTCGCCCGCGCCTCCTTGCGCTCCTTCCACTCCTTGCGCTCTTGCTTCTCCCGCTTCTCCCGCGCCTTCCGGTCCTTCTTGGACTCTCCCTCGGGCGGGGTCGCCCCGGCCGGTTCGGGCTCTTCCTTCTCCACGCCGAACGGCTCGCCGTCGAGGGTTACGCCCTCCTTGTCCTTCTCCTCCCCGTGCAGCGTGACTTGGCAGGTGCCATCAGTTGCAACTGACAACGTCAGGGCGCGGGCGGGCATCTCCGGATCGTCGATACGGACGTACGAGGCGGGCCCGCTGCCGATGTCGTAGCGCCCGATCCCGAGCCGGTGCACGGACCCCGCGGAGGGCCCACTGGCGACGCGCAGCTCGACCAGACCGGAGGGCTCGCCCGGCAGACAGCCCGCCGGGTCGTCGAGACTGACGACGGCGCCCTCGCGCAGCGGCGAGGTGACGACGGTGGCCGTCGGATCGACCGCGTACCCGTCCACGTAGATCACCGGGGCACCGCCGGCGGGCGTCTGCTGACCGTGTCCGATGGGGATGACCTGCGCACCGCTGTGGCCGACCTGCCGGGCCAGTTCCACCGCGATGTCCCGCACGGTGGACTCGGGATCGGCGTCGAGGACCACGTCGGCGGAGCCTCCGCCGAACGGATCGACGACGGTCAGAGTCAGGCGCACGACGGTCCTCCCCGGAGCTGGACAATGGCTGTGACGATAGCCGCTCCACCCTTCCCACAGGCAACGCCCTGTGCACCGGCTCATACCGGAACCGGGCGCGCCGTCATAGCAGACCTGTGACTCAACCGGGCTGCGTTCCCGTTCGCCTCACCCGTAAGCTGCTGGCGCAAGAGCGGACGATCACATCATCCGTCTCGCATCCGTCTTACGGGAGCCACGGGGGTTGGCCCTGCGGCGAGTTGATTAGGAGAGAGCCTCATGGCCAAGGACCTTGATGTCACATATCAGGACATGCGTGATGCGGCCAAGCACGTGGTCAAGGAGAAGGACAAGCTCAACGAGAAGCTGGACGGCCTGAAGAAGTACATCAAGAACCTCGTCGAGACGGGCTTCGTCACCAAGAGCGCCTCGAAGGCGTTCGACGAGAACTTCGACGACTTCGTCGAGGGCGCGAAGAAGACCCTCGAGGGCCTGGACGGCATGGGCGACTACCTGACCAACGCCGCGGACAAGTACGAGCAGATCGATGACGAGCTGGGCAAGGCCGCGCGGAAGTAGCGGAAGCGGTCTGCCGTTCGAGAGGGGCGACGGAGGTCATTCCGTCGCCCCTCCGCCGTGCAGACCTCAACCGAGCCGTCCGGGCAGCCCCGGTTCACGTGGCGCCCTTCCGGGCAGGGCGCACCCACCGCAACGAGTGCGCGATGGCCTCACACAGCTCGCCCATGGAACTCTCGACGCCGCTCACGGGCACGGAGAACGCCAGCAGCAGGTACCCGGCTCCGCCGGGCATCTGGACATACAGGTCCAGCGTCGTCGTCGAACTGACACGGACCGTCTTCCCGGCGGGGAGATCCACCAGGGTGACCTCTGCGCCGCTGCCCCTGCGGGCGGCGAGGGAGTCCCCCAGCTCCGAAGGTTCGGTGTGCGGGACTCCGGACAACGGGAGCGGGGAAACCAGGAGAGTGGCCGGTGTCGCCGCGTCAGTGGTGGCCTCCGACCGGAGGAAGACCTCCAGCGCACCGTGAGCCGCACCGCTCTCCGCGGTGTTGCGCAGGGCGGTCCACAGGCCCTGCCTGGCCTCCTCGGACATGCGGCGGCGCGCGGCCTGCTGATCGACGAACTTCTTCAGCTGTGGGCGCCAGCGGTCGAGCGTGAGGTCGATGCGGAACCAGTCCCGGGGGACGAGCAACTGGTAGTCCTCGGGAGGTTCTTCCAGGCACGCGGACTCATGGGGAGCGCGTGGCGAGCCGGTCACCTGTCGGTCTCCAAAGGGGTGCCCCTGGTGTCGATCAGCGTGCCGTCGGCGTCGAACAGGCGCAGGCTCTTCGCCACCCCCGCGAACATCGAGGAGAAGACGTCCCAGCCCTCCTGAGTGGGTGTGCTCATCTCCAGTACGACGGCTGTGCCGTTGCGGAGCGGTACTTGCAGATTGATGAAGGAGCTCCAGAAGGGCTCCTGCTCCCCGGACGGGGTCAGCGCGGCGTCGATGGCCGCTTGTCGCGTACCGATCCACGAGACGGCCGGCCCACAGGGGAGGGTGACCTCGGAGACGTCACCGTGCCCCAGCCCGCGCAGGGCCTCCGCCGTCCTGGAGACCGGGCTGATCAGCGCCTCCTCCGCGATGTCGACGAGCGAGACGTTCACCGTGGCGGTGCAGCGTGCGCCGTCCACCTCGGTGATGACGAACCCGGAGTACTGGACTCCGGCGTCGACCAACTCGTCGTAGGTGGAGGCGCACAAGGCGGCCCACCGGTACTGCATGTCCGGGGTGCCCTTGGGCATGATCTTCTTTGCCAGCTCGATGAGCTGATCGGCGAGGTCGTCGTGGGACTCCGCCTCGGTCGGCAGCTCGAAGAAGCCTTCGGGCATGACCCACCGGACGTGGACCAGTTCCCCGTTGGCCGCGGAGGTGACCGCGGGGGTCGCCGTCCCGGTCGTCACCGAGGTCATCAGAACTTGTTCCTCTCGGGCAGCTCCAGCTCGTCCGCGTCGGGGTGGAAGTTGGCCGCGAACGTATAGGGACCGTAATGCGGATAGAAAGCCGGGACCTCGGCCCCGCCTTCCGCGGCGATGTGCGAGATCTTCCGGTAGGCAGCCGCCCTGGCCCGGACCTTCTGACGTGCGCGGTTGCCCCACTGGCGGATCAGCGTCACGACGAAGTACAGGACGAAGAGCCCGACGACGGCTCCTGCCCCCGCGTAGAAGAGCTTCTGGTTCTCACTGGACTCCCAGTGCTGTACGTAGCCTCCCCAGTAGACGAAGAGGCCCATGAGCACGAGGGCCAAGGGGTAGCCGGCCCTCTTTCCCGCACTGGTCAGCTGCGCCTCGTCGATGTGGCGCAGGCGCAGCATCTTGAGGACGGCCTCGTCGTCCAGAAAGTCGAACCGCAGCCTGCGACCCTCGGCCTCGGCGGCCTGACGAGCCGCCGGGACCGCCGCGAAGACCTCGCCGGGGATCATCTTCCTGACGATTCCCCCGCGCGCTCTGTACTCCCACGCCCCGGGTTCGTGTGCGGTCTCGTCAGCCATGTCAATCGTCTCCTTCGCTGGGGCGGTGGCGTGCGTCAGTGGGCCAGCGCGGTGTGGAACGGCGCCGGAGAAGGGGTCGGGGACGGTTGCGGAGAAGGCCGCGGAGTGGGAGGTGTGGTGCCCTTGGGGCGCGGTGCGGGGTCGCCGGGGTCACCGGTGCTGGCCCCGTCCTTGCCGGTGAAGATCTTGTAGACCGCGCTGGCGAAACCACCGGTCTTGATGCCCGCGGTCAGACGCTCGCCCGCGATGACCGGTTTCCCCGCCTTCGTCAGAACTCCGTTCACCACCTTCACGGCGATTCCGTTGAAGAACTTGTCCGTGACGCCGCCCGCCGCGCCCGACCCGCTGAAGCGGATGCCCCGGAGCCTGGAAAGCCCCTTGAGCCCCTTCAGCGCACTGAACCCTCTGAGCGCACCCACTCCGGGCATGACGCCCAATACGTCGAGGCCCAGCTTCATCAGGTTCAGTTTGCCGCCGCGCGCTGTCATGTCGTACGCGTGTCCCGCCAGGGCGGCCGCGCTGGTGATCACCGCGAGGGCGGTGAACACGGGGAGGAGCACCTGCAACGGTGGGACGAACGCGCAGATGACCGCGAGAATGGAGAAGACCGCCGAGAGATTGGCGAATCTGTCGGCCCAGTCCGCCAGGAAGTTCATGATTCCACCGGGGTCACGCACCCCGTCGTGATGGATGATGTTCTTGATGTGTTTCGCGGCGGCGTCGGCCGCATCGTCGCGGATTTCCTTCGCGCGGTCGATCTCGCGTCGGCAGTCACCCAAAGTGCTCAACGCGGCGGAACGCTTCTTGGCGAGACGTTCGCGTTCCGTGTCCGACATGTCCGATGAGGGCTTGCCCCCGGACGGCTTGAGCGGGGTGTCCGTGTCCCCGAGGTCGCCCTCCACCGCACGGAAGTCCTTCAGGGCCTTGTCGGCGATCTTCTGAGCCCGGTGGAGTTCGCTCGCGTACTCCTTCGACTCACCGCCGTCGACGACTTTGGTGCCCAGGGCCTTGGCGGCCTCGTCGTAGCGCTCGAACGAACGCTTCAGACGACCGGCGGTACCGTCAGCGATCTCATGGAACCCACGGCCGGCGTCGCTGTCCCAACTCTCCACGGACGACAGGGCCTTGATGTTGCGTGCCTGCTTGTCTATCTCGTCGGCCATGCCGCGCAGCTTCTTGCCGAGGCGCGCCACTTCGTAGGGATCGCCGGGGACGGGGTCACCGTCGTGCAGCGGCTCCCAATCGGTCGGTCGCGTACTCACTTCTTCCCCTTGGCTTCCTTGCGGGCCTTGCGAAGGGCCTCGGCCAGTTCGTGATCCACCTTGTCGTAGGTGTCGGCCGCGGTATCAGTGAACTTGGCCAGCTGTTCTATGTCCTTCATGAGCTTCTTGCGCGTCTTCTTCCATGTCTCCGAGAAGTCGTCGAAGATGTCCCGGAGCTTTTCGCTGCCGAGAGCATTGCCGTAATCGTCCGCAGGGTTGCTGTTGTCCTTGAACTCGCGGTGAATTCTGAACAGCGATTCCGAGCACTCCCTGATCATGTCAAGATCGGCTCTCGTGCGCTCGCTCATCTGAGCCCCCGTGTGCTGTGTGGATCGACGTGCTGGGCCTGGCAAGGTGCCGGCTCTGTGCGGAGCGATGCTCCGGTCAACTGCTCGTGACGCATCTGTTCCGGTGGTGGTGGTCTGCGAACCGCGAAGGCTACGATCGCATGCCACCTGTCGCGGTTCGCGGGGTTCATCGGTTGATGGACTGCACTTCCTCGACCGCGATCTCCTGGACGACCTCGATCGTGCCGTCGGGCATGCCGACCGGAGTGTCCTGTCCCGTCCCCGTCCAGCTGATCTCCCACGTGAGGGCGGCCTTGAGGGGGAACGTGGCCCCCTCGGACGAGCGGTTGTAGACGATGCCGCAGGGTGGGGTCTCCTTGGACTTGCCCTTCGCGTACGGTGCGCCGATCTTGCCGTCGACGATGGGGCATTCGCCGCTGGCAGGGATCATCGTGGCGTCGCCCGTGCCCGGGTCGAGGGTGAGCGACTTGGGCTTGGCGGTCGTCGTCGCCTCGATGTGGAAGCCGGGGACGTCGACGGTCGCCGTGGCCTGGACGTCGTCGAAGACGGCCTTGTCTAGCCAGGCCCAGGTCGGCAGGTTCACCTTCGTGGTGCCGTCGGGGGCGAGGGAGACCTTCGTCCTGGGCAGCTGCATGTGCTGGTAGGCGAGCGCGGCCAGCATCTCCGGCTTGATGGCTTCCTCGTACTGCGGCGGCGGGGCCTCGCCGTTGTCGACCCAGAAGGGGATGTCGCTGCACGAGTTGCGCTTGAGGATGTCCGGCTCGTCGGGGTTCTCGACGGCGGCCCAGAACATCCCCTTGCCGTCCTTGTCGACGTTGTAGTCCTTGTAGCCGGGGGTGTCGGTCCAGCCGTAGTCGTCCTCGTAGTGGCGCTGCATCTCGTTGAGCGCCTGGCCGGCGTGGCCTGCCATGCCGGGGGCGCCCATGGCGTCCTTGAGGTCCTTGGACATCTTCTTCTTGAAGTCCTTGGCGCCGAGGTAGGGGGCGTACCAGCAGGGGGGCGGGGCCCAGGTGACGTCGGATGCAGTGACGTTTCCCTTGCCGCCGCCCTTGGCGACGGCGCCGGTGTAGCGGATTTGGGCTGCGGCGTAGATGCCGGTCGCGTCGCTGCCGCCGTTTGCTTCGGCGGTGCTGCCCTTGCCGGAACCCACCGGCTTGGCGGCGTAGGCGGATTCGGTGAGGACAAGGGCTCCGAAAGTGAGTGTCAGGGCCACGGTACAAAGGGTCGTGCGACGTGCTCTGCTCACCGGCACTGCCCCGCCTCCGTCTCGACGAACACCTTGGACGCTTGCCACAGGCCGTTGCCCGTGGGCAACTTGGTCATGATGAGCTTGTAGTGGTCGAAGTCCTTGATGCTGGGCTTGGTCTTCAGGACTTTCCCGGTCTTGATCTCTTTGCCGAAGTACTTGCCCGAGTCCGCGCAGAACGCGACCTCGACCGAATTGCCGTTGGCGGTGGAGCGCGTGGAGGCTCGGTAGTGGCGCAGAGTGCCGGTGGCGGTCCAGCCGCCCTTGAGCCATTCGTTGATCTGCACCTGCGCGTAGTGAAGACCATCACCGGTCGCATAGGCGGACACGGCCGCGTCCTTGGTCGTGCGCTTGTCGACGCCCCGATAGATGGCACGGAAGAAGTTGGCGGCGTCGTCCATGGCCGCCGCTTCGTCCTTGTCGTTCGGCTTGTTCCAGTCGAAGACCAGGTTCATGTCCTTCGGCAGGGACACATCCACGCCGTCCGGCTTGTCCGCCGCCGGCGCGCCCGACGGCTCTGCCGACTTCTTCGGCTTCCCGGCGTCCTGGTCGGCGCCCGCGATCTTGTCGGTGTCCTTGGAGCCACCGTCGTCTCCGCTGCCGCAGGCCGACAGAAGCAGGGCGGCGGTCGCGGTGAGCGCGATGGCGACAGGCGTGGTGCGGCGGTTCACGGTCGGCTCCCGGTGGGGCGAGGGGTGTCTCCAACGGGCCGACGTTATCCACGGGGTTGTTGGTTCCGCCAGGTTCGATAGCGGGGCAAGTCGCCTGAATTGGCTGGACTGTCACCGTGTCGTGACGCAGAACCCGCGATGGCCGGTGGCCCCGGCCGCATTGTGGCTGCCGGGGCCGTGGTGGCGGACTTCGGTTGTGGTCGTCATCGCGGTTGAGGCCGAGGTCTGCAAGCGCGGGCAGGCGCAGAGTGCGTATGCCGAGGCCCGGAAAACGGGGCCGATGCGACGAGGCCCAAGTGGGAGCAGATCGCCGCGGAGATCCGCAGGCGGATCGCCAGCGAGGAGTACCCAGTGCACGGACTGATCTCCGAAGTGCGCCTTGAGCAGGAGTTCGGCGTCTCCCGCCTCACTGTCCGCAAAGCCACCGCCGCCTTTCGGGCCGAAGGCCTCATCGTCACCACCCGCGGCATGGGCTCCTTCGTCGCCGACAAGTGACCGGCTGACTGCCGCTGTGGCGCCCAATTCGCAAATCCGAGCGAGCCCCGCCCCACCTCGGCATGATGGACCGATGTCCGACGAGAACCCCGCTCACGTGCCCCGCCCGCCCCGCCGCACCGAACCCCCACACACCGCCGCCGACGAACGCGCCTCCCTCACCGCCTTCCTCCAGTACCAGCGCGAGACCCTCGCGATGAAGTGCGCCGGGCTGACCGCCGAGCAGCTCAAGGAGCGGGCCGTGCCGCCCTCGGACATGTCGCTGCTCGGCCTGGTACGGCACCTCGCCGAGGTCGAGCGGAGCTGGTTCAGGAACGTGATGAACGGCGAGGCGCTGAGGGCCAACTGGACGGGGCGGGTGCCCGGCGAGCACGCCGACTTCGACGTGGCGGACGCCGACCCGGACGAGGCCTTCGAGGTGTGGCACGCGGAGTGCGCCAGCTCCCGCGCCGTCGTGGACGCCCTGGACTCCCTCGACGCCACCGCCGATTTCCGCGGCGACACGTACTCGCTCCGCTACGTCCTCACCCACATGATCGAGGAGTACGCACGCCACAACGGCCACGCGGATCTGCTGCGGGAGCGGATCGACGGCGTCACGGGGGAGTAGCGGGCGCTCCTCCCGCGGAGGGCGCCGCCTCGTAGGCTGGCTCCCGGACCGGTGAGCGACCGGACCGGCGCACGCCGACAAAGGAGACGAGAACAGCCATGGCCCGCTACACAGCTCCGCAGACCGTCGCGCGCGGCGGATTCAGCATCAAGGTGCCGGAGACGTGGTGGGAGTTCGACGTACGCCCCGAGTCGCGCGACTCCGCGATCCGCCAGATGATCAACGACCGGGTCCGCGCGCGCCCCGAGTTGGCCCCGTACCGCGGGACCTTCGAGGCGTTCCTGCGCAAGGCCTCGAAGGACGCCTGGCAGTCCGGCGCGCTGTACTGCGGCTGCATGGCGGAGACCTTCGGCGGCGATACGCCGGTCACCGGCTCGGTCACGGTCTCCTTGGTCGGCGCGCGCACGCCCAGCGGCGACATCCTGCCCACCGACCCGGAACGCATC
This sequence comes from Streptomyces sp. NPDC015345, assembly GCF_043078805.1. Lineage (NCBI taxonomy): Bacteria > Bacillati > Actinomycetota > Actinomycetes > Kitasatosporales > Streptomycetaceae > Streptomyces > Streptomyces sp. NPDC015345. Next base: position 991,713 of record NZ_JBIBTX010000003.1, on the reverse strand, counting down.
GTCGCCCAGCTCGGCGTACGCGAGGCCAAGCGGGAGGGCGACGCCTGGCGGAAGGTCACGACGGTCGACATCCCGGGCGTCGGCCTCGCGGCGCGGACGTACGGCATCGAGGACATATCCGTGGACGGCGACGACCGTACGATCCGTGTCGTCCTGATGCAGACGTTCATCCCGGTCCCCGGACAGGAGGGCAAGGTCGCCCTCGTCTCGGGAAGCAGTCAGATCCTTGACCTCGCGGACTCCTTCTTCGACATCTTCGACGCGGTGACCTCTACGTTCCGCTTTGTGGAGTAGCGGAGTAGCGGAGTGGCGAAGTAGAGGAGCAGCGGTGGAAGCGGGGACGGCTTTCCCCCGATCAGAGAGCTGCTAGTAACTCCGCTTCCGCATACGGTCACTGAAGTGAGTGAGTGACGGGGGAAACGTCTAATGGGGGCCATCGGCCGTCGGACTGGCATGTGCTGGATCTGGAGAAGGATCCGACGCCGGGTGATCCGCACCGGGTGCGGTCGCTGGCGCAGAACCTGCTCGCCGAACTGACGGTGTGGGGTTCCGGCGAGGCACAGTTGCAACTCGGCGACCTGGCCGACGGTCACGTCGCCGAGGAGCATCTGCGCCTGGCCGACGCGGGAGAGCTCGCGGCGGCCGTGGAGCGGATGATGGCGTGGGCAACACGGCAGGGCGACTGAGCGTGCGGCCCCGGCGGGGGCCGGACATCAGGGGAACCTCCGCTCCCTGGGTCGTCTTCGTACCCGAGCGGGCGGCCGAGGTTCAGTGGCAACTGCGCGAACTGGAGGGGAGGGGCGGCACCGTCCACCACTTCGCCGCCGCTGACCTGATGACCGAACAGGGGGTCAGTATGCGTGTGGGACCACGACAAAGACTCGCGGAGCTCGATATCGCCCGGCCCTCGAAAGTCTCCTCCGCAGCGCGCTCGGGGATGCGGGCGAGGACTGGTACCGCTGAAGCCCCGACCGAAGGAATCCCGCCGTGTGGGCCATTGACTTCAACTCGCTGCTTTCCGGGCTTCCCGGAGTCGCTCCCCTCTCCGACATGGAAGCCGCCTGGCGGTGGTCTCCCAATCCGATGTTCACTTTCACCGCCGCGCTCAGCGCGGACCGCGAGCACTTGCTCCAGGTCAATGTGCGGGGAGCGAACGATGAGAGCCTTGTCAGGGAAATGCTTGCATCCGCACGGGAGCGCAGCCCCGAGTTCGTCGGCACCGGCGTCCAGTTGTGTGCGCTCGAAGGCTTTCGGCATGAAGGCAGCCCCTTCGACGCCGTGGGCGTGGCGGCGCCAAAGGTGCACGGCTGTCACGCGACCGAAAAACCTGAGTTGAACGCGGTGACGTACGCCCTCTTCCCCGCGTACCGCACGGAGATCTCCGGGCGGGAGACGGAGGAAGAGGCCTGGGGCCGCTTCCGCAAAATGCTCCGACCGACCAAGCTCGACCGCGTGCCCGTACCTTTCGTGAAGATGCGCTACGACAACACGAGGACACTCAGCCACAGCACCGGCAGTGGGCGTGGGTTCACTCAGGTCGCCGCCTTGCAGCGTGAACTGGGGCTGCTGGAGGGCGCCGAAGGCAGCTTCGTCGAGTGGGAGAACCGGCACGGGCAAGTGCGGCGAGCGGAATGGGTCGACGGGGTCTGCTCGGTGACCTCCGGCGGCCAGGAGCGGCGCGAGATGACGGTCGCCGAGCTTCAGGAACTGGGCCGGACCGACGTCGAAAGCTGATGGCGGGGGCATGGGCTCGAACGGGACGCCTTCGGGAGGCTTGTCGCGCAGACGGGCCCGGACGGCTCCCGCAATCACGGCGGTGACCTAAGAGGTGACTGAGGAATCGACTGAGGAATCCCCGGGCGTTGGATCGCGGAGTCCCATTGCGGAGTCCGACCGCGCGCTTCGGCCCGGGGCGGCCCGGGACTCGGTTGTCCGTCCCGGGCCGCCCGCCCGCGTCAATCTGCCGTCAGCGCCGGTTCATCGCCCGCTTGATCTTCTTGCCCGCGGGCGACTCGTCCAGCGTCTTCCACAGCTTCGACGAGCTGAGCGACGTATAGACGCCGGGGGCGCCCTGCGCGCCGCAGCCGTCGCCGTAGGAGACGACGCCGATCAGGATGGGGGCCTCGCGGCCGGGGACCTTGCGGAAGATGGGGCCACCGCTGTCACCCTGGCAGGAGTCCTTGGTCTCGACGCCGGCGCAGAAGTTGACCTTGGCGTCGTACTCCTTGTAGCTCGTCTTGCACTCCGCGTGGGAGAGGATCGGGACCCGTACCTGGCGCAGGCGGTCGGGCGTGTGGGGCAGCTCCGTGTCCGTGTTGCCCCAGCCCGCGACCGTCGCCTTCTGGCCCGGCCGGATCAGCGCGTCCGTGCCCTGCGTGGGGAGCGCGACCGGGGAGATGCCCCGCACCGGCTTCTTCAGCTGGAGGAACGCCACGTCGTAGGCCTCCTGGCCCTTGAGGTAGCGCGGGTGCACGACGACGCCGCCCTTGGCGATGTCGCGTATCTGGCCCTGCCGGGCGGACAGGACCGTGCGGCCCACCGCCACCTGGAGCGTCTTCGGCTTCACCGGCTTGCCCGCGTCGTCGACCAGGCAGTGCGCCGCCGTGACGACCGTGTCCGGCGTGACGAGGCTCGCGCCGCAGAACTGGCGGTCGAGCGCGCTGCCCGGGCCCTTGTCCAAGACGGCCGTCATGAAGGGGTAGGCGTCGTTGGGGACTTCGGTGCCGCCGATGATCGCGTGTGCGGCGGGGGCGGACGTGGCGACCATCGCAAGGGCGGCGCCGGTCGCGGCGAGGCCGGCGGCCATGGAGGTCTTGCGTGTGGGGATTCTCGTGGAATTCATGGGGGGTTGTTTCTCTTTCGTACGGCAGGAATAGCGGAATGCGGTGCGGTGTGCGGTCACCGCCGACGCACTGTTCTGCGCGCGAAAGGTCCGGACCAGGCTGTCCTGGGCGGGCTTTGCTCAACGCTTCAACAATCCCGTCGGACCCTCGCGCCGGAAAGAGAGAGGGCAATTCCCCGGGGCAGGTTCATTCCGTCGCCATGCCGTCTTCATTCCGTCGCTCGCCCGGTCTCCTCGGCGAGCAACTTCCGCAACACAGGCGACAATTCCGGCACCCGTGCTCCCGCCGCCTGCGCCGCCGCGAGCGCCCGTACGTACGCCGTCGCCTCCTCGCGCAGCCGCTGCCTCTCCCTGCCCCGGCGGGCGCCCGCCAGCCACGTCACGATCGCCAACGGAACCAGCGCGCCCGCCAGATAGCCGGCCGGGACGTCCTGTGTCACGCCATAGGCCACGCCGATCGCCCCCGCGACCAGCAGGAGGCAGCCCGCTTCGTCGTGCCAGCCCCCTTCGTCGGCGCCCGCCTCGTACTGGCTGACGGCCGGAGGTTTGGCCGGGACCGCCACGACGGCCGGACCACCCGCCGCGCCGTCCGAACTCGCAGCGCCGTCCGAACTCGCAGCGCCGCCCGGACCCGCCACGGCGGAGCCCGGCCCGGGCGCCGCTGCCGCCTCCGGGTACGAGGGGATCGGCGCCGCCCCCTTCCCGCTGCTGTTCTGCGTGCGGCCCACCAGCCAGTCCGGTATGTGGGTCACCGGAACCCCGTGTGCTCGCGCGCAACCGATCACCTCGCGGTACCCGGCCAGCAGCGGATGCAGCAACTGCCGCTTCCAGCGCCGCCGCACGAGCACCCAGAGCCAGGACCCGAGGGCCAGGAGGGGGACGGCCGGACCGAACAGCAGGGCCGGGGGTCTGCCGGACATGGCGGGGACCATGGGGAAGAAGAGCGGCCAGAGGACGCCCGCGACGATCAGCAGGGCGCCGATCCAGCCCGGAGCGCTGGTGCCCGCCCGGTGGACCGCCTTCCGGCGCTCCTCCAGCATTGCCGCCGTCGCCGCGTCGTCCGTGTAGTCGAAGCCGCGCCGGACGCCGATCCCGCGCACGGCCGCGAGAAGTCGCGGATCGGAGGCGAGAGTTGCGTGGGAGAGGGGGAGGAGTGGGGTGCGGTCGGCAGGGGTGCTCACGGTCGGTTCCTTCCCGTCGTGTGTGGTGGGGCACGTGAGTCCGCGGTCGGGAACCGGTACGGCATCCGTCGGCGTCGTCCTTGGCGTCGTCCTCCGCGTCGACGGATCATGGCACGGCTGTGCCGCGCCCGGTCCGGGACGTGTGGGAACCGTGTGGAAGTCGCCGCCGGCCAGGTGCGAGCGGGTGCGGGACGCCAGTTGCGCAAAGTTCACGCCTTCGCGTACGCACATGTCGAGCGTGCCCCGCAGGCCAGGAACCGCATCGCAACCAACCCGTCCCGATTGCGCGTGGATAACGATGAGAGGTGTGAGCTTCGCGATCTTTAACGCGCCTTGAGGGGCTTATGTGCTGCTGATACGGTGCGATGGCTTGACACTGAGCCTGGGGCTGAATAGCCCGCCCGAGGCGGGGCGAGAGAGTCGCGAGTGTCACAAATGACGGAAATTGACCGAATCTTCTTGGGCGTGCGGGGAGCAGTTGCGTGAAGATCCAGGAGCGTATGGGGGCGGGCAACAGCCGTTCCTCCGCACCGGTTCAGCCGGCGGTCGGTGAGCGCCTTCCCGCGCCGCCTCGCGAGCGCAAACCGGCACTTGCCGCACTGGCCGTCCTCCTCATCCTCGTCGGCGCGCTCGGCGCCACCGTGCTCGTGCTGCGCGCCGGTGACCGGATCGAGGTCGTGAAGGTGACGAAGGAGATCCCGGCGGGCGAGTCGGCCGCCGAGGGCGTGAACATCACCTCTGTGATGGTCGCCGAGGACGACTCGATCAACTACGTCCAGTGGAAGCAGCGCGGGATCCTCACCAAGCTGAAGGCCAAGAGCACCATTCCCCAAGGCGCTGTCGCCGTCGGCGAGATGTTCGGCGCCAAGGAGACCCTGCCCGCGGGCAAGGCCTCCGTCGGCCTCGCTCTCAAGGAGGGCCAGTACCCCGCCGACCTGAAGAGCGGTGACACCGTCGCCGCCTACCCCGTCCTCTCCGGCACCTCCAGCGGCAAGGGCTCCACGGGCAGCGGCGGCTCCAGCTCCGGCGGCGGCACCCCGCTCGTCGCCGCCGCCAAGGTGAGCAAGGTCAGCAGCAAGAGCGACGCCACCGTGAGCACCGGCAACCAGAACATCACCCTCCTCGTCCCGCAGGAGGAGGTCGCGGCCCTGGCGAGCGCCGCGTCCGAGGGCAAGGTCGTCGTCGTACGCGTCACCGGCAACGGCAACTAGAGGCGAGTAGAGGAGACATGGCGCTCATCGCTCTCGCCGCCGACAAGGGGTCGCCCGGCGTCACCACCGCCGCCGTCGCGCTCGCCGCGGTCTGGCCGCGCCGCGTACTGGTCGCGGAGACCGACCCCGCGGGCGGCGACCTGGTCTACCGCAGCGCCGCCGCGCACGGCGGACCGCTCAACCCCAACACCGGCATGCTGTCCATCGCGGCCACGGCGCGCCGAGGCCTCGTACCGGACCAACTCTGGGACCACGTACAGCCCTTGAGCGGCGGCCTCGAAGTGCTCGTCGGGCTCGGGGTCGCCGAGCAGGCGGCCGGTCTCGCCGGGCTCTGGCCGACCCTCGGCCGCGCCTTCTCCCAGCTCGCCGACTCGCCGCACGCGCCCGCCGACGTCATCGCGGACTGCGGGCGCGTCAGCGGCGACACCCCGGCCGTCGAACTCTTTCCGCAGGCCGCCCTCGTCCTGCTCGTCTCGCGCACCGAACCTGAGTCGCTCGCCCGCGTACGCGACCGTGCCGCGGCCCTCGCCGCCAAGCTGCACGGCGGCTCGCGCGGCGCCGCCTCGCTCGCGACCCCGCTCATCGGCGTCCTCCTGATCACCGACCCGTCGACCTCGGCCAAGCTGGTCCACCAGGTCAACGACATGCTGATGGCCGCGCAGACCGGCGCCCGCGTCGTCGGCACCCTCGCCGACGACCCGGCGGGCGCCGACCAGCTGGCCGGGCGCAAGCGCGGACGGCTCGACAAGTCGCTGCTCATCCGCTCCGCGCGCAAGGTGACCGTCGACCTGTACCAGCAGTACGGCGCCGCCTGGACGAACCCCGTCGCGCAGCAGCCCGGCGGCATCACCCAGCAGCCGCAGCCGCAGCCCGGAGCGGGCCGATGAGTACGCCCGTCGACCATCAACTGGTGAAGCGGTTCCGGCAGGACGCCGGTGACCGCATCGCCGAGCAGCGCCGCCTCGACCAGATATCCGGCGTCACCCCGATGTCGGGCGAGGACGAGCGGCACTACGCCCGCGCCGTCATCGCCCAGATCCTGGAGGAGTACGCCCGCGCGGAGATCAACGCCGGGCGCACCCCGCTCGACGCGGAGACCGAGGAGCAGTACGCGGCCGCCGTGCACGCCGCGCTCTTCGGCGTCGGCCGGCTCCAGCCGCTGCTCGACGACCCCGAGGTCGAGAACATCGACATCAACGGCTGCGACCAGGTCTTCGTCGGATACGCCGACGGCCGGGAGACCAAGGCCGACCCGGTCGCCGAGACCGACGAGGAACTCGTCGAGCTCATCCAGGTCCTCGGCGCGTACTCGGGTCTGTCCTCGCGCCCCTTCGACTCCGCGAACCCGCAGCTCGACCTGCGGCTGCCCGACGGCTCGCGTCTGTCGGCGGTCATGGACGTCACGCGCCGCCCCGCCCTCTCCATCCGCCGCGCCCGCATGGGCAAGGTCTTCATGTCGGACCTGGTCGGCAACGGCACGCTGACCCCGGAGATCGGCCACTTCCTCGCCTGCGCGGTCCGCGCCCGCAAGAACATCATGATCGCGGGCGCGACGAACGCCGGCAAGACCACGCTGCTGCGCGCCCTCGCCAACGAGATCCCGCCGCACGAGCGCCTGGTGACCGTCGAACGCGCCCTGGAGCTCGGCCTCGACCAGTTCGCCGACCTGCACCCGAACGTCGTCGCGTTCGAGGAGCGGCTGCCCAACTCCGAGGGCCAGGGCGAGATCTCGATGGCGGAGCTGGTGCGCCGCTCGCTGCGCATGAACCCCTCGCGCGTCATCGTCGGTGAGGTTCTGGGCGACGAGATCGTGACGATGCTGAACGCGATGTCGCAGGGCAACGACGGCTCGCTCTCCACGATCCACGCCAACAGCTCCAGCGAGGTGTTCAACCGTATTTCCACGTACGCGTTGCAGGCCTCCGAGCGGCTGCCCATCGAGGCGAGCCAGATGCTCGTCGCGGGAGCGGTCAACTTCGTCGTCTTCATCCAGCGGCGCAACAACTACCAGTCCGGCGGCAGGCTCCAGCGCATGGTGACCTCGATCCGCGAGGTCAACGGCGTCGACGGCCGCGTCCTGTCCAGCGAGGTCTTCGCGGAGGCCCCCGACGGACGGGTCGTCGCCCACGCGCCGATAGCCTGCATGGACGACCTGGCGGCGTTCGGCTACCGGCCCGCCGGGCAATGGGGGTGAGCACGACATGAACACGCTGGACTCGCAAGCCGTGGGATCCCTCGGCGCCATGGGCGGCCTCTTCTCGCTGCCCGTCCTGTACGCACTGGGCTGCGGTGTCGCCGCGGGCGGCGGCCTCGCGCTCCTCGCCATCGCGATCCGCGGCCTGCCCGCCAAGCCCGCCCACGAGAAGCACAAGGCGAGCGAGCGCGCGAGCGAGCTGATTCGTTTCGCCGGCCGGCGCGGTTCCCTCGCGGCCGGTGTCGGCCTGGTCGTCCTGCTCCTCACCCGCTGGGCGGTGGCCGGCATCGCCGCCGGCATCCTCGTCTTCTTCTGGGACAAGCTCTTCGGCGGCGCCGCCGAGGAACGGGCGCAGATGAAGCGGGTCGAGGCCCTCGCCGCCTGGACGGAGTCGCTGCGCGACACCATCGCGGGCGCGGTCGGCCTGGAGCAGGCCATTCCCGCCTCCGCCCGTGCGGCGGCGCCGGTGCTCCGCCCCCACCTGGACGCCCTGGTCGACCGGCTGCGCGCCCGCACCCCGCTGCCCGAGGCCCTCCAGATCCTCGCCGACGAGATCGACGACGCCTCGGCGGACATCATCGTCGCGGCGCTCATCCTCAACTCCAAGCTGCGCGGCCCCGGCCTGCGCCAGGTCCTCGGCGCGCTCGCCAAGTCGGCGCGTGAGGAGGTCGACATGCGCCAGCGCGTCATGGCACAGCGCGCGTCGACCCGCCGCTCGGTGCAGATCGTGGTGGCGGTCTCGGTCGCCTTCGTCCTCGGCCTGTCCATCTTCAACCGCGAGTTCGTCGAGCCGTACGGCACGCCCGTCGGGCAGCTCGTGCTCGCCATGGTGTGCGCGCTGTTCGCGCTCGGCTTCTGGTGGCTGCGGAAGCTGTCGACCGTGGAGACGCCGGACCGCTTCCTGGTCAAGGACGAGCCGGGCGTGCAGTTCGTCCGCCCGAGGGGCCCGGCCGCCGCCACCGACCAGACGCCGCAGCCGTCCCAGCAGGGGCTGCCGGGCTACACCAACTCTCCCGAGGGGGTACGTCGATGAGCCTGACGACGCCGATCGTGATCGGCGCGGTCCTCGGCCTCGGCGTGTTCGCCCTCATCCGCGCCCTGATGCCGTCGAAGCGCAGCGCGGTCGCCACCGTCGCCCGCATCGACGCGATGCGGGCGCGCGGCGCGGCGTACGAGTCGCACCGGGCCACCTCGGACACCGAGAAGCCCGGCCGCATCGGGTCGATGCGCACCCGCGTCGGCATGCGCGTCGCGGAGTTCTACCTCCAGCAGGGGTGGGAGCAGCGGTCGCTGCGGGCCGACCTCGCGGTCCTCGACCGCAGCTGGGAGAAGTTCCTCGCGACGAAGGTGCTCCTTGCCGCGGTCGGCGTCTTCTTCGGCCCGTTCCTCTTCGCCGTCGTCTACACGCTCGGCGTCGGCCGCAGCCCGATCATCCCGGTCTGGCTCGCGCTGATGTTCGGTGCGCTCTTCTTCTTCCTGCCCGACCTGGAAGTACGCAGGGACGCGGCGGACAAGCGGCGCGATCTGCGCCGCGTCATCGGCGCCTATCTGGACCTGGTGTCGATGAGCCTCGCCGGCGGCCGCGGCCTGCCCGAGGCGCTCATGGCGGCGGCGGAGGTCTCCGACGGCTGGGCGACGCAGCGCATCCGCAGCGCGCTGGCCGACGCCCGCATCACCGGTGTCAGCCAGTGGCAGGCACTCGGTCTGCTCGGCGAGGAACTGGGCGTCGAGGAGCTGAAGGACCTGTCGGCGTCCCTGGCGCTGGTGGCGGACGACGGCGCGAAGGTACGTGAGTCCCTCGCCTCCCGCGCGGAGACGATGCGGCACCGCGAGCTGGCCGAGATCGAGGGCAGCGCCGGCGAGAAGTCCCAGTCGATGCTGGTCGCGCAGCTGCTGCTGTGCGCGGGGTTCCTGGTCTTCCTCATCTTCCCGGCGGCGATGCGCGTGTTCCAGGTCTAGCGGCGCCGGCGACAACGGGGACCGGCGCTTCTTCCCCCCACCACTCCTGAGAGGACAACTCACCATGAACGGACGGAACTTCGGCACCGGCAACCCGGGCCTGGACTTCGTGATCACCTTCCTTCAGGGCCGCGTGCAGCGTGCCCGCTCCGGCGAACTCGACCGCGGTGCGTCCGCGGTCGAGTGGGTCATCATCTCGGCGGTCGTGGTGGCGATCGTGGGTGTGGTGGCCGCGGTCATCAACGCCGCGCTGAAGGGCGGCGCCGACAAGGTGAGCGACTGCATCAAGGGCGCGGACGCCGGCAGCACCTGCTGACCGCGGCCCGACCAAGGACGACGGGGGTGCACATGCGGGGAACGCCGGGCATACGCGGATTCGTACGCCGCAGGGTGGAGGCCGCCTCCGCCCGCGGCGAATCCGGCATGACCGCGATCGAGTTCGTGCTGCTCACCCCGGTGCTGTTCTTCATGATCTTCGCGACGGTGCAGTTCGCGCTGTACTTCTTCGCCGATCACGTCGCCCAGGCCGCGGCGCAGGCGGGCGCCCGCAAGGCCCGCGCCACGGCCGACGAGAACCCCGGCGGCTGGCGGGGCGAGGCCCGTGACGTGGCCGACGCGTACATCCGCCAGCTCGGCCCGAAGCTGGTGCTCGGCCCGGAGGTGAAGACCGTCCAGCCGGAGCAGAACACGGTCGGCGTGGAGGTCACGGCGCGGATCCCCACGGTCTTCCCGGGGCTCGACCTGACCGTGCACGCACGGTCCGCGGGACCGGTGGAGCGGTTCGTGGAGGAGGCCGGCTGATGCGGGACGTACGGGACGCGTGGGCCAAGGCGCGTACGGCGGCGCGGGAGCGCTGCCGCCGCGACGACCGGGGCCTTTCGACCGTCGAAGTGGTGATCCTCGCCCCGGTGATGATCCTCTTCATCCTGGTCCTGGTGGCCTTCGGCCAGCTCGTCGAGGGCCGGGGGGCCATCGACGGCGCGGCCCGCGACGCGGCCCGCGCCGGGTCGATCCAGAAGGAGCACGGGACGGCGCTGGCCGAGGCGCGCAAGGCCGCGGCGGCCGACCTCGCCGACGTGTGCTCGGGCCCGGTCTCGGTCGTCCAGAAGAGCACCGGCTTCGACGAGAAGATCGACCCGTTCTTCACCGTCGAGGTCAGCTGCGAGGTCAAGGGCCTCGCCATGCTGGGCCTGGACATCCCGACGACGCTGGAGGCCACCTTCAGCTCGCCGCTGGACCCGTACCGGAGGTCGGCGTGAGACGCCGTTTCGTCGTACGCGACTGGATCGCGTCCCGCCGCGCACATCTCGACGACCGGGGCTCGGGCGCCGGGGCCGTCATCGTCTTCGCGCTGGTCTTCCTCACGCTGTCGGCGTTCGTCATCGACGGCGGCCTCTCCATCTCCAAGCGGGAACGCGCCGCGGACATCGCGGAACAGGCCGCGCGCTACGCCGCGCAGGACCTCGAGCTGGAGGACATCTACGAGGGCGCGAAGGGCGCACCCATCAACTACGAGAACTGCGCGGCCAGGGTCAGGGCCTTCGTCGAGGAGGCGGGCCTCAAGGGCGCGGACGTGGCCAACACCCAGTGCGTGACGGCCAACCCGCAGCAGGTCGAGGTCGAGGTCCAGATGACCTACAGCCCTGTGTTCACGGGCATGTTCTACGGCGGCGACGTGACGGTGAAGGGCAGGGCGGTCGCGGAGAACGAGGTGGGCTGAGGCCGCCGCGGTCACTTGCCGCCGCCCTCGCCCTTCCCGTCACCCTTGCCGCCCTTGCCCCCCTTGTCGCCCTTGTCGCCTTTGCTCTCGTTCACCTTCACCGCGTCGTTGACGGCCTTCGTCAGGTCGTCGTCCAGCTTCTTGAACTCGCGTACGACGGCGTCGGACAGGTCCGCCAGCTGGTCCAGCTGCTGGCCGATGTCCTCGCGGCCGTCCTCCCAGTTGGACTCGAAGTCGTCGAGGGCGTCGTAGACACCACCGTCGCCGATGTCGTCGCGGTAGGACTCGAAGATCTTCTTCGTGCGGTTCATGCGGGTCTTGATGGAGCGCAGCCGACTGCCGTAGTCCTCCAGATCCGTGAGCGGGATCGTGAGGTCGCTCTTGCCCTTGCCACCCATGTCCGTCTCCCCCCGAGCAACTCGCTCCGCCCGTGCGTCGCGGGCCGCCATCATGCTGCACGCCATGATGGCCGATGAGCGCCGCGCGGGCACACCCGATCCGTACCGGAACTGTGACGGGCACCCTCGATGCGGGTGACGCGCCTTCCGTACCATCACCTCAGTACTCCCGCCCGACCCGTCACTTGCCCATCCACTCCTCCCACAGGACACCAGGACACCCGCCATGGCGCGCACCACCTCACGCTCGACGAGCCCGCCTGACCCGCAGTCGCCGCGGAACCGGACGCCGCAGCCCCTGCCGAGGCGCGGGCGTACCGTCGGGGACTTCGTCAAGGCCTTCCTCGCCTTCGTGGCGTTGGCCGTGCTCCTGGTCGGCGTGCCCGCGGCCCTCGTGGTGTTCGTGGGGTGGCCGCTGCCGGGCGGGGCGCCCTCGCTGAGCTGGTTGCAGCAGGAGATCACCGTCGGCACGTTCATCAACGTGCTGACCGTCGTCGTCTGGTTCGCCTGGGCGCAGTTCACCGCCTGCGTGCTCGTGGAGATAAAGGCCGCGCTGTCCGGCGTGGGGATCCCGAGCCGGGTGCCCGGCGCCGGCGGCAGTCAGATGCTCGCGCGGCAGCTCGTCGCCGCCCTGCTCCTGGTGGGCGCCACCGCCGCCAGCTTCGCGCCCGGGCTCTCGCAGTTCGGGCAGTCGCTGGAGGGGAACCAGAAGCCCGGGTCCGCCGCGAGCGCCCAGCAGACCCCCGGCCTCTTCGGGCAGGGGCAGCAGTCCGCGGCGTCCGCCGCCGACGCGCTCGCCGCGCAGGCCGAGCAGGCCGCCGCGCACGCCGAGGGCGGCGGCGGCGCCAAGGAGGGCGACACGAAGTACTACCGGATCCAGCCGCCCGAGGGCCGCCACCACGACTCCCTGTGGGAGATCGCCGAGCGGCACCTGGGCGACGGCCGCCGGTACAAGGAGATCTACCAGCTCAACAAGGACCGCGAGCAGCCCGACGGTTCGAAGCTCTCCGAGGCCAGCCTCATCCGGCCCGGCTGGATCATGGAGATGCCCGCGGACGCGCACGGTGGCGAGCTCGTCGAGATGCCCGACGAGGCCCCGAAGGTCTCCGAGGACGTCAAGGAGCAGATCTCCGACTACTCCAAGACCGGCGGCGACCAGCGGCAGGGCGGCGGCCAGGAGCAGGGCGGCGGCAGCTCCGTCGACCGCGACACCGCGCACATCGTCCTGCCCGAGCAGCGGCCCGCCGCGCCGGAGAAGTCCGCGATGCCGCAGGCCCCGGCCACCCCCGAGACACCCGCCGCCGAAGGCCCCGCCGCCACCGACGGCGGCCAGTCCGAGGGCTCCGGCTTCGGACTGCCGGAAGCCCTCCTCGGCGCGCCCCTCCTCGCCGCCGGTCTGCTCGGCGCCCTCGGCCGCCGTCGCCGCCACGCCCTGTGGCAGTCGGCCATGGGCGCGGTCGGCGGGCGCCGCGGCATGCAGCCGCGGACCCCGACCGGGGACGCCGCCGACGCGCACGACGCGCTGCTCGTGGGCGCCGACCCCGAGGGCGTACGCCTGCTCGACCTCTCCCTGCGCGGTCTCGCCGCCTCCCTCGCCGCGGAGAACCGCGAGCTGCCGACCGTGTACGCGGCCTGGCTGACCAACGGCGACCTGCACCTCCAGCTCGCCCAGCCCGCCGGACGCCCGCCCGCGCCCTGGCAGTTGGGGCAGGACCAGACGTTCTGGGTGCTGGCGCGCACCGACGCCGAGCGGTACGAGGACGTGGACACCGCCGCGCCCTACCCGGGCCTCGTCAGCCTCGGCACCCTCGGTGCCCCCGAGGAATCACGGCTGCTCCTCAACCTCGAGTCCGTGCCCGGCATCGTCTCGCTGAGCGGCACCGAGAGCGACCGCGCCGCCGTCTTCGCCTCGGTCGCCGCCGAACTCGCCACCAACGGCTGGTCGGACCGCATGACCATCACCGTCGTCGGCTTCGGACAGGACCTCACCCCGCTCGCGCCCAACCGGCTGCGGCACCTCGAAGACGTCGAGGCCCTCCTGGAGACCATGGAGGCCGAGACGCGGCAGCGGCGCGGCGCGCTCGGCGCCGCGGGGCACGACTCCGTGCTCACCGGCCGCACCGGCCCCGCCCAGCACACCCGCTGGGCCCCGCACCTCGTCCTGCTCGCCGCCGAACCGACCGGTGAGGACGCCGTCAAGCTCGCCGAACTCGCCGCCGACGCCGGCCGCCTCGGCATCGGCTACCTCGTCGGTACGGAGTCGGGGAACCTGCCCGGCGCCGCCTGGGAGATGGAGATCACCGGCGCGGGCAAGCTCCTCGCGCCCCTGCTCGGCCTCGAACTCCAGGCCCAGACGCTGCCCGAGGCCCAGCAGCGGGCCGTGGTCCGGCTGTTCACCGAGGCGGACCCGGAGAGCGACTCCGGCCCCACGGGCCCCGGCGACGGGCCCACGGGCGCCGCGCCGCCGTTCCTCGTCGACGTCACCGAGCAGGGGCGGCCCGCGGTCTACGCCCGCCTCGTCGGTACGTACGAGATCATCGGCCTCGAAGCGCCGGACGGCGAGCGCAGCGCGCTGATGCACGAGGCCCTCGCCCTGCTGCTGCTGCACCGCGAAGGGGTGCACCCCCGGGTGCTTGCCTCCGCGCTGTGGCCGCGCGGCGTCACCGACGACGTGCGCGACGCGCTCATCGAGCGGCTGCGCGAGTGGCTCGGCACCGACCCCGACGGATCGCCGCGGCTGCGGGCCGACCAGCGGGGGCGGCTCACGCTCGCCAAGTCCGTCGTCTCGGACCTGGACGTGCTGCGCTCGCTCTACCACGAGGCCACGCAGGGGCGCGGCGCCGGCAACCGCGCCGTGCGCGGGCGGATGCTCACCGACGCGCTGGTGCTCGTACGCGGACCGCTCCTCGCCGACCGGCCGCAGGGCCGCTACGCCTGGCTCACGCACGAGATCATCGACGCGCAGCTGCCGTTGCTCGTCGCCGACATCGGGCTCGCCCTCTGTGAGTTCCACCTGGAGAAGGGGCGGGCTCAGAAGGCGATCGAGGCGTTGAACGCCGCGCTGGGCTCCGCGCCGGGCGACGAGCGGCTCTGGAACGAGCTGCTGCGGGCCACGGCCGCCACGGACGATTCCGCCCGGCTTCAGCAGGTGGCGGCGGATCTGCTCGCACGGAGCGGGGCGCGGGGGCTGCCGCCCCGTACGGAAGCCCTGCTGGACGAGCTGCTTCCGGCCTGGCGCAGCGGGGTCTCGGCGGCAGGATGACGGGCGACGTGGACGTCGTGTTCGTGCTCCTCGCCCTCGGCGGCGCGCTCTGGGGCGCCCTCACCGGCGCCCTCGTGCCCCGCGCCGCCTACCGCCTCTCCGTCCCGCCCGACGACACCTGGCGAGGGGAGTGTCCCGAGGGGCACCCCCTCGGTGGCTGGCTCGGGCTCGCGCGGTGCGGGCACGGGCACCGTTACGGACCCCGCACCGCCGTGGTCACCGCGGCCACCGCGGCCGTCTGCGCCGCCCTCGCCCTCACCACCGGCGCCCGCCCCGAGCTCGGCGCATGGCTGCTGCTGGCCCCCTTCGGCGTCCTCCTGACCGTCGTCGACTTCGGGGTGCACCGACTGCCGGACGTCCTCACGCTGCCGCTCGCCGGGGCCGCGCTCGCGCTGCTCGGGGGCGCCGCGCTGCTGCCCGAGCACGGCGGCTCGTGGACCGGGGCGCTGTACGGGGCGCCGGCGCTGGCCGGGGCGTACTTCGTGCTCTTTCTGATCAACCCCAACGGCATGGGGTTCGGTGACGTGAAGCTCGCCCTCGCGCTCGGGGCGGCGCTCGGCTGGTACGGCTGGGGCGTGCTGCTGATCGGCACCTTCGCCGGGTTCCTGCTGGCCTCGCTGTACGGCATCGCGCTCGTCGCGGCCCGCCGCGCGGGGCGCAAGACGGCGATCCCCTTCGGGCCCTTCCTGCTCGGCGGCGCCTTCGTGGGAGTGCTCCTCGGGGCGTACACCGCCTGACGTCAGGGCCCCGGAAGGGCTGGCGTACGCTGGCTTGGTCTGTCCACAACCCTTACGAAAGGGACGTCCCGGTGACCGAGAAGGCCGACCTCACGTCGTTTGATGTCACAGCCGTCCTCGACCGTGCCGCCGCAGGTGGGCGGATCACCCCCGAGGAAGCGCTCGTCCTCTACCGGGACGCCCCGCTGCACGCGCTCGGCGCCGCCGCCGACGCCATCCGTCGCCGGCGCTACGCCGGTACGGAGCACATCGCGACGTACATCATCGAGCGCAACATCAACTACACGAACGTCTGCGTGACGGCGTGCAAGTTCTGTGCCTTCTACGCCGCCCCCAAGGACACCAAGAAGGGCTGGAGCCGCGACCTCGACGACATCCTGCGCCGCTGCGCGGAGACCGTCGAGCTGGGCGGCACCCAGATCATGTTCCAGGGCGGGCACCACCCGGACTACGGCGTCGAGTACTACGAAGAGCACTTCTCCGCCATCAAGAAGAACTTCCCGCAGCTGGTCATCCACTCCCTCGGCGCGTCCGAGGTCGAGCACATGGCCCGCATCTCCAAGGTGTCGGTGGAGGAGGCCATCCAGCGCATCAACGCCGCGGGCCTCGACTCCTTCGCGGGAGCGGGCGCCGAGCTGCTCCCGGCCCGCCCGCGCAAGGCCATCGCCCCGCTCAAGGAGAGCGGCGAGCGCTGGCTGGAGATCATGGAGACGGCGCACAACCTCGGTGTGGAGTCCACGTCCACCATGCTCATGGGCACGGGCGAGACGAACGCCGAGCGCATCGAGCACCTGCGGATGATCCGCGACGTGCAGGACCGGACCGGAGGGTTCCGGGCCTTCATCCCGTACACGTACCAGCCCGAGAACAACCACCTCAAGGGCCGCACGCAGGCGACGATCTTCGAGTACATCCGAATGATCGCGATCGCGCGGATCTTCCTCGACAACGTCGCGCACATCCAGGGCTCCTGGCTGACCACCGGCAAGGAGGCGGGCCAGCTGACGCTGCACTACGGCGCGGACGACCTCGGCTCGGTGATGCTGGAGGAGAACGTGGTCTCCTCGGCCGGCGCCAAGCACCGCTCGAACCTGCGCGAGATGATCGAGATGATCCGTACGGCGGACCGCGTGCCGGCCCAGCGCGCCACGACGTACGAGCACCTCGTCGTGCACGACGACCCGGCGAACGACCCGGTCGACGACCGCGTCGCCTCGCACATCTCGTCCACCGCGATCGAGGGCGGCACGGCACACCCCGAGCTGAAGCTCCTCGCCACGAACTGAGGCCCTGTTGCTCACCCTTCACGTCGCCGAGCACTCTCCGGAGGCGGCGGTCCTGGTCGACGGGGCGGTCGTCGCCGCCGTCGGCCCGTACGACGAGCTGGCGGCGGCACACCCGGCGGCCCGCGTCCGCCGCTGGCCCGGCATCCTGACCCCCGGGCTGCTCAACCCGTACGGCCCCGAGCTCCTGGAGGCCACGTACCACCCCGATCCGCGCGAGGCCGACCGCCTGGGCACGGAGCCGATCGGCGGGGAGCGCGCCCGGGCGATCTTCCGCGCGGACCCGTCCCGCGTCGGCGCCAGCGCGCGGCGCGGGGTGCAGCGGCTGCTGGCCCACGGCACGGTGGCCGTCGCGGGCGAACTCCGCGCCCGCCCCGTCATCGACGCCGTACGCGGGGCGGGCCTCGCGGTGGGCCAACGCCCGCCGAGGCTCCCGGGCCCCGCGTCCCTCTCCCCGACCCCCTTGATCCTGCTCCCGCCCTTGACCCCGGGAGCCCCGGCCCGGTTCGCGGTCTTCGACGTACCCGACCGCACGGAGCTGGTGCGCCGGGGCGCGCAAACGTGCGTGGCAACAGTGCTGGCCGGCCGCCTCCTCTACCGCGCCCGCTAGGGCCTAAAGGGGCGCCGGAGGCGCTTTCAAGGGGCGCGAGGAACTGCGCGACAAGCCACAACCAACCCGCACCCGCCAGACCCCCGAACCCGGCAGAGCGCCCCGCGCATCAGCCCGCCGCAGGCGAAACACCCCCACCCCCGGCACCCAAGGCCCCCGCCAAAAGAGAAGACCGGCCTGACACAATGGGCCGGGTGACCCGCGCATCCTTGGACAAGCAGCCCCACGAAGTCGCCACGATGTTCGACGACGTCGCGGAACGATACGACCTCACCAACGACGTGCTCTCCCTCGGCCAGACCCGCCTCTGGCGCAAGGAGGTCGCCAAGGCCGTCGACGCGCGCCCCGCGCAGAAGGTCCTGGACCTCGCCGCAGGCACCGCCACCTCCTCCCAGCCCTTCGCGCAGGCCGGCGCGTACGTCGTGCCCTGCGACTTCTCGCTCGGCATGCTCCGGGTCGGCAAGGAGCGCCACCCCTGGATGCCGTTCACGGCGGGCGACGGGACGAAGCTGCCGTTCAAGGACGACACCTTCGACGCCGTCACCATCTCCTTCGGGCTGCGCAACATCCAGGACACGGACGTCGCGCTGCGCGAGCTGTACCGCGTGACGAAGCCCGGCGGCCGGGTCGTGATCTGTGAGTTCTCCAGCCCGACCTGGGCCCCGTTCAGGACCGTCTACACCGAGTACCTGATGCGGGCCCTGCCGCCGGTCGCCCGCGCCGTGTCCTCCAACCCCGACGCGTACGTCTACCTCGCCGAGTCGATCCGCTCCTGGCCCGACCAGCCCGCGCTGGCCGCGCGGCTGAAGGACGCGGGCTGGTCGAAGGTGGCCTGGCGGAACCTCACGGGCGGCGTCGTGGCGCTGCACCGAGGCTTCAAGCAGGGCTGAACCGGGCCGGACCGGGAACCGGCCACCCGCCAAGATGTGTCCGTTGCTACGACCCCCGACAGAACTTATGCGGTTCTTATAGGGTCGGTCCTTCCCGCTCGTGGGTGAACTCCTGGACTGTGACGGAGCGTTTGATGGCGTCGTACTGCCCGCACTGTGGGGCATCAGCCCCGGATGAGGCCCGCTTCTGCATGAAGTGCGGGAAGGAACGCCTCCCGGATCCACCCGTTCCGGACACCCCGCCCGCCCCGGCCCAGGCGCCCTCGGAACCACGGCCTCCCGCGTCACCGCCCCCGCCGGTCTACACCCCGGCCCCGGCGTCGGCCCCCGCGGCCACCGCCCCCTCTCCCGTCGGCGCCTTCTTCGGCCGTACGTTCCGCGGCGACTGGGCCGGAGCCGCCCAGGCCGCGCTCTGGCCCTTCGCGCTGCTCCTGATCGGCGGCCTCTCCCTCGCCATCCCGTCGTACGGCCAGGGTGACGAACCGGTCGCCGGCTTCACCGACCGGCTGCGGATCGCCCTCGCGCTGCTCCTCCAATCGGTGGGCGGCGGCTTCGATGTGACGGGCCATGAGCAGCGGCAGCCGTCCTTCGGCGATTCCAACGGCTTCGGCACGGGGCCGGACGGCCTGGGTTCGGACGGTATGGGCTCGGGCGGCCTCGGCTCGGACTCCTCGGCGGCCACGCTCGAAGGAACGGCCTCCCTGCACATCGTCCCGCTCACCGTGACCGCGCTGTGGATCGTGGCGCTCCTCATCGGCGTACGCGTCCTGCGCAACCGCCTCCTCGCACGCGGGTACGGGCACCAGGGCGGCGGCACGGCCGGGCTGGAAGCGGCCGTGCGGGTCTCGCTGCTGGCGACCGCGGGCGTCCTGGCGCTGTCCCTCTTCGCGCAGCCCGAGATCGAGGGCGTCGAACTGTCGTCGTCCCCGGTGCTCGCCGCGCTCGGCGCGCTGGGCATCGCGCTCGTCGTCTCCTACGGGGTGCTGCACCGCGTAGACCCGCTCCAGGTCGCCGCGCGGCCCGGCGTGCGGGCCGCCTTCCGGGCCGTGGGCACCGCGCTGCGGGCCCTGGCCGTCGTCCTCGTGCTCTGCGCGGTCGTCGCCTTCATCAGCCTGGCGCAGGTCGACGACCTGGCCGAGGTCTCTGACCTCGATGACGACGGTGTCTCGCCGCTCCTGGTCGCGCTGCTCATCCTGCCGAACCTCGCCGTCGCGGCGCTCGGCATCAGCTGGGGCGCGGGGGCCGAGGCCTCCGTGCGGGGCAGCGGCTCGCTGTACGGCGGCCGGTCCGAGAGCGAGACCTTCGGCCTCTCCGAACTGGGCGACGTCACCAACGACTGGGCGATCGTGGGCGCGTTGGCGCTCGGCCTCGTCTGCGCGCTGACGCTCGGCGTCCTCGCCGCGCGGCGCTGCGCGAGCCGGGGAGAGCAACTCCTGTGCGCGGGCGTCTTCTTCGGGCTCGTCCTGCTGCTCGCCGCGGCAGGCGGTCTCGGCGTCGAGGCGTCCGGCGCGGTCACCGGCGAGTCGGGGTTCGGCGGGGCCGGTGGCAACGGCGGCATGGAGATCGGGCTCAGCGTCCCGGAGGTGCTGCTCTTCGGACTGCTGTGGATCTTCCCCGCCGCGCTGCTCGGGCCGTACCTGCTGCGGATGGCGGGGCAGAGCGGCGCCCCCGCGGTGCCCGCGTACGCACCGGCGGTGCCGCCGGTTCCGGGGGCCCCGGCCGGAACGTCCGCCTCCGAAGCCGCCGCGCTGGTCACCCACTCGGCACCCACCGGCCCCGCCACGCCTCCCGCCCCGGGCACGCCCGCCCCCGGCACGCCCGTCCACACGTACGGCCCCCACGCCGTCCAGCCCGCCCCGCAGCCCCCCGCCGCCAAGCCGCGCGGCCGGGCCGGAGTCTGGGTGGCCACGCTCGCCGGGGCCTTCCTCATCGGCGGTGGCGCGACGGCCGGCGTGCTGGTCTGGCAGGACAACCACGACGACAAGACAGCCAAAGAGGAGAAGGCGGACAAGGCCGCCGCCGTCGGCAAGGACGACAAGCCCTCCGCCTCCGAGGAGCCGAGCCAGGAGCCCGGCCCGTCCGCCGCGCCGACCACACCGAGCCCGGAGAAGAGCGACGGCACGGACCCCGGAGCCGCCGACGAGGACGGGACGGAAGTCCCCGAGGGCTCCGAGCGGGTGACGGACTCCGAGGGGTTCTCCTTCGCCGTCCCCGAGGGATGGACGCGGCAGTCCGTGGACCCGGAGCGGCCCGGGCAGATCACGTACGCGGGGTCGACCGGGCGGGAGGAGTTCCTCGTCGGCGTCGTGAGGGACGCGCCCTACACCTCGTACGAGAACTTCACGAACATCGAGAAGCACACCAAGTCCGCCCCGGACAAGTCGGACTACCAGCGGATCCGGATGGAGCGGAACACCTTCCAGGGGCAGGACGGCGCGATCTGGGAGTACACGTACACCGACGAGGCGGACCGCACGATCCACGCCGTCAACCAGAGCTACATCGCCGAGGACGGCACCGAGTACGCCATCCAGCTCTCCTGGCGCGAGGACTTCTGGCCCGCGGGCGAGGGCGCGAAGACGCACCGGACCGCGCTGAAGACCTGGCAGCTCACGGACTGAGGCAAGGGAGCGGGGGACCCGTCACCCGCAGGGTCCCCGCGCGCTCTACAGGGCGAGCCGGAAGCAGTACGCCACGCGCCGCTCCTCCTCGCCCGCCCCCGGCACCGTGAACGTCTCGCCGAGCTCCATGCCGAGCCGCCGGGCCACCGCGACGGAGCGTTCGTTCCCGGCGGCGACCATCGCCACCACGCTCGGTACTCCCGCCGCCCGCAGCCGCTCCAGCGTGGCGTGGGCGGCGGCGGTCGCGTACCCCTTGCCCCAGGCCGCGCGCTCCAGCCGCCAGCCGATCTCGATCTCGCCGGTCGGGCCCCACGGGCGGGTCCAGGGCTGGGCGCCCGCGAAGCCGACCGGCTCCCCGGTCCCGTCCAGCAAGGTCCAGAAACAGAACCCCAGTTCGGCGTCGTGTCTGCGCTGCCGCGCGGTCAGCTCCTCGTACACGGACAGCTCCGCGGGCACGCCCCCGAGGAACTCCATCACCTCGCGGTCGCGGAAGAGCCGGTGCCAGGCGAAGGCGTCCTCATGGGTGGGGACGCGCAGCCGCACCTCGGGGAGGTGCAAGGCGGGCAGGGTCTCGGTCTGCTCGGTCACAAGTGGCCCTTCGGCTGGCTGGTGAGTACCGCCTCATAGACTGCCCATATCCCGTGCCGGTCGGCACATAGATTTCGAGCCCTGGGGAGAACCCGCCGTGACCGAGCCCCTCTCCGAACACTCAGCGGACGTCATCGTCGTCGGAGCCGGGCCCGCCGGTTCGACGACGGCGTACTACCTGGCGAAGGCCGGACTCGACGTCCTCCTCCTGGAGAAGACCGCCTTCCCGCGCGAGAAGGTCTGCGGCGACGGGCTCACCCCGCGCGCCACCAAGCAGCTCGTGTCCATGGGCATCGACATCTCCGAAGAGGCGGGCTGGCTGCGGAACAAGGGCCTGCGCATCATCGGCGGCGGCATGCGGCTCCAACTGGACTGGCCCGAACTCGCCTCCTACCCCGACTACGGCCTCGTACGGAAGCGCGACGACTTCGACGAGCAGCTCGCCCGGCAGGCGCAGAAGGCGGGCGCGCGGCTGTACGAGCGGTGCAACGTGGGGGAGCCGGTCATCGACGACCGCACCGGCCGCATCACCGGCGTGCACGCCAAGCTCGGCGAGGAGAAGACCCCGGTCACCTTCCACGCCCCGCTGGTCGTCGCGGCCGACGGCAACTCCTCACGGATCTCGCTCGCCATGGGCCTGCACCGCCGCGAGGACCGGCCGATGGGCGTGGCCGTGCGGACGTACTTCACCTCGCCCCGCCACGACGACGACTACCTGGAGTCCTGGCTGGAGCTGTGGGACCGCCGCGGACCCGGCGAGGACCGGCTCCTGCCCGGCTACGGCTGGATCTTCGGCATGGGCGACGGCACCTCCAACGTCGGCCTCGGCATCCTCAACTCCTCCAAGGCCTTCCGCGAGCTCGACTGGCGCGAGGTCCTCAAGGCGTGGTGCGCCTCGATGCCGGAGGACTGGGGGTACACCCCGGAGAACATGACGATGCCCATCCGCGGCGCCGCCCTGCCGATGGCCTTCAACCGCCAGCCGCACTACACCAAGGGCCTGCTCCTGGTGGGTGACGCGGGCGGTCTGGTCAACCCGTTCAACGGCGAGGGCATCGCGTACGCCATGGAGTCCGGCCAGATCGCGGCCGACGTCATCGTGCAGGCACACGCGCGTGCCACCCCCGCCCAGCGGGAACGGGCGCTCCAGAACTACCCGCAGACCCTCAAGGACGTCTACGGCGGCTACTACACGCTGGGCCGCGCCTTCGTGAAGCTCATCGGCAACCCGAAGGTCATGAAGATCGCGACACAGCGCGGTCTGACCCACCCCATCCTGATGAAGTTCACGCTGAAGATGCTGGCGAACCTCACCGACCCGACGGGCGGCGACGCGATGGACCGCATCATCAACGGCCTGAGCAAGGTGGCGCCGAAGGCGTGAGACCGGGGCTCGGCGCGGGGAGGGGCGCGGTGCGGAGAGCGGAGCCGTCCGCGTCCGCAAGGTCTGATTTGGCCGTAGTGTCGGACACGAGGCACGCTGGCCCCATGATTTTCATCGCCGTCAAGTTCACCGTCCGCCCCGAGCACGCCGACACCTGGCTGGAGCGGACCGCCGAGTTCACCCGGGCCACGCGCGCCGAGCCCGGCAACCTCTTCTACGAGTGGTCGCGCAGCGTCGACGACCCGAACCAGTTCGTGCTCCTGGAGGCGTTCGCCTCGCCCGAGGCGGGCGCCGCGCACGTGAACTCCGACCACTTCAAGGCCGGCATGGAGACGATGGCCGAGGCCATCGCCGAGGTCCCGCGGATCATCAACACGGAGATCGAGGGCGACGACTGGTCGCGGATGGCGGAGCTGTCGCCGAAGAGCAACTAGCCGTTCGCCTCTGGAACGGCTGTACGGCCGTCTGAGGGCACGCCAAGGGCCGGAACCCCACCCGGGGGTTCCGGCCCTTGGTACGTCGCTCTAAGGGGCCGTCAGAGGACGCGCACGGCGCCCGAGGCCGGGTAACCCGACAGGTCCTGGATGACAACGCCCTTGCTGGGGTTGGCGGCGTCCAGGTACTGGCCGTTACCGATGTACACACCGACGTGGTACGCGGAGCCGGCGCCACCCCAGTAAAGGATGTCGCCCACCTGGATGTTGGAGAGCGAGACCGGCGTGCCGGCGACCGACTGGTCCTGCGAGACGCGCGGAAGGTCCACGCCCGCCTGCTTGAACGCGGCCTGCACGAGGCTGGAGCAGTCCCAGGCGTTCGGGCCCGAGGCACCCATCACGTAGGCGTCGCCGAGCTGCGCCTTGAGGAAGCTGATGACCGTGCCGACGCTGCCGCTGGCCGGGGCGACCGAGTCGGAGGCGGAGGCGGTGGCGCCGGAACCGGACGTCGACTGGGTGGAGAGCGTCGTGCGCTCGGTGGCACGGGAGGCGCGCTCCTCCTCGGCCTTCTTGGCCGCGGCGGCCTTCGCCTTGCGCTCGGCCTCGGCCTTCTTCTCGGCCTTCGCCTGGTCTTCCTTGGCCTGCTTGGCGGCCTTGGCGGCGGCGGCGTCCTGCTCGGCGCGCGACTCGTAGGAGTCGGCGGCCTGCTGGGTGGCGTCCGCCGACTGCGCGATCTGAGCGGACAGATCAGCGGTCAGGGTGGGCATTTCGATGGTCTCGGACACCGGCTCGGCCGCGTTCGCCGTACCGGCCGCCGCGGCCACTGCCAGGGTGCTGAGGACGCCACCGGCAACTCCGGCCCGCAGGGCGATCTTGGAGGCGCTGCGACGGGGCTTCCGGTGGCTGGGTATGTGAGCGGTGTGGGACATGAGAACAACCGCTATCAGGGACTCACGGTTCCCTTCAAGAAACGTGTGGTGCGCCACAGTTGCCGTTCCGCGGCATGAATCCCGGGCGTGTCGCTCTTTATTGACGCCGTAACGGGCAATGCGGACACGGCCGATCACGCCTGTGATCATGGGTTTTCTGAGATACGCCCGAATTGCCCGCGGACTACCACCGGTTGAGGCAGTTGGCCAAGCCCGGTTGATTGGGGGGCGGGGTGGGTGTGATGCAGGTCACAGGGGTCCCCTCGGGGATCTCCCTGAGATCTCGCTGAGACCTCCCTGAGATCTCCCGTACTTTTCGGCTGCCCTTCAGGCGGATCCCGAACCATTTCCGGGCCCCTCGGGGGCACGTCGCCCCGCGGACGCCGCCGACCGGGTGCGCTCGCGACGCGCCGACCGCGCTCGTGAATCGGTGCACGCGTCCACACCTGTCCACATCTCTGCCGCCAAAGTGTGAACGGGGCGCCTTTATCAAGTAATCCGGTCCAGCGCCAATTTGCTTGCGGTGGCCACATCTTGATAGAGCGCCAACCCTTCGACCAGCGGTGACGCGCCGAGATGTCACCTCTGGTGATCACTCAGGCGCTTCGCGTACGAAGATCACCGCTCATCCGACTTCATGATCCTTCGTCAGGTGGTGGAGATCACAAAGCCGTTGTCGCACCCCGTGTCGCAGATCACAGACCGCCGGGCATAAGATGCGGGGCAGTTGGGCTTGTGACCTGCTTCACATGTAAGCGATCTTCAACGGGAGCCGGGGCTCGTCCGACGTAACCGCCAACAGTCAGTGCCGACTGAGAGGAGCGAGGAGCGTGAACGCCTATGCGCCCATCCTCGTGCTGGGAGCCCTCGGGGCAGGCTTTGCGATCTTCTCCGTGGTCATGGCCACGCTTATCGGTCCAAAGCGGTACAACCGCGCGAAGCTAGAGGCCTATGAGTGCGGTATCGAGCCGACGCCGACGCCGGCCGGTGGTGGGCGATTCCCCATCAAGTACTACCTGACGGCGATGCTCTTCATCGTCTTCGACATCGAGATCGTCTTCCTCTACCCCTGGGCCGTCACCTTCGACGCGCTGGGGATTTTCGGGCTCGTGGAGATGCTGCTCTTCGTGCTCACCGTCTTCGTCGCGTACGCGTACGTATGGCGGCGCGGCGGCCTGGAATGGGACTAAAGGTCTGAGGGGCCAAAGAGCATGGGACTCGAAGAGAAACTGCCGAGCGGTTTTCTGCTGACCACCGTCGAACAAGCCGCGGGCTGGGTGCGCAAGTCATCCGTCTTCCCCGCCACGTTCGGCCTCGCGTGCTGCGCCATCGAGATGATGACGACGGGTGCGGGGCGGTACGACCTGGCGCGCTTCGGCATGGAGGTCTTCCGCGGCTCACCGCGCCAGGCGGATCTGATGATCGTGGCCGGCCGGGTGAGCCAGAAGATGGCGCCGGTGCTGCGACAGGTCTACGACCAGATGCCCAACCCCAAGTGGGTGATCTCCATGGGAGTTTGCGCATCATCGGGTGGGATGTTCAACAATTACGCGATTGTGCAGGGTGTAGACCATGTCGTCCCTGTTGACATCTATTTGCCTGGTTGCCCGCCGCGGCCCGAGATGCTGATGGACGCGATTCTCAAGCTCCACCAGAAGATTCAGGGCTCCAAACTCGGCGTGAACGCGGAAGAAGCGGCCCGCGAGGCGGAGGAAGCGGCCCTGAAGGCGCTCCCCACCATCGAGATGAAGGGGCTGCTCCGGTGAGCGACACGCACGACTCGCAGAGCGAGAACCTGAACGGCAAAGGCAACGGCGTGCCCGTCCCTCGCGAGGCGGCCGGCGACGTCATCCGCGTACGCAAGGGCATGTTCGGCGCCGAGAACGGCGGGGACACCTCCGGCTACGGCGGGCTCGTCCGGACCATCGCGTTGCCCGGCGCCTCCGCGCGCCCCTACGGCGGCTGGTTCGACGAAGTCGCGGACGAACTGGAAGGGGCCCTGGAGGAACAGGGCCTGCTCCCGGAGAACGCGATCGAGAAGACGGTCGTCGACCGCGGCGAGCTGACCTTCCACATCGCGCGCGAACACCTCGTCCGCGTCGCCCAGACGCTGCGCGACGACCCGGCCCTGCGCTTCGAGCTCTGCACGGGCGTCTCCGGCGTGCACTTCCTGGAGGACAAGGGCCGCGAGCTGCACGCCGTCTACCACCTGCGCTCGATCACCCACAACCGGCTGATCCGGCTCGAAGTCAGCGCCCCCGACGCCGATCCGCACGTCCCCTCACTGGTCTCCGTCTATCCGACGAACGACTGGCACGAGCGCGAGACGTACGACTTCTTCGGGCTGATCTTCGACGGTCACCCGGCCCTGACGCGGATCATGATGCCGGACGACTGGCAGGGCTTCCCGCAGCGCAAGGACTACCCCCTCGGCGGCATCCCCGTCGAGTACAAGGGCGCCCAGATCCCGGCTCCGGACCAGCGGAGGTCGTACAGCTGATGTCTGCTTCACATGCTTCCGCTCGGGAGACGACCGAGGGGACCGTATATACGGTCACGGGCGGCGACTGGGACGAAGTCGTCCAGTCCGCGGCCAAGGCCGACGACGAGCGCATCATCGTCAACATGGGGCCCCAGCACCCCTCCACGCACGGCGTGCTCCGCCTCATCCTGGAGATCGAGGGCGAGACCGTCTCCGAGGCCCGCTGCGGCATCGGCTATCTGCACACGGGCATCGAGAAGAACCTCGAATACCGCACGTGGACGCAGGGCACGACGTTCGTCACGCGGATGGACTACCTGACGCCGTTCTTCAACGAGACGGCGTACTGCCTCGGGGTCGAGAAACTCCTCGGCATCGAGGACCAGATGCCCGACCGCGCCTCGGTCATCCGCGTGCTCCTCATGGAGCTCAACCGCCTCTCCTCGCACCTGGTGTGCATCGCCACCGGCGGCATGGAGCTCGGCGCGACCACGATCATGATCTACGGCTTCCGTGATCGTGAACTCATTCTCGACATCTACGAACTCATCACCGGCCTGCGGATGAACCACGCGTACATCCGGCCCGGCGGACTCGCCCAGGACCTGCCGCCGGGCGCGGTGGACCAGATCCGCGAGTTCGTGAAGAAGATGAAGAAGAACCTTCCCGAGTACGACAAGCTCGCCACCGGGAACCCCATCTTCAAGGCCCGTATGCAGGACGTCGGCTATCTCGACCTCGCCGGCTGCATGGCGCTCGGCGCCACCGGTCCGGTCCTGCGCTCGGCCGGCCTCCCGCACGACCTGCGCAAGTCCCAGCCCTACTGCGGCTACGAGAACTACGAGTTCGACATCCCGACCGCGGACACCTGCGACTCCTACGGCCGCTTCCTGATCCGCCTCGAAGAGATGCGCCAGTCGCTGCGCATCGTCGAGCAGTGCCTGGACCGGCTGCGGCCGGGCCCGGTCATGGTCGCCGACAAGAAGATCGCCTGGCCGGCACAGCTGGCGCTCGGCCCGGACGGGCTCGGCAACTCCCTCGACCACATCAAGAAGATCATGGGTACCTCCATGGAGGCCCTGATCCACCACTTCAAGCTGGTGACCGAGGGCTTCCGGGTGCCGGCCGGACAGGCGTACACCGCGGTCGAGTCACCCAAGGGCGAACTGGGCGTGCATGTCGTCTCCGACGGCGGCACCCGCCCCTACCGGGTCCACTTCCGCGATCCGTCCTTCACCAATCTCCAGGCCATGGCGGCGATGTGCGAGGGCGGCCAGGTCGCCGACGTCATCGTCGCCGTCGCGTCCATCGACCCCGTGATGGGAGGCGTCGACCGGTGACCGCCACTCCTTCAGAGAAGGCCGCGGGCGTCAGCCTGGGCATGCCCCAACTCCCCGCCCCCGACTATCCGGCCGACGTACGGGCCCGGCTCGAGGCGGACGCCGCGGAGATCATCGCCCGCTACCCGGACTCGCGGTCCGCGCTCCTGCCGCTGCTGCACCTGGTGCAGTCCGAGGAGGGCCACGTCACGCGCACCGGCATGCAGTTCTGCGCCGACGTACTTGGCCTGACCACGGCCGAGGTCACCGCCGTCGCGACCTTCTACACCATGTACCGGCGCAAGCCCTCCGGTGACTACCAGGTCGGGGTGTGCACCAACACGCTCTGCGCGGTCATGGGCGGTGACGCGATCTTCGACGAGCTCAAGCAGCACCTCGGCGTCGGCAACGACGAGACGACCGAGGACGGCAAGATCACGCTCGAACACATCGAGTGCAACGCCGCCTGCGACTTCGCCCCCGTGGTGATGGTCAACTGGGAGTTCTTCGACAACCAGACCCCCGAGTCCGCCAAGAGGCTCGTCGACGACCTGCGCGCGGGCGTGCCGGTCGAGCCCACGCGCGGCGCGCCCCTGTGCACGTACAAGGAGACCGCCCGGATCCTCGCCGGCTTCCCCGACGAACGGCCCGGTGCCGTGGAGGCGAGCGGTGGCGCGGGCCCCGCCTCCCTGATCGGACTGCGCCTGGCCAAGGGCGAGGCGCCACAGCGGCGCGTGGTCCACCCGCGCGCGGGAGGCCCGCAGGACGAAGGCTCCCACGCGGACCCGCAGGACGAAGCGGCCGCCGAGCACCTCAGCTCGCACGACGCACCGCAGCAGACCTCGGCATCCGACCCGGCCCACCCGGCCGGACCGACCGCCGAGGAGGGGGAGTGATGACCTTGGCAGCCGAGATCGACCACGAGACGAGCCCGGAGAAGCTGCTCGCGCCGGTCCTCTCCGCGTTCTGGGACGCGGAGAAGTCCTGGACGCTGGAGACCTACCGGCGGCACGACGGGTACGAAGGCCTGCGCAAGGCGCTCGCCATGGTGCCGGACGACCTCATCGCGTACGTGAAGGACTCGGGCCTACGGGGCCGGGGCGGCGCCGGATTCCCCACCGGGATGAAGTGGCAGTTCATCCCACAGGGAGACGGCAAGCCGCACTATCTAGTTGTCAACGCCGACGAGTCGGAGCCGGGGACCTGCAAGGACATCCCGCTCCTCTTCGCGAACCCGCATTCCCTCATCGAGGGGATCGTGATCGCGTGCTACGCGATCCGGTCGTCGCATGCCTTCATCTATCTGCGCGGCGAGGTCGTCCCCGTGCTGCGCAGGCTGCACGAGGCCGTCCGCGAGGCCTATGCGGCGGGCTACCTCGGCAAGGACATCCTGGGCAGCGGACTCGATCTGGAACTCACCGTGCACGCGGGCGCGGGCGCGTACATCTGCGGTGAGGAGACCGCGCTGCTCGACTCGCTCGAAGGCCGCCGGGGCCAACCGCGACTGCGTCCCCCCTTCCCGGCCGTCGCGGGCCTCTACGCATGCCCCACTGTGGTGAACAACGTCGAGTCCATCGCGTCGGTTCCCGCGATCCTCCAGCGCGGAAAAGACTGGTTCAAGTCGATGGGCAGCGAGAAGTCCCCGGGCTTCACGCTCTACTCGCTCAGCGGCCACGTCACCAACCCCGGCCAGTACGAGGCCCCGCTCGGCATCACGCTGCGCCAGCTGCTCGACATGAGCGGCGGCATGCGTGCCGGGCACCGTCTCAAGTTCTGGACGCCCGGCGGCTCTTCGACGCCGATGTTCACCGACGAGCACCTCGACGTGCCCCTGGACTACGAGGGCGTGGGCGCCGCCGGTTCGATGCTCGGCACGAAGGCGCTCCAGTGCTTCGACGAGACGACGTGCGTCGTGCGCGCCGTGACGCGCTGGACCGAGTTCTACGCCCACGAGTCCTGCGGAAAGTGCACGCCCTGCCGCGAAGGGACGTACTGGCTCGTGCAGTTGCTCCGCGACATCGAGGCCGGCAAGGGCGTCATGGCCGACCTCGACAAGCTGAACGACATCGCCGACAACATCAACGGCAAGTCCTTCTGCGCCCTCGGCGACGGCGCGGCCTCACCGATCTTCTCCTCGCTGAAGTACTTCCGGGAGGAGTACGAGCAGCACATCACCGGCAGGGGCTGCCCCTTCGACCCGGCCAAGTCGACTCTCTGGGCCGACAGGCCCGCTGGAAACGCGCAGGTGAACGCATGACAGTGACCACGAACAGCGCTCCTTCCGGGGGCGGGGAGGCAGCCGTCCCGCCGGAGGATCTCGTCTCGCTGACGATCGACGGCATGGAGATCAGCGTCCCCAAGGGCACGTTGGTGATCCGCGCCGCCGAACTCCTCGGCATCGAGATCCCCCGGTTCTGCGACCACCCGCTGCTCGATCCGGCGGGCGCCTGCCGCCAGTGCATCGTCGAGGTGGAGGGCCAGCGCAAGCCGATGGCGTCCTGCACCATCACCTGCACCGACGGCATGGTCGTGAAGTCGCAGCTGACCTCGCCGGTCGCCGAGAAGGCGCAGCGCGGTGTGATGGAGCTGCTGCTCATCAACCACCCGCTGGACTGCCCGGTCTGCGACAAGGGCGGCGAGTGCCCGCTCCAGAACCAGGCGATGCAGGTCGGCGACCCGGACTCCCGCTTCGACGGCAAGAAGCGGACGTTCGAGAAGCCGGTGCCGATCTCCACACAGGTACTGCTCGACCGTGAGCGGTGCGTACTGTGCGCGCGCTGCACCCGCTTCAGCAACCAGATCGCCGGCGACCCGATGATCGAACTCATCGAGCGCGGCGCCCTCCAGCAGGTCGGCACCGGCGAGGGCGACCCCTTCGAGTCGTACTTCTCCGGGAACACCATCCAGATCTGCCCGGTCGGCGCGCTGACCTCGGCGGCGTACCGATTCCGCTCCCGCCCCTTCGACCTGGTGTCGTCGCCGTCGGTGTGCGAGCACTGCTCGGGCGGCTGCGCGACCCGCACCGACCACCGGCGCGGCAAGGTCATGCGGCGCCTCGCGCGGGAAGACCCCGAGGTCAACGAAGAGTGGATGTGCGACAAGGGGCGCTTCGCCTTCCGTTACGCGCAGCGGCCCGACCGGCTCACCCATCCCCTGGTGCGCAACGCGGCGGGTGCCCTTGAGCCCGCCAGCTGGCCCGAGGCCCTGGCGGCCGCGGCCCGCGGTCTCGCCGCCGCGCGCGGCCGGGCGGGCGTGCTGACCGGCGGGCGGCTCACGGTGGAGGACGCCTACGCGTACAGCAAGTACGCGCGCGTGGCGCTCGACACGAACGACATCGACTTCCGCGCGCGCGTGCACAGCAGCGAGGAGGCCGACTTCCTCGCGGCACGCGTGGCCGGGCGGGGCCGGGACCTCGACGGGAGCGGCGTCACGTACACCGCCCTGGAGAAGGCGCCCGCCGTCCTGCTCGCCGGGTTCGAGTCCGAGGAGGAGGCGCCCGGCGTCTTCCTGCGGCTGCGCAAGGCC
Source organism: Streptomyces sp. NPDC015345 (assembly GCF_043078805.1). NCBI lineage: Bacteria > Bacillati > Actinomycetota > Actinomycetes > Kitasatosporales > Streptomycetaceae > Streptomyces > Streptomyces sp. NPDC015345. Next base: position 960,144 of record NZ_JBIBTX010000003.1, on the reverse strand, counting down.
TGGCGCAAGCACGGCCAGCGCACCTTCTCCCTCGCCACGCACATGACCCGGGGCCTGGAGAAGGCGGGCGGCACGCTGCTGCCCGCGGCTCCCGGCACCGAGACGGAGTGGCTGGACGCGCTCGCCGCCGGGGCGGGCCTCGCGGACGACGCGGCCAGGGCCGCCGAGGCGCTGCGTACGCCCGGCGCGGTCATCGTCGTCGGTGAGCGGCTCGCGGCCGTGCCCGGCGGGCTCACCGCCGCCGTCCGCGCGGCCACCGCGACCGGCGCGCAGCTGGTGTGGATCCCGCGCAGGGCGGGGGAGCGGGCCGCCGTCGAGGTGGGCGCGCTGCCGTCGCTGCTGCCCGGCGGGCGTCCGGCCACCGACCCGCGTGCGCGGGACGAGGTCGCGGCCGCCTGGGGGGTCGCCGAACTCCCGCACCGCTACGGCCGGGACACCGGCCAGATCATCGAGGCCGCCGCGACCGGCGAGCTCGGCGCGCTGCTCGTCGCGGGCGTCGAGGTCGCCGACCTGCCCGACCCGGCACGCGCGCGTGAGGCGCTCGACGCGGTCGGCTTCCTGGTCTCGCTGGAGCTGCGGCCCAGCGAGGTGACGGAGCGGGCGGACGTCGTCCTCCCGGTGGCCGCGGTCGCGGAGAAGCCGGGCACGTTCCTCAACTGGGAGGGCCGGGCGCGGATGTTCGACGCCGCGCTGAAGCCGGACCAGATGACCCGCAGGCTGGCGCCCACCGACGCGCGGGTGCTGCACATGCTGGCCGACGCCGGTGACGTCCACCTCGGTCTGCCCGACCTGTTGACGCTCCGCAGGGAGCTGGACCGGCTCGGCGCCTGGGCCGGGCCGTACGCGGACGGCCCCCGCGAGGCGGGGGCGCGGCCGCCGAGGCCCGCCTCCGGAGAGGCCGTGCTCGCAGGGCACCGGCTGCTGCTCGACCAGGGCCGCCTCCAGGACGGCGACGAAGCGCTGGCCGGTACGCGCCACGCCGCCCACGCGCGCGTGTCGGCCGCCACGGCGGCCGAAGCGGGCGTGAAGGACGGCGACCTCCTCACGGTCACCGGGCCCGCCGGCTCGACCGCGCTGCCGCTCCAGGTCACCAGCATGCCGGACCGTGTGGTCTGGCTGCCGCTGAACTCGACCGGGGGAGGCGTCACTTCGGACACCGGCGCCCGCCCCGGCGACCTCGTCCGCATCGGCCCGGCGGTCCTGCCGGAGCCCTCCGAGGCCCCGGAGGTGACGTCGTGATGCACACCGTGGTGCCGCTTGCGGCGGAAGACCTGTCCATGTTCGGCCGTGACCCGTGGTGGCTGGTCGCCGTCAAGGCGGTCTTCTGCTTCGCGTTCCTGATGGTGACGGTGCTCTTCTCCATCGTGTGGGAGCGCAAGGTCGTCGCCTGGATGCAGCTGCGCATCGGCCCCAACCGGCACGGCCCCTGGGGCATGCTCCAGTCCCTCGCCGACGGCATCAAGCTGATGCTCAAGGAAGACGTGATCGTCAAGCGCGCGGACAAGGTGGTCTACATCCTTGCCCCGATCGTCGCGGCGATCCCGGCCTTCATGGCGATCGCGGTGATCCCCTTCGGGCCCGCGGGCAACGAAGTCTCGATCTTCGGCCAGCGCACCACGATGCAGCTCACCGACCTGCCGATCGCGATGCTCTACATCCTCGCGGTCGCCTCCGTCGGCATCTACGGCATCGTGCTCGCGGGCTGGAGTTCCGGATCCACCTATCCGCTCCTCGGAGGCCTGCGCTCCTGCGCGCAGATGATCTCGTACGAGATCGCGATGGGCGCGGCGTTCGCCTCCGTCTTCCTCTACTCCGGGTCGATGTCGACCTCGGCGATCGTGGAGGCGCAGGCGGACCGCTGGTACGTACTGCTGCTGCCGGTCTCGTTCCTGATCTACATCGTGACGATGATCGGTGAGACCAACCGCGCGCCGTTCGACATGCCGGAGTCCGAGGGAGACCTCGTCGGCGGCTTCAACACCGAGTACTCCTCCATCAAGTTCGCGCTGTTCATGCTCGCCGAGTACGTCAACATGGTCACCGTCTCGGCGGTCTCGGTCACGCTCTTCCTGGGCGGCTGGCGGGCCCCGTACCCGGTCAGCACCTTCTGGGAGGGCGCGAACCACGGCTGGTGGCCGATGCTCTGGTTCGTGATCAAGGTCCAGCTGCTGCTGTTCTTCTTCATCTGGCTGCGCGGCACGCTGCCCCGCGTGCGCTACGACCAGCTGATGAAGCTCGGCTGGAAGGTCCTCATCCCGGTCTCGGTCCTGTGGCTGATGCTCGTCGCCACGGTCAGGGCGATGCGGAACGAGAACTACGACTTCACCTCGATCGTGCTCTATGTGGCCGGTGGGGTCATCGCGCTGCTGTTGCTCTCCGTGGTCGTCGACATCTTCCGCGACAAGCGGGAGAAGGAGGCCGCCGCCGAGGAGAAGCCGGTCGCCTTCGACCCGATGGCGGGCGGATTCCCCGTGCCACCGCTGCCCGGGCAGAGCCTGCCGCCCGTCCTGCGGCGGCGTCCGCGCCAGGAGCGGGAGCTGATTGTCAGTGGCGGACCGGATACTCAAAGTGACGGAACGGGAAGTGGTGGAACCCGAAGTGACGGAAAGGAGGCGTCCGATGGCTGAGTCGAACAACGAATCACGGGCAACACCGGGATCACCGGCATCGCCGGAATCACCCCACGAGTCGAACCAATCGAAGCAGGGGTTCCAGAACCCCGTCGCGGGCTTCGGCGTGACCTTCAAGGCCATGTTCAAGAAGCGGCTCACCGAGCAGTATCCGGAGCAGCAGAAGACCACAGCTCCCCGCTTCCACGGCAGGCACCAGCTGAACCGCCATCCGGACGGCCTGGAGAAGTGCGTCGGCTGTGAGCTCTGCGCCTGGGCCTGCCCCGCGGACGCCATCTACGTGGAGGGCGCGGACAACACCGAAGAGGAGCGTTACTCCCCCGGCGAGCGGTACGGCCGCGTCTACCAGATCAACTACGCCCGCTGCATCCTGTGCGGGCTGTGCATCGAGGCGTGCCCCACGCGCGCGCTGACGATGACGAACGAGTTCGAGCTGGCCGACAGCACCCGCGAGAGCCTCATCTACACCAAGGAGCAGCTGCTCGCCGGGCTGGAGGAGGGCATGGTCGAGACCCCGCACTCGATCTTCCCCGGCATGGACGAGCAGGACTACTACCAGGGCCTGGTCACCGAGGCCGCTCCCGGAACGGTTCCCCAGGTGGCCCGCTCCAAGAGCGAGACACCCCAGCAGGCGGCCTCCGACTTCGGGGACGACGAGCCGGCGTCGGAGCACGTGGTCGAGGGACCGGCCATCAGGAAGGCGGCCGGCCGATGACGCAGCTCGCCGCCTACACCACCTCCACCGGCGAGGCCATCCAGTTCTGGGTGCTCGGCACGGTCGCCGTGATCGGCGCCCTGTGCACGATCCTCATGAAGAAGGCCGTGCACAGCGCGCTCTGCCTCGCGGGGACCATGATCATCCTCGCGGTGTTCTACCTCGCCAACGGCGCGTACTTCCTGGGCGTCGTCCAGATCGTCGTCTACACCGGCGCGATCATGATGCTCTTCCTCTTCGTGGTCATGCTCGTCGGTGTGACCGCCGCCGACTCCCTGAAGGAGACCATCAAGGGCCAGCGCTGGCTGGCCCTGCTCTGCGGTCTCGGCTTCGCGGTGCTGCTCTTCGCGGGCATCGGGAACGCCTCGGTGCGGGAGTTCAACGGCCTCGGCAAGGCGAACGCCGGCGGCAACGTGGAGGGCCTCGCGACCCTCATCTTCACCAAGTACGTCTTCGCCTTCGAGATCACCGGCGCCCTGCTCATCACCGCCACGGTCGGCGCGATGGTGCTCACCCACCGGGAGCGCACGGAGCGCGCCAAGACCCAGCGCGAGCGGTCCGAGGAGCGCGTGCGCGAGGGCAAGCACCTGCCGCCCCTGCCGGCCCCGGGTGTGTACGCCCGGCACAACGCCGTGGACATCGCGGGCCTGCTGCCCGACGGCACCCCGTCGGAGCTCACGGTCAACAAGACGCTGCGCGAGCGCGGCCAGATCCGCGACGTGTCGGCCGAGGCCCTGGACGACCTGCGGGCGCTGGAGCAGCGCTCCGCCGACCGTCTGGAGCGGCCGGACCTGCGCGGCACCGACATCGGGCGGACCGAGGAGGCGTCGAAGTGAACCCCGTCAACTACCTCTACCTGGCCGCCCTGTTGTTCGCGATCGGCGCGACCGGCGTGCTCATCAGGCGCAACGCCATCGTGGTGTTCATGTGCATCGAGCTCATGCTCAACGCCTGCAACCTCGCGCTCGTGGCCTTCTCCCGGATGCACGGCAACCTCGACGGCCAGATCATCGCCTTCTTCACGATGGTCGTCGCCGCCGCGGAGGTCGTGGTCGGGCTGGCGATCATCGTGTCGCTGTTCCGTTCCCGCCACTCGGCCTCGGTCGACGACGCCAGCCTGATGAAGCTGTGAGGGGCTGAAAGTGGAGAACCTGATCGCGCTGCTCGTCGCGGCGCCTCTGCTCGGAGCGGCCGTACTGCTGTGCGGCGGGCGGGCGTTGGACCGCGTGGGCCACTGGCTCGGCACGCTGCTCGCGGCCGCCTCCTTCGTCATCGCCGTGGTGCTCTTCACCGACATGCTGGGCAAGGGCGCCGAGGAGCGCACCCTGTCGCAGCACCTGTTCAGCTGGATCCCCGTCGAGGGCTTCCAGGCGGATGTCGCCTTCCAGCTCGACCAGCTGTCGATGACGTTCGTCCTGCTGATCTCCGGTGTCGGCACCCTGATCCACGTCTACTCCATCGGGTACATGGAGCACGACGAGCGGCGCCGCCGCTTCTTCGGCTATCTGAACCTCTTCCTCGCGGCGATGCTCCTCCTCGTCCTCGCCGACAATTACCTCCTGCTGTACGTCGGCTGGGAGGGCGTCGGCCTCGCCTCGTACCTCCTGATCGGCTTCTGGCAGCACAAGCCCAGCGCGGCGACCGCCGCGAAGAAGGCCTTCCTGGTCAACCGGGTCGGCGACATGGGCCTGTCGATCGCGATCATGCTGATGTTCACCACCTTCGGGACGTTCGCCTTCGGGCCCGTCCTGGAGGCGACGGGCGACACCAGCGAGGGCAAGCTCACCGCCATCGGCCTGATGCTGCTGCTCGCCGCGTGCGGCAAGTCCGCGCAGGTGCCGCTCCAGTCCTGGCTCGGCGACGCGATGGAGGGCCCGACTCCGGTCTCGGCCCTGATCCACGCCGCCACGATGGTGACCGCCGGCGTCTACTTGATCGTCCGCTCCGGAGCGATCTTCAATGGCGCGCCGGACGCCCAGCTCGTCGTCACGATCGTCGGAGCGGTCACGCTCCTGTTCGGTGCGATCGTCGGTTGCGCGAAGGACGACATCAAGAAGGCCCTCGCCGGCTCGACGATGTCCCAGATCGGCTACATGATCCTCGCCGCGGGCCTCGGCCCCATCGGCTACGTCTTCGCGATCATGCACCTGGTGACGCACGGCTTCTTCAAGGCCGGGCTCTTCCTCGGCGCCGGTTCGGTCATGCACGGCATGAACGACGAGGTCGACATGAGGAAGTACGGCGGCCTCAGGAAGTACATGCCGGTCACCTTCGTGACGTTCGGCCTCGGTTATCTGGCCATCATCGGATTCCCCGGCCTTTCGGGCTTCTTCTCCAAGGACAAGATCATCGAGGCCGCCTTCGCCAAGGGCGGCACGGAGGGCTGGATCCTCGGCTCGGTGGCGCTCCTGGGCGCGGCCATCACCGCGTACTACATGACGCGCGTGATGATCATGACGTTCTTCGGGGACAAGCGCTGGCAGCCGGATGCCGACGGACACGCACCGCACCCCCACGAGTCGCCGAAGTCCATGACGATCCCGATGATCGTGCTCGCCTTCGGGTCGGTCTTCGCGGGCGGCTTCTTCGGCATCGGTGACCGCTTCATGCACTGGCTGGAGCCGGTCACCCAGCACGACCACGGGAACTCCCCGCTCAGCGCCGCCACGGTCACGGGCGCCACCATGGTGGTCCTCGTCATCGGCGTCGCCCTGGCCTACGTCCAGTACGGGCGCCGGCCGGTCCCGGTCACCGCCCCGCGCGGCTCGCTGGTCACCAGGGCCGCCCGCCGCGACCTCCTCCAGGACGACTTCAACCACGTCGTCCTGGTGCGCGGCGGCGAGCACCTCACGCGGTCCCTGGTCTACGTCGACCACAGCCTGGTCGACGGTGTCGTCAACGGCACGGCGGCCTCCATGGGCGGCCTCTCCGGGCGCCTGCGCAAACTGCAGAACGGCTACGCCCGCTCCTACGCGGTCTCGATGTTCGGCGGCGCTGCGGTGCTCATCGCCGCGACCCTGCTGATGAGGGCGGTCTGATACCGATGTCCTTTCCTCTGCTGACAGCGACGGCGGCCCTGCCCGCGGTCGGCGCGATCCTCACGGCGGCCGTCCCGGCCGCCCGGCGGACCGCCGCCAAGTGGCTCGCGCTGCTCGTCTCGCTCGCCACGCTCGCGCTCGCCGTGACCGTGCTCGTGCGGTTCGACCCGGACGGAGACCGCTATCAACTCACCGAGTCCCGGGCGTGGATCGCGGACTTCGGGGTGCGGTACGAACTGGGGGTCGACGGCATCGGCGTCGCCCTCATCGGACTCACCGCGCTGCTGATCCCCTTCATCATCCTGGCGGGCTGGCACGACGCCGACCCTTCCCCAAGCTCTCAACTTCGTTCGAGCAGGGGAGGCCCCAATGAAACGAAAGCCCCCTACAAATGGCGGCCCACTCAGGGCTTCTTCGCCCTGATCCTCGCCGTCGAGGCGATGGTGATCATCTCCTTCGAGGCCACCGACGTCTTCCTCTTCTACATCTTCTTCGAAGCCATGCTCATCCCGATGTACTTCCTCATCGGCGGCTTCGGGGACCGCGCCCACGCGGGCAGCGACGAGAACGCGTCGGCGCAGCGCAGCTACGCCGCCGTGAAGTTCCTCCTCTACAACCTCGTCGGCGGCCTCATCATGCTGGCCGCGGTCATCGGGCTCTACGTGGTCGCGGGGAACTTCTCGCTCCAGGAGATCGCCGAGGCCCGGGCCAACGGCACGCTGGACATGGCGACCAACACCGAGCGGTGGCTCTTCCTCGGCTTCTTCTTCGCCTTCGCGGTGAAGGCGCCGCTGTGGCCGCTGCACACCTGGCTGCCGAACGCGATGGGGGAGGCCACGGCCCCCGTCGCCGTACTGATCACGGCGGTGGTCGACAAGGTCGGCACCTTCGCGATGCTGCGGTTCTGCCTCGGACTCTTCCCCGAGGCGAGCAAGTGGGCGACGCCGGCCATCCTCGTCCTCGCGCTGATCAGCATCATCTACGGCGCGCTGCTCGCGGTCGGCCAGCGCGACATCAAGCGCCTGGTGGCGTACGCGTCGATCTCGCACTTCGGGTTCATCATCCTCGGCATCTTCGTGATGACCTCGCAGGGCCAGTCCGGCGCGACGCTCTACATGGTCAACCACGGCATCTCGACCGCCGCGCTGATGCTGGTGGCCGGCTTCCTGATCTCGCGGCGCGGCTCGCGTCTGATCGCCGACTACGGGGGGGTGCAGAAAGTCGCCCCGGTGCTCGCGGGCACCTTCCTGATCGGTGGTCTCGCCACGCTCTCGCTGCCGGGGCTCGCGCCCTTCGTGAGTGAATTCCTGGTCCTGGTGGGCGCGTTCGCGCGCTACCCGGTCGTCGGGATCATCGCGACGGTCGGCATCGTGCTCGCGGCGCTCTACACCCTCGTCCTCTACCAGCGGACGATGACGGGCCCCGTGAAGCCCGAGGTGTCGGCCATGCCGGACCTGCGGGTGCGGGAGCTGGTCGTCGTCGCCCCGCTGATCGCGCTCCTGATCGGCCTCGGGGTCTATCCGAAGCCGCTCACCGAGCTGGTGAACCCGGCGGTCGAGCACACCATGTCCGACGTCCAGAAGAAGGACCCCGAGCCCGAGGTGGAGGCGGCCAAGTGAGCGCATCAGCCGTCCACAGCCTGTGGACAATGGCGGCGGATCCGGTCGACAAGATCGGCGCCCCCAAGATCGAGTATGGGCAGCTGTCGCCGACGTTGATCGTCATCGGAGCCGCCGTCGTCGGAGTGCTCATCGAAGCCTTCGTCCCGCGCAAGTCCCGTTACTACGTCCAGCTGTTCGTCTCCGTCGTCGCCCTCGCCGCCGCCTTCGCCGCGGTGGTCGGCCTCGCGGCCCGCGGCTTCGGCACGACGAAGGCGCAGATCGCGGCGATGGGCGCGATCGCGGTCGACGGGCCCGCGCTCTTCCTCCAGGGCACCATCCTGCTCGCCGGGCTCGTCGCCGTCTTCACCTTCGCCGAGCGGCGGCTCGACCCGGTGGCACACGGCAACCGCGTCGACTCGTTCGTCGCCCAGGCCGGCGCCGTGCCGGGCAGTGAAGGGGAACAGGCCGCCACGAAGGCCGGGTTCAGCACCACCGAGGTGTTCCCGCTGGCGCTCTTCGCCATCGGCGGCATGCTCGTCTTCCCCGCGGCCAACGACCTCCTGACGTTCTTCATCGCGCTGGAAGTCTTCTCCCTGCCGCTGTACCTGCTCTGCGCGCTCGCCCGCCGCAAGCGCCTCATGTCGCAGGAAGCCGCCGTCAAGTACTTCCTGCTCGGCGCCTTCGCCTCCGCGTTCACGCTCTTCGGCATCGCCCTCCTGTACGGGTACGCGGGCTCCGTGTCGTACGCGACGATCGCGAACGTCGTCGAGGGCAACGTCACGACCGTGGACCCGGCGCTCGCCGACACCATGGGCAATGACGCACTGCTCCTGATCGGCGTCGCCATGGTCGTGATGGGCCTGCTCTTCAAGGTGGGCGCGGTGCCGTTCCACATGTGGACCCCGGACGTGTACCAGGGCGCGCCCACACCGGTCACCGGCTTCATGGCGGCGGCGACGAAGGTGGCCGCGTTCGGCGCCCTCCTGCGGCTGCTCTACGTGGTCCTGCCGGGCCTGCGCTGGGACTGGCGGCCGGTCATGTGGGGCATCGCGATCATCACGATGCTGGGTGGCGCGATCATCGCGATCACCCAGACCGACATCAAGCGGCTCCTCGCCTACTCGTCCATCGCGCACGCGGGCTTCATCCTGGCCGGTGTGATCGCCACCACTCCGGACGGTGTCTCCTCCGTCCTCTTCTACCTCGCCGCCTACTCCTTCGTGACGATCGGCGCCTTCGCCGTCGTCACGCTGGTCAGGGACGCGGGGGGCGAGGCCACGCACCTGTCGAAGTGGGCGGGGCTCGGACGCAGGTCCCCGCTGGTCGCGGCGGTCTTCGCGGTCTTCCTGCTGGCCTTCGCGGGCATTCCGCTGACCTCCGGGTTCACCGGGAAGTTCGCGGTGTTCAAGGCGGCCGCGGAGGGCGGCGCGGGCGCGCTGGTCGTGGTCGGTGTGCTGTCGTCGGCGATCGCCGCGTTCTTCTACATCCGCGTGATCGTGCTGATGTTCTTCAGCGAGCCGAAGACGGACGGCCCAACGGTCGCCGTGCCCTCGCCGCTGACGATGACGGCGATCGGCGTGGGCGTCGCGGTGACGCTGGTGCTCGGTGTGGCCCCGCAGTACTTCCTGGATCTGGCCGGGCAGGCGGGAGTCTTCGTCCGGTAGGCCGTCGTCTTCGAAGTCGAACATGTGTCGCCGCCCGGCATCCCGATCTGGGGATGCCGGGCGGTGGCCTGTGGATAACTTCTCGGGCTGTCGGTGCGGGGCCCTATCGTGGAGGCAGGTCGGGGCAGTGACCGGAGCGGTGACCGAGGCAGGACGTACGGCGGGGGACAGAGCGATGGACGGGAACAGCGGTATGAGCGAGGTGACGGAGAGCGACGCGCTGCGGACGCTCCATCGCGTCTTCGGGTACGACGCCTTCCGGGGCGAGCAGGAGGCGATCATCGAGCATGTGGTCGCCGGCGGGGACGCCGTCGTCCTCATGCCCACCGGCGGCGGAAAGTCCCTCTGCTATCAGATCCCTGCCCTGGTCAGACCGGGCACGGGCATCGTGGTCTCACCGCTGATCGCACTCATGCAGGACCAGGTGGACGCGCTGCGGGCGCTCGGCGTGCGCGCCGGGTTCATCAACTCCACGCAGGACTTCGACGAGCGGCGCGTGATGGAGGCGGAGTTCCTCGCGGGGGAGCTCGACGTGCTCTACCTCGCCCCGGAGCGGCTCCGGCTCGACGCCACCCTGGGCCTCCTGTCGCGGGGCAAGATCTCCGTCTTCGCCATCGACGAGGCGCACTGTGTGGCGCAGTGGGGCCACGACTTCCGGCCCGACTACCTCACGCTCTCCGTACTCGGGCAGCGCTGGCCGGACGTGCCCCGCATCGCGCTGACGGCGACGGCCACGCACGCCACGCACCGGGAGATCACCGAGCGGCTCGGCATGCCGGACGCCAAGCACTTCGTGGCGAGCTTCGACCGGCCCAACATCCAGTACCGCATCGTGCCCAAGGCCGAGCCGAAGAAGCAGCTGCTGTCCTTCCTGAAGGAGGAGCATGCGGGCGACGCGGGCATCGTCTACTGCCTGTCGCGGAACTCGGTCGAGAAGACCGCCGAGTTCCTGTGCAGGAACGGCATCGAGGCCGTCCCGTACCACGCGGGCCTCGACGGCGGCACGCGCGCGGCGCACCAGTCCCGCTTCCTGCGCGAGGAAGGGCTCGTCGTCTGCGCCACCATCGCCTTCGGCATGGGCATCGACAAGCCGGACGTCCGCTTCGTCGCCCACCTCGACCTGCCCAAGTCGGTCGAGGGGTACTACCAGGAGACGGGCCGCGCGGGCCGTGACGGCCTGCCCTCGACGGCCTGGATGGCGTACGGCCTCCAGGACGTCGTCCAGCAGCGGAAGATGATCCAGGGCAGCGAGGGCGACGAGGCGTTCCGGCGCCGCGCCGCCTCGCACCTGGACTCGATGCTGGCGCTCTGCGAGACGGCGCAGTGCCGCCGCGCCCAGCTCCTCACCTACTTCGGCCAGGAAGCGACCGCGCAGTCGTGCGGCAATTGCGACACGTGCCTGACCCCGCCCGAGACCTGGGACGGCACGGTCGCCGCGCAGAAGGTGCTCTCCACGGTGGTGCGCCTCCAGCGTGAGCGCGGCCAGAAGTTCGGCGCGGGCCAGATCATCGACATTCTGCTCGGCAAGAAGACCGCGAAGGTCATCCAGTTCGACCACGACCAGCTCTCCGTCTTCGGCATCGGCGAGGAGCTGGCGGAGGCCGAATGGCGGGGCGTGGTGCGGCAGTTGCTGGCGCAGGGCCTGCTCGCGGTCGAGGGGGAGTACGGCACGCTGGTGCTCACCGAGACGAGCGGTTCCGTGCTGGGCCGCGAGCGTGAGGTGCGGCTGCGCAAGGAGCCGAAGCGGGTCCCGGCGGCGCGGTCCGCCAAGGGCGAGCGCAAGACGAAGTCGGCGGCGGCCGTCGCCGACCTGCCCCAGGAGGCAGTGCCGGTCTTCGAGGCGCTGCGCGCCTGGCGCGGCGCCCAGGCCAAGGAGCAGGGCGTCCCCGCGTACGTCATCTTCCACGACGCCACGCTGCGCGAGATCGCCACGCTGCGGCCGACGTCCGTGGCGGACCTCGCGGGCATCAGCGGGGTGGGCGAGAAGAAGCGGGCGACATACGGCGAGGGCGTGGTCGGGGTCGTCGCGGAGTTCCTGGGCGGGGCGGCCGGTGGGGGCGGCGGTGCGGTGCCCGCCGGGGGCGCGACTGCGGGGGAAGCTTCGCCTGGCGGGAGCGAGTCGGCGCCGGGTGATGAGGTGGAGCCGGACTGGGGGTTCGAGGAGGAGCCGGACTGGGCGTCGTGACGGGGTGACGGGAGGGGGCCGGGACAGGGGCGGCGTCTCGCCGTCCACCCGCTCCGGCCCCGCCCCTGCCTCGCCCCGCCCCCGCTCACCTCACGTCACCTCACCGCGCTGCCACGATGCGTCCCGTCACCTCGCCGAGGCCCACCCTGGTGCCGGCCGGGCCCGGGGCCCACGCGGAGAGCGTGACCTCGTCGCCGTCCTCCAGGAACGTCCGCTTGCCGTCGGGCAGTTCGAGGGGGTCGCGGCCGTTCCAGGTGATCTCGATCAGGGAACCGTACTGACCGGCCGAGGGCCCGCTGACCGTGCCCGAGCCGTACAGGTCGCCGGTGCGCAGGGAGGCGCCGTTGACCGTCATGTGCGCCAGCTGCTGCGCGGCCGTCCAGTACACGGTGGAGAACGGCGGCTCGGAGATGACGTGGCCGTTGAGCGTGACGGTCATGCGCAGGTCGTAGCCGCCCGGCTCGTCCGCCGCGGATTCGGCGGAGTCGTCCAGGTACGGCAGGAGCTGGTGGGTGCGCTCCGGGGGCGCGACCCGGGCGGCGTCCAGCGCTTCGAGGGGGGTGATCCACGCCGACACCGACGTGGCGAAGGACTTGCCGAGGAAGGGGCCGAGGGGGACGTACTCCCAGGCCTGGATGTCGCGCGCCGACCAGTCGTTGAGGAGGGTGAGCCCGAAGACGTGCTCGCGGAAGTCCGCGAGGGGCACGGGCGTGCCGTGCGTGGAGGGCGCGCCGACCACGAAGCCGACCTCCGCCTCGATGTCGAGGCGGACCGAGGGGCCGAAGACGGGGGCCGTGTCGGCGGGCGCCTTGCGCTGGCCGCAGGGGCGCACCACGTCCGTCCCGGAGACCACGACGGTGCCGGACCGGCCGTGGTAACCGATGGGCAGATGCTTCCAGTTGGGGGTCAGCGGCGTCGGCGAGTCCGGGCGGAAGATCTGGCCCAGGTGGGTCGCGTGGTGCTCGGACGCGTAGAAGTCGACGTAGTCCGCGACCTCGAACGGCAGATGCAGGGTTGCGTCGGAGAGGGGGTGGAGCAGAGGGCGTACGGAGTCGCGGTACGACGGGACGGTCACCCACGCGGTCAGGGCGCGCCGCACGTCGGACCAGGCGGTGCGGCCCGCGGAGAGCAGCGCGTTCAGCGTGGGCCGGGCGAGCAGCGAGACGTAGGGGGAGCCGAGCGCGGCGGCCGCGGCGCCCGCGTCCAGGACGTACGAGCCGAGCCGCACCCCGACCCTGCGCTGGTCGTCCCGCTCGCCGGGCAGGGAGAACACGCCGTAGGGGAGGTTGTGCGGTCCGAAGGGGTCACCCTCGGGCAGGCCGAAGGGATCGCCCTCGGACGCGCTGAGGGGGTCGCCCCCGGTCCGGCCGAAGGAGTCGCTCTCGGGGAGGCCGGAGGAGTGACCGGCGGCCGGGTCGAGCGGGGTCTGCTCGGACATGCGTACCTGCCTCGCTTTCCATGGGATGTGCCACAGGGTGTGCCACACGTTACGTGTGGAGCCCCCCGTTACGGCAGTGCCTGAAGAGTCCCCAATGCCCGGGATGTTCTGAGTTCCGGTGGGGTCGGCCGCTCCGAGCGCTACCGGATCCCCTCGATGAGTTTCCGCAACGCCTCGTCGCCGTTCTCCGCCAGGAACTCCACGTCGTCCATGCCCCTGTAGACCGTTCCGTCCGGGGCCATGCCGAGATAGGAGACGCCACGGCCGATCCCACCGACGGGGTAGAGATACTTTCCCGCCTGCTCGCCGAGTTCGTCGAAGATCTCGCGGTCCCACTGGGCCGACAGGGGATCGAGTCCGAAAGGAGAGCGCGGGGCCGTCCTCCCCGGGCCCTTCTGACGGATCTCCAGACCGCCGAACTCCCGCAGGAAGTCACGGGCGGCCTGGTGCATCTCGAAGTCTTCGTCGGCCTCGTGCAGCGTTCGCTCCCACTCCTCGGTGGGGACGGACCGGCCGGGGAACCAGCCGGCGAGCCGCAGCACACGGTCGGTCTCGGCGGACCAACGTGTGCCGATCTCCGCGCTCCGGTCGTGCTCGGGGCTGTGGGGGAGTTCGAGGTGGTCCCCCGCCGGGACGAACGGGAGCGGAGCATCGGTGCGGCGCTCCATGACGAGTTTTTCCACGGCGCCGTAGCCGTTGTCCGCGAGCAGCTCGGCGCTGTCCGTGCCGACATATACCGCGCCGTCCACGGCCATGCCCAGCCAGCTGTCACCGCTGTCCGCCCGGCCGATGGGGCAGAGGGTGGTCCCGGCCGCCTGGCTGAAGGCGGCGAAGGCACCGGTGTCGGTGACCGCGCCGAGAGGATCGAAGTTGTAGGGCGACTGAGGCATGACCGGGCCGGGTGTCCACTCGTCGGTGCGCAGTCCGCCGAACTCGGCGAGGAACCGCCGAGCCGCCTCATGGACCGTGAAGCCGCGCTCTCGCAGCTCGCTCTCCCACTCCGGTCTGGCGACCCGGCGGTCCGGATCCCAGCCGGACGAGCGGAGTACGCGCTGGGTCAACGCGGACCAACGGGCACGGAGTTCCCCGCCCGTTTCCGCTGCCCCCGCCGCTTCCGAGCCCGACACGAGCTTGTCCAGCGCCTCACCGGGAGAAGGCGCGAGGAGCCTCGCGCTCTCCTTGCCGACGTAGACCGCGCCACTCGGAGCGATGCCCACCCCGTCACCACGATCCGTGGTGCCGATGGGGTAGAGATACGCCGGTGAGCCCTCGTCCGGCACGTCGAAGACCTTGTCTTCCCAGCCCGCTGCGAGCGGGTCGGTCCGGAGCCCTCCGGCCTGTCCCGTGACGAGCAGCCCTCCGAACTCGGCCAGGAACCGGCGGGCCGCTTCGGACATGTCGATGCCACCCCGACCCAGTAGCGAGCGCCGCCACTCCTCGGTGGGCACCGCGCGACCGGGGTGCCAGCCTGCCTGCCGCAACGCGCGGTCGGTTGTCGCGGACCAACGCGGTTCCAGCGGGTCACTCATGGACGTTCGGTAACTCATGGCAGTGGAGCCTCCCTCACTCCTAGGCGGTCAAGCACGAATTTGCAAGATCGCAGGCTTCCTTCGGTCTTTGGTGCGCGGCGTTGCCTGCCGCACGCACCTCCACAGCGGCCATCACACCTCCCCGCGGATCAACGCCCGCCTTCATGGCCTCCGACAGCGCTTCCGCCTCCCCGCACCGGTGAAGGGGGCCTCGTGCCCCGGCACCGAAAGACCGGCCGCGCTCGTCGGCCGGGTCTTCTTGCTCTGGCCGGTCGGCGCGTCCTGCTCTTCCTGCGCCTGCCGCCTCGCCGCGTCCCTCGCCGCCGTCTCGCAGTCCGGCGCGAGTCCCAGCGGATCCACCGCGGTGAACGGGTTCGGGACGTAGGCGCGCGGGTTCGGGCCCGGGGCGAGGCCGAGCGGGTCGAGGGATGCGTACTGGCCGGTCTTGGGGTCGTAGTGGCGGTAGTAGTTGTAGTTGAGCGCGGACTCGGGGTCCCGGTACTGGCCCGGGAAGCGCAGCGGGCAGTACGCCTCGTCCGTGCCGGTGTCCTCGAAAGGGGCACCCCAGACCGTGGACCGGGCGCGCCACGCCAGCTCGCCCTGCTCGTCGACCAGTTCGGTCGGGTGTGCCTACCAGGTCGGTCACGATTGAGTAGAACCGGTCGTCCACCCAGTCCTGCGGGCGTTCGGCGAGGGCGACGCGATCGACTTGGGTCACCGGGCTGAACCGGTCGGGCTCCCAGTCCCACACCGTGCAACGAGGTGCCTGGTCGTCCGTTCGTACGACCTGCTCGGCCAGGGCGAAGCCGTCCCAGGCGAACGTCACCTCCTCGACCACCGTCTCGCCGTCCGGGGCGAACCGCTGCTTGGCCACGCGGCGGCCCAACGGGTCGTAGCGGTAGGCACACTTGGTGCCGTCCGGGGTGGTGACCTCGACCAACCGGTCCTGGGTGTCCCAGGCATACCGCCAGACGTCGGGCTTGCGTGAGAGGCGCTTCTTCCGGCGCACCACCACCCGGCCGGACGACGGCGACGACGACCTTGCAGACCTCGACGATGGTGTCCCAGTTGTCGGAGACCCAGTCGCCGATCTCCTCCCACCACTTGCGGTTCGGGATGCCCGCGTCGGAGGCCTCGTCGATCTTCCGCTTCGCGGTCCCGGCCGCCTCCTGACGCATCTTGCGGGCGTCCTCGGCCATCTTCTTCGCCGCGCTCCTTGCCCGCCTTCTCCACCCAGGAATCGGCCGAGGTGAGACGGGACTTGGCGGAGGCGAGATCGGCCTGGGCCTCACGGCCCTTCACCAACGCCTTGTCCGCCAGGGCCTGGGCGCGCTCCAGTTCCCGCCAGTACGCGGACAGGGCGTCGCCCGCCATCCCGTAGGACTTCTTGAGCTTCTTCAGCTTGGCCGGCGCGTCCTCGAACTGCTCCGTGAAGGCGTCCGCGGTCTTGCCCGCCCACCGCAGGATCGCGTCCTCGCCCGCCATCCCCTTGATGTCCCGCAGCACCTTGCCGACGTCATCGGAGAAGTCATGCAGGTCCTTGGCGAGCTTGCGCACCCGGTGCGGATCACCCGGCGTCGGATCCTTGTCCAGATCCAGGACATGCCAATCCTTCGGCCGATGGCCCCCCCGTGCGTCATCCCCCGTCGTACCCGTTCGTTCAGCAGCGCATACGAAGCAAAGCCACTGGCTGTACGGGTGGACGGGCGGGTCAGGGGCGAGCGGGCCGCGGACGGGACGTCGCCGCGCCGAGCGGGGCTTCCGGGGTGTTGTGTTGGAACGTTAACTTCCACTTTCTGATGAACTGCATGCGGCTCCGCCGCCCCCCATCCGTACCGGCCTTGCCAAGCCGCTTCCCGCATCGCTCAGGATCCGTATTCTCTGGATCATGGCCGCTCCCCTCGCATATGCCCTCATCGCCACTGACCTGGACGGGACGCTGCTGCGCGGCGACGACACGGTTTCCGACCGGTCACGGAGGGCGTTGGCCGCCGTGGGCGGGGCGGGCGCGCGGCACTTGGTGGTGACGGGGCGGCCCGCGCCACGGGTGCGGCCCCTCTTCGACGACCTCGGGTATGGCGGGCTCGCCGTCTGCGGGCAGGGCGCGCAGCTCTACGACGCCGGTGCGCACCGCATGGTGTGGTCCGTGACCCTCGACCGGGAGCTCGCCGAGGTCGCCCTCGGGAAGATCGAGGCGGAGGTCGGGCAGGTCTTCGCCGCCGTCGACCAGGACGGCGTGGACGGGCTCACGCTCATCGAGCCGGGGTACGAGATGCCGCACCCCACGCTCCCCGCGATGCGCGTGCCCGAGCGTGACGTGCTCTGGGAGGCCCCCATCAGCAAGGTGCTGCTGCGCCATCCGACGCTGGCCGACGACGAGTTGGCGGCGGTGGCGCGCGGCGTCGTGGGGTCGCTCGCGACGGTGACGATGTCCGGGCCGGGCACCGTGGAGCTCCAGCCGTGCGGGGTGACCAAGGCGACGGGGCTCGCGCTCGCCGCCGAACGGCTCGGCCTGACGGCCGCCGACACGGTCGCCTTCGGGGACATGCCCAACGACATCCCGATGTTCCTGTGGGCGGCGCACGGCGTAGCCATGGCCAACGCCCATGGGGAACTCAAGTCCGTGGCCGACGAGTTGACCCTTTCGAACGAGGACGACGGGGTCGCCGTCGTCCTCGAACGGATGCTGAACGGACGACGATGAGCGGGGTCCAGTAGTCCCTGCTGTCTGCTGTCTGCTGTCTGCTGTCTGCCGCCTGCCCCGGGTCCGCCGCGGGCGCTCAGCCCGCCGTGCGCCTGATCCGCCGCTCCCACGTGCGGTGGAAGACGACCTCGTCGCCGTGGCGGCAGATCACCTCGTCCGAGGTGAGGAAGTCCGCCGCGTCGCAGGTGATCTCGGAGTGCGTCTCGACCGAGACGTCCCAGCCCAGTTCGGGGCGGTGCAGGCGGATCGTCCAGTCGGAGCGGGTGCGGGCGCTCAGCGGGTCCTTCTCGTGGATCGTGTACGTCTCCAGGGCGTCCTCGGTGAACTCCAGGCCGTCGGGGTACACGCGCGTGCCGCCGTAGCGCGGGTCGACCTCAAGGCGCCACTCGCCCTTGGCGACATCGCGTACGACCAGCCGTTCGGGGCGCTCCTCGTCGAGGGTCGCCGGGTATGCCACGCCGAGCGGTTCGGCCTGCTCCGGGGGCTCGAAGGTGATCGCCGGGTCCAAGCCGCCCGCTCGCACCGGAAGTTCGAGGGTGCTGCCGACCGGCTCCAGGGTGAAGCCGGCCGTGTCCGCCTGCGGCCAGATCCACGGCCAGTACGCGGAGGAGATCGCGAGGCGGATGCGGTGGCCCGGCGGGAAGGTGTGCCCGATGCCGCTGAGTTCGAAGGTCACGTCCTCCGTGACGCCGAGCGGCCAGGCGTGCGCGCGGTCCCTGCCGTGCCGGGCGGAGAGGTTCAGCACGCCACGCGTGACCAGCGTGGACGAGCCGTCGGGCGCGATGTCGCACAGGCGTGCGATGGTCTGGCCGTACGGCACGTCCATCCGCAGCCGCAGCGTCACCTTCGGGCGCCCGAGGATCCGTACCTCCGAAGGGACCTCGAACTCGAAGCACGCCGACTTCGCGTCCTCCTCCCGCTGATCGGGCGGCAGGTCGGCGTCGCCGCCGAACGGGAGGTAGCGGCCCGCGTCCAGGCCGGTGTGCTGCGGGGAGTTGACCAGCAGCGGGGCGCCCTGGAGGGCGTAGGCGACCGGGGTGACGTTCGGGGAGGGCCAGGCGGGGTCGCCGACCCAGCCGCCGCGCAGCTCCGGATAGACCGTGGCCGGCGGGTGCGATGCGCTGATCCAGGAGCGGAGCTTCGGCTCGGCCATGACACCGGTGTCGACGCCCTTGAGGTGGTGGTCCCACCAGCGCAGCGTCTCCTGGAGGAAGCCGATCGCCGGGCCCGGCGGCAGGCCCCGGTCCGGGTACTGGTGCGACCACGGGCCGATCAGGCCCCGCACCTGGTCGTCGGGGAGGTGTTCGACCAGGCGCAGGACCGTGTCCCGGTAGGGGTCGTGCCAGCCGCCCACCGCGAGGACCGCGGCGCCGATCGCGGAGTGGTCCTCGCGGACGCTGCCGTGCCGCCAGTAGTCGTCGCGGGTCTGGTGGTCCAGCCAGGTGTGGATGAAGGGTTCGACGGCTTCCAGGCGCGTCAGCCACATCTCGCGCCACGCGTCGCCGACGAAGTACGGGTCGGGCGGGCGCGAGACGAAGGCGAGCATCGTCGCCGCCCAGGCGTGCATGTCCACCGCGAGGACGGAACCACCCATGTAGTGCACGTCGTTGTCATAGCGGTCGTCCGCCGAGCAGACCGTGACGACCGCCTTGAGCGGCTCGGGCGCGAGGGCCGCGATCTGGAGGGAGTTGGAGCCGCCCCAGGAGATGCCGAACATGCCGACCTTGCCGGTCGACCATGGCTGCGCGGCCAGCCAGTTCACCACCTCGACGCCGTCGGCCAGCTCCTGCGCCGAGTACTCGTCCGTGGGCAGGCCCTCGCTGTTGCCGTGGCCCCGGACGTCGACGCGCACGGAGGCGTAGCCGTGGCCCGCGTACCAGGGATGGCGCTGCCGGTCGCGGGGCGCCGTCCAGTCGCTGAGGCGGTGGGGGAGGTATTCGAGGAGCACGGGCACGGGCTCGTCGGTGACGGGACGCCACACGCGCGCGTAGAGCTTGGTGCCGTCGGCGAGGGGTACGCGGATGTCCTCGTGCGTCGTCTCGTACGGGAAGTCGGTCCGGATCTTCGGGTGCGTCATGGGAGGAACCTCGGTGAACGGGGCGGGGGGTGCGGGATCGGCGGGGCGGGCGTGCGGTGCCTCCTCAGTGGACCGGGTGCATGGTGCGGCGCAGCCACGGCGCGAGCGTGCTCACGGCCATGTCCGCGAGCACGGCGATGGCGCCGTTCACGCCGGAGCAGGCGGGGTGGGAGACGTCTCCGTACACCTTCACGACCTGTGCCCGGATGCCGTTGGCGAGCGCGAGGGAGAGGAACCAGAGCGCCATGGTCTGGCCGGCGAAGGCCTCCGGGGCGAGCTTGGTCGTCGCCGACATGCCGGAGGTCTCCAGGAGGATGTCGCCGAGGCCGAGCAGCAGACAGGACCCGACGATCCACCACGCGGCCATCTTGTACGTGTCGTCGGCGTGCCGCGAGGTGGGCAGCACCATCAGCAGGAACGACAGGCCGCCCAGAACCACGCCGAACGCGATCTTGTTGGAGGCGTGCGGCCGGCGCGGGCCCATCCGTGCCCAGACGGCGGCGACCACCGGCTCCTCACCGGTGACGCGCGGGCTGCGGGACATCACCGCGAAGCAGACGACCGGCGCGATCACCGAGACGAGGGTGAGCAGGTCGACGAAGCGGTCCATGGTCAGCCGGCCCACGGCGGTGAGCAGGCCGGCGGCCGCGGCGGACGCGACCACCCCGGCGACGATCATCACGACCGCGCGGCGCGTCGCCTGCCGCGGCAGCGCGAACTCCGCGGCGGCCTTGCGTCCGGCGAGATGGCGGCGCCCCAGCACGTACTGGACGAGGCCGAACGTCATACCGATCGCGGCCGCCGAGAAACCCAGGTGCCAGTCCCGGTGGTCGCCGAGCCAGCCGGTGATCAGCGGACCGGCGAAGGCGCCCACGTTGATCGCCATGTAGTACAGCGCGAAGCCCGCGTCGCGGTGGTCGTCCTCGGTGCGGTAGAGCTTGCCGACCATCGAGGCGACGTCTGGCTTGAGCAGGCCGGTGCCCGCGCTGATCAGACCGAGGCCCCCCCAAGTCATCCCCGCGGCAGGCACCGCCATCGCGCAGTGGCCGCAGGCGATGAGCACGCCGCCCCACAGCACCGCGCGGTACGAACCGAGGATGCGGTCGGCGAGCCGGCCGCCCGCGACGGAGACCAGACAGACCAGCGTCCCGTACGCCGCCGAGACCCACGCGGCCGTGCCGGGAGCCATGCACATGCCGTCGTGTCCGACGGAGTCGGCGAAGCAGGGGATCAGGATGGCCTGCATACCGAGGAACGAGAAGCGCTGCCAGACCTGGAGACCGGAGAGGGTGAGCAGTCCGCGAGGCCGGCCGAAGAACGCGCGGTCGTCACCCGGCGGCGGATCCGCCGCCGATCCCGCAGGCGGCTCGTACTCGTCGGTAGTACGGGACAAAGTGGCTGCTCCCGGTCTTCGCATACTTTCTGGTGCGGATCGGTCCTGTCAGTCGTATGGGCTGATCAAGAACATACCGGTGGTGATCGCGGGCTGCCCGGCCGCCTTCGCACGGGCAGGTGCTCGCTGTGATCGAAAGGCGACCGGATACGCTGACTTGAGTGATGGCAGCGACACATCGACAAACCGTGTCATCGACCGAGATCCAATGATCGACCGAGTTCGCCATGTGATCGTCAGCAGACAGGAGAACCTCTCGTGACCGTCGTCGGGCCTTTTGGGCTGAGCGTGCGGGACCAGGCTCTCGAAGCCGATGTCCAGGCAGGGTTGGCGGCTGTCGAGGAGGGCCTGCTCGAGGCCACCAAGAGCGAGGTCCCGTTCATCACCGAGGCAGCTCAGCACCTCGTCAAGGCCGGGGGGAAGCGTTTCCGCCCGCTGCTCGTGATGCTCGCCTCCCAGTTCGGCGACCCCTACGCGCCGGGCGTCGTGCCCTCAGCCGTGGTCGTCGAGCTCACGCACCTCGCGACGCTCTACCACGACGACGTGATGGACGAGGCGGACGTGCGCCGCGGCGTCGCCAGCGCCAACCAGCGCTGGGGCAACTCCGTGGCCGTGCTGACCGGCGACTTCCTCTTCGCCCGCGCGTCGTACATCCTCGCCGACCTCGGCCCGGAGGCCGTCCGCATCCAGGCGGAGGCCTTCGAACGGCTGGTCACCGGCCAGATCCTGGAGACGGCCGGACCGACCGAGGGCCGCGATCCGGTCGACCACTACCTCGACGTGCTCGGCGGCAAGACCGGCTCGCTGGTCGCCGTGGCGTGCCGGTTCGGCGCGATGATGTCGGGCGCCGACGAGACCGTCGTGGACGTCCTGACGCAGTACGGCGAGCGGCTCGGCGTCGCCTTCCAGCTCGCCGACGACGTGCTCGACATCGCCTCCGACTCGCACGAGTCCGGCAAGACCCCGGGCACCGACCTGCGCGAGGGCATTCCGACGCTGCCGGTCCTGCGCCTGCGCGAGCGCGTCGAACGGCTCGGGCTGCCCGAGGACATCGCCCTGAGCGAACTGCTCGACTCCGACCTCACCGACGACGCCCGGCACGCCGAGGCGCTCACCGGGCTGCGCGCACACCCCGCGCTGGAGCAGGCCCGCCGCGACACGGTGCGTTACGCCGAGGAGGCGCGGGCCGCGCTGGCGCCGCTGCCGGAGTGCGACGCGAAGGTCTCGCTGGTCGAGCTCTGCGACCTGGTGGTGCACCGGGCGGGCTGACGCCGATCGGTACCGGAAGGGACCGGTACGCGGTACGGCTGATCGGCGGCGTCACCCCCTACGGGTCGGGGGAGGCGCCGCCGCTTTCTGTCATCCCGTGGCAGTACGTCGAGTTGCGCCCGGGGGCTGACGCTTCTGCCCGGCCGATTTGGTCGGATAGACCTCAGCAAGGACCACCACTCCTGACCAATTCGGGTGAGAATGGCGGCGCGGGGTGGACGCAGGCACGTGCGCATGTATGGACGTACAGGAAGGCCGCCGCCGACCACGGAGGTAGGGCACACAATGGCACCGTACGAACCGGAACAGGACACCAGTGAAGCCGGGGAACTGCGCGTCGGGCGCCGCAAGGCGGCCCGTTACGTAGTCCCGGTCGCGGTGGCGGGGGTGGCGGCGGCGACCATCGGGCTCGTCCCGGCGCTCGCCACCTCGGGCGACCCGGATCTACCGAAGGTCACCGCTCAGGAACTCATGGAGAAGATCGCCGCGTCGGACACGCAGCAGCTCTCCGGCACCGTCAAGATCAGCACGGATCTGGGGCTGCCGTCGATGGGCGGCATGGCGGGCGGCTTCGCCGGCGGTGGCGGTGGCGCCGACCGCGGCGGGGACGACGAGGGCGGCGGAGGCTCGGCCGCCGATCCCAAGAACAAGCTGATGGAGCTGGCGTCCGGCACGCACACGCTGCGCGTCGCGGCCGACGGCCCCGACAAGCAGAAGGTGTCCGTCCTGGAGGACGCCGCCGAGTACAGCCTGATCCACAACGGCGACGAGGTGTGGGCGTACGACAGCGCGTCGAACGAGGCGTACCACGCGAAGGGCTTCCAGGTCTCGGGAGAGAAGGGAGACAAGGGCGACAAGGGCGAGGCGGAGCCTCCCGCAGGCATGCCCGCCACGCCCGAGGAGTTCGCCGAGCAGGCGTTGAAGGCGGTCGACGACACGACGTCCGTGAAGGTCGACGGCACGGCGCAGGTCGCGGGCCGCGACGCGTACCGCCTGGTGATCGAGCCGAAGCAGTCCGGTTCGACGGTCGGCCGGATCACGGTCGCCGTGGACGCGAAGACGGGGACACCGCTCAAGTTCACCCTGACCCCGTCCTCCGGTGGCGCGGCGGTGATCGACGCGGGCTTCACGAAGGTCGATTTCGGCAAGCCGTCCGCGAGTACGTTCGACTTCGCGCCGCCCAAGGGCGCGAAGGTCACCGAGGCCGATGAACACTCGGCGCTGAGCCGTGATTTCAAGGGCCGTGACTTCAAGGACCACGACTTCACGGACAAGGCCAAGGGCGGCAAGGAGTTCAAGGAAGAGGACCTGAACGACCTGAAGGTCATCGGCGAGGGCTGGACCTCCATCGCCGAGCTGCGGCTGCCGGGCGGCCAGGGTCTGCCGACGGCCGGTTCGGGCGACGTCCCGCCGGACGCGCAGAAGCTGCTCGACTCGCTGGGCGACCAGGTCAGCGGGAAGTTCGGCTCCGGCACGGTCTTCTCGACCCGCCTGATCAACGCCCTCGTCACCGACGACGGCAAGGTCTACGCGGGCGCGGTCACGAAGGACGCCCTGGTGAAGGCGGCGAACGCGGCGCACCAGGCGTGAGCCCCGGGCGGTGGTCCACGGTGGGGACACCGCGGACCACCGCGCCGGGCCGTGCGGCACCGCCGATCCGCGCGCGTGCCGAAGGGCCGAAGAGCCGAAGAGCGCCGGGCGACAGGAGGATGCGGTGCCGGGCATGATCGGGGGGCCGTCGGACGGTGACGCGCCGCTCCCCTACGTCATCGAGACGCGCGGGCTCACCAAGCGGTACGGCAAGCACCTCGCCGTCGACCGGCTGGACCTGACCGTTCCCGAAGGCAGCGTCTTCGGGTTCCTCGGGCCGAACGGCTCCGGCAAGACGACCACGATCCGCATGCTGATGGGCCTCATCGAGCCGACTTCGGGCACCGCGCGCGTCCTCGGCAGCTCCATGCCGCGCTCCACGCGCACCGTCCTGCCGCACGTGGGCGCGCTGATCGAGGGCCCCGCCCTCTACGGCTTCCTGTCGGGCCGCGACAACCTCCTGCGGTACGACTCCGCCGACCCGACCGCCGATCCCCGTACCCGGCGGCGGCGCGCCGAGGCCGCCCTGGACCGGGTGGGCCTGACCGCCGCCGCGGGCAAGAAGGCGAAGGCGTACTCGCTGGGCATGAAGCAGCGGCTCGGCCTCGCGGCCGCGCTGCTCCAGCCGCGCAGGCTCCTGGTCCTGGACGAACCGACGAACGGCCTCGACCCGCAGGGCATGCGCGAGATCCGCGCCCTGGTGCGGGAGCTGGCGCGGGAGGGCACGACCGTCTTCCTCTCCTCGCACCTCCTCGACGAGATCGAGCAGGTCTGCACCCACGCGGCCGTGATGACCCGGGGCCGTCTGATCACCCAGGGCCCGGTCGCCGAGCTGGCGGCGGGCGCGCGCGGCCGGCTGGTCGTGACCACACCGGATCCGGGCGACGCGGCCCGCGTCCTGAAGGAGCGGGGCGTGGCGGATCTCGTCGTGACGGAGGACCGCGTGACGGGTGAGCCGCCGGGCAAGGACGCGTCCGGCCGGGACACGGAACTCGCCGAGCTGAACGCCGCGCTGGTCGAGGCGGGCGTACGCGTCCGTGGCTTCGGGCTCGAACGGGCCTCGTTGGAGGACGCGTTCGTGGCGCTGACGGGGGAGGGCTTCGATGTCGCGGGCTGAGCCGATGGACGTACTCAAGGCGGGCGTGGCGGGTGAGCGCGGCCCGAGCGAACCGAGGCCGAGCTGGACCCTCGGGCTCTTCCGCAGCGAGCTGGCGATCACCTTCCGCCGCTGGCGGACCCTCGCGCTGCTCGGCGTGCTCGCCGCGGTGCCGGTCCTCGTGGGCGTCGCCGTCAGGATCGAGACCAGCGACGGCTCGTCGATCGGCGGGGGCGGCGATGGCGGCGGCCCCGCGTTCATCGCGCAGATCACCAACAACGGCCTCTTCCTGGTCTTCACCGCGCTCGCCGCGACGCTGCCGTTCTTCCTGCCGATGGCGGTCGGCGTCGTCGCCGGCGACGCCATCGCGGGAGAGGCGAGCGCGGGCACGCTGCGCTACCTGCTGGTGGCACCCGCCGGACGCACCCGCCTGCTCCTCGTCAAATACGCGACCACACTGACGTTCTGCCTGGTCGCGACCCTGGTCGTCGCCGCGTCCGCGCTCGCGACGGGCGCGCTGCTCTTTCCGCTCGGCGAGGTCACCACGATCTCCGGCACCCGCATCAGCTTCGGCGAGGGGCTGTTGCGGGCCCTGCTCATCGCGCTGGTCGTCGCCGCGTCACTGATCGGCGTGGCGGCGCTCGGACTGTTCGTCTCGACGCTCACCAGCAGCGGCATCGCGGCCATGGCGACGACCGTCGGCCTGCTGATCACGGTCCAGATCCTCGACCAGATCCCGCAACTGGACGCCCTGCACCCGTACTTCTTCTCCCACTACTGGCTGTCGTTCGCCGACCTGATGCGCGAGCCCGTCCACTGGGACGACCTCGTCAAGAACTTCCAGATGCAGGGGCTCTACGCGGCGGTCTTCGGCTCGGCGGCGTGGGCGCGGTTCGGGGCGAAGGACGTCATGGCGTAGCCGCGGGTGTCGTCGTACTCAGCCCTTGTCGTACGGGTAGCGGGCGAGCGGCGGCTCCTGCGCGAAGAACGTCTTGGCGCGCGCCAGGGCCTCGGAGTCCTCCAGTACGTGGCCGGGCCGGGTGCCGTTGCCGAGCAGGACGCCGCCGAAGCGCATCGGGAAGAAGGCGGCGGTGTGGTTCAACGTACCGACCAGCGGGTCCGCCACCTCCTCCTCGCGGTGCGCGAGTGCCGTCACGCCCCACAGGGTGCGGCCCTTGAGGGTGTCCTTGAAGGCGATCTCCGGCGTCTCCAGCCACGCGTCCCAGTAGTCGAGGTACCGCTTGACGGTGGCCGACACCGAGTACCAGTACAGCGGCGACACGATGACGATGTCCGTGGCGTCGAGGGTGGCGTCAAGGAGCAGTGCCTCGGTGTCGCCCTCGGGGCGCGGGCGGGCGCGGGGCCGGGTGTCGTCGTGACGCAGGTCCTGGAAGTCGGGCAGCGGGTGATCGGCGAGGTGGATCCAGCGCTGCTCGACGTCCGGGGGCAACTGCTCGGCGGCCTCGCGGGCCAAGAGCTCGGTGTTGCCCTCGGGACGGGCGCTGCCGACGACGAAGAGGAACTTGCGGGTCATAAGAGTCTCCCCCTGGAGGTGGCCCGGCACGGCCGACGGGTGCGGCGGCGGGCCGATCGCTGCGGCAATTGCTTGCGCGTGCACTATATGCATGCGCAAGCAACTGCGTCCAGGGTTTCCCGGTAACACCCCGCGTCAGGAACGCCCCTTCACGGGCGTACGTGGATGACCCACCCGCGTACATACGTGCCGGGCACCGTATGGCTGGGCCAGTCGCGGGCCCACTCCGGAGGCGCCGCCCCGCGCATCACCAGGGCGGTGGGGCGGCGCGGATCGTCGAGTCCGCCGCCGGGCGCGCAGCCGGCGGTGTGGGCGAGGGGGATGACGGAGGTGTTGCCGTTCAGGAGGCAGGGCGTGCCGGTCCCGGCGCCGGGGCCAGGGCCGTTGCCCACGCCGTGCCGCTCCAGGGTCTCCGCGACCCGGACCCAGTCGCGGCGGGCCTCCCCCTGGATCGTGGCGTTGCCGTGGGCGAGGGCGGCCTGGACGGCGAGATGGCCGCCGAGTACGAGTGCGGGGACGGCGACACCGGCCCACCGGGGCCTGGCCGCGCGGGCGAGGCGGAGCAGGGTGAGGAGTCCGATGGCCGCGGTGGGGGCGAACAGGGCATGGGTCGGGAGCAGGAAACGCGGGGTCGCGTAGGGGACGAGGACGAAGTACGGCAGGGCGATGGCCAGGCCCGTGACAAGGGCGAGGAGGGCGTCGCGCAAGGGGCCGGCCGGGGCTGCGGTGGGGGCGGGTGGCGCGGAGGCCTGTCGGGGCGTGGGCCGGGAGCCCGCGCGGCGCAGGGTCCACAGGCCGGCCACCACCAAGAGCGTCAGCAGCAGCCACCACTCCGCCGCCACGGGCCGGACGCTGTCGTTGTCGCAGGGGCGGCAGAGCAGCGGCCCGTCGATGACCGTGAGGTGGTGGACGAACGAGAGCAGCGGACGCAGATCGCCCTGCACCTCGCTCGCCTCCGTCAGCCGTTCGCGGACCCCGCCGAAACGGATGTACGCCTCCACGGCCCAGGGCAGCGCGCCCGCCGCGAGCCCGGCGAGCACCGCGAGGACGCGGCTCCGTCCGCGCCAGGCGGGCACCAGCAGGGCGGCGACGAGGAGGGGCAGCCCTATGGCGAAGCCGTCGTTGGGCCGCATCAGCGTGGCGAGGGCGATACCGGCGGCGATACCGGTGCACGTGAGGAGGGACTGCCGTGGCCACAGGAAGAGCCCGACCGCGCCGACGGCGCCCATGGCCGTGTAGTGGTTGGGCATGGCCGAGTTCGCGTAGAAGAGCGTGATCCAGAGGCTGCCGTACAGCGCGGCGGCGACGGGCGCCGCCCAGGGCCGGTGGGCCGCGCGGAGCCAGGGGCGGAACCCGAGATAGAGGGCGGCGGCCGCCAGCAGCGTCAGCCACACCCTGAGGAGCACGGTGGAGTCGCTCCAGGTGGCCACGGGCGCGATGAGGAACGGCACGCCGCGGGTCCGGGGGGCGCTGAACGGCGTGGCGGGGGCGTAGGGCGAGTACCGGCTGGCGTAGACGAGCTCGTCCCAGCCGAGGGGGAGCGTGAGCGGGACGAGGACGCAGGACAGCAGGGCGAAGGCGCAGCAGACGGCGAGGAGGAGGCGGTGGGCGAGGCGTGCGTGTGCCTGGTTGGGGTGTGCGGGGTGTGCGGGGTTCGTGGGGTGGCCGGGGTGCGTGGGGTCGGTCTGGCCGGTGCCGTGCGGGGGGCGGCCCGGATCCGTGGCGGTCTCGTCGGGCGGGGCGGGGGCTTTGGCGGGCGGATCCACGGAGGCTTCGCCGGGCGGACCCACGGAGGCTTCGCCGGGCGCGGAGCTTGCGGGTGGCGCCGGGCTGCCGGCGTTCGTGGCGGTCTGGCGGCGTGCGACCCCTCGTTCGCTCACCGTGTCTTCGCCGCCGCGATCAGCCCCTCCACCGGAATGCCCAAGGCCCCCGCATGCCCTGGTCCGGCGTATGCGGCGCCCTGGGGCCACACGTACCGGCAGCCGGGACCGGCCGCGTGATCGGCGGGAAGGGGAAAGGGAGGGTCGTCCTCCTGGACCACGAGCCGACCGGACAGGGCCATAAGGGACGGCCTCCTCGACGCTGGCAGGTTGGGCAGGCTGGCAGTGCCGTCACCCTGCGGCCCACGGGGCCAGGGAGACGCCACGGCCAGCTTGCCACCGCCGGGCCGCCGCCCCTAGTGGACA
The DNA here is from genome assembly GCF_043078805.1 of Streptomyces sp. NPDC015345. Classification (NCBI taxonomy): domain Bacteria; kingdom Bacillati; phylum Actinomycetota; class Actinomycetes; order Kitasatosporales; family Streptomycetaceae; genus Streptomyces; species Streptomyces sp. NPDC015345. The sequence continues at coordinate 931,495 of NZ_JBIBTX010000003.1, read as the reverse complement.
CAGAGCTCGTTGCCCTCCGGATCGGTCATGATCACCCACTCGCCGCCCGGCTCCTTGACGTGCCGTGCCACGGAGGCGCCCAGTCCCTCCAGGCGGGCCACTTCCTCGTCGCGGCGCCCGGGCTCGGCGTGCACATCGAGATGCAGCCGGTTCTTGCCGGTCTTGGCCTCGGGAACGCGCTGGAAGAGGATCCGGCGGCCCTGCCCCACGCCGGTCTCCTCGTCGTACGGGTCGTCGGGGTGCCGCACGGCGATGAGGTCGCGCCAGGCGCGGCGGCCGCGGAGCTCCACGGTCGCCTCCTCCGGTGCGGCGCCGAGGCCGAGGAGGCGGTCGATCAGCGCGCTGTTGTCCTCGACCTCGTATCCCAGCGCCTCGCCCCAGAAGGCGGCCTGCGCGTGCGGGTCGGTGGCGTCGATGACGAGCTTCCAGTGCAGAGTGGTCATGTAACCAGTTATATCGGTTACGACATAGGAGTGGGGCAAGTCAGGGGGCGTGGAGGCGCTGTTCTCCACGCCGCGCGACATCGCGCGAACTCACGTCACCTAGGGGGTAGTTGAGGGTCGGTTCGGGGTGTTCCCGGATCACGGGGAGGGGCCCGGGGCGGCACGCTGGAGTGGTCACGGGAGACCTGGAGTGCCATGGGAGAAGGAGGGGGGAGGCCACGTTGAAGCGACGGAGCCGCTCGCTCGTGCACGCCACGGACGCCGCCACCTACGTCAACGCCTTCGCGCTGACCGGCATCGCCACGGTCCTGGCCACCCGCGCCTTCCTGGCCCTGGCCGGTTATCCGAAGCTCGGCGGGAGCGGCGGCAGCCGGCTGCACATCGCCCACATGCTCTGGGGCGGGCTCCTGATGGCGGCCGCGATCCTGCTCACGCTCGGCTTCCTCGGCCGCGCGGCCCGGCTCACGGGTGCGGTCGTCGGCGGCGCCGGCTTCGGACTCTTCATCGACGAGGTCGGCAAGCAGATCACCGACGAGCCGGGGTACTTCTACCGACCGGCCGCTGGAATCATCTACTTGAGCTTCGCCTCGCTGCTCCTGCTCACCCACCTCATACGCGGCCGCACCGCCGACGCCTCGGCCCTGGACGCCCGGCAGCGCACCGCGCACGCCGCTGACCACGCCCTGGCCGGCGTCGTCACGGGCCTCACGGCCGAGCAGCGCCAGGCGGCGATACGGCTCGTCGAGGGCTCGGGCCGGGAGGTGGACGCGGCGCTGGTCCGCCTGCTCGCCGCCCTCCCGGAGCGCCCGCCCGCCGCGCCCGCGCGGTGGCGGACATGGGCGGACGGTGCGGGGCGGGCGCTGCGGTGGCTGGCGCGTACGCGGGTGGTGCTTGGCGCGGCCGTGCTCTGCCTGCTGACCGAGGCGCTGCTGTTCGCCGTCTGGATGTCCATGGACTTCTTCGGCGGGCAGCTGGCGCGGGAGCCGCAGCCGGGCGCCCACCTCGCCGTCGCGCTCACCGAGGTGGCCTCGGCCGCGCTGGGCATCGCCGGGCTGACACGCCTGCGCGGAGACCGGAGGGCGGCCTTGCGGCTCTTCCGGGCGGCGCTGCTCGTGGACATCCTGGTCGGCCAGATATTCAAGTTCACGATGGACCAGTTCGCGGCGGTCATCGAGCTGGGCATCGATCTGGCGCTGCTCTGGGTGGTCTCCGCGTTCCTGGCGGCGCGGACCACCGTTCAGTCCGCAGCTCAGCCCGCAGCTCGGACCACCGTTCAGCCGGCCGCGCGGAGCGCCGTGCCCGAGGTCGTCCCGCCCGCGGTCAGTGAGGCGCGGTAAGCGCTCGGCGCGATACCCCGGATCCGCTTGAAGGCGTCGCTGAAGCCGAAACCGTCGGCGTAGCCCACCTGTCCGGCCACGGAGGCGACCGTCGCGCCGGGCTCGGCGAGCAGTTCCGCGGCGAGCGTCATGCGCCACTCGGTGAGGTACGCCATCGGGGGCCTGCCGACCAGATCGGTGAAGTTCCTGGCGAACACAGCGCGCGAGACCCGGGCGCGCGCGGCGAGCGCCGCCACCGTCCAGGGGCGCGCGGGTTCGTCGTGCATGGCGTGCAGGGCGGGGCCGACGACGTCGTCGCCGAGCGCGCGGTACCAGGCGGGCGGGCAGGCCTCGGGCAGGTCGAACCACTCGCGCAGGGTGCAGGCCAGCATCCAGTCGAGCATCCGGTCCATCACGTACTGGCGCCCGGGGCGGTCGGCGGAGATCTCGGCGGCGATGAGTTCCACGATGGGCATGCACTCCTCGCCGGAGGGGACGACGAGCAGAGGCGGCAGCGCGCTGATCAGGCGCCGCCCGACAGAGCTGTCCAACTGGTAGGCGCCGCTGACCAGTTCACACTCGGCGCCGACGGCGGACAGGGTGAACGGCGCCTTCGTGCACACGATCGCGGCGCCGCCCTCTCGCAGGGTCCGCGGTTCGTCCGGCGCGACGGAGACGCGGGCCGAGCCGCGGACCACCGTGATCAGTTCGAGAGCCGCCGCCTCGGCGCGATTGGTCTCCCAAGGGCGCGTCAGCACCGTCCGGTTGAACAGCGCGCCGTCCGCGCGCACCCCTCGCAGCAGATCCCCCAGAGCGTCCATGCCACCCACGGTAGACGGACGCGGATCCCTTGGAGACGGATGCCCATGCCCCACGACACGTCAAAGCGGTTGGCTGAACACATGACCAGCAACCAGCAGACCCCGCAGGCACAGCAGACCTCCCAGGCACAGCAGACCGAGAAGCGGCAGCAGCACTCCGCCGCGCGGAACCAGCCGTCCGGCCGTGGCGCCCCGATCCTCGTCCTCGGGGCCACCGGCAAGACCGGCAGCCGCGTCGCCGCCCGGCTCCGCGCGGCCGGGCACACCGTGCGCGCCGCCTCCAGGACGGCTCAGACACCCTTCGACTGGACCGACCGCACCACCTGGGGCCCCGTCCTGGAGGGGGTGGGCGCGCTCTATCTGGTCGGCCCGCCCGACCCCGAGCCGATCGCCGACTTCGTCGCGCAGGCGCGGGTCGCGGGCGTGCGCCGCTTCGTGGTCCTGTCCGGCAGGGGCATCGAGGTCTACGGCGACTCCTTCGAGCCGTCCATGGCGGAGGCCGAGCGCGTGGTCCGCGAGGCGGGCGTGGACTGGACGGTGATCCGTCCGAACAACTTCTCGCAGAACTTCGACGAGGACATCTTCCACGAGCCCCTGCTCGAAGGGCGCCTGGCGCTGCCCGTCGGTGACGTGCCGGAGCCGTTCATCGACGTGGAGGACATCGCGGAGGTCGCCGCGGTCCTGCTCACCGAGGACGGCCACTCGGGCCGTACGTACGAACTCTCCGGGCCCCGCTCGCTGACGTTCGCCGAAGCGGTGGCGGAGATGGCGAAGGCGTCGGGGCGGCCGATGCGGTTCGAGGACATCACGGAGGAGGCGTACGTGGCCGAGATGATAGGGCGGGGCACGCCCGAGGATGCCGCCCGGTCGCTCGCGGCCGTGCTCACCTTCCTCGCCGGGGGCCACAACTCCGCGCCGGTTTCCGGTGTCCGCGAGGTCCTCGGCCGGGAGGCCCGCGATTTCACCGAGTACGCGAAGCGGGCCGCGCAGTCGGGTGCCTGGGGATAGAGCGGGGGACGGACCTGGGGATGGCGCGGGCGGCAGGACCGGAGCCGGCCGTCAGGCCGCGGGCTCCCGCTCGCCCTGGACGGCGGGCGGGGCGGCCGCCGCGGCCCGGCGAGCGGCGGCCAGCCGACCCGCGTTCCGGCGGGCTGTCCGCAGCGCGTCCCACGTCAGCAGCGAGAGCGCCAGCCACACGAGGCCGAAGCCCGCCCACCGCTCGGGCGGCATCGCCTCATGGAAGTACAGGATGCCGAGGAGGAACTGGAAGACGGGCGCGAGGTACTGCAGCAGCCCCAGCGTGGAGAGCGGCACCCGGATCGCCGCCGCGCCGAAGCAGACCAGCGGGGCGGCGGTCACCACACCGGTGGCGGCCAGCAGCGCCGCGTGGCCGAGGCCCTCCGTGCCGAAGGTGGCCTCGCCCCGCGAGCCGAGCCACAGGAGGTAGCCGACGGCGGGCAGGAACTGCACGGCGGTCTCGGCGGTGAGCGACTCCAGGCCGCTGAGGTTGACCTTCTTCTTCACCAGGCCGTACGTGGCGAAGGAGAAGGCGAGGCAGAGCGAGATCCACGGCGGCTGTCCGTAACCGAAGGCCAGGACGAGGACCGCCGCGAGCCCGACGGCGACCGCCGCCCACTGGACGGGCCGCAGCCGTTCGCCGAGCAGCAGGACGCCCATCGCGATGGTGACCAGGGGGTTGATGAAGTAACCGAGCGAGGCTTCGACGACGTGGCCGGTGTTCACCGACCAGATGTAGACGCCCCAGTTGATGGTGATGACGGCCGCGGCGATCGCCACCAGGCCCAGCCTGCGCGGCTGGCGGATCAGCTCGCGCGCCCAGCCCCAGCGCCGCACGAAGAGCAGCGCGATGCCCACGACGACCAGGGACCACGCCATGCGGTGCGCGAGGATCTCGGCGGCCCCGGCCGGCTTGAGGAGCGGCCAGAAGAGGGGGACGAGGCCCCACATCCCGTACGCCGCGAAGCCGTTCAGCAGACCGATGCGCTGCTCGCTCCTCGACTGTCCGGCTGCTCCGCTGTCCACGGCCCCTCCTTCGCGCACGGCAGCCCGACGCTGCCAGACCGAAGGTAGCGCCGAAACCACCCGGCTGTCATGCCCGTATGGCCGAGACGCTCATGACAGTCGCGAGCGCCCCGGCGCCTCCGGTGCGTCAGCCCCGGAGTGCCACGGAGACCGCGTCGGCGAGAGGCGTGGTCGGCCGGCCGATCAGCCGCGCCAGGTCCCCGCTGGTTCCCGCGAGGCGGCCGCGCGCGATGGCCGCGTCCACGTCGACGAGGATCGCCGCCATCGGCTCGGGCACGCCGGCGCCGGTCAGGATCGCGAGGTGCTGCTCGGCGGGGACGTTCGCGTAGCCGATGTCCTTGCCGCTCTGCCGGGCGACCTCGGCGGCGTACTCGGCCATGCTCCACGCGATGTCGCCGCTCAGCTCGTACGCCTTGCCCTCGTGGCCCTCACCGGTCAGCACGGCGACGGCCGCCGCGGCGTAGTCGGCGCGCGAGGCGGAGGCGACGCGGCCCTCGCCCGCGGAGGCGACGACGGCACCGTGTTCGAGGACCGGGGCGAGGTGCTCCGTGTAGTTCTCGTGGTACCAGCCGTTGCGCAGGAAGGTGTACGGCAGGCCCGAGTCGAGCACCAGCCGCTCGGTCACCTTGTGCTCGGCCGCCAGGTCGAAGTCGGCGTCGGGACCGCCGAGGACGCCCGTGTAGGCGAGGAGCGCGACCCCGGCTTCGCGCGCGGCGTCGATCACCGCGCGGTGCTGCGCCACGCGCTGCCCGACCTCACTGCCGGAGATCAGCAGGACGCGGTCGCCCGCCGCGAAGGCGCCGCGCAGGGTCTCGGGGGCGTTGTAGTCGGCGATCCGCAGCTCGACGCCGCGCTCCGCGAGGCCGGCGGCCTTGTCCTTGTCGCGGACCACGGCGGCGACCTCCCCGGCGGGTATGCCGGCGGCGAGGAGGCCCTCGATGACGAGGCGGCCGAGGTGTCCGGTGGCTCCGGTGACGACGATGCTCATGTCTGGGTGCTCCTATTACGTGCTGAATGCGCGTGTTACATGCGCAATGGCGTGCGGTACGGCACTCACCCTAGCTCCGGCACTAACTATCCGTAAGTACCCACTTTGAAGTAAGGTACCGGTATGGCCGTAAGTAATTGGAACCAGGGCGCCGAGGACATGTGCCCCTACCGCCTCGTCCTGGAGCATGTGACGAGCCGGTGGGGCGTCCTCGTGCTGATCGCCTTGGAAGAGCGCTCCCACCGCTTCAGCGAGCTGCGCCGCGCCATCGGCCGCGTCAGCGAGAAGATGCTGACCCAGACCCTCCAGACCCTGGAGCGCGACGGCCTGGTGCACCGCGACGCCAAGCCGGTCATCCCGCCCCGCGTCGACTACTCCCTCACGGAGCTCGGCCGCGAGGCCGCCGCGCAGGTCAGGGGCCTCGCGGCCTGGACGGAGCGGCGCATGGCCGACGTACAGAAGGCGCGCACGGCATACGACGAGGCCCGGTCCTGAGGGATTCAGGACCGGGCCCCGGAGGCAGGATGCGGCCCAGCTAGCCGACGACCGTCCAGGTGTCGCCGCCCGCGAGCAGGGCCGCGAGGTCGCCCTTGCCGTCTCTCTCGATGGCGGTGTCGAGCTGATCGGCCATGAGGGTGTCGTAGACCGGGCGTTCCACGTTCCGGAAGACACCGATCGGCGTGTGGTGCAGGGTGTCCGGGTCGGCGAGGCGGGAGAGGGCGAACGCGGTCGTCGGGGACGCGGATCGCGCGTCGTGGACGAGGATGTCGCGCTCGTTCTCCGGGGTGACGGCGACGACCTTCAGGTCACCGGTCACCGCGTCGCGCACGACGCCCTTGGAGCCGTCGGCGCCGAAGCGGATCGGCTGCCCGTGCTCCAGGCGGATCACCGCCTCCTCGGCCTGCTGCTTGTCCTTGAGGACCTCGAAGGCGCCGTCGTTGAAGATGTTGCAGTTCTGGTAGATCTCCACCAGCGCGGTGCCGGGGTGGTCGGCGGCCTCGCGCAGCACCGACGTGAGGTGCTTGCGATCGGAGTCCACCGTCCGCGCCACGAAGGACGCCTCCGCGCCGATCGCCAGCGAGACCGGGTTGAAGGGCGCGTCGAGGGAGCCCATCGGCGTCGACTTGGTGATCTTGCCGACCTCCGAGGTGGGGCTGTACTGCCCCTTGGTCAGGCCGTAGATCCGGTTGTTGAAGAGGAGGATCTTCAGGTTCACGTTGCGGCGCAGGGCGTGGATGAGGTGGTTGCCGCCGATGGAGAGCGCGTCGCCGTCGCCGGTGACCACCCACACGCTCAGGTCGCGCCGCGAGGAGGCGAGACCGGTGGCGATGGCCGGGGCGCGGCCGTGGATGGAGTGCATCCCGTAGGTGTTCATGTAGTACGGGAAGCGGGAGGAACAGCCGATGCCGGAGACGAAGACGATGTTCTCCTTCGCCAGGCCCAGCTCCGGCATGAAGCCCTGCACGGCGGCCAGCACGGCGTAGTCCCCGCAGCCGGGACACCAGCGCACTTCCTGGTCGGACTTGAAGTCCTTCATGGACTGCTTGGCCTCGGCCTTGGGCACCAGCTTCAGCAGCGTGTTGCCGACGTCAGTCATCGATGGCCTCCTTGAGAGCCGTGGCGAGCTGCTCGGCCTTGAACGGCATTCCATTGACCTGGTTGTACGAGACCGCGTCCACCAGGTACTTCGCCCTGATGAGGGTGGCGAGCTGACCGAGGTTCATCTCGGGGATCACCACCTTGTCGTAACGGCGGAGCACCTCGCCCAGATTCCGCGGGAACGGGTTCAGGTGGCGCAGATGGGCCTGCGCGATGGGGACACCGGCCGCGCGCAGCCGGCGGACCGCCGCGGTGATCGGGCCGTACGTCGAGCCCCAGCCGAGGACCAGCGTGCGGGCCTCGCCGCTCGGGTCGTCGACCTCCAGGTCGGGTACGTCGATGCCGTCGACCTTGGCCTGGCGGGTGCGGACCATGAAGTCGTGGTTGGCGGGGTCGTAGGAGATGTTGCCCGTGCCGTCCTGCTTCTCGATGCCGCCGATCCGGTGTTCGAGGCCGGGCGTGCCCGGGATCGCCCACGGGCGGGCCAGGGTCTGCGGGTCGCGCTTGTAGGGCCAGAACACCTCGGTGCCGTCGTCCTCGGTGTGGTTGGTGCCCGAGGCGAACTGCACGCGCAGGTCGGGCAGTTCGTCCACGTCCGGGATCCGCCACGGCTCGCTGCCGTTGGCGAGGTAGCCGTCGCTCAGCAGGAAGACCGGCGTGCGGTAGGTGACCGCGATCCGGGCCGCCTCCAGGGCGGCGTCGAAGCAGTCCGCCGGGGTCCTGGGCGCCACGATCGGCACCGGCGCCTCGCCGTTGCGGCCGTACATCGCCTGGAGCAGGTCGGCCTGCTCGGTCTTGGTCGGCAGACCGGTGGAGGGCCCGCCGCGCTGGATGTCCACGATCAGCAGCGGCAGCTCCAGCGAGACGGCGAGCCCGATCGTCTCCGACTTCAGCGCCACGCCGGGCCCCGACGTCGTCGTCACCGCCAGCGAACCGCCGAACGCCGCGCCGAGCGCGGCCCCGATCCCCGCGATCTCGTCCTCGGCCTGGAAGGTGCGCACGCCGAAGTTCTTGTGCTTGGACAGCTCGTGGAGGATGTCCGAGGCCGGCGTGATGGGGTACGAGCCCAGATACAGCGGCAGATCCGCCTGCCGGCCCGCCGCGATCAGCCCGTACGACAGCGCGAGGTTGCCGGAGATGTTGCGGTAGGTGCCCGTCGGGAACGCCGTCGAGGCCGGAGCCACCTCGTAGGAGACCGCGAAGTCCTCGGTCGTCTCACCGAAGTTCCAACCCGCGTGGAAAGCCGCGATGTTCGCCTCGGCGATCTCGGGCTTCTTGGCGAACTTCGTCCGCAGGAACTTCTCGGTGCCCTCCGTCGGCCGGTGGTACATCCACGACAGCAGACCCAGCGCGAACATGTTCTTGGACCGGCCCGCGTCCTTGCGCGAGAGGTCGAAGTCCTTCAGCGCCTCCACCGTCAGCGTGGTCAGCGGCACCGGGTGCACGCTGTAGCCGTCCAGGGAGCCGTCCTCCAGCGGCGAGGTGTCGTAACCGACCTTCTGCATCGCGCGCTTGGAGAATTCGTCCGTGTTGACGATGATCTCCGCGCCGCGCGGCACGTCCCCGATGTTCGCCTTCAGGGCCGCCGGGTTCATCGCCACCAGCACGTTCGGGGCGTCACCGGGGGTCAGGATGTCGTGGTCGGCGAAGTGCAGCTGGAAGGAGGAGACACCCGGCAGGGTCCCGGCGGGAGCCCTGATCTCGGCCGGGAAGTTCGGCAGCGTCGACAGGTCGTTGCCGAAGGACGCGGTCTCCGAAGTGAAACGGTCACCCGTGAGCTGCATGCCGTCACCGGAGTCACCCGCGAAACGGATGATCACCCGGTCCAGGCGTCGTACGTCCTTCTCACTCACGGGCCTGCGTTGCTCTCCGACGAGTGCCCCGTCGGCCTGCTCGGCTTCGCTACTGACCTTGCTGGTCACTGAACTGGACCTCCCTCAAGGCGGCTGAGGGCAATCGCCGGGACGCCCGGCGCTCCCAAGGCCCACCCTACGTCTGTAAGGGGTGCCTTCCTCGGGTAGCTCGTATTTTGGACGCCGTTTTGAGACGCCTTGTTGTCCTGGTCTGTCATGGTCTGCCTATTCCCCCGGCCCCTGGTAGGTGACGCTCCCCGCTCATCCTTTGGTTCTAGGACTCCTACGGGTTGTCTCTGACCGATCCCTGACCTGGTCCTGACACGACCGGCTCATCTCTGACCTCGCTCCGACCTCGGCCGGTCGAGTCGAGGTAGCTCCGGTCACGAGTTGAGGTAGGTCAGGACGGCCAGCACCCTGCGGTGATCTCCGTCACTCGGGGACAGGCCGAGCTTCAGGAAGATGTTGCTCACGTGCTTCTCGACGGCGCCGTCGCTCACCACGAGCTGCCGGGCGATCGCCGAGTTCGTCCGCCCTTCCGCCATCAGCCCGAGCACCTCGCGCTCACGCGGCGTGAGCCCGGCGAGGACGTCCTGCTTGCGGCTGCGGCCGAGCAGCTGCGCCACGACCTCCGGGTCGAGCGCGGTGCCTCCCTCGGCCACCCGCACCACCGCGTCCACGAACTCGCGCACCTCGGCGACCCGGTCCTTGAGCAGATAGCCCACGCCCCGGCTTGACCCGGCGAGCAGCTCGGTGGCGTACTGCTCCTCGACGTACTGCGAAAGGACCAGTACCCCGAGCCCGGGGTGCTGGTGACGCAGATGCACCGCGGCCCGCACCCCCTCGTCGGTGTGCGTCGGCGGCATCCGCACATCGGCGACGACCACGTCCGGCAGGGCGTTCTCCGCCGCGAGGCCGGTGATCGTCTTGATCAGCGCCTCGGCATCACCCACGCCGGCGACCACGTCATGCCCGCGGTCGGTCAGCAACCGGGTCAGGCCCTCCCTGAGCAGCACTGAATCCTCGGCGATGACCACCCGCACTTTGTCCTCCACTGTTCTTGGCCCCCCGGCGCGCTCGGCTGAGTCACCGGCGCGCTCCGACGTCGGTGACGTCGGCCGGGCGTCCGGCACCTCAGTATCGCGCGATCCGGGGCCGTCCACCGGTGCTGTCGCCAGACTGGTTCATCCGTCACCCGTCGCGCCGCCCCCGGTCCGGCGTACGGACCAGGGGCGGCGCGACGGCTGAGGGTCTGTCAACTCACGCCTGACGCCAGGGAAGTTCGGCCGTGACCGTCGTCGGGCCGCCCTGCGGCGAGTCGACGACCAGGATCCCGTCGACCGCGTCCAGCCGCTCCGCGAGGCCCGCGAGACCGGAGCCCGCGCTCACGTCGGCGCCGCCCGAGCCGTCGTCCGTGACCTGGAGCATCAGCCGGTCCTCGGACCGCCACACGTCCACCGAGGCGCGGCTCGCCCGGCTGTGCTTGCTGATGTTCTGAAGCAGCTCGGAGACCGTGAAGTACGCGATGCCCTCGATGGCGGGGGCCGGACGGCTCGCCAGGTCCACCTCCACCTGGACCGGCACCGTGCAGCGGGCGGCCAGCGAGGAGAGCGCGGCGTTCAGACCGCGGTCGGTGAGGACCGCGGGGTGGATGCCGCGGGCGAGGTCGCGCAGCTCCTGGAGGGCGACCTTCACCTCGCCGTGCGCCTCGCCCACCATGCGGGCAGCGGCCTCGGGGTCCTCGGTGAGCTTCTCCTTGGCGAGGCCGAGGTCCATGGCGAGGGCGACCAGGCGGGCCTGCGCGCCGTCGTGCAGATCGCGCTCGATGCGGCGCAGATCGGCGGCGGCGGTGTCCACGACCACGCCCCGGTCCGACTCCAGTTCGACGACGCGGGACGCGAGCCGCGAGGGGCCGAGCAGCCCGTGCACCATCAGCCGGTCCACCGTCGTCAGGGCCCGCAGGATCCACGGCGTGGCCAGCGTGATCAGCAGGCCGGTCGCCGCAGTGACGCCGAGCTCGAAGGGGTTGTCGAGGTAGATGCGGTGGTGGTCGTCACCGTAGAGCTGGATGCCGCTCTGGCCGCCGTAGAGCGGGAAGAGCCAGAACCACAGCGGATACGTGAGCATCAGCCAGCCGTACGTCCAGAAGACGACCGCCACGACGAACGAGAAGATCGCCCAGGGCATCAGCAGCACGGAGTAGAGCAGGTGCCGCCAGGACGCGCCGCTCTTGAGGACGGCCCCGATGAGCGCGAACGCGCCGCCGCCCTTGGGCCGCAGCGGCTCCGGGGGAGCGACGTCCAGGCCGAGCAGGCCCCGGGCCCGCGTCCGCTCCAGGGCGCCGATGCCGCGGCAGCCGGCCAGGGCGCCGGCGAGGACCGGCACGCCGACGAAGGTGATCAGCAGTCCCGCGCCGAGCGAGAGCATCGTGACCGCGAACACGAAGGAGACGATGCCGATGGGCAGGCTCAGCAGGGTGTAGCCGAGCTCCTTCCAGGTGCGGGCCTCGATCGGGGCGCGCAGCCCCGCGGGGAGGCGGTGGCGCCGCCGGTCGGCGTCGGTTGCGCGGAAGTCCGGCCGGTCCATGTGCGCGTACCCCTGTCCGTACTCCGTGGCCATCACTGCCATCCGTTTCTGCTCGAGTTCCGCACCCAGGTTCTGCTGCTTCCGCTGCCCTGCTGCTGGAGCTGCCTGTTTTCCGTACCTCCAGCCTCGCGGCCGGGCCGTCCCCGGGCCATGGAGCGCGTCGGCGTCTTGGGGCGGGGGTTTTCCCTACCTTCGGCGGGGCCCTCGGCGGGGCCTTCGGCAGGTGGGGGCCTTCGGCGGGGGGTTTTCGGGGGGAACGGTGTCACGACGTCCCGTGGGACCCGGAAGGGGCGTCCGCCGTGCGGTCGCGCCACGGCAGCTCCGCGGTGATCGTCGTCGGCCCGCCCTCCGGCGAGTCGATCACGAAGAGGCCGTCGACCGCGCCGAGCCGGTCCGCGAGCCCCGCCATGCCGGTGCCGCCGTCCAGCCGGGCCCCGCCCCGCCCGTCGTCCCACACCTGGATGAGCAGCCGCTCGTCCGCGCGCCACACCTCGACGCTCGCGCTGCGCGCCCCGCTGTGCTTGCTGACGTTCTGCAGCAGCTCGGAGACCGTGAAGTACGCGATGCCCTCGATGGCCGCCGCCGGACGCGTCGGCAGGTCGGCGGTCACCTTCACCGGCACCGTGCAGCGCGACGCCACCGAGGAGAGCGCGGCGTTCAGACCGCGGTCGGTGAGGACCGCGGGGTGGATGCCACGGGCGAGATCGCGCAGCTCCTGGAGGGCCAGCTTCACCTCGCCGTGCGCCTCGTCCACCATCAGGGCCGCGGCGTCGGGGTCCTCCAGCAGCTTCTCCTTGGCGAGGCCGAGCCCCATCGCGAGGGCGACCAGGCGGGCCTGCGCGCCGTCGTGCAGATCGCGCTCGATGCGGCGCAGATCGGCGGCGGCGGTGTCCACGACCACGCCCCGGTCGGACTCCAGTTCGGCGATGCGGCGCTCCAACTCGTCGGAAGGGCAGAGCAGCCCGCGCACCATCATCCGGTCGACGTTGGTCAGCCCACGGACGACGAAAGGCAGCACCGGCCAGAGCACGAAGAGCCCCACGAGCGTGACGGCGAAGGTGAGCACGCCCCACGGCAACCGGATGAACGCGTACAGCATCGTGCGCCAGCCCACCGGGTCCTTCAGGGTCGACCAGAGTCGGCCGAAGAAGCCGCCCCCGCCGAGCACCCGCATCGGGCTCGGCTCCTCGACCCGCACCCCGAGCAGCTTCCTGGCCCGCGCCCGCTCGGCCCGGCCGAGCAGCCGCGCGCCGAGCAGCCCCATCGCGAGCAGCGGCAGGCCGACGACCGTCACCGTCAGACCGGCGCCCAGCGCGAGCGCGCCCACCGCGTAGACGAAACCGGCGATGCCCATCGGCAGGTTCACCAGAAGGTGGGCGATCTCCCGCCAGGTACGCGCGTCGTACGCGAAGCGCGCGGGCGGCAGTGGATCGTCGTCATGCGGGAGCGTGGTGCTGCGTGCGGTCATACGCGCCAGAGTGCCCGGCGCGCCGCCGTAACGCCATGAGGACCCCCGCCCGGACGACCGGGGGATAACCCCACCTTCACCGGCCGACGCGTGCGGCTGCCCCTGACCGACGCGTGCGGCTGACCCTGACCGATGTACGCCGCCCACCCTGACCGATGTGTGTCGCTCGCCCTGACGGATGCGTGACGCTCTGCTTACCGATCCTTTAGCAGGCCCTAGACTCCCGTGCGTACAGATCGTCGAACAGGATCAGGATCAAGGCGGTCGGGGAGTGAGGGGCTGACGTGCACGTGACGAACGTCGCGGCGAGCTACTACCAGTCGTACTCCGTCGTGGGGCTGCTCGCGGTCGTCGGCGTGCTGTTCGTCGCCGTCGCCTTCGGCGCCGGACGGCTGCTGCGCCCGGTGGTGCCCACCCCCGAGAAGCTCCTGACGTACGAGTGCGGCGTCGACCCCGTCGGCGAGGGCTGGGCCCACACCCAGGTCCGCTACTACGTCTACGCCTTCCTCTACGTGATCTTCGCCGTCGACTCGATCTTCCTCTTCCCCTGGGCGACGGTCTTCGCCGCGCCTGGTTACGGCGCGACGACGCTCGTGGAGATGTTCATCTTCCTCGGCTTTCTCGCCGTGGGCCTGCTGTACGCATACAAGAAGGGCGTCCTTACATGGACGTGAGCCCCGGGACCTCTGTGCCCCCCGTGACCCCCGCTCCCGTGGACCTGCCGGAGCCGAAGCGCCTCGGCGTGCTCTCCCGCCTGGCCCCCGAGCCGATGAAGGTGGTCCTCAACTGGGGCCGCCGCTACTCCCTGTGGGTCTTCAACTTCGGCCTCGCCTGCTGCGCGATCGAGTTCATCGCCGCCTCCATGGCGCGCCACGACTTCATCCGGCTCGGCGTCATCCCGTTCGCGCCGGGGCCGCGCCAGGCCGACCTGATGGTCGTGTCCGGCACGGTGACCGACAAGATGGCGCCCGCCGTGAAGCGCCTGTACGAACAGATGCCCGAACCGAAATACGTGATCTCCTTCGGCGCCTGCTCCAACTGCGGCGGGCCCTACTGGGACTCGTACTCCGTCACCAAGGGCGTCGACCAGATCATCCCGGTCGATGTGTACGTCCCCGGCTGCCCGCCCAGGCCCGAGGCGCTGCTCCAGGGCATTCTCAAGCTCCAGGAGAAGATCGCCCGCGAATCGCTCGGCGAGCGGTACGGCGGCGGAGCGCGGCCTTCCGTGGCGGCGCTGCGCAGCGGCCTCGTCCAGGGCCCGGCACCGGCACCGGGACCCGAGACCCAGGAGGGTGACCGGTGACCGGCTGGCTGCCGAGCCCCGTCGAGGAGCTCTTCGGCGCGGAGGCGACGGCCGAGGAGTCGTACGACGTACTGACCGTCGACGTCCCCCCGGATCGGTGGACCACCGCCCTGGAGACGGCCCGCACCACGCTCTCCTGCACCTACTTCGACTGGCTGAGCGCGGTCGACGAACCCGGCACGGGCTTCCGGATCTGCGCCCACGTGGTCGCACTCACGCCAGTACGCCGCCTTCTCCTGCGTACGACGGTCCCGCACGACGCCCCGGTGCTCGCCTCCGCGGTCGACATCTACGCGGGCGCCGCCTGGCACGAGCGCGAGACGCACGAGATGTTCGGCGTGACGTTCGAGGGCCACCCCGGGCTGACCCCGCTGCTGCTGCCGGAGACCTTTGAGGGCCACCCGCTGCGCAAGGACTTCGTGCTCGCGGCGCGCGTCGCGAAGGCCTGGCCGGGCGCCAAGGAGCCGGGGGAGTCCGAGCACGGCGGCCCCAAGCGTCGCCAGATGCTGCCGCCCGGCGTCCCCGACCCCAACGAATGGGGCCCCCTGAAGGGCCGGCTCCCCGCGGCCCCGGCCCGCCCGGCCCGAGGCGCGGCGGGCGCCGCCG
This sequence comes from Streptomyces sp. NPDC015345, assembly GCF_043078805.1. NCBI lineage: Bacteria > Bacillati > Actinomycetota > Actinomycetes > Kitasatosporales > Streptomycetaceae > Streptomyces > Streptomyces sp. NPDC015345. Next base: position 916,469 of record NZ_JBIBTX010000003.1, on the reverse strand, counting down.
GTCGAGCGGCGGCCGGTGAACGTCCGGTGCGGCGGACCCGCACGGCGAGCGAAGGCTCGGCCAGCCAGGCCGCGACGCCCCCGGCCGACCCGCAACAACCGGAAACCCCGACCCGCCCCCCACGCCGCTCGCGCAGCGTCAGCCAGGGCTCGGCCTCCCAGCGGACGCCACCGGTTCTGCCGGGGGAGCCGGCGGAGGCTGCGGCCAAGCCTGAGGCGGTCCGGCAGGCGGAGTCCGAGAGCGCGGCCGCGGGCCCCGAACCCAAGCGGCCATCGGCGCCACGCAGCTCCGACGCCCCGTGGCACCAAGCCCGCCCGGCGTTCGACGCCCCGCCCCAGGCGGTGCCGGGGGCCGAGCGTCCGGAGCCTGGGGCCGAGCGTCCGGAGCCTGGGCTTGTGCGTCCCGCGCCCGAGGGGGAGCGTCCCGCGCCGGAAGCTGTCCGGCCGGTTGCGGAGCCCGCGCACCCCGAGGCTGGGGCTGACCGGGCCGAGGTGGAGCCGGTGCGTCCCGAGCCCGAGGCCGCCGAGCGTCCCGAGCCCGAGGTCGAGCGTCCCGCGCCCGAGGGGGAGCGTCCCGCGCCGGAAGCTGTCCGGCCGGTTGCGGAGCCCGCGCACCCCGAGGCTGGGGCCGACCGGGCCGAGGCGGAGTCCACGCAGCCCGCGCAGCCAGAGTCTGCGCAGGCCGAGCCCGAGCCCGAGCCCGAGCCCGAGCCCGAGCCCGCGCAGCCCCACCCCGGGCCCGCGGACCCCGAAGCCGCGCCCTCCCCGCCCACGCCGCCCACCCCGCACGAAAACGACCACCGCACCGGAGGCACCGAGTGAACGACGCCCTCGACGTCGCCCTGCGCCTCGTCATCGTCTTCGCGGTGTTCCTGGTCCTGCCCCTCGTCATCGGCCAGACCGAACACAAGGTGATGGCCCACATGCAGGGCCGCCTCGGCCCCATGTACGCCGGCGGCTTCCACGGCTGGGCCCAACTCGTCGCCGACGGCGTCAAGTTCGCCCAGAAGGAAGACATCGTTCCGGCCGAGGCCGACCGCCGCGTCTTCCAGCTCGCGCCCGCCATCGCCCTGCTGCCCTACCTCCTCGTCCTGGTCGCCATCCCGATCGGCCCCGGCGAGGGCGCGGTCGGCGAGGTCGTCGACGCGGGCATCTTCTTCGTCCTCGCGATCATGGGCATCAGCGTGCTCGGCTCCCTGATGGCGGGCTGGGCCAGCGCCAACAAGTTCTCCCTCCTCGGCGGCCTGCGCACCGCCGCCCAGCTCCTCGCCTACGAACTGCCGATGCTGCTCGCCGCCGCCTCGGTCGCGATGGCGGCGGGCACGGTCTCGCTGCCCGGCATCGTCGACGTGTTCGAGTGGTGGTGGCTGCCCTGGCAGATCGTCGGCGCCCTCGTCTTCTTCGTGGCGGGCCTCGCCGAGCTCCAGCGCCCGCCCTTCGACATGCCGGTCGCCGACTCCGAGATCATCTTCGGTGCCTACACCGAGTACACCGGTCTGCGCTTCGCCCTCTTCCTCCTCGCCGAGTACGCCGGAATCGTCGTCCTGTGCGGCCTTACCACCGTCCTCTTCCTGGGCGGCTGGCACGGGCCGTGGGGCGCCGACGGCCTGGGCTGGGTCTGGACCCTGCTCAAGACGGCCGTCCTCGCGTTCGTCGTGATCTGGCTCCGCGTGTCCTACCCCCGTCTCCGTGAGGACCAGCTCCAGAAGCTCGCCTGGACCACCCTCGTCCCCCTCGCCCTCGCGCAGATCGCGCTCACCGGAATCGTGAAGGTGGCGATCAACTGATGCCTCCGATCCCAGGGTCAGGCCTCGCCAAGGGCCTCGCCGTCACCCTCCGCACGATGACGAAGAAGACCGTCACCGAGCAGTACCCCGAGCACCAGCCCGAACTGCCGCCCCGCAGCCGTGGCGTCATCGGTCTCTTCGAGGAGAACTGCACGGTCTGCATGCTGTGCGCCCGCGAGTGCCCGGACTGGTGCATCTACATCGACTCCCACAAGGAGACGGTGCCGCCCGCCGCCCCCGGTGGCCGCGAGCGCAGCCGCAACGTCCTCGACCGCTTCGCCATCGACTTCTCCCTCTGCATGTACTGCGGCATCTGCATCGAGGTCTGCCCCTTCGACGCCCTCTTCTGGTCCCCGGAGTTCGAGTACGCCGAGACCGACATCCACGAACTCACCCACGAGCGCGACAAGCTCCGCGAGTGGATGTGGACGGTCCCGGCCCCGCCTGCCCTGGACCCGGACGCCGAGGAGCCGAAGGAACTGGCCGCCGCCCGCAAGGCCGCGGAGAAGCTCGCCGCCGCCCAGGAGCCCAAGCCCGGCCCCGAGCCGCAGGCGCCCGCGCCCGCCGCCGAGGGGCCCACGCCCGAGACGCGGGAAGGGGAGTCGTGACCTCAGCAGCAGCCACCGCGGCGACGGCGGCCGCGGCCGCCGAGAGCCACGGTTTCCTCTCGCCGACCGGCGTCGAGATCGCCTTCGTCCTCGTCGGCCTCGTCACTTTGGGCGCGGCGGTCATCACCGTCACCACCCGGCAGCTGGTGCACGCCGCCCTGTGGCTGGTCGTGGCGCTCGGCGGCCTCGCCGTCGAGTACCTCCTGCTGACCGCGGAGTTCATCGCCTGGGTGCAGGTCCTCATCTACGTCGGTTCCGTCGTGGTCCTCCTCCTCTTCGGTCTGATGCTCACCCGGGCGCCCATCGGCCGCTCCCCGGACGCCGATTCGGGCAACCGCCCGGTCGCGCTCGCCGTGGCCCTCGCCGCCGCGGCCGCCCTGGTCTGGGTCGTCGTGGACGCGTTCCGCACCACGGTGATCGACCTGGACGGCGCCGCCCAGGGCTCCACCGGTGTGACCGGCTCGGTCCTCTTCCGGCACTGGGTGCTCCCCTTCGAAGCGCTCTCGGTCCTCCTCCTCGCCGCCCTCGTCGGCGCGATCGTCCTGTCCCGCAAGAACGCCGCGGCGGATGCGCGGGCCATGGATGCCCCAGCCACGGACCGGGAGGGGAACCGCTGATGCATCTCCACCTCGCGTATCCCGCCGTCCTCGCCGTCCTCCTCTTCTGCGTCGGCCTCTACGGCGTGCTCGCCCGCCGCAACGCGATCCTGGTCCTGATGTCCGTCGAGCTGATGCTCAACGCCGTCAACCTCAACCTGGTCGCCTTCGACGTCTGGCTCCGCGACGCCCTCCACGCCGGCCAGGCCCTGACGCTCTTCACCATCGCCATCGCCGCCGCCGAGATCGGCATCGGCCTCGCGATCGTCCTCGCCGTCTACCGCAACCGCGGCACCTCCGCCGTCGACGATCTCCGTGACACCGCCGAGCCCACCGGGCCGGACGAGTCACAGGAGCCGCAGCAGGCAGCGCAGGCAACGCAGTCACCGCAGTCGCAGAAGACCGAGGCCACCGCGTGACCACGACCACCCTCGCCATCCTCGTCCCCCTCCTCCCGTTCCTGGGCGCGGCCGCGGGCCTGCTGCTCGGCCGCCGGAGCCCCGGACTCGTACGCCCCCTCGCGGTGCTGCCCACGCTGACGGCGCTCGTGCTGGCCGTCCTCGTGGCCGTCCGCCAGGGCGGCGACCGGGCCGTCGACGCCGCCACCGAACTGACCCCGACCGGCTCGGTCCCCATCGAGCTCGCCCTGCACATCGACGGCTTCGCCGCCCTCGTCGCCGTCCTGGTCGGCGTCGTCGCCTCCTGCGTGCAGATCTACTCGACGGGCTACCTCCGCGAGGACCCGCGCTACCCCTCGTACGCCGCTCTCGTCTCCCTCTTCACCTCCGCGATGCTCCTCGTCGTCTACTCCGGCGACCTGATGGTGCTCCTGGTCGGCTGGGAGATCATGGGCATCTGCTCGTACTTCCTCGTCGGCCACTATTGGGAGACGCCCGAGGCGCGCGCCGCCTCCCTGAAGGCCTTCCTGGTCACCAAGCTCGGCGACGTCCCTTTCCTGATCGGTCTGTTCGCCCTCGCCGTCGACGCGGGCTCCTTCCGCATCACGACGATCCTGGCGGCGGTCCGGGACGGCGGCCTGGACCACCCGACGCTGATCGCCCTGCTGCTCCTCGCGGGCGTGGCGGGCAAGTCGGCGCAGTTCCCGCTGCACACCTGGCTGCCCGACGCGATGGCGGGCCCCACGCCCGTCTCCGCGCTGATCCACGCCGCGACGATGGTCACCGCCGGTGTGTACTTCGTGGCCCGCCTCCTCCCCGTCTTCGCCGCCTCCGCGGCGGCCCTGGTCGTCCTCGCCGTCATGGCCGCCGTCACGATGGCCGGCTCGGCCCTCGCCGCGCTCGCCCAGGACGACATCAAGCGCGTCCTCGCGTACTCGACGATCGGCCAGCTCGGCTACATGACCGGCGCACTCGCCGTCGGCGACCGCGGCGCCGCCGTCTTCCACCTCCTGTCCCACGGCGCCTTCAAGGCGCTGCTGTTCCTCGCGGCAGGCGTGATCATCCACGCCGCCGGCACCAACTCCCTGGCCGCCATGTCCCGCATGCGGGGCCTGCGCGACCGCATCCCGGACGCCTACTGGACGATGACCGTGGCGCTCCTCGCGCTCGCCGCGATGCCGCCGTTCAGCGGCTTCTTCTCCAAGGAGGCCGTGCTCGGCGCCGCCGAGCACACCGCCACGGGCCACACCGCGTCCGCGCCCGCCTCAGCCGGCTGGATCGTCCTCGTCGCCGGACTGCTCACCGCCCTCCTCACCGCCGCCTACGCGACGCGTCTGTGGCTGCTCGCCTTCCACGGAAAGGGCACCGAGGCCCCGGACCACGGGAAGCAGCCGATGGCCATGACGGCCGTGCTCTGGGTGCTCGCGGTCCCCTCCCTCGCCTTCGGTCTCACGGTGGGTGTCCTGCCCGACTGGTTCGACGGCCACTCGCTCACGCCGACGCTGACGACGTCCGTGCTCGGTACGGGCCTCGCCCTCGTCGGCGGCCTCGTCACGTACGGCGCGTGGCGGCACACCACCGCGCTCGCCGCCCGTGTCCCGATGGGCGCGGTCGCGGCGAGTCCGGGCGGTGACGCAGGGCAGGTCGAGTCGGAGGCCATCGCCTCGCACGCCCCCGCCTACGGGGACGTGGCCTCGGCCCACGACCCGGCCGACCCCGGCCGCCTGCTGCTCGGCCCCCTGCACCGCCACGCCGCCGGCGGCTTCCGCCTCGACGCCGTCTACACCGTCCTGTTCGTCCGCCCGGTCCAGGCCGCCGCGCGACTCGTCCGCTTCCTCGACCGCGAGGTCGTCGAGACGTACGTGCGCGGCGCGGGCACCGCACCCCGCTGGCTCGGCGCGGCCGTCCGTCGCGCGCAGACCGGCAACGTGCAGACCTATCTGAGCGCGCTGCTCGCAGGCACGGTCGTCCTGGCCGTCGCCGCCGTCCTCGTCGCCACCGCCGGAGCGTGAGCAGCCGTGATCGGTATCAGTGAGTCCGTGATGCAGTTTCTTCTGGCGTTGATCGTCGTCGGTCCGCTCATCGGCGCCGTGGCCGCACTCCTGCCGGCCCCACCCGGGCTGAAGGGAAAGTCGCCCGACCAGGCCGTGCTCCGCCACGGCGTGCTGGTGACCGGCGTCATCCTGCTCGCGGCGATCGTCCTCGCGCTCGGCTTCCACCATCCCCAAGCTCTCGACTCCGCTCGAGCAGGGGAGACCGCATCCCAGCCGTCAAAGATGCAGGCCACGACCGACATCAGCTGGATCCCCGCACTCGACGTGCGCATCCACCTCGGCGTCGACGGCATCTCGCTCCCCCTTCTGGTCCTGACCGCGCTGCTGACCTTCCTCTGCGCGCTCTACAGCTACTTCAAAATGCCGAAGGGCCCGTCCCCCAAGGCATTCGTCGCACTGATCCTCGTCCTCGAGTCCGGCACCCTCGCGACCTTCGCCGTCCTCGATCTGCTGCTGTTCTTCCTGGCGTTCGAGATGGTGCTCATCCCGATGTACTTCCTCATCGCCCGCTGGGGCGGCGAGCAACGAACCCAGGCAGCCTGGAAGTTCATCCTCTACACCCTGCTCGGGTCCGTCGTGATGCTGCTGGGCCTGCTCCTCATCGGGCTCAAGTCCGGCACATTCGACATGGTGGCACTCGCCACTGACAACGGCCGCGGGCTGAGTACGTCCGTGCAGGTCATCGCCGTTCTGGCGGTCGGGATCGGGCTCGCGGTCAAGACGCCGATGTGGCCGCTGCACAGCTGGCTGCCGGACGCCCACACCGCCGCGCCCACCGTCGGCTCGGTCCTGCTGGCCGGCGTGCTGCTGAAGATGGGTACGTACGGGTTCGTCCGCATCCTCCTGCCCATCGCCCCCGACGGCATGCGGGAGTTCGCGCCCTACCTCGCGGCCTTCGCGGTCGTCGGGATCATCTACGGGTCCCTCGCCTGCCTCGCCCTCGCCAAGCGGGGCGCGAAGGGCGACCTCAAGCGGCTCATCGCGTACTCGTCGGTCGGCCACATGGGCTTCGTGCTGCTCGGCATCGCGACGATGAGCCCGACCGGCGTGAACGGCGCGCTGTTCGCCAACATCGCCCACGGCCTCATCACCGGCCTGCTCTTCTTCCTCGTCGGCGCGCTCAAGGACCGCACCGGCACCACCGACCTCGACTCGCTCGCCCAGGAGTCCGGCGCCGCGCTCTACGGCAAGGCCCCCCGCCTCGGCGGCCTGCTCGCGTTCGGCGCGGTCGCCTCGCTCGGCCTGCCGGGCCTCGCCGGATTCTGGGGCGAGATGCTCGCGCTGTTCGGCGCCTTCAAGCCCGCCGACGACCTGAGCCGCCCCGCCTTCCTCGTCTTCATGGCGATCGCCGCCTTCGGCACGCTGCTCACCGCCGCGTACATGCTCATCGTCGTACGCCGTGTCTGTATGGGCCCGACGCCGCAGGCCGCGGAGGAGCCCGCGCCCCCGGCGCTCGCCGACGTCCACGGCTACGAAGTCGCCGCCTGGACCCCGCTCGTCGCCCTCACCGTTCTCGCCGGACTCTGGCCCGCGGCTCTCCTCGGCCTGACCGACCCGGCCGTGCAGAAGCTCCTCACTGGAGGCAAGTCGTGACCGTGGCCGCCGCAAGCGTCGTCCAGTCAGTCGACTGGCTCGCGATCGCGCCGCCGACCATCGCCGCGGTGGTCGGGCTCGTCGTGCTCGTCGCCGACCTCTTCGTGGGCGACGGCAAGAAGGCTGTCCTCGGCTGGATCTCCGTGGCAGGCCTGGCCGCGGCCGGGCTCGCCCTGCTGCCCCTCCTGGACGACGACCGCTCGACCTTCTGCCTGACCGGCGGCGGCACGCACGCGTGCAGCTACACCGCCGACCGCTTCACCCTGGTCATCCAGCTCCTCGTCCTCGGCGGCGCCCTGCTGGCGGCCCTGCTCTCCATGAGCACCCTCAAGGACTCCCGAGGCGACCTGCCGGTGGGGGAGTACTGGTTCCTCCTGCTGTCCTCCGCCGCGGGCGCCGCCCTGCTGCCCGCCTCACGCGACCTCGCGACGCTCATCGTCGCCCTGGAGGTCGCCTCCCTGCCCGCCTTCGCCCTCGTCGGCCTCAGGCACGGTGACAAGCGCTCCTCCGAAGCGGCCCTGAAGTTCTTCCTCTCCTCGGTCACCGCGACCGCCGTGAGCCTCATGGGCGTCAGCTTCGTGTACGCGGCCACCGGCACCCTGCACCTCACCGAGATCGCCACCAAGCTCCAGAGCACCCAGGTCACCGGCGGACAGCTGGACACGCTCGCCCAGACCGGCGTCGCACTCACCCTCGTCGGCTTCGCCTTCAAGGTGGCGGCCGTGCCGTTCCACTTCTGGGTACCGGACACCTACGTAGGCGCGCCGCTGCCCGTCGCCGCATATCTCTCCGTCGTCGGAAAGGCCGTCGGCTTCACCGGGCTCATCCTCGTCACCGTCGTCGCCTTCCCCTCGTACGCGGACGTCTGGGGCCCGGCGCTCGCCGTCCTCGCGGCGCTCACCATGACCGCGGGCAACGTCGCCGCCCTGCGGCAGCAGTCCACGCGCGCGTACAGCGCGGTCCGCCTCCTCGCCTGGTCCTCGGTCGGCCAGGCCGGCTACCTCCTGGTGCCGATCGCCGCCGCCGGATACGCCGACAACGAAGCCGCCGCGGAGAAAGCCGTCGGCTCCACCGTCGCGTACGCCCTGATGTACGCGGCCGTGAACCTCGGGGCCTTCGCCGTCGCCGCGCTCGTCGGCCGCGCCCAGCGCCTGAACCGCGTCAGCGACTACCGCGGCCTGTACGCGCGCAGCCCCCTGACCGCCCTCGTATTGGCCTTCTTCCTGCTCTGCCTGGCGGGCCTGCCGCCCGGCATCATCGGCCTCTTCGCCAAGGTCACCGTCTTCTCGGCGGCGGTCGACGCGGGCCTCGGCTGGCTCGCCGTGGTGATGGCCGTGAACGTCGTGATCGCGCTCTACTACTACCTCCAGTGGACCGCGCTCCTCTTCCGCGCCCCCGAGGGCGAGCCGGTCGAGCACCGCGCCCCGGCCCCCCTCACGGCGGCCATCGCCCTGACCGCGGTCCTCGGGATCGCGCTCTCCGGAGCGCCCCAGCTCGTCCTGAGGTTCTCGGACACCGGCCTCTTCTGACGCGGGCCGGGCCATCACCCGCGTGGCCCAAACCGCTCCTGAGCGCACAAGGGAACTAGTGCTCCCCGCCTGGCGTTGACCAGTACGGGAGGGTCCACTGAACAGTGGAAGCACCAGCCAGCAGAGGGTTCCCCCACGCACCACCAGGAGGGCGTACCGTGCACCGCCGGCACAACGGGTTGAAGACCGCCGTACTCCTCGGGGGACTGTCCGCGCTCATCCTCGTCATCGGCAGTTTCTTCGGGCGTACGGGCCTGATCGTCGCGCTCTTCGTAGCCCTCGGCACGAACGCGTACGCGTACTGGAACAGCGACAAGCTCGCCCTGCGCGCCATGCGTGCCCGCCCGGTCAGCGAATTCGAGGCCCCCACGCTGTACCGCATGGTCCGCGAGCTCTCCACCCAGGCCCGCCAGCCCATGCCCCGCCTGTACATCTCGCCCACGGAGGCCCCGAACGCCTTCGCGACCGGCCGCAATCCGCGCAACGCCGCGGTGTGCTGCACCGACGGCATCCTGCGCCTCCTCGACGAGCGCGAGCTGCGCGGCGTCATCGGCCACGAGCTGAGCCACGTCTACAACCGCGACATCCTGATCTCCTCGGTGGCGGGCGCCCTCGCCTCCGTGATCATGTTCCTGGTCAACTTCGCCTGGCTGATCCCCATCGGCCGGTCGAACGACAACGAAGGCCCCGGCATCTTCGGGATGCTCCTGATCATGCTGCTGGGCCCGCTGGCGGCCTCCATCATCCAGCTGGCCATCAGCCGCTCCAGGGAGTACGAGGCCGACGCCTCCGGCGCACAGCTCACCGGCGACCCCCTCGCTCTCGCGAGCGCCCTGCGTAAACTCGAAGCCGGGACAAAGCAGTTGCCGCTGCCACCCGAGCCCCGCCTTGAGACGGCGAGCCACATGATGATCGCGAACCCGTTCCGTCCGGGGCAGGGCATGTCCAAGATGTTCTCCACGCACCCCCCGATGGCGGAGCGCATCGCCCGGCTCGAGCAGATGGCAGGTCCTCACCAGTGAAGACACTCCTCAACGTCATATGGCTCGTCCTCTGCGGGTTCTGGATGTTCCTCGGCTACCTGGTGGCGGGCGTGCTGCTCTGCGTCACGATCATCGGCATCCCGTTCGGCCTGGCCAGCTTCCGCATCGGCCGCTATGCCCTGTGGCCCTTCGGCTACGCCGCGGTCGAGCGCCGCGACGCGGGCGCGCCCTCCTGCGTGGGCAACGTCCTGTGGCTGCTCCTCGCGGGCTGGTGGCTCGCGCTCGGCCACATCGCCACGGGCCTCCTCCTGTGCGTCACGATCATCGGCATCCCCCTCGGCGTAGCCAACTTCAAGCTGATCCCGGTCTCACTGCTGCCGCTCGGCCGCGAGATCGTCCGCACGGACCAGCCGTTCACCGCGCGCTACTAGACCCGGCACCCTCCGGTGCGACAGCCGGAGAGGAGCGACGCGCCGGGTCCGATTGTCAGTGCCGTGGTCCACCATGAACTCATGACCGACACCGAGCAGTTGCTGGCCCGCGTCGCCGCCGAGGCGCGCGCCACCCGCCCCTGGGGGTGGGACGTCCTGCCCGCACCCCTGGACGCGCAGACCCTGGCCCGCGCTGAGGCCGCCTTGGGCTTTCGCCTGCCGCCGCTGCTCGCCGCCCTCTACACCCGCATAGGCGACGGCGGTTTCGGCCCGGAGTACGGCCTGTTGCCCCTGCTCGAAGGCAAGTCCTCCGGAGGTGAGCCGACCGTCGTCGAGAAGTACCTCGGGATGCGCGACTCCGACGACTGGGGCTGGCCGGAAGGCGTGCTGCCGATATCCCACTGGGGATGCGCGATGTACGCGTGCGTGAACTGCCGTACGGACACGGCCCAGGTCCTGCTCTTCGAACCCAACGGCGGAGACCCCGACCAGGCCTGGTTCGTCGACTCCCCGAGCCTCACGACCTGGCTCACCGCCTGGCTCGACGGCACGGGCTGGTACGAGGAGAACAACGACGGTCCGGAACTGCCGACATGGCGAGACGACCACGCGCGCGTGACGCCTGCCTGAGGTGACGCCCGCCTGGCACAGGGCAGCGAAGCGGTCGACCGCGTCCTGCCCGCCCTGCTGCCCGCGCCCGGCCACGCCGAAGCGTCAGCGCAGCCGCCGTACCCCGTACGCCGCGACCCCCACCGCCAGCACCGCCCCACCGGCCACCACCGACGACAAGGGCAGCGCGAACGCCAGTACCGCGCACCCGAGACCACCCACAGCCGGCACGGCACGCGCCGCGACCGACGAACTGAGCGTCCACGCCGAAGCATTGGCGACCGCGTAGTACACGAGCACCCCGAAGGAGGAGAAGCCGATCGCCCCGCGCACATCCACCGTCGCCGCCGCCACCGCCACCACCGCGCCCACCGCGAGCTCCGCGCGATGCGGCACCTGGAAGCGCGGGTGCACGGCCGCGAGCGCCCCCGGCAGGTGCCTGTCCCGCGCCATGGCGAGGGTCGTCCGCGAGACGCCCAGGATCAGCGCCAGCAGCGAGCCGAGCGCCGCCACCGCGGCCCCCACCCGCACGACGGGCACGAGCCCCGGCACACCCGCCGCACGCACCGCGTCGGCGAGCGGGGCGGTCGCGTCGGCGAGCCCAGAGGGGCCGAGGACGGACAGCACGGCGACCGCCACGGCCGCGTACACGCACAGAGCGATACCCAGCGCCAGGGGGATCGCCAGTGGAATAGTGCGCTCCGGGTCACGCACCTCCTCGCCGAGCGTCGCGATCCGCGCGTACCCCGCGAAGGCGAAGAACAGCAGCCCGGCGGCCTGGAGCACCCCGCCGACCCCGCCCGAGAGCCCCACATCGAGACGCCCCGCGTCGGCCGCCCCCGAACCGAGGCAGGCGACGACGACCGCCGTCAGCACGGCGAGGACCACCGCCACGATCCCGCGCGTCAGCAACGCCGACTTCTGGACGCCCAGGTAGTTCACGGCGGTGAGCAGCACCACGGCCCCGACCGCCACTGCGTGCGCCTGCCCCGGCCAGACGTACGCCCCCACGGTCAGCGCCATCGCCGCACAGGACGCGGTCTTGCCGACGACGAACGACCAGCCCGCCAAGTACCCCCAGAACTCCCCGAGCCGCTCCCGGCCGTACACGTAGGTCCCGCCCGAGGCCGGATAGCGGGCGGCGAGCCGCGCCGACGACATCGCGTTGCAGTACGCGACCACGGCGGCGACCCCGAGGCCGATCAGCATCCCGGACCCCGCGGCGCCCGCCGCCGGCCCGAGCGCCGCGAAGATCCCTGCCCCCACCATCGACCCGAGACCGATCACCACGGCGTCGAAGATACCGAGGGTCCGCCGAAGTTCTGGCTGCTGTGTCATGCGCCGCACCCTACGGATCACCGCAACCGCGGCACTCCGTAGAGACGTCCTCCAGGACAACAGCGCACAAAGAACTCACCGCGCGAGAAAGGCCGGGTCACTACATGGGCATCATCAGCTGGATCGTTCTGGGACTGCTCGCCGGAGCCGTCGCCAAACTGCTGCTGCCCGGCCGCGACCCGGGCGGCTTCATCGGCACGACCGTCATCGGCATCGCGGGCGCCTTCATCGGCGGCTGGATCTCCGCCCGCTATCTCGACCGCCCGATCGTCAACCACTTCTACGACGGCGCCACCTGGGCGGCGGCCATCGGCGGCTCGCTCGTCCTGCTGGTCGCCTACCGCATCTTCTTCGGCCACTCGCGCCGCTGAGCACAGAGACCGGCGGCCCGTCCAAAGGGACGGGCCGCCGGGTACACGCGTCTGTCTACCGGTAGTTCACGAACTGCAGCGCGAAGTCGAAGTCCTGCCCCTTGAGCAGCGCCTGCACGGCCTGGAGGTCGTCCCGGCTCTTCGAGCTGACCCGCAGCTCGTCGCCCTGAACCTGCGCCTTGACGCCCTTCGGGCCCTCATCGCGGATGATCTTGGCGACCTTCTTCGCGTTCTCCTGGGAGATGCCCTCCTCGATCGAGGCGAAGATCTTGTACTCCTTGCCGGACAGCTGCGGCTCGCCCGCGTCCAGCGCCTTCAGCGAGATGCCGCGCTTGACCAGCTTGGACTGGAAGACATCGAGGATCGCCTTGACTCGCTCCTCGCCGCTCGCCTCCATCAGGATCTTCTCGCCGGACCACGAGATCGAGGCGCCCGTGCCCTTGAAGTCATAGCGCTGCGAAATCTCCTTGGCGGCCTGGTTGAGGGCGTTGTCGACCTCCTGCCGCTCGACCTTCGAGACGATGTCGAAACTGGAGTCGGCCATGTCCTGTGGCTCCTTGTATCGGGGTGTGCGTACTCAGCGGATACACGGCCGCCTGACGCTGGCCGCATCCGCAAAGCCTAGCCACCGCCCCCGCGCGGGGTGCCGATCAATCGGGTGGCGAAGCACCCCTGTCCATCAGGTATCGTTTACGTCGTTGCCACGGAGCGCCGCGAAAGCGGGGCGAGGCAGCAAACCCGGCGGTGTGCCCGAGCGGCCAAAGGGAGCAGACTGTAAATCTGCCGGCTCAGCCTTCCCAGGTTCGAATCCTGGCGCCGCCACACGAAGGAGACCCTCCCCGACTTGCGGAAACGCGAGACGGGGAGGGTCTTTTCGTGCGTCCAAAGCAGAATGGGTTCATGTCGTCCCGTCGCAGAAACTGCCCGGAGTGCCGCCGCGAGATCGCCGTCGTCGGCGGACGGTTCGCCCGTCATGACCCGCCGGGCCCGCGCGCCACCGGCGACCTGGTCTCCTGCCCGGGGTCGCGCCGCCAGGCCCAGCTGGGCGCCGTACAGCCCGCGCTGGACGGTTACACGGTTCCGGACCTGCCGGGCCAGCTCCCGCTGTTCTGAGCGGGAGGAGGGAGTTCCTCAGGGTCGGGCGGCGTTCGGAAGTCAGTTCCCCGCAACGGACTTGACCGCCACCGACACCGGCACCGAGCCGCTCACCAGCTCCAGCGTCAGCCCGGCCGTCGCGGACGTCTCCAGAAGCTCCGCGAGCACCGCGGCGACGTCGTCCCGCGGGATCGGCCCGCGCCCGGTCGAGGCCTCCAGGCGTACGAGGCCGGTGCCCGCGTCGTCCGTCAGCATCCCGGGACGCAGGATCGTCCAGTCCAGCGCGGCACGCGCGCGTACGTTCGCGTCCGCCTCGCCCTTGGCCCGCAGGTAGGCGTCGAAGATCTCATCGCCCTGGTGGGCCGGATCGGCGCCCATCGACGACACGACGATGTACCGCCGCACGCCGGCCCGCTCCGCCGCGTCCGCGAAGAGCACGGCCGCGTCCCGGTCCACGGTGTTCTTGCGGTCCGCGCCGCTGCCGGGCCCCGCGCCCGCCGCGAAGACGGCCGCGTCGGCTCCGCGCAGCTTCTCGGCGACCTCGTCGACCGAGGCCGACTCCAGGTCGCACAGCACCGGTTCGGCGCCGGCCGCACGCAGATCGGCCTCTTGGCCGGCGTTGCGGATCAGCCCTGCGACCTCGTCACCACGCGCGGCGAGCAGACGCTCCAGCCGCAGCGCGATCTGACCATGACCCCCAGCGATGACAATGCGCATGCTGTCGACCGTACGGCAGGGCGGACGCGTTCGCCGCACACGCAGCGGGCGGAGCAGCCGGATCACGCGTATGCGGGTACGTGGGCTCTTCCTGGGGAGGGCGGGGCCAAGCCGGGCGCGGGTGCCTGCGCTGCTCCCGGCGGGCGTCTGAAGGGCCTCTCCCCCCCCCGCGGGCGGGCACCAGCCGTCCCCCGGCATCACCCGCTGCGCCGTTCCACCCAGGCGCCCAGCCGTCAATCGGCGCGGATCCGGAGTCTCCCCAGCCCGCCGACCACCAGCGCCCTCCCCTGGGGATCACAGCGACCGCCCGGATCAGCGGCTCCCAGCCTCCGCGTGCGCCTCCGCGCTCCCCTTCACGCCCCCTGTGCAGCCACAAGCCCCCAACGCCATCACATACCCACCCCGCGGCCCCCCGCGCAGCAGCTCACCGGCCACCCGCACCGCCCCGCCACCCCTCAGGAAGACGCCTCGCCACCCTTGAACCGCCCCGGCTCGTCTCCCTGCGCGCGGCCCTGGCGCGGCAGGTCCAGGGCCACGGCCGCCGCCGAGTCGCAGTACTCCCGCACCGCGCTGGTCCGCGCCACCACGCGCCCCCTGTGCACCACGATCCGGCTGTACGCGAGCGACAGCGCCCCCGCGAGCCGGTCGCCCCGCACCGCGAGCAGCTCCGCGGGGAAGCCCGCCTCCACCCGCACCTCGGCCAGGCCCATGGCTTCCCGCGCTGCCCCGCTCACCGCCGCGTAGGCGGCCTCAGGCCGCAGCCCGCACCGCGAGGCCAGCAGGTAGGCGGCCTCCAGCGGATCCCCGCGCCCCACCGGGTTCGACACGTCCCGCATGGCCCCGCTGCCCGCGGCCACCCGCACCCCCGCCGACCGCAGCAACCGCACCGGCGCCACCCCGCGCCGCTCCGCGTTCCCGCACCCGCCCTGCGGCAGGCAGACCACGGTCACCCCGGCGGCCGCCAGCTGCTCGGCCGTGCGCGCGGCGACGTCCCACGGCAGGCGGCCGAGCCCGCCGCACGGGCCGATCGTGACCCCCGCGCGCAGCCCGGCCGCCATCGCCGCGAGCCGCCCGAGCCGGGCCGGATCGTCACCGTCCGTATGCAGATCGACGGGGGAGCCATGCTCGGCGGCGAGTTCCAGGACCGCCTCCGTGTAGCCCGCCGGGTCGGGGTCGAGATCCGGACAACCGCCCACTACGGAGGCGCCCATTTTCACCGCGTCCCGCAGCATCGCGAGCCCGTCGGCGCCCGCGACGCCGGTGAGGAGCCGCGGCACCGCGACCGTCGTCAGATCGACCAGGCCCCGCAGCGAGCGCCGTGCCTGGAGCACCGCCTCCATCGGATCGAGCCCCTGGACGTCGCCGATCCGCACGTGCGACCGCACGGCCGTCGCACCGTGCCCGAGCTGGAGCAGGGCCGCCTCTGTGACTCTGCGCTGCACATCGGGGATGTCGTACGACACAGGGCCCACCGCGTCCGCCGACAGGGCCGTGTCGCCGTGCGCGTGGGCTTCGGCGGCGGCCGGCAGCAGCAGGTAGCCGGCCAGGTCCACGCGCGCGGTGTGCGCGGGGAGGCTTCCGGTCGTGCCGACCGCCTCGATGCGCCCGCCGCCGAGCCGGACGTCCACCGTCCTGCCGTCGGTGAGCCTGGCACCGCAGAGCAGCAGGGAACCGGATTCGGCCGTGGGGTCGGGGCCGGAGGAGCCGGAGGAATGGGGCTGCTGCGGCTGGCTGTCGGGCATCGCGCTCCTGGGGTTCGGGGGCGGCTGCTGTCGTTCGTGGCGTCAAGATCACGCAGCGTGTGCCGAGCCTAGGACGGCGACAGGCCCGCTTCGAGGAGGAGCGAAATAGTCGTACCGGTGTGGTGCGACGGCTCTGACGAACGGTGCGGATGAGGTCTTCGGAGACGCCTGAGGCGCTCTTCCCGATGCCCTCGGACGGCCCTGGCGAAACGGATTTGGGCGATCGGCGACCAACCGTGTAATGTCTTCATCGCTCGCCCCAATAGCTCAGTCGGTAGAGCGTCTCCATGGTAAGGAGAAGGTCTGCGGTTCGATTCCGCATTGGGGCTCTGATGTCGAGTGATCCTCGCCTTCGGGCGGGGGGGATCCGGCATCGCAGCGGTGTAGCTCAGTCGGTAGAGCAAGCGGCTCATAATCGCTGTGTCACCGGTTCAAGTCCGGTCACCGCTACTCCTGGTAGCCGATTGTGGGGTCGGTCCTTCGATCGGCTACTCTTTTATGCGTTCATCCGTCCATCCGTCCGTCCAAGGAGCACTCACGTGGCTGCCACCGACGTCCGCCCGAAGATCACGCTGGCCTGCGTGGAGTGCAAGGAGCGGAACTACATCACCAAGAAGAACCGGCGTAACGACCCGGACCGTCTTGAGATGAAGAAGCACTGTCCGCGCTGCAACGCGCACACTGCGCACCGCGAAACGCGCTGACACGCAGGCTCGTACACGAGGCCGTCCCCGTTTGTTGGGGGCGGCCTCGTGTCGTTTCCATACGAATTCCGCGTCACCACCAACCACAGGAGGTACCGAGTCCATGGCGCTCGACCAGTCCTTCGTGGGGCGGTCCTATCCGCCCACCGATCCATATGAGGTCGGCCGGGAGAAGATCCGCGAGTTCGCCGAGGCCGTCGGGGACACCAATCCCGCGTACGCCGACGCGGAAGCCGCCAAGGAACTCGGTCACCCCGATGTGATCGCCCCGCCGACTTTTGTGTTTGCGATCACTTTCAAGGCCGCGGGTCAGGTGGTCCAGGACCCGCAGCTCGGGCTCGATTACAGCCGCGTCGTACACGGCGACCAGAAGTTCGCCTACACGCGTCCGGTGCGCGCGGGTGACCGGCTCACCGTCACCTCGACCATCGAGGCCATCAAGACGCTCGCCGGCAACGACATCATCGACATCCGCGGTGAGGTCCACGACGAGGCCGGGGAGCACGTCGTGACCGCCTGGACCAAGCTCGTCGCGCGTGCGGCGCAGCCCGCGGGAGAGGGAGTCTGAGGCGATGACGGCGAAGATTTCTTACGACGACGTCGAGGTCGGCACCGAGCTGCCGGCCCAGACCTTCCCGGTGACACGCGCCACACTCGTGCGGTACGCGGGCGCCTCGGGGGACTTCAACCCGATCCACTGGAACGAGAAGTTCGCGATGGAGGTGGGCCTTCCCGACGTCATCGCGCACGGCATGTTCACCATGGCCGAGGCGATCCGGGTCGTGACCGACTGGGTGAGCGACCCGGGAGCGGTCGTCGAGTACGGCGTCCGTTTCACCAAGCCCGTCGTCGTCCCCAACGACGACAAGGGCGCCACCATCGACGTCAGCGCCAAGGTCGCGGCCAAGATGGACGACAAGCGGGTCCGGGTCGACCTGGTCGCCAAGAGCGCGGACCAGAAGGTGCTCGGCATGTCGCGTGCGGTCGTGCAGCTGGCCTGACGGCCGTGATCGCGGCCTGACCGCTCCTCGCGGCAACGGCCCCGCCGGACCGGCGGGGCCGTTCTCGTACTCTTGGGCACGTGCAGGAACTCATCGACGCCCCCCTCGCCCCGCTGACCACCTTCCGTCTCGGTGGCCCCGCGACCCGCCTGATCACCGCGACGACCGACGACGAGGTGATCGCGGCCGTCCGCGAGGCCGACGACTCCGGGACCCCGCTGCTGCTCATCGGCGGCGGATCGAACCTGGTCATCGGCGACAAGGGCTTCGACGGGACCGCCCTGCGCATCGCCACCCAGGGCTTCGCCCTCGACGGTACGAAGCTGGAGCTGGCGGCCGGTGAGGTCTGGACGGACGCGGTCGCCCGCACCGTCGAGGCGGGCCTCGCGGGCATCGAGTGCCTCGCCGGGATCCCCGGTTCCGCGGGCGCGACGCCGATCCAGAACGTGGGGGCGTACGGCCAGGAGGTCTCCTCGACGATCACCGAGGTGGTCGCGTACGACCGGCGGACCCGCGAGACGGTCGTGATCCCGAACGCCGAGTGCGACTTCTCGTACCGCCACAGCCGCTTCAAGGCAGACCCCGAGCGCTTCGTGGTCCTGCGGGTCCGCTTCGCGCTGGAGGACGCGCAGGGGATGAGCGCTCCGCTGAAGTACCCCGAGACGGCGCGCACGCTCGGCGTCGAGGCGGGCGAGCGGGTTCCGGCGGCGGTCGCGCGGGAGACCGTCCTGAAGCTCCGCGCCGGCAAGGGCATGGTGCTCGACCCCGAGGACCACGACAGCTGGTCGGCCGGGTCCTTCTTCACCAACCCGATCCTCACCGAGGACGAGTTCGCCGCCTTCCACGCGCGCGTGGCGGACCGGCTCGGCCCGGGCATCGACCCGCCCGGCTTCCCCGCGGGCGACGGCCGCGTGAAGACCTCCGCCGCCTGGCTCATCGACAAGGCGGGCTTCGCGAAGGGCTACGGAGAGGGCCGGGCCCGGATCTCCACCAAGCACACCCTCGCCCTCACCAACCGTGGCGGCGCGACCACCGAGGATCTGCTGGCGCTCGCCCGCGAGGTCGTCGCCGGGGTGCGGGACGCCTTCGGGATCACCCTGGTCAACGAACCGGTCATGGTCGGCGTCAGCCTGTAGCCGACTGCCGCCGACGGCGGCCTCAGTAGGCCACGCCCACGCCCTGCTTCACCGTCGACGGGTCGTCGATCATCGCCAGCATCGCGTGCGCCACATCGGCGCGCCCGATGAAGCGCCCGCTGCGCGGAGTGCCTCCGACGACCTTCCTGTAGACGCCCGTCACGGGCTTGTCCTGGAGCCTCGGCGGGCGTACGGACGTCCAGTCCGTGGCGCTGCGTGCCAGTTCGGCCTCCATGGCCCGCAGATCCACGTACACGTCCTTCAGGACCGCGCTGACCACGAGCCCCATGGCCTTGTCGACCAAGGGCTGCCGCTCGGCGGGCGGGCCGACCGGCGCGGCGCTCACCACGAGGAGCCTGCGCACCCCCTCGGCCTCCAGCGCGCGCACCATCGACCGGGTGAGCTCCGCCGCGATCCCGGCGTCCGACCGCTTGCGCGCCCCGAGCCCCGAGAGCACCGCGTCCCGCCCGGTCACTGCCGCCCGCAGCGCCTCGGCGTCCCTCAGGTCGGCCCGGAAGACCTCCAGGCCCTCGCCCTCGACGGCCAGCCGCGCCGGGTCGCGCACCACTGCCGTGACCTGGTGACCCGCCGTCAGGGCCTGCCGGACGATCTCCCCGCCGATACCGCCGGTCGCACCGAACACCGTCAGCTTCATCGCGCACCCTCCGGGAGGAGTAGTAGATGGGTGGGTGAGTATTCACTCACCTCTAGAGTGAGTAAACACTCACCCCTCGTCAAGTCTGGTTGGACGGCACATGCAGCAGAAACCCACCAGGGCCCGCATCCTCGACGCGGCGCACGACCTCATGCGCACCATCGGCCTCGCCCGCGCCACCACCAAGGAGATCGCCAAGGCCGCGGGCTGCTCCGAAGCGGCGCTCTACAAGCACTTCGCGAGCAAGGAGGAGCTGTTCGTGGCCGTCCTCCAGGAGAGGCTGCCCCGCCTCGGCCCGCTGCTGCACCGCCTGACCGAGGAGCCGGGGGAGCGCGACGTCGAGGAGAACCTCGCCGAGATCGCCCGCCTGGCCAGCGACTTCTACGCTGAGAGCTTCCCGATCGCCGCGTCGCTGTACGCCGAGACCAAGCTCAAGCGACGCCACGAGGACGCGCTCCAGCAGATGGGCGCCGGCCCCCACATCCCCATCGAGGCCCTGGACGCCTACCTCCGGGCCGAACGCGACGCCGGACGGATCGCCGCCGACGCCGACACGTTCGCGGCCGCCTCGCTGCTCCTGGGCGCCTGCGCGCAGCGCGCCTTCGCCTACGACGCCGTGATCGGCAAGCGCCCCCCGCAGCCCGTCGAGGAGTTCGCGGCGGCCCTCGCCCGCACGCTCCTCGCGGGAATCAGCCGCTGAGCCAGGCGTCGACCCCGGACAGCAACTTCTCCCGCACGTCCACGGGGGCGGCCGAGCCGCGGATCGACTGCCGCGCCAGCTCGGCCAGTTCGGCGTCGTCGAAGGCGTGGTGCTCACGCGCGATCTCGTACTGGGCGGCGAGACGCGAGCCGAAGAGCAGCGGGTCGTCGGCGCCGAGCGCCATCGGCACCCCCGCGTCGAAGAGGGTCCGCAGTGGCACGTCCTCGGGCTTCTCGTAGACCCCGAGGGCGACGTTGGAGGCCGGGCACACCTCGCACGTCACGCCGCGGTCCGCGAGCCGCTTCAGGAGCCGCGGGTCCTCGGCGGCCCGCACCCCGTGCCCGATCCGGGCCGCGTGCAGGTCGTCCAGGCAGTCCCGCACCGAGGCGGGCCCGGTCAGCTCACCGCCGTGCGGCGCCGCGAGGAGCCCCCCGTCGCGCGCGATCGCGAAGGCCCGGTCGAAGTCCCGCGCCATGCCCCGCCGCTCGTCGTTGGAGAGCCCGAAGCCGACGATGCCCCGGTCCGCGTAACGCACCGCGAGCCGCGCCAGCGTGCGGGCGTCCAGCGGGTGCTTCATGCGGTTCGCGGCGACCAGGACGCGCATCCCGAGGCCGGTCTCCCGCGAGGCGGTGTCGACCGCGTCCAGGATGACCTCGAGGGCCGGGATCAGACCGCCGAGCCGCGGCGCGTACGAGGTCGGGTCGACCTGGATCTCCAGCCACCCAGAACCGTCCCGCAGATCCTCCTCGGCGGCCTCCCGCACCAGCCGCTGGATGTCCTCGGGCTCACGCAGACAGGAACGCGCCGCGTCGTAGAGCCGCTGGAAGCGGAACCACCCGCGCTCGTCGGTGGCGCGCAGCTTCGGCGGTTCGGCACCGGTCAGCGCGTCCGGGAGCCGCACCCCGTACTTGTCGGCCAGCTCAAGCAGGGTGGAGGGCCGCATCGACCCGGTGAAGTGCAGGTGCAGATGGGCCTTTGGCAGCTCTCTTATGTCTCGTACACGCTCCATTCCAGGATCTTGCCGTACGCACCTGGCGTCCCGGTAGCGCCTTTCCCCTTCGAGGCCTTCCCCGAACGAAGAAACGGACCGCCCCTCAGCAGGAACGGGCCGCCTCTCCGGTGGAAAGGCGGCCCGCACGCGCGCGTGGAGCGCGATTTTCTCCAGAGACCTCAGTTTTCTCCAGAGACCTCAGTCGCGGGCCTCCGCAAGGAGCTCCTGGAGGCGCGAGACGCCCTCGACGAGATCCTCGTCACCGAGCGCGTACGAAAGGCGCAAGTAACCCGGCGTCCCGAAGGCCTCGCCCGGGACCACCGCGACCTCGGCCTCCTCCAGGATCAGCGCGGCCAGCTCGACGGAGTCCTGCGGGCGCTTGCCGCGGATCTCCTTGCCGATGAGGCCCTTGACCGAGGGGTAGACGTAGAAGGCGCCCTCGGGCTTGGGGCAGAAGACGCCCTCGATGTCGTTGAGCATCCGCACGATGGTCTTGCGGCGCCGGTCGAAGGCCTCGCGCATCTTGTCGACGGCGACCAGGTCACCGGAGACGGCCGCGAGCGCGGCGGCCTGCGCGACGTTGGAGACGTTGGACGTGGCGTGCGACTGAAGGTTCGTCGCGGCCTTCACGACGTCCCTCGGGCCGATGATCCAGCCGACGCGCCAGCCGGTCATCGCGTACGTCTTGGCGACGCCGTTGACCACGATGCACTTGTCGCGCAGCTCGGGGAGGATCGCGGGGAGCGAGGTGAACGTCGCGTCTCCGTAGACGAGGTGTTCGTAGATCTCGTCGGTCATCACCCACAGGCCGTGCTCGACGGCCCAGCGGCCGATCGCCTCGGCGTCGGCCTCGCTGTAGACGGCGCCCGTCGGGTTCGACGGCGAGACGAAGAGGACGACCTTGGTGCGCTCCGTGCGGGCGGCCTCCAGCTGCTCGACGGAGACGCGGTAACCGGTCGTCTCGTCGGCGACGACCTCGACGGGGACACCGCCGGCCAGGCGGATCGACTCCGGGTACGTCGTCCAGTAGGGGGCCGGGACGATGACCTCGTCACCCGGATCGAGGATCGCGGCGAACGCTTCGTAGATGGCCTGCTTGCCGCCGTTCGTCACCAGGATCTGCGAGGCGTCCACCTCGTACCCGGAGTCGCGCAGCGTCTTGGTGGCGATCGCGGCCTTGAGCTCTGGGAGGCCGCCGGCCGGTGTGTAGCGGTGGAACTTCGGGTTCTTGCAGGCCTCGACGGCCGCCTCGACGATGTAGTCCGGAGTGGGGAAGTCGGGCTCACCCGCGCCGAAGCCGATCACCGGGCGCCCGGCGGCCTTCAGGGCCTTGGCCTTGGCGTCGACGGCGAGGGTCGCGGACTCGGAGATCGCGCCGATGCGCGCGGACACCCGGCGCTCGGTCGGAGAAGTTGCAGCGCTCATGGCCCCATCGTTCCAGACCTGAAAGGCCCCCGGCGCGTGGGTTTCCCGCACCGTCGGAACCCAATCTGTTCGACGGGGGGCCGTAGACCACGTACACTCACTGCTCGTTGGCCCTCACCGGCCGCACCCTCTCGAGGCACTCCGTGCACCTGGGCGGATGCGGTAGGTTGGGGGAAATCAAAGGGTCGTAGCTCAATTGGTAGAGCACTGGTCTCCAAAACCAGCGGTTGGGGGTTCAAGTCCCTCCGGCCCTGCTACACACTCCTTCGCCAGGATGTGTGCGCATGTACGTACTGCAATGCACCGCCGTGCGGCTCAACCGGGCGCGGCACGGCCACGACCCGGAATCAGGTGAGGACGAGTGACGGACGCCGTGGGCTCCATCGACATGCCTGATGCCCAGGACGAGGCGCCGGAGTCCAAGAAGAAGGCCCGCAAGGGCGGCAAGCGCGGCAAGAAGGGCCCCTTCGGCCGTCTCGCGCTCTTCTACCGCCAGATCATCGCGGAGCTCCGCAAGGTCGTCTGGCCGACTCGCAGCCAGCTCACGACCTACACCACAGTGGTGATTGTCTTCGTCGTCATCATGATCGGCCTTGTGACCGTGATTGACTATGGCTTCAGCCACGCTGTCAAGTACATCTTCGGCTGAGCCGAGAGCGAAGGGCGCCGTACTCGGCGCCCCTATTCGCGTGTTCCACCCCTTGTATCCAGGAAGAAGCAGCCACCGTGTCTGACCCGAACCTGAACGACGCCGTTGAGCCTCGCGGAGAGGACGCGGAGTCCGTGGAGGACCAGCTCGACATCGTCGAGGCGGCGGACGCCGAGGAGCCGGATCAGGCCGAGGCAGCCGACGCCGCCGCGGGCGAGCCCGCCGAAGAGGCCGCCGTCCACCTGGAGGGCGACGCCGAGGCTGCCGCCGAGTCCGAAGAGGACGAGGCCGCGGACGATGCCGATGTCGACGCCGACGCCACGGATGCCGAGGCCGCCGACGAGGAGCCGGTGGAGGAGGAGTCCGAGCCGGTCGACCCGATCGTCGCCCTGCGCGAGGAGCTCCGCACCCTGCCCGGCGAGTGGTACGTCATCCACACCTACGCCGGTTACGAGAACCGCGTGAAGACCAACCTCGAGCAGCGCGCCGTCTCGCTGAACGTCGAGGACTTCATCTTCCAGGCCGAGGTGCCGCAGGAAGAGGTCGCCCAGATCAAGAACGGCGAGCGCAAGACCATCCGTCAGAACAAGCTCCCCGGCTACGTGCTGGTGCGCATGGACCTGACGAACGAGTCCTGGGGCGTCGTCCGCAACACCCCCGGCGTCACCGGCTTCGTGGGCAACGCCTACGACCCGTACCCGCTGACCCTGGACGAGATCGTCAAGATGCTCGCCCCCGAGGCCGAGGAGAAGGCCGCCCGCGAGGCCGCGGAGGCCGAGGGCAAGCCGGCTCCCGCCCGCAAGGTCGAGGTCCAGGTCCTGGACTTCGAGGTCGGCGACTCGGTCACCGTCACCGACGGCCCGTTCGCGACGCTTCAGGCGACGATCAACGAGATCAACGCCGACTCGAAGAAGGTCAAGGGCCTCGTCGAGATCTTCGGCCGCGAGACCCCGGTCGAGCTCAGCTTCGACCAGATCCAGAAGAACTAGCCCGCGGCCCTCGCGGCTGCCTCGGCTTCCTCTGGAACACACGCCTCCGAACAGGTCAGACGGGCTGCCAAAGCCGGTCTGACCTGCTCGGTTTTTAGCCGCGCGACTATACCCGTTATCGTTGTGCGGTATGCCTCCATCCGGATGACCGGACGGTCGGCTGAAAACTCTCACTAGGACCCGGAGAGAGCAATGCCTCCCAAGAAGAAGAAGGTCACGGGGCTGATCAAGCTCCAGATCCAGGCTGGTGCCGCCAACCCGGCCCCGCCGGTCGGCCCCGCCCTGGGCCAGCACGGCGTCAACATCATGGAGTTCTGCAAGGCCTACAACGCCGCGACCGAGTCGCAGCGTGGCTGGGTGATCCCGGTGGAGATCACGGTCTACGAAGACCGCTCCTTCACCTTCATCACCAAGACGCCGCCGGCCGCCAAGATGATCCTGAAGGCCGCTGGTGTCGAGAAGGGCTCCGGCGAGCCCCACAAGACCAAGGTCGCCAAGGTCACCGAGGCGCAGATCCGCGAGATCGCGCAGACCAAGATGGAAGACCTCAACGCCAACGACCTGGACGCCGCGTCGAAGATCATCGCCGGCACCGCCCGTTCCATGGGCATCACGGTCGAGGGCTGAGACTCCTCCCCCGTCTGACCTTTCTCCAGTGGTAGGGCCAAGCGCTGGCCCGCACCACGACTCCATACCTGAACACACCAGGAGCAGAAGTGAAGCGCAGCAAGACTCTCCGCGCTGCGGACGCCAAGATCGACCGGGAGAAGCTGTACGCCCCGCTCGAGGCCGTCCGTCTCGCCAAGGAGACCTCCGCGACCAAGTTCGACGGCACTGTCGAGGTCGCCATGCGTCTGGGCGTCGACCCGCGCAAGGCCGACCAGATGGTCCGTGGCACCGTGAACCTCCCGCACGGCACCGGCAAGACCGCCCGGGTCCTGGTCTTCGCGACCGGTGACCGTGCTGCGGCCGCGGAAGCCGCTGGGGCCGACATCGTCGGCGCCGACGAGCTGATCGACGAGGTCGCGAAGGGCCGCCTGGACTTCGACGCCGTCGTCGCCACCCCGGACCTCATGGGCAAGGTCGGCCGCCTCGGCCGCGTGCTCGGTCCGCGTGGTCTGATGCCGAACCCGAAGACCGGCACCGTGACCCCCGATGTCGTCAAGGCTGTCAACGACATCAAGGGCGGCAAGATCGAGTTCCGCGTCGACAAGCACTCGAACCTGCACTTCATCATCGGCAAGGTGTCCTTCGACGACACCAAGCTGGTGGAGAACTACGCCGCGGCCCTGGAGGAGATCCTCCGTCTGAAGCCGTCGGCCGCCAAGGGTCGCTACATCAAGAAGGCCGCCATCACCACCACGATGGGTCCCGGCATCCCGCTGGACTCGAACCGCACCCGCAACCTCCTCGTCGAGGAGGACCCGGCCGCCGTCTGAAACTGACGGCAGCCGCGTCGCGTACGCGTTCTGTGGACGGGCCCCGCAACCTTTCGAGGTGCGGGGCCCGTCCTGTTTGTGTACGAGCCTTTCGGATACGACTGTCAGAGGCCCGCGGCAAGGAAGCGGACCTCCACGAAGCCAAGGGGTGGGACGGGATGAACAGCACGACCATGCGGCGTACGGGTCTCTCGATCGCGGTGGCGGCCGCGCTGACGGGCCTGGCGGCCTGCGGTTCCGGTGACTCGGGAGGTTCCTCCGACAAAGCCGGGGGCGGGCAGGACGAGGGCGGGATCAAGGTCAGCCCGATAGCCGCCCTGCGTACGGTCCAGAAGTCGACCGACAAGGCGGACACCGCCCGGATCGACGGCACGACCTCCATGGGCTCACAGGTGTCCATGGACATGAAGGGCGTCATGGGCTGGTCCGACGGCATCACGGGCAATGTGACCGTGACCTTCACGGGCGGCGCCCAGGCCCAGCAGATGGAGCAGCTCGGCCAGCGGAAGATCGACTACCGCTACTTGAAGAACGGCTTCTACGCGCACATGGGGGACACGTTCGCGTCCCAGGCGGGTGGCGGCAAGCACTGGCTGGAGTACGACTACGACACGCTGGCGGAGATGAGCGGCGCCGCGGGCGAGGCGTTCCAGGACCAGATGCAGAAGAGCACGCCGAACCAGTCGGTGAAGATGCTGCTCGCCTCGGGCGACGTGAAGCGCGTCGGCGAGGAGGAGGTCCGCGGGACGAAGGCGACGCACTACTCCGGGAAGGTCGACGTCGCCGACTTCACCGCCAAGAACACCGACCTGGACGAAGAGCAGCTGAGCGAGCTGAAGAAGCAGTTCGAGCAGGCCGGCATGAGCACCGAGACGATCGACATCTGGGTCGACGACGACGACCTGCTCGTCAAGAAGATCGAGAAGGCCGACACGAAGAACGGCGCCTTCTCGCAGACCGCCTACTACAGCGACTACGGCACGCCGCTCTCCGTCGAGAAGCCCCCGGCCTCGGACACCGTGAGCTTCAAGGAGCTCATGAACAAGCAGCCCGCCGCGTAGCCGCGCAGCGCACCCCGCATAACCCGCGAGCCCCGGGAGCCGGTGCTCGGGTACTCTCAGCACTCAGAAAATGGATCGATCATATGTTCCTAGGGGTGGGGTCATGACTGCTGGTGCCGTACGTGGAAGCAAGGCGCGCGGGCGGCGGGCGGCGGGTGCCGTGCTCGCCACCGCGCTGCTCTGTACGGGCGCGGTCGCCTGTACGGGCTCGGACGACAAGTCCGACAAGAGGGCGGGGGGCTCGGGCGAGCACCAGTCCCGTTCGCAGGTGGCCGAGGTCATCACGGCCGCGTACAAGAAGACCTCGGCCGCGAAGTCGGCCAAGGTCGAGATGACGATATCCACCCCGCCGGGCGAGACCGCCAAGGCCATGGGCGGGGCCGGTGAGATGAAGATGTCCGGCGTCATGGGCTGGGACCCGACCGTCATGGACGTGACGATGTCGGGCTCCGCGCTCACGGAGGGGGACCCCAGCGCCCCCAAGCAGATCCGGATGCTCTGGCGCGACAACGTCATGTACATGGACATGGGCGCGGCCGCGGCCAAGGACATGGACGGCAGGCGCTGGATGAAGATGGACCTGAACTCCATCGCGAAGCAGACCGGCGACGACAAGCTGACCAAGCAGATGACCGGCGGCCTGGACAGCATGAGCCAGGACCCCGCGCAGCAGCTCGCGATGCTCCTCGACTCGCCGAACCTGAAGCACCTGGGTGCCGCGAAGATCGAGGGCGTGCAGACCCAGCGCTATAAGGGCCGGCTCACCGTCAAGGAGATGATGGAGTCCAACGACGGGCTCAAGGACGTCCTCGGCAAGAGCGAGCGTGAGCAGCTCTTCAAGAACGTCGAGAAGGCCGGCATCAAGGGCTACGACACCGAGGTCTGGGTCAACGAGGACGACTACCCGGTCCGCATGGACATCGACATCAAGACGCCCGACGGCACGGTGAAGACCTCGCAGACCTTCTCGGACTACGGCGCGGCCGCCAAGGTCACCCCGCCGCCGGCCGGGCAGACCCTGGACCTGATGGAGATGTTCAAGGAGCTCGGCAAGGGCGGCTCCGGAGCGGGCTCCGACAGCGGCTTCTGACCGGATTTGCTTGACGAGGACCCGTTCGCGTACGCTTCCCCAGAAGCCAAAGACCGCTGGTCGTTGCTGTGCTCGTGCTAGAGGGTGCAGTGGCCGAAGGATCCGCTGAAACTGCGGACGACCCGCGTAGGTGACTGTGGAAGTGCTCCCGGACGGGTTCCTGTTCGGTCGAGCTCAGCCCCGTGCGCCTGCGCCGGGGCGTTCTGTTTTTCCCAGCCCCTTCTGAGCGGTCCTCATCACCCGGAAGGAGGCCGACGCTCTATGCCGACGCCCGACAAGGCTGCCGCGGTAGCCGAGCTCACGGACAAGTTCCGCAGCTCGAACGCCGCCGTGCTGACCGAGTACCGGGGTCTCACCGTGGCCCAGCTCAAGCAGCTGCGCCGTTCTCTCGGTGAAAACTCCGAGTACGCCGTGGTGAAGAACACGCTGACCAAGATTGCGGCCAACGAGGCCGGGATCAACACGCTGGACGACCTGTTCACGGGTCCGACGGCGGTTGCCTTCGTCACCGGTGACCCGGTGGAGTCGGCCAAGGGTCTTCGTGACTTCGCCAAGGAAAACCCGAACCTCGTCATCAAGGGCGGTGTCCTTGACGGCAAGGCGCTGTCCGCCGACGAGATCAAGAAGCTTGCGGACCTCGAGTCCCGCGAGGTTCTGCTCGCCAAGCTGGCGGGCGCCATGAAGGGCAAGCAGTCCCAGACTGCCGCGCTCTTCCAGGCGCTTCCCTCGAAGTTCGTCCGCACCGCGGAGGCGCTTCGTGCCAAGCAGGCCGAGCAGGGCGGTGCCGAGTAATTCGGCTCGCACATTGACCGCCGCCTGAGGCGACGGTCACCGCGGGCCCAACGTACGCCCGCCTTCATGTACACCCGGCACCAGCCGAATTAGTGGAAGGACGCCATCATGGCGAAGCTGTCCCAGGACGACCTGCTCGCGCAGTTCGAAGAGATGACCCTCATCGAGCTCTCCGAGTTCGTGAAGGCCTTCGAGGAGAAGTTCGACGTCACCGCCGCCGCGCCCGTCGCCGTTGCCGCTGGTGGCGCCGCTGCCGCCCCGGCCGAGGCCGAGGCCGAGCAGGACGAGTTCGACGTCATCCTCACCGGCGCCGGCGAGAAGAAGATCCAGGTCATCAAGGTCGTGCGTGAGCTGACCTCGCTGGGTCTCAAGGAGGCCAAGGACCTCGTCGACGGCACCCCGAAGCCGGTCCTCGAGAAGGTCGCCAAGGACGCCGCGGAGAAGGCCGCCGAGGCCCTCAAGGGCGCCGGCGCCTCCGTCGAGGTCAAGTGACCTCACGAGTCGTCCGACTCTTCTGACCGTTCGTATGGCGGAAACGCTGTAACGCGCGGGACGCCTAAGGCGATCACCCATGTGGGTGGTCGCCTTTCGGCGTTCACGGGACGTGCGCGAGGCCTGCCTTGCGATGTCGGTCCCGGCGAGTATGGTGATCTTCGTTGTGCCTCGGGACAGCCCGTGACGGTGAGTGTCTCAGGGCGACGTCTGGGCATGGGGGCCTTGACGAACCGCACGCAGCGCGCAATTCTCAGGACGCGTCGTCACAACGATCCGCATCCGAGGCATGGATCGGCGGCGAAGAGGGCAGTATCGATGTGCATCGAGGGCGTGGCTTGCAGCAGGGGTTGAGAACAACGAGGGTCTCCCAGAACCCGCACTGGACATCAGTGGGCCAACTGGCTACACTGACCCTTTGCGCTGCCTGTTAGCTGCCTCCTGCCCGTCACCAGGGGCATGCCCATGCTTGAGCACTGTGGACCGAAGCTTCCCTGACCTGGGATCTCCGTCTCTGTGTCCAGCTTGGGACCGGTACGCGCGTAGTGAGTCCGAGCCCTCGGAAGGACCCCCTCTTGGCCGCCTCGCGCACTGCCTCGACCGCGAATACGAACAACGGCGCCAGCACCGCCCCGCTGCGCATTTCCTTTGCAAAGATCAAGGAGCCCCTCGAGGTTCCGAACCTTCTTGCGCTGCAGACCGAGAGCTTTGACTGGCTGCTCGGCAACGACGCGTGGAAGGCTCGTGTCGAGGCGGCTCTCGAAAGCGGACAGGACGTCCCCACCAAGTCCGGTCTGGAGGAGATCTTCGAGGAGATCTCCCCGATCGAGGACTTCTCCGGGTCGATGTCCCTTACGTTCCGCGACCACCGTTTCGAGCCTCCCAAGAACTCGATCGACGAGTGCAAGGAGCGCGACTTCACGTTCGCCGCCCCGCTCTTCGTCACCGCCGAGTTCACCAACAACGAGACCGGCGAGATCAAGTCCCAGACGGTCTTCATGGGCGACTTCCCGCTCATGACCAACAAGGGCACCTTCGTCATCAACGGCACCGAGCGTGTCGTCGTGTCGCAGCTGGTCCGTTCGCCGGGTGTCTACTTCGATTCCTCGATCGACAAGACGTCCGACAAGGACATCTTCTCCGCCAAGATCATCCCGTCCCGGGGTGCCTGGCTGGAGATGGAGATCGACAAGCGCGACATGGTCGGTGTCCGCATCGACCGCAAGCGCAAGCAGTCGGTCACCGTTCTGCTCAAGGCTCTCGGTTGGACGACCGAGCAGATCCTCGAGGAGTTCGGCGAGTACGAGTCCATGCGCGCCACCCTGGAGAAGGACCACACCCAGGGCCAGGACGACGCGCTGCTCGACATCTACCGCAAGCTCCGTCCGGGCGAGCCGCCGACCCGTGAGGCCGCTCAGACGCTGCTCGAGAACCTCTACTTCAACCCCAAGCGCTACGACCTCGCGAAGGTCGGCCGCTACAAGGTCAACAAGAAGCTGGGTGCGGACGCTCCGCTCGACGCGGGCATCCTCACGGTCGAGGACATCATCGCCTCGATCAAGTACCTGGTGAAGCTGCACGCCGGTGAGACCGAGACCGTTGGCGACAGCGGCACGTCGATCGTCGTCGAGACCGACGACATCGACCACTTCGGCAACCGCCGTCTGCGCAACGTGGGCGAGCTCATCCAGAACCAGGTCCGCACGGGTCTGGCTCGTATGGAGCGCGTCGTCCGCGAGCGCATGACGACCCAGGACGTCGAGGCGATCACGCCGCAGACCCTGATCAACATTCGCCCGGTCGTGGCGTCGATCAAGGAATTCTTCGGCACCTCGCAGCTGTCGCAGTTCATGGACCAGAACAACCCGCTGTCGGGTCTCACCCACAAGCGCCGCCTGTCGGCTCTTGGCCCGGGTGGTCTCTCCCGTGAGCGGGCCGGCTTCGAGGTCCGTGACGTGCACCCGTCTCACTACGGCCGCATGTGCCCCATTGAGACGCCCGAAGGCCCGAACATCGGTCTGATCGGTTCGCTCGCCTCGTACGGCCGCGTCAACGCGTTCGGCTTCGTCGAGACGCCGTACCGCAAGGTCGTCGAGGGCCAGGTCACCGACGATGTCGACTACCTGACGGCCGACGAGGAGGACCGCTTCGTCATCGCGCAGGCCAACGCGCCGCTGACGGACGACCTCCACTTCGCCGAGGCCCGCGTCCTGATCCGCCGCCGTGGCGGAGAGATCGACTACGTGCCCGGCACGGACGTCGACTACATGGACGTCTCGCCGCGCCAGATGGTGTCGGTCGCGACCGCCATGATCCCGTTCCTCGAGCACGACGACGCCAACCGTGCCCTCATGGGCGCGAACATGATGCGTCAGGCCGTGCCGCTGATCACCGCCGAGGCCCCCCTCGTCGGCACCGGCATGGAGTACCGCTGCGCGGTCGACGCCGGTGACGTGATCAAGGCCGAGAAGGCGGGTGTGGTCCAGGAGGTCTCCGCGGACTACGTCACCGTCACCAACGACGACGGCACGTACACCACGTACCGCATCGCCAAGTTCTCCCGGTCGAACCAGGGCACCTCCGTCAACCAGAAGGTTGTCGTCGACGAGGGCGCCCGCGTGATCGAGGGCCAGGTCCTGGCCGACGGTCCCGCGACCGAAGAGGGCGAGATGGCCCTCGGCAAGAACCTGCTCGTGGCGTTCATGCCGTGGGAGGGTCACAACTACGAGGACGCGATCATCCTGTCGCAGCGCCTCGTGCAGGACGACGTCCTCTCCTCGATCCACATCGAGGAGCACGAGGTCGACGCCCGTGACACCAAGCTCGGCCCGGAGGAGATCACCCGGGACATCCCGAACGTCTCCGAGGAGGTCCTCGCCGACCTCGACGAGCGCGGCATCATCCGTATCGGTGCCGAGGTCGTCGCCGGCGACATCCTCGTCGGCAAGGTCACGCCCAAGGGTGAGACCGAGCTGACGCCGGAGGAGCGCCTGCTCCGCGCGATCTTCGGTGAGAAGGCGCGCGAGGTGCGCGACACCTCGCTGAAGGTGCCGCACGGTGAGATCGGCAAGGTCATCGGCGTCCGCGTCTTCGACCGCGAAGAGGGCGACGAGCTGCCGCCGGGCGTGAACCAGCTGGTCCGTGTCTACGTGGCGCAGAAGCGCAAGATCACCGACGGTGACAAGCTCGCCGGCCGTCACGGCAACAAGGGCGTCATCTCGAAGATCCTGCCGATCGAGGACATGCCGTTCCTGGAGGACGGCACCCCGGTCGACATCATCCTCAACCCGCTGGGTGTCCCGTCCCGAATGAACCCGGGACAGGTCCTGGAGATCCACCTCGGCTGGCTCGCCAGCCGCGGCTGGGACGTCTCCGGCCTCGCGGACGAGTGGGCGCAGCGCCTTCAGGCCATCGGTGCCGACAAGGTCGAGCCCGGCACGAACGTCGCGACCCCCGTCTTCGACGGTGCCCGCGAGGACGAGCTGGCCGGTCTGCTCGAGCACACGATCCCGAACCGCGACGGCGAGCGCATGGTGCTCCCGACCGGTAAGGCGCCGCTGTTCGACGGCCGCTCGGGTGAGCCCTTCCCGGAGCCGATCTCGGTCGGCTACATGTACATCCTCAAGCTGCACCACCTGGTCGACGACAAGCTCCACGCCCGTTCGACCGGCCCGTACTCCATGATCACCCAGCAGCCGCTGGGTGGTAAGGCACAGTTCGGTGGTCAGCGCTTCGGTGAGATGGAGGTGTGGGCGCTTGAGGCATATGGCGCCGCGTACGCCCTTCAGGAGCTCCT
The DNA here is from genome assembly GCF_043078805.1 of Streptomyces sp. NPDC015345. NCBI lineage: Bacteria > Bacillati > Actinomycetota > Actinomycetes > Kitasatosporales > Streptomycetaceae > Streptomyces > Streptomyces sp. NPDC015345. The sequence goes on along the minus strand of NZ_JBIBTX010000003.1, from coordinate 883,699 downwards.
GACGATCAAGTCCGACGACGTGACCGGCCGCGTGAAGGTCTACGAGGCCATCGTCAAGGGCGAGAACATCCCCGAGCCCGGCATCCCTGAGTCCTTCAAGGTGCTCATCAAGGAAATGCAGTCGCTCTGCCTCAACGTGGAGGTGCTGTCCTCGGACGGCATGTCCATCGAGATGCGCGACACCGACGAGGACGTCTTCCGCGCGGCGGAGGAGCTCGGCATCGACCTGTCCCGGCGCGAGCCGAGCAGCGTCGAAGAGGTCTGACGGGTCTGGTCGGGGCCTCCTCGTGAGGCCCCGGCCCTGCCCCGGACCCGTACAGACCATGATTGAGACTCGACCCCGAAAGAGGGATTGACGACAAAGTGCTCGACGTCAACTTCTTCGACGAGCTGCGGATCGGCCTTGCCACCGCGGACGACATCCGACAGTGGTCCCACGGCGAGGTCAAGAAGCCGGAGACCATCAACTACCGCACGCTCAAGCCCGAAAAGGACGGACTCTTCTGCGAGAAGATCTTCGGTCCGACCCGGGACTGGGAGTGCTACTGCGGCAAGTACAAGCGTGTCCGCTTCAAGGGCATCATCTGTGAGCGCTGTGGCGTAGAAGTCACGCGCGCCAAGGTGCGCCGCGAGCGGATGGGCCACATTGAGCTGGCCGCTCCCGTCACCCACATCTGGTACTTCAAGGGCGTCCCGTCGCGCCTCGGCTACCTGCTGGACCTCGCCCCGAAGGACCTCGAGAAGGTCATCTACTTCGCGGCGTACATGATCACGTTCGTGGACGAGGAGCGTCGTACCCGCGACCTGCCGTCCCTGGAGGCGCATGTCTCCGTCGAGCGTCAGCAGATCGAGAACCGTCGCGACTCCGACCTGGAGGCCCGCGCCAAGAAGCTCGAGACCGACCTGGCCGAGCTCGAGGCCGAGGGCGCCAAGGCCGACGTACGCCGCAAGGTGCGCGAAGGCGCCGAGCGCGAGATGAAGCAGCTCCGTGACCGCGCCCAGCGCGAGATCGACCGTCTCGACGAGGTGTGGAACCGCTTCAAGAACCTCAAGGTCCAGGACCTCGAGGGCGACGAGCTGCTCTACCGCGAGCTGCGTGACCGCTTCGGCACGTACTTCGACGGCTCCATGGGTGCCGCTGCCCTGCAGAAGCGCCTGGAGTCCTTCGACCTGGACGAAGAGGCCGAGCGGCTTCGCGAGATCATCCGTACCGGCAAGGGCCAGAAGAAGACCCGTGCGCTCAAGCGCCTCAAGGTCGTCTCCGCGTTCCTGCAGACGAGCAACAGCCCCAAGGGCATGGTGCTCGACTGCGTGCCGGTCATCCCGCCGGACCTGCGTCCGATGGTGCAGCTGGACGGTGGCCGCTTCGCGACCTCCGACCTGAACGACCTGTACCGCCGCGTCATCAACCGCAACAACCGCCTGAAGCGGCTTCTCGACCTCGGCGCGCCCGAGATCATCGTGAACAACGAGAAGCGCATGCTCCAGGAGGCCGTCGACGCGCTCTTCGACAACGGCCGTCGTGGTCGCCCGGTCACGGGCCCCGGCAACCGTCCGCTGAAGTCGCTGTCCGACATGCTCAAGGGCAAGCAGGGTCGTTTCCGTCAGAACCTGCTCGGTAAGCGTGTGGACTACTCCGCGCGTTCCGTGATCGTCGTCGGTCCGCAGCTGAAGCTGCACCAGTGTGGTCTGCCGAAGGCCATGGCGCTGGAGCTCTTCAAGCCGTTCGTGATGAAGCGTCTGGTCGACCTGAACCACGCGCAGAACATCAAGAGCGCCAAGCGGATGGTCGAGCGCGGCCGCACGGTCGTGTACGACGTCCTCGAAGAGGTCATCGCCGAGCACCCGGTGCTGCTGAACCGTGCGCCCACGCTGCACCGCCTCGGCATCCAGGCCTTCGAGCCGCAGCTGGTCGAGGGCAAGGCCATCCAGATCCACCCGCTCGTCTGCACCGCGTTCAACGCGGACTTCGACGGTGACCAGATGGCCGTGCACCTGCCGCTCTCCGCGGAGGCGCAGGCCGAGGCCCGCATCCTGATGCTGTCCTCGAACAACATCCTGAAGCCGGCCGACGGCCGTCCCGTCACCATGCCGACCCAGGACATGGTGCTTGGCCTCTTCTTCCTCACCACGGACGAGGAAGAGCGCGAGGTCATCGGCGAGGGCCGGTCCTTCGGCTCCACGGCCGAGGCGATCATGGCGTTCGACGCCCGTGAGCTCTCGCTGCAGGCGAAGGTCGACATCCGCTTCCCGGTGGGCACCATCCCGCCGCGCGGCTGGACCCCGCCGGTCAGCGAAGAGGGCGACGACTTCGGTGGCGAGCGTGCCTACCAGCAGGGCGACAGCTTCCGGCTGCGTACGACGCTGGGCCGCGCGCTCTTCAACGAGCTGCTGCCCGAGGACTACCCCTTCGTCGACTACTCGGTCGGCAAGAAGCAGCTCTCCGAGATCGTCAACGACCTCGCCGAGCGCTACCCCAAGGTCATCGTGGCGGCGACGCTCGACAACCTGAAGGCGGCGGGCTTCTACTGGGCGACCCGTTCCGGCGTCACCGTGGCCATCTCCGACGTCGTCGTGCCCGAGGCCAAGAAGGCCATCGTCAAGGGCTACGAGGAGCAGGACGAGAAGGTCCAGAAGCAGTACGAGCGCGGTCTGATCACCAAGGACGAGCGCACGCAGGAGCTCATCGCGATCTGGACCAAGGCGACCAACGAGGTCGCCGAGGCGATGAACGCGAACTTCCCCAAGACCAACCCCATCTTCATGATGGTTGACTCGGGTGCCCGAGGAAACATGATGCAGATGCGGCAGATCGCCGGTATGCGTGGTCTGGTGTCGAACGCGAAGAACGAGACCATCCCGCGTCCGATCAAGGCCTCGTTCCGTGAGGGCCTCTCCGTCCTCGAGTACTTCATCTCCACGCACGGTGCCCGTAAGGGTCTGGCGGACACGGCTCTGCGTACCGCCGACTCCGGTTACCTCACCCGTCGTCTGGTCGACGTCTCCCAGGACGTCATCATTCGCGAGGAGGACTGTGGCACCGAGCGCGGTCTGAAGCTCAAGATCGCGGTCAAGGGCGAGGACGGCGTGCTCCGCAAGACGGAGAACGTCGAGACCTCGGTGTACGCCCGCATGCTGGCCGAGGACGTCGTCATCGACGGCAAGGTCATCGCGCCGGCCAACGTCGACCTCGGTGACGTGCTCATCGACGCCCTGGTCGCCAACGGCGTCGAGGAGGTCAAGACCCGCTCGGTCCTGACCTGTGAGTCGGCGGTCGGCACCTGTGCCTTCTGCTACGGCCGTTCGCTCGCCACCGGCAAGCTGGTCGACATCGGTGAGGCGGTCGGCATCATCGCCGCCCAGTCCATCGGTGAGCCCGGTACCCAGCTGACGATGCGTACCTTCCACACCGGTGGTGTGGCCGGTGACGACATCACCCAGGGGCTGCCCCGTGTCGTCGAGCTCTTCGAGGCTCGTACGCCGAAGGGTGTCGCCCCGATCTCCGAGGCCGCGGGCCGTGTCCGCATCGAGGAGACCGAGAAGACCAAGAAGATCGTCGTCACCCCGGACGACGGCAGCGACGAGACGGCGTTCCCGATCTCGAAGCGTGCCAAGGTCCTGGTGCGTGAGGGTGACCACGTCGAGGTGGGCCAGCCGCTCACCTTCGGTGCCACCAACCCGCACGACGTGCTGCGGATCCTCGGTCAGCGCGCGGTCCAGGTCCACCTGGTCGGCGAAGTCCAGAAGGTCTACAACTCGCAGGGTGTGTCGATCCACGACAAGCACATCGAGATCATCATCCGGCAGATGCTGCGCCGCGTGACGATCATCGAGTCCGGCGACGCGGAGCTGCTGCCGGGCGAGCTCGTCGAGCGCTCGAAGTTCGAGACCGAGAACCGTCGTGTGGTCACCGAGGGCGGTCACCCCGCCTCCGGCCGTCCGCAGCTGATGGGTATCACCAAGGCCTCGCTGGCGACGGAGTCGTGGCTGTCCGCGGCTTCCTTCCAGGAGACGACCAGGGTCCTGACGGACGCGGCGATCAACGCCAAGTCCGACTCCCTGATCGGCCTCAAGGAGAACGTCATCATCGGTAAGCTCATCCCGGCCGGTACGGGTCTTTCCCGCTACCGCAACATCCGGGTGGAGCCCACCGAAGAGGCCAAGGCCGCGATGTACTCGGCCGTCGGGTACGACGACATCGACTACTCGCCGTTCGGCACGGGCTCCGGTCAGGCCGTTCCGCTGGAGGACTACGACTACGGGCCGTACAACCAGTAGGGTCTGAGTTCACTGAAGGGCGGTCGCCCCGCATTGCGCGGGGTGGCCGCCCTTCGGCGTTCCCGGCTGACTAGGATGCGGGTGGTCCGGGCCGAAGTACCCTGCGGCGCGGGGGAGTTGGAGGGGCGGGGGAGTGGAGACGGCTCGGGTCTCTTTCGGTCTGGCGGCCGCGGTGCTGATCCCGCTGGGACTGGCATGGCACGGCCCGCGCCCCTGGCGGATGGTCGCCTTCACGGCCCTCTACGGGGCGTACGCGGTTCTCCCGTACGGCGACGAGGGCAAGCCCTGGGTCGCGCTCTGCGTGGCCGCCCTGCTGTCCCTGGGCCTCGTCCTGTGGAAGCACCCGGCGGGCATGCCGGCCCTCGGCTTCTCGGTCACGCTGCCGCTGATGGTGGGGAGAGTCGCACGCAACCGCTGGGTGAGCGCCGCGGCCCTCTCTGCGGCCGTGGGCCTCGCGGCATGGTCCGCCGGCCCGACCGCCGGGGCGCTCGGGCGGGGGCTGTTGCTGAGCGACGAGGTGGCGGTGTTCCTCTCGGCGGCGCTCATCTCCGTGTTCGGGGGCGGAGCCCTGGCCAAGACCGCGACCGCACCGGTACGCCGGGAGATCCTGGCCCTGGAGGACGGTCCGGAGCGGCGGGCCGCGGTCGAGTTCATGAGCGCTGGGCGGGCGATCGGCCTGCTGGAGCGGGGGCTGCTCTTCGCGTTCCTCGCCGCGGGCCGGCCGGAGGCCGCGGCACTGGTGCTCGCCGCCAAATCGCTGGCCCGGGTGCCCACGAGCGAACACGGCAAGCACGCGTCCGAGTACTTCCTCATCGGTACGCTGGCCAGTGTCATCGCCTCGCTGGTGATGAGCATGGCCGCTCGCACGGCGGTCGGGCTGCCCATCCTCTAGGAGGCGCCGCCTTGGAGCTGCGAAGGCACCCCTTGGTCGTGAAGCTGCTGTCCCTGCACCTGCCGGCCGCGGATTACGTGGTGGCCGGGAGCGGGGCGCTGCTGGCCCACGGCATCCGGGACCAGATCGGGGACCTGGACATCGTCGCGCGCGGCGCCGCATGGAAGACCGCCGAGGCGTTGGCCGATCCGGTCCCCGCGCCGTCCTGGCACGGCCGCATGGTGTTGCTCTTCGGGGGCGACATCGAGGTATTCGACCGCTGGCTGCCCGGGACGCCGGAGCCGGACGTGTTGATCGAGGGGGCCGAGTGGGTGTCCGGCATCCCGTTCTGCCCGCTGTCCCAGATCCTCCTCTGGAAAGAGCGTTCGATCCGCCCCAAGGACCAAGCGGACGCTCGATCGATCAAGAACTTCCTGCGGCGCTCCTGATGCGGCCAGATGTCCGGCGTGTCGCCCCCCATCGCATTTGTTTTGACCAGACTCGATGAGGTAGGTACGCTCAGACCTTGTGCCTGGGGTGTGCCTGGGCTCGTGCGCGTGTCTTCAACCGCATCGCGAGTCCGTCAACGGCCACCGTAATCTGCGCCCCTTTCCGCCTTGCGGCGGGAGTCTGCAGCATTCGACACACCCGACCGCGTGGGTCGGGGACGTTCCAGGTTAGCTTTACTATTCGGCACACAGAAACCGGAGAAGTAGTGCCTACGATCCAGCAGCTGGTCCGTAAGGGCCGGCAGGACAAGGTCGAGAAGAACAAGACGCCCGCACTCGAGGGTTCGCCCCAGCGCCGTGGCGTCTGCACGCGTGTGTTCACGACCACCCCGAAGAAGCCGAACTCGGCCCTCCGTAAGGTCGCGCGTGTGCGTCTGACCTCCGGGATCGAGGTCACGGCCTACATTCCGGGTGAGGGACACAACCTGCAGGAGCACTCCATCGTGCTCGTGCGTGGTGGCCGTGTGAAGGACCTGCCTGGTGTTCGCTACAAGATCATCCGCGGTTCCCTCGACACCCAGGGTGTCAAGAACCGCAAGCAGGCCCGCAGCCGCTACGGCGCCAAGAAGGAGAAGTAAGAATGCCTCGTAAGGGCCCCGCCCCGAAGCGCCCGGTCATCATCGACCCGGTCTACGGTTCTCCTCTGGTGACCTCCCTCATCAACAAGGTGCTGCTGAACGGCAAGCGCTCCACCGCCGAGCGCATCGTGTACGGCGCCATGGAGGGCCTGCGCGAGAAGACCGGCAACGACCCGGTCATCACGCTGAAGCGCGCGCTCGAGAACATCAAGCCGACCCTCGAGGTCAAGTCCCGCCGTGTCGGTGGCGCGACCTACCAGGTCCCGATCGAGGTCAAGCCGGGCCGTGCGAACACGCTCGCCCTGCGCTGGCTGGTCGGTTACTCCCGCGCCCGTCGCGAGAAGACCATGACCGAGCGTCTGCTCAACGAGCTCCTCGACGCCTCCAACGGCCTCGGTGCCGCTGTGAAGAAGCGCGAGGACACCCACAAGATGGCCGAGTCCAACAAGGCCTTCGCGCACTACCGCTGGTAGTCGCTACCCACATCGAGACCGAGAGAAGACTGAGCCGACATGGCTACCACTTCACTTGACCTGGCCAAGGTGCGCAACATCGGCATCATGGCTCACATCGACGCGGGCAAGACGACGACCACCGAGCGGATCCTGTTCTACACCGGTGTCTCGTACAAGATCGGTGAGGTCCACGACGGCGCCGCGACGATGGACTGGATGGAGCAGGAGCAGGAGCGTGGCATCACGATCACCTCTGCTGCCACCACCTGTCACTGGCCGCTGAACGACGTCGACCACACCATCAACATCATCGACACCCCGGGCCACGTCGACTTCACCGTCGAGGTGGAGCGTTCGCTCCGCGTGCTCGACGGTGCCGTGACGGTGTTCGACGGCGTCGCCGGCGTTGAGCCCCAGTCCGAGACCGTGTGGCGTCAGGCGGACCGCTACGGCGTCCCGCGTATCTGCTTCGTCAACAAGCTCGACCGTACCGGTGCCGAGTTCCACCGCTGCGTCGACATGATCGTCGACCGCCTCGGTGCGACCCCCCTGGTCATGCAGCTGCCCATCGGCGCGGAGGCTGACTTCAAGGGTGTCGTCGACCTCGTCACCATGAAGGCCTTCGTCTGGTCCGCCGAGACCAAGATGGGCGAGGCCTACGACATCGTCGACATCCCCGACACGCACACCGAGGCTGCCGAGGAGTACCGCGGCAAGCTGCTCGAGGCCGTCGCGGAGAACGACGAAGAGATGATGGAGCTGTACCTCGAGGGCCAGGAGCCCACCGAGGACCAGCTGTACGCGGCGATCCGTCGCATCACCATCGCCTCCGGCAAGGGCGGCGACACCACCGTCACCCCCGTCTTCTGCGGTACCGCGTTCAAGAACAAGGGCGTCCAGCCCCTGCTCGACGCGGTCGTGCGCTACCTGCCGTCTCCCCTGGACGTCGAGGCCATCGAGGGCCACGACGTGAAGGACCCGGAGCTGGTCGTCAAGCGCAAGCCGTCCGACGACGAGCCGCTGTCGGCCCTCGCGTTCAAGATCGCGAGCGACCCGCACCTCGGCAAGCTCACCTTCGTCCGGATCTACTCCGGTCGCCTGGACGCCGGCACCGCGGTGCTGAACTCCGTCAAGGGCAAGAAGGAGCGCATCGGCAAGATCTACCGCATGCACGCGAACAAGCGTGAGGAGATCGACTCGGTGGGCGCCGGCGACATCGTCGCCGTCATGGGCCTGAAGCAGACCACCACCGGTGAGACGCTGAGCGACGACAAGAACCCGGTGATCCTGGAGTCCATGGACTTCCCGGCGCCGGTCATCGAGGTCGCCATCGAGCCGAAGTCCAAGGGCGACCAGGAGAAGCTGGGTGTCGCCATCCAGCGTCTCTCGGAGGAGGACCCCTCCTTCCGCGTTCACTCGGACGAGGAGACCGGCCAGACCATCATCGGTGGTATGGGCGAGCTTCACCTCGAGGTGCTCGTCGACCGCATGAAGCGCGAATTCCGCGTCGAGGCGAACGTCGGCAAGCCGCAGGTGGCCTACCGCGAGACGATCCGCAAGGCCGTCGAGCGCGTGGACTTCACCCACAAGAAGCAGACCGGTGGTACCGGTCAGTTCGCGAAGGTGCAGATCGCGATCGAGCCCATCGAGGGCGGCGACGCGTCGTACGAGTTCGTGAACAAGGTCACGGGTGGCCGCATCCCCAAGGAGTACATCCCCTCGGTGGACGCGGGTGCTCAGGAGGCCATGCAGTTCGGCATCCTGGCGGGCTACGAGATGACGGGCGTCCGCGTCACGCTCATCGACGGCGCCTACCACGAGGTCGACTCCTCCGAGCTCGCCTTCAAGATCGCCGGTTCGCAGGCCTTCAAGGAGGCCGCGCGCAAGGCGTCCCCCGTGCTCCTTGAGCCGATGATGGCCGTCGAGGTCACCACGCCCGAGGACTACATGGGCGATGTCATCGGTGACATCAACTCCCGCCGTGGCCAGATCCAGGCCATGGAGGAGCGCAGCGGCGCTCGCGTCGTGAAGGGCCTCGTGCCCCTCTCGGAGATGTTCGGCTACGTCGGAGACCTCCGCAGCAAGACGTCGGGTCGCGCAAGCTACTCAATGCAGTTCGACTCCTACGCCGAGGTTCCGCGGAACGTCGCCGAGGAGATCATCGCGAAGGCCAAGGGCGAGTAACTCACCCCAGTTAACGCTTTAGGCTTGACACCATCCGCCGGGGTTCGACCCCGTAGGGCAAGAATCCCGGCGGCTGGCTTCCCAGCAAAGATCACCTGGCGCCGATGAAGCAAGGCGTACAGAACCACTCCCAGGAGGACCCAGTGGCGAAGGCGAAGTTCGAGCGGACTAAGCCGCACGTCAACATCGGCACCATCGGTCACATTGACCACGGTAAGACGACCCTCACGGCCGCCATTACCAAGGTGCTGCACGACGCGTACCCCGACCTGAACGAGGCCTCGGCCTTCGACCAGATCGACAAGGCTCCCGAGGAGCGCCAGCGCGGTATCACGATCTCGATCGCGCACGTCGAGTACCAGACGGAGACGCGTCACTACGCCCACGTCGACTGCCCCGGTCACGCGGACTACATCAAGAACATGATCACGGGTGCCGCGCAGATGGACGGCGCCATCCTCGTGGTCGCCGCCACCGACGGCCCGATGCCGCAGACCAAGGAGCACGTGCTCCTGGCCCGCCAGGTCGGCGTTCCGTACATCGTCGTCGCCCTGAACAAGGCCGACATGGTGGACGACGAGGAGATCCTGGAGCTCGTCGAGCTCGAGGTCCGTGAGCTCCTCTCCGAGTACGAGTTCCCGGGCGACGACCTGCCGGTCGTCAAGGTCTCGGCGCTCAAGGCGCTCGAGGGCGACAAGGAGTGGGGTGAGTCCGTCCTCAACCTGATGAAGGCTGTCGACGAGTCGATCCCGGAGCCCGAGCGTGACGTCGACAAGCCGTTCCTGATGCCGATCGAGGACGTCTTCACGATCACCGGTCGTGGCACCGTCGTCACCGGTCGTATCGAGCGTGGTGTCCTCAAGGTCAACGAGACCGTCGACATCATCGGCATCAAGACCGAGAAGACCACCACCACGGTCACCGGCATCGAGATGTTCCGCAAGCTGCTCGACGAGGGCCAGGCCGGTGAGAACGTCGGTCTGCTCCTCCGTGGCATCAAGCGCGAGGACGTCGAGCGCGGCCAGGTCATCATCAAGCCCGGTTCGGTCACGCCGCACACCGAGTTCGAGGCCCAGGCCTACATCCTGTCGAAGGACGAGGGTGGCCGTCACACCCCGTTCTTCAACAACTACCGCCCGCAGTTCTACTTCCGTACGACGGACGTGACCGGCGTCGTGACCCTCCCCGAGGGCACCGAGATGGTCATGCCGGGTGACAACACCGAGATGAAGGTGGAGCTCATCCAGCCCGTCGCCATGGAAGAGGGCCTGAAGTTCGCCATCCGTGAGGGTGGCCGGACCGTCGGCGCCGGCCAGGTCACCAAGATCAACAAGTAAGCTTCCCGCTTGCTTGAAGATCGGGGAGACCCGGTCGCTCTGAACTGAGCGCATCGCAGTACCCGCAGTAAGGGAAGGGCCCGTACGACTTCGGTCGTACGGGCCCTTTCGCGTGCGCGATGGGCGGGCTCCGGGCCTCAGAAGGCCAGGTAGGTGAGCTGGACGATGTAGACGCGTTCGCTGCGTACGACGATTTGGTACCGGAACATTCCGCCCCGGACGGTGATGTCGCCGCCCTTGGGGTCGACGCCTTGGTGACTGCGGCCGTGTACGTGCAGTGCTTCGGCTGCCCTGACCAGTTCTTCCGCCTTGCGTTCCACCTCGGCGAGAAAGTTCGGAGGCGCGGTGCGTGCGGATTCCTCCGCCGCGAAGGCGTACTCCCAGCTCCAGGTCACATCCGTACTGCCTTCATGGCCTCGTCAAAGACGGCGCTCAGCTCGCGCAGTGCCTCATGGGCGAGGGCCGCGTCCGCATGCTCCAGATGGCGTATGGCATGGGCATGCCGTGCCGCCAGGTCGGGGCGGCGGGCGATCTCGATGTCCCTCGCCCAGGCCAGGACCCAGCTCTGCACCGGGCTGAGGGACTGCCACTCGACGGCCTTTGCGAAGGCCTCGTCCTTGGTCCGCTGCATCTCCGGCAGGCGTGCGGGGGCGACGATGGCGAGGGCGGCGCGGAGGGCGTCCGGCGTCTGCTCGGGGCGGGGAACCAGCTCGTGTCCGTGATCGGCCTGTGTGCCCATGGAGTCCTCCCGGTGGTGCCCTGGCCAGGTTAGTCGGCCGGGGCGCATGGGGTGTGAGGACGTGAACATGCGGGATGTTCTCCCTGCTCAGCGGCTGCGGATGGGGGTCGGTCGGCAGTCGCGGCAGCGGCCCGGCGCCGGGGCGCGGAAGGCGCGGTCGCAGGAGTCGCAGTTGTGCAGGGGGTGGCGTGCGGGTGGCGGGGCCGCGGCCGGGGGCCTGAACGGCGGTGGTGGCGGCAGCAGGGCCGCGAGGCGGTGGGCGAGCAGGGCGGCCGGTCGGCGTGGGCCCTCGGGCGGCAGGTCGCGGGTGAGGGCGTGGCGTACGGCGACGGGCTCGACGTCGCGTTCCAGCCAGGCGGCGACGCCGGGGGCCAGGTGGGCGGTGTCGTGGGCGGAGAGGAGCAGGCGGGGGTCGTGGTGGCGCAGCTCCGCGAGGAGGTCGGCGGCCTGCTGGAGGAGCGCGGGGGCCGGGTACGCGGGGTGCGGTACGGCCGGGAGGGGGCGTGGCTGCTTGCGTGGCGGGGGGTGCGGCGCCGGGTGGTCGTTGGCCTCGGACGGGCGGGTCCGCGTCGGAGCGGCGGGGGGCGGCTGATTTCGGGCCACGCCCGGCTGGTTGCAGGAGATCGTGCGGGTGACGATGCGGCCGGCGGGGGTGCGTTCGCGCTCGCGGCGCAGATAGCCGTGGGCCTCCAGCTCGCGCAGGGCGGCGGCGATACGGGTCGTGCCCTCCGGGAAGCGGGCGGCGAGCGTCTTGATGTCGGCGCGGGCACCGGCGGGCAGCGACTGGATGTGGCAGGCGAGGCCGATCGCCAGGAGGGAGAGCTCCGGGTGCTGGGTGAGGTGGTTGCCGATCACCGTGAAGCGGGTGGTGTGGCGGGTGTTGTCATGGGCGATGCCGGAAGGGCGGGCGGCGGTGCGCCGCCGATGAGCGTCGGGCCGGGCGGGCGGGCGCTGGGTCGCTCGTGCGTGGGATGGACTGCCGCCAACGGCGGACCGCGCGCGCGGGGGCACGCTAGGGTTTTGGGTATCCATCGGGAAGCTTCCTCTTCCTCGGTGGTCAGGCCCTCGCCAATGGGATTGCAGTCCCGGCGGGGGCCGTCGCATGTCTGCTGTTGTTTTGCCTGCTGGCGCTGAGAGTAAGGGCGTTGGGGGGCCGCAGATCCAGCTGAACCCGGGATGTTCACCCGCGTGAGTGAGCGGGGCGTGACGCTGGACGTGGGGCGGGTGGGGTGGGGCTTGGTGGGGGTTCTTTCTCACTCACGGTTCTTCAGGGAAGGCACCCGCGACACCGGAGTACGTGGGGACGGGTTCCGGTCCGGGGCAGCCTGGACAGCCTGTACAAAAGCAGGCGGCCGATCACCATACGCAGTCGTCGCGTCACAGCGCGTGGGCGGCGCGGCATGGGCGGAATTCGTGGCGCACGCTGCTGGGAGCTGACCCCGGGCAGGACCCTCGGGCGGGCGGACCGCCACGCCGGGTTTGACCTTCGTCACTCACGGGGTAATGTCTTCGGCTCGATTGGCACCAGACGTGCCCCGTATGGCAGACTGTCCTGGTTGCTCGGTTGAGTGCCGATGCTGCGCGCCTCCCGCCGGGAGGACCGGAAGCGAGTCCCACAGTACTCGTCGCCCCATCTGTCGCTTGCGGCAGCGCTGGAGCGGACGTACGGGAATCTTTCGGGAAGTGCAGCGCGGGGTTCGGCCAGGCACCCGGTGGGTTTCTTCCCCCGGACCCGCGGTCATCAGGGCCGCAGCCCCTGGCAGGGATTCTCCTTCGGGAGAACTGTGTGAGCGGGACTGCGACACGCCCGACCGCGTGGGTCGGAGGAAGTAGAAAAAAGGGCCTCCCGGGAGCCAGAGCGTTCGAGACAAAGGACTACTAAGTAGCCATGGCGGGACAGAAGATCCGCATCCGGCTCAAGGCCTACGACCACGAGGTCATCGACTCTTCGGCGAAGAAGATCGTCGAGACGGTGACTCGCACTGGTGCGTCGGTCGCGGGCCCGGTGCCGCTGCCCACTGAGAAGAACGTGTACTGCGTCATCAAGTCGCCGCACAAGTACAAGGACTCGCGCGAGCACTTCGAGATGCGCACGCACAAGCGCCTGATCGACATCCTCGACCCGACGCCCAAGACCGTTGACTCGCTGATGCGCCTGGACCTTCCGGCCGGCGTTGACATCGAGATCAAGCTCTGAAGGGCGCGAAGAAGATGACCAAGCAGATCAAGGGCATCCTGGGCGAGAAGCTCGGCATGACCCAGGTCTGGGACGAGAACAACCGTGTCGTCCCGGTGACCGTGGTCAAGGCCGGGCCCTGCGTCGTTACCCAGGTCCGTACGAATGACAGCGACGGCTACGAGTCGGTCCAGATCGCCTTCGGCGAGATCGACCCGCGCAAGGTGAACAAGCCCCTCAAGGGCCACTTCGCCAAGGCCGACGTGACCCCCCGTCGCCACCTCGTCGAGATCCGTACCGCTGGTGCCAGCGAGTACACCCTCGGCCAGGAGCTGACCGCCGAGACGTTCGAGGCCGGTATCAAGGTCGACGTCACCGGCAAGAGCAAGGGCAAGGGCTTCGCCGGTGTGATGAAGCGTCACAACTTCCACGGCGGCAAGGCCTCCCACGGTGCCCACCGCGTGCACCGCAAGCCCGGTTCCATCGGTGGCTGTGCCACCCCCGGCCGTGTCTTCAAGGGCATGCGCATGGCGGGTCGCATGGGCAACGAGCGGGTCACCACCCAGAACCTGACCGTCCACGCCGTTGACGCGGAGAAGGGCCTGCTGCTCATCAAGGGCGCGGTTCCTGGTCCGAACGGCGGCCTCGTCCTGGTCCGTACCGCGGCCAAGGGGGCCTGAGGTAACCCATGAGCACCATTGACATCCTTTCGCCGGCAGGCGACAAGACCGGGACGGTCGAGCTCCCCGCGGAGATCTTCGACGTCGAGAAGATCAGCATTCCGCTGATCCACCAGGTCGTCGTCGCGCAGCTGGCCGCGGCCCGTCAGGGCACGCACAAGACCAAGCGCCGTGGCGAAGTCCGCGGTGGCGGCAAGAAGCCGTACCGCCAGAAGGGCACCGGCCGCGCGCGCCAGGGTTCGACCCGTGCGCCGCAGTTCGCCGGCGGTGGCGTCGTCCACGGCCCCGTGCCGCGTGACTACTCCCAGCGCACCCCCAAGAAGATGAAGGCTGCCGCTCTGCGTCACGCCCTCACCGACCGGGCGCGCAACTCCCGCATCCACGTCGTCTCCGGCGTGGTCGAGGGCGAGATCTCGACGAAGGCCGCGAAGAGCCTGCTCGGCAAGGTCAGCGAGCGCAAGAACGTGCTCCTGGTCATCGAGCGCTCGGACGAGCTTTCGCTGCTCTCCGCCCGCAACCTGCCCCAGGTGCACATCCTGGAGCCGGGCCAGCTGAACACGTACGACGTGCTCGTCTCGGACGACGTGGTCTTCACCAAGGCCGCGTTCGAGTCCTTCGTGTCTGGCCCCAAGGCCGATGAGACCGAAGGGAGCGAAGCCTGATGGCTATTCGTCACCAGAGCATCGCGTCCAAGGCTGCGAAGGCCGCCAAGGCCGCGCGCGTCGCCAAGGCGAAGCGCATCGCGACCGAGGGCAAGATCGCCGTTGAGCCCACCCCGCTGAGCAAGTCCTTCTCGGACCCGCGCGACGTCCTCGTCAAGCCGGTCGTCTCCGAGAAGTCGTACGCGCTTCTCGACGAGGGCAAGTACACGTTCATCGTGGCCCCCGGCTCCAACAAGACCCAGATCAAGCAGGCCGTCGAGTCGGTCTTCTCGGTCAAGGTCACCGGGGTCAACACGATCAACCGTCAGGGCAAGCGCAAGCGCACCAAGTCTGGTTTCGGCAAGCGTGCCGACACCAAGCGCGCGATTGTGACCCTTGCTGAGGGCGACCGTATCGACATCTTCGGCCAGGCCTCCTAACGGAGCGCCCTGGTCCGAATATCGGACGAGGACTGAGAAATGGGAATCCGCAAGTACAAGCCGACTACGCCGGGCCGTCGTGGCTCCAGCGTCGCCGACTTCGTCGAGGTAACGCGGTCCACGCCGGAGAAGTCGCTGGTTCGCCCGCTGCACAGCAAGGGCGGCCGTAACAACGCCGGTCGGATCACCGTTCGCCACCAGGGTGGCGGACACAAGCGCGCCTACCGCGTGATCGACTTCCGTCGTCACGACAAGGACGGCGTGCCGGCCAAGGTCGCGCACATCGAGTACGACCCCAACCGCACCGCGCGCATCGCGCTGCTGCACTACGCGGACGGCGAGAAGCGCTACATCCTCGCCCCGCGCGGCACGCAGCAGGGTGACCGGATCGAGAGCGGCGCCGGCGCCGACATCAAGCCCGGCAACAACATGGCGCTGCGCAACATCCCGGTCGGTACGACCATCCACGCCATCGAGCTGCGGCCCGGCGGCGGCGCGAAGTTCGCCCGCTCCGCGGGTGCCTCCGTGCAGCTGCTCGCGAAGGAAGGCGCCATGGCGCACCTTCGCATGCCGTCCGGTGAGATCCGTCTGGTCGACGTCCGCTGCCGCGCCACCATCGGCGAGGTCGGCAACGCCGAGCAGTCGAACATCAACTGGGGCAAGGCCGGCCGTATGCGCTGGAAGGGCGTTCGCCCGACCGTGCGCGGTGTCGTGATGAACCCGGTCGACCACCCGCACGGTGGTGGTGAAGGCAAGACCTCCGGTGGTCGTCACCCGGTCTCGCCGTGGGGCAAGAAGGAGGGTCGTACTCGTGATCGCAACAAGGCGAGCAACAAGTACATCGTCCGCCGCCGCAAGTCGAACAAGAAGCGCTAGGAGCGGGTTTAGATGCCGCGCAGTCTCAAGAAGGGGCCCTTCGTCGACGACCACCTCGTAAAGAAGGTGGACGCCCAGAACGAAGCCGGCACCAAGAACGTCATCAAGACCTGGTCCCGTCGCTCGATGATCGTCCCCAGCATGCTGGGTCACACGATCGCGGTGCACAACGGCAAGACCCACATCCCGGTGTTCGTCACCGAGTCGATGGTCGGCCACAAGCTCGGCGAGTTCTCGCCGACGCGCACCTTCCGGGGTCACGTCAAGGACGACCGGAAGTCGAAGCGCCGCTAAGGCGGGGTGGAATCGACTATGACTAACACCGAAGGGACAACCATGGAAGCCAGGGCCCAGGCGCGGTACATCCGCGTCACGCCCATGAAGGCCCGCCGCGTGGTGGACCTCATCCGTGGCATGGATGCCACGGAGGCTCAGGCGGTCCTGCGTTTCGCCCCGCAGGCCGCGAGCGTGCCGGTCGGCAAGGTGCTGGACAGCGCCATTGCCAACGCCGCGCACAACTACGACCACACCGACGCCTCTTCGCTGGTCATCAGCGAGGCGTACGTGGATGAGGGCCCGACCCTGAAGCGGTTCCGTCCGCGTGCTCAGGGCCGTGCCTACCGGATCCGTAAGCGGACCAGCCACATCACCGTGGTCGTCAGCAGCAAGGAAGGAACCCGGTAATGGGCCAGAAGGTAAACCCGCACGGGTTCCGGCTCGGTGTCACGACCGACTTCAAGTCGCGTTGGTACGCCGACAAGCTGTACAAGGACTACGTCAAGGAAGACGTCGCCATCCGTCGGATGATGACGTCCGGCATGGAGCGCGCCGGCATCTCGAAGGTTGAGATCGAGCGCACCCGTGACCGCGTGCGTGTGGACATCCACACCGCTCGTCCCGGCATCGTCATCGGCCGCCGTGGCGCCGAGGCCGACCGCATCCGCGGTGACCTCGAGAAGCTCACGGGCAAGCAGGTCCAGCTGAACATCCTCGAGGTCAAGAACCCCGAGGTCGACGCTCAGCTCGTGGCCCAGGCCGTGGCGGAGCAGCTGTCCTCCCGCGTCTCCTTCCGTCGCGCCATGCGTAAGAGCATGCAGTCGGCGATGAAGGCGGGCGCCAAGGGCATCAAGATCCAGTGTGGTGGCCGTCTCGGCGGCGCCGAGATGTCCCGCTCGGAGTTCTACCGCGAGGGCCGCGTGCCCCTGCACACGCTCCGCGCCAACGTCGACTACGGCTTCTTCGAGGCCAAGACGACCTTCGGCCGCATCGGCGTGAAGGTCTGGATCTACAAGGGCGACGTCAAGAACATCGCCGAGGTTCGCGCCGAGAACGCCGCTGCCCGCGCCGGCAACCGCCCGGCCCGTGGTGGCAACGACCGCCCGGCCCGTGGTGGCCGCGGTGGCGAGCGTGGCGGTCGCGGTCGCAAGCCGCAGCAGTCGGCTCCGGCCGCCGAGGCCCCCAAGGCCGAGGCTGCCGCCGCTGCTCCGGCTGCTGAGAGCACCGGAACGGAGGCCTGACCGAAATGCTGATCCCCCGTAGGGTCAAGCACCGCAAGCAGCACCACCCGAAGCGCAGCGGTATGTCCAAGGGTGGTACGCAGGTTGCGTTCGGCGAGTACGGCATTCAGGCCCTCACTCCGGCGTACGTGACCAACCGCCAGATCGAGGCGGCTCGTATCGCGATGACCCGCCACATCAAGCGTGGCGGCAAGGTCTGGATCAACATCTACCCGGACCGTCCGCTCACCAAGAAGCCTGCCGAGACCCGCATGGGTTCCGGTAAGGGTTCTCCCGAGTGGTGGATCGCGAACGTCAAGCCCGGTCGGGTGATGTTCGAGCTGTCCTACCCGAACGAGAAGATTGCTCGTGAGGCGCTCACCCGCGCTGCTCACAAGCTTCCGATGAAGTGCCGCATCGTCCGGCGCGAGGCAGGTGAGTCGTGATGTCGGCCGGTACCAAGGCGTCCGAGCTGCGCGAACTGGGCGACGAGGAGCTTGTCAACAAGCTTCGCGAAGCCAAGGAAGAGCTGTTCAACCTCCGCTTCCAGGCGGCGACGGGTCAGCTCGAGAACCACGGCCGGCTCAAGGCCGTCCGTAAGGACATCGCGCGGATCTACACCCTGATGCGTGAGCGCGAGCTGGGCATCGAGACGGTGGAGAGCGCCTGATGAGCGAGAGCAACGTGACTGAGAACACCGAGACCCGCGGATTCCGCAAGACCCGTGAGGGTCTGGTCGTCAGCGACAAGATGGACAAGACCGTCGTCGTCGCCGTCGAGGACCGCGTCAAGCACGCGCTGTACGGCAAGGTCATCCGCCGTACGAACAAGCTCAAGGCGCACGACGAGCAGAACGCTGCCGGCGTCGGCGACCGCGTCCTCCTGATGGAGACGCGTCCGCTGTCGGCGACCAAGCGCTGGCGCATCGTCGAGATCCTCGAGAAGGCCAAGTAATTCTCCCAGGGGTATCCCTAGGAGTTCGTTCCGCCAGGCTCGGCAGGGGCCCAGCTCGTAAGAGTGAAGCCCCTGCCGGGAACCGGCAGACAAACAGGAGATAGACGTGATCCAGCAGGAGTCGCGACTTCGCGTCGCCGACAACACGGGTGCGAAGGAAATTCTCACCATTCGTGTTCTCGGTGGCTCGGGTCGCCGCTACGCGGGTATCGGTGACGTCATCGTCGCCACCGTCAAGGACGCGATCCCCGGTGGCAACGTGAAGAAGGGTGACGTCGTCAAGGCGGTCATCGTTCGCACCGTCAAGGAGCGCCGCCGTCCGGACGGCTCGTACATCCGCTTCGACGAGAACGCCGCCGTCATTCTGAAGAACGACGGCGACCCTCGCGGCACCCGTATCTTCGGCCCCGTCGGCCGTGAGCTGCGCGAGAAGAAGTTCATGAAGATCATCTCGCTCGCGCCGGAGGTGCTGTAAGCATGAAGATCAAGAAGGGCGACCTGGTCCAGGTCATCACCGGTAAGGACAAGGGCAAGCAGGGCAAGGTCATTGCCGCTTTCCCGCGCGAGGAGCGCGTCCTGGTCGAGGGTGTCAACCGGGTCAAGAAGCACACGAAGGCCGGCCCGACCGCCAGCGGCTCGCAGGCCGGTGGCATCGTGACGACCGAGGCCCCCGTCCACGTCTCCAACGTCCAGCTGGTCGTGGAGAAGGACGGCAACAAGGTTGTCACGCGCGTCGGTTACCGCTTCGACGACGAGGGCAACAAGATCCGCGTTGCCAAGCGGACGGGTGAGGACATCTGATGACGACCACCACCACTCCGCGTCTCAAGACGAAGTACCGCGAGGAGATCGCGGGCAAGCTGCGTGAGGAGTTCTCGTACGAGAACGTCATGCAGATCCCCGGCCTCGTCAAGATCGTGGTCAACATGGGTGTCGGCGACGCCGCCCGTGACTCGAAGCTGATCGACGGCGCCATCCGCGACCTCACCACGATCACCGGCCAGAAGCCGGCCGTGACGAAGGCCCGGAAGTCCATCGCGCAGTTCAAGCTGCGCGAGGGTCAGCCGATCGGCTGCCACGTCACGCTCCGTGGCGACCGCATGTGGGAGTTCCTGGACCGCACCCTGTCGCTCGCGCTGCCGCGCATCCGCGACTTCCGTGGTCTGTCCCCCAAGCAGTTCGACGGCCGTGGCAACTACACCTTCGGTCTCACGGAGCAGGTCATGTTCCACGAGATCGACCAGGACAAGATCGACCGCGTCCGGGGTATGGACATCACCGTGGTCACCACGGCGACCAACGACGCTGAGGGCCGTGCGCTCCTTCGTCACCTCGGCTTCCCGTTCAAGGAGGCGTAAGCGAGATGGCGAAGAAGGCTCTGATTGCCAAGGCTGCTCGTAAGCCCAAGTTCGGTGTGCGTGCGTACACCCGCTGCCAGCGCTGCGGCCGTCCGCACTCCGTCTACCGCAAGTTCGGCCTCTGCCGCGTGTGCCTTCGTGAGATGGCTCACCGTGGCGAGCTGCCGGGCGTGACCAAGAGCTCCTGGTAGTCCTCCCTTTTCAAGGGTTTCAAAGGACTCCTGGATCTCTCGGTAAGTAAAGGGTCGGCAGAGGCCCCCCTCTCCATGGCTTAGGCTAGGAGGGTTGGGCGTCTGCCGCCCTGACCGACTTACTACGCCGTAGGTCCCCGCGCCGCACCCGTCCCGCCTCTGAGTGGGGAGAGGGATGGCGCAGATAGGAAACCCCGGCGAGAGAGGCCGAAGGCCAATTCATGACCATGACTGATCCGATCGCGGACATGCTGACTCGTCTGCGTAACGCGAACTCGGCGTACCACGACACCGTGGCGATGCCGCACAGCAAGATCAAGTCTCACATCGCGGAGATCCTCCAGCAGGAGGGCTTCATCACGGGCTGGAAGGTCGAGGACGCCGAGGTTGGCAAGAACCTCGTTCTCGAGCTGAAGTTCGGCCCGAACCGTGAGCGCTCCATCGCGGGCATCAAGCGGATCTCCAAGCCCGGTCTCCGGGTTTACGCGAAGTCCACCAACCTGCCCAAGGTCCTCGGCGGCCTCGGCGTGGCGATCATCTCCACGTCGCACGGTCTCCTGACCGGCCAGCAGGCAGGCAAGAAGGGCGTAGGTGGGGAAGTCCTCGCCTACGTCTGGTAGTCGGGAACGGAGGAATAGCTAATGTCGCGTATTGGCAAGCTCCCCATCACGGTTCCCGCCGGCGTGGACGTCACCATCGACGGCCAGACGGTCGCGGTCAAGGGTCCCAAGGGCACCCTGAGCCACACCATCGTCGCGCCGATCGAGATCGCTAAGGGTGAGGACGGCGTTCTGAACGTCACCCGCCCGAACGACGAGCGTCAGAACAAGGCCCTCCACGGCCTGTCCCGCACGCTGGTGGCGAACATGATCACCGGCGTGACCCAGGGTTACGTGAAGAAGCTCGAAATCAGCGGTGTCGGTTACCGCGTCCTGGCGAAGGGCTCCAACCTGGAGTTCTCGCTCGGCTACAGCCACCCGATCCTGATCGAGGCGCCCGAGGGCATCTCCTTCAAGGTCGAATCGGCGACCAAGTTCTCGGTCGAGGGCATCGACAAGCAGAAGGTCGGCGAGGTTGCGGCCAACATCCGCAAGCTGCGCAAGCCCGACCCGTACAAGGCCAAGGGCGTCAAGTACGAAGGCGAAGTCATCCGCCGCAAGGTCGGAAAGGCGGGTAAGTAAGCCATGGCATACGGTGTCAAGATTGCTAAGGGCGACGCTTACAAGCGTGCTGCCATCAAGCGTCGTCACATCCGCATCCGTAAGCACATCTCGGGTACGGCTGAGCGTCCGCGCCTGGTCGTGACGCGCTCCAACCGCCACATCGTGGCCCAGGTCATCGACGACATCAAGGGTCACACCCTTGCGTCGGCGTCGACCCTGGACAGCACGATCCGCGGCGCCGAGGGCGACAAGTCCGCGGCCGCCAAGTCGGTCGGCGCCCTGGTCGCCGAGCGCGCCAAGGCCGCCGGTGTCGAGACTGTCGTGTTCGACCGTGGTGGTAACCAGTACGCCGGGCGCATCGCCGCCCTGGCGGACGCCGCCCGCGAAGCCGGACTCAAGTTCTGAGTCGGTTCCGTAGCTAGCGGAAACAGAGAGAGGTAATTCCAATGGCTGGACCCCAGCGCCGCGGTGGCGGTGCCGGTGGCGGCGAGCGGCGGGACCGGAAGGGTCGCGACGGTGGCAACGCCGCCGCCGAGAAGACCGCGTACGTTGAGCGCGTTGTCGCGATCAACCGCGTCGCCAAGGTTGTGAAGGGTGGTCGTCGCTTCAGCTTCACCGCGCTGGTCGTGGTGGGCGACGGTGACGGCACCGTGGGTGTCGGTTACGGCAAGGCCAAGGAGGTGCCGGCCGCCATCGCCAAGGGTGTTGAGGAGGCCAAGAAGCACTTCTTCAAGGTCCCCCGTATCCAGGGCACCATCCCGCACCCGATCACGGGCGAGAAGGCGGCGGGCGTCGTCCTGCTGAAGCCTGCTTCCCCCGGTACCGGTGTTATCGCCGGTGGCCCGGTGCGTGCCGTGCTCGAGTGCGCCGGCGTTCACGACATCCTGTCGAAGTCGCTCGGTTCGTCGAACGCGATCAACATCGTGCACGCGACCGTGGCGGCCCTCAAGGGTCTGCAGCGTCCCGAGGAGATCGCGGCTCGCCGTGGTCTGCCCCTCGAGGACGTCGCTCCCGCGGCTCTGCTGCGGGCGCGTGCCGGGGCTGGTGCTGCGTAATGGCACAGCTCAAGATCACGCAGACGAAGTCGTACATCGGCAGCAAGCAGAACCACCGCGACACCCTGCGCTCCCTTGGTCTCAAGGGCATCAACACGCAGGTCGTCAAGGAGGACCGTCCCGAGTTCCGCGGCATGGTGCACACCGTCCGCCACCTCGTGACGGTTGAGGAGGTCGACTGACATGGCGGAGCAGAACCCGCTGAAGGTCCACAACCTCCGGCCCGCCCCGGGCGCCAAGACCGCCAAGACCCGTGTGGGTCGTGGTGAGGCGTCCAAGGGTAAGACCGCTGGTCGTGGTACCAAGGGCACCAAGGCCCGTTACCAGGTTCCGGAGCGCTTCGAGGGTGGCCAGATGCCCCTCCACATGCGTCTCCCGAAGCTCAAGGGCTTCAAGAACCCGTTCAAGACCGAGTTCCAGGTCGTGAACCTCGACAAGCTGAGCGCGCTGTACCCGGAGGGTGGCGAGGTCACCGTCGAGGGTCTCGTCGCCAAGGGTGCCGTTCGCAAGAACAGCCTCGTCAAGGTCCTCGGCCAGGGTGAGCTCACCGTGGCGCTGCAGGTGACGGTCGACGCCGTCTCCGGCTCCGCCAAGGAGAAGATCACCGCCGCGGGCGGTACTGTCACCGAGCTCGTCTGATTCCCTCAGACGTGTCGATGACATGAGCGATTCCCAGCCGGGGATGCCCCACAAAAGGGGCATCCCCGGTTGGTCGTTCCAAGGGGGGCACGGTCGCCGGTAAGGTGGCGTGCACTGTCTAAGCTCCGTGCGGTCTGCCCGCACGGTTTTGTTGACTGATACGTATTCGTCGAACCTCAAGACCACCACCTCTGACGCACGCGCGCGGGGGTCGCAGGAGGCACCGTGCTCACCGCGTTCGCCCGGGCGTTCAAGACGCCCGACCTGCGCAAGAAGCTGCTCTTCACGCTCGGCATCATCGTGATCTACCGGGTGGGTACGCATGTGCCGATCCCCGGGGTCAGCTACAAGAACGTCCAGGCCTGCATCGACAACGCAAATCAGAATCAGGGCCTGTTCGGTCTCGTCAACATGTTCAGTGGTGGCGCGCTGCTTCAGATCACGATTTTCGCGCTCGGCATCATGCCGTACATCACGGCGAGCATCATTCTGCAGCTGCTGACCGTGGTGATCCCGCGGCTCGAGGCCCTCAAGAAGGAGGGTCAGGCCGGCACGGCGAAGATCACGCAGTACACGCGCTATCTGACCATCGCGCTCGCGATCCTTCAGGGCACCGGCCTGGTGGCCACCGCCCGTACCGGCACCCTCTTCCAGGGCTGCCCCGTCGCCAGCGAGATCGTTCCTGACCAGTCGATCTTCGTCACGATCACGATGGTGATCACGATGACCGCCGGTACGGCCTGTGTGATGTGGCTCGGTGAGCTGATCACCGACCGCGGCATCGGCAACGGCATGTCGATCCTGATGTTCATCTCGATCGCCGCGACCTTCCCGAGCGCCCTGTGGGCCATCAAGGAGCAGGGCTCGCTCGCCGACGGCTGGATCGAGTTCGGCACGGTCATCGCGGTCGGGCTCGTCATGGTCGGCCTGGTGGTCTTCGTCGAGCAGGCGCAGCGGCGCATTCCGGTCCAGTACGCGAAGCGCATGATCGGCCGCCGGTCCTACGGCGGGACGTCGACGTACATCCCGCTGAAGGTGAACCAGGCGGGCATCATCCCTGTGATCTTTGCCTCCTCGCTGCTCTACATTCCGGCCCTGGTCGCCCAGTTCGCGGGCGGCAATGCGGGATGGAAGACGTGGATCGAGGCAAACCTGACCAGTGGTGACCACCCGATTTACATCGCCACATACTTCGTGCTGATTGTCTTCTTCGCCTTCTTCTACGTCGCGATCTCCTTCAACCCCGAGGAAGTCGCGGACAACATGAAGAAGTATGGTGGCTTCATCCCGGGCATCCGGGCTGGCCGTCCGACCGCTGAGTACCTGAGTTACGTACTCAACCGGATCACGTGGCCGGGTTCGCTGTATCTGGGTCTGATCGCTCTTGTGCCGACGATGGCGTTGGTGGGCTTCGGGGCCAACCAGAACTTCCCGTTCGGCGGGACGAGCATCCTCATCATCGTGGGTGTGGGTCTGGAAACCGTGAAGCAGATCGAGAGCCAGCTCCAGCAGCGCAATTACGAAGGGTTCCTCCGCTGATGCGAATCGTCCTCGTCGGGCCGCCCGGTGCGGGCAAGGGAACGCAGGCCGCGTTCCTCGCCAAGAACCTGTCGATCCCGCACATCTCCACGGGCGACCTCTTCCGCGCCAACATCAGCCAGGGCACGGAGCTGGGCAAGCAGGCGAAGGCGTACATGGACGCCGGGAACCTCGTGCCCGACGAGGTGACGATCGGCATGGCGAAGGACCGCATGGCGAAGCCGGACGCCGAGAACGGCTTCCTGCTCGACGGGTTCCCGCGCAATGTCTCGCAGGCCGAGGCGCTGGACGTGGCCCTCAAGGCCGATGACGTGAAGCTCGACGCCGTCCTGGACCTGGAGGTCCCGGAGGACGAGGTCGTCAAGCGGATCGCCGGCCGCCGGATCTGCCGCAAGGACTCCAGTCACGTCTTCCACGTGACGTACTCCCAGCCGAAGCGGGACGGCGTCTGTGACGTCTGCGGCGGTGAGCTGTACCAGCGCGAGGACGACAGCGAGGACACCGTCCGCAAGCGCCTTGAGGTCTACCACACGCAGACCGAACCGATCATCGACTACTACCGGACCCAGGGTCTGGTCGTGACGATCTCGGCGCTCGGCAAGGTGGACGAGGTCACCGCGCGTGCGATGGAAGCCCTGAAGGGCGACAAGTAGTCAGTACGCTGTTTCGGCCGCGGTGCCCGTGAGGGGACCGCGGCCTTACTGTTGTCTACGTACTCGGTACGTGTGTACGTAGCCGGTTTGTCGACGGATGACGGAGAGCGGAAGCCCCATGGTGCAGATCAAGACCCCCGAGCAGATCGCGAAGATGCGTGAGGCGGGCCTTGTCGTCGCCGCGATTCACGCCGCCACACGTGAGGCCGCGGTGCCCGGCGCCACCACCAAGGATCTGGACGAGGTCGCCCGCAAGGTGATCGAGGAGCACGGCGCCAAGTCCAACTTCCTCGGGTACGGCGGCTTCCCCGCCACGATCTGCACCTCGGTCAACGAGGTCGTCGTGCACGGCATCCCCGACGACAAGACCGTCCTCAAGGACGGCGACATCATCTCCATCGACGCCGGCGCGATCATCGACGGCTGGCACGGCGACGCCGCGTACACCGCGTTCGTCGGCACCGGTCACGCCCCGGAGCTGGTCGAGCTCTCCCGGGTGACCGAGGAGTCGATGTGGGCCGGCATCGCGGCCATGAAGCAGGGCAACCGCCTCGTCGACATCTCCCGCGCGATCGAGACGTACATCCGCCGCCAGCCGAAGCCGGGCGGCGGCAAGTACGGCATCGTCGAGGACTACGGCGGGCACGGCATCGGCACCGAGATGCACATGGACCCCCACCTCCTGAACTACGTCGAGCGCCGCCGCGGCAAGGGCCCCAAGCTGGTCCCCGGCTTCTGCCTGGCCATCGAGCCGATGGTCTCCCTGGGCACCCCCCGCACGGAGGTCCTGGAGGATGACTGGACGGTCATCACCACGGACGGCACCTGGTCCTCGCACTGGGAGCACTCGGTGGCGCTGACGGAGGAGGGGCCGCTGGTCCTGACGGCTCCGGACTGCGGCAGGGCCAGGCTGGCGGAGTACGGGGTCACTGTCGCGCCGGATCCGCTGGGCTGAGGGGGTTCACCCCTCTTGCTTAAGGATCTTCGTCGTGGGGCAGACTTTCTCGATTCGTCTTTCGGAGTGCACTGACGTAGACTGACGCGTCGGCTCTCGTGCATCCGTGTGCCTGCATACGGAGCATGAAGTCGATCAAGGTAGTCGATTCGAAGGGCGAAGCGTGGCCAAGAAGCAAGGTGCCATCGAGATCGAAGGCACTGTCGTCGAGTCTCTTCCGAACGCCATGTTCAAGGTGGAGCTCCAGAACGGCCACCAGGTCCTGGCACACATCAGTGGCAAGATGCGCATGCACTACATCCGCATCCTCCCTGACGACCGGGTCGTGGTGGAGCTGTCTCCGTACGACCTGACGCGTGGCCGGATCGTCTACCGGTACAAGTAGATCTTGCCCGCACCCCGCCGCGGCGGGGTGGTGGCACTGACCCGGAGAACCTCACCCAATGAAGGTCAAGCCGAGCGTCAAGAAGATCTGCGACAAGTGCAGGGTGATCCGCCGTCACGGCCGGGTCATGATCATCTGCGACAACCCGCGCCACAAGCAGCGCCAGGGCTGACGTACGACTGCAGTTCGCAGAGTTTCGCGCGACGCAAGTAAGCACATATGCAGGACCCGTCCCTCTTCACTTCCCTTGGTAATGGAGGGCGACACCCCCGGTCGGAGGCCGGGGACCCAGTACGTACCAACTCTTCTCGAGCAGAAGAGGACGGCGGCTGGGAGTGGTTCTGCTGAAGACCTCCGAAGAATCAACAGGAGCCATGAATGGCACGCGTTGAAGGCGTTGACCTCCCGCGCGAAAAGCGCATCGAGGTTGCCCTCACCTACGTGTTCGGCATCGGCCGCACGCTGGCCCAGCAGACGCTGGACGCCACCGAGGTGGACCGCAACACCCGCGTCCGCGACCTGACCGAGGAAGACCTGGTCAAGATCCGCGAGTACGTGGACGCCAACATCAAGACCGAGGGTGACCTCCGTCGCGAGATCCAGGCCGACATCCGCCGCAAGGTCGAGATCGGTTGCTACCAGGGTCTGCGTCACCGTCGTGGCCTGCCCGTCCGCGGTCAGCGCACCAGCACGAACGCCCGCACCCGCAAGGGCCCGCGTCGCGCCATCGCCGGTAAGAAGAAGCCGGGCAAGAAGTAGTCCTCGCTCAGCGGTCTATCGACAGCTGTCGCTGCAGGACCGACCACCTCCCGTAGGAGTTATAGATGCCCCCCAAGGGTCGTCAGGGCGCTGCCAAGAAGGTGCGCCGCAAGGAAAAGAAGAACGTCGCTCACGGGCACGCTCACATCAAGAGCACGTTCAACAACACGATCGTGTCCATCACGGACCCGACCGGCAACGTGATCTCGTGGGCCTCCGCCGGCCACGTCGGCTTCAAGGGCTCGCGCAAGTCCACGCCGTTCGCCGCGCAGATGGCCGCCGAGTCGGCTGCCCGTCGCGCGCAGGAGCACGGCATGCGCAAGGTCGACGTCTTCGTCAAGGGCCCGGGTTCCGGTCGCGAGACCGCCATCCGTTCGCTCCAGGCGACCGGCCTTGAGGTCGGCTCGATCCAGGACGTGACGCCCACGCCGCACAACGGCTGCCGTCCGCCCAAGCGCCGCCGCGTCTGACGCACGGTATTTCTTGAGGTTTCGGGCGGTACGGCTCTTCGGAGGCGTGCCGCCCGTACCCTTGTAGTGAATTCAGGGCATCAAATAGTGGGTGCCCCTGACTGAAGGATCGCAACATGCTGATTGCTCAGCGTCCCTCGTTGACCGAAGAGGTCGTCGACGAATTCCGCTCCCGGTTCGTGATCGAGCCGCTGGAGCCGGGCTTCGGCTACACCCTCGGCAACTCCCTGCGTCGTACGCTCCTCTCGTCGATCCCCGGCGCTGCTGTCACCAGCATCCGCATCGACGGTGTCCTGCACGAGTTCACCACCGTGCCGGGCGTCAAGGAGGACGTCACCGACCTGATCCTCAACATCAAGCAGCTGGTCGTGTCCAGCGAGCACGACGAGCCCGTCGTCATGTACCTGCGCAAGCAGGGTCCGGGCCTGGTCACCGCCGCTGACATCGCCCCGCCGGCCGGTGTCGAGGTCCACAACCCCGACCTCGTCCTCGCCACGCTCAACGGCAAGGGCAAGCTGGAGATGGAGCTGACCGTCGAGCGCGGTCGCGGCTACGTCTCCGCCGTGCAGAACAAGCAGGTCGGCCAGGAGATCGGTCGTATCCCGGTCGACTCCATCTACTCCCCGGTGCTCAAGGTCACGTACAAGGTCGAGGCGACCCGTGTCGAGCAGCGCACCGACTTCGACAAGCTGATCGTCGACGTCGAGACCAAGCAGGCCATGCGTCCGCGTGACGCCATGGCGTCGGCCGGCAAGACCCTGGTCGAGCTGTTCGGTCTGGCGCGCGAGCTCAACATCGACGCCGAGGGCATCGACATGGGCCCGTCCCCGACGGACGCCGCCCTGGCCGCCGATCTGGCGCTGCCGATCGAGGAGCTGGAGCTCACCGTTCGGTCGTACAACTGCCTCAAGCGCGAGGGCATCCACTCGGTGGGCGAGCTCGTGGCCCGCTCCGAGGCGGACCTGCTCGACATTCGCAACTTCGGTGCGAAGTCGATCGACGAGGTCAAGATGAAGCTGAACGGCATGGGTCTCGCGCTGAAGGACTCGCCTCCCGGCTTCGACCCGACCGCCGCCGCCGACGCCTTTGGGGCGGACGACGACGCGGACGCCGGGTTCGTCGAGACCGAGCAGTACTAAGAGCTCGGGACTGACGGTTTGATTTTGGCTGCGCGTGCGTTGTGGTTGCTCGCGCAGTTCCCCGCGCCCCTATCGGGGCGCGGCCGCTGACTCCGGTACCTGATACGGCCGGGGCAGATCACTAGGAGAAACACCATGCCGAAGCCTGCCAAGGGTGCCCGTCTGGGCGGCAGCGCCGCGCACGAGAAGCTTCTGCTGGCGAACCTCGCCAAGCAGCTCTTCGAGTACGGCCGCATCACCACCACCGAGGCGAAGGCCCGTCGCCTGCGTCCGTACGCGGAGCGTCTGGTCACCAAGGCGAAGAAGGGTGACCTTCACAACCGCCGCCAGGTGCTGTCCGTCATCACCGACAAGAGCATCGTGCACACGCTCTTCACGGAGATCGGCCCGCGCTACGAGAACCGCCCGGGTGGCTACACCCGTATCACCAAGATCGGTAACCGTCGTGGCGACAACGCGCCCATGGCGATCATCGAGCTGGTGGAGGCCCTGACCGTGGCCCAGGAGGCCACCGGTGAGGCCGAGGCCGCGACGAAGCGCGCGGTCAAGGAAGACAGCCTCAAGAAGGACGACGCCGTCGAGGCCAAGTCCGACGAGGCCGCCGAGGCTCCGGCCGAGGAGTCGAAGGACGCGTAAGCGTTCTGCCGGGGGCTGTGCGTCTTCGGCTGCGGGCTCGTCGTGGCTGGTCGCGCAGTTCCCCGCGCCCCTTCGGGGCGATGCGGGTCCGTCCCTTGTCAGGGGCGGGCCCGCTTTTTGTTGCCTGAAAGGATCCACGAGTGAGTGACGAAGTAGAGCCCGGGTTCGTGCGGGTGCGGCTGGACCTGTCGTACGACGGCAAGGGCTTCTCCGGCTGGGCCAAGCAGCGTGACGGGCAGCGGACCGTCCAGGGGGAGATCGAGGCCGCGCTGCGGACCGTCACGCGCTCCCAGGAGACGTACGAGCTGACCGTCGCGGGCCGGACCGACAGCGGAGTGCACGCGCGGGGGCAGGTCGCGCACGTCGATCTGCCCGAGGCCGTGTGGGAGGAGCACCGCGAGAAGCTGCTGCGGCGGCTCGCGGGGCGGCTGCCGCACGACGTGCGGGTGTGGAAGGTCGCCGAGGCGCCCGCGGGGTTCAACGCGCGCTTCTCGGCCGTGTGGCGGCGGTACGCCTACCGCGTGACCGACCACCCCGGTGGCGTCGACCCGCTGCTGCGCGGTCATGTGCTGTGGCACGACTGGGAGTTGGACCTCGACGCCATGAACGCCGCCGCCGAGCATCTGATCGGCGAGCACGACTTCGCCGCCTACTGCAAGCGGCGTGAGGGGGCCACCACCATCCGTACGCTCCAGGAGCTGCAGTGGGAGCGGCGGCCCGACGGGATCCTCGAGGCGACCGTCCGCGCCGACGCCTTCTGCCACAACATGGTGCGTTCGCTCGTCGGCGCCATGCTCTTCGTGGGGGACGGGCACCGGCCCGTGGAGTGGCCGGGGAAGGTGCTTCAGGCGCGCGTGCGGGACTCGGCGGTGCACGTCGTGCGGCCGCACGGGCTCACGCTGGAGGAAGTCGGCTATCCCGCCGACGAGTTGCTCGCCGCGCGCAGCAAGGAAGCGCGCAACAAGCGGACGCTGCCCGGCGCCGGCTGCTGCTGAGCCGGGGCCGGGGGAGCCGGTCGCTACTGCGGGGCGGCGGCCGCGGCCGATGCCTGGGCCTCGCCCCGCTGGTTGATCCGCTGGAAGGCGAAGCGGGCCAGGGTGTCGCCGGCGGCGTAGGCCTTGCTGTCGCCCGTCGTCACGTTCTTGCCGTTGGTGTAGCCCGTGGTGGTGAAGTACGCGTAGCGGCCGTACGCGTTGTACGTCCCGCGGCACACCCCGGTCTGGCAGAAGCCCGGCACGCCCTTGCCCGGCAATGCGGTGACCAGGCCCTTCTTCACCTCGTCCTTGACCTTCGCGGCCTCGGCCGAGGTGTCGAAGACGGCGACGCCGATGGTGACCGCGACGCCGCCCTTGAGGTAGCTGACGCGGATCATGCGCGAGCAGTCGTGCTTGGTGAGGATCGCGCCGAGGGCGGGCTGGGTGACGGACGCGCAGCTCTTGGTGTCGGCCGTCGCGCCCTTCTTGTAGACCGTCTCGCCCGAGGTGAACGTCTTGCCCGGGAAGAGGCCCTCGGGGGTGAGCGGCGCCTTGTCCTTCTTGGCGCTGGAGATGAAGTCCTTGGGGTTCGGCGGGGGCGGCGGCGTCGTCTCCTTGAAGGTCGGGCCGGGGTCGTCGCTCGCCCCGGGGATGTCCGCCGTCGCAGGCAGCTCACTGGCCGGCTTGTTCGAGGCGGTGGCGTCGTCGCTGTTCGCGGAGACGACGGTGATCGCCACGGCCGCCGCGATGCCGATCGTGGCGAGCGCGCCGCCGCCGATCATCAGCCATTTGCGGCGCCGTGTGCGCGCCTCGGAGGCTTCGGCGAGCGCCGCCCAGTCGGGCGTGGGTCCGCCGCCGGGTCCGCCCGTTCCGCCCGGACCCCACTGAGGTCCCCCTTGCCCAAAGCTCATGGGGCGCATCTTAGACGGGGAGTTGGGGATGTTGAGGCGGGGTCGCGTGGGGTTCCCGGCCTAGCCTGAGCCGTATGAATACGGGCAAATCGGCGGTAAGCGGATGGTTGTTGCGGCCTTCCGGATGGCATGTCCGGGCCGTGCTCGCTCTGGTGCTGCTCGCAGGGGCCGTCCGGGTGGGGCTGCGGTCGCCCGACGGCGGCATGGACAACGCCATCGTGGTGCGGGCCGCCGAGGCGTGGATCCACGGGCGCTCGCCCTACGCCGACCGGCACTTCCTCTATCTGCCCGCGGCCGTCCTCGCGGCGGTGCCGCAGGCCCTGCTGCCCGCCGGGGTGGTGCGCTTCCTGGTGCCCGCGGGCGTCACCGCGGGCCTCGTCACCGGCTGGCTGTGCGCGCTGCGGCTGTACGACGTGCCGTGGCGCAGCCGGTTCGCCGCGTACGGCCTGCTGGGGCTCGCGCTCGGCTTCACGCCCTTCGGGCACCTGATCGCGCTCGGCAACTGGACGGTGGCCTCCGCGGCGGCGCTGCCGTTCGCCCTGCTGCTCGTGTGCCGCGGGCGGTGGACCGCGGCCGGGCTCGTCATCGGCGCCGCCGTCGCCGTGAAGCCGCTGCTCGCGCCGGTCGTGCTCCTCTTCGTCTTCGCGGGGCGGTGGCGGGCGCTCGGGGCGGCGGTCGCGGTCCCGGTGGCGGCGTCGCTGGGGGCCGCGCTGGTGATGCCGGACCCCGCCGGGTTCTTCACGCGGACGCTGCCCTTCCTGCTGCGCGGCGACGACGCCTTCGTACGGCTCTACGAGGCGTCGCCCGCGGCGGTCCTCGCGCGGGTCGGGGTGCCGCAGTCGGGGGCGGCGCTGCTCGCGGGGTGCGCCGCCGGTGCCGGGGTGTGGTGCGCCTGGCGGCGGTGGGGGAGAGGGGACGAGGGGCCGGCCCGGGTGGTGGAGTGCGCCACGATGCTGATGCTCTCGGCCTTTCTCGTCTCCCGGCCCTCCTACGACCACTACCTCCTCGTCGTGCTGCCGCTGCTGCTCGCGGGGGTGCTGACGGCGGGGGCGCCGGGGCGCGGCCCGTGGTTCTGGGTGGCGCTGGTCCCGCAGGTGCCCGGCTTCACGTGGCCCTGGCTGGAGCCGATGACGCGGCGGGCCTTCAAGGACGCGGCGACGCTGTGTCTGCTCGCGGCCACGGTCGGGTGGGCGTGTGCGGCGGGGGCGCTGCGCGGTCGGTGCGGGGTGGAGCGGGCGGGCGGTTACCCTGATGAGTACAGACCTGTCCGTGATGTGTGAGTCGCCGGTGCCGGTCTTCAGGCCGCGTTTTGACCGGTACGGGGCGGCGCAGGTACTCTCGGACATTGATACGTATTGGTGTCCTCGATCTCACGCGAAAGGGCCCTTACGTAGGTTCCCTGGAGCAGTTACCAGTGGCTCGCATACGGGCAGCGTCCCCGGCATTGTGGGCCCCAGCTGCATGATCGCTTCCTGGGTGCCGTGTGTCTGGACCCCATCCACTGAAGAAGCGAAGGCTACTAAGTGCGTACGTACAGCCCCAAGCCCGGCGATGTGACCCGCCAGTGGCACGTCATCGACGCCCGGGACATCGTCCTGGGCCGTCTGGCGACCACCGCTGCCACCCTCCTGCGCGGCAAGCACAAGCCGATCTACGCCCCCCACGTTGACACCGGTGACTTCGTCATCATCATCAACGCGGAGAAGGTGCACCTCTCCGGCAACAAGAAGACCCAGAAGATGGCGTACCGCCACTCCGGTTACCCGGGTGGTCTGCGTTCCGTCCGCTACGACGAGCTGCTCGCCAAGAGCCCCGAGAAGGCCGTTGAGAAGGCCGTCAAGGGCATGCTCCCCAAGAACACCCTGGGCCGTCAGATGCTCTCGAAGCTGAAGGTCTACGCGGGCGACCAGCACCCGCACGGCGCTCAGCAGCCGGTCCCGTTCGAGATCACCCAGGTCGCGCAGTAGTTCCGGCCACCCCCAAAGACGAAAAGAAATCTGAGGAGAATCGTGGCCGAGACCACCGTTGAGCAGCCGGTCGAAGAGACCGAGATCGCTGACGTCGAGCAGTACACCACCGAGTCCGAGGTCCCCGTCGAGGGCGAGTACACCTCGGAGTCGAACGCCGCGCGCTTCGGCGACCCGCAGCCGGCCGCCGGCCTGGGCCGTCGCAAGAACGCCATCGCCCGCGTCCGGATCGTCCCGGGCACCGGCAAGTGGAAGGTCAACGGGCGCACGCTCGAGGACTACTTCCCGAACAAGGTCCACCAGCAGGAAGTCAACGAGCCCTTCAAGGTGCTCGAGCTCGACAACCGCTACGACGTCATCGCCCGCATCTCGGGTGGCGGCGTCTCCGGTCAGGCCGGTGCGCTCCGTCTCGGTGTCGCCCGTGCGCTGAACGAGGCCGACGTCGACAACAACCGCGGCGCCCTGAAGAAGGCCGGTTACCTCAAGCGTGACGACCGTGCGGTCGAGCGCAAGAAGGCCGGTCTCAAGAAGGCCCGCAAGGCCCCGCAGTACAGCAAGCGCTAATCGCTGCCTGCTTGGCCTGCTTGTACTTTTCGTTCGCCCCGGCGGCACATCCTGTGCTTGCCGGGGCGTTCGTCTATCAAGAACAATCGTTCGGAGGACAGCAGTGGGACGACTCTTCGGCACGGACGGCGTGCGCGGTGTCGCCAACGCGGATCTGACGGCCGAGCTCGCGCTCGGACTCTCCGTGGCGGCGGCGCACGTACTGGCCGAGGTGGGCACCTTTGAAGGCCATCGCCCGGTGGCGGTGGTCGGGCGGGACCCGCGCGCGTCCGGGGAGTTCCTGGAGGCCGCTGTGGTCGCCGGCCTCGCGAGCGCGGGCGTGGACGTCCTGCGCGTCGGTGTGCTGCCCACCCCCGCGGTGGCGCATCTCACCGGTGCGCTGGGCGCCGACCTCGGCGTGATGCTCTCCGCCAGTCACAACGCCATGCCCGACAACGGCATCAAGTTCTTCGCCCGCGGCGGCCACAAGCTCGCCGACGAGCTGGAGGACCGCATCGAGGCCGAGTACGACGAGCAGTTCGTGCACCGCACCGCAGCTCCCTGGCAGCGGCCCACCGGCGCCGGCGTCGGCCGCGTCAAGTCGTACGACCAGGGGCTCGACCAGTACATCGCGCACCTGCTCGGCGTCCTGCCCAACCGCCTCGACGGACTGAAGATCGTCCTCGACGAGGCGCACGGCGCCGCCGCCCGCGTCTCGCCCGAGGCGTTCACGCGCGCCGGTGCCGAGATCGTCACCATCGGCGCGCAGCCCGACGGACTGAACATCAACGACGGCTGCGGCTCCACCCACCTGGACCTGCTCAAGGCCGCCGTCGTCGAGCACAAGGCCGACCTCGGCATCGCGCACGACGGCGACGCCGACCGCTGCCTGGCCGTGGACCACACCGGCGCCGAGGTCGACGGCGACCAGATCCTCGCCGTGCTCGCCCTCGCCATGCGCGAGCACGGCACGCTGCGTCACGACACCGTTGTCGCCACCGTCATGTCGAACCTCGGCTTCAAGCTCGCCATGGAGGGGCAGGGCCTCTCGCTGGTGCAGACCGCCGTCGGCGACCGGTACGTCCTTGAGTCGATGAAGGAGCACGGCTTCGCCCTCGGCGGCGAGCAGTCCGGGCACGTCATCATCCTCGACCACGCCACCACCGGCGACGGCACGCTGACCGGGCTGCTGCTCGCGGCGCGAGTCGCCGAGACCGGCCGTACGCTGGCCGACCTCGCCGGTGTCATGGAGCGCCTGCCGCAGGTCCTCATCAACGTGCCGGACGTCGACAAGTCGCGCGTGAAGACCTCCGCCGAGCTCGCCACCGCCGTCGCCGACGCCGAGCGCGAGCTGGGCTCCACGGGGCGGGTGCTGCTGCGGCCCTCCGGGACGGAGCCGCTGGTGCGGGTCATGGTCGAGGCCGCCGACATCGAGCAGGCGCGGTCCGTGGCCGAGCGGCTCGCGGACTCGGTGAAGTCCGCGCTGGGCTAGGCGCGCCGGGGCTTGGCGGTACGGTCGCGCTGCGTGGCCCAGAGCGCCTTCTGGGCCAGCAGCGTGAGCGTACCGGCGAGGACGATGCCGAGCAGGTTCAGCAGGAGCTGCTCGGTGGAGCCCCACGCCTGTTTGTACTCGCTGTAGCTGAAGGCGACCGCGGCGTTCGCCGCCGCGGGGACCGTCGTCACGGAGATCGCCACGCCCACCAGGGCGCCCGACTTCGCCGACGTGAGGGAGAGCGTGCCCGCCGCGCCCGCGAGGACCGCCACGACGAACGAGAACCAGTCGGGGCGGTAGATGAAGTTCGTGTTCGGCCGCTCCGCCTTCAGGGCCTCGTGGGTGAACAGGTCCGTGGCGTCCATGAAGTAGCTGAAGCCGACCGTCACCACCATCGCCACCAGGAAGCCCACCAGCAGCGCGATCAGTGAGCGCAGCGCCAGCCTCGGCGCTCGCCGCACCAGGGCCGTGCAGAAGCCGGCGAGCGGGCCGAACTCCGGTCCGACGGCCATCGCGCCCACGATCAGGATCGCGTTGTCGAGCACGACGCCGCAGGCCGCGATCATCGTGGCGAGCGTGATGAACGCGACGTACGTGATCGAGAGCGTCGACTCCTCGTGCGTCGCGTCGGACAGCTGCTCCCACAGGACCGCGTCCGCCGCCTCGCCCGGCGCCTCGTGCTCCGCCTTGTCGGCGCGGTCGGAGAGGGAGAGGTCGATGTTCTCCACCGCGATCGACCCGCACTTGTCGAGGTCCAGCGCGCGCAGGCCGCCGATCAGCTCGTCGCCCGCCTCGCGTGCGACGTCGCACATGATCACGTCGCCCTTGGGGCTGCGGGCGGCGCCGGGCACCACGGCCAGGTGCGTGGTGCCCGTCGTCGCCTCGATCAGGCGCAGCACGTCGTCGGTTTTGTCCGCGGGGGAGATCAGGCGTAGGTGCAGCATGTGCGCAGGGTAGTCGGGCGGGGCGTGTGTCCCTTCAGAGTTTGCGCAGGCTCAGGCGCTGCACCTTGTGGTCGGGGCCCTTGCGGACCACCAGGGCGGCGCGGCCCCGGGTGGGCGCCACGTTCTCCAGCAGGTTCGGCTTGTTGATCGTGCGCCAGGTCGTGCGGGCGTAGTCCAGGGCCTCCTCCTCCGACACCTGCGTGTACTTGCGGAAGTACGAGGACGGGTTCTGGAAGGCCGTGTCGCGCAGCTTCCTGAAGCGGTTCAGGTACCAGCGCTCGATGTCCTCGGTGCGGGCGTCGACGTACACGCTGAAGTCGAAGTAGTCCGCGAGGCCCACGCGGGTGCGGCCGTCCTTGCCGGGGAGGGCGGGCTGAAGGACGTTCAGGCCCTCCACGATGAGGATGTCGGGGCGGCGGACGGTGAGGCGTTTGCCCGGGATGATGTCGTAGATCAGGTGGGAGTAGACCGGGGCCGTGACCTCCTGCTTGCCCGCCTTGATGTCCGCCACGAAGCGGGTGAGGGCGCGGCGGTCGTACGACTCGGGGAAGCCCTTGCGGGACATAAGGCCGCGTGCTTCGAGTTCCTTGGTGGGGAGGAGGAAGCCGTCGGTCGTGACCAGCTCCACGCGGGGGTGCTCCGGCCAGCGGGAGAGCAGGGCCTGGAGGAGGCGGGCGACGGTTGACTTGCCGACGGCCACGGAGCCGGCGACCCCTATGACGAAGGGGGTGCCGGACTGGGATCGCTTTTCGCCGAGGAAGGTGTTGAGGGCGCCGCGGAGGCCGTCCGTCGCTCCCACGTAGAGGTTCAGGAGGCGGGAGAGCGGGAGGTAGATGTCGCGGACCTCGTCCAGGTCGATGACGTCACCGAGGCCGCGCAGCTTCTCCACCTCCTCCGCCGTCAGGGGCAGGGGCGTTTTCTCCCGCAGAGCGCTCCACTCGGCGCGGGTCAGGTCGAGGTAGGGAGTCGCCTCCGGTTTGTGCCGGTGGGCGCTCCGCTGCGCCTTGTCTGGCGCGGAGACCGAAGAGATCACAGTCCATTGTTACGGCTGTTTGAACGGCCGTGGGGCGGGGCGTGTGGTGGGGTGTGTCACGCTGACCCGGTGTTTTTCGGGCGATTTCTGGGGTGAGTGGGCCTGTGATTATCGGGGTCGGCATCGACGTGGCCGAGATCGAGCGGTTCGGGGCGGCGTTGGCCCGGACGCCGGGGATGGCCCAACGGCTGTTCCTGGAGAGCGAGTTGTTGCTGCCGAGTGGGGAGCGGCGGGGGGTGGCCTCGCTGGCGGCGCGGTTCGCGGCGAAGGAGGCCTTGGCGAAGGCGTTGGGGGCGCCGGGGGGGCTTCGGTGGACCGATGCCGAGGTGTATGTCGAGGGGAGTGGGCAGCCTCGGGTGCGGGTGCGGGGGACTGTGGCGGCGCGGGCTGCGGAGTTGGGGGTGCGGGCCTGGCATGTGTCGCTCAGCCATGATGCGGGGGTTGCTTCCGCGGTGGTGATCGCTGAGGGGTAGGTGGGGGTTGGAGCGGGGCGCCTGCGGTTCGTCTTGGGGCGGGGCGCCTGCGGTGCGTCTTGGACCGGGGCGCCCTGCGGTTCGTCTTGGACCGGGGCGCCTTGGGTTCGTCTTGGGGGCGGGGCCACGGGGGTATGTCCGTGCTCGCCATCTTGGTCTTGGGGCCTTGTTGCTTCGGGGGCCTTATGACCACCACTGTGCTCCGCGCGCACATACCCCCGTGGCCCCTCCGGTGCGTTCGCGGGTGCGGGATGTCGTCGGGTTCGCGGCTCGCTGGTGGGGGACACTCACGGGCATGCGTGGTGCGTACGGTGTGGAGACTGTCAGGGCGGCGGAGCTTGAGCTCATGGCGCGGGGGCCCGCCGGGGCCTTGATGCAGCGGGCCGCGGCGGGGCTTGCCGCCGAGTGTGCGCAGTTGCTCGGCAAGGTGTACGGCTCCCGGGTCACGCTGCTGGTGGGCAGCGGGGACAACGGTGGGGACGCCCTGTACGCCGGGGCTCGGCTGGCCCGGCGGGGGGCGGGTGTGAGCGCGGTGCTGCTGGCTCCGGAGCGGGCCCATGCCGGAGGGCTCGCCGCGTTGCGGGGCGCCGGGGGTGTGGTCGTGGACGGTGGTGCCGACCGGGCGCAGGACGTGGTCGCGCGGGCCCGGCTGGTCGTGGACGGCATCGTGGGGATCGGGGGGCGCGGCGGGCTCCGGGAGCGGGCGGCCGAGCTTGTCGCCGCCGCCGCGCGGGACGCGTTGGTCGTCGCCGTGGATCTGCCGAGCGGCGTCGACGCGGACACCGGCGAGGTGCACGGCGAGGCGGTGCGGGCCGATGTGACGGTGACGTTCGGGGCGTACAAGCCGGGGCTGTTGATCGATCCCGGGCGGGAGTATGCGGGAGCGGTGCGGCTTGTCGACATCGGGCTGGAGCCGGCTTCCGGGGAGCGGGTGTTGGAGGCGTTGCAGTACGCGGATGTCGCGGGGCTGCTGCCGCTGCCGAGGGGGGAGAGCGACAAGTACCGGCGCGGGGTCGTCGGCATCGTCGCCGGTTCCGCGCGGTATCCCGGCGCCGCCGTGCTCTGCGTGGCCGGGGCGCTGCGCGGGGGCGCGGGCGCGGTGCGGTACGTGGGGCCCGCCGCGGACGCCGTCATCGCGCGGTTCCCCGAGGCGCTGGTCTCCGCCGGGCCGCCGTCGAAGGCGGGGCGGGTGCAGGCCTGGGTCGTGGGGCCCGGCCTCGGTGACGACGAGGAGCGGCTGCGGGACGCGGTCGGCGCCGAGGTGCCGGTCCTGATCGACGCCGACGGGCTGCGGCTGGTGGCGGAGCGGGCGGTGCGGGAGCGCCGCGCGCCCACGCTGCTCACACCGCACGCCGGGGAGGCCGCCGCCCTGCTCGGTGTGCGGCGTGAGGAGGTGGAGGCGGGCCGGCTCTCCGCGGTGCGGGAACTGGCGGGGCGGTTCGGCGCGACCGTTCTGCTCAAGGGGTCCACCACCCTGGTCGGCTCGGCCGAGGGCGCCGTGCGCGTCAACGCCACCGGCACGCCCTGGCTCGCCACCGCGGGCAGCGGCGACGTCCTGTCCGGCCTCGCGGGCTCCCTGCTCGCCGCGGGCCTCGGGGCGCGGGACGCGGGGTCCGTCGGCGCCTACCTGCACGGCCTCGCCGCCCGGCACGCCGCGGACGGGGCGCCCGTGGCCGCGCAGGACGTGGCCGACGCGATCCCCGCGGCCTGGCGGGACGTGCGGCGCCCCGGCTGACCGGTTGCGATGGGGTGGCGTGGGCGGGCTCGTGTTCTTGGGCTCGTCGTGGGTCTCGGTGGCATGCGGCGGGTGCGGCGCGCGAGTGGGGTGGTCCGGTCGGCCGGCTCCAGCAGGTGGCCCGGGTGCCGTATCGGTCGGGGCGTGCGGGGTGTAGCCGGGGGGTTCGGGTCGGCTCCGCCTGACCGTGCCAGGCCCCGCCGTGCGGGCGGGGCTGTCGGTGCGCTCTGAGACACTGGTCCGCGATGAACGAGACAGCCCCTTTCCGTGTCCGCGCCGAGATCGACCTCGCCGCCCTCCGCGCCAACGTGCGCTCGCTGCGCGCTCGGGCGCCGGAAGCCGCCTTCATGGCCGTGGTGAAGGCCGACGGGTACGGCCACGGAGCTGTGCCCTGTGCCAGGGCCGCTGTCCAGGCGGGTGCCACGTGGATCGGTACCGCGACACCGGAGGAGGCCCTGGCCCTGCGTGCCGCTGGCCTGCCGGGGCGGATCATGTGCTGGCTGTGGACGCCCGGCGGCCCCTGGCGCGAGGGCGTCGAGGCCGACCTGGACATGGCGGTGAGCGCCCTGTGGGCGCTGCGCGAGGTGACGGCGGCGGCCCGCGAGGCGGGGCGCCCCGCGCGTATCCAGCTCAAGGCCGACACCGGCCTCGGGCGCAACGGCTGCATGCCGGCCGACTGGCCCGAGCTGATCGCCGAGTCCCTGCGCGCCGAGGCCGAGGGACTGGTCAGGGTCACCGGTCTCTGGTCGCACTTCGCGTGCGCCGACGAGCCGGGGCACCCCTCGATCGCCGCCCAGCTCACCGTCTTCCGGGAGATGGTCGCGTACGCCGAGGACCAGGGGATACGCCCCGAGGTGCGGCACATCGCCAACTCGCCGGC
Source organism: Streptomyces sp. NPDC015345 (assembly GCF_043078805.1). Lineage (NCBI taxonomy): Bacteria > Bacillati > Actinomycetota > Actinomycetes > Kitasatosporales > Streptomycetaceae > Streptomyces > Streptomyces sp. NPDC015345. Next base: position 843,591 of record NZ_JBIBTX010000003.1, on the reverse strand, counting down.
GACGCTCACGCTCCCGGAGGCCCACTTCGATCTCGTACGGGCGGGCATCGCGACGTACGGCGTCTCGCCGAGCCCCGAGGTGGGCACCCCCGAGGACTTCGGGCTGCGGCCCGTCATGACGCTCACCGCCTCGCTCGCCCACGTGAAGCGCGCCCCGGCCGGTCACGGCGTCAGCTACGGACATCACTACGTCACTCCGGGGGAGACGACCCTCGGCCTCATCCCGGCCGGGTACGGCGACGGCATCCCGCGCCACGCCTCCGGCACGGCCCCCGTGCTCGTCGGCGGCAAGTGGCGGACGGCCGCGGGCCGCGTGGCGATGGACCAGTTCGTGGTCGACCTCGGCGGGGACGAGCCCGAAGTGGGCGCCGAGGCCGTGCTGTTCGGGCCCGGCGGCCGGGGGGAGCCGACCGCGGAGGACTGGGCCCAGGCGGCGGGCACCATCGCGTACGAGATCGTCACCCGCATCGGATCGCGCGTCCCGCGGCTGTATGTGAATGAGCTGCCCGGCGCCGGAGAGATGTGAACGAGCAGTCCGACCACTGACTAGGAGCGGCACGTGAGCGAGAGCAGCACGGGGGCTGCCGCGGCGGAAGCGGTGACGGAAGTCGTGACGGAGGCCGCCGCCGTGGCGGGGAGCTGGCGCCGGGCCGGGGTGGCCGGCGCGGCGCTGGGTGTCATCGCCGCGGGCGCGGCCGCGGGCGTCGCCATAGAGCGGCTCACCGTCGGCCGGGGCATGCGCAAGAAGGCCCGCCTCGCCCTGGACGCCGCGGGGCCGTACGGCTCGCTGCGCGGCATGCCCGGCACGGCGTACGCGGACGACGGCACGGAGCTGGCCTACGAGGTCGAAGAGGTCGAGGACGCGCCGCGCGACGCGGTCACCGTCGTCTTCAGCCACGGCTACTGCCTGAACCAGGACTCCTGGCACTTCCAGCGCGCCGCCCTGCGCGGGGTGGTCCGGGCGGTCTACTGGGACCAGCGCAGCCACGCCCGTTCGGCCCGGGGCGTCGACCAGGTGGAGCGCGATGTGCCGGTCTCCATCGACCAGTTGGGGCGCGACCTGGAGGCCGTCATCGACGCGGCCGCCCCCGAGGGGCCGCTCGTCCTCGTCGGGCACTCCATGGGCGGCATGACGACCATGGCCCTGGCCGACCAGTTCCCGGAGCTGATTCGCGAGCGCGTCGTGGGCGTCGCCCTTGTCGGTACGTCCTCGGGGAAGCTCGGTCAGGTGAACTTCGGGCTGCCGGTGGCGGGGATGAACGCGGTCCGGCGGGTGCTGCCCGGCGTGCTGCGGGCGCTGGGCTCGCAGGCCGAGCTGGTGGAGCGCGGGCGGCGGGCCACCGCCGACCTCTTCGCCGGCGTCATCAAGCGCTACTCGTTCTCGCGCAGGGACGTCGACCCGGCGATCGCGCGCTTCGCGGAGCGGATGATCGAGTCGACGCCGATCGACGTCGTCGCGGAGTTCTACCCGGCCTTCGCCGAGCACGACAAGGCGGCGGCCCTGGCGCATTTCGAGGGGCTGCCGGTGCTGGTGCTCGCGGGCGAGAAGGACCTCGTCACGCCGAGCGAGCACAGCGAGGCGATCGCCGCGCTGCTGCCGGACGCCGAGCTGGTCCTGGTCCCGGACGCCGGGCACCTGGTCATGCTGGAGCACCCCGAGGTGGTCACGGACCGGCTCGCCGAGCTGCTGTCCAGGGCGGGCGCCGGTGGCCGGGCGGCAGCCGACGCGGGGTCCTCCAGCGGCTAACGTGGTCGGTATGGAAGCACCGCACCACCAGGCCCCCGCCAACGTACTCAAGATCACCGTCAACTCCCCCGAACAGATGGGCGAGTTGGGCCGCCGCCTGGCCAAACTGCTGCGCCCCGGCGACCTCGTCATGCTCAACGGCGAGCTCGGTGCCGGCAAGACCACGCTGACCCGCGGCCTCGGTGAGGGCCTCGGGGTGCGCGGCGCCGTCACCTCGCCGACCTTCGTCATCGCCCGCGTCCACCCGCCGCTCGGCGCGGGCCCCGCGCTGGTGCACGTCGACGCGTACCGCCTGGGCGGCGGTCTCGACGAGATGGAGGACCTGGACCTCGACGTCTCGCTCCCCGAATCGGTGATCGTCGTGGAGTGGGGCGAGGGCAAGGTCGAGGAGTTGACGGATGACCGGCTGCACGTCGTCATCCACCGGGCCGTCGGCGACACGACGGACGAGGTGCGCGAGGTGACCCTGACCGGGCTCGGCGAGCGGTGGGCCGGCGCGGATCTGGCGTCGCTCGCGGCCTAGGCGCGGCACGGACTCGTACGTTCACCCGAAGGTTCCGACAAGTCGTCGGCAAGATGTTGCGTCGCGTGCGTCGCGCGTGGTCACATGGACACCGGTACTGGTTAGGTCTACCTAACCACGTCTGCCCCCGGGAGCCCAGGAGGCATCCATGTCGGCTTCAGAACGTGACGCACAGCCGCAGCCGCACGGGCTGCCGGGACCTCTGGCCGTCTCGGACCCGGCGCACCTGTCGATGAGTGATCTGCTGGCTTCGTGCGCCGCCGCCACGGCCATCTCCACGCCGCCCAGGCATCCGGCGCCCGCCGGACGCAGGCCCGAGGTGGCTACGGAACGACGACGACCTTCTTGCTGATCGTCGCGAACTCCCACATCGCGTTGCCGTGCGCGCGCGACTCGCGGATGCCGCCGGTCTTCTTCGACGGGTCCGGCTTCGGCGTGGAGTTGTCGACCGCGGCGCTGAAGCCGACCGTGATGCCGTCGACGCTCGTGAACCGCACGACGTGCTCGATCGGCACGCCGTCCGTGCCGGTGACGGAGCCGGAGCGGGAGGTGACGGCGTACGTGCCCGGCGCCGGGTCGACCGTGCCCGGCGTCACCTTGAACGTGATCCGCGGGTTTCCCGAGGCCTCGACCAGCCAGACGCGGTCCGCGGCCAGGGAGTACACGACCCGCTCGCCCGCGCCGGACCGCGCCGGCACCGCCGTCGGGTCCGCCTTCTCCTCGGGGCTGCGCGGGGCGGACGCGCCGGGGGACTTCTCGGGACGCTTGCCGAGGTCCTCCGGCACGCTGGCCGAGGCCTGATAGGCGAGGAAGCCGACCGCGGCGACCGCGGCGGCGGTGAGCCCGGCCACAAATCCCGAGCTGCTCCTTGACACCTTGCGCCACCCACCTTTTCGTACTGCGACGACTATGAAGTGACGGTAGCAGGAAGGGCCCCTCATCCCGGGGCGGCCGTGCGGCGGGCGCCGGAGCCGTAGGCTGTTCGCGTGCTCTTGCTCGCTCTTGATACCGCAACGCCCGCCGTCACCGTCGCCCTGCACGACGGCTCCTCCGTCGTGGCCGAATCGAGCCAGGTGGACGCCCGCCGACACGGGGAACTGCTGCTTCCGGCCGTCGACCGCGTCCTCGCCGACGCCGGCCTGAGACTCGACGCCGTCACCGGCATCGTCGCCGGGGTCGGCCCCGGCCCCTACACCGGGCTGCGGGTCGGCCTGATGACCGCCGAGACGTTCGGCCTCGCGCTCGGCGTCCCCGTGCACGGCGTGTGCACGCTGGACGGCCTCGCGTACGCCTGTGGCATCGAGACCGGCCCGTTCGTGGTCGCCACCGACGCCCGGCGCAAGGAGGTCTACTGGGCGCGCTACGCCGACGCGCGCACGCGCGTGACCGACGCCGCCGTCGACCGGCCCGCGGACATCGCCGCCGAGGTCCAGGGCCTGCCCGCCGTCGGCGCGGGCGCGCTGCTCTACCCCGACACCTTCCCCGACGCCCGCGCCCCCGAGCACGTCTCGGCGGCGGCCCTCGCCTCCCTCGCCGCCGAGCGGCTCGCCGCGGGCGAGGAGCTCCTGGAGCCGAGGCCGCTGTACCTGCGCCGCCCCGACGCTCAGGTGCCGAAGAACTACAAGGTGGTCACTCCCCAGTGACCCAGGTGAACGCGGCCGCCGTGCTGCGCGAGATGCGCTGGTGGGACATCGACGCGGTGTTCGCCCTGGAGAAGGAACTCTTCCCGGACGACGCCTGGTCACGCGGCATGTTCTGGTCCGAGCTCGCCCACGCGCGCGGGCCGCTGGCCACCCGCCGCTATGTGGTGGCCATGGACGGCGACCGCCTCGTCGGATACGCGGGCCTCGCCGCCTCGGGCGACCTGGCGGACGTCCAGACCATCGCCGTCGCCCGCGACCACTGGGGCACCGGGCTCGGCGCCCGGCTGCTCACCGACCTGCTCCAGGCCGCCACCGCCTTCGAGTGCGCCGAGGTCATGCTGGAGGTGCGCGTCGACAATACGCGCGCACAGAAGCTGTACGAGCGCTTCGGCTTCGAACCCATCGGCTTCCGGCGCGGCTACTACCAACCGGGCAACGTGGACGCCCTGGTCATGCGTCGCACCGATCCCTCCACCCCCGTATCAGGCGTACAAGGAACCGAGATTCATGGCTGACTCGCGCGACGAACCCCTCGTCCTCGGCATCGAGACCTCCTGCGACGAAACCGGCGTCGGCATCGTCCGCGGCACCACCCTGCTCGCCGACGCCGTCGCCTCCAGCGTCGACGAGCACGCCCGCTTCGGCGGTGTCGTCCCCGAGGTCGCCTCCCGGGCGCACCTGGAGGCGATGGTGCCGACCATCGACCGCGCCCTGAAGGAAGCCGGGGTGAGCGCGAAGGACCTCGACGGCATCGCGGTGACCGCCGGGCCCGGCCTCGCGGGCGCGCTGCTCGTCGGCGTCTCGGCGGCCAAGGCGTACGCCTACGCGCTCGACAAGCCGCTGTACGGCGTCAACCACCTCGCCTCGCACATCTGTGTGGACCAGCTGGAGCACGGGCCGCTGCCCGAGCCGACCATGGCGCTCCTGGTCTCCGGCGGCCACTCCTCCCTGCTCCTGTCCGCCGACATCACCTCCGACGTGCGGCCGCTCGGCTCGACCATCGACGACGCGGCGGGCGAGGCCTTCGACAAGATCGCGCGGGTGCTGAACCTCGGCTTCCCGGGCGGCCCCGTCATCGACCGGTACGCGCGCGAGGGCGACCCGAACGCCATCACCTTCCCGCGCGGGCTCACCGGCCCGCGCGACCCCGCGTACGACTTCTCCTTCTCCGGCCTGAAGACGTCCGTCGCCCGCTGGATCGAGGCGAAGCGGGCCGCGGGCGAGGACGTGCCGGTGCGGGACGTGTCGGCGTCCTTCCAGGAGGCGGTCGTCGACGTGCTGACCCGCAAGGCCGTCCGCGCCTGCAAGGACGAGGGCGTCGACCACCTCATGATCGGCGGCGGTGTGGCCGCCAACTCGCGGCTGCGCGCCCTCGCCCAGGAGCGGTGCGAGAAGGCGGGCATCCGGCTGCGCGTGCCGCGGCCGAAGCTGTGCACGGACAACGGCGCGATGGTCGCCGCCCTCGGCGCGGAGATGGTGGCGCGCAACCGGTCGGCCTCGTCCCTCGACCTGTCGGCGGACTCGTCGCTGCCGGTGACGGAGCCGCACGTGCCGGGCCGCGGCCATGACCACGCGCACGACCACGATCACGTGCACGAGGTCAGCAAGGAGAACCTGTACTCGTGACCGTCGCGCTGATGTGGGAGGCGCGTGCCGCCGACGGGCGGGGCGAGGAACTGCTGGCATGGGCGCGGGAACAGCGGTTCGACGCCGCGCCGCTGCGGCGGGAGTACTTCCGCGCCCCGCAGGACCGCGTCCTCGTCATCACCTGGTGGGACGCCGCGTACGACGCCGACCTTCCGGAGCTGCCGGAACCGGCGCCGGAGTTGGTGACGCGCGCGGTGCACCGCTGGCGGTTCGAGTCGTTGGACGCGGGCTGAGGATCAGCTACTGCGGTACGTCAGCAGGTACCGCCAGAACAGCAGTTGCCGCACGCTGCTGCCGGGCAGGAGGCGCGCTGCCTCGGCTCGGACCTCGGGGAGCGTCATGTCGGGCTGCCGTACGGGGGCCTTGAGCGGTGGCGTGTACGTGCCGCGCAGGCGCTCACCCGCGTACACCGCCGCCCGCGCCACGGCGTTGGCGGGCGACGCCGCGATGTCCCACCACGTCATCCCGCGGTAGCAGCCGAGGACGAGCAGGGTGCCGCCGGGGGCGAGGGCCGCGCGCAGCCGTGTGACCGTGGCGAACGGCATGTGGTGCAGGCTCGCCAGACAGGTGATCACGTCGTAGCGGCCCTCGGGAAGTTCCTGTGCGGTCACGTCCGCCTGCCGGTAGCGGGGGCCTCCGCCGGCCGCCTCGGCCGCGGCGATGACCTCCTGCGACGGATCAAGCGCGTCGACCTCGTAACCACGCGCCGCAAGCCGCCGAGCGAAGCGGCCGGTGCCGCAGCCGACGTCGAGGGCGGTGCGGCCGTGCGGCGGCAGGTGCCTCAGGAGCAGCGGGTGGTAGTGGTCGTTGTGGTCGAAGGGCATGGCGGCGAGCCTGGCACACGGCTCAGTCCGTCGGCTCCCGTCCGGTCTGCTCCTCCCGACCCGCCCGGCTCAGCAACCCGTCGATCACCGCCCCCAGTTGGGCGCTCACGTCGTAGTCATCGGTCAGCTCGGCCCACCGGTCCGCCAGCGCCGCGAGGTGGGGCAGTTCGGCCGCGTCCGCGTCCGTGAGCATGTCGGGGAAGTACCGCTTGCGGCCCGGGTCCTCGGCACGGCGCTCCATCGCGCGGCGGAAGACCAGGTCGCCGTGGACGCAGTGCCACAGGGTCCGGTACGCGCGGACCGCCTCCGCCGGGGTGAGGCCGCACGCGATGCCCGCGCCGACGATCTCCTCGACCATCCACAGGGCGCCCTTGTCGGTGAGGTCGCCGAGGCCGAGCACCTCCACCACCCAGGGCAGCCGCGCCAGCGTGCCGTGCATGTGCAGGGTGACGGCGAGGAGGCGCTCGCGGGGGTCGGACGGCAGGTCGGGGCGCGGGGCCGTGGCGGCGGTGCCGGAGAGCGTGAGCATCAGGAGCTCGTCCTTGTCGCGCACGTGGTGGTACAGGGCCATCGGTGTCGTGCCGACCTCCTTGGCGACCCGGCGCATGCTCAGTGCCGCCACGCCCTCCTCCTGGAGGATGCGGCGGGCGGTGGCGACGATCGTCTCCGGTTCGAGGCGGCGGGGGCGCCCCGCACGGCGCTTCTTCGGCTCGCCGCCCGTCTCGCCGCCCGTCCGCGCGGTTGCCTCTCCGGCTGTCCCTGGGTCCTTCTCTGCTGCCACCCGCCCATTGTCGTGCCTGCCCGCGCGCTCGGGGCTTGCAGAGTTTCTATACGCGTATAGTAATGTGCCGCACATGGTGAACAAGGTGAACTCGAACGCTTTACCAGGGCGTTGGCTGCTGCCGGTGCTGCTCACCGTGCAGTTCCTCGTCTCCCTCGACATGTCCGTCGTCAACATCGCCCTGCCCGACATGGGCGACGACCTCGGCTTCGCCCCCGACTCGCTGCTCTGGGTCGTCAACGCCTACGCGCTCGCCTTCGGCGGCCTGCTCATGCTCGGCGGGCGCCTCGCCGACCTCGCCGGACGGCGGCGCACCCTCCTGTGGGGCTTCGTCGTCTTCGGCGTGGCCAGTCTCGCGGGCGGACTCGCCCTGACGCCGTGGCAGCTCGTCGCGGCGCGCGCGGTGCAGGGCGCGGGCGCGGCGGCGCTCGCACCCGTCGCGCTCGTCCTGATCACCGTCAACTACGCGGAGGGGCCGGCGCGTTCGCGGGCGCTCGGGCTGTGGGGCGTCTCGGGCGCGCTCGGCGGCGCGGTCGGGATCATGGCGGGCGGGGTGCTCACCGACTGGGTGGGCTGGCGTTCCGTGATGCTCGTCAACGTCCCCGTGGTCGCCGCCGCCCTCCTCGCCTCGCGCCACGGGGTGCCCGTCGACCGCCGCACCGGGCCCGCGCCCCGCCCGGACATCACCGGCGCCCTGCTCGTCACGGCCGGAACGGCGGTGCTCGTCCTCGGTCTCGTGCGCACGGAGACGTACGCCTGGGGGTCCGGCACCACGCTGGGCACGCTCGGCGTCGCGGCCGTGCTGCTCGCCGCCTTCGTCGCCGTCGAGGCCCGCAAGCGGGACCCGCTGCTGCGGCTCGGCCTGCTGGGGAGCGGTCACCGGCCCGTGCTCTCGGCGAACGTCTTCTCGCTGCTGATGTCGTCGGGGCAGTTCGCCGCCTTCTACTTCACCTCGCTCTACCTCCAGGAGGTGATGGGGTACGGGGCGACGGCGGCCGGTGCGGCCTTCCTGCCGTTCTGCGCGGGCGTCGTGGCCGGGTCGACGGTCGCGACCCGGCTGATCGGCCGGGCCGGTGAGCGGGCGCTGCTCGTGGCGGGCGGGCTGCTGGGGGCCGCCGGGTTCGGGTGGTTCGCGCTGACCGTCGAGGCGGGTGGCACGTTCCTGGGGTCCATCCTGGGGCCCTCGCTGGTCGCGAGCGTCGGCATCGGCATGTGCTTCGTCCCGCTGGGCACGGCGGCGACCAGGGGCGTGGCACCCGAGGAGACCGGCATGGCCTCCGGGCTGCTCAACAGCTCGCGCCAGCTCGGCGGCTCGCTCGGGCTCGCGGTCCTGGTCACGGTCGCGGCGAACGCCACCGGAACCGGCACCGGCCGGGCCTCCCTCGCGGAGGGGTACGCGACGGCCTTCATGGTCTCCGCGGGGCTCCTGGTGGCAGCCGCGCTGGCGACGGCGGTGCTGCACGGCCGCCGTCCGTCATCGCCCGCGCCGCTGCCTCGGGGCTCCGCCCCGGACCCTGCCGCTCGCGCCGGCGGCCCCCGCCTCGACGCCTCGCCCCGGACCCCGCTCCTCAAGCGCCGGAGGGGCTGACATCCCGGAGCCCCGGAGCCCGCGGCCCGGCTGCGGCCGGTCGCGCGGTTCTCCGCGCCCCTTACGTGGCCGGGTGCCCGAGCAGCATCGTCGGCGCCCCCGCCACCCGGGTCAGGAACACCGTCGCCGCGTTCTTGCCCCGCGGTTTCACCTTCCGCCGCAGTTCCTCCGGCTCCACCGCCGAGCCCCGCTTCTTCACCGTGAGGATCCCGACTTCCCGCTCCCGCAGCAGAGCCTTCAGCTTCTTCACGCCGAAGGGAAGCTGATCGGTGATCTCGTACGCGACGGCGTACGGCGTCGCGTGCAGCTCGTCGGAGGTGACGTACGCGATGGTCTCGTCGATCAGTCCGCCGGCGACCCGGGCCGCGACCTCGGCGACCAGATGCGCGCGGATGACGGCGCCGTCCGGCTCGTACAAGTAGCGTCCGACGGCCCGCACCCCGGGGTCGGGCAGCATCGTGGCGAGCGGACTCCGCAGGGAGGCGCCGCCGGGCAGCAGCGTCGCGCGATGCGAGGCGGGGTGGTCCGTGCCGAACCACAGCACGGCCTCCTTCACGTCACCGCCGTCCGAGATCCACTCGGCCTCGGCCTCGGCGGGGACCGCCTCGTGCGGGATGCCGGGGGCGATCTTCAGCGCGGCGCGCGGGGCCTTGCGGGCCGCCTCGACCGCCCAGGACAGCGGCGGGGAGTAGGACTCCGGGTCGAAGATGCGGCCCCGCCCGGAGGACCGCCGCGCCGGGTCGACGAACACCGCGTCGTACGCCGAGGTGTCCACGTCGGTGACGTCGGCCTCGCGCACCTCGATCAGGCCGGCGAGGCCGAGCGCTTCCGCGTTGGCCCGGGCGACCGCGCACGTCAACGGGTCGCGGTCGACGGCGAGTACGGAGATCCCGGCCCGCGCCAGGGCGATCGCGTCGCCGCCGATGCCGCAGCACAGGTCCGCGAGAGAGCCCACCCCGAGGGCCTTGAAACGCTCCGCGCGATGCGTGGCGACGGAGGCGCGGGTGGACTGCTCGACCCCGTTCGGCGTGAAGAACATCCGGGCCGCGTCCTCGGCGCCGAACTTCGCCGCGGCCCGCGCGCGCAGCCGCGCCTGGGCGAGGGCGGCGGAGACCAGCGGCGCCGGGTAGGTACGGCGCAGCCGGGTGGCGGCGGCGAGCTCCTGCGCGGGTTCGACGTCCCGCACCTCGTCGAGCAGGGCCCGGCCCGTGCCGGTGCGCAGGGCGGCGAAGGCGGCGAGTGGATCGCCGAGGCCGGCGTCGCCGTCGGCGTGGTCGGCTGCGGGGCTGCTCGGCGTGTTCGGGGCGTTCACCTGCCCCATTGTGGGCCAGTCGGTGGATGGTGTGCGGCGGGCGGCGGTGTCGGCCCCCCAGCAGGGCGGTGAACTGCGAGGATCCGGCGCCATGCAACTCGTACGACAAAACGAAGAATCCGCCGGAAGACGGAAGAATCAGACGCGTGCCGTGGTGGCCGCCCTGACCGTCGCGGCGATCACCTCGGGCTGCGTCTCCGAGGGCGACTCCGATGCCGTGCGGCCCGCCCACGGCGTGCAGCCGCTCCAGGCACCGCCCGCCCGGGCCCTCGACTCCTACGCCCGCCAGCTCGGCGCCGCCCAGGCCGCGCGTGTCGCCGCCGCCAAGCGCTGGGGGCTGGCCAAGACACCGCTGACCGCCCCCGAGCCGCCCGCGACCAAGCCGCGGATCAAGGCCCGCAAGGGGTTCGAGGTCAGGGGCCAGGCGAAGCTGCCGCCGGTCTTCACGACGATCCCGACCAAGAAGAAGGTCGTCTTCCTGACCATCGACGACGGCGCCGAGAAGGACCGGGCGTTTCTGCGGATGATGAGCGACCTGAAGATCCCGTACACCGCCTTCCTCAGCAACTACCTGGTCAAGGAGGACTACGGCTACTTCAGGAAGATGCAGGACCGCGGTGTCGTCCTGAACAACCACACCCTCAATCACCCGTACCTGCCGGGGCTCTCGTACAAGCGGCAGCGCCACGAGATCTGCGGCATGCAGAAGGTCATCGAGAAGCGCTACGGCAAGCGGCCCGAACTCTTCCGGCCGCCGTACGGCAACTACAACCGGGACACGCTGCGGGCCGCCAAGTCCTGCGGCATCAAGGCGGTGCCGCTGTGGAACGCGGAGGCCTTCGCCGACCGCATGGACTACCGGGAGTGGGACCGTGACCTGCACCCCGGCGACATCATCCTCACCCACTTCCGGGGCCGCGAGGACTGGAAGGGCACCATGCCCGACATGGTCCGCCGGGTCATGAAGACGGTCACGAGCAAGGGGTACGCGGTGGCCAGGCTGGAGGACTACCTGTGACCCGGCGGGCGCGGGCACGCCGCCGCCTCCTCGCCGGGGCCGTGCTGTGCGGAGTACTCGCGCCCGCGGTGTTGACGTCCTGCGCGGAATCGGTGGACCCGATCGAGCGTCTCGGCAGAAAGGCGGCGGAGAAGATGCCGCGCAAGGAGAGGCCGGGGACGCCCGGCTGCCGGCAGGCCCCGGAGGCAGGGCAGTCGCGCGCCGCGGCAACACCTACGAGGGAACCCGGGGCCCCGGAAACCCGTTGCCCTGGCAAGGCCAGTCCTGTGCCCGCCCGGCCGAAGAGCGCCGCGTCCCCGTGAGGTCCGACGCAGCCGGTTGGCACTCCGCTTGACCGAGTGCTAATCGCCGTCCTAGTCTCGCTTCTGGCACTCCCCGTTGGAGAGTGCCAACAGCGACGGGCAGGTCCGGCACCCGCGACGACGGATCCACCTGGTCGCCACACTCAGACTTGACCCCGTGAGATCTCCGAAGGGGGAGACCGGATCGTGACGACCACCAGCTCCAAGGTTGCCATCAAGCCGCTTGAGGACCGCATCGTGGTCCAGCCGCTCGATGCCGAGCAGACCACGGCCTCCGGCCTGGTCATTCCGGACACCGCCAAGGAGAAGCCCCAGGAGGGCGTCGTCCTGGCCGTGGGCCCGGGCCGCTTCGAGAACGGCGAGCGCCTGCCGCTCGACGTGAAGACCGGCGACATCGTGCTGTACAGCAAGTACGGCGGCACCGAGGTGAAGTACAACGGCGAGGAGTACCTCGTCCTCTCGGCTCGCGACGTGCTCGCGATCGTCGAGAAGTAGTTCACCCGAAGCAGAAGCATTGCTTTCGAGCTGCGCCCCTGGTCACCCCGCTGATTGCCGGGCGGCGAGGGGCGCAGTTCGTTCACCCGAGTTTTCGAGAGGGCTGAATCGCTCCCATGGCGAAGATCCTGAAGTTCGACGAGGACGCCCGTCGCGCCCTTGAGCGCGGCGTCAACAAGCTTGCCGACACGGTCAAGGTGACGATCGGCCCCCGTGGCCGCAACGTCGTCATCGACAAGAAGTTCGGCGCCCCCACCATCACCAACGACGGCGTCACCATCGCCCGTGAGGTCGAGGTCGAGGACCCGTACGAGAACCTCGGCGCCCAGCTGGTGAAGGAGGTGGCGACCAAGACCAACGACATCGCTGGTGACGGCACCACCACCGCCACCGTGCTCGCCCAGGCCCTGGTCAAGGAAGGCCTGCGCAACGTCGCCGCCGGCGCCTCCCCGGCCGCCCTGAAGAAGGGCATCGACGCCGCCGTCAAGGCCGTCTCCGAGGAGCTCCTCGCCACCGCCCGCCCGATCGACGACAAGGCCGACATCGCGGCCGTCGCCGGTCTGTCCGCCCAGGACCCGCAGGTCGGCGAGCTCATCGCCGAGGCGATGGACAAGGTCGGCAAGGACGGTGTCATCACCGTCGAGGAGTCCAACACCTTCGGCCTGGAGCTCGACTTCACCGAGGGCATGGCCTTCGACAAGGGCTACCTGTCGCCGTACATGGTGTCCGACCAGGAGCGTATGGAGGCCGTCCTCGACGACCCGTACATCCTGATCCACCAGGGCAAGATCTCCTCCATCCAGGACCTCCTGCCGCTGCTCGAGAAGGTCATCCAGGCCAACTCCTCGAAGCCGCTCCTGATCATCGCCGAGGACGTCGAGGGCGAGGCCCTGTCGACCCTGGTCGTGAACAAGATCCGCGGCACCTTCAACGCCGTCGCGGTGAAGGCTCCCGGCTTCGGCGACCGCCGCAAGGCGATGCTCGGCGACATGGCCACCCTCACCGGTGCCACCGTCATCGCCGAAGAGGTCGGCCTCAAGCTCGACCAGGTCGGTCTGGACGTGCTCGGCACCGCCCGCCGCGTCACCATCACCAAGGACGACACGACGATCGTCGACGGCGGCGGCAACAAGGCCGACGTCGAGGGCCGGGTCAACCAGATCAAGGCCGAGATCGAGGCCACGGACTCCGACTGGGACCGCGAGAAGCTCCAGGAGCGCCTCGCGAAGCTGGCCGGCGGCGTGTGCGTCATCAAGGTCGGCGCCGCCACCGAGGTGGAGCTGAAGGAGAAGAAGCACCGTCTGGAGGACGCCATCTCCGCGACCCGCGCCGCGGTCGAGGAGGGCATCGTCTCCGGTGGTGGCTCCGCCCTGGTCCACGCCGTCAAGGTCCTGGAGGGCAACCTCGGCAAGGAGGGCGACGAGGCCACCGGTGTCGCCGTCGTCCGCCGCGCCGCCGTCGAGCCGCTGCGCTGGATCGCCGAGAACGCCGGCCTGGAGGGTTACGTCATCACCTCCAAGGTCGCCGAGCTCGACAAGGGCTTCGGCTTCAACGCCGCGACCGGCGAGTACGGTGACCTGGTCAAGGCCGGCGTCATCGACCCGGTCAAGGTCACGCGCTCCGCGCTGGAGAACGCCGCGTCGATCGCTTCGCTGCTGCTGACGACCGAGACGCTGGTCGTCGAGAAGCCGGCGGAGGACGAGGGCGACGCGGGTCACGGCCACGGCCACGGTCACTCCCACTGACCGCTGCGCTCTGCCTGAACGGTGTACCGAGGCCCGGCTCCCCTTGCGGGGAGCCGGGCGTCGGCCCTTTCCGGGGGTGGTTGCTCTGCCTCTGCCGGGTGCGGGTCGTCTCCGGCTGGTCGCGCAGTTCCCCGCGCCCCTGACGGGGCATGGCCCCTTTTTAGGGGCGCGGGGAACTGCGCGAGGACGGACCACGGCCCGCAGACGGCAACGGGAAGCGACCCGGCGGGCCAGGGCTACTGGGGACCGTACTTCCGCCCCGTACGCGACGTGACCCCGCCCAGCAGAGACCTGGGCGTCAGCTTGGCCACGCCCATCAGCGCCTTGTACCGGGGGTCGGGGATCGAGACGACCTTGCCCCGCGCCAAGTCGGCCAGCGCCGCCGCGACCAGCTTGTCCGCGTCGAGCCACATCCAGTCGGGGATGTTGGACGTGCCCATCCCGGCACGCTCATGGAACTCCGTACGGACGAAGCCGGGGCACAGCGCCATCAGCCGCACCCCACTGCCCGCCAGATCCTTCGCCGCGCCCTGCGTGAACTGCACGACCCACGCCTTCGAAGCGCCGTACGTGCCGCGCGGCAGGAACGCGGCGACCGACGCGACGTTCACCACACCGCCCCGGCCCCGCCCACGCATCGATTCCACGGCCGCCGAGGTCAGCCGCAGCACCGCCTCGCAGTGCACCTTGAGCATGGTCAGCTCGTCGGCCATGGGGACTTCGAGGTACCGCCCCTTGTTGCCGAAGCCCGCGTTGTTGATCAGCAGATCGACCGCGTCCCTGCGGTTCGAGAGCCGCTTCTCGACGGCTTCGATGCCCTCGTCCGTCGAGAGGTCGGCGGTGAGCACCTCCGCCTCGACGCCGTGCCGGTCGTGCAGCTCGGTCGCCTGCTCCCGCAGCCGCTTGGTGTCGCGCGCCACCAGGACGAGGTTGTGGCCGTCACCGGCGAGGCGTCGCGCGAAGGCGGCGCCGATGCCGGCGGTTGATCCCGTAATCAGAGCCGTAGTCATGGACCAAGGCTAGTGAGATCCGGTGACGGCTGTGCCGCGCGGACGTCAGGCCTCCGGATCACGAGGCCCCCGCGCCGGAGCGCGCCGCGTATTTGCGCGCCCGCTCGGCCACCTCGGGGTGCAGCGCCTCGCCCGCGTCGAGCAGCCGCGGCAGCAGCGTGTTCTCCGTCATGACGGCGCGGAACTGGAGGGCGACGGTGACTTCGTGCGCCGGGCGGTGCAGGATCTCGATGGCGTCCCCGGCCTTGATCTCACCTGGCTCGATCACCCGGAAATAGGCGCCGGGGACGCCTTCCCGGGTGAACCGCTTCACCCACCCCCGCTCGCCGAGATGGCCCTGGAACGTACGGCAGGGAATGCGGCCGCTCGTCACTTCGAGCACCAGACCGGAGCCGATCCGCCAGCGCTCGCCGATCTTCGCGCCGCTCACGTCGATCCCGGACGTCGTGAGGTTCTCGCCGAAGGAGCCGTCGGGCAGGGACCGCCCGAGCGTGCGCTCCCAGGCGTCGAGGTCCTCGCGGGCGTAGGCGTACACGGCCTGGTCGTCTCCGCCGTGGTGGCGCAGGTCGCTGACCGAGTCACCGGCCAGACCGCTGCCGGCGACGCCCTTGGGGCCCGGTGCGCTCACCTTGACCGGTCCTGCGGCCGGGCGCTTGGCGATGCCGGTGCGGCCGGAGGGGGCGTCGGTGTACGGGACGGCTTCGGAACGGCCCAGGTTCACAGACAGAAGCTTCATGACGTCGCAGCGTAGGCGCAGCGACCCCAAAGGCGCGACCGAATATTTCGCTTCGAGCCCAAGCATCACTTATACTCGGTCCATGATCGAGGCTCGTCATCTCCGTGTCCTGCGTGCCGTGGCCACCACCGGCTCCTTCTCGGCGGCGGCCCGCGAGCTCGGCTGCACCCAGCCCGCCGTGAGTCAGCAGATGAAGGCCCTCGAAGCCTCGACCGGGACGCCGCTGCTGATCCGCACCGGCCGTGAGATGCGCCTGACCCAGGCGGGCGAGGCCCTGGTCAGGCACGCCACGGGCATCCTCGCCGGGCTCACCGCCGCGGAGGAGGAGATCGCCGCCATCGCGGGCCTGCGCGCGGGCCGGGTCCGTCTCGTCTCCTTCCCCAGCGGCAGCTCGACGCTGGTGCCCGGCGCCCTCGCGGCGCTGCGCGCGGCACACCCCGGCACGCGCGTGTCCCTCGTGGAGGCCGAGCCGCCGCGCTCGGTGGAGATGCTGCGCGAGGGCGACTGCGACGTGGCGCTGGCGTTCCGGTACGAGGGGCGGCGTGAAGCGCCTCAGGGCAGGGGCAGTGGTGCGTCCGGCGCCGAGGAGTGGGACGACCTCGTCGTGCGCCCCCTGCTCGCGGACCGGCTCGTCGGGCTCGTACCCGAGGGACACCGGCTCGCGGGGGCCGACGCGGTCACCATCGGGGAGTTCGCCGATGAGTCGTGGATCGCGGGCTGCCCGCGCTGCCGACGGCAGTTGGTGGAGGTCTGTGAGGGGGCCGGCTTCGTGCCCCGGATCGATTTCGCGACTGACGACTATCCGGCGGTGATCGGCCTGGTCGGCGCGGGCCTCGGGGTGGCCGTGCTGCCCGAGCTCGCGATCGAGTCGGTGCGCCCGAGGGGTGCCCGCACGGTGACGGTGGAGCCTGCCGTGCGGCGGGAGATCGTGGCGCTCACGCTGCCGGACCTGGCGCAGGTGCCGGCCGTCGCCGCCACGCTGGACCACCTCGCGCGGGCCGCGGCCCGCTGAGCGCGGCGCACTGAGGGGCCGCGAGGCTCCAGGGACCAGGCGCCACCGGGAAACCGGGCCCAATCCGAAGAAACGTTCCTTCAGTGGTGCGACGGGGTTCTCCCCGGTGACGCGGTCGCCGTGACCAGGCGGTTGCGCGCCCGTCCCATGAGTTCCTCGCGTTCATCCTCCGTCAGTCCGCCCCACACGCCGTACGGCTCGCGCACCGCGAGCGCGTGAGCGGCGCACTCCGCGCGTACCGGGCACCGCATGCAGACCTCCTTGGCGGAGTTCTCTCGTGCGCTGCGCGCCGCGCCCCGCTCGCCCTCCGGGTGGAAGAAGAGCGAGCTGTCGACCCCGCGGCAGGCCGCGAGGAGCTGCCAGTCCCACAGATCTGCGTTCGGTCCGGGAAGGCGGGAGAAATCTGCCATTGCTGGTCCCCTTGAAGCCGTTCTGACGCGGATAGGTGCCCACGACCGTACATCTACTATCTAAGGAGATGAAAATATGACTCATTGCGAATCTAGCCACAGACACCGGTAAATGGGAAGAAAAGCCGCTAAATGGGGCATGGCTTGTGATGAAACATTGAGGGTCTGCCGCGCGCTCTGCTCTGTGTCCGGGCCCTCACGTAGAGTGCCGAAGATGACTGACAGCCCCGTAACTCTTTCGGGTGACCGTCGTTGAGAGGGCGGAGGCGGTTGAAAGAACAAGCGCTCGGGCAGGCGTCCGAGAGCGTCAACCGCACAGGTGACGAATAAGTACCAGCCTGGAGGCTCAAGGTGACGCGCAGCAGCTGTGAGAGCCGCGGAGGACAGTCATGACATCCGTCCTCGTCTGCGACGACTCCCCGCTTGCCCGAGAGGCGCTCCGCCGGGCGGTCGCGACCGTGCCCGGCGTCGAGCGCGTGACGACGGCGGCCAACGGCGAGGAAGTCCTCCGCCGCTGGGGCGCCGACCGCTCGGACCTGATTCTGATGGACGTACGCATGCCCGGTCTGGGCGGCGTGGAGACCGTCCGGCGGCTGCTGTCCGCCGACCCCGGTGCGCGCATCATCATGCTCACCGTCGCCGAGGACCTCGACGGGGTCGCGCTCGCGGTCGCCGCCGGTGCCCGCGGCTATCTGCACAAGGACGCCTCGCGCGCCGAACTGCGCGCGACGGTCACGCAGGCACTCGCCGACCCGACGTGGCGGCTCGCCCCGCGCAGACTGCGCTCGGCCGAGATGGGCGCCGCGCCCACGCTGACCGCGCGCGAGATCCAGGTGCTCGAAGGCATGAGCCACGGCCGGTCGAACGCGGAGATCGGGCGCGAGCTCTTCCTCTCCGAGGACACCGTGAAGACACACGCCAGGCGGCTCTTCAAGAAGCTCGGTGCCTCGGACCGGGCGCACGCGGTCGCGCTCGGTTTCCGCTGGGGTCTGGTCCGCTGAGTGCGCCGCAGCGGGGGCGTGGCGCTCCCCGCCCGCCGCTCGGTGGGCGGGGCGACGGACGCCCGCTTTCGACCTTTTCGAGAGCGGTTGCCGTCGCTTCGCCGCCGATGCCGCATCCTTGAGGTGTGGAGTTCCTCGGGGACGAGTCGATCGAGCGGGAGGGGAGGGCGCAGGAGATGAGTTCCGGCGCACCTGCTCATAACGCTTCAGTGCACAACTACGGACGCGGTGCCACGGATCAGTCGCCACCAAGGCACCATGGACCGATGCGCGATGACAAGACGACGGTGATCGGTGCCCTCGTCCTTCGCGCCGTTGAGGGCGACGAACAGGCCACGCACGACCTGCTGGCGCACGTGCACCCGCTGGCCCTGCGGTACTGCCGCACCCGGCTGTCCCGGCTGCCGGGTGACGCGCGCCACTTCGTGGAGGACCTGGCACAGGAGGTCTGCGTCGCGGTGCTCCTCGCGCTGCCGCGCTACAAGGACACCGGGCGGCCCTTCGAGGCGTTCGTCTTCGCGATCGCCGCGCACAAGGTGGCCGACCTCCAGCGCGCGGCGATGCGCCATCCCGGATCCACCGCCGTGCCCTCCGACGAGATGCCCGAGCGGCCCGACGACTCGCTCGGCCCGGAGGAGCGCGCCCTGCTCAGCAGTGACGCGGAGTGGGCCAAGAAGCTCCTCGCCAACCTCCCGGAGAACCAGCGCGAGCTGTTGCTGCTCAGGATCGCCGTCGGGCTCACGGCCGAGGAGACCGGACAGATGCTGGGCATGTCGCCCGGCGCGGTACGGGTGGCCCAGCACCGGGCGCTGAGCCGCCTGAGGGCGCTCGCCGAGCAGTAGGCGGCCGCCCGCGGGCAGACGTACGAACGTACAAAGAACGCCGATGATCTTGATCGTGGAATGAGACACCCTCCGTTCCCGTTAGCATGGACATCCGCACCGATCAAGGCCATTTGGGGAAGGTGTCATGACTGCAAACGGCGGTTCTTCGACTGGGGTGCCCGAGAAATTCGCGACACTCGGGCTGACCTACGACGACGTGCTGCTGCTGCCGGGCGCGTCGGACATGGCGCCCGACCAGATCGACACCTCCTCGTTCATCTCGAAGAACGTGCGCGTGAACGTTCCGCTGCTGTCGGCCGCGATGGACAAGGTCACCGAGGCCCGCATGGCGATCGCCATGGCGCGCCAGGGCGGCGTCGGCGTGCTGCACCGCAACCTCTCCATCGCCGACCAGGCCAACCAGGTCGACCTTGTGAAGCGCTCCGAGTCCGGCATGGTCACCGACCCGATCACGGTGCACCCGGACGCGACGCTCGGCGAGGCCGACGCGATCTGCGCGAAGTTCCGCATCAGCGGCGTCCCGGTGACCGACGCGGCGGGCAAGCTGCTCGGTATCGTCACCAACCGCGACATGGCCTTCGAGAACGACCGCAGCCGCCAGGTCCGCGAGGTCATGACGCCGATGCCGCTGGTCACCGGCAAGGTCGGCATCTCCGGCGTGGACGCCATGGAGCTGCTGCGCCGCCACAAGATCGAGAAGCTTCCGCTGGTCGACGACGCGGGCGTCCTCAAGGGCCTCATCACGGTCAAGGACTTCGTGAAGGCCGAGAAGTACCCGAACGCCGCCAAGGACGGCGAGGGCCGCCTCCTGGTCGGTGCCGCCGTCGGTGTCGCGGGTGACGCCTTCGAGCGTGCCCAGGCGCTGGTCGCCGCGGGCGTCGACTTCATCGTCGTCGACACCGCGCACGGCCACTCCCGACTGGTCGGCGACATGGTCGCCAAGATCAAGTCGGACGCCCCGGGCGTCGACGTCATCGGCGGCAACATCGCCACGCGCGAGGGTGCCCAGGCGCTCATCGACGCCGGTGTCGACGGCATCAAGGTCGGCGTCGGCCCCGGCTCCATCTGCACCACGCGTGTCGTCGCCGGCATCGGCGTACCGCAGGTGACGGCCATCTACGAAGCCTCGCTCGCCGCCAAGGAGGCCGGTGTCCCGGTCATCGGCGACGGCGGCCTCCAGTACTCCGGAGACATCGCCAAGGCGCTCGTCGCCGGCGCGGACACGGTCATGCTGGGCTCGCTGCTCGCCGGCTGCGAGGAGTCCCCGGGTGAGCTGATGTTCATCAACGGCAAGCAGTTCAAGTCTTACCGCGGCATGGGCTCGCTCGGCGCCATGCAGTCCCGTGGCGACCAGCGCTCGTTCTCCAAGGACCGCTACTTCCAGGAGGGCGTCGCCTCCGACGAGAAGCTGGTGCCCGAGGGCATCGAGGGCCAGGTGCCCTACCGCGGTCCGCTCTCCGCGGTCGTCCACCAGCTGGTCGGCGGTCTGCGCCAGTCGATGTTCTACGTGGGCGGGCGCACCGTCCCCGAGCTCCAGGCCAACGGCCGCTTCGTCCGCATCACGTCCGCGGGCCTCAAGGAGAGCCACCCGCACGACATCCAGATGACGGTCGAGGCGCCGAACTACAGCCGCAGCAAGTAGTCTCCTGCGCTCCACGCGCGCGTGGAGGGGCGGTCCCGCTCACCGGGGCCGCCCCTTCCGTGTGTGTCGGGGATACTGGACAGGCAGACCAAGAGGGAAAGGCCCCACAACGTGACTGAGATCGAGATCGGGCGCGGCAAGCGCGGCCGCCGCGCGTACGCCTTCGACGACATCGCCGTCGTACCGAGCCGGCGCACCCGCGACCCGAAGGAGGTCTCGATCGCGTGGCAGATCGACGCCTACCGCTTCGAGCTGCCCTTCCTGGCGGCCCCCATGGACTCGGTGGTCTCCCCGCAGACCGCCATCCGCATCGGCGAGATGGGCGGCCTCGGCGTCCTGAACCTGGAGGGCCTCTGGACGCGGTACGAGGACCCGCAGCCGCTGCTCGACGAGATCGCCGGTCTTGACTCGGAGACCGCCACCCGGCGCCTCCAGGAGATCTACTCCGCGCCGATCAAGGCCGACCTCATCGGGCAGCGCATCAAGGAGGTGCGCGACTCCGGTGTGGTCACCGCCGCCGCGCTCTCCCCGCAGCGCACCGCCGAGTTCTCCAAGGCCGTCGTGGACGCCGGGGTCGACATCTTCGTGATCCGCGGCACCACCGTCTCCGCCGAGCACGTCTCCGGTGCCGCCGAACCGCTGAACCTCAAGCAGTTCATCTACGAGCTCGACGTGCCGGTCATCGTGGGCGGCTGCGCCACCTACACCGCCGCCCTGCACCTGATGCGCACGGGCGCCGCCGGTGTCCTCGTCGGCTTCGGCGGCGGCGCCGCGCACACCACGCGCAACGTCCTCGGCATCCAGGTGCCGATGGCCACCGCCGTCGCCGACGTCGCGGCCGCCCGCCGCGACTACATGGACGAGTCCGGCGGCCGCTACGTGCACGTCATCGCCGACGGCGGCGTGGGCTGGTCCGGCGACCTGCCCAAGGCCATCGCGTGCGGCGCCGACGCCGTGATGGTGGGCTCCCCGCTCGCCCGCGCCACGGACGCGCCCGGCAAGGGCCACCACTGGGGCATGGAGGCCGTCCACGAGGACGTGCCGCGCGGCAAGAAGGTCGACCTCGGCACGGTCGGCACGACCGAGGAGATCCTCACCGGTCCCTCGCACATCCCGGACGGTTCGATGAACTTCTTCGGGGCGCTGCGCCGCGCGATGGCCACGACGGGCTACAGCGAGCTCAAGGAGTTCCAGCGCGTCGAGGTGACGGTCGCGGACTCGCAGCACAAGCGGTGACACTCCGTACGTCGTAGAAGGGCCCCGGTAGGTGTACCGGGGCCCTTTCTCGTACGTGCACGCGCGTGTGCCTAGAGACGGTGCGCCGCGCCCGCCGGGGTCGCGCCGCGCGTGTCGAGCAGGAGCTGCGCCTTCACGGCCAGGCCTTGCAGGTCGTACGTTCGGTGGTGCTGGAGCAGGATCGTGAGGTCGGCGTCGGCCGCCGCCTCGTAGAGGGTGTCCGCGCGCGGGACGGGACGGCCGAGGATGCTCCAGTTCGGCACGTAGGGGTCGTGGTAGCTGACGGCCGCGCCCAGCTCCATCAGACGGGTCGCCACCTCCTGGGCGGGGGCGCCCTGCTGGTCGGCGAGGTCCGGCTTGTAGGTGACGCCGAGGAGCAGGACGCGGGCGCCGCGGACGGACTTGCCGTGTTCGTTGAGCAGGGTCGCCGAGCGCTGGATGACGTAACTCGGCATGCGGTCGTTGACCTGCTGGGCCAGTTCGACCATGCGCAGGGGGCGGGCGCCGCGGGACGGGTTCGGGATGTCCAGGGGGACGCCGTGGCCGCCGACACCGGGGCCGGGACGGAAGGCCTGGAAGCCGAAGGGCTTGGTCTCCGCGCACCGGATGACGTCCCACAGGTCGATGCCCAGGTCGTGGCAGAGCACCGCCATCTCGTTGACCAGGGCCATGTTGACGTGCCGGTAGTTGGTCTCCAGGAGGTGCACGGTCTCGGCCTCGCGGGGGCCACGGGCGCGTACGACCTTGTCGGTGAGGCGGCCGTAGAACGCGGCCGCCGATTCGGTGCAGGCCGGGGTGAGGCCGCCGATGACCTTGGGGGTGCCCGCGTAGCCGTGCGAGCGGTTGCCGGGGTCGAGGCGGCCCGGGGAGTAGGCGAGGTGGAAGTCGCGGCCGGCGCGCAGGCCCGAGCCGGATTCGAGGATTGGACGGACGAATTCCTCGGTGCTCCCCGGGTACGCGGGGGATTCGAGGATCACGGTGGTGTGCGGGCGCAGGCGCACGGCCAGCGCCCGGGCGGCGTCGGCCACCTGGCTCAGGTCGAGCGAGCGGTCGGCGGCGGGCGGCGTGGGCGCGCAGATGACGGCTGTGCGCACCCGGCCGAGTTCGGCCGGGTCGGTGGTCGGCCGGAAGCCCCCCGAGAGCATCCGGCGGACGTCGGCGGCGGTGAGGGTGCCCTCGGCGCCGTCGCAGGGCAGGCGGCCGCCCGCCAGGTCGGGGGCGCGGGCGGGGTCATAGCCGATGGTGGCGATGCCGCGCGCGACGGCGGCCTGGGCGAGGGGCAGGCCGAGGTGGCCGAGACCGATGACGGCGAGATCTGCGGGCATGGCGGTGGGCCGTCCTCCCAATAGCCGGAGCGGGACGAGCGCGCAAGCCCTGTGGACAAGGCGGACCAGCGCAATGTCAGACTAGGAGTAAATATGACCGTTTTGTGGCATTGCACTGCCATGCCGGTCCGGAGTGTTGTCCACAGGCTGCGGGCGAGATCGGCGGGCGCGGGAGAAATCTGGGCATGATGTGAGTCCGACCACACCCGATCACAGCGGGAGGCAGCGGTGAGGACAGCGACACTGGGGCCGGCGGAGCGTGCCGAGTCACTTGCGGGAATGGCCGAGAGGGAGCTGGACATCCTGGTGGTGGGCGCGGGGGTGGTCGGCGCCGGGACCGCCCTCGACGCGGTGACCCGCGGCCTGTCCACCGGCCTCGTCGAGGCCCGTGACTGGGCCTCGGGCACGTCGAGCCGGTCGAGCAAGCTGATCCACGGCGGGCTGCGCTATCTGGAGATGCTCGACTTCGCGCTCGTCCGGGAGGCGCTGAAGGAGCGCGGCCTGCTCCTGGAGCGGCTCGCCCCGCATCTGGTGAAGCCGGTGCCGTTCCTCTACCCCTTGCGGCACAAGGGCTGGGAGAGGCTGTACGCCGGCTCGGGCGTCGCGCTCTACGACACCATGTCGATGTCCCGCGGACACGGCCGCGGCCTGCCCATGCACCGCCATCTGACGCGCCGCCACGCCCTGCGCGTCGCCCCGTGCCTGAAGAAGGACGCGCTGGTCGGCGCAATGCAGTACTACGACGCTCAGATGGATGACGCCCGCTATGTCGCCACCCTGGTGCGCACCGCGTCGGCGTACGGCGCGAAGGTCGCCAACCGCGCGCGCGTCACCGGCTTCCTGCGCGAGGGCGAGCGCGTGGTCGGCGCCCGGGTGCAGGACGTGGAGGGCGGCGGGGAGTACGAGGTCCGCGCCAAGCAGATCGTGAACGCCACGGGCGTGTGGACGGACGACACCCAGGCGATGGTCGGCGAGCGCGGCCAGTTCCACGTCAGGGCGTCCAAGGGCATCCATCTGGTCGTCCCCAAGGACCGGATCAGCTCCTCGACCGGTCTGATCCTGCGGACCGAGAAGAGCGTCCTCTTCGTCATCCCCTGGGGACGGCACTGGATCGTGGGCACGACCGACACGGACTGGGACCTCGACAAGGCCCACCCCGCAGCCTCCAGCGCCGACATCGACTACCTGCTCGAACACGTGAACACGGTGCTCGCGGTGCCGCTCTCCCGCGACGACGTCCAGGGGGTGTACGCGGGCCTTCGGCCGCTGCTGGCCGGCGAGTCGGACGCCACGAGCAAGCTGTCGCGCGAGCACACGGTCGCGCATCCGGCGCCCGGCCTCGTGGTCGTCGCGGGCGGCAAGTACACGACGTACCGGGTGATGGCCAAGGACGCCGTCGACGAGGCCGTGCACGGCCTTGACCAGCGGGTCGCCGACTGCGTGACCGAGGACATCCCGCTGGTCGGTGCCGAGGGGTACAAAGCGCTGTGGAACGCCCGCGCCAGGATCGCCGCCCAGACGGGTCTTCATGTCGTGCGCGTGGAGCACCTGTTGAACCGATACGGCTCGCTCGCCGAAGAGGTGCTCGAACTCATCACCACCGACCCGAAGCTGGGCGAGCCCCTGCCGGGAGCCGATGACTACCTCCGGGCCGAGATCGTCTACGCCGCGTCACACGAGGGAGCCCGGCACCTCGACGACGTCCTGACCCGGCGGACCCGCATCTCCATCGAGACGTTCGACCGGGGCACGCGCAGTGCCCGGGAGTGTGCCGAGCTGATGGCGCCGGTCCTCGGCTGGGACAAGGACCAGATCGAGCGGGAGGTGCAGCACTACGAGAAGCGGGTGGAGGCCGAGCGGGAGTCGCAGCGCCAGCCGGACGACCTGACGGCGGACGCGGCGCGGCTGGGCGCGCCGGACATCGTGCCGCTCGGTTAGCCGGGCGGATTCAGCCGGGCGGATTCAGAGCGCTGGCCCCGGAGGGCTGTGCGCCGGGGCACGGGCCTTGTCCCACAGGGTTGTTGAGGCTCCATGAGGGAGGACTGACGGCGGGGGCCGAGGGGGCGTGGGGGTGGTGTGGAGCGCTCCCGGGGCAGGAGGGCCGCGGCCTGGGCCTTGCCGGGACCGGTGAGCAGCGGAAGAGTGGCATGCGTGGCCGACGCCGTGCGGTGCGGTGGGCCTGCCGTCGGGCTGATGAGGATCGCCGCCAGGATGACGGCTGCCGGTGAGCGCGGTGTCGGCATGGCACTTCCTCCCGGTACGCGGTCCCTCATGAGGGACGGTGGACCCTGGGCGCCGGCCGGTCCTTGAGTAAGGGACAATGAAGGCTCTGTCAGGGCGGGTTGCTCGGGTAGCAGCGGTAGCAGCAGAGGGGACGCATGTCGGACGCGGAGCAGACGGGTGAGGCCCGTCGGGACAAGAGCGAACGTCTCCTCGCCGGCCGGTACCGGCTGGGAGAGGTGCTCGGCCGCGGCGGCATGGGCACCGTGTGGCGCGCCAAGGACGAGACGCTGGGCCGTACGGTCGCGGTGAAGGAGCTGCGGTTCCCGACGAGCATCGACGAGGACGAGAAGCGGCGGCTCATCACACGGACGCTGCGCGAGGCCAAGGCGATCGCGCGGATCCGCAACACCAGCGCCGTGACGGTCTACGACGTCGTCGACGAGGACGACCGGCCGTGGATCGTGATGGAGCTGGTCGAGGGCAAGTCCCTCGCGGAGGCGATCCGCGAGGACGGCGTGCTCACGCCGAGGCGGGCGGCCGAGGTCGGCCTCGCCATCCTCGACGTGCTGCGGTCCGCGCATCGCGAGGGGATCCTGCACCGCGACGTGAAGCCGTCGAACGTGCTGATCGCCGAGGACGGTCGGGTCGTGCTCACGGACTTCGGCATCGCCCAGGTCGAGGGCGACCCGTCGATCACGTCGACGGGCATGCTCGTCGGCGCGCCCTCGTACATCTCCCCGGAGCGGGCGCGCGGGCACAAGCCGGGCCCGGCGGCCGACCTGTGGTCGCTGGGCGGCCTGCTGTACGCGGCGGTGGAGGGCGTCCCTCCGTACGACAAGGGCTCGGCCATCGCGACCCTGACCGCGGTGATGACCGAGGACGTCGACAAGCCCAAGAACGCGGGGCCGTTGGAGCCGGTCATCTACGGCCTGCTCGCAAAGGACCCCCAGCAGCGGCTCGACGACGCCGGGGCGCGGGCGCTCCTGAGGGACGTCATCCACGCGCCGGAGACCAGGGCGGAGCCGGAACCGGTCGAGGCGACCAAGGTCGTGCCGCTGCCTCCGGTGCCGCCGCAGCCGGCGAAGACCAGCAGGCTGTCCAAGCCGCCCAAGGCGCCCAAGGCTTCCGGGCCGGGCTTGCCGGCGAGGCTGACGAAGAAGGCGGGCGCGAGCGCGGCCGCCGGTGCCGCCGGTGCGTCCGCCGCCTCCGGGTCCGTCGCCGGGCGCAAGGGCGAGGAGGCCGCCGATCGGCTGAAGGGCGCGCTGCGGTCGGTCCGCAAGGCCGCCGCGTCGGCCACGGGGGCCGGTGCCGCGGGCGCCGCGGGCGGTTCCGGTGCGGGCTCGGGTTCCGGGCCGGTGGCCTCCGGCGCGGCCGGGCACAGGAGCGGTGCCGCCGTGCCGCAGGCGCCGAGCGCGCCGCCGCGGACGGCGCCCCGGGTGCCGCCCAAGGCGTCGCTCACCGATGTGGTGCCGCGCCGGACGCTGGTCATCGTCTCCGTGGTGGCCGTACTCGCCGTGCTGGGCACGGTGTTGGCCTTCGCGCTGTCGAACGGCGGCGACGGCGGCTCCGCCCAGGGCGGCAAGGGCGGCGACAAGGCCGCGTCCAGCGGGGCGTCCGGGGGCGGGGACCAGCGCGAGGACGGCAAGGACACCGGCAAGGAGACGGGCGCCAGCTCCGGTTCCGGTTCCGGCTCCGAGGACGACAAGGGGCAGGGGCAGGGCCAGGGCAACGACCCGGGCAAGAACGACGAGACGGACTCGGACGAGGGCGAGGGGCACGACCCCAGCCAGGACGACGGCAAGAAGCCGGGTGACGGCGCGGCGTCGACGTACGAGCACGACCAGGGTTTCAAGATCGGACTGCCGAAGGGGTGGAAGTACCAGTCCACGGGCAGGGCGGGCGCGCGGTTCACCGGGCCCAACAGCCAGAAGCTGCTGATCGGTTGGACGACCACGCCCAAGGACAACCCGGTGAGCGACTGGAAGAACCAGGAGAACTACATGGTCCGGTCGCAGTACGACCGGATAAGGATCGAGAAGGTGGACTTCCGCGGGTGGAACACCGCCGACTGGGAGTTCACCTACGTGGACGGCGGCACGAAGTACCGTTCCGTCGACCGCGGCTTCGTCGTCAACGGCGGGCTCGGCTACGGAATGATGTACACCGCCAAGGCCGATGACTGGAAGAGCGAGCAGCGGCGGGCCGCGTGGCAGACCTTCACGAGGACGTTCCAGCCGAAGTCGTGAGCTGAGATCTCGTATCCCCTCATTGCGGTTCGCCCACGGCACGTATCGTGAATGCTTGCGGTCCGTACACAGCCGTAACGAGCCGCAAGTCGAACGGAATTGACCACCGGGCGGACGGGGGAGGCATCGTGGACGACTATGCGGGACGGGTGCTCGCCGACCGCTACCGCCTGCCGCTGCCTCCCTCGGACGAGTACGAGCTCGCCGAAGCCCGTGCCTTCGACACCTACAGCGGGCAGGAAGTCCTGGTCAGGCAGGTGCCGTTGCCTGAGGTCGTCGAGGCGGAGGTGCTCGACGAGGATGACCTGCCCGAGGGGTTCGTGCCCCGGGCGGGCGCGCGTCCGGGCGGTGCAGGCGTGCGGCGGGCCTCGGCGCGCACGACGCGCAGGCCCACGGATCCGGCCGTGCGGCGCGCGATGGAGGCGGCGCAGACGGCCGCGCAGATTCCGGACCATCCACGGCTCGACCAGGTGTTCGATGTGTTCGCCGAGGGTGGCTCGCTGTGGATAGTCAGCGAGTTGGTGGCGGCGAGGCCGCTGGCGGCACTCCTCGCGGACCGGCCGCTCAGCCCGTACCGGGCGGCGGAGGTCGCGGCGGACGTCCTGGCGGCGCTGCGCGTGCTGCACGCGCACGGCTGGGTGCACCGGAACATCACCGCGCGCACGGTGCTGATCTGCGACGACGGCCGCGTGATGCTGACGGGACTCGCGGCCGGGGCGGCGGAGGAGGCCCTGTGCGGGTACGACCCGCGGCCCGTGGAGGCGGGGGAGGCCACCGGTTCGGCGGGGTCGGTCGGGAACGTGGCCGCGTATGAGGGCGCCTCGGAGGTGCGGTACGAGGACCGAGGGCTGCCGCTTGAGCCCGCTCCGGAGGCGTTCGAAGAGGTCGAGCGGGGCGGGGAGTTCGCGGGGTACTCGCGGGACGGCGGCGCGTCGCGGGCCGCGGTGCGGCGGGCCGGACAGGCCGTGGACGCGGTGGAGGCGGCCGAAGCCGCGGGCTCCGCTCGGGGCGAGGCGCGGGCCGCGCGCGGCGGGCCCATCGCGGCGTATCGCGCGGGGGCCGAGCGGGCCTCGGCCCGGGCCGAGGAGGGGCCGCCGGCCGGGACGGACGCGGGCGGCACCGGGTCTGGTTCCGCGGGTGTGCCGGGCCCTCGGGGCGGTGACAGGCAGCCCGGGACGGCCGGACGGATCTCGGACCCTTATGGAGTCGGCGACACGAAGCCCTGGCACGGTGCGGTTCCGCGCGGCGGCGGCCAGCGGGGCGCGGTGGAGGGCGCCGAGCGCCGTGGGCCCGGCGGGCGGGGCGTTGGCGGACCCTACGAGCCGCGCTCACCCTACGAGTCCGGTGCGCAGCAAGGGCCCCGCGCACCTCATGAGCCGCGCTCACCCTATGAGCCCGGCGCACAGCAAGGGCCCCGTGCACCCCATGAGCCCCGCTCGCCCTATGAGCCGCGCTCACCCTATGAGCCCGGCCGGCAGCAACGGCCCCCTGTACCCCACCAGTCCCCTGCCCACCACCAGCCCCAGCCACCCCACGCACCACACGAGCCCCCCAACCGCCACCAGCCCCCCGCGCCCACCCCCGCCGCCGGCACCCGCGAGGAGCGCTCTGCGTGGGACATGGCCCACGGTGAGGCGGGAGGGGCGCGTGGGCCCGGCACCGCTCTGGCCGCCGAGCGGGCCCGGCACGCGCGCATGGTGGTCGTCGGGGCCGTCACCGAGCGGTGGGCCCCCGAGCAGGCCGGGCCCGTGCACGAGAACTGGCAGCTCGCCGCACCGATCGGCCCCGCCACCGACCTGTGGGCCCTCGGGGCGCTGCTCTTCCGCGCCGTGCAGGGACACGCGCCCTACCCCGAGGACAGCACCGCTGAACTCGTGCAGCTCGTGTGCGCCGAGCCGCCCGCCTTCGCCGAGGAGTGCGGCCCGCTGCGGCCCGTCGTCGAGTCCCTGCTGCGTCAGGACCCCACCGACCGGCTCGACTTCGAGGAGCTGAGCGGCTGGCTCCGCTCCCTGGTGCGCTCGGCCCCGGAGCCGGAGGCCGGGGCGCATGTCGTGCCGGTGCCGCCGTACGACGCGGGACGACTGCCCGTCGTACGCCGTCGCGGCGAGGTCGTGCGCAGGCGCCGCGCCGCCGCGCCCGCCACCACCGGGGGCCACGGCCGCCACAAGCGGGGCAGGGGCAAGGCCGCGCGGGCCCCCCGCGAACCGCAGCGGTTCCGTGAGGCCCCGCCGCGCGAGGCCGAGCCGGTCCGCGAGGCCGGGCCGAAGCGGGCGCCCCGGGCCGCGGGCTCCGCACGGCCTCGTTCGCTCGGGCGGCTGCTGCTCCTGGCCATCCTCGTCGGGCTCGCCGCGGCGATCGCGTACGCCATGCTCTTCCTGCCCAAGGCCGGTGAGAAGGGGGCGGACGGCCGCGCCGGGGCTGTCGGCGAGGCGAGCGCGGGGCCCAGCCACGAGGAGAACGCCGACGAGAGCGGGGACAAGGGCGAGGGCGACGGCAAAGGTGACGGCAAGGCCTCCAACGACCCCAGTTCGCAGGAAGCCCGGACCAACGGACCCAACGACCCCGAGCTACCGCAAGGCTTCACTCTGCGCAAGGACACGGAAGGCTTCCGCGTCGCCGTGGCGCGTGGCTGGGACCGGCAGCCCAAGAACGGGCGCGGCCAGGTCCGTTACGCCCACGGTGGCTTCGAACTGCTCGTGGTGCCGGGGCGCGACACCACGGACGGCTACGGCAGCGACCCCATGAAGTACCAGCGTGAGCACGAGCGCGAGCTCCAGCCGTTCCGCGACTCCTCCTGGGCCACCTCCAGCGGCATGCGCCGCATCGACGTCGGCGGGCGGGCCATGGCGGAAGGTCAGTTCACCTGGCAGGACGGTGAGGGCCGCGAGGTCTACGTACGCAACCTCGCGATGATCGTCGGCGGGAAGTACCACGTGGTGCAGGTGCGGGGACCCGAGGCCGAGCGGGACGAAGTGACACGGCTGTTCGAGCAGGCGTCGAAGACGTACCAGGTCACCGACTAGCCCACGCCGGTACATGCACGGCATGCGTCACATTGAGGTCTCCGTAGGCCCCCTGTGGTTCCTTGCGCGCTCCCCTCTCCTTAACCTGGGCCCTGTCAAGACCATTGCGGGGGAACGTGAATCAGAGCCAGGGCCTGCTCCTCGCGGGCCGCTACCGACTCGGGGAGTCCATCGGCCGCGGTGGCATGGGCCGGGTGTGGCGCGCCCGGGACGAGGTGCTGCACCGTGCCGTAGCCGTCAAGGAGCTGACGGCCGCGCAGTACGTGCAGGAGGCCGACCGCGCGATCCTCCTCGCGCGTACGCATGCCGAGGCGCGGGCCGCCGCCCGGATCAACCACCCCGCCGTGGTCACCGTCCATGACGTCCTGGAGTACGACGACCGGCCCTGGATCGTGATGGAGCTGGTGGAGGGCTGTTCGCTGGCCGACGCCGTCAAGGAGCAGGGCCGCGTCGACGCGGTCGAGGCCGCCCGCATCGGCCTGTGGACGCTCAAGGCCCTGCGGGCGGCGCACGCCGCCGGGGTGCTGCACCGTGACGTCAAGCCCGGCAACGTACTCCTGGCGAAGGACCGGCGGATCCTGCTCACCGACTTCGGGATCGCGGCGATCGAGGGGGACTCGACGATCACTCGGACCGGGGAAGTCGTCGGTTCCGTGGACTACTTGGCGCCCGAGCGGGTCAGCGGCGCCAACCCCGGCCCCGCGTCCGACCTGTGGGCGCTCGGCGCGACGCTGTACACGGCGGTCGAGGGCAACTCGCCGTTCCGGCGCACGTCGCCGATCGGCACCATGCAGGCCGTGGTCACCGAGGAGCCCGCGCCGCCCGGGCACGCGGGGGTCCTCGCGCCCGTCATCAGCGCCCTCCTGCGCAAGGACCCGGCGGCCAGGCCCAGCGCCGAGGAGGCCGAGCGGATGCTCGCCGAGGCGGCGGAGGGCAGGCGGCCGGACACGGCGCGGGCCTATGCGCCGCCGCGGACGCACGCCACGGGCCGGCAGCCGGCCTCTGCGCCGCGGCGCGATGCCGCCACCGTGGCCGAGGGGGCCGCGGGCCGCCCCGCCACGGTGCTCGGCGGGCACTCTCCCGACCCGGCCCGCCCGGCCGACAGGCGCCGCCGCGGGCTCGCCGTCGTCGCGCTCACCGTCGCGGCGGCGCTGCTCGGCGGCGGCGGCGTCTTCGGCTATCTGCACGTCACCGGAGACGGCGGCCAGGAGCGGTCCACAGCAAGCCATGACGCGGGCGAGAGTGTGGGCGGCATCCCCGCGGACTGGCGGCGGGTGAAGGACCCGGGCGGCTTCAGCCTCATGCTGCCCAAGGGCTGGAAGCGCCAGATGGACGGCAACCAGATCGACTACACCCCCGACGGCGGCCGCCGCTTCCTGCGTATCGGCGTCGACAGGGACCCGCAGTACGAGACCTCGTACCTGCACCTGTTGGCGCTGGAGAAGACCCTGCGGCTCCCCGACTACCGGCGGCTGCACCTCAACTCCAACACCTTCCGCGACCGGCCGGGCGCGCTCTGGGAGTTCAGCTGGCGGGCCGGGGCGAACGACACCACGAGGGGTCCGCGCCGCGCCATCGAACAGACGTATCTCAGCCGTGATGGCGTGGAGTACGCCATCTACATGTCGGCCCCCGCCGACGACTGGGACACCGCCCGCGAGCAGTTCGACGCGATGCTGCTGGGATGGCGAGAGGGGCGGAAGGGCTGAGCGCCCGCGTCCGCCCCGAGGCGCGTGGTGCGCCCCCGGCGCGCCCCGGCCAGTGCGGCCGGAACCCGCCAGCCACTGGGTGACACGCATTCCGTTCGCACACGTGTGGGGCATGATGGCCGCATGGGGAGCCTGGGTGACCACGCAGGTGGGAGCAGCGCCCGTGTGATCGCGGGCCGTTACCGCCTGGAGGCGCGGCTCGGCAGGGGCGGCATGGGGGTCGTGTGGCGGGCCACCGATCTGCTGCTCGCGCGCCAGGTCGCCGTCAAGGAACTGGAGCGGGACGAGTCGCTCTCCGACACCGAGGCCACCCAGGCGCGCGAGCGGACCCTGCGCGAGGCGCGGGCGGTGGCGCAGCTGCGGCATCCGCACATCGTCGTCGTCCACGACGTCGTCGTACAGGACGAACAACCCTACATAGTGATGGAGTTGATCGAGGGCGGCTCCCTCGCGGGGCAGATCGCGCGGAACGGACCGCTGGACGCGCAGGCGGTCGCGCGGATGGGCATCAACCTCCTCGGCGCCCTGAGTACGGCCCACGAGGCGGGCATCCTGCACCGCGACCTCAAGCCCGCCAACGTACTCGTGGAGCGGGCCACCGGCCGCGCCGTCCTCACCGACTTCGGGATCGCGCAGGTCAGCGGGGCGACGACGCTCACGGAGGTGGGGTCGTTCGTGGGCTCGCCCGAGTACACCGCGCCCGAGCGCATCGCGGGGGAGCGGACCGGACCGGAGTCGGACCTGTGGTCGCTCGGCGCGCTGCTCGTCACCGCGCTGGCCGGTGAGTCGCCCTTCCGCAGGGACTCCATCGGCGGCGTCCTGCACGCCGTGGTCTACGAGGAGATACGCCCGCCGGACAGCGCGGCGCCGCTCCTCCCGGCCGTCCTCGGCCTCCTGGAGCGCGACCCGCGGCGGCGCCTCGACGCGGCGGGGGCGGAGCGGCTGCTGCGGGCGTACGTCGACACCGGGCACATGCCCGCGCGACCGGTGCACGGCAGGCCGGGCGCCGGGCTCCCGGAGCCGGGCGCGGCGCGCGGCCGTCAGGGGCGGGTCATGCTGATCGCCGGGGCGCTGGCGGCAGCCGTGGCGGGGGCCGGGGTCTCGGCCGCCGCGCTGCTGCTCGGCCGGGACGGGGACGGCGGTACGCCGGCGAACTCGGCCTCGCCCTCCACCTCCGTCAGCGGCCCGACGCCCACCGTGACGGTCACCCAGAGCACCCGTACGCCCCGGCCGTCCACCCCTCAGCCGCCCGACGGCTACCGCCTGGCGAAGGACCCGGAGGGCTTCACGATCGCCGTGCCGAAGGGCTTCGCGCGCCAGAGCGAGGGGCCCCGCGTCTTCTACGTCTCGCCGAGCGGCACCTACCGCATCGGCATCAAGGAGTCCGCGCGGGAGCCCGGCGGCCCGCTCGCCGCGCAGCGCCGCGCGGATGCCGAGGGGCCGCGGACCAACCCCGGTTACCGCGGTGGCGAGATCACCGAGACCACGCGCAACGGCCGCCCGGCCGCCCTCCTGGAGTTCACGTGGGACGGTTTCGAGGAACCGGCCGGCGAGCGGCACACGTACGACCTGTGCTGGGAGGAGGGCGGCCGGATGTACGACGTGTGGGTCTCGGGACCGGCGGCGGAGGCGGAGCAGACGCGGAAGTACTTCGACACGGCGGTGGACACGTTCGTACGCCGGTGACCAGGCACGTACGCGGTCGACTGGACACGTACGTGGACGGTGTCCCGTCGCGTGCATCACCCAGGTCACAAGTGGGGGGCCTGGCTGGAAACGGAGGTACCCGGCAGGGTAGGCATGGGGCATGAGTCATGACGGGGGAGCCTCCTACGGCCCGTACGAGCCCACGAGTTTCGGCTTGCAGCCGCCGCGGCAGCCTGGTGTCCCGGGGCAGTCTGGTGTCCCGGGGCAGCCCGGTGTTCCTGGGCAGTCCGCTGTTCCGGGGCAGCCGGGTGTGGCAGGACAGCCAGGTGTTCCGGGGCAGCCCGGTGTGGCAGGACAGTCAGGTGTTCCGGGGCAGCCCAATCCGTACGCGCAGCCCCACCCCGCCCCCGACCCCGGCGCCGGGCGGCTGATCGCGGGCCGCTACCGGCTGCTCGCCAAGCTCGGCCACGGCGGCATGGGCACCGTGTGGCGCGCCAAGGACGAGACGGTGGACCGCGAGGTCGCCGTGAAGGAGCCGCGCCTGCCCGACCACCTGCCCGAGCGCGAGCGCGCCAACGCCTTCGAGCGGATGCGCCGCGAGGCACGCGCCGCCGCTCGCCTGGACCACCCCTCGGTGGTCAACGTCCATGACGTGGCGGTCGAGGACGGGCAGCCGTGGATCGTCATGGAGCTGGTGCAGGGCCGCTCGCTCGGCGCCGCGCTCCAGGAGGGCACGCTGGACGCCCGTGACGCCGCGCGCATCGGCCTGGAGGTCCTGAACGCCCTGGACGCCGCGCACCAGGCGGGCATCCTGCACCGTGACGTGAAGCCGGACAACGTCATGCTCGGCAGGCACGACCGGGTCATCCTCACCGACTTCGGCATAGCCCAGATCGAGGGCGAGACCAACCTGACCGACACCGGCGGCTTCGTCGGCTCGCCCGAATTCATCGCCCCGGAGCGGGTCCTCGGGCAGCGGCCGGGACCGGCCTCCGACCTCTGGTCGCTGGGCGTCGTGCTGTACGCGGCGACGGAGGGCGTCTCGCCGTTCCGCCGCAGCAACACCCCGGCGACGCTCCAGTCGGTGCTCAACGCGACGCCCGCCGCGCCCGCCTCGGCCTCGGGACCGCTCGCCCGCGCCATCAACGGCCTGCTGGCCAAGGACCCCGCGCAGCGCCCGGACGCCGCGCGGGTCCGCGCCCTCCTGGAGGAAGCGGCCAAGCCGCCGCAGCCCGCGCCGACGCAGGTCGTCACGGTCGCGGGCGGCGGCGACGGACGTAACGGCAAGGGCGTCTTCCTGAGCCGCAAGGCGCTGGCCGTCATGGCCGGAGTGGTCGTCGCGGCGGTGGCGGCGGGCGTGCTGGTGGCGGTGAACCCCTTCGAAGGCGCGTCGCAGGCGGAGGGCTGGAAGAAGCACAAGGCGGCAGTGGTCGCCGCCACCGTCTCCGCGCCGGCGCACTACGTGGAGAGCAAGCCGGAACCGACCGACACGAACGAGAGCTGGATCCGCTACGACGACCCGAGCGGCGCCATCTTCATCACGCTCGACCGCGCCGAGAAGACCGACACGTCCCAGGACATCGCCGGGTCCTCGGCGGCCCAGGCGTACGCCGACATGGAGAAGTTCAAGGAGAGCGGCGAGTCGTTGTTCAGCGACATGGACAGCGATCCCGCGCCGGACGGGAAGACCAAGGAGACCAAGTTCAAGGACCGGGCCGCCGCCGTGAACACGGTCACGTACACCGACTCGCAGACCGAGCTGCCGCACGAGGCCAAGATCTTCTACTACCGGACCAGGTCGGGCGACATGTACCGGCTGTGGATCGACTACCCGGGCAAGGGCGACTTCACGGCCCGCGGCCGCGAGGTCGCGCAGACCGCCATCGCGGAGCTGGAGATCGACAAGCTCTGAAAGGCCCTAGGAGGGGTGCGTGCCGTGACAACGCCCTGATCAGCGGCTTTGTCGCCAGCAATCACTGGCGTCGTGTGAGTTGCTCGTGAAGCCCGTTACCGATGGGTACCCAAAACCCCGACGTGGGCCTACTCTCACGAGCATGACGGACTCGCAGGCCACCGCAGCGCCCCTCGGAACCAACCCGACCGCCCCGGCCCCCGAAGGCGCGCGTACCGCCGCCGACGTGGTCACGCCGGAGCTGATAGCCCAGCTCACCCGTGACGTCATCGGGTCGGGGCGCACGGCCAACCACACGCCGCTCACCGGCGAGAAGCTGGCCGACCTGCCCGAGTCCACCCCCGATGACGTGGCCACCGCCTTCCAGCGGGCCCGCACCGCCCAGATCGCCTGGGCCCGCACCCCGGTGCGGCAGCGCGCGGCCGTCCTGCTCCGCTTCCACGACCTGGTGCTCCAGCGCCAGGCCGAGGTGCTCGACCTGATCCAGCTGGAGACCGGCAAGGCCCGCCTCCACGCCCACGAGGAGATCCAGGCCGTCGCGGTCGCCGCCCGGCACTACGGCCGCAAGGCCCCCTCGTACCTGAGCCCCAAGCGGCACACCGGCGTCGTCCCGACGCTCACCAAGGTCACCGAGAACCGCCAGCCACGCGGCGTCGTCGGGCAGATCGCCCCCTGGAACTACCCGCTCGAACTCTCCATCGGCGACGCGCTCCCCGCCCTCGTCGCGGGCAACGCCCTCGTGATGAAGCCCGACACGGAGACCTGCCTGACCGCCCTGTGGGCCCGTGACCTGATCATCGAGGCGGGCCTGCCGTCCGAGGTCTTCCAGGTCGTCCTCGGCGAGGGCCCGGTCGTCGGCCCCGAGGTCGTCAGGCACGCCGACTACGTCTCCTTCACCGGCTCCACCCGCACCGGCCGCGAGGTCGCGCAGGGCGCCGCGGCCCGCCTGGTCGGCGTCTCGCTCGAACTCGGCGGCAAGAACGCCATGCTGGTCATGCACGACGCCGACGTCGACAAGGCCGCCGCAGGCGCGGTGCGCGCCTGCTTCTCCTCCGCGGGCCAGCTGTGCATATCCATCGAGCGGCTGTACGTCCACGAGTCGATCGCCGACCGGTTCCTGGAGCGCTTCGCCGAGCGGACGAAGGCGATGCGGCTCGGCACGTCCCTCACGTACGGCGCCGACATGGGCTCGCTCGTCGGCGAACGGCAGCTGGAGACCGTGACCCGGCACGTCGAGGAGGCCGTCGCCAAGGGCGCCACGCTGGTCGCGGGCGGCGTCGCACGCCCCGACATAGGCCCGTACTTCTTCGAGCCGACCATATTGGACGGAGTCGAGGCGCCCATGGCGGTCTGCACCGAGGAGACCTTCGGCCCGGTCGTCTCCGTCTACCGTTTCACGGACGAGAACGAGGCGATCGAGCTGGCCAACTCCACGTCGTACGGCCTCAACTCCTCGGTCTGGACGAAGGACGGCCGCCGCGGCCGCGAGATCGCCGCCCGCCTGCGCACCGGCACGGTCAACGTCAACGAGGGCTACGCGCCCGCCTACGGCAGCGTGCAGTCCCCGATGGGCGGCATGAAGGACTCGGGCCTCGGCCGCCGGCACGGCTCCGAGGGCATCCTCAAGTTCACCGAGGCCCAGACCGTCGCCCAGCAGCGGCTGATGCCGCTTGCCCCCTCCTTCGGCCTGGACGACGAGAAGTACGCGGCGTTCATGACCACGAGCCTGAAGGTCATGAAAGCGTTCCGACTGCGTTAGCAGCGCCCCGTAAGAGGCGCGGGGAACCGCGCGAGCAACCACAGACGGCCGCGGGCAATTTGACGAGGAGAGTCGATGTCACAGGAGAGCTCTGCCCGGATCCAGGCGGGCGACGACGAGTATGACTACGACGTAGTCGTCGTGGGCAGCGGCTTCGGCGGCGCCGTGTCCGCGCTGCGCCTGACGGAGAAGGGCTACCGCGTCGGCGTGCTCGAAGCCGGGCGGCGCTTCACGCGGGCGACGCTGCCCAAGAACTCCTGGGACCTGAAGAACTACCTCTGGGCCCCGGCGCTCGGCCTGTTCGGCATCCAGCGCATCCACCTGCTGGGCAACGTGATGGTCCTCGCGGGCGCCGGAGTCGGCGGCGGCTCACTGAACTACGCCAACACGCTCTACGTACCGCCCGCCCCGTTCTTCGAAGACCCGCAGTGGAAGGACATCACGGACTGGCAGGACGAGCTGCGCCCCTACTACGAGCAGGCCAAGCGCATGCTCGGCGTGCGGCTCAACCCGACGACGACGCCCTCCGACGTCCACCTGAAGGCGACCGCCGAGGCGATGGGTGTCGGCGACACCTTCCACATGGCGCCCGTCGGCGTCTTCTTCGGCGACAAGGACGACGCGGACGGTACGGTGACGACGCGGCCCGGCGGCGAGGTCCCCGACCCCTACTTCGGCGGCGCGGGACCGGCGCGGCGGGCCTGCACCGAGTGCGGCGAGTGCATGACCGGCTGCCGGCACGGCGCGAAGAACACCCTCAACGAGAACTACCTTTACCTCGCGGAGAAGGCGGGCGCGGTCATCCACCCGATGACCTCCGTCGTCACCCTCACCGAGGACTCGCGCGGCGGCTTCGCCGTCGGGACGTTGCCGACCGACGCCAAGCGCAAGGGCAAGGGGCGTACGTTCCGCGCCCGCAAGGTCGTCGTCGCCGCCGGTACGTACGGCACGCAGACACTCCTGCACCGCATGAAGGACAGCGGCCTGCTGCCCCGCGTCTCCCCGCGCCTCGGCACGCTGACCCGCACCAACTCCGAGGCGCTCGTGGGCGCCCAGACCACCGACCGCCGCTACCGCGAGCGGCACGGCGCGAAGCGGGCCGACTTCACCAAGGGCGTCGCCATCACCTCGTCGATCCACCCGAACGCGAACACCCACATCGAGCCCGTCCGCTACGGCAAGAAGTCCAACGCCATGGGCAGCCTGACGGTGCTCCAGGTCCCGTACAGCGTGCGGGGCGGCAAGGCGCGGGTCGCCGGCTGGCTCGGCAACGTGGCCCGCCACCCCTCGCTCCTGTTCCGTTCGCTCTCCAACCGGCGCTGGTCGGAGCGGACCATCATCGGCCTGGTCATGCAGTCGCTCGACAACTCCCTGACCACGTACCGCAAGGAGAAGGGCCTAGGGAAGGGCCTGCTCACCGCCCGCCAGGGCCACGGCGCGCCGAACCCCGACCAGATCCCCGAGGCGACGCGCGCGGCGACGCTCCTGGCCCAGGAGATCAACGGCTTCGCGGGTTCGAACATCGGCGAGCTGATGGGCACTCCGCTGACCGCCCACTTCCTCGGCGGCTGCCCCATCGGCGACTCGGCGCAGACCGGCGTCATCGATCCCTACCACCGGCTCTACGGCCACCCGGGGATCTCGGTGGTCGACGGCGCCGCGGTCTCCGCGAACCTCGGCGTGAACCCGTCCCTGACGATCACCGCGCAGGCCGAGCGGGCGATGTCCTTCTGGCCCAACAAGGGCGGCGAGGACCCGCGTCCGGCGCAGGGCCGGCCGTACGAGCGGCTCGCGGCCGTGGAGCCGAAGACCCCGGCGGTCCCGGCGGACGCCTTCGGCGCGCTGAAGCTGCCGTTCCTGGGGATGCCGGCGATGCCGTCGGCGGCGCCCGAGCAGTAGCGGTACTGATAGCGGCACTTGATACACGTAAGGACCTGCGCCCCCCTCCGAGCGCAGGTCCTTCCGCGTGATCAGGTGCCGCTGTGACTTACGCGGCGGTGCCGGCTACGCGGCGGTGTCGGCCTTGCGGCGACGTACGACGAACACCGCGCCCGCGCCGACGACCACGGCGGCGCCGCCGACGAGGCCGATGGTCGGCAGTGCCGAGCTGGAACCGGTCTCGGCGAGGCTGCCGTTCACCGGCCCACTGGCGGTGCCCTGCGGCTGCGGCGCGGCGGTCGCGGTCGCGGACGGCGTCGCCGAGGGCCGCACGGTCGGCGTGAGGGTCGGCTTCGGTGTGCCCGGGTGCTCGGCCTGGTCACCGGGCTTGCGGATGGTCAGCGGCTGGTTCGCGAAGGAGTTGCGCGTGCAGTCCAGCTCGGAGTCCACGTAATCGCCGAGGCCGATCGCGTAGCCCTTGCCGGCCGGGGCCTTGGCGTCGACTTTGAGCCGCAGGTCGATGTCGGCCGTCTCCTCGGCGCCGAGCTCGATGACATCGAAGGCGAGGCCGCCGCCCCCGCCCCTGGTCGACTTCCAGGTCTCGGTCTCGGGGTCGAGGTACTGGAGGGTGGCGTACTTCCGCAGTCGGCTCTGCCCGTCGGCGTTCTTCGACTTGCCGTTCACGAACATGGTCCACTCGACCTCGCCGAGCGGCTCGTCGGTGGGGTTGGTGGCGGACAGCTCGAACGGGTGCCAGCCGCTGCCCGCGACGATCTTCTTGGGGAGGCCGGAGAGCTCGATCTCCAGCACGGAGTCGGGGTCCTGCACGTCGCCGCCCGCGACCTTGCACGGGGCCGGCTTCCTCTCGCCCTCGTCCTCGTCCTCCGCGGTCCCGCCCGCCTCACCCGGTTCCCCCGGCTTCGTCGGCTTCTCGACCGGAAGCTTCGGCTTCGGCAGGGGAGCCTTCTTGGTCGGCTTGTGCGTCGGCTTGTGCGTCGGGTCCTGCGTGTCCTGCGTCGGGTCCTGTGTCGGGGCAGGGGGCTGCTTGGGTGCGTCGGTGGTCGTGTTCGTGGGGGCGGGGGCCTCGCCCTGCCCGGCCGGCGCGCCCACCGAGGAGGCGGGTCCCCCCGTCGCGGACGCGGCCGGCGCGGACAGGAGCGCCAGCGGCGCTACGACAGCCGTGGCGGCCGCTGCTGCCATGGCACGGCGAAGCTTCATGAGACCTCATAAAGTCCGGCGCGCCGCCCGGTCGGCAGCGCGGAAAGGGAAGGTCCCGGCGGTGGGACCGCGGATGTGTCTGTTGTTACTGCATGCATGACCTGTGATCCCTGTGAATGGTTGTCCTTGCTTTCACAGAATTCTTATGTGGTGTGGATCACATGGCTTGTGTCCCTGTGGCGGGGTGCCGTAGAACTGCCCCCGCCCGAGGGGGCGATGGGGATGCGGGGAACCACAGGAGACACGGGGAGGGAAGAGCGTTGGCCATACCCGACGAGGTGTGGAAGCAGTTCGAGAAGGACAGCGAGCGGGACATCCGCTCGACGGCGCCGAAGGAGCCGTCCGCGCGGGCCCGCATGGTGGCAGAAAGGCTGCGGCGCCTCGACGAGGAGGCCGCGCGCCAAGAGGCCGAACGCATGGGGCGGTTGCGCCGTCGGCGCGCGAGGCGTGACGCCGAGCCCGTGCGGTGGCGGCCCGACGACTGGCGCGCGGCGCCTACGGGGCCGCGCCGCGACCCGCGCTCCGAGCGCCGCCGCCGGGTGTGGAGCGTCGTGATCGTGATCGGCGGCATGGCGCTGGCGATCGTGCTGCTCAGTCCGTTCCGGTTCTGGCTCGCGGGCTGGTGAGGCTGAGCGGCTGTTGGGGAGAGCGCACGGCTGTTGGGGAGGGGCGGGGGGAACCGGAAGCGATCTTCTTCCGTCGTAGAAGGGTGGGTCCTCGGCCGGACCGGGAACGTATGGGGGAAAGAACGTGAAGTCAGCTGTGTCGCGAGTCGTGGTGGCCGTGTCGGTCGTGGCCGCCCTCGGGGCGACCGCGGCCTGTGGCGGAAGCGGCGACGACGGCAAGAAGTCGGCGA
Source organism: Streptomyces sp. NPDC015345 (assembly GCF_043078805.1). Lineage (NCBI taxonomy): Bacteria > Bacillati > Actinomycetota > Actinomycetes > Kitasatosporales > Streptomycetaceae > Streptomyces > Streptomyces sp. NPDC015345. Next base: position 802,278 of record NZ_JBIBTX010000003.1, on the reverse strand, counting down.
AGCCGGGCGCGGGTTCCGCGAAGGGCGGTGGCGGCGCTGCCATCCGGTTGGAGAAGGCGGCCCTCGTCGCGGGTGACGTCAAGGGCTACAAGGTGGAGAAGCCGGAGGCCGGCGACGCCTCCTCCGGTTCCGCGGGCGCGGAGCCTTCGAAGGCCCCGAAGGCCCCGAAGGCTCCGGAGGCGGCCGGGAAGACCGACCCCGCCGTGTGCGCCCCGCTCGCCGCGCTCCTCGGCCCCGACGCCGGCCCCGGCGCCGCCAACTCCCCGAAGGCGAAGGCCCATGTCGGCCGCATCCTGACCGGCGCCGACGGCAAGGACCTCACGACGACCGACGTCAGACTGTCCGCCTATGCCGAGGCGGATGCCGAACGCGTCATGGCCGGCCTGCGCGCGGCGTCGAAGTCGAAGAAGTGCGCCACCTTCCGCGTCGGCGGCCACCGCTACTTCGGGGTCAGGCCGCTGCCCGCACCGGACAAGCCGCAGACACCGGACAAGAAGGGGGACGAGGCGGTCTCGTACAAACTCGCCCACCCCAAGGGCGAGTACGTGGCCCGGCAGACGGTCACGGTCGTGCGCGACGGCGGCACACTCGCGGTTTTCGACGCGTCGAACCTGTACGACCCCGCCGGTGTCCAGGACGACAAGGAGGCCGAGCGGAACGGCATGGAGGGCATCGGCACACCCAAGGCGGACGAGGACCCGAAGGTGGCGGCCGCGATCGTCGACGCGCAGCTCCGAAAGCTCTGATTTCACACGCGTTTCACACGCGACCCGTACAACCTTTTCGGTGGTTTCTGATCGTTACGCAAATCGCTGGCAAAGTTGGCGAGTTTGCCGCTTTCATTTCGCCTCGGCGCGGGTCTGTCCCCGCGCCGTGCGAATGAAGGTAGGAAACGTGAAGTCATCTGTGTCCCGGGCCCTCGTGGCCGCGTCCGTCGCGGTCGCGCTGGGCCTGACGGCAGCGTGCGGCAGTGACGACGACGGCAAGAAGCCGTCGGAACCGGCCAAGTCCGCGCAGGACTCGAAGCCGTCCGCCAAGAAGGCGGCCGCGCTGTCCGCCGCCGACCTGGAGAAGGCGGTGCTGGCCAAGGGCGACCTCAAGGGCTACAAGATCGAGAAGCTGTCCGCCGCGGACATGCCGGCACAGACCGTGGCCGCCGCCCCGGCGACCTGCCAGCCGCTCGCGGACATGTTCATGTTCGCCACCGACCCGGCGTCGAAGGCCCGCCTCGGCCGGACCATGACCGGTCCCGACGAACTGGACGCCACGATCATCACGCTCGCGCTGCTCGCCCATGAGCAGGACGACGCGGAGAAGGTCATGGACGGTCTCCGCACGGCCACGCAGAAGTGCAAGGCGTACGAGCACGCCGGCTCCAAGTACCGCGAGGTCGCGGCGCTGACCGCCCCGAAGACGGGCGACGAGGCGGTCTCGTACAAGGTCGTGGGTCTCATCGAGGGCCAGAAGACGCCGATGAGCTTCACGGTGGTGCGCAGCGGTTCGACGCTTGCCGCCTTCTACTCGATCAATCTGCTCAAGCCGAAGGAGTTCGGCGTGCCGGAGAAGATCGTCGAGGCGCAGGTCGCCAAGGTCGAGAAGCTGTAGGTCGCGAGTCGCCGCCTGCAAGCGCGAAGGGCCCCGCGGGACGGATCCGCGGGGCCCTTCGCTGTCGGCACCGACGTCAGGGCGGCGTCGGTGCCTCGGGGCGGCGCCGGGGGAGTGCGCCGCAGTTCAGTGCGCCGGTGGCCGACCCGGCGCACTGAGGGCGCGCGCGTGGTATCGACCAATGGCAGTGAGGCGATGGACGGACCCCGCGGCCCGCCCTCCCAGGCATCGTGCTCGATGGGTTCTCGGGGACGCAACCATTTCGACGCATCTATTTCGACCCCATCTATAGCGATCTATAGCGATAAGGGTCGGGGGGCCGGACGGCGGATTCCGGACAGGGCCGGAGACCGGGGATCGGGGCGACACCGCGGCGGAGGTGTGAGGTAAGCGGGCTGCGGCGCTGGGATCGCGGCGGCAGGCGGCAGGCGGTTCGGGGTTCGAGGTCCGTCGGGACGGAGGCCGGTCGGCCCCGGGCGTCCCCGGAGCCGACCGTTCTCTTGGGTGACCGGGCTGCTGTCCCCTGCCGTCCGGTCACGTCACTGAAGCGAGGTCCCACGGCGTACGACATGATCCGTACGCCTCATCGCTCCAGCGGAGCCACGCGTGGTTCTTGCGGCCCGCCCCTGGCTGGCACGGACATCGGGACCAACGAAGCCCGGCCGGAACCGGTCACGCGCCGTACGGGTGAGAAGCGATCCGAACTCGGGTCCGGTCCGCAGGACGCCTGCTCAGACACGGCCGCGGCTCAGCTCCAGGAGCGTCATCGCGAGCGTCGTGCCGGGCTTGCCGAGCGCGTCCCTGTAGTGGGCGAGGATCTCCATCTCCCGGGAGAGGTTCACGCGGCGCCCGCCCGAGGTGATCCGGGCCTCCTGGATCACGGCCGAGACGGCCATCCGTTCCTGGACGAGGCCGATGATCCGGTCGTCGAGCGCGTCGATCCGCTCACGGGCGTTCTCGATCACACCGGCGGCTTCGGGGGTGCGGGCGCCGGTCTTCTCGGCGGGGGTGGTGGCGGTGGCAGTGGTGGTGGCGGTCATGTGGGGCTCCTCGTGATTGTCGGGTTCGGGGTCCGGGTTCGGGGTTCGGGTTCCTGAGGTGGCGGTGATTCCCGTGATCCGTTGATCCGTTGATCCGTCGACGGATGAGGTGCCCCGGAGCGACAAGGCCCGGAAATGACAGAACGCCCCGGGCCTTGTCGGCCCGGGGCGCCTGGGAAGTCGCTTGTCAGTGGATCAAGCAGCTCGACCATGGCAGCCGGCGGGCCGGTTGCCATAGGTAAAGAGGAAGGCGAGGTGCTTGTTCACGGGGCCAGTATGCCCCCACGCCCGTGGGCCGGGTCAATCCGTCCGGCGGGCGGCTCGGATACTGAGACGGCTGTCCAGACGGCGCTCGCCGGGGGCAAGGTCCGTCGGATGCGACGAGGAAGGCCACGTCGAGCCCGGTAGAATCGACAAAACAGACCCCCTGCACACGCACTGAGCCTCTCGCTCAACGCTCAACGCCGGAAGGCCGCCGCCGTGCCATCAGCGCCCCACGCTGCCGCCGCTCCCGACACCGTTCTGGTCGTCGACTTCGGAGCGCAGTACGCCCAGCTCATCGCCCGTCGCGTCCGTGAGGCACGGGTCTACAGCGAGATCGTGCCGAGCACGATGCCCGTCTCCGAGATGCTCGCCAAGAAGCCCGCGGCGATAATCCTCTCCGGCGGCCCCTCCTCGGTGTACGCGGAGCACGCGCCCACCCTGGACCGCGCCCTCTTCGAGGCCGGCGTCCCCGTCTTCGGCATGTGCTACGGCTTCCAGCTGATGGCGGCCACCCTCGGCGGCACCGTCGACAACACCGGCGCGCGCGAGTACGGCCGTACGCCGCTCGCCGTCTCCAAGGCCGGCTCCACCCTGTTCGAGGGGACGCCCACCGAGCAGTCCGTGTGGATGTCGCACGGCGACGCGTGCAGCGCGGCGCCCGAGGGCTTCACGGTCACCGCGTCCACGGACGTCGTGCCGGTCGCCGCCTTCGAGGACGACGAGAAGAAGCTGTACGGCGTGCAGTACCACCCCGAGGTGATGCACTCCACGCACGGCCAGCAGGTCCTGGAGCACTTCCTCTACCGCGGCGCCGGCCTCAAGCCGGACTGGACGACCGACAACGTCATCGACGAGCAGGTCGCCGCGATCCGCGAGCAGGTCGGCACCAAGCGCGCCATCTGCGGCCTGTCCGGCGGTGTGGACTCCGCCGTCGCCGCCGCCCTCGTGCAGAAGGCCATCGGCTCGCAGCTGACCTGCGTGTACGTCGACCACGGTCTGATGCGCAAGGACGAGACCGAACAGGTCGAGAAGGACTTCGTCGCCGCGACCGGCGTGCAGCTGAAGGTCGTCGACGCCCAGGAGCGGTTCCTCGCCGCCCTCGCCGGGGTCTCCGACCCCGAGGAGAAGCGGAAGATCATCGGCCGCGAGTTCATCCGGGTCTTCGAGCAGGCCCAGGCGGAGATCATCGCCGAGGCCCCCGGCGACCAGCCGGTCGAGTTCCTGGTCCAGGGCACGCTCTACCCCGACGTGGTCGAGTCCGGCGGCGGCACCGGCACGGCGAACATCAAGTCCCACCACAACGTGGGCGGCCTCCCCGAGGACCTCGAGTTCAAGCTCATCGAGCCGCTGCGCAAGCTGTTCAAGGACGAGGTCCGGATGGTCGGCGCCGAGCTCGGCCTGCCGGACGAGATCGTCCAGCGCCAGCCGTTCCCGGGCCCCGGCCTCGGTATCCGCATCGTCGGTGAGGTCACCAAGGAACGCCTGGACCTGCTGCGCGAGGCCGACGCCATCGCCCGTGAGGAACTGACGAAGGCCGGTCTCGACCGCGACATCTGGCAGTGCCCGGTCGTGCTGCTCGCGGACGTCCGCAGCGTCGGCGTCCAGGGCGACGGCCGCACCTACGGCCACCCGATCGTGCTGCGCCCCGTCTCGTCCGAGGACGCCATGACGGCCGACTGGACGCGCATGCCGTACGACGTCCTCGCCAAGATCTCGACCCGCATCACGAACGAGGTCGCCGATGTGAACCGCGTGGTCCTCGACGTCACGTCGAAGCCGCCGGGGACCATCGAGTGGGAGTGACCTCCCGCACGCCCTGAACGGCGCCGTCCACCTCCCCCGAGGCAGACGGCGCCGTTCGCTTTGCGGGGTGTGCGGTGCAAGGTGTGCGGTGCGGGGGTCTTCGGGGTGCGGCGCTGGTCGGGGTGCGGGAAGCCGCCGGCTGGGAGATCGCCGGGCGGGAGGCCGCCCGGCGGGAGGTCGCCGGGTGGGAGGTCGCCGGGTCAGGTCCGGCGCGTCGTCCGCAGCGGCGCGCCCGGCTTCCACAGATGCACCGCCAGGTACTTCCCGTCCTCGATGTACGTGCGGACCACCTCCGTCAGCTCGGTGCGGAAGAGATGGAACGCCGTCGGATCCGGCGGATTGACCGCGTCGGCATACCGCGCGACGACCTGTGGGTCCCGCACCTCGACCGCCCGGCCCGCGATACGGACGTCGCCGTCCGCCATCTCCGGATCGGACCCCGGATTCGACTGGAGCGCGAAGCGCGGGTCCCGGCGCAGGTCCAGCGCCTTCCGGGAGCCGGGCATCATGCCCAACCACAACTCCCCGGACAGAAAACGGACTTCCAGCCCGCTGGTACGCGGCGACCCGTCCTTGCGCAACGTGGCGAGGACATGGTGCGTGAACACCCCGAAGCGCTTCTCGACGATCTCGGCGAGTCCGGGCTCCGCCACGGCGAAGGCTTCCCAGTTGTACGACATGCCTTGAGTGTGGCGCCGATACCAGACATCTCCTGTCGCCTTTGCACGCCCCACTCTCCTGGTCTTCCACGCTCCCGCGCTCCCGTCCCTCCCACCGGGCGGCGCCCCCCTGTTCACCTGCACGTACCACCGGTACCTTCCGCCTCGTACAGCCAGGGATGGAGGACACATGCAGGCGCCCACACCGATACCCGTCGAACGGTTGCAGTTCGCGATGCCGCCCGTGCACGACTCGCCGGCGGACGAACGGCGGTACCGGAAGGAGCGCCTCGCCGGAGCGCTGCGGATCTTCGGGCGGCTCGGGTACGAGGACGGGGTCTCCGGGCACATCACCGCGCGGGACCCGGAGCACACGGACTGCTTCTGGGTGAACCCCTTCGGGATGCCCTTCAAGCACATCACCGTCAGCGACCTCGTCCTCGCCAACGCCGAAGGGCAGGTGGTCGAAGGGCGGTATCACGTCAACCAGGCCGCCTTCACCGTGCACGCCCAGGCGCACCTGGCCAGGCCCGACGTCGTCGCCGTCGCCCACTGCCATTCGCTGCACGGGCGCGCGCTCTCCACGCTCGGTGAACTCCTCGACCCGATCACCCAGGAGGCCTGCGCCTTCTACGAGAGTCACGCCCTGTACGACGGTTACACGGGCGTCGTCGTGGACGCCGAGGAGGGGCACCGGATCGCGACCGCGCTCGGCGGCCACAAGGCGGTGATCCTGCGCAACCACGGCCTGCTCACCGTGGGGGACTCCGTCGACGCCGCGGCCTGGTGGTTTCTCTCCATGGAGCGCTCCTGCCAGGTCCAGTTGAGCGCACGGGCCGCGGGCCGCCCGGTGATGATCGGCCACAAGCAGGCGGTGCAGACCCGCGAGCAACTCGGCAGTGACCTGGTCGCGTGGATCAACTACCAGTCGCTGTGGCAGGACATCAGCCGTAGCGAACCGGACCTGCTGGCCTGAGCCACCGGCCGGCCTCCTCGACCACCCCGTCAACACGCGTGTGGCCCATTCACCCCCGCTGACCTGACCCGTGGGATTCGTTCGCCTTTCAGTGCGGCACAATTCCCCTTCTCTGCAAGGAAGTTCACGACAGGCCTCACAGGCGTCGAGGCTGGGGAAGGCGGCGTACGCGGTGGCGGTGCAGGAGGCGAGACAAGATGCGCACGGGGGAGGGTGCACGTGCGGCGGCTGCCCACACGGCGCGCGCGAGGGGCACCGGCGCGCCGTGGCCGCGTTCCTCACCAGACGGGACGAACTGGCGGCCGGGCAGGGGCTGCCCGCAGCCGTCGCCCACTCTGCGGGCGCGTCGCGCCAGTGGGTGTCGGACGAGCTGACGCAGTCCGCCCGGACCGTCGCCGAGCGCGGCAGGGAAGAGGGCGAGGCCTGGCTGCGGCGCCTGTGGACACGCACACTCGGTGTCGTTTGGGGCTCCTTCGCCGTCCTCCTCCTCGTCCAGGCGTTCACCGCGATCGGCGCCGGCTGGACGGCGGCGCGTACCGCGGGCCTACTCGCCGGGCTGGTCGTGGGCGGGCTGCTGACCGGCGCGGCATACGTCCACCGGGAGCGCGGCGGCGTCCTCGCACCGGTCATCGGCGAGGACAACCGGCTCTCCACGTCGCGTGCCGTGGCGGCCTGCTGGGTGCTCCTGGTCGTCTTCTCGGTGCTGGTCCTCGCCGGGCAGCTGGCCCTGGCCTCCGGGCACGGGCGACGCGACGAGCTGATCGCCGGGCTGGAACTCGGCCGCGCCGCGGGGGTCGTGACCGTCCTCGCCGTGGTGTGCGGGGTCGCGGTCCTCGTCCGCAGGGTCGTCGGCCTGCGCGTCCTGGGCCAGCGGCTCCAGAAGGTGCCCGCGGACCGGCCCCGGGCCGCCGACCCGCTCACCGACGACGCGGGTCGCGGCAGTTTCACCGACGCGCAGTACGTCCTGGTCAGCGCCGTCGCCGTGGTCTTCGCCGCCGTCCGCCTCGCGCGGCGGCCCGAGCAACTGCCCGATCTGCCCTGGGGACTCGCCGTACTGGTCCTGGTGTCGGCCGCGACATACCTCGCGGGGAAGTACTCCGAAGGCGGCCGTCCCGTGATCCTCTCCGTCGTCCGGGCGCGGGAGGCCGGTGATCTCGACGCCCCGATCCGCACCGGCGACGACATCGAGATCCGCGGCGCGGGCTTCGTGCCACCCGGTGCGGGTGACGCGGACCGGCTCGCCCGCATGGTCGTCCGGATCGGCGCCGTGCATGTCCACGTACCGCTCGTGCCGGTGCCCGGTGGCTTCAGCAACCCGGCCGACACGACGCTGACCGTGCCCGTCCCGGTCGATGTCGAGCCGGGCCGTGTCGACGTGCAGGTCGTCACCGCCGCGGGTGTGGAGACGAACCGCGTCACGATCGACGTCACGGACTGAGCCCACACCCCCAGCCATCGGCCGACCCACTTCGGCTGACGCATCAGACCCCCCTTGACGTCGATGTTCGGTGTCGTGAAATTCCCGCCGCAGAGCGGTGAGCAGCGGACCCTTCTCCTACGTATGGTCGGAAGACGGGCTACGGGAGAGGCGGCACAGCCATGGCTCACGGCATGCGGACGGACAGCCACACCGGATACCGACGGCGGGACGACTGGCGGCGGTCCGCCACCCGCTATGCCCTGCTCCCTCTGCGGATCTTCCTCGGCGTCACCTTCATCTACGCCGGCCTGGACAAACTCACGGACAGCACCTTCATGCGCGCCGACGGAGTCGGCTCGATCGGCGCGACGATGGAGGGCGTCCGCGACATCTCCGCGATCCCCGCTCTGGTCGACCTCTCCCTCAAGAACCCCGTCGGCTTCGGCTACGCCATCGCCCTAGGTGAACTGATCGTCGGCATCGGCACCCTGCTCGGCCTGTTCGCCCGCGTCGCCGCTCTGGGTGGTGCGCTGATCTCGCTCAGCCTGTGGCTGACCGTCAGCTGGGCCGAGGAGCCCTACTACTACGGCAACGACTTGGCGTACCTGATGGCATGGCTGCCGCTGGTGCTCGCCGGGGCCTCCGTCCTCTCCGTGGACGCCATGCTCGCCGCCCGCCGAGGGGACCCCTGGGACTCCGCCAAGCCCTGGGCTCGCGGCCACCGATGATTGGGGCTTACTCCCGCGGCTCCTCGCCGCCCCGGGTGCGGCCGCTGCGACGGGCCGGGCCGTGCGGGCGTATCCCATGGATCGCCGCCGCCACGCCCGCGACCAGCAGGCCCACCATCACCAGGGGGAGCGCCACGAACCACGGCGCTTCCCACGCGCCGCCCGCGTCGCCCACGTACACGACGGCGACCGCCAGCAGGGAGAGGCCTGCCACCAGCTTGCCGGGGTGAAGTTCATGACGTAGCACGGGCCACCTTCGCTTGTCCGACGCCCACTTCGAGCCGCAGATCGATCGTGCCGCCGTCCTTGCCACCGGTGGGCGGCTTCAGCGTCACCTTCTTCTCCCGGCCCGGTGCGATGTCCAGGTCTTTGCCCTTGTCGTTCGGCAACACGATGTCGCCGACGCCCACTTCCGCGTGCAGCCGCACGGTGGCGTCCTTCGGCACGATCACCCTGAGGTCACCCGCGCCGGCCTCGGCGCTGATCTCCAGCGTCCGGCCCTTGCCGACGTCGATCTTGCTCAGGTCGAGTGTGCCCGTACCGAGACCCAGTTCGTACTGGGGGCGGACGTCCGCTGTCGTCGCCGGTATCCAGTCGGTGCGGGCGTAGTGCGTCGTGATGTTCTTCGGGAGGGCCGCCGTGGCCGCGAGGAGCCCGGCGGTGAGCACCGCGAGCACGATCGAACCCGCCCCCGTGCGCCCCAGGAAGGCGCTGATCGCGATGCCGAGACCGAACACCGCGAGCGCGCAGGCCAGGCCGGTCTGAAGCGTCGTGCCGAGGGGCTGGCTCTCCCAGGTCAGGCCGGTGCCGAGACCGCCGGCGACCAAGGCGAAGAGGAGCACCCAGCCGCCGATCCACCGCGGCCCGCGCGGCTTGGGCGGCGGGGCGGCAGCGGTCTCGGCGCGGGGCACGCCTTGGTGGCCCGTCGGCTGGTAGGCGATGTCGAGGCCTTCCGGCCCCCAGAAGTAGCCGGAGAGCCCGTCGTGTGTGCCGTCCTTGACGATCGGGTCACGCCACCAGGAAGGACTCCCGGCGACGGGCGGGGCCTTCGCCTCGGGCGGGGCGTCCGCCGCGGCCTGTGCGGCGACCGGGTCCGAGTCCGGGGCCCCGCGCTGCTGCGACCAATACCCCGCGCCCGCGAGGAGAAGGGTCAGGACGGCGGCGAAGGTGAGCGCCCCGCCGTTGTTCAACAAGGTGAGGAAGACGCCGCAGCCGACGAGCGCGAAGAGCACGGCCGTCAGCGCCTGGCCGTCCACCCGGCCGGAGAGGAGCCTGCGCGCCTCGTTCTCCTCCTCGTCCTCGTACGGCACGAAGAGCCAGGCGAAGCCGTAGAAGACCAGGCCGAGGCCGCTTGTGATGGCGAGGACCGCGACGCCGATGCGGAAGATCACCGGGTCCATGTCGCAGTGCCGCCCGAGCCCCGCGTACACGCCGCCGAGCCTTCTGTGCCGACGGTCGCGGCGGAACTTGCGCTCCTCCACGGGCAGGCCCGGCTCATGACCGGCCGCGGGAGCGTCCGGCGCGCCGTACGCATCGCGCAGGGCGTCGCGGATGGCGGCCTCGGTCTCCGTCTCGGCGGGCTGCTGATCTGTCATGTGTCCATGGTGACCGCCCCGAGCCCGCCGCGGCAGTCGGGAAGACCCTGGCCCGACCCTGATATCTCCCCTGAGACTCCTCGGGCTCGCACCCTGACAGGGGCGGGGCAGGGGTCGAGATCAGGGAAGTCTCGGGGATCGACCCTGATGCCCCCGTCCGCGCCCGCGTGTGAATATCGAGGCATGCCGGAAGCCGCCGCACCTCCCCTCGACGACGTCCGACCGCTGCGCAAGCTCTACCGCAGCGGTGACGGGCGTTGGCTCGGCGGTGTCGCACGCGGTCTCGCGGGACATCTCGGACTGCCCGTGATCTGGGTCAGGCTCGTCTTCGTCGGCCTGTTCACGGCGGACGGCCTCGGCGCTCTGCTGTACGCGGCGTTCTGGTTCTTCGTCCCGCTCGGTATCGGCGGTGTCGACGCCGAGCGGCCACCCGCGGCCGTCACGAGCGAGACATCCGCCGACGGCCGCCGCAGACTCGTGGCCCGCAAGCCGGACAAGGGACAGATCGTCGCGCTCCTCGCGATGGTCGTCGTCTCCATGGTCTTCGTCGGCAACGTGGACCTGGACGGCTCGACCAAGGCGTATGTCGTCCCCACCCTGCTCGTCGCCGCGGGCGTCGCCCTGGTCTGGCGGCAGGCCGACAACGCCCGCCGGGCCCGCTGGATGGCCGTGGGCAGGCGCAGACGCACCCTGACGCTCGCCCGCTCGGCCGCCGGTGTCCTCCTGGTCGGCGCCGGGGTGACCGGCATCTTCGTGCTCCAGGGCTCCGCCGCCCACCTGGGCGCCGTGCTCCAGGCCGCCCTCGCGGTGCTCGTCGGCATCGCGCTCCTCGCCGGCCCCTATCTCGTCCGCATGGCGCAGGACCTCTCCGAGGAGCGGCTGATGCGCATCCGCGCCCAGGAGAGAGCCGAGGTCGCCGCCCACGTCCATGACTCCGTCCTGCACACCCTCACCCTGATCCAGCGCAACGCGGAGAGCCCGGGCGAGGTGCGCCGCCTCGCCCGGGCCCAGGAGCGCGACCTGCGGGCCTGGCTCTACAAACCCGAGGGCAACGGCAAGGACGAGGACGAGGAGCCCGACACCCTCGCCGAAGCGGTGCGCCACAGCGCGGCGGAGGTCGAGGACAAGCACGGCGTCCCGATCGAGGTCGTCGTCGTCGGCGACTGCCCGCTCGACGACCGCCTGACCGCGCAGATGCAGGCCGCGAGGGAGGCCATGGTGAACGCCGCCAAGTACGGTGGCGAGGGCGGCGCGGTGCAGGTCTTCGCCGAAGTCGAGGGAGAGACGGTGTTTGTGTCCGTCCGGGACCGCGGCCCCGGATTCGACCTGGACGCGGTACCGGACGACCGCATGGGCGTACGAGAATCGATCATCGGCCGCATGCAGCGCAACGGCGGCACGGCGCGACTGCGCGCGGTGCCGGGCGGCGGCACGGAAGTCGAGCTGGAGATGGAGAGGACGGCGACGACATGAGCGACGCGACCGAGGCGGGGGAACCCGCGGAGCCGACCGGGTCGGACGAAGGCGGTGCGGGCGGGCGTCGTGTGCGAGTCGTCCTGGTCGACGACCACCGGATGTTCCGCACCGGGGTGCAGGCGGAGATCGGCCGGACCGAGATCACGGGCGTCGAGGTGGTCGGTGAGGCCGCCGACGTCGACCAAGCGGTCACGGTCATCACGGCCGCGCGCCCCGAGGTCGTCCTCCTCGACGTGCACCTCCCCGGGGGTGGCGGCGTGGAAGTGCTGCGCCGCTGCGCGCCGTTGATGTCCGACGCGGAGAACCCCGTGCGCTTCCTGGCGCTCTCGGTGTCCGACGCCGCCGAGGACGTGATCGGTGTCATCCGGGGCGGTGCCCGCGGCTATGTCACCAAGACCATCACGGGCACCGACTTGGTCGACTCGATCTTCCGTGTGCAGGACGGCGACGCGGTGTTCTCGCCGCGGCTGGCGGGTTTCGTGCTGGACGCCTTCGCCTCCACCGACGCGCCCCCGGTCGACGAGGACCTGGACCGGCTCACGCAGCGCGAGCGGGAGGTCCTGCGGCTCATCGCGCGGGGGTACGCGTACAAGGAGATCGCCAAGCAGCTCTACATCTCCGTGAAGACGGTCGAGTCGCATGTCTCGGCCGTCCTGCGGAAGCTCCAGTTGTCCAACCGCCATGAGCTGACGCGGTGGGCGACGGCGCGACGGCTGGTCTGAGGGGGCATGGCCTGCGCGTGAGACCTGCGGGCCTCAGTGCGGGATGCCGCCACGTGCCGGGGCCGGTGTCGGGGCAGGGGCGGCGCCGAGCCTCCGCAGGGCCCAGCGGTAGTGGCCGAGGGCCTTGGCCGCGCCCAGCAGGCCCGTCAGCCACAGGATCAGGCCGACGCCCATGCCGAGGACGACGTCGGCGTAGGTCTGGCGGCCAGGTTCGGCGTAGGCGGCCGACGCGAAGGACACCCACAGGCCGAGCGCGCACACGGCGAGGGAGGACAGGATCCAGAGGAGGCTGAGGCCGGGGGCGCGCAGCCGGGCGTCGGACGCCGGGTGGCGGTCCAACGTGACCCAGGCATCGGCGAGTTCCCGTATCCGCCGGTCGCGGCGGATGCTGAAGACGACGCCGACCACAGCGGGGGCCAGCGCCGCGAGGCCGAGGACCGCGAGGACCGGGCCGAGGATGATGCCCGTGGCGTCCTCGTCCTCGATGAGTTTGACCGGCTGCATCAGCAGCGCCCAGCCGATGACGGCAGCGGCTCCGCACAGCCACAGGAAGAGGAGCCGGTGCACTCCCAGATGCCGCCTGCGCAGTTCATGAAGGGCCAAGCCGCGGTCGGTCAGCAGGGCCTGCCGGTCGGGCCAGGTGCGCAGATACGGGGGCGGGGGAGGTGGCGGCAACGTACGGCTGGGCATGGACCCGACAGTACTGCGAGCCGCCGGGTCACTTCACGCCACCCGCGTGGCACCGGCGAACGGCATCTGGTCGATCGGGGCGAGCCGGACCCGGGCGCTCGGGTTGGGGGCGTGGATCATCTGGCCGTTGCCCACATACATGCCGACGTGGGTGATGCCCGAGTAGAAGAACACCAGGTCACCGGGGCGCAACGCGGAGCGCGGGATACGCTCGCCCGCCGCGATCTGGGCGTAGGTGGTGCGGGGCAGCGACACACCCGCCGAGCGGTACGCGGCCTGGATCAGCCCTGAGCAGTCGAAGGCGCTCGGGCCCGTCGCGCCCCACACGTAGGGGCTGCCGATGGCTTTGTACGCGTAGGAAACGGCGGTGGCGGCGCGGGCGTTGGGCGCCTTGGCGGCGCCGCTCGGGGGTGTGTCACGGGCCTTGGAACGGTCGGCCCGGCCGCTGTGACCGCCCTGGTCCTCGTCCGCGAGCTTCGCGAACTCCACGCGCTGTTCCTCGGTGAGCCGGGCCAGCAGCCGCTTGGCCTCGCCGAGCTTGCCGGTGACGGTCTTCTTGTGCTTCTTCAGGTCCGCCTGGCGTGCGCGGAGGGTGGCCAGAAGGTCGTCGGCCTCCGTACGCAGCTGGTCGAACTCCCGGAGCTTCTTGCGTACGCCGCCGATGGCCGCGGCCTGCCGGCTGCCCGCCCGGTCGGCGAGGGAGGCGCGGTCCAGGAACTGATCGGGGTCCGAGGAGAGCGCGAGTTGCACGGAGGGGTCGATGCCGCCCGCGCGGTACTGCGCTGTCGCGTACGAACCCAGGCTGTTGCGGGCGGCATTGAGTTTCTCCGCCTTGCGGGCCGCCTCGTCGCGCAGCTCGCCGAGCGATTCCTCGGCCTTCTCGGCCTTCTCCTTCGCGCCGTTGTACTTCTCGGTGGCGATCTCCGCCTCGCGGTAGAGCGCGTCGACCCTGGACTTCACCTCGGAGAGGCCGGGCCGGGGATCCGCGTGCCCGGAGCCGTCGAGCGCGGTCACCGAGGCGGCTCCCGCGAGGGCGAGGGTGACGGCGGTGCGGGCCGTGTGGCCGCTGAGCGAGCGCTGTCGGGGCTTGCGGTGCGCTGCCACGGAGGAGCTCCTTACCTGGCCGGCGGCGGCCCGCAAAGGGGGAGCGGGCCGCCGCCGGGTTTCTCGGCGGTGGTGGCCGACTGCCGCCCTGAGCGGGGCGGCGGTGGGGAGCCGGTCACCTGGTGAGGACGCTAAACGTGGGCGTCACGGCGTGGAGGTGGATTGTGCGCAACTGCCGGAGAAGGTCGGAATCGTTACTGCGCCTGTCCGTGCTGCTGACGGGTCGGTGACGGCTTGGCGGACGGCCGTGACCAATGTGACGGTTCGCGCCCTGGCGGCCCGGCGGAGGGTGCTATGGGGCCGCCTGCGGGGAGCGGTACGGGTCCGGGCTAGGCTCCGGCCCATGGACGTACTCATCCATCTCTTCGTCGGCCTGCACATCATCGGCATCGCCTCGCTCCTGGGCGGCTTCCTGACCCAGATGAAGCAGATGGGCCAGGGCACCGCCCGCTTCGGTCCCGCGATGCTGCACGGCGCGCTGATCATGCTCGTCACCGGCGTCGCCCTCGTGGGTCTCAACCAGGCGGACGGCAACGCGGTCAACAACATCAAGATCGGCATCAAGATGGCCGTGCTGATCGTGATCCTCGCGCTGGTCTATGTGAAGCGGGACGAGGAGAAGATCGACAAGGGTGTGTTCGGCGCGGTGGGGCTGCTGACCACGGCGAACATCTTCATCGCCGTGCTGTGGACCTGATCCCCGCAACCGGCCCTCTACGCGCGCGTGGCCCGCGCTCCTTCGGGAGTGCGGGCCACGCGCGCGTAGAGGGTGACTTTCCGCGGCTATGCCGGGCGCACCACGCTGTGGATCGGCATGTAGTAGATCGATTCGACGCGGACCTTGGCGCCCGGCTTCGGGGCGTGGATCATCTTGCCGCCGCCGATGTAGATCCCCACGTGGCTGATGTCGTCGTAGAAGAAGACCAGGTCGCCCGGCTCGGCGTCGGCGGTCTTCACGGTCGTGCCGGCCTTCACCTGGTCCCAAGTGGTGCGGGGCAGGGTGATCCCCGCCGCCTTCCAGGCGTCCTGGGTGAGCCCGGAGCAGTCGTAGGAGTCGGGCCCGGTCGCGCCCCAGACGTACGGCTTGCCGATCTGTGCCTCCGCGAAGTCGATGACCTTCGCGGCCTTGGTGGCGTAACTCCCGTCGGTGCTTCCGGAGCCCGAGCCGCCACCGGAGCCCGAGCCCTCGCCAGAGCCCGAGCCTGAACCCGAGCCGGCGCCGGAACCCGATCCGGAGTCCTGGCCCTCTCCCTGCCCCTGCTCCTCCCGCTCCTTCCGGGCCGCCTCCTCCGCCTTGCGCTTGCGCTCCGCCTCGGCGGCCTCCTTGCGGGCCAGCTCCTCGGCCTTGCGCTTGGCCTCGCGCTCCCTCTTCCGCTCGATCGCGGCGAGCCGGGCCTTCTCCTCGGCGGTCAGCTCCGAGAGCAGTTCACGCGCCTCGCCCAGCTTCTTCTGGACGGTCTCCTTGCTCGTCCTGAGATCGTCCCGCGAGTCGCTCAGCGTCTCCACGCTCCGCGCGGCCTTCGTACGCTGCTTCGTCGCCGACACCTGCTGAGCCTGGTAGTCGTCGACGGCCTTCTTCTGCCGCTTGGTCAGCCGGTCCGCCAGGTGGTTCTGGTCGAAGAAACCCTGCGGATCCTTGGCGAGCATCATCGTGGCGGTGTGGGAGACGGCCCCGGTGCGGTACTGGGCGGCGGCGATGGAGCCGAGCTCCTGGCGCGCCTCGTTCAGCCTGTCCGCGCGCTCGGCCACGTCGTCGAGCAGCCGGTCGGCCTTCTTGCGCTGCTTCTCGGTCTTCTCCTTGGCCGAGTTGTACTTCTGGGTGGCCACGCCCGCCTGGTGGTACAGGTCGTCGACCTTCTTCCGCACCTCTTCGAGGCTGGGCTTCGCCGGTGCGGAGGGGGCCGCCTGCGCCGTCTGTGACAGGAGCGCCACGGAGGTGAAGGCGGCCGTCGTGATGCCGACGGCGGGGGCGGTGCGTATTCCGGCTGTCCGGGTCCGCGGCTTGCGGTGCGACGCCAAGGGAGGCGACTCCTTCCGTAGACCGCCTACCGGGTTAGCTGTCGGGTTCGGGCGGATGGTCCGGAAGGTTGCCCTACGGTCCCGTACTGCGTACGGGACCGATTCACCCCAGGTTTTCGGTGGGTCCCCGGCTCCGAACAGGTCGGACTCGGCGGAGGCAACCCGTTCCCGGCGGGATTCGCCGGTGGGAGGACGAGCGGCCCGCGGAGCACGCTAGCCAACTCGTGTGGCGCGTGTGAAGGTTGATGTTCGTTATGCCCGATACATTTCCGTTACTTTCCGGGGCACCGGGGCCGGGCAGGCGGCGCTGTCGCGGAGCGTGACCAGGTGTGGGCGTGGCGTAGGTGAGGCGTAGGCAGGCGCAAGCCGGACGGGCTTCGGGAGGAAGGTGGCCGGAACCCGGGGCGGGTTGTCAGTGGGGCCGCCTAGACTCGGGAGGCGATGAGCAGCCTCTTTGATGACAGCTTCCTGGCGGACCTGCGGCCTTCCCGGGCCACGGACGAAGAGCCCCCGCCGCCGCCCGAGGACAGCGCTCCGGAACCGGTTCCGGACGACTTGTTCGACGGGAAGTTCGACGTGCCCATGACCCGGGACACGCACTACCGCGACGGGGCCCCGCGCCCGGTCATCGACCCGGCGGCGCTCCTGGAGGGGCTGAACGAGAACCAGCGTGCGGCGGTCGTGCACGCCGGCTCCCCGCTGCTCATCGTGGCCGGCGCCGGTTCGGGCAAGACCCGCGTGCTGACCCACCGCATCGCGTATCTCCTGGCGGAGCGCGGCGTGCACCCGGGGCAGATCCTCGCGATCACCTTCACGAACAAGGCCGCGGGCGAGATGAAGGAGCGCGTCGAGCAGCTCGTCGGCCCCCGGGCCAACGCGATGTGGGTCTCGACCTTCCACAGCGCCTGCGTCCGCATCCTGCGCCGCGAGTACAAGAAGCTCGGCTTCACGTCCTCCTTCTCGATCTACGACGCCGCGGACTCCAAGCGTCTGATGGCCCTGGTCTGCCGCGACCTGGACCTCGACCCGAAGAAGTTCCCGCCGAAGTCCTTCAGCGCCAAGATCTCGAACCTGAAGAACGAGCTGATCGACGAGGAGGACTTCGCCGGACAGGCCGCTGACGGCTTCGAGAAGACCCTCGCCCAGGCCTACGCCATGTACCAGTCACGCCTGCGTGAGGCGAACGCGCTGGACTTCGACGACCTGATCATGACGACGGTCCACCTCCTGCGCGCCTTCCCGGACGTCGCCGAGCACTACCGCCGCCGCTTCCGGCACGTCATGGTCGACGAGTACCAGGACACCAACCACGCGCAGTACGCCCTGGTGCGCGAGCTGGTCGGCCCCTCCGGTGGCGAAGGTGACGACCCGGCGGAGCTGTGCGTGGTGGGTGACGCGGACCAGTCGATCTACGCCTTCCGCGGCGCCACGATCCGCAACATCCTCCAGTTCGAGGAGGACTACACCGACGCGACCACGATCCTCCTGGAGCAGAACTACCGCTCCACGCAGACGATCCTGAGCGCCGCGAACGCGGTCATCGAGCGGAACGAGAGCCGCCGCCCGAAGAACCTGTGGACCAACCAGGGCGCGGGCGCCCGCATCACCGGCTACGTGGCAGACACCGAGCACGACGAGGCGCAATTCGTCGCCGACGAGATCGACCGGCTCACGGACGCGGGCGACGCGAAGGCCGGCGACGTCGCGATCTTCTACCGCACGAACGCCCAGTCGCGTGTCTTCGAAGAGATCTTCATCCGCGTCGGCCTGCCCTACAAGGTCGTCGGCGGCGTCCGCTTCTACGAGCGCAAGGAGGTCCGCGATGTGCTGGCCTACCTGCGCGTTCTCGCCAACCCCGAGGACGCGGTCCCGCTGCGCCGTATCCTGAACGTCCCCAAGAGGGGCATCGGCGACCGCGCGGAAGCCATGATCGACGCGCTCTCGCAGCGCGAGAAGATCTCCTTCCCGCAGGCGCTGCGCCGCGTCGACGAGGCGTACGGAATGGCGGCCCGCTCGACCAACGCCGTCAAGCGGTTCAACACGCTCATGGAGGAGCTGCGGACCGTCGTCGAGTCCGGCGCGGGCCCGGCCGTCGTCCTGGAGGCCGTACTCGAACGGACCGGCTACCTCGCCGAGTTGCAGGCCTCGACCGACCCACAGGACGAGACCCGTATCGAGAACCTCCAGGAACTCGCCGCCGTCGCCCTGGAGTTCGAGCAGGAGAACGCCCAAGCGGCCGGTGCCCAGGAAGACGGCCAGGCGGAAGGCCCAGCGGAAGGTGACGAAGGGGCCGCCGCCCCGGCCGGCACGCTCTCCGACTTCCTGGAGCGCGTCGCGCTCGTCGCCGACTCCGACCAGATTCCGGATGAGGAGGACGACGGCTCCGGAGTCATCACCCTCATGACGCTCCACACCGCCAAGGGCCTCGAATTCCCCGTGGTCTTCCTGACCGGCATGGAGGACGGCGTCTTCCCGCACATGCGCTCTCTCGGGCAGGTCAAGGAGCTGGAGGAGGAGCGCCGCCTCGCCTACGTGGGCATCACGCGCGCGCGCGAGCGGCTCTATCTGACGCGGTCCTCGATGCGCAGCGCCTGGGGCCAGCCCTCGTACAACCCGCCGTCGCGCTTCCTCGAAGAGATTCCGGATACGTATCTGGACTGGAAGCGGAAGGGCTCTGTCGGCGCCCTCGCGTCGTCGGGTCCCGCCGCGGGCATCGCCTCGTCGCTGTCCTCGTCGCGTTCGCGCACGGGCGGCGCGCAGGGCTTCGCCACGCGCCGCGCCTCGGAGAAGCCGGTGGTCTCGCTGGCGGTCGGGGACCGGGTCACGCACGACCAGTTCGGCCTCGGGACCGTGGTCGGAGTGAAGGGCACGGGTGCGAACGCCGAGGCGACGGTGGACTTCGGCGAGCCCAAGCCGAAGCGGCTCCTGCTGCGGTACGCGCCGGTCGAGAAGCTGTAACGCCTCGGGCGGCGGCCGGAGTTACGTTACGTCGGGTCGAGGTCGTGGCTGCGCAGCCACGGCAGCGGGTCGATCGCCGAGCCGCCGCTGGGGCGCACCTCGAAGTGCAGATGCGGTCCCGTGGAGTTGCCGGAGTTGCCGGAGAAGGCGATGACCTCGCCCGCCTTCACGGGCCCGGTGGAGATCTTGTGCGTGGAGAGGTGGCAGTACCACGTCTCCGTGCCGTCCTTGGCGGTCACGATCGCCATGTTGCCGTAGGCGCTGTTCCACTTCGTGGAGACGGTGCCGTCGGTCGCCGCGAGGACTTCCGTGCCGTACGACACGGGGAAGTCGATGCCGGAGTGGGCGGACATCCAGTTGACACCGGCCTGGCCGTAGTAAGCGCTCAGTCCGTGCTGCTTGACCGGCAGGGAGAACTTGGGGCGGAGCCGCTCCTTGCGTGCCGCCTCCGCGGCCGCCTTCTTCTCGGCGGCCACCTGCTCGGCCTTGAGGTCGATGCGCTCCTGCGTGCGGCTCGCGCGGTCCGCGAAGTCACCGGCGTCCGCGGAGAGGTTCGCCAGCTGGGTGTCCAGCTTGTTGTTGGCGGTGGAGGGCTTCACGGACGTGGTGTCCGGGGCCGAGGCGGTCGTGTCCTTGGCCTCGTCCCCGCCGAAGCTGCCCACGGAGGCGGCGGCCACCCCGGCGACGCCCATCACGCAGGCGGACGGCACGGCGACGGTGAACAGGGCGGAGCGCTTGGCGGGGGTGCGGCGGCGGGTCCGGGACCGGCCCGCGCCGGAGCCGCCGTTCCTGCCGCGGGCGGCGGCGCGTGACCCCGGAGCCGGGCTTTCCGAAGCCGGCTCGGGCTCCGTGGCCGTGTAGGGGGCGTCGGCGGCGATCTCGTACTGCTCGGTGAGTTCGTACGGCT
This sequence comes from Streptomyces sp. NPDC015345, assembly GCF_043078805.1. Taxonomy (NCBI): domain Bacteria; kingdom Bacillati; phylum Actinomycetota; class Actinomycetes; order Kitasatosporales; family Streptomycetaceae; genus Streptomyces; species Streptomyces sp. NPDC015345. The sequence continues at coordinate 782,312 of NZ_JBIBTX010000003.1, read as the reverse complement.
GCGGATTCTCGGATTCCGCGGTGTCGTACGGGTGGGGCGCGTCGTGCGGCTCGTGCGACGTGTCGCGCGCCCCTTGGTTCGGGTGCGCGCCGTTTGCTTCGTGCGCTTCGTTTGCCTCGTGCGCCTCGGATGTCCCGTGCGTTTCGTCGGGGGAGTTCCACGCCGCGGCGTCGAACGTGCCCGTCTCGAAGGCGCCCGTCTCAAAGGTCTGCGTCTCGAAGACCTGCGTCTCCCACTGGCCGGTCGAGGGCCCCTGGTTCCAGGCGGTGGCGTCCCACTGACCCGAGCTGTCCGGGCCCGGCTGGGCCGGAATGTCGGCGAGGTGCTGGTAGTCGCCGGTCGTCCACGCGGAGGTGGTGTCGTAGCTGCCGGTGTCGTACGCGACGGCGTGGTGCTGCCCGGCGTACGCGTCGTAGTCGGCCGTCTGCTGCTGCGTGGTCGTGGTGGTCGCCCACTGGCCCGTGCCGTACTCGGTGCCGGGCATGTCGCCGAAGAGCGGATCGGTGGCGAACGTACCGGTGTCGAAGCTGCCGGTGCTGAAGCTGCCGGTGTCGAAAGCGCCGGTGGAGTGGGCGTCGTAGCCGTAGCCGCCGTGCTCGGCGCTGTGTGGATCGTACGTCGCGTAGTGCGCGTAGTCGGCGCCAGGTGCCGAGGGCTGGGGAGTCGAGCTCCCCGACGGGTGACGGTCGTTCACCAACTTCTCTTTCGCCTCGGCAGCAGGGGCAGAGCAGTGCGGCGACTGTACCCGGCGGTATACGGGCGCGACAATCTTCGGCAGGTTTCGCCCTCTCAGGAAACGGGCATTCGGCCGTCTTTCGGGGGACTGTGGGCACAGCCTTGGCCCTGCGTTCGAGTTGTGTTCGAGGTCCGGGGGCGTGGATCGGGTCCGTGACCCGATGCCCGGCCGTGGTCAGGCGACCGTGAGTCCGCCCGGTTCTTGCCTCGCGTCGGTTCCTGGATTCGTCAGGTCGAGTGCCTGACGTACGCCGTTCGCCACCGCCGGGTGCACCGGCAGGGCGAGATGGCCGATTCCGGTTACCCGGATGTTCTGCGCGAGCAGGTCGGGGTGGTCTACGCACGCCGTTTCCGGCGGGTCCATGATCTGGTCCAGGTCGCTCCAGAAGCTCACGAACTGGGTGCGGCAGTCCGGCGCCGGTTCCCTCAGCTCCTCGATGACGGCGGAACCCGGGCGCATCTGCCGCACGATCGGATGCGCGTCCGCGAGCGGCGCGACCCGCGTGCCCGCGTGCGGAGTGCCGAGCGTGACCAGTGTGCGTACGCGTATGTCGCCGCCGAGGCGCTGCGCGTAATAGCGGGCGATCAAGCCGCCGAGGCTGTGCCCGACGATGTCCACCCGGCGGTGGCCCGTGCGCTCGCAGAGTTCCTCGACGTGGCGGCCGAGCAGCTCGGCGGCGGCAGGGACGTCACAGGTGAGCGGCGAGTAGTTGAGGGACTCCACGCGGCGTCCGCCGTCCTGGGCGAGGGCGCGGCGGAGCAGGACGAAGACGGAGCGGTTGTCGATGAAGCCGTGCAGGAGAAGAACCGGAGGCCTGTCGTCGGCGGGGAGGCGAGGGGCGTCGGGCGGCGGCTGGACGGGGGCCGTCCGGCGCTCCTGGGCGATGCCCGAGGGGTAGAGGACGAGGTGGCCCGCGAGGATCGCCAGTTCCAGGGCGGTCGACTTCAGGAGGGCCAGGGAGATGCGGCCTGCCGCTTTGGCGTGCAGGGCAGTCAGGGAAGGCAGCCGGGGCAGGGTGGGCAGCGAAGGCAGCGTCGGTAGTGCGGGCAGCGTCAGCAGTGCGGGCAGCGCCGACAGCGGGGGCAGGGCGGGCAGGGCCGACGGCGTCAGGAACGCGGGCAGGGTCGGCAGCCCGGTCAGGTCTGGCAGCGGAAAGCCGCGGAAGCGAAAGGGGCGGGCGCCTGTGACCGGCATCGTCGACCTCCCGACGGCGCGCGGGAGGGCGTCTTCGTCCCCCGTGCGCCCTAGGGGGAGTCGTGGGCGAGGAGTCGGCTCCGCGAAGGCGCGCGGTGCCGCCGTGGTGTGGCGGCTCCGTACCCCCGTGACGTCGCCGGTGCACCGGACCACCATGCCGTGCGGCTGACGGCATGGTGGTGCGGCGATCTCGTTGCGGCTCCCCTCGCGCCTGATCCGGGTGCGGAGCGTGAACCCCTGGTTGGTGGACGGCGCGCAGCGAACATGTCCCAACGTGTGATTTCCCCCTCCCTCTCCACCGTGAAACTGCCGCTTGCGCGATGCTGTGGATAACGTTCGTTCACTTCCCCGGCCGGTGTGGTGCGGGGTATCTGTGCTTGGACAGATGGTTGTCAGTACGGATATCGGTACATGGAGGCAGTGATGGGTGTGGCAGCCGGGCCGATCCGCGTGGTGGTCGCCAAGCCGGGGCTCGACGGGCACGACCGCGGGGCCAAGGTGATCGCGCGGGCGCTGCGTGACGCCGGTATGGAGGTCATCTACACCGGGCTGCACCAGACGCCCGAGCAGGTGGTGGACACCGCGATCCAGGAGGACGCCGACGCGATCGGCCTCTCCATCCTGTCCGGGGCGCACAACACGCTGTTCGCGCGGGTGCTCGAACTTCTGAAGGAGCGGGACGCGCAGGACATCCTGGTCTTCGGCGGCGGGATCATCCCGGAGGCGGACATCGCGCCGCTGAAGGAGAAGGGCGTCGCGGAGATCTTCACCCCCGGAGCCACCACGACCTCGATCGTGGAATGGGTGCGGGCCAACGTGCAGCAGCCCGCCGGGGCCTGAAACCTGCGCGGTCCCAGGGCGGTGGTTCCGGGGCTCCCGCCTGCCTCCTCACGTGCCCCCGCCCTCCGTGCGGGGTTCGGGGAGCGGCGGGAGTTCGTCGCGTATGGCCGCGCGCAGGCGCAGCGTGGTGACCAGGCGTTGGAACGCCTCCGACCAGTAGCTGCCCGCGCCCGGTGACGCGTCCTCCGGTTCGTCCGGGATCGCGGTGAGCGCCTCCAGGCGGACCGCTTCGGAGGGGTCGAGGCAGCGCTCCGCGAGGCCCATGACCCCGCTGAAGCTCCAGGGGTAGCTGCCCGCGTCCCGCGCGATGTTCAACGCGTCGACGACCGCGCGGCCCAGCGGCTCGGCCCAGGGGACCGCGCACACCCCGAGCAGCTGGAACGCCTCGGACAGGCCGTGCGCGGCGATGAAACCTGCGACCCACTCCGCCCGGTCCGCCGAGGGCAGCGAGGCGAGGAGCTTGGCGCGCTCGGCGAGCGACACGGCTCCGGGGCCCGCGGCGTCCGGGGACGCGGGCATGCCGAGCAGGGCCCTTGACCAGGCCGCGTCCCGCTGGCGCACGGCCGCGCGGCACCACGCGGCGTGCAGCTCGCCGCGCCAGTCGTCGGCCACCGGGAGCGCCACTATCTCGGCCGGCGTGCGATTCCCCAGCCGGGTGCGCCAGGTGGCGAGCGGGGCGGCCTCCACCAGCTGGCCCAGCCACCAGGAGCGCTCGCCCCGGCCGGCCGGGGGTTTGGCGACGACGCCGTCCCGCTCCATGCCCGCGTCGCACTCGTGCGGGGCCTCGACCGTGAGGGTCGGCGTGCTCGACACGTGGTCCACGGCCACGCAGGAGGCCGCCCGCGCGGCCATCCGCCCGGCCAGTGCCGAGTCGGGGAGCGCGGAGAGCAACTCCGCCGCCGTGGACCGGACGTTTCGGCTGCGGTCGGTGAGGGCCTGCTCGAGGAACGGCTCGTCCGCGGCGGACAGGCCCGTGCGGAGCGAATCGAGGAACATCAGGCGGTCCTCCGCGCGCTCCGTCGGCCAGGTCGTGGCGAGCAGCTGCCGCGCGGCATGGGCGTCGCGTGCGCGGAGCGTGGTCAGGAGCGCGACCCGTTCGGCGAAGAGGCCCTCTTCCCACAGCTGCCGGACCTTGGGCGCGTCGTCCGTGGAGGGCAGGGCCACGCCGCCTCCCGGAGTGGCCCGGAGCGCGAACTTCCAGTCCGGGTTCAGACGGGCCAGCCACAGGGCCCTGGGGCCCGCGAAGGCGAGCGCCTGGGGACGCAGGTCCGTACGGCCGCGCGCCGCGTTCAGGAGGGCGGGGAGCAGTTCGGGCGGCGCGCCGTACCCCCGGGCGTTGGCCAGGGCGAGCCACTGGGGGAGCAGTTCCATCAGGTCCGGCGTCGCGCCGCGTCGGCCGCCGCTCCCGAGGCCGGGCTGGTCGGTGAGCAGCGTGGCGAGCCTGCGGCGGGCCGCGGGCGGCACCGGCGGCCTCGGGTCCCGCGCCGCCGGCTCGGGCGGGGTGGCGGCCGGTGCCGGGCGCAGTCCCGCCCTGCGGCGTACCGTCTGCACCGCCGCCTCGTCGAGGAGGGCGAGCGGTGGCTCCTTGCCGGGGGTGTGGAGCGGGTCGGGCAGCGCGCGGCGGTCGGTGCCGAGCAGCGCCGCCGTGATGAGGTCCTCCCAGGCGACGCGGGGGGACGTCGAGGCGGCATCGGGCGGGCGTACGGAGGCGGCATCGAGTGCCCGGGGGGTCCCGGCTGCCGGGGGTGTCACGGGTGCCGTCACCGTCCCGGTTGCCGTCGGTGTCCCGGGCGTCGAGTGTGTCCTGGGCGCTGTGTGTGCCCCAGGCGCCGTGGGTGTGGTCGGCATCTGCTCCTCCTGGCGTTCGTCGGTCACCACAGCGGCACCGTCTCTTCCGCGTCCCGTGGCCAGGCCGTCAGCGGGGTGAAGCCCTGGTGGCCGCACTCGCCGAACACCGTCAGCGGTGCTCCTCCGGACAGGGCGACCAGCCGCCACAGGCCCGGCCCGGACGCGGCGGCGGGCGTCACCGGCAGCGCCGATCCGCCGCCCGCGTCGGCCAGTTGCCACGCGCCGTCGGCCTGGGCCGGTATGACCTCGGAGAGCGTCACCGGCCAGGACTCCAGCCACGGGTCATGACGGAGCGCCTCGCCGTAGCGCGCGGCCGCCTCGTCCGTCCGTACGCCCGGTGGCCGCTCGGCGGTGGGTGCCGGGGCGCCGAACTGTTCGCCCAGGTCGGCCCGTAGCTGCCGCGCGCCCGGGTATCCCGTCAGCTCCGCGTCGAGCGCGAGGCCCACCGGCAGGGCGAGCGCGGGGGCGCGGCCGGCCGCTCCGTAGGAGAGGAGCAGCGCGGTGCGGCCGGAGTCCGTGCCGTACAGCCAGACGCGGCGCGTGGTGAGTTTGCTGTCGGCGGTGTCGTACTGCGCGAGGACCAGCCAGCGGTCCCGCAACGGTGGGCCCTCCGGTCGAGCGGGCAGGCCGACGCGGGCGCGGACCGTGGCGGCCAGGCCGGACGGCAACGCGTCGCGGTGGAGCCAGCCCTGGTCGAGGAGGTGCAGCAGGGCGCACTCCTCCAACAGGCGTACCGGCCAGCCAGGCCCCGACGAGGGTATGGACCCCAACTCCCTTACGCGCGCCGCCAGTCCTGGAGCCTGCGCGTCGACCATGCGGGCCGCTGTCTCCTCCCACAGGCCGTACCCCGCCTGTTCGGCGGAGGCCGTGCCGGAGCGCAGCAGGTCGGACAGGCGCTGCTCCAGCTCCGTCACCCCCGCCGTGACGCGCTCGGCCCGCTTCTCCGCTCTTCTGCGGGCCGCCTCAGGGTCGGCCGACGCGGGGGGCGCGGCCTGCGAACTCCGCTTGACCTCCGCTCTTTTGCGGCGGGACGCCAGCCATTCCTCGGCCCACTCGGGCGGCTCACCGTCCGGCACGGTGCCGTCCGCGCCCGCCCAGAGCAGCAGCAGTCCCAGCGCGTGTTTGCACGGGAACTTGCGGCTCGGGCAACTGCACTTGTACGCCGGACCCGCCCCGTCCGCTGGGCCCGCCCCGTCCGCTGGGCCCGCTGTGGCTGTGACGCCCGCGATACCTGTATTGCCTGTGACGCCCGCGATGTCGATGAGTGTCTGATACGGCTTGCTGCCACTGCCCTTGCACAGTCCCCACACCGCCCCCTCGCCGGAACTGCCCGTCTCCGACCACGGTCCGGCGACGCCCAGTTTGCTTCCCGCCTTGCGTGACGAGGCGTCAGGCGCCAGTGCCAGCACCTGGTCCACCGTCCAGCGCACCCCCTGCTGAGTCATGTCTCGAAGGTAGGCGCCACCACTGACAATCGCTCTGGCGGCAGGGATTTGGGCAGGTCAGCGCCGTGCGCGGGTCGATTGTCAGTGGCGTGGTGCACGGTGGAGACACATCCGGGCCAGATGTGCCCGGACGAGCTGGAGGGGGATCGCTCCATGACCGTTTCCATCGACCCGACGGCGTCCGCGACCGCGAATCAGGACACGGTCCTGAGACCGCACGCGGAGCACGCCTTCGCCGCCGAGCTGGCCGCCCTCGCCGCGCAGGACGACCGGCCGCGGCCGCAGCGGTGGAAGCTCTCCCCGTGGGCCGTGGCGACGTATCTGCTCGGCGGCACGCTGCCCGACGGCACCGTGATCACGCCGAAGTACGTGGGGCCGCGCCGCATCGTCGAGGTCGCCGTCACCACGCTCGCCACCGATCGCGCCCTGCTGCTGCTCGGTGTGCCCGGCACCGCCAAGACCTGGGTGTCGGAGCATCTCGCGGCCGCGGTCAGCGGGGATTCGACGCTGCTCGTGCAGGGCACGGCGGGCACCCCGGAAGAGGCCATCCGGTACGGGTGGAACTACGCCCAGCTCCTCGCCCACGGCCCGAGCCGCGACGCGCTCGTGCCGAGCCCCGTGATGCGGGCGATGGCCGACGGGATGACGGCGCGCGTCGAGGAGCTGACCCGCATCCCCGCCGACGTGCAGGACACGCTCATCACGATCCTGTCGGAGAAGACGCTCCCCATCCCCGAGCTGGGCCAAGAGGTCCAGGCCGTACGGGGCTTCAACCTCATCGCCACCGCGAACGACCGCGACCGCGGGGTCAACGACCTGTCGAGCGCCCTGCGCCGCCGCTTCAACACCGTCGTGCTGCCCCTGCCGGAGAGCGCCGACGCCGAGGTCGACATCGTCTCGCGCCGTGTCGATCAGATCGGCCGCTCGCTCGACCTGCCCGCGGGCCCTGAGGGCCTGGACGAGATACGCCGTGTCGTGACCGTCTTCCGCGAGCTGCGCGACGGCGTGACGGCGGACGGGCGTACGAAGGTGAAGTCGCCCAGCGGCACGCTGTCGACGGCCGAGGCGATCTCCGTCGTCACCAACGGCCTCGCCTTGGCGGCCCACTTCGGGGACGGCGTCCTCCGCCCCGGCGACGTGGCGGCGGGCATCCTCGGCGCCGTGGTGCGCGACCCGGCGGCGGACCGCGTGATCTGGCAGGAGTACCTGGAGACGGTGGTGCGGGAGCGGGACGGCTGGAAGGACTTCTACCGCGCGTGCCGAGAGGTGAGCGCATGACGGGGGCGGGCGGGACGCTGCTGCTCGGGGTGCGGCACCACGGGCCCGGGTCGGCCCGCGCGGTGCGTGCCGCGCTCGACGAGGCGCGGCCGGACGTCGTCCTCGTCGAGGGACCGCCGGAGGCCGACCCCCTGGTGCGGCTGGCCGGTGACGAGGGAATGCGGCCGCCGGTCGCGTTGCTCGCGCACGTCGTGGACGAGCCGGGTCGCTCGGCGTTCTGGCCGCTCGCCGAGTTCTCTCCGGAGTGGGTGGCGATCAGGTGGGCCGTGGAGCGGGATGTGCCGGTCCGCTTCATCGACCTGCCGGCGGCGCACTCGCTGGCGCGGGCGGAGAAGTCTGACGAGTCCGACGAGCCAGACGAGTCCGACGAGCCTGGTGAGTCCGACGAGCCTGATGTGCCCGAGGGGGGTGGTGTGCCTGAGGAGGGTGAGGACGCCGTACGGATCGACCCCATCGCAGTCCTCGCCGAGATCGCCGGATACGACGACCCCGAGCGCTGGTGGGAGGATGTCGTCGAACACCGGGAGGCGGGCGGTGACGCGTTCGCGCCGTTCGAGGCGGTGAGCGACGCGATGGAGGCGCTGCGCGAGGTCTACGGAGACGGCGGGCACAGCCGTGACCTGGCCCGCGAGGCCCATATGAGGCTCCAGATGCGCGCCGCACAGAAGGAGTTCGGCCCCGATCGCGTGGCGGTGGTGTGCGGGGCCTGGCATGTGCCCGCGCTGCGGTGCAAGGCCACCGTGGCCGCCGACCGGGCGCTGCTCAAGGGGCTCCCGAAGGTGAAGGCCGAGATGACGTGGGTTCCCTGGACCCACCGCCGCCTCTCCCGCGCCAGTGGGTACGGGGCGGGGATCGCCTCCCCCGGCTGGTACGGCCACCTGTTCGCCGCGGCCGACCGGCCCCTGGAGCGCTGGATGACGAAGGTCGCGGGGCTCCTGCGTGACGAGGACCGGCTCGTGTCGTCCGCGCACGTCATCGAGGCGGTACGGCTCGCCGAGGCGCTGGCCGCGATGCGGGGGCGGCCGCTGGCCGGGCTCAGCGAGACGACCGACGCCGTGCGGGCGGTGATGTGCGAGGGCTCGGACGTGCCGCTCGCCCTCGTGCACGACAGGCTCGTCGTCGGGGACGTGCTGGGGGAGGTCCCGGAGTCGGCGCCCGCCGTGCCGCTCCAGCGCGACCTCACGCGTGCGCAGCGCAGGTTGCGGCTCAAACCGGAGGCGCTGGAGCGGGAGGTGGAGCTCGACCTCCGCAAGGAGACGGACGCGGCCCGCAGCAGGCTGCTGCACCGCCTGCGGCTCCTCGGCGTCGACTGGGGTCGGCCGCAGCGGTCCCGGGGGAGCACGGGGACGTTCCGGGAGACCTGGCGGCTGCGGTGGGAGCCGGAGCTGTCCGTGCGGGTCGCGGAGGCCGGGGTGTGGGGGACCACGGTCCTCGGCGCGGCCACCGGCAAGGCGTCGGCCGACGCGGTCGGGGCGGTGGGCCTCTCCGATGTCACCGCGCTCGCCGAACGGTGTCTGCTGGCGGAGCTGCCGGAGGCGTTGCCCGTCGTGATGCGGGTGCTCGCCGACCGGGCGGCGCTGGACGCGGACGTCGGGCACCTCGCGCAGGCCCTGCCCGCCCTCGTGCGCTCGCTTCGCTACGGAGACGTGCGGGGGACGGACACGGGGGCTCTCGGCGAAGTCGCCCTCGGACTAGCCGAGCGGGTTTTCGTGGGGCTGCCGGGCGCCTGCGTGGGGCTCGGCACGGACGCGGCCCTGGAGATGCGGGGGCATGTGGACGCCGTCCACCAGGCGGTCGGGCTGCTCGGGGAGTTCCGCGCGGGCTCTGCCGATGAGTCCCCTGCGGGCTTCGCCGAGGCCGGGCGTGAACGGGACGGCGTCACAGGGGCACCGGCTGCCCCCGGCGGGATGCCGACGGGCCGTGCCCGTGGGGGAGGACGGGCCGCTCCTGGCGGGGAGGGCGCGGACGGGGCATCGACAGACGGCACGCGAGGGGGAGGATCGGCCGCTTCTGGTGGGGAGGGTGCGGGCGGGGTACGGGCGGATGGTGCCCGAGGGGGAGGATCGGCCGCTCCTGGCGGGGAGGGATCGGGCGGGATGCCGGCAGACGATGGCCGAGGGGAAGGGGCGGCCGCTTCCGGCGGGGAGGGCCCGCACGGGATTCGGGCGGACGGCGCCCGGGGGAGAGGGCGGTGTGCTCCTGACGGGGAGGGTACGGACGGGATACCGGCGGATGGCACCCGTGGGGGAGGACGGGCCGCCCCCGGCGGGGAGGGCCCGCACGGGATGTCGGCGGACGGTGCCCAGGGGAGAGGGCCGGCCGTCCCCGGCAGGGACGGCGTGCACGGGATACGGGCGCGATGGGGCTCCGTGCTGCGTGTGATCGCGCGGCGGGAAGCGGTTGCCGGGGTTGTGCGGGGGCGGTGTGTGCGGCTGTTGTTGGACGGTGGGGAGTTGGCGGGCGACGAAGTCGCCCGGTTGATGGGGCTCGCCCTGTCACGGGGGAGTGAACCGGCCGAAGCCGCCGCCTGGATCGAGGGCTTCGTCGGGGGCGGGTCCGGGGGCGGGATGCTCCTCGTGCACGACGAGCGGCTGCTCGGCCTGGTCGACGACTGGCTGAGCGGCGTGTCGGACGACGCCTTCATCGACGTACTGCCGTTGCTGCGGCGCACGTTCTCGGCGTACGAGCCCGGGGTGCGGCGGACGTTGGGGGAGCTGGTGCGGCGTGGGGCGCCGGGGGCCGGGCCCGTGGTGGGCGGGGGCGGTGTGCCCGGCTTCGGCGAGGTGATCGACGCCGCGCGCGCGGACGCCGCCGTACCGACCGTGCGGCTGCTGCTCGGCATGGCACAGAGGGAGAGCGACGACACGGTGGGGGTGGCGGGATGACCGGCATGACGGATGAGCGGCTGCGGCGTTGGCGCCTCGTGCTCGGCGGGGACAGCGCCGACGGGACGGGACGCGCGCTCGCCGGGCAGGACGCGGCGATGGACAGCGCACTCACCGCGCTCTACGGCGCGGGGAACGGGAAGGAGGGCCGGGGGCGGGACCGTTCGGCGGGGCTCGGCGGATCCGCGCCGTCCGTCGCGCGCTGGCTCGGCGACATCCGGACGTACTTCCCCTCGTCCGTCGTCCAGGTCATGCAGCGCGACGCCATCGACCGGCTCGGGCTCTCCACGCTGCTCCTGGAGCCCGAGATGCTGGAGGCCGTCGAGGCGGACGTGCACTTGGTCGGCACGCTGCTCTCCCTCAACAAGGCCATGCCGGAGACGACCAAGGAGACCGCGCGGACCGTCGTGCGCAAGGTCGTCGAGCAACTGGAGAAGCGGCTCGCGACCAGGACCCGCTCCACGCTCACCGGCGCGCTCGACCGCAGCGCGCGCGTCAGCAGGCCCCGCCACCACGACATCGACTGGAACCGCACCATCGCGGTCAACCTCAAGAACTACCAGCCGGAGTACAGGACGGTCGTCCCCGAACGGCTCATCGGGTACGGGCGGGCGTCGCAGTCCGTGAAGAAGCACGTCATCCTCTGCGTCGACCAATCGGGCTCGATGGCGGCGTCCGTCGTCTACGCCTCGGTGTTCGGGGCCGTCCTCGGCTCCATGCGCTCGCTGAACACACGCCTCGTCGTCTTCGACACCAACGTCGTGGACCTCACCGAGCAGCTCGACGACCCGGTGGACGTCCTGTTCGGCACCCAGCTGGGCGGCGGGACGGACATCAACCGCGCCCTGGCGTACTGCCAGTCGCAGATCACCCGGCCCGCCGAGACGGTCGTCGTCCTCATCAGCGACCTCTACGAAGGCGGCATACGCGACGAGATGTTGAAGCGGGTCGCGGCGATGAAGGCCTCCGGAGTGCAGTTCGTGACGCTGCTCGCGCTCTCCGACGAGGGGACGCCCGCGTACGACCGCGAGCACGCGGCGGCGCTCGCCGCGCTGGACGCGCCGGCCTTCGCCTGTACGCCGGACCTCTTCCCGGAGGTGATGGCCGCGGCGATCGAAAGGCGCCCGCTTCCCATACCGGACATCAGTATGGGGAACCGGACATGACTGCCCATCGGTGGCAGGGGGCTTGCGCGACGGCGGGCGTCCCGTGCGAGGATCGACGCGCCTCACCCGCGGAGCGACGCGTTCCGCCGCGCCGTGAGACGGACCTTCCCCTCAGCAGAGGACTCTCCCCGCCTTGACTCCCGCTTCCGCAGCCGCTCCGTCCGGAGCCGCCGTGCGCCTCGCGTGCACGGTGACCGGGCGACGTGCGCTGCGCGTGGCGCTGGTGCTGGGTGGGTTGCTGGGGTTGCTGGTTCTCGGGCTCCTCTTCGGGGAGCGGGCGCAGGCGGTGGAAGGCGTTCCGTCGCGCCCCTTGGAAGGGGTCCAGTCGGCGCGGTCTGCCGAGCCGGTTCCGGTTGCCCGGCACTCGGGCGGCGCGGCCGTCACCGAGTCGATCACTGACCCTGCGGCCACCGAAGCCGCAGCCGAAACCGAGGCGGCAGCCGAAACCGCAGCTGAGCCCGCCACAAGGCCGGTGACCCGGGCCGCCGCCCTGCGGTACAGCATCGAGCCGGTCGTGAAGCCCGAGGTGCCGCGAACCGAACTCCCGGTCGGCAAGGCCGTGGATGACGTCACCGACGCCCTGCGCGAGACGCCGCCGCCGGCCCGGTGGATTCCGGAGCCGCAGCTTCCGGGCGTCGGCGACGGGGGCGACGGCGACGGGGAGGGCCCCGGCCGCGACGCCGATCCCGCCCCGGCTCCCGGAGCCACGCCTGCGCCCATGCCCGCGCCCGACGCCGCTTCGGAGGGCGGGGCGCGGGGCGACGACGGTTCCGCTTCCGGGCCGAAGCACCGTGCCGAGCGGTGGGCCGGGCCGCGGGCAGAGTCGCCGTACGCCACCGCGGCCTGGCTCCCGGGCCACCGCGTCGGCGCCCACAGCGGCAGCGGCAAGGCCGTGGGTGAATACGGCGCGGGCCACACGCCCTCGCCCTCGCCCGCCGCTCCCGGAGGCCGGCTCGGCAACGCCACCGCCGTGGACGGCAACGCGTCGCGCCACGGCGATCAGTGCGCCGCCGCGCTCGACAGCCGCGCGCCGGTCCGGCTGCTCGCGGGGCCCGGGCGTCCCGCGGACTCCGCGCCGATCCGCGACCGGCACCGCGACATCCCCGAATTCCCTGGCTAGGGCAGCCCTTTCCCCGCGATGACCTGCCGCGCGGGGGCGGGACAGGTCTGCCCGCCGGCCGCCGGACTCCTGCGAAGGACTCCCGCGGACCGGATCCACAGCCAGAGCAAGAATTCGAAGGATCACGCGAGCATGAACAAGAACATCCGTCGTTCCATCGTCATAGCCGCCGGTGTCACCGGTGCGTGGGCGCTCGGTTCCGCCGTCGCCAGCGCCGACGAGCTGCCCCAGCACTCCGTCGCGCTCCCGGACCAGGCGTCGGACGCGGTCTCCGACGTCACCGACGAGGCCACCGGCATCAAGGCCCAGGAAGCGAAGGCCACGGCCAAGGCCAAGGTGTCCGGTATCCATGACAAGGCCTCCAAGGCCTCCAAGGCCTCCAAGGCCACCGGTGGCTCCACCACGGCCAAGGCCGAGAAGGCCGCGACCCAGGCCAAGAAGACCGCGGCCAAGACCACCGCCCAGGCCGAGAAGAAGACCGCGCTCACGGGCCACCTCCAGGACCAGGCCCGCCAGTACGTCGACGGCGCGCTCCCGCAGGTCGACGCGGCGGACGAGGTCGACTACCTGTTCGGCCCCCTCTCCGCCTTCGCCCCGGATCTCACCCAGGCCCCCGCCGAGGCCCAGGGCGCCGCCGCGCACGCCCCGGCCTACGCCGAGCACACCACCGCCTACGTCGAAGGCACCGCCACCTACGCCCAGAACACAGGCGCCTACGCCGAGGGCACCGCCGCCGACACCCAGGGCGCCGCCACCACCGCAACGACCGCCACCATCGCCGCCGCCTCGCCGATCGTCGACGAGACCGCCGCCGCCGTGCTGCCGCCCATCGCCGCCACCGCCGTCGAGGGGCTCCTGCCCGTCGCCGGGCAGGCCGTCGGGGACGCGTCGTACCTCGCGCAGGGCGTGGTCGGCGACGTGCAGCCGTTCGCGGCCGGGGTCGTCGGACAGGTGCCGCCGTTCGCGCAGACGGTCGTGGACGAGGACGTGCGGCCGTTCGCCGGCGGCGTCGTCGGCTCGGTCACGCCGCTCGTGCAGACCGTCGTGGACCAGGTGAACCCCGTCGTGGGGGGCGTCGGCGGCAGCGCGGACAACCTGGCGCAGGGCGTCACGGGTGACGTACGGCCCTTCGCAGGCGGCGTCGTCTCACACGTCCAGCCCTTCGCGCAGGACCTGACCGGCACCGTCACCCCCGACGCCCAGGCGCTCGCCGGCAACGCCGTCACCGGCGTCCAGGGCGTCGGCGCCGACGTCGCGCCGGACTACCTGCCGACGTACGACTCGATCGCGTCCTACACCCCGCACGCGCCGCAGGCCCCGCAGGCCCCGCAGACCCCCCAGGCCCCGTACACGTCGTACACCGCCTGATCGCGGGAGCAACTGGAGCGACTGAAGTAAACGGGCGGCCCCTGACGCAGCGGGGGCCGCCCGTTTGCCGTGGTGACCGCCGCGGCCGGTCGTGGCCCCTCTCGCCGTAAGGGGCGGCTCTGTGACCGTCATCACCGCCCAAATGTGATCTGCGATTTAGGGACCCACGGCCCACGGCGATAACCTGCGAGACGGACATGCCGCGTATCGGACTCCGTCCTACGCCTCCCTTGTGACAGCGCAGTCACGTTGCCCTTCGCGGCACGCCCACGCAGACAGCTGACACCAAAGCAGCGAGATCGCAGCGAGATCACGGATTAGGGACGGACGCGCGTGGACCTGTTCGAGTACCAGGCGAGGGACCTCTTCGCCAAGCACGGTGTACCGGTGCTGGCCGGTGAAGTCATCGACACGCCTGAGGCGGCGCGCGAGGCCACCGAGCGACTGGGCGGCAAGTCGGTCGTCAAGGCGCAGGTGAAGGTCGGTGGCCGCGGCAAGGCCGGCGGCGTGAAGCTGGCGGCGAACCCGGACGAGGCCGTCGCTCGCGCGACGGACATCCTCGGCATGGACATCAAGGGCCACACGGTCCACAAGGTGATGATCGCCGAGCTTTCTCCGGAGATCGAGGCGGAGTACTACGTCTCGTACCTCCTCGACCGCACCAACCGCACCTTCCTGGCCATGGCCTCGGTGCAGGGCGGCATGGACATCGAGGAGGTCGCGGAGAAGACCCCCGAGGCCCTCGCGAAGGTCCCGGTCAACGCCGTCGAGGGCGTGAACATCGAGAAGGCCCGCGAGATCGTGGCCCAGGCGAAGTTCCCGGCCGAGGTGGCCGAGGGTGTCGCCGAGGCCATGGTGACCCTGTGGGAGACCTTCGTCGCCGAGGACGCGCTCCTCGTCGAGGTCAACCCGCTGGTGAAGACCAAGGACGGCCGCATCCTGGCCCTGGACGGCAAGGTCTCGCTCGACGAGAACGCCGACTTCCGCCAGGCCGACCACGAGGCCCTTGAGGACAAGGACGCAGCCAACCCGCTCGAGGCTGCCGCCAAGGCCAAGGGCCTCAACTACGTGAAGCTCGACGGCGAGGTCGGCATCATCGGCAACGGCGCGGGTCTCGTCATGAGCACCCTGGACGTCGTCGCGTACGCCGGTGAGGCGCACGGCGGTGTGAAGCCCGCCAACTTCCTCGACATCGGTGGCGGCGCCTCCGCCGAGGTCATGGCGAACGGCCTGGAGATCATCCTCGGCGACTCGGACGTCAAGTCCGTCTTCGTCAACGTCTTCGGTGGCATCACCGCGTGCGACGAGGTCGCCAACGGCATCGTGCAGGCCCTGGAGCTGCTCGCCTCCAAGGGCGAGAAGGTCGAGAAGCCGCTGGTCGTGCGCCTCGACGGCAACAACGCGGAGCTGGGTCGCAAGATCCTGAGCGACGCCAACCACCCGCTCGTGCAGCGTGTGGACACCATGGACGGCGCGGCCGACAAGGCCGCCGAGCTCGCGGCCGCGAAGTAAGGGACGAGGGACAGAACAGCCATGGCTATCTTCCTCAACAAGGACAGCAAGGTCATCGTCCAGGGCATGACCGGTGCCACGGGCATGAAGCACACCAAGCTCATGCTGGGTGACGGCACGAACATCGTCGGCGGCGTGAACCCGCGCAAGGCCGGCACGTCCGTCGACTTCGACGGCACCGAGGTTCCGGTCTTCGGCACCGTCAAGGAGGCCATGGAGAAGACGGGCGCCAACGTCTCCGTCCTCTTCGTGCCGCCGGCCTTCTCCAAGGCCGCCGTCGTCGAGGCGATCGACGCCGAGATCCCCCTCGCCGTCGTCATCACCGAGGGCATCGCCGTCCACGACTCCGCCGCCTTCTGGGCGTACGCGAAGTCGAAGGGCAACAAGACCCGCATCATCGGCCCGAACTGCCCCGGTCTCATCACTCCGGGCCAGTCGAACGCCGGCATCATCCCGGGCGACATCACGAAGCCGGGCCGCATCGGCCTGGTCTCGAAGTCCGGCACGCTGACGTACCAGATGATGTACGAGCTGCGTGACATCGGCTTCTCCTCGGCCGTCGGCATCGGTGGCGACCCGGTCATCGGCACGACGCACATCGACGCCCTGGAGGCGTTCGAGGCCGACCCCGACACCGACCTGATCGTCATGATCGGCGAGATCGGCGGCGACGCCGAGGAGCGTGCGGCGGACTACATCAAGGCCAACGTGACGAAGCCGGTCGTCGGCTACGTCGCGGGCTTCACGGCGCCCGAGGGCAAGACCATGGGCCACGCCGGCGCCATCGTCTCCGGCTCCTCCGGCACCGCGCAGGCCAAGAAGGAGGCCCTTGAGGCCGCGGGCGTCAAGGTCGGCAAGACGCCGACCGAGACGGCCAAGCTGGCACGGGCCATCCTGGCGGGCTGAGCTCGCTTCAGGCGTTGAAAGTGGGCCCGCATCTCTGTTGAGGTGCGGGCCCACTTCGTGTTTTTCACCTGCGGGCCGACGGGGGCCGGTCGCGCGATTCCCCGCGACCCTGGAAGGGGCCCCTTCCAGGGGCGTTATTCCGGCTGCGGGGCCAGGCGGTGGCGGCCCGTCGTCAGTTCCGCGCGGAGCTTCTCGCGCAGTTTCGTGTCCTGGTACGTGAGAGGGCCCGGGCCCATCCGGGCCGGTACGCCGCTGACGGCCTTGCCCGGGGACTGCGGCGGCTCGTACCGGGTCGGGGCCGTGCGCAGGGTCAGGGCCGTGGCCCCGACGATCAGGGTCGTGAGGGCGATGGCCGCCCGGGTCCAGAGGCGGGCGCGGCGCTCACCGGTGATCCGTACGCGTTCCGGCTTCGGCGACCGGAGCTTCTCCGTGGCGGCCAGTTCGCCGAGGCGCCGGTGCAGGGTCTCGGGGTCGGCCAGGTCGGGCAGCCGCTCGGCGATGACCTCGCGCGCGTACAGCAGGCGGTTCGCGGTGGTGGGCGTGCTCGCCTCGGTCTCGGCCGCCGTGTCGGGCAGGTCGAGGCCGAGGCCGTCGTAGAGCAGCAGGGCGCGGCGCTGGGCGGGCGACAGGCTCAGGAGTACGCCGAAGAGGACGCGGTCGGCCGGTTCGGCGGGCGGGGCGTCCGGGAAGTGCAGGCGCGGCCGGAAGCGGTGCCAGGGCGACATCGCGTACTCGTGCGCGGCGGCGCGGACCCAGCCTGCCGGGTCACGGTCCACGGCCACCTCCGGCCAGCGGTGCCAGGCCTGCTGGAATGCCCGTTCGACGGCTTCCTGGGCGAGGGTGCGGCGCCCGGTGAGCAGATAGGTCTGGCGGACCAGGGCGGGGGCGGTGTCCTCGCAGAGGGCGTCGAAGGCCTGGGCAGGAGTGAGATCCGCCCGGCGCGCGGGGGCCGGGCCGCGGTGGGGATGGCCGGTCACCGCGGCCGGGGCAGCGGCCACGGCGGTGGGTGTCTGGGGCCCCGCCGCGCGCTTGGCGGGGGGCTCGGGCCGCGTCGTCGACCTCGCGGCCTCCGCGGGCTGCGTCCGCGGGTTCCGGCGGGCGGGCGAGGCGCCGGGGGTGGCCTTGGGTGCGGGTGCGGTCTCCTTGGGTGCCGCCTTTTCGGGTGCCGCCTTTCCGGTCTGTTCCTCGGCGACCGCGGTCAGGAATTCCGCGTACGCCTCATGGGTGCGGCCCAGGGGGTGCGTGCGGCCCCTTTCCCAGGAGCGGACCGTTTCGCGCGAGACGCCCAGCTTCGCGGCGAGGGCGGCCTGGCTCAGCGACTTCGCCTCGCGCAGCCTGCGGCGTTCCTTGGGGGACGGCAGAGACGTGGCAGGGCTCTGGGGCATGTCGGACTCTCCGCACCGTGGGCCGACGTGCGGCGGAGGGCAGGGCGCAGCCGAGCCGCCGAACGAAAAAGTACATAAACGTATATTGGGCGACACATCCGGTATTCGCCTGTTACGAGGAGAAAGCGCGTGTCGTTGGGAGCATGGCCGGGTGACCCAGACGACCGATCACAGCGCCTCGCCGCCCCTCGTGAAGCTGTTGAGCGAACAGTCCCGTGACCGTTCCCCCGGATTGGCGACCTGCCTGGCGGGCGGGGCCGTCGCGGCGGGCCTCGGTCTCGGCTCGCTCGCCGTGCTGGTGATCGCCCTGTGGATCAGCTCGCCGTATCCGGACAGCGGCCCCGACGGGGCCCTGCACATCGCGGCGAGCCTGTGGCTGCTCGCCCACGGCACGGAGCTGGTCCGGGCGGACACGCTCTCGGGGGCGTCCGTGCCGGTCGGTGTGACGCCGTTGCTGCTCTCCGCCCTGCCGGCCTGGCTCGTGTACCGGGCGGCGCGGGACGCGGCCGACCCGGAGGACCTGGGCCACCCGGTGGGCACGGCGTGGTGCGGGGTGGTGAGCGGCTATCTGCTGGTCGGCGTCGCCGCGACGGTGTACGCGTCGGGCGGTGAGCTGCGGCCGGATCTCCTCGACGCGCTGCTGTACCTGCCCGTCTTCGCGGCGGGCGCGGCGGCGTGCGGGGTGTGGGCGGCGCTCGGCCGCCCGCGCGGCCCCCTCCCGGCTCCCCTGCGGCCCCCGCTCGCCGTTCTTCCCCGGGTACTGCGGGCTCTTCTTGTACGCGGGCTCTTCGTACGCGGCGGAACGCTCGCCGTGGCGCGGGCCGGGGCGGCCGGGGCGGTGGCGCTCGTCGGCGGCGGCGCGCTGCTGGTCGCGGTGGCGCTCGTGCTGCGCGCGGGGCCGGTGACGGAGGCGTTCGCGCAGGTCACGGAGGTGCGGTCGGGGCAGTTCGCAGTACTGCTGCTGGCCCTCGCGCTGGTGCCGAACGCGGCGGTGTGGGGCGCGGCGTACGGCCTCGGCGCGGGCTTCGCGGTCGGCGCGGGAAGCGTCGCCACCCCCCTCGCCGTGGACGCGGGCCCGCGGCTGCCGCGGATCCCACTGCTGGAGGCGTTGCCCGAGGCGGGGCCCGGGACGCCGTTCGACTGGGCGGTGGGGGTGGTGCCGGTGGTGGCGGGGCTCGTGGTGGCGTGGTGCACGGTCCAGTCGGCGGCGCCCGACTTCGGGGAGCGGGACGAGGCCTGGTCGCTGGGGCGCACGGCTGCCGGGGCGGCGGGGGCGGCGGTGGTGTGCGCGGTGGCCACGGCGGGGCTCGCGGCGTCGGCGGGCGGGCCGATGGGCGTGGCGGTGCTCGCGGAGTTCGGGCCGGTGTGGTGGCGGACCGGGGCGGCGGCGCTGTGCTGGACCCTGCCGATCGCGGTGCCGACGGCGGTGATCCTGCGCGCGTGGCGGCTGCGGAAGCGGTCGGGCGCGGGGCGCGGGGCGGGGGCGGCGGTGCCCGGGGCCGGGGAGAGGGAGAGGTCCGGGACGGGCGGCGGTATCAGTACCGGCGGCGCGGCGGGGCGCGGGGGGAGGGCGGGGAAGGGGAACGGGACCGGGAAGGGGAGTGCGAACGCGGCGGCACGGTCCGACGCGGGGGAGGCCTCCGGCGCCGGACGCCGGGCGTGGACGCTGCCGTCCCCCCGAGGGGCGCGGCTCCCGCGGCCCCGGCTGCCGCGCTGGGGACGCCCCGGCCTGGGCCTGCCCCGCCTCGGACTCTCCCGCGTGGTCCTCGCGCGGCGCGGCGGCGCCCCGGCCGAGGTGACGACGCACGCCCCGGCCGCCGCCTCGGGCCCGGCCCCGGCTCCGCCTCCCGGGACCACCACCGACCGGCACGGCTCCGAGCGGTACCCCTTCTTGCCGACGGCCGAGGAAGCGTCCGGCGAAGCCCGTCGGCGGGCGCTGAGAGAGGCCGGGGAACGGCCCTCCGAGCCGTGAGACAGCCGTGAGACACCGGTGAGGCAGAGGGGCAGCGGTCAGTCGTCGTCCTGCTCGCCGAGGAGCGGACGCAGCTGCTCGGGCAGGAGATCCTCGCAGGACTGCTTCGACGTGGTGGTGAGCGCGTCGTCCACGCACGTGTAGTAGTCGCGGTACACCAGCTGTGCCGTGAAGGTCCCCGCCACCATGACCAGCGCCAGCGCGCCCGTCACCAGACCGCTGATCGCGGCCGTCGTCTGCGGCCGCGTGGACGACGGCTCGCCCTGTGCCCGACCGCCCTGGGCGGCGCCGGCCGCGGGCCGCGTCGGGTCCGGCGTACGCGGCTTCGCGCGCAGCGACTGGATGGCCCACATCAGCGCGAGGGCGCCGAGCAGCAACGCCACGTACCGCCAGCCGAACAGTGCGAAGAAGAAGGCCCACATGCCCGAGAGCAGGGCGTAGCGCGCGCGGCGCTGGGACGGGTCCGTCGGGTCCCAGCGCAGGCCACCGCCGCCGGGACCGGAGGGGCCTTCCTGGCCGGGGCCGCCCCGCTGACCGGGGCGCTCGCCGAAGCCGCCCGGGGAGCGGCCGGGCTGCCGGTCGCTCCACTGGCTGCCCCAGGGAGAGCCGTGGCCCTCACCGGAGCCGTCGGGCGAAGAGCCCTCGGGGCCGTCGGTGGGGCGGCGTGGCTGCCACGGCCGGTCCGGAGTCCCCTCCGGCGGCGGCGCGAAGGGGTTGTCGTCGTCCTTGCCCGTGCCCTGGGAGCCCGAGCCCCGGGACTCCGGTCCCTGGGAGTCGGAGTCCTGCGGTGGAGACGAAGGGCGGCTACGGTCCGGCATCTGGTGTGCGTCTTCCCCTTGGTAGAGCCGTGGTGGAGAGCCGTGGAGCCCGCATGCGGCACCGCGTGCGGCTCGGCCACCCGGCGATCGTCGGTATTGGCGCCTTTTCCACAGACGCTACCTTCCGCGCGCGCCCCCGTCCCGTGAGGGGCGGTTCCGTGTGCCGGTATCGTTGCTGACGGTCGGCCGCTTCGTAGAGTTCCCCGTATCGCGGGGCTCGAAGCCTTCGTACGACCGTACAAAGACGCACCTCCCGAGAAAGGGCCCCGCTGTGGCCGAAAGCGCCGTGGCCGAGAGCGCCGTGGTCGCGCGCCCCAAGCGACTCGTCGTGCTGGTCTCCGGGTCGGGGACGAACCTCCAGGCCCTGATCGACACCATTCACGCCGAGGGCGCGCAGGCCTACGGCGCCGAGATCGTCGCCGTCGGCGCCGACCGCGAGGGCATCGCGGGCCTGGAGCGCGCCGAACGCGCCGGGATCCCGACCTTCGTCTGCCGGGTGAAGGACCACGCGACCCGCGACGAGTGGGACCTGGCCCTGGCCGAGGCGACGGCCGCGCACGGACCGGACCTGGTGGTCTCCGCCGGGTTCATGAAGATCGTGGGGAAGGAGTTCCTCGCGCGCTTCGGCGGGCGGTTCGTGAACACCCACCCCGCCCTGCTGCCCAGTTTTCCGGGGGCCCACGGCGCGCGCGACGCGCTCGCGTACGGCGTGAAGGTCACCGGCTGCACCGTCCACTTCGTCGACGACGGCGTCGACACCGGCCCGATCATCGCCCAGGGCGTGGTCGAGGTCAGGGAAGAGGATGACGAGAGCGCTCTGCACGAGCGCATCAAGGAAGTCGAGCGCACGCTGCTCGTCGATGTCGTGGGGCGTCTGGCCCGGCACGGCTACCGCATTGAGGGACGAAAGGTTCTTATCCCGTGACCGCCGAAGCTATGAACGCTGCCGACTCGAACGCCGCGCGGCGCCCCATCAAGCGCGCGCTCGTCAGCGTCTACGACAAGACCGGCCTCGAAGACCTCGCGCGCGGGCTGCACGAGGCGGGCGTCGAGCTCGTGTCGACCGGATCGACCGCCTCGAAGATCGCCGCCGCGGGCGTCCCCGTCACCAAGGTCGAGGAACTAACCGGCTTCCCCGAGTGCCTGGACGGCCGGGTCAAGACCCTGCACCCCAAGGTCCACGCGGGCATCCTCGCCGACCTGCGCCTGGCGGACCACCGCGACCAGCTCGCCGAGCTGGGCGTCGAACCCTTCCAGCTCGTCGTCGTGAACCTCTACCCCTTCAAGGAGACCGTCGCCTCGGGCGCCACTCCCGACGAGTGCGTCGAGCAGATCGACATCGGCGGCCCCTCCATGGTCCGCGCCGCCGCCAAGAACCATCCCTCCGTCGCGGTCGTCACCGACCCGAAGCGGTACGCGGACGTCCTCGCGGCGGTCAGGGCCGGTGGCTTCGACCTGACCGCGCGCAAGCGGCTCGCGGGAGAAGCGTTCCAGCACACGGCCGCGTACGACGTGGCGGTGGCCGGCTGGTTCGCCGCGGACTACGCGGCCGTGGACGACTCCGGCCACCCCGGCTTCCTCGGCGCCACGTACGAGCGCAAGAACGTCCTCCGCTACGGCGAGAACCCGCACCAGGGCGCCGCCCTCTACGTCGACGGCACGGGCGGCCTCGCCGAGGCCGAGCAGCTGCACGGCAAGGAGATGTCGTACAACAACTACACGGACACGGACGCCGCGCGCCGTGCCGCGTACGACCACGACGAGCCCTGCGTCGCGATCATCAAGCACGCCAACCCGTGCGGCATCGCGATCGGCGCGAACGTCGCCGAGGCGCACCGCAAGGCGCACGCCTGCGACCCGCTCTCCGCGTTCGGCGGTGTCATCGCGGTGAACCGCCCGGTGAGCAAGGAGATGGCGGAGCAGGTCGCCGACATCTTCACCGAGGTCATCGTCGCGCCCGAGTATGAGGACGGCGCCCTCGACGTCCTGACCAAGAAGAAGAACATCCGCGTGCTGCGCGCCCACCGGGCGCCGGCGAACCCGGTCGAGGTCAAGCAGATCGACGGCGGCGCGCTGCTCCAGGTCACCGACCGGCTCCAGGCCGACGGCGACGACCCCGCCAACTGGACGCTCGCCACGGGCGACGCGCTGAACGCGGGCGAGCTCGCCGAGCTGGCGTTCGCCTGGAAGGCGTGCCGCGCGGTCAAGTCCAACGCGATCCTGCTCGCCAAGGACGGCGCCTCGGTCGGCGTCGGCATGGGCCAGGTCAACCGCGTCGACTCCGCGAAGCTCGCCGTCGAGCGGGCGGGCGAGGAGCGGGCGCGCGGTTCCTACGCCGCGTCCGACGCGTTCTTCCCCTTCCCCGACGGCCTGGAGATCCTGACCTCGGCGGGCGTCAAGGCCGTGGTCCAGCCCGGCGGTTCGGTCCGCGACGAGCTGGTCGTGGAGGCGGCGAAGAAGGCGGGCGTCACCATGTACTTCACGGGGACGCGGCACTTCTTCCACTGAGCGGCACCTGACGTACGTATGACCGTATGACGGTGGCCGCGTCCTTCCCCTCGGGGAGGACGCGGCCACCGGTCGTGCCCCGTACGGAGGGCCAAGTCGTTCAGTAGCGCGGGCGGTTGAACCACGCGGTGCCGCTGGGGACGACCGGCGCCACCGTGATGATGACGGCGAAGACGACCCAGATGAGCGGGCCGATGATCGCGCTCGCCAAGCCGGTGTCCAGGCCGATGAAGAGCATGATCAGGCCGACGACCCCGCCGAGCGCGCCGTAGACGACCGTGGTGATCCGGACGCCCTGACCACCCCGGCTGAACTTCACGCCGAGTGTGATGGAGAGGGCCGCGAGCCCGGCCGCGATCAGGGCGGCGATGATCGCGATCCCGGCCACCGCGTCCCCGGCCTCGCCCATGCCGGAGAGGCCCAAGTCCTCGCCACTGTCACCGGCGTCGCTGGCGATCGCACCCGCGTAGAGGTAGATGATGGCGAAGAGGATCTGCACCGCCGAGATGAGGAACAGGAAGACGCGCGCGGTGACCAGGAGGCCCGGCATCGACTGCGGCATCATGTTGCCGCCCGGGTAGCCGGGGTAGGCCGGCTGCTGCGGGTAGCCGTAGCCCTGCTGGGGCGGGACGCCGGGCGGGCCCTGCTGGGGATAGCCGTACCCGGGAGCGGCCGGGGGCTGCTGGGGCGGCTGCCCGTAGGGGTTGTTCGGGTCGCCGTAACTCATGGCGGTCTTCCTCCGTCGGGTAGTGCGGGGACGACGCGGCACATCACGGAGGTAGGTCTTACAGATGCGGTCCGTCCCCCCGACACTGCCCGCGGCACTGTGCCGCTTATCGTTCTTTAGGCGCGGCTTATTTGTCCAGCCGCATTCCGTATGTGTTGTGCAAGTGCAACCTCGCTGATCAGCCGGTGGGCCGCCATGCGGCCGAGGGGGCGCCCTGATTGGTACCGGGCGGGTCTCATCCGGGAAGATGGGGTCATGACCGCCCAGATTCTCGATGGCAAGGCCACCGCAGCCGCGATCAAGTCCGAACTGACCGCCCGCGTGGCGGCCCTGAAGGAGAAGGGCGTCACGCCCGGACTCGGTACCGTCCTGGTCGGTGACGACCCGGGCAGCCAGAAGTACGTCGCGGGCAAGCACCGCGACTGCGCGCAGGTCGGCATCGCCTCCATCCAGCGCGAACTGCCCGCCACCGCCTCCCAGGAGGAGATCGAGGCGGTCGTCCGCGAACTCAACGAAGACCCCGCGTGCACCGGTTACATCGTCCAGCTGCCGCTGCCCAAGGGCATCGACGAGAACCGCGTCCTGGAGCTCATGGACCCGGACAAGGACGCCGACGGTCTGCACCCGATGAACCTCGGCCGCCTCGTCCTGAACGAGCCGGCGCCGCTGCCGTGCACTCCGTACGGCATCATCCGGCTGCTGCGGCAGCACGACGTGGAGATCAAGGGCGCCGAGGTCGTGGTCGTGGGCCGCGGCGTGACGATCGGCCGGCCGATGCCGCTCCTGCTCACCCGCAAGTCGGAGAACGCGACGGTCACGCAGTGCCACACCGGTACGCGTGACCTGGCGGCGCACCTGAAGCGGGCCGACATCATCGTGGCCGCGGCGGGCGTCCCGCACCTCATCAAGCCCGAGGACGTGAAGCCGGGCGCGGCCGTCCTGGACGTCGGCGTATCGCGCGACGAGAGCGGCAAGATCGTCGGCGATGTCCACCCGGGTGTCGCCGAGGTCGCCGGATGGATCTCCCCGAACCCGGGCGGGGTGGGCCCGATGACCCGCGCCCAGCTCCTGGTGAACGTCGTCGAGGCCGCCGAGCGAATCGCTGCCGCGAGCTGACCCGGGAAGGGGCGAGCAGCTCATGAACGCAGAACCCGAGCGGGGGGCCAGGCCGGCTCCGCGGCGCCCGGAGGCTCCGGTGCCCCCGAAGACTCCGGGGACCTCGGAGATGCCGGAGGCCCCGGAGATCGCGAAGGCTCCGGAGGCTCCGGAGATCGCCAAGGCTCCGGGTTCCCCAAAGGTGACCGAGTCGTCGGGGGCTTCCGCGGGGGTGGGGGTGGCGGAGGCTTCCGGGACCCCTGAGACCTCCGGGACCCCTGAGACCTCCGGGACCGCTGAGGCCCTCGGGGCCGCAGAGACCTCCGAGGCCCCAGTGACCCCCGGCGCCTCCGAAGCCTCCGGCGTCACAGACACCCCTGGCACCTCCGGAGCCCCCCGCGTCACCGTGACCCCCGGCGCCTCCGAAGCCCCCGGCGCCACAGCCGCCCCCGAGACCCCCGAGACCGTCCAGGCAAAGGGCGCCGTCAGCGCCCCCGGTCCCGATGGGCAGCCGCGGAAGGTTTCGCGTCGGTTTCCGCTGTTCACTCGGGACACCGCGCGGCCCGAGGGCGGCGGCCGTGCGGCGTCCGGGGACGCGCCCGCGCCCGCCCGGCAGTGGCCGCTGCTCGGGGTCGCCTCGCTGGTCGGGCTCGGGCTGCTGCTGACCGCGCTCGACGTGTTCCGTGTCGGCACCATGCTGGTCGGCCTCGCGCTCGTCGGCGGTGCCCTGCTGCGGTGGGCCGTGCCGGACGTCGGCATGCTGGCGGTGCGCTCGCGCTTCACGGACATGGTCACCTACGGGGCGCTCGGCACCGCCATCGTGCTCCTCGCGATGATGGCGCAGCCCGAACCGTGGCTGGAGATCCCCTTCCTGGACGACACGCTGCACTTCACGATCAGCAGCTAGCGCCCGGCGCCCCCCGCGACGGTGGCCCGTCCTCCCCCGAAGCGCCGGGCCACCGCCGGTCCACGACGTTACGGGCGGCACGGTGGGCGCGTCGTCAGCCGCCCGGCTGACATCCGGATGCTCCGGCGGCGGTAGCCGCGCGGTTCCTGCAACTTCCGCGGTACCGCCCATGGTTGACGTCCGCCGCCCGCACCGGGGTTACGCTGCGGCGATGCGGATCCGCCCCCTCGTCGTCGACGCGCTCATCGCGGTCGCCCTGACCACGGTGGCCGTGCTGCTCGGCCAGGAGTCCGTACGGCAGGGCTGGCCGGAACTCGATGCCACGGGATACGCGTTGGTGGTACTGGCCAACGCTCCGGCGGTGCTGCGCGGCAAGGCGCCGGTGGCCGTGCTCCTCTTCATCTACGTGGTGTGGATCGTCTACGTACTGGCCGGTTACTGGCCCGTCCTGAACACGTTCGCGCCCATGCTCGCCGTCTACACGGTCGCGTCGGTGCGGCCCACCCGCGTCTCCCTGCCCTGCGCGGCCCTGATGGGCACCGTCTGGATCTTCGCGGGAGTGGTGAGCGGCGGCGCCGGGATGCCGTCCGTCGTCGCCCAGGCCATCGGCTTCCCGCTGGTGATCTGGCGCTTCGGATACGCCGCCCGCCGCACCGCCGAACTGGCCCGCCAGCTCAAGCGGGAGCAGGACGAGCGGGCCCGGCGCGAGGTCGCCGAGGAGCGGGGTCGGATCGCCCGCGAACTGCATGACGTGGTCGCCCACCACATGTCGGTGATATCCGTGCAGGCGGGCCTCGCCACGTTCGTCTTCGGCTCGGATCCGGCCACGGCGCGCGCCGCGCTCACCACCATCTCAGGGACGAGCGGCGAGGCACTCGAAGAGCTGCGCCGCATGCTGCGGGTACTGCGCGCCGAGGACGGCGAGCGGGACGGCGACGCGGCCCCCGAGGCGCCGATGCCTGGGCTCGCACGCCTGGACGACATGGTCGGGCGGGTCCGCGCCGGGGGCGTCCCCGTCACCCTGCGCGTCACGGGCACCCCGCGGCCGGTGGCCCCCGGTGTCGAACTGTGCGCGTACCGCGTGGTGCAGGAGGCGCTGACCAACGTGATGAAGCACGCGCGGGGAGCGGGCGCGGTCGTCGAACTCGCCTACCGCGCACGGCACATAGAGGTTTCGGTCATCGACGACGGGAAGGGGGTGAATCGAGACAGAGTGCGAACCGGCAGTGGACACGGCTTGCTTGGGATGCGGGAGCGGGCCAAGCTCTACGGCGGGACGATCAGCATCGGCCCGCTGAGCGAGGGGGGATTCGCCGTGCGGCTCACCCTGCCGACCTCGGCGCAGGCCGCGGCTTCGGGGGACGACGGGGCGGAATGACCGGATGACCGGCTCCATCAAGGTACTTGTCGTCGACGACCAGTTCCTCATCCGCGCGGGACTCGTCGGCCTGCTGCGTGCCGCGCCCGGCATCGAGGTCGTCGGCGAGGCGGGCGACGGCGACGAGGCCGTCGAGCTCGCCGCGCGGACCCGGCCCGACGTCGTCCTCATGGACATCCGGATGCCGGGCATGAACGGCATCACGGCCACCACGAAGATCCTCGCCCAGGCGCCCGAACCGGCGCCGCGCGTCCTGGTGCTGACCACCTTCGACCTCGACGAGTACGTGTACGGGGCGCTGCGCGCGGGCGCCTCCGGGTTCCTGCTGAAGGACTCAGGCCCCGACCGGCTGCTGGCCGCGGTGGCCGCGGTCGGCTGCGGTGACGCGCTGTTCGCGCCGAGCGTGACGCGGCGCCTCGTCGAGGCGTTCTCGCGGCAGGCCTCGGGGTCGGGGCCCGGCGGCGACGAGTGCCGGCCGCCGCCGGACCTCGCGGCGCTGACCCTGCGTGAGGTCGAGGTCCTGAAGCTGATCGCGCGCGGCCTGACCAACGCGGACATCGCCGAGCGGCTCTACATCAGCGAGGCCACCGTCAAGACGCACCTCAACCGCACGATGAGCAAACTCGGCCTGGACAGCCGGGCGCAGGCGGTCGTGGTGGCGTACGAGACGGGGCTCGTCACGCCCGGGATGGGCGGGGCGGGCGGCTGATCAGCAGGTGACGACCTTGCCGTAGGAGCCGCGGCCCCAGTTCCACTCCCACTGCTGCTTGTGCTGGTAGGTGAGGCAGCGCGAGTCGGGGCCCCAGTCGATGACGACCTTCAGGTGCATGGCCCGGCCGCAGAGGTTGGTGACCTTCACGTACTTGCGGTGCTTGATGACGTCCCGCTTGACGCAGGCCGGGGCCGTCCCGCGGATCGCGTGGGCCGTGGCGGACGCGGGGGTCGCCGGGGCCGCCGTGGCCGCGGGGGAGGTGGCGAGGGCGGTGCCGAGGAGGGCGGCTGCGGTGATCAGGCCGCCGGCGAGGCGTTTGCCGTACTGCATGTCCGGGTTCCCTTCGTGAGGAGGCGCGGTCCGCTGCTGCGGGCGCCGCCTCACGACTCTGCCGACCCTGTCCGGCCCGCTGCCACGAACTCGGCCGAAGTACGTCCTTTCGGGTAAGAGAGACGGCGCCCGTCCTCTCCCCCGTGGGAGGACGGGCGCCGCCGTTCAGGGAGGGGTGTTTCCTATGGAATCTCCCGATGTAAGCGGTGCGTTCCGCTCGAGATCCAGAGTCATGGACGCGCCAATCTCGTTCAAGGGATGCCAGGTCCCTGTGGCACGGAGGTGACCATTCCGCAACGGTGTTCTCGGCCTGCAACGAGCCTGCCCCGATGTCTGTGACGCGTCCGTGGCCCATAACGAACCCGTGCGCCTGTGCCCCGGGAACTGACATCCTGGCTTTGCGCATCCCTCTGGGTAGTTCCGGAGGGGAATAGGGGGAGCAATGCCTCGTTGGAAGGCGCTACCAGATGAACTCGACCCGGAAGTCAGGGAGTTCGTCGGCCGACTGCGCGCGCTCGTCGACCGCAGCGGCCTGAGCATCGCGGCCGTATCGGACCGGACCGGCTACAGCAAGACGTCGTGGGAGCGCTATCTGAACGGGCGGCTGCTCGCGCCGAAGGGCGCGGTCGTCGCGCTGGCCGAGGTCACGGGCACGCAGCCGGTGCATCTCATCACCCTGTGGGAGCTCGCGGAGCGGGCCTGGAGCCGTTCCGAGATGCGGCACGACATGACCATGCAGGCGATACGGATCTCGCAGGCGCGGGCGGCTCTGGGGGAGTTGGGGGCCGACGCGGCCGCGGGCACGGCCAAGAAGTCGCCTTCGGGGGCCGCCGCTCCGGGCGTCGCGAAGAAGGGCAAGTCCGCGCGGCCGGCGCGCAATGGCACCGCGGGCGTCGGGGGCCTGACCGGTGTGGCCGGGCCGGCGGGGGTCTCGCCCACCGTGCCGCCGCAGGCCACGTCCTCCTCGTACGGTGATGCCTCCGCGTCGCCCTTCGGCACGGCGGGTGCCGGGGTGCCTCCGGCCGCCGGGCCCGTGCCCGCCGGGGTCTCGCCCGACGGGCAGCGGCGCAGGCGGAAGGCGACGATGTTCCTCGCGGGCGTGGTCGGTGCGCTCGTCGTCATCGCGGTCGCCGTCCTCGTCCCCGGGCTCGGGGACGACGGCAAGGGCGGCGAGGCGGCCAAGTCGTCCGTGACGCCGAGCAGCAAGGGGGACGCGAAGCTGCCCGACGGGGTGGAGTGCCGCGGGGCCGACTGCGCGGGCAAGGACCCAGAGAACATGGGCTGCGGCGGGGAACTGGCGAAGACGACCTCGCGGGCCACGGTGGGCAGGGCGCTGGTCGAGGTGCGGTACAGCAAGACGTGCGGGGCCGCGTGGGCCCGGATCACCCAGGCGTCACCGGGCGACGAGGTCACGGTCACGGGGTCGGGCGGGGGCGCGTCCGCCGAGCAGAAGGGCACGGTGGACGAGGACTTCGACGCGTACACGCCGATGGTGGCGGTCAAGACGGGGACCACGGCGAAGGCTTGCGCGGTGTTGGCCTCGGGGCAGACCGGCTGTACGAAATAGCTCCAGGAAGCAGCTGTACGGAGTAAGGCGGCGGGCGGGGTGGAAAAAGGTGGGCGCCGCGCGCATGAGATGAAGGTGCGCGGGCAGGCGCACCGTACCCCCACGGGAGTGGTCAACACCCCCACGGCGGCCGCCACGCTCCCTCCCCCGAGGTGGCGGCCGCCCCCGGGGTGACGCTGTGGGCGGGGCCACACGGACCCGGCGGCGAGGGGTGGCCGGGGCGCGATAGCCTGACGGGCGGATCTCTCTTGATGCCAAGAGATCGATCATCGAGAGGCGATCGAGAACTCGAAGAGGCGTCGGCGGGGATCCAGGAATCAGGGGATCCAGTACGAGGGACACGGGACCCCACCGCCAGCTGTCTTACGGAGATCGCCATGACCCGCACTCCCGTGAATGTCACCGTCACCGGCGCGGCCGGCCAGATCGGCTACGCGCTGCTCTTCCGCATCGCCTCCGGCCACCTGCTCGGCGCTGACGTGCCGGTCAACCTGCGCCTTCTCGAGATCACGCCGGCGCTGAAGGCCGCCGAGGGCACCGCCATGGAGCTCGACGACTGCGCCTTCCCGCTGCTGAACTCCATCGAGATCAGTGACGACCCGAACGTCGCCTTCGACGGCGCCAACGTCGCGCTGCTCGTCGGCGCCCGCCCCCGCACCAAGGGCATGGAGCGCGGTGACCTCCTGGAGGCCAACGGCGGCATCTTCAAGCCGCAGGGCAAGGCCATCAACGACAACGCCGCCGACGACATCAAGGTGCTCGTCGTCGGCAACCCGGCCAACACCAACGCGCTCATCGCGCAGGCCGCCGCCCCGGACGTACCGGCCGAGCGCTTCACCGCGATGACCCGTCTGGACCACAACCGCGCCCTGTCGCAGCTGGCGAAGAAGACCGGCTCGTCGGTCGCCGACATCAAGCGCCTGACCATCTGGGGCAACCACTCGGCCACCCAGTACCCGGACATCTTCCACGCGGAGATCGCCGGCAAGAACGCCGCCGAGGTCGTCAACGACCAGGCGTGGCTCGCCGACGACTTCATCCCGACCGTCGCCAAGCGCGGTGCCGCGATCATCGAGGCCCGTGGCGCCTCGTCGGCCGCCTCCGCCGCCAACGCCGCCATCGACCACGTCCACACGTGGG
The DNA here is from genome assembly GCF_043078805.1 of Streptomyces sp. NPDC015345. Taxonomy (NCBI): domain Bacteria; kingdom Bacillati; phylum Actinomycetota; class Actinomycetes; order Kitasatosporales; family Streptomycetaceae; genus Streptomyces; species Streptomyces sp. NPDC015345. The sequence continues at coordinate 751,475 of NZ_JBIBTX010000003.1, read as the reverse complement.
TCAACGGCACGGCCGAGGGCGACTGGACCTCCATGGGCATTCCGTCCGACGGTTCGTACGGCGTTCCGGAGGGGCTCATCTCCTCCTTCCCCGTCACCGCCAAGGACGGCAAGTACGAGATCGTCCAGGGCCTGGAGATCAACGAGTTCTCGCGTGCGCGCATCGACGCGTCCGTCAAGGAGCTCGCCGAGGAGCGCGACGCCGTGCGCGGTCTCGGCCTCATCTGACGTCACCCCGCGGGGTGCCCCGCCCCCGGCAGCCGTGCACCGGCCGCCGGGGGCGGTTCCCGTTCCGGGTGTTCACCGGTTCGCGGGACCGGGGCACTCTTCGCCCGGCCCGTGCCCGTGAGCCGCGTCAGCTTGCGCCGCATGCACGACCATCCGCCCCGGCGACCGCGCTGGAGTGGTTCTGCCCGCCGTGCGACGTCTGTCCCGAACCGGATCCGGACTTGCCGTAGCCCGCCGTCACCACCGCCGCCGCGGCGACCACCACCAGCGCCACCACCCGCAGGGCCGCCGCCATGCCGTCCGCGAAGCCGCCCGAGGCGTGGGCGGCGAGCGTCGTTCCGGTGACGGCCACGCCGAGCGCGGCGCCCACCTCGCGGGCCGAGGTGCTGAGGCCGGAGCCGAGCCCCGCCTGGTGGGCCGGGAGCGAGCTGACGACACCGAGCGTGAGCGCGGGCATGCACAGGCCGGTGCCCGCCGAGATGACCAGCAGCCAGCAGGCGTACAGCGCGTAGGGGGTCGACGCCCCCGCGGTGGACGCGCCGAGCAGGCCGAGACCGATCAGGAGCAGCCCGCCGCCCACCACGGCTCGGGGCCGGCCCGACCAGCGGGCCGCGAGCCTGGGGACCAGAGCCATGCCGACCGTGAGGGGGATGATGGCGAGGCCCGCGCGGGCGGCGCCGTACCCCTTCACGTACTGCAAGTACTGCGAGTTGACGTAGAAGAGCGAGAAGAGCCCGAAGAAGCACGCGGCCGTCCCGAGCGACGCCGCGCGCAGCCGCCGTGAGCCGAAGACCCGGGGGTCGAGAAGCGGGGCGCGCGAGCGCAGGGCGTGGGCGGCGAACGACGCGACGAGCACGGCGCCCACCGCGAAGGCGGCCAGGATGCGGGCGGACGTCCAGCCGTACAGCGGGCTCTCGATGATGCCGAAGAGGAGGGCGAAGAGCCCGCCGGTCAGCAGCAGTGTGCCCACCGGGTCCGGTGCGGGCGCGTCAACGGCCTTGTCCGTACGGGGGGTCGTGCGGGCGACCGCCGCCGCGAGCAGTGCGGCGAGCGGCACCATCACCCAGAACAGCGCGCGCCAGGACAGGTACTGGCCGATCAGCCCGCCGCCGAGGTTGCCGGCCAGCCCGCCGAGGCCGACGGCGAGCGTCCAGGCGGCGAGGGCGCGCGGCCGGTGCGCGGGCGCGGCGACGCGCAGCAGGATCGACATGGTCGCGGGGGTGATCAGCGCCGCCCCCGCGCCGGACACGCCGCGCCCGGCGATCAGCACCGCCGGGGTGCTGGCGAGCGCGCTGAGCGTGGCCCCGGCCGCGAAGAGACCGAGCCCGCAGAGCAGCGCGCCCTTGCGGCCGTACCGGTCGCCGAGCGCGCCGGCCGGGATCAGGAGCCCCGCGAAGACGATGACATACGCGTCGACCGTCCACAGCAGCTCGCTGGAGGACGGGTGCAGGGAGGACGAACTCAGCTGCGGGACGAGGAGGTTGATGGCAGCGACCATGCTCTGCGCGACGAGGACGCAGGCGCAGAGGGCGAGCAGGGCCGACCGCGGCAGCGCGGGTCGGGGGGCGGGCGGCCGGATCGTGGTGCGGGCAGGCGAGAGCAAGGCTCCTCCTGGGGAGCGTCGTGACGTGGGATGTGCGGCCACCGTAGGCTCAGGTCCGACCTGCTTTCCAGTGCAACTTTCGCAAGGAATGAATGCGCGTGACGCAATCCAGCCGCGGACCAGGTGTGCCCGGTGCGGGAGGGGCGGGGCTCGACCTCAATCTGCTCCTCGCCCTCGACGTCCTCCTCGACGAGCAGAGCGTGTCCGGTGCCGCCCGCCGCCTGCACCTCTCGGAGCCCGCGATGAGCCGTACGCTCGGCCGCATCCGCAAGGCCCTCGGCGACCCCGTCCTCGTACGCGCGGGGCGGCAGATGGTGCCGACGCCGCACGCGCTCGCCGTCCAGGCCGAGGTGAGCGCCGTGGTGGAGCGGGCCCGCGCGCTCTTCGCCGGGCCCGGCGCCGTCGACCTGCGTACGGTCTCCCGCACGCTGACGATCCTCGGCAACGACGCGCTCGTCGGCGCCTACGGCCCCGCGCTCTTCGCCCGCGCCGCGCGGGAAGCGCCGGGCGTCCGGCTCCGCTTCCTGGGCGAGAGCCACGAGGACGCGCCCCTGCTGCGGCAGGGCACCGCCGACCTGGAGCTGGGCGTGATCGGTGAGACCGCGCCCGAGGTGCGCGTGGAGCACTTCCGTGACGACCGGATGCTCGGTGTCGTACGGCCTGAACACCCGTTGCTGCACGGCGAGCTGACGGTGCGTCGATTCGCGGCGGCCGACCATGTGACCGTCTCGCGCCGAGGGCGTCTGACCGGACCGCTGGACGCCGCGCTCGCCGAACTCGGCCTGAGCAGGCGGGTGGTCGGCAGCGTGGGGACCTTCGCCGCGTCCGCCTTCATGCTGCTGCGTACGGATCTGGTCGGCCTGGTCACGTCATGGGCCCGCCCCCTGACGGACACGCTCGGCCTCGTCACCTTCGAGATCCCCCTCGACCTGCCGCCGCTGCCGCTCGGCATGGCCTGGCACCCCCGGCACGACGCGGATCCGGCGCACGCGTGGCTGCGGGGGTGTGCGCGGGAGTTGCTCATGTGACGGGGGAGTCGCTGGGGGTGGAAGGTCGTGGGCGGCGGCTTCTCTTGCTGACCTGCTCACGAATGTAGTACTTCTTATACATGAGCGAGCAAGTGCACAACAGATTGGCGATGGTGCGCGCCGAGCGGAAGGTGTCGCGTCAGAGCCTGGCCGAGGCAGTGGGGGCCCACTACCAGACCATCGGCTACATCGAGCGGGGGCAGTACAACCCGAGCCTCGACCTCGCACTGAAGATCGCGAAGTTCTTCGGGCTGCCCGTCGAGGCGCTGTTCTCCCTCGAACCGTTTCGCCCGCTCACGGACCAGGTTTACGGGAGGAACCAGTGATGACGACCAGTGACCAGCGCCCTTTGACCAACTACGACCGGCGGATGTACCGGCTGATGAACCGGCGTGAGGCGGCGCCGTTCCACGCAACGGCTGCCCGCAGGCGTGCCTGGGTGGTCGGGCACATCGCTCTGACCGCCGTGAGTGCCGTGGCCTGGCTGTTCGCGGTCGTCGGGGACGAGCGATGGGCCACGTGGACCATGCTCGGGCTGCTGCTGCCCTGGTGCTTCGCGACCGGCGTCATCAACAGCTCGACGCGCGGCCTGCTCGAACTGCGCGTGCGCGCGCTGGACGAGCGTCAGCGCGCCGAGAGGGTCCGGGTGGCGGCCGTCGCTCACCGCGCCATGCTGTGGGTGCTCCTCGCCGCCACCGTCGGCTCGGGCGCCGCCGCTCTCTCCGGTCTGGAGCTCAAGGGGCTCGTCTTCCCCGTCCTGTTCAGTGCCTTCGTCGTGCACTGGCTGATGCCGCTCTGGGTGGCGGGCCTCACGGCGAGGGACGAGCCGGACCTCGACGAGGACGATGACATCGTCGAGGTCGCCGGAGCCGCCGGAGCCGCCTGAGTCACGCCTTCTGGAGGCGTTCCTTCAGCTTCGCCACGTCCACCGACTCCTTCGGCGACGGCGTCCTGGCCGGCACCGGCTCGCCGTAGTCGGTGAAGTCCGTCGTCGTCCGCTCACCGCCGTCGTCGTTCTCCACGGACTTGACCAGGCGCGGCCTGCCTTCGGCCGCGATGTACATCGTGTTCTTCCTGCCGTCCTCCGTCTCGGTCAGCGGGATGACGTCGATGCCGTCGACCGTCGTGGGCTCGCCCTTCTTCGGCGACTTCGCGTCGTCGGCGTCATCGGCGTCCTGGATTTCCCGCTGGAGTTCCTTCAGGTCACAGACTCCGACGGCGTCCTTGAGCATGGCGTCGCCGGTGGTGCCGTGGATGTAGCGGCCCTTGAAGAGCTCGGCGGCGGCCTTGCCGTCGCCGCCGGGGACCTGGGTCTTCCAGAACGCCTCGTCCGGCTTCATCCACACCTTGTCGCCGCGTTTGACCAGCTCCAGCGAGGCGCCGCCGGCCTCCTTCATGGTGCCGGCGCAGTTGTCGTCGCGATCGAGGGTCAGTTCGAGGGACATCGGGTCGTCCGAGTCCGCGTCGGCGTCCGACTCCGCGTCGCGGCCGCCGCTCTTCGCGGCGGTGTCTCCGCCCGTCCGCTTCATCGACATGTGCACCGACCGCGCGTCCAGCAGCTCCTGCTTCGCCTTGTCGGAGATCTTCTGGGCGCTCATGCCCGCGAGACCGTTCCCGCCCCCGCCGCCCGCCTTGCGGCCGTCACCGTCGCCGCCATCGCCGTTCGACGAACACGCGGGTACGGTCAGCAGCGCGACCGCGCAACACAGCGCACCGCTCCAGACGCGCTTCCGGGAAACTCGGGACATTCGGCTCATTGCGTCACCTCCGGTGACAGAACGTGTATCGACTGTGCGTTTCGCCCCGAGTGCCCACCCGCGCAGTGACACAGCGCACTTTCAGCCACCGGGCGGCATGGTTTCCCCGCCCCCGGGCAGGTGCTCCCGGCTACCGCGAGTGACAGGCGGTGCAGATGACCAGAACGGAAGGCAAACGGGCGTGTCCGCACAACAGACCATCCATGTGGGCGGAGAGTGGCTGAGCGCCGCCTCCGGCGCCACCCGCGAGATCCTCGACCCGGCGGATGCCAAGCCGTTCGCGCTCATCGCCGAGGGCGGGACCGAGGACGCCGACGCGGCCATAGCCGCCGCGCGCAAGGCCTTCGACGAGGGGCCGTGGCCCACCACGCCCGTCGCCGAGCGTGCCGCCCTGCTGCGCAAGGTCGCCGACCTCCTCGTACGCGACCGGGAGGAGATCGGCCTCCTGGAGAGCCGCGACGCGGGCAAGACCCTCGAAGAGGGCCGCGTGGACGTGGACTGCGTCGCCGACGCCTTCCGCTACTTCGCCGACCTGGTCATCGGAGAGGGCGCCGGGCGCGTCGTCGACGCGGGCAGCGACGACATCCACAGCGTCGTCGTGCACGAGCCCGTCGGTGTCTGCTCGATGATCACGCCCTGGAACTACCCGCTCCTTCAGGCCAGCTGGAAGATCGCCCCGGCGCTCGCCGCCGGCAACACCTTCGTCATCAAGCCCAGCGAGGTCACCCCGCTGACGACGGTCGCCCTCATCGACCTGCTCGTCGAGGCCGGTCTGCCCGCCGGTGTCGCCAACATCGTCACCGGCCCCGGCCACACCGTCGGTGCCCGCCTCGCCGACCACCCCGACGTCGACCTGGTCTCCTTCACCGGTGGCCTCGTGTCCGGCACCAAGGTCGCCCAGGCCGCCGCGCTCGGCGTGAAGAAGGTCGCCCTGGAACTCGGCGGCAAGAACCCCAACGTCGTCTTCGCCGACGCCTGCGCCACCGAAGAGGGCTTCGACACCGCCGTCGACCAGGCGCTCAACGCCGCCTTCATCCACAGCGGACAGGTCTGCTCCGCCGGTGGCCGCCTCATCATCGAGGAGTCCGTCCGCGAGCGCTTCGTCACCGAACTCGCCGACAGGGCCCAGCGGATCAAGCTCGGCCGCGGCACCGAGGACGGCGTCGAGTGCGGCCCCCTCGTCTCGCAGCAGCAGCGCGAGAAGACCGAGATGTACGTCGCCTCCGCCCTGGAGGAGGGCGCCGTGCTCCGCTGCGGCGGCAAGCGCCCCGAGCCGAGCGACGTACGGCCCGCCACCGGTTACTTCTATGAGCCCACCGTGCTCGACCAGTGCCACCGCGAGATGAAGGTCGTACGCGAGGAGGTCTTCGGGCCCGTCCTGACCGTCGAGACCTTCCGCACCGAGGATGAGGCCGTCGCGCTCGCCAACGACACCGAGTACGGCCTCGCGGGCGCCGTGTGGACCGCCGACTCCGGCCGCGCCCGCCGCATGGCCCGCCGGATGCGCCACGGCACCATCTGGATCAACGACTTCCACCCCTACCTGCCGCAGGCGGAGTGGGGCGGCTTCGGCAAGAGCGGCGTCGGGCGCGAGCTCGGCCCCGCCGGACTCGCCGAGTACCGCGAGTCCAAGCACATCTACCAGAACCTGGCCCCGCGCCCCGTCCGCTGGTTCGCGGGCTGAGGCCACCCACCCCATTACGCGCAAGCACCTTGCACGACCTCGCAGGAAGAGGAGTAGCCACCCCATGGCTGAAACCCCCCAGTCCGCAACCGAGTTCGACTACGTGATCGTCGGCGGCGGCACCGCGGGATCGGTGATCGCCTCCCGCCTCACCGAGAACCCGGACGTCACCGTCGCCGTCATCGAGGGCGGCCCGAGCGACATCGACCGTGAGGACGTCCTCACGCTCCGCCGCTGGCTCGGCCTGCTCGGCGGCGACCTCGACTACGGCTACACGACCACGGAACAGCCACGCGGCAACTCCCACATCCTGCACAGCCGTGCCAAGGTGCTCGGCGGCTGCTCCTCCCACAACACCCTGATCTCCTTCAAGCCGCTGCCGTCCGACTGGGACGAGTGGGAGGAGGCCGGGGCCACCGGCTGGAACGCCAAGGCCATGGACCCCTACTTCGGCAAGCTGCGCAACAACATCGTGCGCGTCGCCAAGAAGGACCAGAACCAGATCGCCACCGACTGGGTCGAGGCCACCAAGACCGCCCTCGGCGTCCCCGAGGTCGTCGGCTTCAACGACAAGCCCTTCGACGAGGGCGTCGGCTTCTTCGACCTCGCGTACCACCCGGAGAACAACAAGCGCTCCTCCGCCTCCGTCGCCTACCTCCACCCCCACATGGAGGCCGGTGACCGCCCGAACCTCCACCTGTTCCTGGAGACCTGGGCGACCAAGCTGGAACTGGACGGCAAGACCGCGCGCGGCGTCCACGTACGGATGAAGGATGGCGCCAAGGCGCTGCTCACCGCCCGCCGCGAGGTGCTGGTCTGCGCCGGCGCCGTCGACACCCCGCGCCTGCTCATGCACTCCGGCATCGGCCCGAAGAAGGACCTCGAAGCCCTCGGCATCCCGGTCGTGCACGACCTGCCGGGCGTCGGCGAGAACCTCATCGACCACCCCGAGTCGGTCATCGTCTGGGAGACCAACGGGCCGATCCCCGGCAACTCCGCGATGGACTCGGACGCAGGTCTGTTCGTGAAGCGGGACCCGGACCACAAGGGCCCGGACCTGATGTTCCACTTCTACCAGATCCCGTTCACCGACAATCCGGAGCGTCTCGGCTATGAACGCCCGGAGCACGGCGTGTCGATGACGCCGAACATCCCCAAGTCCCGCGCCCGCGGCCGCCTCTACCTGACGTCGGCGGACCCCGAGGTCAAGCCCGCCCTCGACTTCAAGTACTTCGAGGACGAAGGCGACTACGACGGGCAGACCCTCGTCGACGGCATCAAGCTGGCGCGCAAGGTCGCACAGGCCGAGCCGTTCAAGAAGTGGCTCAAGCGCGAGGTCTTCCCCGGCCCCGACGTCACCGACGACGCCGAGATCGGCGAACTGGTCCGCAAGGCCGCGCACACCGTCTACCACCCGGCCGGCACCTGCCGAATGGGCGCTTCCACTGATGAACTCGCCGTGGTCGACCCGGAGCTGAGGATCCGGGGCCTGGCAGGAATCCGTATCGCGGACGCATCCGTCTTCCCGACGATGCCCGCCGTGAACCCGATGATCGGAGTGCTCATGGTCGGGGAGAAATGTGCCGAGATCCTTGGTGGTGACGGCCGATGAGCGAGGCCACCGCGACGATCGCGGACACGGCTCAGGCGCCCGCCGAAGGGCCCGTCTTCGCCGTCAAGAACCTCTGGAAGGTCTTCGGCCCCAGGGCCGAGCGGATACCCGGCGACACGGAGCTGCACGGCCTGAGCCCCGCCGAGCTGCGTGAGCGGACCGGCTGCACCGCCGCTGTCCGCGATGTGTCCTTCGAGGTCAACAAGGGCGAGGTCTTCGTCGTCATGGGCCTGTCGGGCTCCGGCAAGTCCACCCTCGTACGCTGCCTGACCCGGCTCATCGAGCCCACCTCCGGCGAGCTGTCCATCGACGGCGAGGACGTCCTCGCCATGGACAAGGCCCGCCTGCGCGAACTGCGCCGCCACCGCGCCGCCATGGTCTTCCAGCACTTCGGGCTGCTGCCGCACCGCTCGGTCCTCGACAACGTCGCGTACGGCCTGGAGATCCAGGGCGTCGGCAAGGCCGAGCGGCGCGCCAAGGCCCTCGAAGTCGTCGAGAAGGTCGGCCTCCAGGGGCTCGAACAGCGCAAGCCCGGCCAGCTCTCCGGCGGCCAGCAGCAGCGCGTCGGACTGGCCCGCGCCCTCGCCGTCGACCCCGAAGTCCTGCTGTTCGACGAGCCGTTCAGCGCCCTCGACCCGCTGATCCGCCGCGACATGCAGGAGGAGGTCGTCCGCCTGCACCGTGAAGAGGGCCGCACGATGGTCTTCATCACCCACGACCTCAGCGAGGCACTCAAGCTCGGCGACCGCATCGCCCTGATGCGCGACGGCCGCGTCGTCCAGCTCGGCACGCCCGAGGAGATCGTCGGCTCCCCGGCCGACGACTACGTCCGCGACTTCGTGCGCGACGTCGCCCGTGCCGACGTGATCAGCGTCCGCAGCGCCATGCGGCCCGCCGAGGGCGACGAGGAGACCACGGGCGCGGCCCTCGCACCCGACGCCAAGGTCACCGAGGCCATCGAGGCCGTCGCTCGCACCGGCTGTCCGGTGCGCGTGATGGACGGCGCGCGCTGCCTGGGCGTGGTCGACCACGCCGGGCTGCTCGCCGTGGTCGCCGGTACCACCGTGGTCGCGGGTACCACCGCGGCCCCGGCGCCAAACGTCCCCGGCAAGGGCGAGGTGGTCGCCTGATGGCCACCGCCACCGCCTCCGGTCCCGTCCGCGATACGGGAATCGGCGCCCTCCTCCGCCACCGCGCCGTCGGCAAGGTCCTGCTCCTCGCCGTCGCCGCGGCCGTGATCGTGCCGATCCTCAACGCCAAGTGGGCCTCCGGCGCCTGGCCCGACGCCCTCACCGTCGACCTGACCGAGCCGCTGGGCAAGACCACCGACTGGATCATCGACAACCGCGACAGCCACCCGCTGTTCACCTACTTCTTCGGGCACGTCAGCAACGCCATCGTGCTCTCCGTGCGCGGCGTCTACCTGGTGCTGCTGGGCGCCGGCTGGGCCGGCGTGACCGTCGCCGCCGGGCTCATCGCCTGGCGCGTGGCGGGCGTCAAGCTCGCCGTCATGGCGTCCGCGTCGTTCGCCGTGTGCGGGCTGCTCGGCATGTGGGTGCCGACCATGCAGACCCTCGCCCTGATGATCGTGGCGGTCCTCGCCTCGGTCGTGGTCGGCCTGCTCCTCGGCCTCGCGGGCGGGCTCAGCGACCGCGTCTTCCGCATCCTGCGGCCGGTCCTCGACACCATGCAGGTGCTGCCCGCGTACGCCTACCTGCTCCCCTTCGCCCTCGTCTTCGGCATGGGCGTCCCGGCGGCCGTCCTCGCCACGGTCGTGTACTCGGCGCCGCCCATGGCCCGGCTCACCGCGCTCGGCCTGCGGGGCGCCGACAGCGGCGTCATGGAGGCGGTCACCTCGCTCGGCGCGACCGGGCGCCAGCGCCTGCTCTCGGCGCGCCTGCCGCTCGCCCTCAAGGAACTCCTGCTCGGCGTCAACCAGACGATCATGATGGCGCTCTCCATGGCCGTCATCGCCTCGGTGATCGGCGCGGGCGGCCTCGGTGACCGCGTCTACCAGGCACTCTCCACCGTCGACGTCGGCCAGGCGCTCGCCGCCGGCATCCCGATCGTGCTGCTCGCCGTGGTCCTTGACCGGGTGACCGGAGCCGCCGGTGAGCGCATGGGCACGCAGACCGCCGAGGCCGACGCGTCGCCGCTGCGCGGCTGGCGCGGCTGGTCGCTGGTGGCCGCCGTGACGGTCGCCGCCGCGCTCGCCGCCCGCTTCGCGGACCGCGTGGACTGGCCGACCGGCTGGGTCGTCAACATCGCCCCGTCGGTCAACACCGCCAAGGACTGGATGGTCGACCACCTGTACACCGACGTACCCGTCGTCGGCGGCACCGCGGACTGGGCGGCCCACTTCACCACCTGGATCCTCAACCCCGTCCGCGACGGTCTCCAGGGCCTGCCCTGGTGGTCGGTCCTGCTGATCGTCGCCGCACTCGCCTGGCTGATCGGCACCTGGCAGACGGCGCTCACCGCCGTCGCCGCGATGGCCGCGATCGGTGTGCTCGGCGTCTGGAACAAGTCCCTCGACACGCTCTCGCAGGTCCTCGCCGGTGTCGCCGTGACGCTGGTCCTCGGCTTCGCCATCGGCGTCCTCGCCTCCCGCAGCAAGCGGTTCGAACGCATGCTCCGACCGGTGCTCGACGTCTTCCAGACGATGCCGCAGTTCGTGTACCTGATCCCGGTCGTCGCCCTCTTCGGCATCGGCCGGGCCCCCGCGGTCGCCGCCGCCGTGGTCTACGCGCTGCCCGCCGTCGTCCGCATCACCACGCAGGGCCTGAGCCAGGTCGACGCCGCCGCGATGGAGTCCTCGCGCTCGCTGGGCGCGACCAGCTGGCAGCAGCTGCGCAAGGTCCAGCTGCCGCTGGCCCGCCCGGCGCTCCTGCTCGCCCTCAACCAGGGCGTCGTCCTGGTCCTCGCCGTCGTCGTCATCGGCGGTCTGGTCGGCGGTGGCGCGCTCGGCTACGACGTGGTGTTCGGCATCGCGCAGGGCGATCTGGCGACCGGCCTGGTGGCCGGTGCCGCGATCGTCTGCCTCGGCCTGATGCTCGACCGGGTCACGCAGCCCACCGAGCGCCGCGTCAAGAAGGGAGCGTGACATGCGCACTCGTACGCATGTGATACGTACGCGTGTCCTGAGCGCCGTCACGGCCGGCGGCGCGCTGCTCGCGCTCTCCGGCTGCGGCGCCGCCGACATGACCAAGCAGGCGTCGCCGTACGCGAACGCCGCCGGGGCCAAGACGGTGACCCTCTCGGTCCAGTCCTGGGTCGGCGCGCAGGCGGACGTCGCCGTCGCCGAGTACCTGCTCAAGAACGAGCTGGGCTACCGCGTCGACAAGGTCCAGATCGACGAGGTCCCCGCCTGGGACGCCCTCAGCCAGGGCCGCGTCGACGCGATCATGGAGGACTGGGGCCACCCCGAGCAGGAACAGCGCTACGTCAAGGACAAGAAGACGATCGTCCCCGGCGGCGACGTCGGCGTGACGGGCCACATCGGCTGGTACGTCCCCACGTACTTCGCCAAGAAGCACCCGGACGTCACCGACTGGAAGAACCTCAACAAGTACGCCGACCAGTTCCGCACCTCCGAGAGCGGCGACAAGGGCCAGCTCATGGACGGCTCCCCGTCGTACGTGACGAACGACAAGGCCCTGGTCAAGAACCTCGGCCTGGACTACGAGGTCGTCTTCGCGGGCTCGGAGGCGGCGCAGATCACCCAGATCGAGCAGTTCGCCAAGCAGAAGAAGCCGTTCCTGACGTACTGGTACAAGCCGCAGTGGCTGTTCGAGAAGGTGCCGATGACGGAGGTGAAGCTGCCTGCGTACAAGGAGGGCTGCGACGCCGACCCGGCCAAGATCAAGTGCGCCTATCCGCACACGCCGCTCCAGAAGTACTTCAACGCGGACTTCGCCGAGAAGGGCGGTGACGCCGCGAAGTTCCTGAAGAACTTCAAGTGGTCGGAGGAGGACCAGAACGAGGTCTCCCTCATGATCGCGGACCAGAAGATGTCGCCGGACGCGGCGGCGAAGAAGTGGGTCGAGAAGAACGAGGCGAAGTGGCGGGCGTGGATTCCTGAGTAGGCGTCCACGAGGGCCGTCCCTGTGTGCCGGGCGCTTTGTGGGCAAGGCGCCCGGCACAGCCGTGTCAGGGCCGGTCCGTCAGCCCGGGCTCAGGGGCGGGCCAGCTCGTCGGCGATGTCCCGCAGTGCCGTCAGGCTCCGGTGCAGCAGGCCGGGCCCGAACGTGATCCGCGTGGCGCCCAGCTCCCCCAGCTTCCGCGGGGACGGGCCGACCGGCTCCGCCACCATGTTCAGGGGGCCCTCGATGCCCGCCCGCAGTGCGGGGATCGCCTCGGCGGGGGCCAGGATCGGGTACACGCAGTCCGCGCCGGCGGCCACGTACAGGCGGGCCCGCTCGATCGCGGCCTCCGGCTCAGGGACACCCCTGAGGAACGTGTCCACGCGCGCGTTGACGAAGAGCCGGTCGCCCGCGGCGGCCCGTACCTCCGCGAGGAAGTCGGCGTGCTCGGCGGGGTCCTTGAGCGTGCTCGTCCCGCCCTCCCCCTTGACGGAGTCCTCCAGGTTGCAGCCGACCGCCCCGGTCGCGAGGAGCCGCTCCACCAGCTCCTTCGGGGCGAGGCCGTAGCCGCCCTCGATGTCCGCGCTCACGGGCACGGAGACGGACCGCACGACCCGTGTGACCGCCGCGAACATCTCGTCGGGCGGCACCTGCCCGTCCTCGTATCCGAGCGAGAGCGCGATCCCCGCGCTGGGCGTGGCGAGCGCGGGGCTGCCCGCCTCCTCGAAGACCCGGGCGCTCGCGGCGTCCCACGGTCCCGGCAGGATCAGCGGGTCGCCGGGCGCGCGGTCGTGGTGCAGGGCGCGCAGGGTGTCGACGGCGTTCATGAGAAGGTCCCCCCGGGTTCGATGCGACGGCTGACCATCAGCCGGTTCCAGCTGTTGATGACGGCGATCAGGCCGAGCATATGGGCGAGTTCGGCCTCGTCGAAGTGCTGGGCGGCCCGCTCGTACACCTCGTCCGGCACGAACTCCTCGGTGAGGACGGTGACGGCCTCGGTCAGGGCGAGGGCCGCGCACTCCCGCTCGTCGAACAGCGCACCGGCCTCCTCCCACGCGTCGAGCAGCGCGATCCGCTTGGCGCTCTCGCCGTTCTTGAGGGCGATCTCCACATGCATGTCGAGGCAGAACGCGCAGGCGTTGATCTGCGAGGCCCGGATCATCACCAGCTCGGCGAGGGCCGGGTCGCCGAGGCCCCGCTTGGCGGCGGCGCTCAGCGCGGACATCGCGGAGGCGACGCCCTTGTCCAAGTAGGTGGTACGAGCGGTCACTTGATGTCCCCGGCCTTGTAGTGGCCCGGCACCTGGCGCGTCGAGACGCCGAAGCGGTTCCACGCGTTGATGACGGCGATCGCGGCGATCAGCTGGGTCAGCTCCGCCTCGTCGAAGTGCTGGGCTGCCCGCTCGTACACCTCGTCCGGCACGAAGCCGTCGGTCAGGACGGTGACCGCGTCGGTCAGCTCGATCGCGGCCACTTCCTTGGCCGTGTAGAAGTGCCGCGACTCCTCCCAGGCGCTGAGCTGGATGATCCGCTCGACGCTCTCGCCCGCCGCGAGGGCGTCCTTGGTGTGCATGTCCAGGCAGAGCGCGCAGCGGTTGATCTGCGAGGCGCGGATCTTGACGAGTTCGTAGATCACCGGGTCGAGCCCCTTACGGGCCGCCGCGTCGAGTTTGATCATGGCCTTGAAGACCTCGGGGGCGTGCTGCGCCCAGGCCAGGCGGGGGGTGTGCTCGTGGACGTACTCCTTCGTGGCGGTGGTGGTGGCGGGGTGCTCGGTCGTCGTCATGACGACGACCCTACGGGCGTGGTCGCCCACCGGTATGGTCCATTTCCATGGGAGAATCTTGGGCCACTCTGGGCGTCGACCTGCACCTGGAGACGGGCGGTGACGCCGCCCGCGGCGGCGTGCGCAAGGGCCTGACCGACGCCCTGCGCGAGGCGGTCCGCGGCGGCCGCCTCGCCCCCGGCACCCGGCTGCCCTCGTCCCGCTCCCTCGCCGTCGACCTCGGCATCGCCCGCAACACCGTCGCCGACGCCTACGCCGACCTCGTCGCCGAAGGCTGGCTCACCGCCCGCCAGGGCTCGGGCACGAGTGTCGCCGAGCGTCCGGTCGCGCCGCCGGTGCGGCCCGCGCCCGCCCGCAGGCCCGCCGGGGCGCCGACGTACGACCTGCACCCCGGCACCCCCGACCTCTCCTCCTTCCCGCGCGCGGAGTGGCTCAAGGCGGCCCGCCGCGCACTGGCGGCGGCGCCCAACGCCGCGTTCGGGTACGGCGATCCGCGCGGCCGCATCGAACTGCGCGAGGCCCTCGCCGGCTACCTCGCGCGGGCCCGGGGCGTGTCCGCGGACCCCGACCGCGTCGTCATCACCGCGGGGTTCGTGCACGGCTTGTCCATCCTCGGCCGGGTCCTGCGGGCACGCGGGCTGCGGGACGCGGCCGTGGAGTCGTACGGCCTGGACATCCACTGGAACCTCCTGCACCGCGCCGGGCTGCGCACGGCCCCGCTCGCCCTCGACGGCCTCGGCACGGACGTCGCGGGGCTGGCGGGCGGGCCGGCGAAGGCGGTGCTGCTCACCCCCGCCCACCAGTTCCCGATCGGCTCGCCGCTGCACCCCGACCGGCGCGCGGCGGCCGTGGACTGGGCGCGGCGCGAGGGCGGGGTGATCCTGGAGGACGACTACGACGGCGAGTTCCGCTACGACCGCCAGCCCGTCGGCGCGCTCCAGGGCCTCGACCCCGAACACGTGGTCTACCTCGGCACGGCAAGCAAGTCCCTCGCCCCCGGCCTGCGTCTGGGCTGGATGGTGGTGCCCTCGGGGCTGCGCGACGAGGTCGTCGGCGAGAAGGACGCCGCCGGGTGGTCGGGCAGCGCACTCGACCAGCTGACCCTCGCGGAGTTCCTCACCTCGGGTGCGTACGACCGTCATGTCCGCGCCGCCCGCCTGCGCTACCGGCGCCGCCGCGACCAATTGGTGGCCGCCCTCGCCGAACGGTCCCCCGAGACCCGCGCCACGGGCATCGCCGCGGGCCTCCACGCGGTCCTCGAACTCCCGCCGGGCACCGAGCGGTCCGTCGTCCAGGCCGCCAACTGGGAGCGGCTCGCGGTCCAGGGGCTCTCCCGCTTCCGCCATCCGCTCGCGGCGGTGCGGCGGCAGGACGCGCTGGTCGTGGGGTACGGGACGCCCGCGGAGCACGCGTGGGCGGGGGCGCTGGAGGCGTTGTGCCGGGTGCTGCCGTGACGTGGCGGGACGGGTACGTCCTCGTCCGGTGGGCCCGAGCCCAAAGCCCTAGAACCCCTCGGCCCTGCGGCTGATCCCGCCCCTGAGGCGCCCAACTAGCGTTCCCCGCAAGCGGAACGGGCTCCCGGCCCGCCGCCGGAGAAGGGGGAAAGCATGACGACAACGTCTGTGCCGGCAGAGGGTGCGGCAAGGAAGGTCACCGTGCTCGGGCTCGGTGACATGGGATCAGCGATCGCCCGGACATTCGTGGAGCACGGATTTCGCACCACGGTCTGGAACCGGACCGCGTCCAAGAGCGCGCCACTGGTCGAGGCGGGGGCCACCGCGGCCGCCACGGCGGCGGAGGCGGTGGCGGCGAGCCCGCTCGTCGTGATCTGCCTGCTCGACGGCACGGCGGTCGACGAGGTGCTGGCCTCGGTCGACACGGCGGTCGCGGGCAAGGTCCTGGTGAACGTCACGAGCGGCTCTCCCGCCCAGGCGCGGACGTACGAGCGCTGGGCGGGCGAGCGCGGCGCGGAGTACATCGACGGCAAGGTCATGGGCGACCCGCCGGACGTCGGCAAGCCCCACGTCGTGTTCCCGTTCAGCGGCTCCCGTGCCGCCTACGAGGCCCACGAGCCGACGCTGCGGGTGCTGGGCGGCGTCGCGTACCACGGCGAGGACGCCGGCGCGGCGGCCGTGGAGTTCATGGCCCAGGTCGCGATGGGCTTCGAGCTGCTCATCGGATTTCTCCACACGCTCAAGCTGGTCCAGGCGGAGGGCGTCGACGTCACCGAGTTCACCGACCGCCTCGCGGCTTCGGTCGCCGCTTACCCGCCACTGCTGACCTCGATGGCCGAGGCGGTCAAGAGCGGCGAGTACGGGCCGGACCTCGGCTCGCTCGACGTCCAGGCCGCGCTGATGGACGACCTGATCAGCCACCGGGAGTCCGTCGGCGTGGAGTCGGTACGGATGCGGGAGGTCAAGACCCTGATGACCCGCCGCATAGCCGAGGGCCACGGCGACCAGGGCTTCTCCAGCCTGTTCGAACTGCTGGGGAAGTAGGCCGGGACGAGGCGCGCCCCCCCGCCAGGAGCCGGACGGTCCGGTGCGGCCCGGCCGGGCGGGGGTGCACCCCCGTCAGGGGCGCGGGGAACGGCGCGAGCAACCACGACGCGCCCGCAGGGGATGGTCGAGGGAGGCCAACGAGGCCGCAGAGACGCAGGCCACTAGGCTGACCGCCGATCACCCGCACCGACATCCACGGGGGAGCAGAACGGATGGCCCAGCAACAGCCGCCGACGGCCCAGCAACAGATACGGACGCCCGAGCAACAGCCGCCGACCGAACAAGCGGACCGGCAGCAGCCGCCGCAGCGGACCGAACAGCCGCAGCCGGCACGGATGAAACAGACGAAGCCGCGCCGCCTGCGGTCCAGCACGGTCGTGCTCGGCGGCATGGGCGTCCTCGCGGCGGCCCTGACTTCCTGCGGCTCGGAACCGGACCGCCGCTGCGTGGACCGGGACAGCTACGACGGCTACCTCGGATACAAGATCGTCAGCGACAAGCACTGCAAGACGACCGCCGGGTCCTCCACGGGCAAGGGCCGCAAGTCGAACACCGGCTCCTACGGCACCGGCAAGACCCCGGGCCGCATCGACCCCGCCTGGTACTACGACGCCGAGGTCGACGGCCGCTACGCCGACCTGGGCACCTTCAGCCGCAGCGAGGCCGTGGACCGCGACGGCTTCGGCTGCTCGGGCGACGGCAGCGGCGGCAGCGGCAGCAGCGGCGGCTGACCGGCAGGGACCCCGCACACCATGGAACGCCGCACCATCGAACCCCGTCCCGGCTGGCAGCGGACCGTCGAGGACCAAGGGCTCATCTACCCCCTCACCCGCTACCCCGACGACACCCTGCGCCCCTACTGGGACGAGAGCGCCTACTACGTCTTCTCGCTCCCCGAGGTCGAGGCACTGGAGGAGGTCGTCGAGGAACTCCACGCGATGTGCCTGGCCGCAGCCGCGCACCTCGTCGACCACGACCGCCTGGCCGACCTCGGCATCACGGACCCGCGCGTGGCGGACGCCGTCACCGAGGCCTGGCACCGCCGGGCCGAACTCCCCTCCCTCTACGGCCGCTTCGACCTGCGCTACGACGGCACGGGTCCGGCCAAGATGCTGGAGTACAACGCCGACACACCCACCTCCCTCGTCGAGGCCGCGAGCCCGCAGTGGTTCTGGATGGAGGAGCGCTTCCCGGGCGCCGACCAGTGGAACTCCCTCCACGAACGCCTCGTCGACGCGTGGAAGAAGCAGGCCGCCCTGCTTCCGCCCGGCGGCCCCCTCTACTTCGCGCACTCCGCCGCCGACGAACTCGGCGAGGACCTGATGACCGTCGCCTATCTGCGCGAGACGGCCCAACAGGCGGGCCTCACCACGGACTCCATCTCCATGGAGGACATCGGCTGGGACCGCCTCTCGCGCCGCTTCGTCGACAAGAAGCTCCGCTTCATACGCTCCTGCTTCAAGCTCTACCCGTGGGAGTGGCTGACCACGGACCGCTTCGCGCCGCACGTCCTGGAGACCCTCGACAACGGTGGCGGCACCGGCTCGACGCTGTGGATCGAACCCGCCTGGAAGATGCTCCTCTCCAACAAGGCACTCCTCGCCGTCCTCTGGGAGCTGTACCCCGGCCACCCGAACCTGCTCCCCGCCTACCTGGACGGCCCCCGCGAACTGGCCACCACGCGCGGCTACGTCGCCAAGCCCCTCCTCGGCCGCGAGGGCGCCGGCGTCACGGTGCACGAACCGGACTCCGCCCCCGCCCGGCTCGAACAGCCCTGCTGCTACCAGGAATTGGCCCCCCTGCCGGACTTCGACGGCAACCGGGTCGTCCTCGGCGCCTGGGTCGTCGAGGACGAGGCGGCCGGGCTCGGCATCAGGGAGTCCTCGGGCCTGATCACGGACGAGTACGCGCGGTTCATCCCCCACGTGATCCTCTGACCCGAGCCGGAAGGGCCCGAGCCGGAAGGGCCCGAGCCGGTCGGCAGGGTTTGGCCGGGCGGGGCAGTGCCCCGCCCCGTCAGCTCAGGACCGCCCGCAGCTGGTCGAGCCCCCAGTCCAGATCCTCCTTGCTGATCACCAGCGGGGGAGCGATACGGATCGTCGCGCCATGCGTGTCCTTGACCAGCACCCCGCGCTCCATCAACTTCTCGGACACCTCCCGGCCCGTGCCGTGCGACGGGGCGATGTCGACGCCCGCCCACAGCCCGCGCCCACGCACCTCCGTCACCTTCCCGGCCCCGGTCAGCAGACCCAGCTCGGCGTGCAGATGGTCGCCCAGCTCCGTGGCCCGCTGCTGGAACTCGCCCGTCGAGAGCATGTCGACCACCTCAAGGCCCACGGCACAGGCGAGGGGGTTGCCGCCGAACGTCGACCCGTGCTCGCCCGGCCTGAACACCCCGAGGACATCGGCGTCCGCGACCACCGCCGACACCGGCACGACCCCGCCCCCGAGCGCCTTGCCCAGCAGATACACGTCCGGCACCACGCCCTCGTGCTCACACGCGAAGGTCCGGCCCGTCCGGCCGAGCCCCGACTGGATCTCGTCCGCCATGAAGAGCACCCCGCGCTCGCGGGTCAGCTCCCTGACCCCCGCCAGATACCCGGCGGGCGGCACCAGCACCCCTGCCTCGCCCTGGATCGGCTCCAGGAGCACCGCCACCGTCTTGTCGGTGACCGCGGCCCGCAGCGCCGCCAGGTCCCCGTACGGCACGATCTCGAACCCCGGTGTGTACGGCCCGAAGTCCGCCCGAGCCTCCTCGTCCGTGGAGAAGCTGACGATGGTCGTGGTCCGGCCGTGGAAGTTCTCGGCCGCGACGACGATCTTCGCCCGCCCGTCCGGCACGCCCTTGACCCGGTACCCCCACTTGCGCGCGGTCTTCACGGCCGTCTCGACGGCCTCCGCGCCCGTGTTCATCGGCAGCACCATCTCCTTGCCGCACAGCTCGGCCAGGCGCGTACAGAACTCGGCGAAACGGTCGTGGTGGAAGGCCCGCGAGGTCAGCGTCACGCGGTCCAGCTGCGCCTTGGCGGCCTCGATCAGGCGGCGGTTGCCGTGCCCGAAGTTGAGCGCGGAGTACCCGGCGAGCATGTCGAGGTAGCGGCGCCCCTCGACATCGGTCATCCAGGCGCCCTCGGCCGAGGCGACCACGATGGGCAGCGGGTGGTAATTGTGCGCGCTGTGCGCCTCGGCCGACGCGATGAACTTCTCGGTGGCCGAACCAGTGGCCGAACTGGTGGCCGAGCCGCCGATCGTCCCCGACGAGGGTGCTGACGAACCTGCGGAAGGTGACGCAAAGGGGGTTGGCATAGTCGACACGGGGTCTCCGTTCGTCCTGCGGCGCGGCGCGATGGTGGCGGCCGGGTGGTCCAAGTTCTGCCGGGTGGTGCACGTTCTGCCTGGTGTTCCGAGTGCGCGGTCCTATCGTTCCATCGTCGCTCGCATCGCGGACGAAGAAACCTGCCGTAACGGCGTGCCAGCTATGGTGGCTCCAACAGCACGGCGACTGGCGCACGGGGAATGAACCCCGAGGAAGCCGTGCGAGGCAGAACCTTCGAGGTGCCGCCCGCCTGGGCACCCCGGGACCACGACCGGACACTCACCGCTCGCCCCGGAGGACGCCATGACTCTCCCTTCCTCTTCCGCTCAGCATCACCCCGCCCTCGCCGCCGAGGACCCGGAACTCGCCGCCCTCGTCGGCGCCGAGGAGCAGCTCCAGGCCGACACGCTGCGGCTGATCCCCAGCGAGAACTACGTCTCCTCCGCCGTCCTCGAAGCCTCCGGCACCGTCCTTCAGAACAAGTACAGCGAGGGCTACCCGGGCCGCCGCTACTACGAGGGCCAGCAGAACATCGACCCCGTCGAGCTCCTGGCCGTGGCTCGCGCCAAGGCCGTCTTCGGCGTCGAGCACGCCAACGTCCAGCCCTACTCCGGCTCCCCCGCCAACCTCGCCGTCTACCTCGCCTTCGCCGAGCCCGGCGACACCGTGATGGGCATGGCCCTGCCCATGGGCGGCCACCTCACCCACGGCTGGGGCGTCTCCGCCACCGGCAAGTGGTTCCGCGGCGTGCAGTACGGCGTCCGCCAGGACACCGGGCTCATCGACTTCGACGAGGTCCGCGACCTCGCCCTGAAGGAACGCCCCAAGCTGATCTTCTGCGGTGGCACCGCCCTCCCTCGCACCATCGACTTCGCCGCCTTCGCCGAGATCGCCCGCGAGGCGGGGTCCGTCCTGGTCGCCGACATCGCGCACATCGCCGGCCTGATCGCGGGCGGCGCCCACCCGTCACCGGTGCCGCACGCCGACGTGATCTCCACGACGACCCACAAGACCCTGCGCGGCCCGCGCGGCGCCATGCTCATGTCCCGCGAGGAGCACGCCAAGGCCATCGACAAGGCGGTCTTCCCCGGCCTCCAGGGCGGCCCGCACAACCAGACCACCGCGGCCATCGCGGTCGCCCTCCACGAGGCGTCCCGGCCCTCCTTCCGCGACTACGCCCACGCGGTCGTCGACAACGCCAAGGCCCTCGCCGAGGCCCTGCTCGCCCGCGGCTTCGACCTGGTCTCGGGCGGCACCGACAACCACCTGATCCTGATGGACCTCACCCCCAAGGACGTACCGGGCAAGGTCGCCGCCAAGGCCCTCGACCGGGCCGGGATCGTCGTCAACTACAACACCGTGCCGTTCGACCCGAGGAAGCCGTTCGACCCCTCGGGTGTCCGCATCGGCACCCCGTCCCTCACCTCCCGCGGTCTGGGCACAGAGCACATGGCGACCGTCGCCGACTGGATCGACCGCGGTGTTGCCGCCGCGGGCACCGGTGACGAGGCCGCCCTGACGAAGCTCAGGGCCGAGGTCGCCGACCTGATGTCCGCCCACCCGGCCCCGGGTCTGCCGACGGACTGACGCCCGCCCCTCACTCCCGGCGCCAGGACACCTCCTGGACGTCCACGATCTCCTGCCGGGGGCCCGGGTCCGTGACCCGAGGCTCCCGGCGCCGGAGCAGCAGCACCCCGGCGGCCCCCGCCACCGCGCCGCCGGCCGCGGCGGCGGTATCCCGGCCCTGCCGTCGGCCGAGGGGCGCCGGAGCCCTTCGGCGGCTCGGTCCTCGGCACTGTGTTCCTCGTCTCATCGGCCACCGTGTGTCCTCACACTCTTGATACACCGGACGGGTGTGATCGGTTCCCGCCCGTCCCCAGCCTGTTTCCGAGCTATGAGACTCACCTGAGAGAATGGGCCCCATGGCCTCTGAACGACCTCGTGTGCTCTCCGGAATCCAGCCCACCGCCGGCTCGTTCCACCTCGGCAACTACCTCGGCGCCGTCCGCCAGTGGGTGGCGTTGCAGGAGTCCCACGACGCCTTCTACATGGTGGTCGACCTGCACGCGATCACCGTCCCGCAGGACCCCGCCGAGCTGCGCGCCAACACCCGGCTCGCCGCCGCCCAGCTGCTCGCCGCCGGTCTCGACCCGGAGCGCTGCACGCTCTTCGTCCAGAGCCACGTGCCCGAGCACGCCCAGCTGGCCTGGGTCATGAACTGCCTCACCGGCTTCGGCGAGGCCTCCCGCATGACGCAGTTCAAGGACAAGGCCGCCAAGCAGGGCGCCGACCGCGCCTCGGTCGGCCTGTTCACGTACCCCGTCCTCCAGGTCGCGGACATCCTGCTGTACCAGGCCAACGAGGTCCCGGTCGGCGAGGACCAGCGCCAGCACGTCGAGCTCACCCGTGACCTCGCCGAGCGTTTCAACGGCCGCTTCGGGGAGACGTTCACGGTGCCGTCGGCGTACATCCTCAAGGAGACGGCGAAGATCTACGACCTTCAGGACCCGTCGATCAAGATGAGCAAGTCGGCGTCCACGCCGAAGGGGCTCATCAACCTCCTCGACGAGCCCAAGGCCACCGCCAAGAAGGTCAAGAGCGCCGTCACCGACACGGACACGGTCATCCGCTACGACGTGGCCGACAAGCCCGGCATCAGCAATCTCCTCAGCATCTACTCCACGCTCACCGGCACCGGTATCGCCGAACTGGAGCAGAAGTACACCGGCAAGGGCTACGGTGCGCTGAAGACCGACCTCGCCGAGGTCATGGTCGAGTTCGTGACCCCGTTCCGGGACCGCACCCAGGAGTACCTGGACGACCCGGAGACGCTCGACTCGATCCTGGCCAAGGGCGCGGAGAAGGCGCGTGCCGTCGCCGCCGAGACCCTCGCGCAGGCGTACGACAAGGTGGGCTTCCTGCCCGCCAAGCACTGAGCTGCACCGGACCGAGCACGACAAGCGCACCGCGCTGCCCGGAGGGCTGCGCACCCGCCCATCGACACGACGACAGGAGTACGACGTGGGGACCGTAACGATCGGCGTCTCGATCGCGGTCCCGGAGCCACACGGCAGCCTGCTCCAAGAGCGGCGCGCGGGCTTCGGGGACCCCGCGGCGCACGGCATCCCCACCCACGTCACCCTGCTGCCTCCTACTGAGGTGGAGGCTTCCGCGCTGCCCGCGGTCGAGGCGCATCTCCTCTCGGTCGCGGCGGCCGGTCGCTCCTTCCCGATGCGTCTGTCCGGGACGGGCACCTTCCGCCCGCTGTCGCCCGTCGTCTACGTACAGGTGGTGTCGGGCGCGGCGGCCTGCTCCTGGTTGCAGGAGCAGGTGCGGGACGCGTCGGGGCCGATGGCGCGCGAACTGCAGTTCCCCTACCACCCGCATGTCACCGTGGCGCACGGCATCGCCGAGGAGGCCATGGACCGGGCGTACGAGGAGCTTTCGGAGTACGAGGCCGAGTGGTCCTGCACCGGCTTCGCCCTGTACGAGCAGGGTTCCGACGGCGTCTGGCGCAAGCTGCGCGACTTCGACTTCGGCGGCGGCCCGATGGTGCCCCCGCAGACGCCCTCCCCGGCCGCCCGGGGCACGCTGCCCGCTCACTGACCGGGGGCGCCGCGGTGGCCGCCCTCAGATCGGCAGCCGCCGGAACACCTGCCTCGGCACGTGCCGCAGCGCCGCCATGACCACCCGCAGCGCTCCGGGCACCCACACCGTCTCCGAGCGGCGCCGCAGGCCGGTCTCGATGGCCTCCGCCACCGCCTCCGGAGTGGTCGCCATGGGGGCCTCCTCCAGGCCCGCCGTCATCTTCGAGCGCACGAAGCCGGGTCGGACCACCATCACGTGCACCCCGGTGCCGTACAGCGCGTCGCCGAGGCCCTGGGAGAAGGTGTCAAGGCCCGCCTTGCTGGAGCCGTAGATGAAGTTCGAGCGGCGTGCCCGCTCGCCCGCCACCGAGGAGAGCACCACCAGGGAGCCGTGCCCCTGGGACTGGAGCGCCCGCGCGCAGACCAGACCCGCGGAGACCGCCCCGGTGTAGTTGGTCTGGGCGACGCGGACCGCGGCCAGGGGGTCGTCCTCGTCGCGCGCCTGGTCGCCGAGGATGCCGAAGGCGAGCAGCACCATGTCGATGTCGCCCTCGGCGAAGATCTTGCCGAGGCTCTCCTCGTGGGCCTCGGAGTCGAGCGCGTCGAAGGCGACGGTGCGCGCGTCCGCACCCATGTCGCGCAGCCCGGAGGCGGCCTTCTCCAGGGCGGGGGACGGCCGTCCGGCCAGCCACACCGTACGGGTGCGGCGGGCGACGAGGCGGCGCGCGGTGGCGAGTCCGATCTCGGAGGTGCCGCCGAGGACGAGCAGGGACTGGGGGGTGCCGAAGGCGTCTTTCATGAGGTCCGGTCTCCTAGAGGGCGAGGCGGCGGGAGAGGTCCGAGCGGAACACGCCGCGCGGGTCGAGATCGGCCCGCAGCGCGCGGAAGTCGTCCAGCCGGGGGTACATGGCGGCGAGCATCTCGGGCCGCAGCCGCGAGTCCTTGGCGAGGTAGACGCGTCCGTCGGCGGCGGCCACCTCCTCGTCGAGTTCGTCGAGGAAGGCGCTGAGCCCCGGCAGGTTGGCCGGGATGTCGAGGGCGAGCGTCCAACCGGGCATCGGGAACGACAGCCAGCCCGGATCGCCCTCGCCGAAGCGCTTCAGTACGGCGAGGAAGGACGGGCAGCCGCGCTCGGAGATGCGTCGCACGACGCGGCGCAGGGCCTCCTCCTTGCCGTACCCGACGACGAATTGGTACTGCACGAAGCCGCCGCGGCCGTAGACGCGGTTCCAGTGCGGGACGCCGTCCAGCGGGTGGAAGAAAGCGGAGATCTTCTGGAGCTCACCGGTGCGCGAGCGGGGCGCCTTGCGGTACCAGAGCTCGTTGAAGAGGCTCACCGAGGTCTTGCCGAGCAGCCCCTCGGGCACGAAGGAGGGCGCGGCGGGGAGCTGCCCGGGGCGGAAGGCGAGCGGGGCTCTACGCGCGCGTGCCCGCGCCGGAAGCGCGTCCAGAGGGGCGTGGTCGCCGCGGGTCAGGACCGAGCGGCCCATGGCGGCGCCGCGCGCGAGGAGGTCGATCCAGGCCACGGAGTAGCGATAGCGGTGGTCGGTGGCGGTCAGGCGGGCCATCAAGTCGTCGAGGTCCGTGGCGCGTTCCGTGTCGACGCTCATCAAGGATGTCTCGACCGGCTGGAGTTGGATCGTCGCCGACAGGATGACGCCGGTCAGGCCCATGCCGCCCGCCGTGGCGTCGAAGAGCGGGGTGCCGGGCTCGACGGTACGGATGGTGCCGTCCGCGGTGAGCAGGTCCATCGCGAGCACGTGGCGGGAGAAGGACCCCGAGACGTGGTGGTTCTTGCCGTGGATGTCGGCGCCGATGGCTCCGCCGACCGTCACATAGCGGGTCCCTGGGGTCACCGGCACGAACCAGCCGAGGGGGAGCAGGACTTCCATCAGGCGGTGCAGGGAGACACCCGCGTCGCAGACGACCACGCCCGCCTCGGCGTCGATGGTGCGCACCCGGTCCATGCCCGTCATGTCGAAGACCGCGCCGCCCGCGTTCTGCGCCGCGTCGCCGTACGCCCGGCCGAGGCCTCTGGCGATGCCGCCGCGCTCACCGCAGTCGCGCACGGCAGCCGCGGCCTCCTCCGGTGTGCGGGGCCTCACCAGCAGGGCGGTGGTCGGGGCGGTGCGGCCCCAGCCGGAGACGGACACGGCTTCGGCCGGGGGCGGGGCGGGGGAGTCGACAGGCATGAAAATGACCGTAACGCCCCTAGAAGGGTGCTTCGCTATAGATCATCCGTACTCTCACCGAAATGGGTGATTGAGGGAGTGTCATTCAACATTGCCGGAATTATTGGCAGGTTGGCAGGTTGGCTAGACGAGTCGAGGTGCCCAGCTCTCGAACGTCGAACGTCTTCGAATGTCTTCGAAAAAGAGGCCACATGCACGACATGGACCACAGGTTGCTGTCGGCCCTGCGCGACTGCGGCACCGATCCGCGCGTGGCGACCGCCGCGCGCGTCCTCTCCTGGAGTGGTGAGCACGCCGCTCTCTGGATCGCGGCGGGGCTCGTGGGCGCCGCCGCGGACCGCGAGCGGCGCGGCGCCTGGCTGCGCGGCACGGCGCTGACCGCCGCCGCCCACCTGGCCAGCATGGGCGTCAAGCGGATCGTCCGCCGCCCACGTCCCGGCGGCACGGGGAGCGCCGAACCGCTCGTACGCACCGCGGGCCGGCACTCCTTCCCCAGCTCACACGCCACTTCGGCCGCCGCGGCCACCGTCGCGTACGGCGCGCTGCGCCCGGCCGGGGCCCGGCTCGTGCCGCCGCTGGCCGCCGCGATGTGCGTCTCCCGGATGGTCGTCGGCGTCCACTACCCCTCGGACGTCGCCGCGGGCGCGGCGCTCGGCGCGCTCACCGCGCGCGCGGGAGCCGCCTGGATGAAAGGGGGCCGCGTCGATGCCTGAACGTATCTCCACCGTCCTGGAGCGGCCCCGGCCGCCCCAGTCGTCACGCCCGGGCGCCATCGGCCTGCCGCTCGGCCTCCTGAAGACCGCGCGCCCGCGCCAGTGGGTGAAGAACGTCCTGGTCGTCGCGGCCCCCGCGGCGGCCGGTGAGCTCTTCTCGCGCCACGCCGCCGTGCAACTCGCGATCGTCTTCGGGCTGTTCACGGCCGCCGCCTCCGCCGTCTACCTGATCAACGACGCGCGGGACGCGGACGCCGACCGCGCCCACCCCACCAAGTGCCGCAGGCCGGTCGCGGCCGGGCAGGTGCCGGTACCGGTCGCCTACGTCGTGGGAGGGCTCCTCGCGGTTCTCGCGCCCACGGCCGCCGCCCTCCTGTGCACCCCGCTGACGGCCGCGCTCCTGGCCGCGTACGTCTGCATGCAACTCGCCTACTGCGTCAGCCTCAAGCACGTCCTCGTCGTCGACCTGACGATCGTCACGACCGGCTTCCTGATGCGCGCCATGATCGGCGGCATCGCGCTCGACATCCCGCTCTCGCGCTGGTTCTTGATCACCACCGGCTTCGGCGCGCTCTTCATGGTCTCCGCCAAGCGCTACTCCGAAGCCGTCCAGATGTCGGGGAGCTCCGGGAAGCTGGGCGCCACGCGCGCGTTGCTCACCGAATACACCACCGGCTACCTGCGCTTCGTATGGCAGCTGGCCGCCGGGGTCGCGGTCCTCGCGTACTGCCTGTGGGCCATGGAAGAGGGCGGCAGCGCGGCCAGCGGCAGCGTCCTGCCGTGGCGGCAGCTCTCCATGACGGCGTTCATCCTGGCGATCCTGCGCTACGCCGTCTTCGCCGACCGGGGCACCGCGGGCGAGCCCGAGGACGTCGTCCTGCGGGACAGGGCACTGGCCGTGATCGGCTTGGTGTGGGTGGCCATGTACGGGCTCGCGGTCGCGAACTGGTGAGTTTGATTCTCCGACCAGGACCGGGCGGGAGCGGACGCCGGTGAGTTGGAATTCCCTACGCGCGCGGCTGCGGTCGCTCGGGCCCGAGCTGCTCGGCTTCGCCGCCGCCGGGATCTGCGCGTACGCCGCCGACCTCGGCCTCTTCATCTGGCTGCGCGGGCCCGTGGGACTCGACCCGCTGACCGCCAAATCGCTCTCCTTCGTAGCGGGCTGCTCCGTGGCGTACGCGGGCAACGCGCTCGGCACCTACCGGCGCAAGGCGGCAGGAGTCTCACGGCTGCGCCAGTACGCGGTGTTCTTCGCCGTCAACATCGCCGGCGCCCTCGTCCAACTGCTGTGCATCGCCGTGTCCCACTACGGGCTCGGTCTCACCTCGCAGCGCGCGGACACCGTGTCGGGCGCCGGGATCGGCATGGCCCTCGCCACCGTTCTACGGTTCTGGGGAACCCGGACCCTGGTATTCCGCGTGTCGGGCGGGACTTCGGGCACGACTGACAGGACGGCAGGCAGGGAGGCGACGGAGGCGACATGGACTGGCTGAAGAAACTGCCCGGCATCGGGCCGTTCGTCGAGAAGGGCATGCGCACGCACGCGTGGCGCGCGTATGAACGGCTCGACCAGGTCCACTGGGCGCGCCTCGCGGCCGCGATGACGTTCATCAGCTTCCTGGCGCTCTTCCCACTGATCACCGTCGCCGCCGCGATCGCCGCGGCGACGCTCTCCAAGAAGCAGCAGAACACCCTGGAGAACAAGCTCGCCGAGCAGGTCCCGGGCATCTCCGACCAGCTGAACCTGGACGCCCTGGTCACCAACGCGGGCACCGTCGGCCTCGTCGCGGGCGCCCTGCTGCTCTTCACCGGCATCGGCTGGGTCGGCTCGATGAGGGAGTGCCTGCGGGCCGTCTGGGAGCTGGCGGACGAGGAGGAGAACCCCATCCTGCGCAAGGTCAAGGACGCCGGGGTGCTCATCGGGCTCGGCGGCGCGGGCCTCGCCTCGTTCGCCGCCTCCGCGCTCGCCTCGACCGCCGTCGGCCGCACCGCCGACCTCGTCGGCATCGACGAGACGGGCTGGGGCGCGGTCCTGCTCCAGGTGGCCGCCTTCGCGATCGCCGTCCTCGCGGACTTCCTGCTGCTGCTCTACGTCCTGACGCTGCTGCCCGGCGTCCAGCCGCACCGCCGCGACCTCATCACCGCGGGACTGATCGGCGCGGCCGGCTTCGAGCTGCTCAAGCTGCTGCTCGGCGGCTACATGAAGGGCGTCGCCGCGAAGAGCATGTACGGCGCCTTCGGCGTGCCCGTCGCGCTGCTCCTGTGGATCAACTTCACGGCGAAGCTGCTGCTGTTCTGCGCCGCCTGGACGGCGACGCAGAAGGAGTCACGAGCAGCGGACCGCGCCGACGTCAGTCCTGCCCCGGACGCCGGCCGGCCTGACCGGGCAGCGGCATCCGGCGCCTGACGAGGAACACGCCCCCGGCGAGCACCACGACCACACCGCCCGTGATGGCCAGCGCGGTGCCCATGCCGCCCGACCCCCCGTCGGAGGAGTGCGTCATGTTCGCGGCGGCGCCGTTCTTGCCGTCACCGCCCGGTGCGCCCTTGCCGGCGCCCGTGGCACCCTTCGGCGCGACCAGCTCACCCACCGGCTCGACCTTGCCCGCGGCCTTGAAGCCCCAGTCGAAGAGCCGCTCGGTCTCCTTGTAGACCGCGTGGGCCTCTCCGGAGGAGGGGTTCATGACGGTGACAAGGAGGACCTTGCCGTCGCGCTCGGCAACACCGGTGAAGGTGTTTCCCGCGTTCGTGGTGCTGCCGTTCTTGACGCCCGCGATGCCCTTGTAGGGGCTGAGGCCGAGGTCACCGGTGAGCAGCCGGTTGGTGTTCTGGATCGCGAAGGACCCGCGCTTCGTCTTGCCCTTGTCCTTGCCCTTCTTGATCTTCTTTGTCTCTCCGGGGAACTGGGCGGTGGCCGTCGCGCAGTACTCCCTGAAGTCCTTCTTCTGAAGCCCGGAGCGGGCGAACAGCGTCAGGTCGTACGCCGAGGAGACCTGGTTCTTGGCGTCGTAACCGTCCGGCGAGACGACATGGGTGTCGAGGGCCTGGAGCTCCTCGGCGTGCTTCTGCATGTCCTTGACGGTCTGTGCGACGCCGTCGTTCATCGCGGACAGGACGTGCACCGCGTCGTTGCCGGAGCGCAGGAAGACGCCGAGCCACAGGTCGTGGACGGAGTACGTCTCGTTCTCCTTGATGCCGACCATGCTGCTGCCCGCACCGATGCCCTCCAGGTCGGAGGGTGCGACCTTGTGCTTCTGCGTCTTGGGGAACTTCGGCAGGACCGTGTCCGCGAAGAGCATCTTGAGCGTGCTCGCGGGCGGCAGCCGCCAGTGCGCGTTGTGCGCGGCGAGAACCTCGCCGGACTCCGCGTCCGAGACGATCCAGGAGCGCGCCGTGAGGTCCTTGGGCAGCACCGGGGCGTCCGCCTTGAGCTTCACCTGGGTGCCGGGCTTGCCGAGCAGGGCGCCGCCTACGGTCGACATCGAAGCGGGCGGCTTCGGCTGGTCGTCGTCACCCGGCTTGCCGTCCGCGAAAGCGGGGGCGGTGGCCGAGAGGGTCAGCACGGTCGCGGAAGCGAGCAGCAAGGCGGCTCTTCTGGTGGCAGACACGGACGAGAACGTACAGGGCGCGGCTGTGGGACCCACCGCCGAGGTGTGCTGTGTTCCGTCGGCCCCACCCCGGCGGCGGCCCACGGGAAGGCCTCGCGATACTGAACGCATGAAGCTCAGCCGCCCAGTCTCCTGGTTCCTGCTCGCCTTCGGGGTGTGGAGCTGGTTCATCTGGATCACTTTCGTCAAGAACCTGTGGAAGGACGGCAGCGGGCTCGCCTTCGACGACGCGGGCGACCCGACCGGGTACTTCTGGGTGCACCTGACGCTCGCCGTTGTCTCCTTTGTCTTGGGGACGGTGGTAGGGACCATCGGGTTCCGTGGAATCCGCGCTCTGCGCCGTACGTCATAGCCATGGCCGTTCTCGGGGTCCTCGTGGGCCTGGCCGTGCTCGCGGCCTTCGCCGCCCTCCACTGGTACGCGTGGCGCCGGCTCGTGCGCGACACGACGGCCGGGCCGGGGCGCGCCCGGCGCGCCGGCACGGTGGTCTTCGTGGCCGGGCCGCTGCTGATGTTCGCCGCGCTCGTGGCCGGACGGGCCGGTGCGCCCTTCCCGCTCCAGCGGATCCTCGCCTGGCCCGGCTATCTGTGGCTGGCCCTCTCGCTTTACCTGCTGCTGGCGTTGCTGGTGGGGGAGTTGGCGCGGCCGCTGCTGGGGTGGTGGATCCGCCGGACGCGGTCCGGGAGGGAAACGGGGCACTCCGTAGAGGGCGACCTCGTGGAGCGCGCCTCCGTAGAGGCCGCGCCCAAGGAGCCCGTCTCCGTAGAGGCCGGTTCCGAAAAGCCCGTCTCCGTAGAGGCCGCCCCCGCCGCCCCCGTCCCCACCGTTACCCCCACCCCCACCCCCACCCTCACCCCCGCTCCCTCCCGCCGCCTCTTCGTGTCCCGGGTCGTCGGGGGCGCCGTCGCTGCCGCCGCCGTGGGAACCGTCGGGTACGGGGCGTACGGCGTGCTCAGTGGGCCCAGGGTGAAGCGGGTCACCGTGCCGCTCGCCAAACTGCCGCGCGGGGCGCACGGGTTCCGGATCGCCGTCGTCAGCGACGTCCACCTCGGGCCGATCCTCGGGCGCGGCTTCACGCAGCGCGTGGTCGACACCGTCAACGCCACGCAGCCCGATCTGATCGCCGTGGTGGGCGACTTGGTGGACGGCAGCGTCGAGGACCTCGGCCCGGCCGCCGCCCCGCTCGCCGGGCTGCGGTCGCGGCACGGCGCGTACTTCGTCACGGGCAACCACGAGTACTTCTCCGGGGCCGAGCAGTGGGTCGACCACGTACGCGAACTCGGCCTGCACCCGCTGCGGAACGCCCGTACGGAGCTGCCCGGCTTCGACCTCGCCGGTGTCGACGACGTGGCGGGCGAGGACGAGGGCGAGGGACCCGACTTCGCCAGGGCCCTCGGCGACCGGGACCGCGCACGGGCCTCGGTGCTCCTCGCGCACCAGCCGGTGGTCATCCACGACGCCGTGAAGCACGGCGTCGACCTGCAACTCTCCGGCCACACCCACGGCGGCCAACTGTGGCCGGGCAACCTCGTGGCGGACCTCGCGAACCCCACGCTCGCGGGCCTGGAGCGGTACGGCGACACGCAGCTCTACGTGAGCCGGGGCGCGGGCGCGTGGGGGCCGCCGGTGCGCGTGGGGGCGCCGTCGGACATCACGGTGGTGGAGCTGGCCTCGCGGGACGCTTGAGGGGGACGGCCTCCTCGGCGGCCGGCGGGAGGCCACCCGGCCCCGGTTCCGGCTCGGCCGTGCCGACGGGCAGCGTGAACCGGCGGACGCCCGGCACCGCCGCCGTCCCCGCGCAGGCCACGCCCACGACGGCCGCGGCGATCCACAGCGGCGGGCCGGCGCCCCAGGCGTTCGCCATGAGCGGCGCCAGGACGTAACCGAGCGGCATCGCGGCCATCGAGAGCAGCCAGTCGTACGACGTGACGCGGGCCAGCACGCCGGACGGTATCGCCGCCTGCACCGACGTCGCCCAGACGGGGCTGAGGAAGCCGAGCCCGGCCTGCGCGAGTCCGTAGGCGGCGATGACGGCGGGCGCGGGGGCCTCGGCGGCGAGCAGCGCGAGCGGCAGGGCGTACGTCGCCAGGCCCAGGTTGGCCATCAGGACCGGCCGTTTGGGCCGGGCCCGTCCGGCGAGCAGGGAGCCGAGCAGCAGCCCGACCGCGCCCGCCTGGAGGATGCCGATCCACACCTCCTCGCCGCCCAACTCCTCCACGGCGAGGGCAGGACCGAGGGTCATGAGCACGGCGGCGGCGCCGTTCCAGGCGGCGTGGGCGACCAGGCTCGTCCAGTACCAGTCGCGGCGGCGCACCTCCTGCCAGCCCTCGACGAGGTCCTTGCGCAGCGAGCGGCGCGGCCCCGCGGGCGCCTCGTGACGGATGCGGACGGCCGAGAGCAGACAGGCGCTGACGGCGAAGGAGACGGCGTCCAGGACGAAGGCCCAGCCGGGGCCCGCCGAGGCGATCAGCAGCCCGGCGAGTGCGGGCCCCGCGAGCCCGGTGCCGCTCCTGACGACGCCGAACAGGGAGTTGGCGCCGTGCCGGTCCCTCTCGGCGACCGCGCCGGTGATCAGCCGCGGCAGGGTCGGCATGGCGAAGGCGGAGGCGGCGCCGCCGACGGCCTCCGCGGCGGCGATGTGCCACAACCGGGGCTCGCCGCCCAGCAGTTCGATGCCCACGAAGAGCTGTGCCCCGCAGCGCACCAGGTCGGTGACGAGGGCGACGGTACGGGCGTCGAAGCGGTCCGCGACGACTCCGCCGAGCGGCAGCAGGAGCAGCCGGGGCCCCATCGCGCAGCCGAGGACGAGGGCTAGGGCGGAGCTGGATCCGGTGGCGCGGAGCACGGCGAGGGCGAGGGCCGCGGGGATGACGGCGTCGCCGATGAGGGAGAGGGTGCGGCCGAGGAAGAGCAGCCGGAAGGGACGGTTGCCAAGGAGTGGGTGGGACCGGAGGCGGGAAAGCGGCAGCGGCATGCAGGGACAGTATTTCGCTTACGAATTATTCGTCAACGAAATATCTGGCCCCGAAGGGAAGAGGGTTAGGGTCAGTACATGGCGGAGAAGCGGCACGAGCAGGACCGGGACTGGACCGACGCTCACGTCGAGCGGTGGCTGCCGGTGCTGCCCATGCTCGACCCGGACATCGAGGGCGCGGTCACCCGCATGAGCAGGCTCACCGTCCACCTGCGCCGCGTACGCGAACAGTCCCTCGTCGACTTCGAGCTGGACCGCCAGGAGTTCGACACCCTGCACAAGCTGGCGGGCCGCGGGGGCGCCGCGAGCCCCTCGGAGCTGGCCGCGGACCTGGACCTCGCGCCGGCCTCCGTCACCGGCCGCCTGGACGGCCTGGAGCGCCGTGGCCTGGTGCGCCGTACGCCCTCGCGGAAGGACCGCCGCCGGGTCGACGTGGAGCTGACGGCGGCGGGCAGGTCGACATGGCGCGGCGCGATGGCCGTCCTCGGCCACGAGGAGGAGCGCCTGCTCGGCGCGCTCCCCGCGCGGGAGCGCGCGCTCCTGGCCGACATGCTGCGCCGGATCATGCTGGTGGCGGAGCGGGACACGGGGGCGGAGCGGGGGAGCGAGGGGTGTCGCTGACCGCCCGCCGCTTCAGGAGCTGCGCGCCAGCTCCGGCCGCTTGAGGTAGTCCGTGAAACCGATGACGTTGCCCCACGGGTCGGCGATCTCCACGGTCCAGCCGGTGGCGACGGAGAACGGCTCGGCGAGCAGCACGACCCCCGCGTCGGCGAGGGCCCGGCCCTTGGCGCGGGCGTCCGGGACCTCCAGCCATACGCGGGGTGAGGGCCACGGCGGTGTGCGCGGCACGATGCCGTCCTCCACGCGCAGCAGGACGCCCGGGGTCTCCTTGCCCACCTTCAGGATGGCGAGCCCGATCTCGTCGAGCCGGAACGAGACCGGGAACCCGGCGCGCTCGTAGAACCCGACGGCCTCGCCGAGGTCACCCACGGGAAGCAGGACGTTGTCGAAGCCGAGGAGCTCCGCGGCGGGGTCGGCGCGGCGGCCCGCGGGCGGGTCGGTGAACTGGTCAACGGACAGGCCGACCGACTGGTTGTCTGACATTCCGTCAGCGTAGGGCGGCGGCGGCGACGGGGGCGCAGGCGCGCGAGAACGGCGCCCTGAGCGCCCCCATCTGGCCCGCATCGAGGGACCGGTGCCGACGGCCGCTCAGCGGTTGATCGACTGGATCTCCTGGACGGTGACGTCCTGGGTGCCCTCGAAGGTGCCGTTGGGCAGCCGACCACCGGCACCGCCCGTGCCCTCCCAGTTGATCTCCCAGGTGATCGAGGCCTTCATCTCGTACGACTGCCCTCCGGTGGCCCGCAGGTACTTGATGCCGCACGGCGGGTCCTCCTTGGCCGAACCCTTCGTGTACGGGGTCCCGATGCCGCCGTCCTCGTCGGCCGGGCAGTCACCGTCGGCGGGGAAGGTCTCCGCGTCCGAGGTGCCGGGCTCCAGGTGGAGGCCGACCGGCTTGGCGGTGGTCTCCGCCCAGATCCCCGTGCCGGGCAGCTCGGCGCGGACCTTGACGGGCTCGAACTTGCCCTTGTCCAGCCACACCCAAGTGGGCAGGTTCACGGTCGACTTGCCCTCGGGCTTCAGCTCGACCTCGGTGTCGGGGACCTTGATCTGGTCATACGCGTACGAGGCGAGGACCTCGGGCGACGGGGCGTTCTTGATCTTCGGGACGGTACCGGCGTCCTGCCAGAAGAGGTTCTCCTCGCAGTCGTACGCCTCCGGGTCGTCCTCCATGTCCGGATTGACGACACCGCGCCAGAACTTGCCGTCCTTGCCGAGGTTGAAGTCCTTGTAGCCCTTGGCGCCGTCGGACTGGGTCTTGCCCTTCTCATAGTGGTCGACCATCAGGTCCCTGCCCCAGCTCAGCGTGGGCGTGACCGGCACGAGGTCCTTGTTGGGCTCCTTCTTGAGCCGCTCCACCGCGTCCTTGACCTGCTCGGACGTCGCCACCGGCTCGTACCAGCACGCCGGGGGCCGCCAGTTGGGGTCCACCGGCACGACGGGCTTGTTCGAGGACCCCTTGCCACCGCTGACCTGAGTGACCTCGATGCTGGTCTGCCCGGCCCCGGCCATGAGGGTGTTGCCGTTGGCCCCGCCGGAGGGGCCCGAGGGAGCCTGGTTCTCTTTGTCGCCGATGGCGTACGCCGCCGGGGTGAGGCCCACGGTGAGGGCCGCGGCCAGGAGGTACGCCCCTGCCTTCGCCGTCGCGCGCGTCACTTGCACCCGCCCGGCACCGTCTCCAGCGAAGCCGTCTGCCATACGCCGCGGGGTGACTTGGTCAGCCGGGCCCGGTACTGAAGGACGGAGTCGGGGGAGTCGGGGGTCCGCGTGACCTTTCCGCTCTTGCGGTTCTTCGTGGACGACTTGCGCTCGTCGACGCAGTAGAACAGCACGCCCGCGCCGTTGCCGGTGACATGGGCCTTGGCGTTGTAGGCCTTGATCTCGCCGATCAGGCTGTCGTCGGTCTCGACGAAGTTCTTGATCCACTCACGGGCCGTGGTGAGGGAGGCTCCCGTGTCGTAGAACGCCACCGCGTCCGAATCGGGGTCGCCGTCGATGATCGCGGCGTACTTCGCCCGCAGCTCCTCACGCCCGTCGTCGAGGATCCGCTGGAGCTTCGGATCGCTGTTCGTCCAGTTCACGAAGGTCGCCGTGAACTGCGAGGGCAGCTTGATCTCGGGCCGCTCCACTCCCTTCGGCTTCGCGCTCGCCGAAGCGGAGGCCTCGCCGCCGCCGTTGCTGTCGGCGCCCTCGATCTTGTCGGAGGCGTCGCCGCCTCCCGAACCACACGCGGCCAACAGCAGGGCCGCGGACACGGTCAGCGCGGTCGTCATGAGCCGGATCGGGCGATTCACTGTGCACTCCTGATACGTGGGGGGGGGAGGGGATAGGGCAGTGGGGGGGTACGCGTGGGCCCCGTTCCAGGCAAGGAACGGGGCCCACGGGAACGTACAGGCGAAAGCCGATCAGTAGCGGCGCGTGATCAGCGCACGCTTGACCTCCTGGATCGCCTTCGTGACCTCGATGCCACGCGGGCACGCGTCCGTGCAGTTGAACGTCGTGCGGCAACGCCACACGCCGTCCTTGTCGTTCAGGATCTCCAGGCGCTGCTCGCCCGCCTCGTCACGCGAGTCGAAGATGAAGCGGTGCGCGTTGACGATCGCGGCCGGGCCGAAGTACTGGCCGTCGTTCCAGAACACCGGGCACGAGGACGTGCAGGCGGCGCAGAGGATGCACTTCGTCGTGTCGTCGAAGCGCTCGCGGTCCTCGGCGGACTGAAGACGCTCGCGCGTCGGCTCGTTGCCCTTCGTGACGAGGAAGGGCATCACGTCGCGGTACGCCTGGAAGAACGGGTCCATGTCGACGACCAGGTCCTTCAGGACCGTCAGACCCTTGATGGGCTCGACCGTGATCGGCTTGCCCGGGTTGATGTCCTTGATCAGGGTCTTGCAGGCGAGGCGGTTCTTGCCGTTGATCCGCATGGCGTCCGAGCCGCAGATGCCGTGCGCGCAGGAGCGACGGAACGTCAGCG
Organism: Streptomyces sp. NPDC015345; assembly: GCF_043078805.1. Lineage (NCBI taxonomy): Bacteria > Bacillati > Actinomycetota > Actinomycetes > Kitasatosporales > Streptomycetaceae > Streptomyces > Streptomyces sp. NPDC015345. The sequence goes on along the minus strand of NZ_JBIBTX010000003.1, from coordinate 715,214 downwards.
TGCCGTCCATGTCCCACTTGACCTTGTGGAGGGCGTCGAGGACACGCTCCTTCGGGTCGATCTCCAGCTGGAAGTCTTCCCAGGTGGCGTCCGCCGAGACCTCGGGGTTGAAGCGGCGCACGCGCAGGGTGATCGTGATGTACGGGGAGTCGGCGAAGCCCGCCTCGGGCTTGGCGTCTTCCTTCTCGAGGGTCGGGGTAGCCATCAGTACTTACGCTCCATCGGCTGGTAGCGGGTCTGGACGACCGGCTTGTAGTCGAGACGGATCGTCTCCGTGCCGTCGTCGCCGACCTCGCGGTACGCCATGGTGTGGCGCATGAAGTTGACGTCGTCGCGATTCGGGAAGTCCTCGCGGTAGTGACCGCCGCGGGACTCCTTGCGGGCCAGCGCGGACTGCGCCATGACCTCGGCGAGGTCGAGCAGGTTGCCCAGCTCGATCGCCTCGAGCAGGTCGGTGTTGAACCGCTTGCCCTTGTCCTGGATCGAGACGTTGAGGTAGCGCTCGCGCAGCTCCGCGATCTTCTCGACCGCCGTCTTGATCGTCTGCTCCGTGCGGAACACCATGACGTTGGCGTCCATGGTCTCCTGGAGCTCCTTGCGGAGCTCGGCGACCCGCTCGTTGCCCGTGGCGTCGCGCAGCCGCTCGACCTGGGAGACGACCAGCTCCTCCGGGTTCTCCGGCAGCTCGACGAAGTCGGCCTTGGCCGCGTACTCGGCGGCGGCGATGCCCGCGCGCTTGCCGAAGACGTTGATGTCCAGGAGCGAGTTGGTGCCGAGGCGGTTGGCGCCGTGCACCGACACACAGGCGACCTCGCCCGCGGCGTACAGGCCCGGGACGACCGTGGTGTTGTCCGCGAGGACCTCACCCTCGACGTTCGTCGGGATGCCGCCCATGGCGTAGTGCGCGGTCGGCTGGATCGGGATCGGGTCCGTGTAGGGCTCGATGCCGAGGTACGTGCGCGCGAACTCCGTGATGTCCGGGAGCTTGGCGTCCAGCTGCTCCGGCGGGAGGTGCGTGAGGTCGAGGTAGACGTGGTCGCCCTCGGGACCGCAGCCGCGGCCCTCACGGATCTCCGTGTAGATGGAGCGCGAGACGACGTCACGGGACGCGAGGTCCTTCATGACCGGCGCGTACTTCTCCATGAAGCGCTCGCCGTCCTTGTTGCGGAGGATGCCGCCCTCACCGCGGGCGCCCTCCGTGAGGAGGATGCCCATGCGCCAGATGCCGGTCGGGTGGAACTGGAAGAACTCCATGTCCTCCAGCGGCAGCCCGCGCCGGTAGCAGGCCGCCTGGCCGTCACCGGTGAGCGTGTGCGCGTTCGAGGTCACCTTGAAGAACTTGCCGGTGCCGCCGGACGCGTAGATCACGGACTTCGCCTGGAAGACGTGGATCTCGCCGGTCGCCAGCTCGTACGCGACGACGCCCGCGCTCTTCTTGACCCCGTCCACCTCGACGATGATCTGGTCGAGGACGTAGAACTCGTTGAAGAACTCCACACCCTCCTTGACGCAGTTCTGGTACAGCGTCTGGAGGATCATGTGGCCGGTGCGGTCCGCGGCGTAGCAGGACCGGCGCACGGCGGCCTCGCCGTGGTTACGGGTGTGACCGCCGAAGCGCCGCTGGTCGATGGTGCCGTCCGGCGTGCGGTTGAACGGCAGGCCCATCTTCTCCAGGTCGAGGACCGCGTCGATGGCCTCCTTCGCCAGGATCTCGGCGGCGTCCTGGTCGACCAGGTAGTCGCCGCCCTTGATCGTGTCGAAGGTGTGCCACTCCCAGTTGTCCTCCTCCACGTTGGCGAGCGCGGCGGCCATGCCGCCCTGCGCGGCGCCCGTGTGGGAGCGGGTGGGGTACAGCTTGGTGAGCACGGCGGTGCGGCTGCGCTTCGTCGCCTCGATGGCGGCGCGCATGCCGGCGCCGCCCGCGCCGACGATGACGGTGTCGTACTTGTGAATCTTCACTGGGGTCGCCTCGGCTTTAGCGGATGTTCGGGTCGAAGGTGAAGATCACCAGCGTGCCCAGAAGGATGGTGAACACCGTGGCGGTGTACAGCAGGCCCTTGAGCCACAGACGCGTGTTCGGGCGCTCGGCGTAGTCGTTGATGACCGTGCGCAGGCCGTTGGCGCCGTGCAGCATCGCGAGCCACAGCATCAGCAGGTCCCAGACCTGCCAGAACGGCGAGGCCCAGCGGCCGGCGACGAACGCGAAGCCGATCTTCGAGACGCCGCCGTCGAGCACCAGCTGGATCAGCAGGTGGCCGAGGACGAGGACGACGAGGACGACTCCGGACAGGCGCATGAAGAGCCATGCGGCCATCTCGAAGTTGCCGCGGGTCGAGCGCGGGGTCTTGGAGGTGCGCTTGCGGGGCGCCTCGATGAGCGGGGCCGGGTGGTCGACGTCGTAGAGCGAGGCGCCCTCGACGGGACCGACTCCGGAGGTCCCGGACGTTCCGGACTTATCGAGCGTGGTGTCAGCAGACATGTCTGGCGTCAGCTCCCGAAGACTTCGCGGACGGCGTGGCCGAGGACGGGGTAGAGCGCCCCGACCATCAGGACGACCCAGATGCCGACGACGGTCCAGAGCATCTGCTTCTGGTAGCGGGGACCCTTCGACCAGAAGTCGACGGCGATGACGCGCAGGCCGTTGAGCGCGTGGAAGAGGATGGCGGCGACCAGGCCGTACTCGAGGAGTGCGACGAGGGGCGTCTTGTAGGTGCTGACGACGTCGTCGTACGCCTCCGGGGAGACGCGGACGAGAGCGGTGTCGAGCACATGCACGAACAGGAAGAAGAAGATGAGGACGCCGGTGACTCGATGAGCCACCCAGGACCACATTCCTTCCCGGCCGCGGTACAGCGTTCCAGCCGGCACGGAAGTTCCTCCGGGAGCGGGGGTTGGGGCCGGCCGGCTTCGGTGTCGGACGAGCCCGGCCGGGTACGGTCCACCGGCCGCCCGTCATCGTATCGACGAGTTGTCGGTAGCCCTGCGCCGGGGCCGCCGGTGTGATCAAACAGGCAGTCAAACAGGCACGTACGGGCTATCGGGGCGCGAGGGCGGACGAGTGGGCTCCGTGGCGTCATCAGCGGCGATATCGGCGGTGTTTGCGCCGGTGCGGCGCAGGGTGAGGCGGGTGAGACGGCCGCGGGCCAGGCGCCGCAGTTCGTCCGCGGCGATGGCGAGTTCCTCCTCCGGATCGTTGCCGAGGCGTGACCGAAGGCCGGAGAGCAGATGGTCCAGGGCCTCGTCGGGGGCGACGTCGTCGAGGCAGATCACGAACGTGTGACCGAAGCGGCTCTCGTACGCGGCCTGGGCGGCGCGCAGCGCGGTGTGCGCGGCGGTGTACGTGGCCCGGGGCGCTCCCCACCGGGGGCCCGGCGGGTCGAGGGGTTCGCGGGCCAGTGCCTCCGTGAGGTCGGCGGGCGAGAGGTCGTACGCCGCCTCGTCGGAGGCGGCGAGCAGCGCGTCGAGGTCCGGATAGGGCCGGTGGGCGGCGACGCGGCGGGCCCAGCGCAGGCTTCCGCAGCAGGTGAGGAGGGCGGCCTCGGCCGCGCCCGGCGTGGCGGAGTTCAGCCGTTCCGGCGTGACGACGGGGGCGGCGGCGTGGGCGCCGGCGCCGGGGAGTCGGGAGGAACGGTGCGGGGACAGCGGGTGCTCCTGGGCAGGGGGCGGCTGGGACGGGCGGCGACAGGGGGAGGACGGTGCTGTTGGCGCTGGCGGTGCTGGCGGTGCTGGTGGCGTCGGTGGGAGGCGGCGCCGGTGGTACAGGTGGTGCCAGTGTGGGACGTAACGGTAGCGAGGCGGGGGAGGAGGCGTCCGATGGATGAGCGAATTTCATCCGGAAGGGAGAGTTTCGCCGCGTCGTGTGGACGGGTGCCCGCCGGGGGTGCGTCGTAGCGTGGCGTCATGGCTCTGACTTCTGGTGCTTGTGGTGTGGCGCGGGAACGACCTGTCGGGGGGCCGGGCGGTGATCCCGCCAGGACGCGGGGCGCGCCCGGGGCCCGGGGGCGGCGGTGAGGCGCGGGCCCGTCGCCGCCGCGGGCGGCGCCGTCGTCGCGGGAGCGGTCGCGCTGACCGTCGCGCTGTGGCCCGGCGGTGACGGGAGTGGCGGGAGCGGTGCGGCGGATCCGCCCCGGCCCCCGTCGGACAAGGAGTCCGCCGCCTCGCGCGCGCCGAGCCCCAGCAAGAGCTACCCCCTGTCGAAGGCCCCGGCGACCATCCCCGCCGTGCGGGAGCACACCGCCGCCCGCGGCCCTGGCTGGCGCCCCGCCGAGGGGAAGGGCCGCGTGTATGTCCGGGACGAGGACCTGGCCGACGAGGGCCGCCTGATCGCCGGCGAGCTGAAACTCCGGTACGCCGGGGAGGGACGCGCCCGCGCGGGTGACGTTGAGCTGGCGCTCACGTCCGGGGCGGACGCCGGCCCGGAGTCGTACACCCTGTCCGTGAGGGCACGGACGGTACGGATCACCGCGCCCGACGAGGCCGGTGTGTTCTACGGGACCCGCACCCTCAAGCAGGAGGTGGCGGCAGGCCGGACGGCCCCCGAGGGTGTCGTGCGGGACCGGCCCGCCAAGCCGCAGCGGGGTTTCATGCTGGACATGGCCCGCAAGCACTTCGACGTGGCGTGGATCGAGGACCGGATCCGCGATCTTGGCGACCTGAAGTTCAACCAGCTCGGCCTGCACTTCTCCGACGACCAGGCCTTCCGCATCGAGTCGGACTCGCACCCCGAGATCGTCTCCGCCGACCACCTCACCAAGGCCCAGGTGCGCGGCATCCTGAAGCTCGCCGCGAGCCGGCACATCACCGTCGTGCCGGAGATCGACTCGCCGGGCCACCTCGGCGCCGTCATCCGGGCGCACCCCTCGCTCCAGCTCCGGGACGCCCGGGGCGCCGTCGCGCGCGGCGCGGTCGACATCTCCGAGCCGAAGGCCGCGCGGATCGTCGACGACCTCCTGAAGGAGTACGCCGAGCTCTTCCCCGGCCGCTACTGGCACCTCGGCGCCGACGAGTACAGCGCCCTGACGGTCGAGAACCCCGAGGCGTCCTTCCCGCAACTGGCCGCCGCGGCCCGCGAGCGGTACGGGCCGAACGGCCGGGTGCAGGACCTGGCGACGGGGTGGCTCAACGACCGGGCCGACACCGTGCGCCCGTACGAGAAGAAGCTCAAGGCGTGGAACGACGGCTTCTTCCGGGGCGGGCGGGCCGAGGCCGCCGACGACCTGGAGGTCGCGTACTGGACGGGCAAGGAGATCGGCGCCCGCGAGCCCGTGGAGTATCTGAAGGCCGGGCGCGACCTCGTCAATTACAACGACGAGTATCTCTATTACGTCCTCGGGGAGCCCAACGAATTCCGCTATCCGACCGGGCAACGGATCTACGAGAGCTGGACCCCCCGGGTGATCCGCGGCACGCGGCCGGTGAGCGCGGAGTACGACGACCAGATCCTCGGCGGCTCCTTCGCGGTCTGGTGCGACCTGGCCCGTTCCCAGACCCAGGAGCAGGTCGCGCGGGGTATCCGTATGCCGCTGCGGGCCACCGTCCAGAAGCTCTGGGACCCGCGCACGCCCACGATTTCCTGGAGCGAATTCGTGAAACTCGCTGATACGGTCCGTTAGCCGCCGCCCGGCGCCCTGGGGAGGGACACGGACGGGCGGCTTCCTGGATACATTTGTGAACCCGTGGGGGGTCGCTCAGCGATGCTGTGCAAGGCATGTCAGTTCAATACGGCGATGACGTCGGAGGGGTACTGCGGCGTCTGCGCCCAGGCGGCCGCCGAGGCCGCCCCGCCGCCCGGTCACGCCATGGTCGGCGGGCGCCCCGCATGGCTGCGCTCGCCCGTCGGGCTCGGCCGGGCCGCCGCGGTGCTGCTCGGCGTCGTCATCGCCACCGACGTCTACTCGCTGTGGGCGGGCACCGTCATGCAGGACGTGCTGGGAAAGCTGGTCGGCGGGGAGTACGGGGCGGACATCGAGCGGGAGGCGGAGAACGCCGACGCGCTGTACGCGAACACCGGGATCGCGCAGACGGCCGCGCTGCTCGCCACCTGCGTCGTCTTCCTCGTCTGGTTCCACCGGGTGCGGGTGAACGCCGAGGTGTTCGAGCCGTACATCCACCGCAAGAAGCGTGGCTGGACGGTGTGGGGCTGGTTCGTGCCGGTCGTGAACCTCTGGTTCCCGCGGCGGATCGCCGTCGACATCTGGGACGCGAGCGCCGCCCGTGCCGTGCCGCCCCACGGCACGATGCCGCCGGACCCGGCGGAGCGCGGCTCGCACCGGCTCGTCAACGTCTGGTGGACGCTGTGGGTGGCGAACCTCTTCGCCGGGCGGTGGGCGACCCAGTCGTACATGAAGGCCGAGGAGGCCGACGAGATCAAGGCGGCCGTCGCCGACATGATGTTCACGGATGCCCTGGACATCGCGGCCGCCGTGTTCGCCATCGTCTTCGTGCTGCGGCTCACGCGCATGCAGGACACCAAGGCCCGCACCGGCCCGGACCCCGCGCGGCAGGCGGTGCCCTTCCCCGCCCCGTGACTTCCGCTCCGCTCCGCGACTTCCCCCTGTCCGGTGGCGAACTCGTCCGCCCCTGTGGTGTATTCGGCCGAGAGCGGGCAGAACAGGCAGAACGGTACGGAGTGCGACGGGGGACGCGTCATGGGCTACTGGGGGTACTACGTCGTGGGCAGGAGCGAGCAGCCGCTCGCCCGGTTCCCGGCGGTCGCGGGCGTCCGGGACGACCTGGCCCTGCTCGAACGGCGGGCCGACGGCTGGCAGGTCTGGGAGGTGCCGGGCGGCGACGGCGCGCGCGACGTCGGGAACATGAACGCGCTGGCGCTTCAGACGGGCGCGCCCGCGCTCTTCGGGTACGTGATGGACAGCGACTGCGTGGTCGTCGAGGCGGCGGCGCCCGAGAGCGGGGCATGGACGACCTGCCTGGCGCGGCGCGCGATGGCCGGCTATCTCGGCGACGGCGGGCTGACCGTGGAGGACTACTTCCTGGAGCCGCCCGACGCCGCCGCACGCGCGGTCGCCTGGGCCGCCGAGGCGGGCCGCACGGTGCGGGCCCGGGCGCTCCTCGACGTGCTGAACGCCGACGCCGAACCCTCGGCGGAGGAGCTCTTCTTCCGTTTCCTCGACCGGCTCGGTGTCGTGCCGCAGTGACGGCAGTGACGTTCCCGGCGCAGCGCACGCAGTAAGGGTGAAGCGCAGGGTCCGTGACGGGAGACGTACAGCATGAGCCTGGTGGAGCTGATCGCGCAGGCCGACGACCGGGGCCTCGCGGCCAGTGGGCTTGCCTGCCTCGACCGCTGCGTGCCGGTGCTCGGCGGCGACGACGACCTGTTGCGGCCCCTGTGGGCGCGGCTCGCGGAGGGCGGTGACTGGGGTGAGGCACTGGCCGGGGCCCGGTCCGCGCTCACGCCCCCGGCGGACGCGGGCGGACCGTCGGACGAGGCCGCCGCGCTGGCCCGGCGCATGCTCGACGCCGTCCCCTCGGCGCACTCGGGCCCGGCGGTACGGGAGTGGGCGGACGGCTGCTCCGTCGCGGCCCTCCAGGTCCACCGCCTGCTGGACACCGCGCCCTGGGGCGGGGCCCGCCCCGTGTCGGCGCGCCGCGAGGGCCGCACGGACGGCATGACACCGCTGGTCGAGGCCGAACTGCGGCGCCAGATCCAGATCCTGGAGCTCCTGGCCAACAAGGGCGCGGGACCGGCGGGCGGCCTGCGACAGGCGCTGGACGTCTCCCTGGAGGGGCGGCGGGTGCTGCGGGCGGTGGTGTCGCGGCGGGCGCGGGGTACGGCTGACGGCTGACGGTGCTCAGGCCGCGCGGGGGCGGGCGCCCCGCACGCGGCCCAAGGTGCGGCTCACCTCAGGCCGGCGCCGAGGAAGCCGTACACGATGAATCCGGCGCAGACGGCGAACAGCACCGCGGCGACGGCCAGCACGCGCCGGTCCGAGATCTCGCCGACCAGGGTCGGATCGTCGGGGTCCTCGGGAACGACGACTTCCCCGATATCCACCGTGATATCTGCTGCCGTGCTTTCGTTGTTCAACTTTCCCACCCCATGAGCGGCGCAACACAACAGGCGATCCCGAAATCCGGCCGTTTATACAACACTTCGGCGCGTATTCACCAGCGCGAGGACAACCTCTCCGGCGGTCTCTTACCAAAGCCCGAACCCCTTGGTTAACCTGACGAGCCATCATCGGCGACCCGGCCGTCAATGCCACGGAGAGTCCCGTGCCTGATGAACTCGGATTCGACGAGCTGCTGGACGACGGCGGCTTGATCTCCCGGCTGCTCGGCAGGACCGCGGCAGGGCGCAAGAGAGGGCTGCTCTACGGTCCTGACCTGCCTGTGGTGCTGCTCGTCGGCGGACCGGGCATGGGCAAAGGGCGCCTCCTGCGGTGCGTCAGGGACCGCTTCGGGCCGCGCGTCCCCACCGCCTACCTCGACTGTGGTCTGAGCGACTGCCGCGAGCAGGCCGAACAGCGGCCCGCGAGCCGGTCGGACGTGACCGAGGCGCTGCGCCAGATCGCCTCGCAGTACGGGGAGTGGGCGGGGGACGGCGGCAAGATCGCCGTGCCGCGGCTGTACGCCGGTCTCGCGGCCGTGGCGGCCAGTGACCGGCTCGCCCACGCGGCGCCCCTGGTGGACGAGGTGGCGCGGCTGGAGGGCCTGCTGCCGCCCAGGTCGTTCTGGCACGGCGTGCTGATGGGGGCGGCCAACAACTACCTCGGGTTCCTGGGCGGCCTTGTCACCACGCCGCTGGCGGGGCCCTTCATCAACGCACTCCTCGACGGACTGTTCGCCCGTCTCTCGTCGGAGGGCAAGGCCGCCCTCGCGGAGTGCTACGGCGACTACCCCGGCGCCGGCGGCAACCCCCAGGCCGGGCTGCGGTCGCTGGGCGGTGACTTCCAGCAGGGCGGGGAGGCGCGACGGATCGCCGAAGGCTTCCTCTTCCGGGCCCTGCGGCAGGACGTCGACGCCGCCTACCACTCCGTACGCGGGCGTCTGTCGCGGGTGGGACGGCCCGCCCTGCTCCTCGACCACGCGGACAACTCCCTGGGCAGACGGCTGCTGAAACCGGTCCTGGAGGACCGCGAGCGCGGCCACCACGACCGCCTTGTCGTCCTCGCGACCGCCCGGCGTGCGGACGGCGGCCGCTTCCTCCACCGCGCGGGCGGCGCTCCGGCGGAGATGGCCAGATGGGAGCCGTTCACCGGAGCGCTGCCCGACTGGAGCCGTCCGCCGGGCGGAGTGCCGGATCACGCGCCGCTGTGGCGCGGCGTCCTGCTCGTCCGCATGCCCGTGCTCACCCGCGACCAGCAGAAGGCCGAGCTGAGCCGGCTGCGGGGGGACCAGGAACAGCCGGACACCGCCGTCCGGCTGCGCATCCACAGCGGTGTGCACCGGCTGAGCGGCGGCAGGCCGCTGTTCGTGACCCGGCTCGGGGAGGCGGCCGCCGCCCTGACGTTCCCGGCAACCGACGACCGCGCCGACCGCACCGACTGCACAGACTGGACGCTCCTCGACGCCCGGGTCCCCGCCGGGGACGACGGCGAGGGGCGCCGGGTGGCCGACCGGCCCGTGGCCGACGTACTCATCGACGAACTCGTCACCTGCCAGCGCCCCGAGGAACTGCCGCCCGAGCACCGCGGCCACTGGCTCGACCTGCTCACCCACCTGTCGGTGGCGCACGACGTGGAGTGCGCCCAGACCCTGATGCGCGCGGTGCAGGAGGGGCGGGGCGATCACCTGTCCGCATACCTCATCGCCGACCTCCTGGAGGACAGCGGCTGGCCGCGCTGCCCCCGGCACTTCATCGGCGACCTCGGCCTGCGCCGTCTCCTGACGCGGCGGCTCCACCTCCTGCGGCCCGGCGGCGCCGCCTGGCACACGGACCACGCGCTGCTCCAGGGCCACTACCGCGACCTGGGGAACGACCACCACGACGCGCTGTTCAAGACCGCGGGCGCGCACCGGATGCACCACCTCCTCGCCTCCGACGGCGCGGACCTCGTCACGCGGTATCTGGCCGGGACCTTCCTCACCCGCCCCACCGCCGAGTGGTGCGAGGAGCTCCTCGCCATCGCGGACGCCGCGCTGATCGGGGCGGACGACGACCGGTACGCCCGCGCCCTCGGTGAGGTCCACGTCCACGGCGACACCCGGCGGCGGCTGATCGACCGGCTGCTGCACGCGGTGTGGCTCACCGAGGACCGGACGCAGCCGCTGGACGAGACCGTGCCGGGCGCGCTGCGCGGTCCGCTGCGGGGGCTCAGCGAGGAGCTGGCGCGGATCGCCGACGAGGCGGTGCGCGACCAGGGCCCCGAAGGGGCGGACGTGGCCAGGGCGGCGGAGGGGGCCGCGCTGCTCGTCCGCATGGCCCGGGAGTGGGGCGACCGGGCGCAGGACAAGCAGCCGTTGCGGCGGTGCGGCTGTACGGAGCACATCGGGTTCGGCTGACCAGGCGATACGTGGCTTCACCGGCAGAGGGAGGGCAGCGTTGAGACAGTTCGGGAACTGGCTGTACAACACGTTCGGGGCCAACTGGACGCGCAGGATCCTCACGCTGCTCGGCCTCGCGGCCACGGGCGTGCTGCTCTATGTGTTCCTGCCCCCGGTCGGCGAACCGGAGAGCTGCGCCACCGGCGTCGAGAAGCACGACGGTGAGTGCGTCGGCGTCAACGGCACCGGCTACGCCTTCGGCACGCCGGAGATCGAGAAGGTGGCCCGGGCCATCGCGAAGGAGAACGAGGAGTTCGTCGGCGACAAGCCGCACGTCACCGTGGCCCTCATGCTGCCGCTCAAGCCGGACCTCGCCGCCGAGCGCAAGCAGCTCCGCAGCGAGATCCAGGGCGCCTACCTCGCCCAGTACCGGGCCAACCGCGAGGAGAACACCCCGCTGCTGCGTCTCGTACTCGCCAACCCGGGTGACGCGTACGCCCAGCAGCGGCGGGTGGTCGACCAGTTGGCGGACATGTCGCGCGACGAGCACGTCAACCTCCGGGCCGTCACGGGCTTCAACCTCAGCCTGGACGCCACGGAGAAGGCCATCGCGCGCCTGACCGACGAACTGGGCATCCCCGTCCTCGCCGGCCGCGTCAGCGCGGACGAGCTCGCCAACCCGGAGAAGAGCACCGGCGACGTCCCCTATCCCGGCCTCGCCCGCATCATCCCGACCAACCGCCAGCAGGCGGACGCGCTGGCCAACTTCCACGGCGAACTCAGGGACGAGCAGACCGTCCTGGTCCGGGACGAGAGGCCGCACGACATCTACAACGACTCGCTCGCCAAGGCGTTCGGCCGCGACGAGAAGGGCCCGCCGGGACCCAAGGACCAGACGTTCCAGTCCCCCTCGATCACCGGTCCGGGCGACACGGGCAACGACTTCACCCTCATCGCCCAGAACATCTGCCAGTCCACGGCGCGCTACGTCTACTTCGCGGGCCGCCCCGTACACCTGCGGCTCTTCGCCCTGAAGCTGGCCGACGTGCAGTGCCGGGGGAAGAAGTACACCATCATCAGCGGTTCGGGCGCGGCCACCCTGGAGCGCTATATGAAGCCCGACGACTGGGCTCGGCTGCGGGGCGGCGGGAAGGAACCCGTCATCGCGGTGCAGTACGCGGCCCCCGGGCACCCCGCGGCCTGGGACAGGCTGCTGAGCGGGAAGAAGGACCCCAAGGACCGCCCGGCGTACTTCACCGAACCGCAGGAGGAGCTGAACAAGCTGCGGGCGCTGATCGGGAAGGGGAGCGCCGGGGAGATCGGGCCGACCAGCCTGGACGACTCCCGCACCATGCTGGTGTACGACGGCGTGCGCACCGTCGCCAAGGCCGTGCTGCTCGCCAACGCCCAGACGGAGGGGACGGTGCCGCCCCTCGGACGGGTCTCCGACATGTGGCGGCGCCTCGAAGCGGTCAACCGGGTCCGCGGGACCAGCGGCTGGATCTGCCTGACCAACGCGGGCAACGCCTACGACAAGCCGGTGGCCGTGGTCGAACTGGAGCCGCGCACCGAGAAGGTGCGGTTCGTCGGCATCGGCTGGCCCGAGGGCAGGCATCAGCCCGAGGACTGCCGGGTGCCGAGCGACACCCGCTGACATCCGGTGACATCCACCGGACGACCACGCGCCGCCCCCCTGCCAGGAGGAGCGGCGCGTGGCGTCGTCACTGTGCCGGTGTCCGCGTCGCTACGGCGTCAGCGCCTGGCCCAGGCGGGCCCCCGCCGGGGTGCCGAGCACCGTACGCGTGTAGTAGACGCCGCTCGCGCCGGGTACGCCGGAAGCGCCGCTGTCCAACTGGAGGACCGTGCCGTCGCCCGCGTCCTCGCCCTCGGCGCCGATGGCCAGGTCCGCCCGGCCGGAGCCGGACAGGTCGGCCAGCGTGACCGAGGAGCCGAGGCGGTCGCCGGTCTCCGTGGAGCCGGGGACGTCGGGCTCGTCCTGCGAGAAGGCCAGCGCGCCGGTGCCGGTGAGGCCGGACGCGGAGCCCTTCAGGAGCAGGGAGGTGCCGGCGTCCTCGCGGGCGACGTCGGCGCGGGTGATGTCCTCGCCCGGGGCGCCCGTGAGGACGTCCGCGTAGCCGTCGAGGTCGTAGTCGCCCGCCGAGACCGACCAGCCCATGGCGTCACCCGACTCGGCGGCGCCGACCACGCCGCTCGTCGCCTGGTGGACCGTCTTCATGCCCGTCGTGGTGAACCCGGTCGACGTGCCGGGGACCACGGTCACCTGGCCGCCCGCGTGCGCGCCGGACTCGGAGGTGTACGGCTGGCCGATGACCAGGTCGTCGTAGCCGTTGCCGTTGACGTCGCCCACGGCGACCGAACGGCCGCCGGGCACGGACAGGACGCCCACCCGGCTCAGGCCCGAGCGGCCACCCCTGAACCACGCGACCTTGCCCTTGCCCGCCTGGTCGCGGTAGGTGAGGGCCACGTCCGCGTAGCCGTCGCGGTTGAAGTCGCCGGACGCGGCGTCGGCGTACGCGACGGCCGTGTCGCCCGGGGTGAGGCTGCCGCCCGACTCACGGTCGGCGTCCAGGCGCGCGGCCCACGAGCCGCCCGTGCCGGTCGCCGCCGCGAAGACGTCTCCCTTGCCGTCGGCGTTGAAGTCGCCGACGGCGACCGCCGAGCCGAAGCGGGCCTTGGCGTAGTTGAAGTCGTCCGAGAGCTGCATGTCCGTGCCGGACGTGAAGGACGGGCCGTACAGCATGGTGACCGCGCCGCGGTCGGTGTGGCCCGAGGAGTCGTCCTCGCCGGGGGCGCCGATGACGAGGTCCGCGTGGCCGTCGCCGTTCAGGTCGCCCCACGCGGTGGCCGATCCCCACTCGTCGCCGGCCTCGGAGACGCCGGGGACGCCGGTGCTCGTCTGCGTCAGGGAGATCTTCGAGCCGCCCACCGGGCCGTCGAGGCCGCCGGGAACGACCGTCACCCGGCCGCGGCTGCTCGACGCCTTCGGGGTGCCGGCGACCAGGTCGGTGATGCCGTCCCGGTTGAAGTCGGCGGTCGCGGCCGCGGAGTTCCTGCCCGCGCTGTCCGCGTAGCGGCGGACCTCGTCGAGCTCGGCGTACAGGTTCTTGCCGGGGCAAGGGGTCGCGGAGGCGTCGCGGTGACCGGAGATGGTGTGCAGGGAGGCCTGCTCGCCCTTCTTCCATACGCCCGTGTCGGCGGACGCGGTCAGCGTGACCTCGCCGGACGGGTCGCCGTCGTACTGGCCGAGCTTCCAGGCCGCCACGCGCGCCACCGACTCCAGGGCGGCGCGGGACGGCTTGCCCGCGGGCTCGCCGGCCGCCGCGTCGCCCTCGAAGTCACCGAGGACGGCGATGCCCGTCGACTCGCCGTCGAAGCCGTCGGTGTGCTCGCCGCGCACGGGTACGTCGGCGCCGCCCGCGCGGCCCTCGAAGACGCGGCCGCACTTGTCCACGAGGAAGTTGAAGCCGAGGTCGTTCATGCCCTCGGTCCGCACCTGGTACGTCATCAGGGCGCGGATCAGCGCGGGGGACTCGGCGCAGCTGTAGTCGTTCGTGCCGGCCGTGTGGTGGACGAAGACGGCCTCGACCTTCTCGCCGTACTCCGCCGGGTCCTTCACGAGCGACTCGTCGGCGCCCCAGGCGGCGCGGGTGATGACCGGAGGCCGGTTGACCGTCGACGGCGGCGGCGTCGGCTTGGTGGGGGTGGGCTTCGGGGTCGACGAGGGGGAGCCGGACGGGGGGCCGGTGGGGACGCCCGTCGCGGGACCTGTGGGGGTGCCCGTGGCGGGGTCCGTGGGGGCACCGGTCGCGGGGCCGGTGGGGGCCGGGGAGCCGCTCGGGGGCCTGGGCTCGCCGGAGGCCGACGGGGGAGCGGTCGGTGAGGACGGCGAGGACGGCGCGTCTGTCGGCTCACCGGGGACCGTGGGGGGCACGGTCTCCTCGGGCGGCACCGTCTCCTCGGGGGGCGTGGGCGGCACGGTGTCGTCCGGGGATGTGGCGGTGCCCGCGCCCCTGTTCGCCCCGCCGTCGAGCGCGGGGTTCTTCGCCTCCGCGGCCGTCACGCCCGGGTCCACGAGGCTGACCTCAAGGCCCTTCGGCAGCTCGCGGTCCGGCGACCCGTCGGCCGCGGTGACACGGACCTCCACACCGTCCGAGGGCCCCACCCAGAGCGGCTCGGAGGCGGCACGCACGCCCGCCCCTGCCTTCTCCGGCAGCCGTGGCGCCGGCTTCAGGGTGCGCCAGCCGCTCCACTTCCCGGAGCCGAGGGCGCGCGTGCGGACCTGCGCGGTGCCCCCCAGCTCCCGCGTGGCGTCGCTCCACGAGACGCCCAGCAGCGAGAACCGCTCGGTCGACGTGCGCGGCAGCCCCCGCCCCGCGGCCCCGTCGGCCTTGAGCGCGAGATCGTGCACGCCTGCCGGCCGCTTGGCGCGCGGGTCCGTGCCGGGCTGGTTCCCGGAGTTCGGCCCGGCCACCGCGTATGTCACCGCCCCCGCGCCGCCCAGCACGACGGCGCCGATCGTCAGCCATGCCCGGCGCTTTGGACTCAGCGGCCGGTACGCATGTGTGGTACGCGCCTTTTCACGCGGTTTGCGCGGGCTCAAGTGCCCCACCCCTTAGCGAATTTCAGGTGAATCAAGCGAGTTCGTACGACATTCTGATGGCCCAAAGGGTTGTACGCGGACGGATCTTTTGTTGCGTGACGTATCCCGCATCACCGAGGTGTGACGGTGCGGCACCCGCGTGCGCTGGGCCATGTGACAGTTGTGATGTGGCGGAACGGGTGGGGACTCGGGTGGATGACCAGGTGGCACATCGCGTGAACGGCCGGCCGGCGAAGCGCGGTCGGTGGACACGGGCGGCCGCGCTCTGTCTCGCGATGGGCACGGCGGTCGGCACGCTCACCTCCTGCGGCTCGGACAGCGAAGTGACGTACTCCAACGGCACGTTCGAGAAGGTGGACCGGGCCGAGACCACGGCCGACGGCGATGAGCGGCCCGCCTCCGCCGACGAGGCACGCGGCAGGAAGCTCGCCCTGAAGGGCATGGAACTGCTCAGGTCGGCCGACACGGTGCGCATCGGCGTCGACATGAACACCAAGAAGGGCCGCCAGAAGCTCTCGCTGCACATGGACCGCGAGAGCAACTGCACGGGCACCTTCGACTCGGGACCGACGCGGCGCGGCGACCTGATCATGATCGCGGGCGGTGCGACGTACGTACGGTTCACCGACGGCGCGCTGGACGAGATGCGCGAGATGGCGGCCCGGCGCGGCCCCGAGCTCGCGGAGCGCGTCCGTGAGCGGACGGCACTGGCGCGCGGCAAGTACCTGAAGATCCCGACGGGCCCCGCGACCCGTGGGCGCGCCATGCCTGCGGACAGCTGCGACCTCGACAAGATCACCGAGAAGATCGGCACCCCGGAACCGGACGAGGTCATCACCGCCCTGCCCGCCACCCACCGCTACGGCACCGACGTCACCCCGCTCTCCGAGAAGAAGGACGGCGAGGAGACCACGGTGTACGTGGCGGCGTCCGGGGAGCCCTACATCCTCGGCGTCGAGGCGAAGAAGAGCGGCGGCATGTTCTCGGGCGACCAGACCATGTCGATGCGGATGTCCGGCTACGACGAGCCGGTCGCCGCGGTGGCCCCCGCCGCGGGGATGACGGTCGACATCTCACAGGTGGGGGCCGGGGGTTCGGGCGGGTCACTGTTCGAGGTCTGAGGGCTCGGAGGCCTGGGGGTTCGAAGGCCTGGGGGTTCGGAGGACTGAGGGATCGTGGGCCGAGACGGTGAGCCGCCCGGTAGCGGGGATCGCCGGGCGCCCTGGGCCAGGTGGCCGTACGCTCTCGCACTGTGACATTTCCGCGCCCGGCGACGCTGGGGTCGGTGGGGGGCATCGGCACGTCGAAGCGTGTCGCGTTCGGCCGGATGGGAGAGCGTTGGGCCAGGGTGGGGAGCCGCGTCGCGCGAGGGCGCACGACGAGGAGCTGGGCAGGGCCGTCGCGGCCGCCCAGGAAGGCGACGAGGCGGCCTTCGCGGTCGCGTACCGGATCGTCCAGCCAGGGCTTGTCGGCTACGTGCGGGGCCTCGTCGGCACGGACGGCGAGAGCGCCGAGGACGTCGCCGCCGAGGCGTGGCTGGAGATAGCCAGGGACCTCGGGCGGTTCCGGGGGGACGGGGCGGGCTTCCGCGGCTGGACCGCGACCATCGCCCGGAACCGGGCCTTCGACCATCTGCGCCGCCAGAGGGCACGGCCGCGCCCCGCCGCACTGGAAAAGGACCTGCTCGAACTGCCGGGCCCGCACAGCACGTCGGCGGCCGCCCTGGAGGCGGTCACCACCGAGCAGGTGCTCGCGCTGGTCGCGACCCTGCCGCGCGATCAGGCGGAGGCGGTGCTGCTGCGGGTGGTCGTCGGTCTGGACGGTCCCGCGGCGGCGCGGGTCCTCGGCAAGCGGCCGGGCGCGGTGCGGACGGCCGCGTACCGGGGGTTGAAGAAGCTGGGCGAGCGGCTGGGCCTCGACGGTGTGACGGATGACGGTCCCGGCACGCTGGGGGAGTCGAGATGAACGCAGACAAGCCCATGGGCCCCGAGAACGCGCCGGGCCGCCCCTCCCCGCTCGAACGCCTCGCCGAAGCCGTGCGGGCCGACGCGGCGGGAGCGGTGGACGCGGACGCGCAGCGCGAGGCGGTCGCGGCGTTCGTCGCGGCGCGTGACGCGGGCGCGCACCGGGCGCGGACCCGGCGCCGCGACGACTGGCGCCCCCGGGAGCGCCGTCCCGCCCGGTTCTCGCTGCGGGCGGCGGGGGGCGTGGTGCTGGCCGGCGGCCTGCTCGGCGGAGTGGCGCTGGCGGCGGCGGGCACGGTGATCGACGACCCCGCCCCCCGGGAGCGCCCCCGCCCGGCTCCGTCGTCCCCGCGCACCCCCGGCGGCCCTGGCACGGCTTCGGGCCACACCATGTCCTCGCCGCCGGAGGCGGGCCCGAGCGGCGAGCAGGGCACGCGGAAGCCGCCGAAGCCGCCCGAGAAGCCGAAGAAGTCGCAGAAGCCGAAGCCGCCGGGAAACCAGGGACGCGAAGGCCAGGACAGGCCGAAGCCGCCGGGAAACCAGGGACGCGAAGGCCAGGACAGGCCGAAGCCGCCGGGCCAGGACAAGCCGAAGCCGCCGAAGAAGCACCAGAAGCCCCCGGACAAGCCCCAGCACCCACAGCACCCGAAGCACTCCGAGAACCAGGGCGGCCACAAGAACAAGGCCCAGCCCAGAGGCAAGGGCGCCGAAGCGGCGGGGAGAGGCGGGAGGCTGAAGGGCCGGCCTCAGCAGGGGGCGCACGGCGGGCCGCACTGACGGCACCGGCGGCGCTGACGCGGCCTGCGGGAGTGTTCGGGAGAACGTGCGCGGCCGGGGCCGCCACCCCCCACAGGAGAGGCCCCGGCCGACGCACGGTACGAACCGGCGTGCGGCCCGTACTACCTTCAGCGCCGTGCGTGCGTTTTCTGTCACACCGCGTTCCGTCACCCGCTAGTTGCACGTTGTACAAACATGGACGTAGGCCCGGACGAGGCCGTAGCGTGCTGGTTCGCGCCGGGGCCGGGCGCAGATCTCCGAGTGGCAGGATTGAGAGAGTGCTGGGGGACGACGCGGAGCTGACCGCCGCGGTGCTTGCGGCGCAGGACGGGGACGAGACCGCGTTCCGGACTGTGTACCGCGCTGTGCATCCGCGCCTGTTGGGATACGTACGCACGCTGGTCGCCGACCCGGACGCGGAAGACGTCGCCTCCGAGGCCTGGCTTCAGATAGCGCGCGATCTGGACCGGTTCAGCGGTGACGCGGACCGGTTTCGGGGCTGGGCGGCGCGCATCGCGCGCAATCGCGCCCTCGACCACATACGCATGCGGGGACGCCGCCCCGCGATAGGCGGCGACGAGTCGGAGCTGACCGGGAAACCGGCCGAGGCCGACACCGCGGTCGAGGCGATGGAGTCCCTCGCCACCGGTGAGGCCCTCGCGCTGATAGCCAGGCTTCCCCAGGACCAGGCCGAGGCCGTGGTGCTCAGAGTCGTGGTGGGCCTCGACGCCAAGAGCGCCGCCCAGACCCTCGGCAAGCGCCCGGGAGCCGTCCGTACGGCGGCGCACCGCGGCCTGAAGCGGCTCGCCGAGCTGCTCGGCGCGGACGCCGCCGACCCCGCGGAGGCGCTCGGCGCCGTACCCCCTCAGAGAGAACCGCGCGGCCGCGCGGTGACGTCCGCCGGTGTGACGCAAACGCGTACGCGGACGCAGAAGGACATGTGATGGCCGACGAGCAGGACAAGTGGCTGGACCGCGACGCGGCGGAGCGTTTGCTGCGCGGAGAGCCCCTCGAAGGCGTCGACCCTCACGCACGCGCACAGGCCGACCGGCTCGCCCAGGCGCTCGGCGCGCTGGCCGCCGCGGACGGTTCGGCGACGCGCGCGGGACCGGACGGCGCCCCCGGTGAACTCCCCGGCGAGGCCGCCGCGCTGGCCGCTTTCCGGGCCGCCAGGGCGGCCTCCGCGCAAGCGGCCCCCCGCTCGGGCGCGTACGCGACGCCCGCCCATGAGGCCGCCGCCGCCGAGACCGTACGCAGGAGCAGGACCGGCGGCCGGCCGCAACCGAGCCGCTGGGGCCGCCCGGTGCGCTTCGGGCTCGCCGCGGCGCTCGCGGGCTGCATGGCCGGCGGCGTCGCCATGGCCGCGGGGGCGGGCGTGCTGCCCTCGCCGTTCAGTCGGCACGACGAGCCGGCCCCGGCCGCGTCCGCGTCGCCCGTCGACACTCCGGAGGTGCCGCGGGCGTCCCCCTCGCACGAGGCGGACGACACGGGCGACGCGGGTGAGAGCCCCGATACCTCCGGGGACCCCGAGGGCTCGCCGCCCGACGGGAGCACGGAGCCCGGCGCCGAGCCCACGCGTGAGCCCGAGACCCGTACGCCCCCCGAGGCGGAGGCCGACGGCGACCACCCCGACGACGCGACGCGGCGGCCCGCCGACGAGGGCACACCACCCCGCCACGGCGCCAAGGACTGGCGCCGCAAGGTGGTCGCCGCCTGCCGCGACTACCGCAGCGGTGAACTCCGGGGCGAGTCGCGCCGCCGCCTCGAAGAGGTCGCCAAGGGGGCCGGGCGCGTGGAGGAGTTCTGCGGCCGGGTCCTCGGCGGCAACGGCGGCGGCCAGGGCAATGACGGCGGCCAGGGTGGCGGCAAGGGCGGCAGCGGCGGCAACGGCGGCGGGGACGACGGCGGCGACGGTGACGACGGCGGGGAGGGCGGCGGCTCGGGCGGCGACACGGGCGGCGCCCCCGCCCCGCCGCCGGCCCTGCCCGAGCCGATGCCCACCGGTTCGTACAGCGCGCTGCCGCATCTGCCGTAACCCCCGTCGCACCGTGCCGAAAAGATTTCGCCGCAGGGTGTGACGTTTTTTGAAGACGTGACGCAGTAAGAAGTGAGCCGACTGGTCATCGGCCCGCGCACGAGCCGGGGTTCCCCCCGTACCTTCGGCTCCGTGCCACCGGCGTGGGCGGGATACGTTCCCCCGATCCCGCCCACGCCGCTTTTCCTCCGACCACCGGCCTCCCCGTGGACGTACCGGGGAATGGGGCAGGGCCCGCTCTCACTCGTGGATCGCTCGCAGATTCGTGGATCACTTGTAGATGACGACCCGGTCGCCCGTCCGCACCTGCGCGAAGAGGTTCGCGATCTTCTGCTCGTCCCGGACGTTCACACAGCCGTGCGAGCCGCCCGCGTAACCCCGCACCGCGAAGTCCGCGGAGTAGTGCACCGCCTGGCCGCCGCTGAAGAACATCGCGTACGGCATCGACGTGTGGTACAGCGTCGAGACGTGGTGGCGGGCCTTCCAGTAGACGGTGAACGTGCCCTCCCGCGTCGGCGTGTACTGCGAGCCGAACCGCACGTCCATCGTCGACACCGCCCTGCCGTCGATCATCCACGTCAGTGTCCGGCTGCTCTTCGCGAGGCACAGGACCCGGCCCGTCAGGCACCGCTTGTCCGGCGCGGCCGGCGGCATCCCGCCGGCCGGGTACAGCTCGTACCGCGTCGGCTCGCGCGTCATGGCCAGCAGCCGCTGCCAGGTGACGGCGTCCGTCGCGCCGGTGGCCGGCAGGCCCCGCCTGACCTGGAAGCCCTTGACCGCGTTGACCGTCAACGGGCCGTACAGCCCCGAGGGGTTCGCCGACAGCCAGCCGATCTGCCGCAGCCTCGCCTGGAGCGTCCTCACCTGGTCGCTGCGGTCACCCTGCCGCATCAGGACCTTCGGGGCGGGGGTGCCGCGGGGTGCCGGTGCGGACGGGTGAGCCTGCGCCGCCGGGGGAGTCCGCGCCGCCGGGGTGCCCGGCGGCGACGCGGACCTCCCCGGCGGGGCGCCCGGCGCCGGGGCGGCGCTCCTCGGCTCCTGCTCGCCCGGCCCCGCCCCGTCGGTGGTGACCGCCACCGACTTGCACCCCGCGACCAGCGCAAGCACCGTCACGGCCCCCACCGACATCACGCCCTTGCCCATCACACCTCTCCGAGCCTGTGGACAACACTTTTGGAAGTGTTTCCCGGTTTGCCGCGAGTGACGCCTCTTGGCGGCGGGCGCAAGCTGGAGGGATGACACACGAGTCGGAGTCCGGACTGCCCATCGAACCCGTGTACGGCCCCGAGTCCCTGGCGGACTGGGACCCGGAAGAGAAGCTCGGCGCCCCCGGCGCGTACCCCTTCACCCGCGGCGTCTACCCCACCATGTACACGGGCCGGCCCTGGACGATGCGCCAGTACGCGGGCTTCGGCACGGCCGTCGAGTCCAACGCCCGCTACCGCCGGTTGATCGAACACGGCACGACCGGCCTGTCCGTCGCCTTCGACCTGCCGACCCAGATGGGCCACGACTCCGACGCGCCCCTCGCGCACGGCGAGGTCGGCAAGGTCGGCGTAGCCATCGACTCAATGGAGGACATGCGGGTCCTCTTCGACGGCATCCCGCTGGACAAGGTCTCGACGTCGATGACGATCAACGCGCCCGCCGCGCCGCTGCTGCTCATGTACCAGCTGGTCGCGGAGGAACAGGGGGTCGACGGGGACCGGCTCACCGGCACGATCCAGAACGACGTCCTGAAGGAGTACATCGCGCGGGGAACGTACATCTTCCCGCCCCAGCCCTCCCTGCGCCTGACCGCGGACATCTTCCAGTACTGCAAGACGGAGATCCCGCGGTGGAACACCATCTCGATCTCCGGCTACCACATGGCGGAGGCGGGGGCCTCGCCCGCGCAGGAGATCGCCTTCACCCTCGCCGACGGCATCGAGTACGTCCGCACGGCGATCGCGGCGGGCATGGACGTGGACGACTTCGCGCCACGCCTGTCCTTCTTCTTCGTGGCGCGTACGACGGTCTTGGAGGAGGTCGCCAAGTTCCGTGCCGCACGGCGCATCTGGGCCCGCGTCATGCGGGAGGAGTTCGGCGCGCGGAACCCCAAGTCCCTGATGCTCCGTTTCCACACGCAGACGGCGGGCGTCCAGCTCACCGCGCAGCAGCCCGAGGTGAACCTCGTCAGGGTCGCCGTGCAGGGCCTGGGCGCGGTCCTCGGCGGCACGCAGTCGCTGCACACCAATTCCTTCGACGAGGCGATCGCGCTCCCCACCGACAAGTCGGCCCGCCTGGCCCTGCGCACGCAGCAGGTCCTCGCGTACGAGACGGACGTGACGGCGACGGTCGATCCCTTCGCCGGGTCCTACGTCGTGGAGAGCATGACGGACGACGTGGAGGCGGCGGCCCTGCGGCTCATGGAGCGCGTGGCGGACCTGGGCGGCGCGGTGCACGCCATCGAACGGGGCTTCCAGAAGAACGAGATCGAGCGCAACGCCTACCGCATCGCGCGCGAGACGGAGAGCGGCGAGCGCGTGGTCGTCGGCGTCAACCGCTTCCGGATCGACGAGGAGGAACCCTACGAGCCGCTGCGCGTCGACCCGGCCATCGAGGCCCAGCAGACCGCACGCCTCGCCCGACTTCGCGCGACCCGCGACCAGCGGGCGGTGGACACCGCCCTCACCGCCCTGAAGGAGGCGGCCACGGGGGAGAGCAACGTCCTCCACCCCATGAAGGACGCCCTGCGCGCCCGCGCCACGGTCGGCGAGGTGTGCGGGGCGCTGCGGGAGGTGTGGGGGGCGTACGTTCCGGTGGACGCGTTCTGAGGCGTTCTCCGGAACCCCCCTCCCCCGTGCCGTACGCCTGTGCGAGACTCCCGCCCATGCTGGGTGTCACCGATCTTCCGACCTATCTCGCGGGCCTCGTCCTCATCATTCTGCTGCCGGGGCCGAACTCGCTGTACGTACTCTCCGTGGCCGCGCGCCGGGGCGTGCGCGCCGGTTATACGGCCGCCGCCGGCGTCTGGGTCGGCGACACCGTGCTGATGACGCTGTCGGCGGCCGGGGTCGCCTCGCTGTTGCAGGCCAATGCCGTGCTCTTCGGGATCGTGAAGTACGCCGGTGCCGGGTATCTGAGCTGGCTCGCGTTCGGGATGCTGCGGGCCGCCGTCGCGATGTGGCGGTCACGGCACGAGCGGGCGGCGCAGGCCGGTACGGAGGGCGGTGCGGGCGAGGGCGCGGGGGAGCAGCCGTTCCGCAGGGCGCTCGTGATCAGTCTGCTCAACCCGAAGGCGATCTTGTTCTTCATCGCCTTCTTCGTGCAGTTCGTGGACCCCGGGTACGCCTACCCGGCGCTCTCCTTCGTGGTGCTCGGCGCCTTCGCGCAGGCCGCGAGCTTCCTCTACCTCACGGCCCTGATCTTCAGCGGCACCAGGCTCGCGTCGGCCTTCCGCCGCCGCAAGCGGCTCTCCGCGGGGGCCACATCGGCGGCGGGCGCGCTGTTCCTCGGCTTCGCGGTCAAGCTGTCGCTCAGCAGCGTGTGAGGCCGCCGGGCGCGGGCGCGCTCAATGGTGCCAGGCCGAGCCGCCCACGTTGTGGATCATCCGCTGGAGGACCTTCAGTGTGCGGACGTACTCCTCGTCGGTGACGCCCTCACGGATCTGCGCGAGGATGCTCCGCTGCCGCTCGGCCACGCGGTCCCGCAGCGCGCGGCCCTCCGCGGTGAGGGCGAGGCGGCCCGCGGCGTCCTCGGTGAGCAGGCCGCGGTCGCGCAGCGCGCCGATGCCGTGCCGCAGGGCGCTCTCGCCGGTTTCGAGGTAGCCCCGCAGGACCGCCACGACCTCGGCGCCGTCGCGGCCCTCCGGCGGCGCGTCCAGGAGCTGGTTGAGGATCCACCACTGGGGCTGGGTGAGGCCGAGTTCCGCGAGGGCGGTGCGGATGTGGGTGACCACGGCCGCGCCCGCGGCCGAACTCCAGTAGCCGATGGGCTGGTTGAGCAGGTCCTCGTCGCTGTGTGAGTACGTGAAGGTCGTCATGGCTGCGAAGGTAGGACCTCAAGGCCGCTTGAGGTCAAGCGCGGCCGGAAGTCGGAGGACCAGCGGGCCTCGGGCGACGCTGCTCACTTCCGGGGGGTGACGCCCCGGCCGAGTCCGGTGCGGATCGCCGGGGTCAGCCATGCCTCCACGTACCGGTTCAGGACCCACGCGAGCGCCAGCATGGCGGCGATCGTCAGGCCGAACGTCGCGTACGACGGCAGACCGAGGCCCCGGTGCAGGGCCTGGACGGACACCCAGCCCAGGTGCTCGTGCACCAGGTAGAAGGGGTACGTCAGGGCGCCGGCGACGGTCAGCCAGCGCCAGTTCGCCCGGTGGAGGTGGCCGAGCGCGATCAGGAGCACCGCCGCGAAGCCCGCCGTGACGATCGCGATGATCACCAGCGAGGAGCGGTACGAGAAGAAGTCGGGATCCGGCGCGTGCCACAGCCCGGAGACCGCGTAGTGCTGGCCGATCAGCCAGCTCACGCCCGTGATGCCCCACGCCGTGAGGTCGCGCCGGTCGCGGTGGATCAGATAGATGCCGATGCCGCCGACGAAGAAGGGGGCGTACTCCGGCATGAGGACCACGTCGAGCAGCGGCTCGTCCGCGGCCTCGGCCAGCGCCGCGGCCAGGGTCCACACCGCGCAGAACAGCACCACCCGCGCGCGGGTCGCGCCCGGCAGCACCACGCAGAGCGCGAACAGCGCGTAGAAGCGCAGTTCGGCCCAGAGCGTCCAGCACACGCCGAGCACCCGGTCCACGCCCAGCGGCTGCTGGAGCATGGTGAGGTTCACCAGGGCGTCGCTGGGGGAGACCGCGTCGTACGCCACGACGGGCAGCGCGAAGACCGCCGTCACCAGCACGATCGCCGCCCAGTAGGAGGGCAGCAGGCGGGACGCCCGGGACGCGAAGAAGGAGCGCAGGGGCCTGCCCCAGCCGCTCATGCAGATGACGAAGCCGCTGATCACGAAGAAGATCTGCACGCCGAGACAGCCGTACGCGAACCATTCGTGCGCGGTGGGGAACTGGGCCTTGGGCGAGCTGCCCCAGGCCTCGCTTATCTCGCCGTCACGGCCGCCGTAGTGGTAGGCGGCGACCATGAGCGCCGCGATCAGGCGCAGTCCGTCGAGCGCCCGCAGCCGGGGCTTCGCGCGCGCGGGGACGATGGTGGCCGGGGGCGTGCCGGTGCCCGCCCCCGGTGTTATGTCCGGGAGCGTCGGTGCGGGGGCGGTCATCCGAGCGCGGTCCGCTTGATGGAGCGCTGCACCGAACGGGCCCGGCGCGCCACGCGCCGCACCGCCGCGTTGCGCGGGATGAAGGCGAGCTGCGAGGGCAGCGCGCCGGGCAGGGCGAGCGCGGTCAGGCGGCGCCGCTTGAAGTAGCGCCAGGTGTCCGGGCCGAGGCTGCGGGCGAGGTAGCGCTCGGCGTCGGCGCGCAGGCGCGGATAGATCTGCGGCTGCATCGCGAAGCCGACGGCCTTGAGGAGGCCGGTCAGCTCGCCGGTGCCCATGGCCGGGCGCCGCTCGGTGACCGCCGTGCGGTCGCTCAGGTCCGGCAGCAGCGCGTCGACGATCGTGACGGGGACGCGGTTGCTGTTCTGGTAGGGCGCGAGGCGCTCCAGGAGGAGGTCCGTGCCGGTGCGGGCGACGGGCAGGCCGTAGAGCGCGGACGCCGTCAGCAGGGCGGTGGAGAAGCAGCCGATGACCAGCGCGGGCCGCATCCGCTGGTAGAGCACCTCGGCGAGCACCGGGGTGTCGAGCACGGTCAGCTCGACGCCGATCGCCCCGGCCTCCTTCTCCAGGGCGCGCGACCAGCGGGCGGGGGCCGTGGGGTGGGGCTTGAACACCACGTGGGTGTGGCCGAGTTCGGCGGCGCCGCGCACCATGCGGATGTGCAGCTCCTCCTCTTCCTCGGCGGTGAGGATGTTCAGGGCGGAGAGGTACTGGCCGAGGACGAGGGCGGGAGCCTGCGTTTCGGGCAGCTCCACGTCCGTCAATCCGGCCTCCCCGTCGGCCAGTTCCGCCAGCACCTTCATGAACGCGTCCGTCGGCACGATCTCCGGGGCGACACCGAACTCGGTGAGCAGCAGCGGCGTGAGCCCTGGCACCAGGTCCAGGTGGAGCAGGCGCCGCACGCGCGTGCCGACCAGGGGGTCGATCTTGTTGCGGGTGGGGCCGTAGCTCATCAGGCCGTCGGCGTAGACGTCCACGGGGGCGCCGGTGAAGACCTGGGCGAGCGCCAGCGCCGGGTTGACCTGGATCGACTCGACGGCCAGCTCGATGTCGTCGTCACCGAGGTCCCAGAGCATCCGCACGTACCGCTCCCAGAGCACGACGTCGTCGCCGCGCGGGGCCCAGCCGCCTGGGTGGAAGGGGAAGATGGCCTCGTTCCAGGAGCGTACGTCGTCGAACCGGCCGCGCAGCCGGTCGAAGCCCGGCATCGCGTCCAGCGCGGTCGTGGTCTCCGGTGTCGCCGCGTTGTTGCTGACGAGGAGTATGCGGCGGTCGGCGGGGCCGAAGCGGTCGGTGTCCAGGGCGGCGGCGAGCGTCGCGGCGCCGTACAGCGTGGACGCCAGGAAGATCTGCGTGCGTCCGGCTCCGGGGGAAGTCGTGGCCATCACGCGGCCACCTCCGCCGAGACCGGCCGACGGCGCAGCCTGCGCAGCCGCGTCGCCCGCTGGAGATCCATGGAGTCGAGCGCTTCATCGAGCACGCCCTGCGGCATGCGCTTCAGCGCGGCCGCACTCATTGACTTCAATTTGCGCGCCACGGATGGCTCGAACCTTTCGATGGATCCCAGGTGGTGGGAGATGATCGCGCAGTAAGTGCGCACGGCTTTCGGCAGGAGTTCGTCCGCGTCCCGGTCGGCCGCTGTTTCCCGTATCACCTGGTCGAATGCCTTGATGAAATCGAGCTGGCGTACGTCGCCGATCTGGGTGAGCGACGAGGCGACCCCGCGGCGGTAGAACACCCCGAGAAGACCGACCGCGGCGAAGGATTCCGCCTCGCGGTGCAGCCGCCAGATCCACGGCCGGTCCTCCGCGGTGCGCAGGCCGTCGGTGAAGTGCAGCAGGCCCGCGTCGGCGAGCCGGCGGTGGTAGATGCCGGCCCACGCGTACGCGTAGTCGACGGACGTCGACCGGTCGGCGGGGAGTATCACCTCGCGCGGGCTCATCACGACGCCGCGCCTGCCGTGCGGGACACGGTGGACCGTGCGGGCCCGCGCGGTGCACTGCACATGGTCGGTGCGTACGAAGTCACATCCCAACTTCTCGATCTGCGCGAGGAGTTGTTCGTAATAACCGGGCGCGAGCCAGTCGTCACCGTCCAGGAAGGTGAGGTACTCGCCACGCGCCGCGTCGAGGCCCGTGTTGCGGGCGGTCGCGAGCCCGCCGTTCTTCTCATGTCTGAGGTGGACGGCGCCGGGAAGCTCGCGCGCCGCACGCTCCAGGATGTCCGGGGTCTCGTCGCGCGAACAGTCGTCGACGAGAATGAATTCGAAGTCGTCGCGCGCGTTCGCACGCAGACTCTTCAAGGTGTCGGGCGCGTATTGCTGCACGTTGTAGAACGGCACGATGACGGAGAGCTTAACCACGTGGGTGACGTTAGGTGTCGGCCCGTCATTCGTGTCGACCCGCAGAGGTATGCCAGGTGAACGACGCGTGGCGGAACGGTTAACCGGGCCGCCGGGAAAGCGTTTCCGGGGTCGATTCGCCGTTCGTCGGCGTGCTGTTAACCGTTTGTTGCACCTGAGTTGGGCCGCGAATCGAAATGGCTTCCTAGCGTCTGGGACGTGCCAGCAAGTAATCGAAACCCGCTGCGGGTGGCCGTACTCGCCGATTCCGACACGCGATGGAAATGGGGCGCTCTCACCGCGAACCGCATCGTGTCGGACAGTCGGCCCGAGTCCGACGGCCACCGTCTCAGCGGGTACCTGCTCCGCGGCCGGGCCACGCCCACGCCCCGGCAGCTCGAAGAGGTGGGGGTGCGCGCGGAGAGTCTGCGCGAGGTCACCGCCGTCGAGTTCCTGCGCGAGATGGAGCGGGACGCGCCCGACGTGATCGTGCTCGCCCTGGTGGGCGGCGCGGTCCAGGCGGTGCTGCACGGCCTCGCCCGCGTCACCGAGGACGCCCGCCTCACGGGCGCCGCGAAGAAGCGTCCCGTCGTCGTCACCGGCTATGTCGGCGTCGTCTACGAGAAGCTCGCCGACGGCCTCCTCCTGCGGCACGGCGCGGATGTCGTCCTCGCCAACTCCCGGCAGGACGCGGAACGTTTCCGCGCGGTGTACGAAGGAGTGGGCGCCGACGCCTCGTCGGTCACCGAGGCCGCGCTGCCCTTCCTCGGTGGCGCGCCCTACGCCGAGCACGACCCGTACACGGTCGTCTTCGCCGCCCAGCCGTCCGTCCCGGAGAGCGCCGCGCACCGCACCTACCTGCTGCGGCGCCTTGCCGAGCACGCCCGGCTGCACCCCGACCGCGAGGTCCTGCTCAAGCTGCGCAGCAAGCCCGGCGAGCACACCACGCACATCGAGGAGCTGCCCTACCAGAAGCTCGTGCAGCGCATCGAGGGCGGCCTGCCCGCCAACTGCCGCCTGGTCTACGGCCACATGGGCGAGGTCCTCGACCGCACCGACCTCCTGGTCACCGTCAGCTCCACGGCGGCCCTGGAATCCC
The DNA here is from genome assembly GCF_043078805.1 of Streptomyces sp. NPDC015345. Lineage (NCBI taxonomy): Bacteria > Bacillati > Actinomycetota > Actinomycetes > Kitasatosporales > Streptomycetaceae > Streptomyces > Streptomyces sp. NPDC015345. The sequence goes on along the minus strand of NZ_JBIBTX010000003.1, from coordinate 686,678 downwards.
TGCACCGCCGCATTCCCACCGCGGTCCTCACCGACCTCGGGGTGCGCGAGGCGCTCGGCAACCACCACTTCACCGGCTCCGGGTGCCTCGCCTCCTTCGACCAGCTGGACGCGGGCCACCTGCCCGTGCCCGACGAGCGGTGGCTGGCCCGGCAGGGCGTCGCGGCCGACGGGGCGTACGAACGGGCATTCGACGAGGCGAAGCGGAAGGTCACCGACCTCCTCGCCGACGCCGAGGCCGGCCGCATCCCGCCCCTGAAGCCGTACTACAGCCTCACCACCGCCCGCGGCTACCTCCCCGGCATCCTCGCCCGCCACCACCTCGCCCCCGACGGCTCCCCGCTGCCGGGCGCCCCCGCGGCCGACAAGGACCCGGGCCCCGTACGCCAGATAGTCCGCCGCGCCGCCCGCGGGGCCTACCGCCACGGGGTACAGCGCGTGGCCCCGGTCATCCGCCGGATGGGCGAGCTGTGACCGGCCCCGAGCGTCCCCGGACGGAAGAGCCGGCGGTGCCCTCCGACCGCCGTAGGGCCGAGAGCCGCGCGGCCTCCCCCGACCCTCTCCCACTCCCAGGAGCCCCCATGTCCCACCCCGGCCCGGCGAGTACGTCGGCCCGCCGCGTTCTCGCCGTCATCCCCGCCCGTGGCGGCTCCAAGGGTGTGCCCGCCAAGAACCTCGCCCCGGTCGGCGGTGTGCCGCTGGTGGTGCGGGCCGTCCACGCGTGTCTGGGCGCCCGGCTCGTCACGGACGTCGTGGTCTCCACCGATGACCACGTGATCGCCGAGACGGCCCGCGCCGCCGGCGCCGAGGTGGTCCTGCGTCCCGCCGCGATAGCCGGGGACACCGCGACCAGCGAGGCCGCCGTCCTGCACGCGATGGACGCCCACGAGGCCCTGCACGGCACCCGCGTCGACGTCGTCCTGCTCGTGCAGTGCACCAGCCCCTTCCTCACCCCCGAGGACGTCGACGGGGTGGCCGCGGCCGTCGTGGAGAACGGCGCGGACACGGCCGTCACGGTCGCCCCCTTCCACGGCTTCATCTGGCGCGACGCGGCCGACGACGCCACGGACGGCACCGCGGACGTGCCCGCGCGGCGCACCGACTCCGTGGGCGGCACCGCCACCCTCGCCAACTCCACCCGCACCCGCGGCGGCTACGGCGTCAACCACGACAAGTCCTTCCGCCCGCGCCGCCAGGACCGCCCCCAGGACCTCCTGGAGACCGGCGCCGCCTACGCGATGGACGCGGCCGGCTTCCGTACCGAGAAGCACCGCTTCTTCGGCCACACCGAGCCGGTCCGCACCGACCCCGCCCGCGTCCTGGAGGTCGACGACCCGCACGACCTCGCGCGGGCCCGCGCGCTGGCCCCCCTCTTCGACACGGGCCACGCGAAAGCTCTCCCGACCGCCGCCGACATCGACGCGGTCGTCCTCGACTTCGACGGCACCCAGACCGACGACAGGGTGCTGATCGACTCCGACGGAAGGGAATTCGTCTCCGTACACCGCGGAGACGGTCTCGGCATCGCGGCCCTGCGCAAGAGCGGCCTGCGGATGCTGATCCTGTCCACGGAGCAGAACCCGGTCGTCGCCGCGCGCGCCAAGAAGCTCAAGCTTCCGGTCCTGCACGGCATCGACCGGAAAGACCTCGCACTGAAGCAGTGGTGCGAGGAACAGGGCATCGCGCCCGAGCGCGTGCTCTACGTCGGCAACGACGTCAACGACCTCCCGTGCTTCGCCCTCGTGGGCTGGCCCGTGGCGGTCGCCAGCGCACACGACGTCGTACGCGGCGCAGCCCGCGCGGTCACCGCCGTCCCCGGCGGTGAAGGCGCGATCCGAGAGATCGCCAGCTGGATCCTCGGCCCCTCTCTCGACTCCCTCCACAGTTAAGGAAAGTTCCTGTCATGAGCTCCCTCACCCCCGTCACCTCCATCGGCGCCAACTCCCGTCTGCGTCAGTTCGGTTCGAAGACGGCCGGTCCCGGTCAGCCCGTGTACATCACCGGCGAGATCGGCATCAACCACAACGGCGACCTGGAGAACGCGTTCAAGCTGATCGACGTGGCCGCCGAGGCGGGCTGCGACGCGGTCAAGTTCCAGAAGCGCACCCCCGAGATCTGCACCCCGCGCGACCAGTGGGACATCGAGCGCGACACCCCCTGGGGCCGCATGACGTACATCGACTACCGCCACCGCGTGGAGTTCGGCGAGGACGAGTACCGCCAGATCGACGAGTACTGCAAGACGAAGAACATCGACTGGTTCGCCTCCCCGTGGGACACCGAGGCCGTCGCCTTCCTGGAGAAGTTCGACCTGCCCGCCCACAAGGTCGCCTCCGCCTCCCTCACGGACGACGAGCTGCTGCGCGCCCTGCGCGCCACCGGCCGCACCATCATCCTGTCCACCGGCATGTCGACCCCGAAGCAGATCCGCCACGCGGTCGAGGTCCTCGGCAGCGACAACATCCTGATGTGCCACGCCACGTCGACGTACCCGGCGCAGGCCGAGGAGCTGAACCTGCGCGTCATCAACACCCTCCAGCAGGAGTACCCGAACGTCCCGATCGGCTACTCCGGCCACGAGACCGGCCTCCAGACCACCCTCGCGGCGGTCGCCCTCGGCGCCACCTTCGTCGAGCGCCACATCACCCTGGACCGCGCCATGTGGGGCTCCGACCAGGCCGCCTCCGTCGAGCCGCAGGGCCTGACCCGCCTGGTCCGCGACATCCGCACCATCGAGGCGTCCCTCGGCGACGGCGTCAAGAAGGTGTACGAGTCGGAGCTCGGCCCGATGAAGAAGCTCCGCCGCGTCGCGGGCGTCATCGCCGAGTCGGAGTCGGGTTCGGCGGACGCCGGGTCCGAGCGGGTCGCGGTCTGAGCGCCCACGGGTTACCGGACACGGACGCAACGACGATGAGCCCCCGAGCCGGCCGAGCCGCCGCCGACGCCGCCGCCCCCTCCACGCTCGCCTTCGTGGAGAGCCCTGTTCAGCTGCTGAACGTCCTGGAGTGGGCGCACGCCGCGGCCGCGACCGGCCCGGCCGGGGGCCTCACCGTCGTCGTCCTCTCACCCAACGACCCGATGACGCGCGGCCAGTTGCGCCGCATGGCGCAGCTCGCGCGTGACGAGGGCGTCGAGGTCCGCTGGGAGGAGGCGCGCGGCGGCGCGACGGCTCCCTTCCAGACGATAGGGGGCCTCGCGGGAGCCCTGCGCAAGGCCGAACGGATCGTCATAGGCGACCCGTTCTCCCGTTACGTACAGCTGCTCCTGACGATCACCCGGGCCCGCTCCCTGGTCGTGGTGGACGACGGCACGGCCACCATGGAGTTCATCGCCCAGCTGGCCCGCGGCGAGCGCCTGGTGCGCTGGCATCGCAAGGGCGGCCGCCCCGGCCCCCGCGACCTGGTCTTCGCCCCCGTCTCCGCCTCGGCACGGCGCCGCCTCACGCCCGGCGGGACGCGCACGGTGGAGGTCTTCTCCTCCATGCCGATCGACCAGGCGCCGCCCGGCGTCGGCGTCACCGTCAACGCCTTCGCCTGGACCAGGGAACGCTTCGGCCCGCCCCGCATCACCCGCGGCGCCGACCTGGTCGGCACGTCCCTCGTGGAGACCGGCGTCGTGGACCCCGACCGCTACCTGGAAGCGGTCCGCGCCCTGGCCCTGACCCACGGGGCGACGCGGTACTTCGCGCACCGCCGCGAGAGCTCCGAGAAGCTGCACCGCCTGGCGGTGGAGACGGGCCTCCAGGTGGTCCGCCCCGACCTGCCCCTGGAACTGATCGCCCGCCGCGGCCCGGTCGGCCGCACGATCCTCAGCTTCCCCTCCACGGTCGTCCACACGCTGCCCCTGGCCCTGGCGGGCACGGAGGTGAAGGTGGCGGTCTGCGACATCGACCCGGCCTGGCTCACCGAGAACGCCTCACCGCGCGCCCAGGGCTTCCTGTCCGGTGTGACGGGGACGGCGCGGGACGTGCACCGGCTGACAGCGGTCATCACCTCGGCCGGAAGTCCTCGAAGCGTGGGGTCCCCGGCTCCGGGGTGAGCCGGGTGGCGCGGGCCACGAAGCTGATCGCGTGGTACCAGCCGCCGAGCATCAGCAGGTCCAGGAGCTGCTCGTCGGTGAACTCCGCGGCGAGCCGCTCCCACAGGGCGTCGTCGATGTCGCCGCCCGCGTGCAGCGCGTCGCTCAGCTCGATCAGCAGCCGGTCGCGCGCGCTCTCCCAGCACGGGTCGGTGCTCGCGCCGTGGGTGAGGGAGGCGATCTGCGCGTCGTCGAGGCCGGCCTTCGCGGCGAAGCGGGCGACGTGCACACCCCATTCGTACTCGGCGTGGCACAGGGCGCAGACGCGGTCGATGACGATCTCCCGGTCGCGCAGGCCCGCGCTGAAGTTCCGGCCGAGTTCGTAGGAGCCCCAGCCGTGCATCGCCGCCGCCATCGGGACGTTCCGCGCGAACATGCGGAACAGGGCGATCGGCGCCTGGCCCGGCGGCATCATGCGCCGCAGGACGGCGGCGGCCTCGGGCGGAAAGGGGGCTCGCAGGGGCGGTATCCGCTCGTCGCTCACGGCTGCCTCTCGCCTCTCGTCGTTCGGTGGCCTCAGGCATGGCCGGCGAAGCGCTCCACGTACCGCCGCTGCCAGGGAGTCTCGACCGCCCGGCGGTCGTAGTGCGTCCGTACGAAGGCGACGGCCTCCCCGGGGGGTACCCCGTCCAGCACGGCGACGCACGCCAGCGCGGTCCCGGTCCGCCCGCGCCCGCCTCCGCAGGCCACTTCCACGCGCTCGGCGGCCGAGCGGTCCCACACCTCGCGCAGCAGGTCCCGCGCCGCGGCCCGGTCGCTCGGCAGCCGGAAGTCCGGCCAGCGCAACCAGCGCGACTCCCAGGGGACTTCGGGCGGCCGCTTGCCGAGCAGATAGACGCCGAGGCCGGGCCGGTCGCCGTCGGGCAGCGGACGCCGCAGCCCCCGGCCCCGGACGAGCCGCCCGGAGGGCAGCCGAAGGACGCCGGGGGCGGTGGGCCGCCAGGTCGCTGTCGTGGCGTCGCGTTCCTCGGTCATAGCCGGTCAGTGCTCCCTTCAGGGGATATGGCGCGCGGAGCCTCATTCTCACGCCCGGACCCGCCGGGCGCAGGGGTTTCACCGGACTCGGCCCCCTCCGCCGTCAGCCCGCCACCGGCACCTCGGCGGCGGCACCCTCCTCGGCGGGCGCGCCCGAGGCCACCGTCGTACCCCTTTTCGTACGCAGGCCGAAGGCGCTGATCAGCGCGGCCAGCAGGACGGCGGCGAGCGGGACCCACAGGGCGGCCCGGTAGCCGTCGAGGACGGCGGAGGGCGCGCTGGACTCGGTGGCCGCGACGTTGACGGCCGTCACCGCCGAGAGGCCGAGCGCGGCCCCGAACTGGAAGGCGGTGTAGAGCAGCGCTCCGGCGAGCCCCTGCTCCTCCTCGGCGATCCCCTCGGTGGCGACGATGGTGAGCGGGCCGTAGACCAGCGAGAACGCGATGCCGAGGACGATCAGGCTGGGGAACATCATCGCGTACGTCCAGTCGGCGGCGACCGGTAGGAACAGCGCGTACGCGAGGGCGGCGAGGAGCAGGCCGCCGAAGATGACGCGCGCGTTGCCGAAGCGGTTCACGAACTTCGGTGTGAGGACGGGGGAGAGGACCGCGTCGACGCCCACGACGATCATCGCGAGGCTGGTCTGCATCGTCGACCAGTCCCGCAGCTCCTGGAGGTAGAGCACGACCAGGAACTGGAAGCCGAAGAAGCCCGCCGCGAAGAGCAGCCCGGAGAGATTGGCGCGCACCAGGCCGGCGTTGCGGAGGATGCCGAGGCGGACCAGCGGGGCCGCCGAGCGGCGCTCGACCGCGACGAACACGGCGAGGAGGACCAGACCGGCGCCGACCGTGGCCGCCGTCCAGGCGGGCGAGGTGTGCGTGGCCCGCTCCACGCCGAGGACCAGCAGCACTATGGCGGCGGTGATGGTCAGGCCGCCCGCCAGGTCGAAGCCCTGTCCGGGGATCCGCCGCGGACGCGCCGACTTCGGTACGAAGGTGAGCGCGGCGCCCAGGATCAGGGCGGAGAGCACGACCGGCGCGAAGAACACCCACCGCCAGTCGACCGAGGTCAGCAGCCCGCCGACGACGAGCCCGACCGAGAAACCGCCGGCGGCGGTGCCGGAGTAGAACAGCAGGGCCTTGTTGCGCTGCGGGCCCTCCTCGAAGCCGGTGGTGATGATGGAGAGCCCGGCGGGCGTCATGAAGGCCGCGGCGACCCCGGTGACGAAGCGGGCCGCGATCAGCATCCAGCCGTCCGTGGCGAAGCCGCCGAGCCCGGAGAAGACGAGGAAGACGGAGAGCCAGAACACGAACATCTGGCGGCGCCCGAAGAGGTCGGCGGCGCGCCCGCCGAGCAGCATGAAGCCGCCGTACCCGAGGACGTACGCGCTCATCACCCACTGGAGCGAGCCGGTGGACAGGCCGAGGTCGGCGCGGATGGACGGCAGGGCGACGTTGAGCATGGCGACGTCGATGCCTTCGAGGAAGATCGCCCCGCACAGCACGAGGAGGACGCCCCACTGGCGGGGTGTCCACGCTCCGGTGGACCGGTCTTCGGTGGATCTGTGCGTGCCGGTACTCATGTCAACTCTCCTACGGAAAACTGCCGTTGTTGTCTGCTCAACCACCCTCTGCCGGGCGGCGGGGCGGAACAACGGCGAAGATCGCAACGTTCGTTCAAGCGGACTGAACGATCCGCGCGCACCGGGGGGACACGGATGTCGATCGAGGGCGACGAACTGGAGTGCTTCCTCCTCCTCGCCGAGGAGCTGCACTTCGGCCGCACCGCCGAGCGGATGCGGCTCTCCAAGGCCCGCGTGAGCCAGCTCGTCCAGCGTCTCGAACGCCGCGTGGGCGCCCCGCTGTTCACCCGCACCAGCCGCCGTGTCGCCCTGACCGCGCTCGGCCGGCAGCTGCGGACCGACCTCGAACCCCACCACCGCGGCATCGAGGAGGCCCTGGAACGGGCGGCCGCCACCGCGCGCGGCATCGACGCGGTGCTGCACGTCGGCTTCTCCAATCCGCTCACCGGCGAGATCGTCATGAAAGCGACGGAGGCGCTGCGCGTCAGCCACCCCGGCCTTGCGGTGGAGGTCTGCGAGGTCCCGCTCGGCGATCCGTACGGGCAGCTGCGCAGGGGCGAGTTCGACGTACAGCTCAGCGAGTTCCCCGTACGGGAGGAGGACCTCGGCGGCGGGCCGCTGCTGCTGGCGGAGGACCGCGTCCTGGCCCTGCCCGCCGCCCATCCGCTGGCCGCGCGGGAGACGGTGACCCTGGAGGACCTGGCCGCCGTGCCCCTGCTCACCATCGCGGCCGAGGTCCCCGACTACTGGCTCGAGCACCACGTGCCCGCCCGCACACCGAGCGGCCGCCCGATCGAGCGCGGCCCCGGCGTGGTCAACCTCCAGGAGGGCCTGATCCTGGTCGCGGGCGGCAGGGGAGCGCTGCTCGCCCCCGCGCACACGGCGACGTACTACGCCCGCCCCGGCGTCGCGTACGTCCCCTTCGCGGACGCGGAACCGACGGGGTACGGCCTGGTGTGGCGGCTCGGGCACGACACGGGGGCGGTGGCCGCGTTCGCGCGGACGGCGCTGGAGGTGGCGGGGTGACGCCCGCCCTCGCGCCCGCGGCCGGGCCCCGGGGCGTACGCGGCCCTCCCCCGCCCGGCGGAGCCCGCCCGCACGGAACCCGCCCCCACGGCGACGCCCCCGGAACAGCCCCGGCGGCAGCATCACCCCATGCTGAAAATCACCGCCCTGCCCGACGTCCCCCGCTGGGCCGCCCTGGCCGCGCACGCCGTGCCGTGGATCACCCTGCCCTCCGGACTGTGGCGGGTGGCCCTGGTGGTCGGGCTCCCCGTGGCCGCGCAGGAGCAGCGCGGCACGGGTGAGGCCGTGTACGTCCTGATGCTCAGCCTCGTCTCCGAAGCGCTGGCGTTGCTCACGCTCGGTCTGGTGCGGGAGTGGGGTGAGACCGTGCCCGGCTGGGTACCCGTACTCGGCGGGCGGCAGGTGCCCACGATGGCCGCCGTCGCCCCCGCCCTGCTCGGCGCCGCCGGCCTGTTCGGGCTGCTGGGCTGGGCCATCTACGTACAGATCGCTGGATTGGGGAGTGAATCGGGTGTGACGGACGGTACAGCGCAAACTGCCCTGATCGTGCTTTGCTATATACCGCTGATCGCCTGGCCGCCCTTGCTGACGGCGGTCGCCCTCGCCTATTACAGGCGCCGGACGGCCTGCGCATCCCCCGAGGCGGCATGAAAGTTTACCCATCCCGATCGGCGGCCATGCGCCACGAGGCCACGCTTTCTTCCCCTATCGGGCTGAACTTTTGTTGATCGTGGGTTAGTTGGCCGTTGCATCGCCCTACCCTTCAGAGGGTGAACCAACTGATGTCCTGTGCGACCGAAGAGGTGTCCGCCGACGTGTTCGGAACGGAGTCCGCGCCGGCGGAGACGCTTCCCGGCGCGTTGCCCGCAGCGCTCCGTGCCGAGCTCGTCGCTTTCCGTCGCGACCTGCACATGCACCCGGAGCTCGGCAACCAGGAGTTCCGCACCACCGCCGCCATCAAGGCCCGCCTGGAACAGGCGGGGCTCGCGCCCCGCGTGCTCGCCGGCGGCACCGGCCTCGTCTGCGACATCGGCGAGCCGGGCGGGGTGCGCCCCATGCTCGCGCTGCGCGCCGACATCGACGCGCTGCCCATCCCCGACACCAAGCTCGGCGTCCCCTACCGCTCCACGGTGCCCGACCGCGCCCACGCCTGCGGGCACGACGTGCACACCACCGTCGTCCTCGGCGCCGGCCTGGTCTTCGCGGACCTGGCGCGCAAGGGGCAGCTGCCCTTCCCGGTGCGGCTGATCTTCCAGCCCGCCGAGGAGGTCCTGCCGGGCGGCGCCGCCGACGCCATCAAGGACGGCGTGCTCGACGGCGTCGGGAAGATCATCGCCGTGCACTGCGACCCCCGCGTCGACGCGGGCCGCATCGGGCTGCGGCACGGGCCCATCACCTCCGCCTGCGACCGCCTCGAGGTCTCGCTCGACGGGCCCGGCGGACACACCGCGCGCCCGCACCTGACCACCGATCTCGTCACCGCCGTCGCCAAGGTCGCCACCGACGTCCCGGCGCTGGTCGCGCGCCGCGCCGACGCCCGCTCGGGTCTCTCGCTGACCTGGGGCCGCATCGAGTCCGGCCACGCCCCGAACGTCATCCCGCAGCACGCCGAGCTCTCCGGGACCGTGCGCTGTCTGGACCTCAGGGCCTGGCGGCAGGCGCCCGAGCTGGTGCACGGCGCCATCCAGGAGATCGCCGACCTCTACCGCGCCAAGTCCGAGGTCAACTACGTCCGCGGTGTCCCGCCCGTCGTCAACGACGGCGCCGTCGCCGACCTGCTGCGCGACGCCATGATCGAGCGGCGCGGCCCGCACTCGGTGGAGGACACCGAACAGAGCCTCGGCGGCGAGGACTTCTCCTGGTACCTGGAGCACGTGCCCGGCGCCATGGCCCGGCTCGGGGTCCGCAAGCCGGGGGAGCGCACCGTGCGCGACCTCCACCAGGGCGATTTCGACGCGGACGAGTCGGCCATCACGGTCGGCGTCGAACTCTTCACCGCCGCGGCCCTGTTGGACGCGGCACGCGAGTGACAGGCCGGGCACGCGAGTGAGGACCCGGCATGCGAGTGATACCCGGCACGAAGAGGTACACGAATAGGTAACGGCCGGGCGAAAACCCGTTCCCCTCCCTTTCTACGCGCGTTAATGTGCGCCGAAATCAGCGCCGTCAACGGTGCGTTGGGGAACGTGAGGAGTACGTCCTATGCGTCGTGTATCAAGACTTTCCCAAGTGGCCGTGGCGGTGGCGTCGCTCGCCCTCGCCGCTTCGGCGTGCGGCAAGACCAGCAGCGAGGCCTCCAAGGAGGAGGGCGGCAAGGAGAAGGACTCCGGCACCTCCACGTCGTACAAGGGCAAGGGCATCGGTCTGGCCTACGACATCGGCGGGCAGGGCGACCAGTCCTTCAACGACGCCGCCTACGCGGGCTACAGCAAGGCCCGCGAGGAATTCAAGATCGGCGGCGTGGACATGGAGCCGGGTGACGGCGAGTCCAGCGCCGACAAGGTCCAGCGCCTCGAACAGCTCGCCAAGCAGGGCTACGACCCCGTGATCGGCGTCGGTTTCGTCTACGCGCCCGCCGTGGAGGCCGCCGCGAAGAAGTTCCCCGACACCACCTTCGGGATCATCGACGACAACACCGTGAAGGCGGAGAACGTCGCCGACCTGGTCTTCCACGAGGAGCAGGGCTCCTATCTGGCGGGGGTCGCCGCCGCGAAAGCGAGCAAGGCCGAGCACATCGGATTCGTGGGCGGCGTGGACATTCCGCTGATCCACAAATTCGAGGCCGGATTCGTGCAGGGCGCGAAGTCGGTCAATCCCAAGATCAAAATTGAGAAGCGGTATCTGACGGAGAAGCCCGAGGAGGGTGGCTTCAGCAGCCCCGACAAGGGGCAGAACGCCGCGAGCGGACAGATCGAGGCCGGCGCGGACGTGATCTACCACGCGGCCGGTCTCTCCGGGCAGGGCGTCATCCAGGAGGTCGGCTCGCAGAAGAAGTGGGCGATCGGCGTCGACTCCGACCAGTACAAGCAGAAGGCGCTCGCCAAGTACAAGGAGTACATCCTCGGCTCGGCGCTCAAGGACGTCGGTGGCGCGGTGTACGACCTGGCGAAGTCGGTCGTCGAGGGCAAGCCGATGAAGGGCGAGCAGCGCTACGACCTGGGGTCGGGCCGCGTCGGCTTCTCCGATTCCAACCCGAGGTACAAGGCGATGAAGGACGTCGTCGCCGCCGTGGAGAAGGCCGAGAAGGACATCGTCAGCGGCAAGGTGAAGGTCAGGACGGTGCCGTAGGACGGGGTGCGGGCGGACGCGGCGACGTTGTACGTAGCACCCCGCTCGCGCCTCCCGACCCGTTGTACGTAGTACGTCGTGCGGCGCCTGGGCGCCCCTCATCAAGGGGGCGCCCACCGCCTGTTCGCCCGCCGGACGCCCCGTGGCCACAGGTCGATAACGGACCGGACAGAAGGGTTCTTATGTCAGGTCTACGCGCGTTACGCTGCGGCGAAATCCGCGCCGGGTGAGGCGCGTACGTGCATGTGCTTGCTTGACTCAAGGAGTTCGTCTCTATGCGCCGGGTGTCTCGAATAGCTGTCGCGGGCGCCGCGACCGCAGCCCTCGCCGTCTCCGTCTCCGCCTGTGGTGGCACGTCCAGTGACGCCGCCGCGAGCAAGGACGACAAGAACAAGGGCGTCGCCATCGCCTACGACGTCGGCGGCGCCGGCGACCAGTCCTTCAACGACGCCGCGACCGAGGGCATGAAGAAGGCCGCCAAGGAGTTCAAGACCGGCGAGAAGGCCGTCGAGCCCGTCGACGGCGAGTCGGACGCCGACAAGGCGCAGCGCCTGACGCAGCTCGCCAAGCAGGGCTACAACCCGGTCATCGGGGTCGGCTACGCCTACGCCCCGGCGATCAAGGAGGTCTCGGCGAAGTTCCCGAAGGTCACCTTCGGCATCGTCGACGACGAGACCGTCAAGGCCGACAACGTCTCCGACCTCGTCTTCAGCGAGCAGGAGGCGTCCTACCTCGCGGGCGTCGTCGCCGCCAAGACCACCAAGTCCAAGACGGTCGGCTTCGTCGGCGGCGTGGACGTGCCCCTCATCCACAAGTTCGAGGCGGGCTACGCGCAGGGCGTCAAGGACACGAACCCCAAGGTCAAGGTCGTCAAGCAGTACCTGACGGAGAAGGCCGAGGACGGCGGCTTCACCAGCCCCGACAAGGGCAAGACCGCCGCCCAGGGCCAGATCGAGAAGGGCGCCGACGTGGTCTACCACGCCGCGGGCCTCTCCGGTCAGGGCGTCATCGAGGCCGCCGCCGCCAAGAAGATCTGGGCGATCGGCGTCGACTCCGACCAGTACAAGCAGGACGCGCTCGCCAAGTACAAGAAGTACATCCTGACCTCGGCGCTCAAGGACGTCGCGGGCTCGGTCTACAACCTGGCGAAGGCCGTCGAGGACGGCAAGGCCAAGGGCGGCGTCGTCCGCGCCGACCTGAAGTCGGGCGGTGTCGCGCTCGCCGACTCCAACCCCGAGTTCCAGAAGATGAAGGATGTCCAGGCGGCCCTGAAGAAGGCCGAAGAGGGCATCAAGAGCGGCAAGATCAAGGTCAAGACCACGCCGTAAGGGCGTGACCGCCGGCCCGAGAGCCGTGACGGCGTCGTGATGCTCGTACGACGGGGTGTGGGGGACGATGTTTCCCCCGCGCCCCGTTCGCGCGGACCACACCACCGCGGAGCACGTCACCGCGGACCACAGCACCACTGAGTAGCAGTCAGCAGCAGGGGCACTGCGCGCGTAGGCGGCCCCTTTCCTTCAGGCCCTTCAGGCCCTTTGGCCCCCGAGGAGAGTGCGCCATCGACGCGTCCACCAACCCTCCGCCCATCGCCGTCGAACTCGCCGGCATCACCAAGCGCTTCCCCGGAGTCGTGGCCAACCACGACATCCACCTCACCGTCCGCAAGGGCACCGTCCACGCCCTCGTCGGCGAGAACGGCGCCGGCAAGTCGACGCTGATGAAGATCCTCTACGGCATGCAGAAGCCGGACGAGGGCACCATCACCGTCGACGGCGAGCAGGTCTCCTTCGCCGGTCCCGCCGACGCCATCGCGCGCGGCATCGGCATGGTGCACCAGCACTTCATGCTCGCCGACCAGCTGACGGTGCTTGAGAACATCGTTCTCGGCAGCGAGAAGCTGCACGGCATCGGCGGCGCGGCCCGCCGCAGGATCGTCGAGCTGTCCGACCGGTACGGCCTCGGGGTGCGCCCCGACGCGTACGTGGAGGACCTCGGCGTCGCCGACCGCCAGCGCGTGGAGATCCTCAAGGTCCTCTACCGCGGCGCCACCACGCTGATCCTCGACGAGCCCACGGCCGTCCTCGTGCCGCAGGAGGTCGACGCGCTCTTCGACAACCTCCGCGGGCTCAAGTCCGAGGGCCTGTCGGTCATCTTCATCTCGCACAAGCTGGGCGAGGTGCTGTCCGTCGCCGACGACATCACCGTCATCCGGCGTGGTACGACGGTCGGCACGGCGATCCCGTCCGAGACGACGCCGCGCCAGCTCGCCGAACTGATGGTCGGCAGCGAACTGCCCACCCCCGAGACCGCGGAGTCGACGGTCACCGACCGCCCGATGATCCAGGTCGAGGGCCTCAGGCTGCTCGCCGACGGCGGGTCGGGCCGCGCCCTGCTCGACGACATCTCCTTCACGATCCACGAGGGAGAGGTCCTCGGCATCGCGGGCGTCGAGGGCAACGGCCAGACCGAGCTGATCGACGCGCTCATCGGCCTCAAGCACGCCGACTCCGGTGTGATCCGCATGGCGGGCGAGGACATCACCGCCGTACCCACGCGCAAGCGCCGCGAGGACGGCATCGGGTACATCCCCGAGGACCGCCACCGCCACGGCCTCCTCCTTGAGTCCCCGCTGTGGGAGAACCGCATCCTCGGCCACGTCACCGAGAAGCCGAACGCGCGCGGGTTCCTGCTGGACCTCAAGGGCGCCCAGGCCGACACCCGCCGCATCGTCGAGGAGTACGACGTCCGTACGCCCGGCATCGACGTGACGGCCGCCTCGCTGTCCGGCGGCAACCAGCAGAAGCTGATCGTCGGCCGCGAGATGAGCCACAAGCCGCGCTTCCTGATCGCCGCCCACCCCACCCGTGGCGTGGACGTCGGCGCGCAGGCGCAGATCTGGGACCAGATCCGCGAGGCCCGCCGCGAGGGCCTCGCCGTACTGCTGATCTCCGCCGACCTGGACGAGCTGATCGGCCTCTCCGACACCCTCCGCGTGATCTACCGCGGACGGCTCGTGGCGGACGCCGACCCGGCCACCATCACACCCGAGGAGCTGGGGTCGGCGATGACGGGTGCCGCCTCCGGTCACCTGGAACACGTCGAGTCCGGTGACGGCTCCGAGGAGGACGAGACCCGATGAAGAAGTTCGACAAGGAGCGCTTGCTCCTCGCCGTGGCCGGACCGGTCATCGCGCTGATCGTGGCCGTGGTGCTGACCTCGGGCGTGCTGCTCGCCTCGGGCAAGAGCCCGATCGAGCCCTACACCCTGATGTTCGAGCAGGCCACCTACTCCGACGTCCAGGTACTGATCATCAATCAGGCCGGGATGTACTACCTGGCCGCCCTCGCGGTGGCCATCGGCTTCCGGATGAACCTGTTCAACATCGGTGTCGACGGCCAGTACCGCCTCGCCGCGATGATCACCGCGGTCGTCGGCGCGCACGTCGCGCTGCCCGCCGCGCTCCAGATCCCGCTGCTGATCGCGGTCGCCATGCTCACCGGCGCCTTCTGGGCCGGCATCGCGGGACTGCTGAAGACCACCCGCGGCGTCAGCGAGGTCGTCGCGACGATCATGCTCAACGCCATCGCGACGAGCGTCATCGGCTACCTCACGCTCACCAAGAACTTCGGTGTGCCGGTCGGCAACAACCAGACCACCGGCGTGATGAAGGAGTCGGGCTGGTTCCCCGGCATCAAGCTGGCGGGCGGCGAGGTCTACGGCTTCGTGTTCGTCGCCGTCCTCGCGGGCGTGCTGTACTGGCTGGTCCTCAACCGCACCCGCTTCGGCTTCGACCTGCGCGCCACCGGCGCCTCCGAGTCGGCCGCCGCGGCCAGCGGTGTCAACGCCAAGCGCATGGCGCTCACCGCCATGCTGATCTCGGGCGCGGTCGCGGGCCTCTCCGGCATGCCGATCCTGCTCGGCGACACCCACACCTACAGCCTCAGCTTCCCCTCGGGGCTCGGCTTCATCGGCATCGGCATCGCGCTGCTCGGCCGGAACAACCCGGTCGGCATCGCGCTCGCCGCCCTGCTCTGGGCCTTCCTCGACAAGGCGTCGCCCGCCCTCGACTACGCCCAGCCGGAGCCGTACGACAAGGAGATCGCGGTGATCATGCAGGGCATCATCGTGATCGCGGTCGTCGTCTCCTACGAGGCCGTACGCCGCTGGGGCCTGCGCCGCCAGCAGCAGCGCGTGGGCGAGGAACTGGCCGCCGCCGCACGGGCCAACGCCAAGAACGCCGACACCGGCACCAACGGCACCAACGACACCGTGAAGGAGGCGACTTCCCGATGAGCACGGCATCCGTGGTCAAGCCCTCGGCCAAGCAGCCCGCGCCGGGCCGCCGCCGCATCTCGCTCCCCGTCCTCCTGCTGATCATCGCGGGCGTCCTGGTGCTGACCTCCGTGGTACGCATGATCACCGGCGCCGACGGCATCACGTCCACCGGCCAGATGTCGACGGCCCTGCAACTCGCCGTGCCGATCGGCCTCGCGGGCCTCGGCGGCCTGTGGGCCGAGCGGGCGGGCGTGGTCAACATCGGCCTCGAAGGCATGCTGATCCTCGGCACCTGGTTCGGTGCCTGGGCCGGTTTCCAGTGGGGCCCGTGGGTCGGTGTCCTGTTCGGCATCGCCGGCGGCGCCCTCGGCGGTCTGCTGCACGCGATCGTGACGGTCACCTTCAACGTCAACCACATCGTCTCCGGTGTGGCCCTCAACATCCTCGCCCTCGGCGCCACCCGCTACCTCGCCACCTTCGCCTTCGAGGGTGAGGAGGGCGGTACGTCCAAGCAGTCGCCGCCCGTCGAATCGCTCGGCAGCTTCTCCGTGCCGGGGCTCTCCGACTGGCTCGCCGACCTCAACGGCAAGCACTGGTTCCTGGTCTCCGACCTCGCGGGCCTGCTCGGCGGCCTGTTCACCAACCTGTCGCCGCTCACCGTCGTCGCCGTCGCCATGGTGCCGCTGAGCTGGTGGGTGCTCTGGCGCACCTCCTTCGGCCTGCGGCTGCGCTCCTGCGGCGAGAACCCGATCGCCGCCGAGTCGCTCGGCGTGAACGTCTACAAGTACAAGTACCTGGCCGTCGTCATCTCCGGTGGCCTCGCGGGCCTCGGCGGCGCGTTCCTCTCCCTGGTCGCCTCCAACATCTACCTGGAGGGCCAGACCGGCGGCCGCAGCTACATCGGCCTCGCCGCGATGATCTTCGGCAACTGGATGCCGGGCGGGCTCGCGCTCGGCGCGGGCCTGTTCGGTTACACCGACAGCCTGAAG
>NZ_JBIBTX010000003.1:353953-670368 GCF_043078805.1 Streptomyces sp. NPDC015345 | reverse complement strand
AGCTACATCGGCCTCGCCGCGATGATCTTCGGCAACTGGATGCCGGGCGGGCTCGCGCTCGGCGCGGGCCTGTTCGGTTACACCGACAGCCTGAAGCTCCGGGGCGGCGGCACGAACGTCCACGCGCTGCTGCTGCTCCTCGCGATCCTGCTGGTCATCGGCGCGGCCTACCTCGCCTGGCGCAAGCGGTACGTCCCCGCGGTGCTCACCGCGGCCGTCTCCGCGCTGATGTTCCTGTGGTACGGCTTGACCGACGAGGTGCCCAACCAGGTCGTCACCGCCACCCCGTACGTGGTGACCCTGCTGGTCCTCTCGCTCTCCGCCCAGCGGCTGCGGATGCCGAAGGCGGACGGAATGCCGTACCGAAGGGGACAAGGAAAGTGACGACTGCCGCCGAGGACACCGACTGGGACGCCCTGCGGGAAGCCGCGCGCGAGGCGATGTCCCGTGCGTACGCGCCCTATTCGGGGTTCCCGGTCGGCGCCGCGGCCCTGGTCGACGACGGCAGGACGGTCTCCGGCTGCAATGTGGAGAACGCCTCCTACGGCCTCGGCCTGTGCGCCGAGTGCGGCCTGGTCTCGCAGCTCCAGCTGACCGGCGGCGGCCGTCTCACCCACTTCACGTGCGTGGACGGCAAGGGCGAGATCCTCATGCCGTGCGGCCGCTGCCGCCAGCTGCTGTACGAGTTCGGGGGAGCCGAGCTGCTCCTGGAGACGTCGTCGGGCGTGCGGACGCTGGGCGACATGCTGCCGGACGCGTTCGGGCCGCAGCACCTGAACTGAACGCGGGCCCCGCACTCCTGAGATCCGGAGAACTCCGATCTTGGGTGCGGGGCCACCTTCATCTCGCGCGTCTATGCGCGTAGAGTCACGAAAGTACTGACGTACGTACGCCGTTGTACTGCTGGAAGGACATGCCATGGACGTCATCTCCGTCATCCG
This sequence comes from Streptomyces sp. NPDC015345, assembly GCF_043078805.1. Lineage (NCBI taxonomy): Bacteria > Bacillati > Actinomycetota > Actinomycetes > Kitasatosporales > Streptomycetaceae > Streptomyces > Streptomyces sp. NPDC015345. Next base: position 669,427 of record NZ_JBIBTX010000003.1, on the reverse strand, counting down.
CACCAAGCGTGACCGGGGCGAGCTGAGCGACGAGCAGATCGACTGGGTCATCGACGCGTACACGCGCGGCGCGGTCGCCGACGAGCAGATGTCGTCCCTGGCGATGGCCATCCTCCTGAACGGCATGAACCGCAAGGAGATCGCCCGCTGGACCGCCGCGATGATCGCGTCCGGCGAGCGCATGGACTTCTCCTCGCTGTCCCGCCCGACCTCCGACAAGCACTCCACGGGCGGCGTCGGCGACAAGATCACGCTGCCGCTCGCCCCGCTGGTCGCCGCGTGCGGCGCGGCCGTCCCGCAGCTGTCCGGCCGCGGCCTCGGCCACACCGGTGGCACCCTCGACAAGCTGGAGGCCATCCCCGGCTGGCGCGCGCTGCTCTCCAACGAGGAGATGCTGAACGTCCTCGACGGCGTCGGCTCGGTGATCTGCGCGGCGGGCGACGGCCTGGCACCGGCCGACAAGAAGCTGTACGCGCTGCGCGACGTGACCGGCACGGTGGAGGCGATCCCGCTGATCGCGTCGTCCATCATGTCGAAGAAGATCGCCGAGGGGACGGGCTCGCTGGTCCTGGACGTGAAGGTCGGCACCGGCGCCTTCATGAAGAACCTCGACGACGCGCGTGAACTGGCCGCCACGATGGTGGAGTTGGGCACGGACAGCGGCGTCCGCACGGTGGCCCTCCTTACGGACATGTCGACGCCGCTGGGCCTGACGGCGGGCAACGCACTCGAAGTCCGCGAGTCGGTCGAGGTCCTGGCGGGTGGCGGCCCGGCGGACGTGGTCGAACTGACCCTGGCCCTCGCCCGCGAGATGCTCGACGCGGCGGGCCTGAAGGACGCCGACCCGGCGAAGGCGCTGGCCGACGGATCGGCGATGGACGTGTGGCGCCGCATGATCGCGGCGCAGGGCGGCGACCCGGACGCGAAGCTGCCGGTGGCGCGCGAGCAGCACGTGGTGACGGCGCCGTCGTCCGGCGTCCTGACCCGCCTGGACGCGTACGACATCGGCGTCGCCGCCTGGCGCCTCGGCGCGGGCCGCGCCCGCAAGGAGGACGTCGTCCAGGCGGGCGCGGGCGTCGAACTCCACGCGAAGCCGGGCGACACGGTCGAGGCGGGCGCCCCGCTGCTGACCCTGCACACGGACACGCCGGAGCGGTTCGCGTACGCGCTGGAGTCGGTGGAGGGCTCGTACGACATCGCTCCCGCGGGGACGGACTTCTCGGCGACGCCGATCGTGCTGGACCGGATCGGCTAAGGGGTCGGGGCTGCGGGGCGCTGTGCCGACCGCGGGTCGGTGGGGGCTGGTCGCGCAGTTCCCCGCGCCCCTTCGGGGGCGCCCCCTGGCCAGGGCTTACTCGTACGGGTGAACGGGATCGGTGGACCGCCGCCGGTCCCATACGGCGTGTTGGGATCGGGGCGCGCCGAGAGAGGAGACCGTAATGAGTGCGCTTGCCGCCGATCACGAGGCCGGTCAGGGTTGGGGCGACCTCGTCCGGCTGCGGGAAGAGATGGCCTGGCCCGACGGCAGCCGGGTGGAGATCATCGAAGGGATCGTCACGGTAGCGCCCCCTCCCACCAACCAGCATCATGCGATCGCGAATACGGTGCAGCGCCGCCTCTGCTCCGTTCTGCCGGACGACCGGGGCGTCCATCAGAGGCTGTCCCTCGTCGTGCCGTCCAAGCGCGGCATGTTCATGCCCGACCTCGTCGTGATCCCCGAGACGGAGGTCAAAGGGGCCGGAACGTATGTTCCGGCCCGCGCCGCCGAACTCGTGGTCGAGGTGACGTCACTCCGCAACGGCCGCCACGACCGCGTCAGCAAGCCCGCTGCCTACGCCGCCGCAGGCATCCCCCTCTACCTCCTCATCGACCGCTGGGCCCCCGGCGGCCCCACCACCACCCTGTACGGCGAGCCCGCAGGTGATGGCTACCGGGTCCTCCAGGCCTGCAAGTTCGGTGAGACCGTGCGCCTCCCCGAGCCCTTCTGCCTGGACCTCGACACGAGCGCCTTCCCCCAGGACTGATCAGCGCCGGGCGCCGAACCTCCCGTGATCCGACTTGACCCGTCCCCCGAGGGACGGGTTTAGCGTTCTGGCCCTCGTTCTGCGCGGCGCCACCATCGAGCACGTCTTCTATCCGGTTCTATCCGGTCTTCCCGCCGGACACCCACGCCGACGAGGTGGCGCAGTGGTTCCGGGACCACCGAGACGCCTGACCGGCCAAGGCGGGAAGCACCCGGCGCGCCGGGCCGGTTCTGCCCGTCCGGTCGCGGCTTTCTGCCCTCGCGTACCTGGCCCCGCCGCCCCGCACCCCGTATGCAGGAGGGGAGTCGCAACCTGCGCGGGGAGAGGTCACCTTGCACCAGCACGACCACACCGGAACGACCGGGGCCGAGAAGGGCCGCGGCCCGGCCCGCAGGCCTGCCGCCGGGGGCGCGACGTCGCCGGCGGGGCTCCTCGGTCTCCAGGCCGCCGCCGGGAACGCCGCCGTCGTGCAGATGCTGCGCCAGGCCGCCCACCCATGGTCCCAGGAGGCGCACCAGCACGGCGCCGAGCAGCCGCAGGTGCAGCGCTCCGCCGTCCACGACGTCCTGCGCGGCGCGGGAAAGCCGCTGGACGACGCGGTCCGTACCGACATGGAGTCCCGGCTCGGCGCCGACTTCTCCGACGTACGGGTCCACGACGACGCCGCGGCCAGGGCCTCCGCGGCCGAGGTGGGCGCCCGGGCCTACACCTCCGGCAGCCATGTCGTCATCGGGGCGGGCGGCGCCGATCCGCACACCCTGGCCCATGAGCTGACCCACGTCATCCAGCAGCGGCAGGGCCCGGTCGCGGGCACCGACAACGGCGCGGGCCTGAAGGTCTCCGACCCCTCCGACCGCTTCGAGCGCGAGGCGGAGGCCAACGCCCGCCGCGTCATGACGGGTGCCGCCGCCCCTCGGACCGAGCAGACCCCGGCGCCGGAAGCCCCCGTCGGCACCGGCATCCAGCGGTACGTGTCGGGGAACGTCAAGGGCCTGGCCAACGAGCAGAGCGACGAGCCCTTCTTCCAGTCGCAGTCACCGCAGGGCGTCCTCATCCCGGACCCCGAACGGCTCTCCAAGCACTCGGTGGACCACGTCGGAGGCCGCACGCACGACCCGTTCCGGCAGGACCTGCCCAAGGAGCAGCAGCAGGAGCTGGACCAGAGCGACGGGCCCAAGGGGCTGCCGCTGAGAGTCGCGGGTGACGGCACCCTGGCGGTGCACGACACCGAGCGTGAACCGAAGGAGTTCTACGCGACCGAGGCGGTCCTTGCCGCGAGCAACGCCGCTCTGGCGGGCGTCGACAGCACCTATCACCTTGTGGGGCGCGGCCAGAAGATCACCGTGCAGAACCCGGCGAACCCGGCTGCCTCGGTCAAGCTCGAACGCATACAGCCCTTCCCGGTCGGGACCCCCCCGGAAGCCGTCTCGGGCTTCGCGAACCTGTTGAAGCACGAGTGCATCGACGTGGCCAGAGAACTGATGGGCGGAGGCAAGAAGACAGAGGTCGTCCTTGAAGGCCGGGAGCCCATGCCCTGGCAGGACAGCACGGTCGACTCCGTGGCGAACAACCTCGCCGACCAGGTCGACGCGCCCCAGGGACCGACCCCGCAGAGGTACGGCGGCGCCCTGCGCGACCACCCCGCGGAGATGGACGCGGCAGCCGGGGCACTCGGCGTGAACAAGGCGGCCGCCCCCGTGGTCGGCGAGGGCTATACGACCGTCTCGCTGGGGCAGAGCGACAAACTCGACTACGCCGACTCCGCCACCCCCGAAGCGAGGCCCCAGGACATCTGGGGCTTCCACTTCGCGGGCGTGGCCGCGATGAGCGCCGACGGCCAGGACCGCGTCACCCTGGAGAACTACACGCGGACCGGGAATTCGGGCGACGCGCTTTATGAACTGCTCCCCCGGCTCGTGGAGGAGTTCAAGAAGAAGACCGCCATCCCCCTGCTCCGGCCCGGCGGCAAGACCCCGCCCGAGTCCGCCTTCGAGATGGACCGGCTGAACAAGCTGCTGGCTGGGCTGTCCGGAAGTGCCGCGAAGGCCGCAGAGGAGTTCAAGCGGCTCTCGGAAGCGAAGAACGAGTGGAACAGCAAGTGGTTCTTCCGCATGTACGGCTCCGGGGCGGGCCAGACCTTCCACGAGCAGCAGTACAACAACGGGCGGGGAGATTTCGTGAACCCCCTGACGCTGCGGGTGCGCAAGTCGCGGACGCAGGAGGCCGCCTCCTGAACCGATGAGTTCCGCCCGCTCCGCGAGTCCACCCTGCGTGGCCGATTCCGAAGCGAACCTCATCCATGTCGTGGGGCCCCTGCGCCCGGGCGACGTCCCGTCCCTGTGCGAGCAGGTCACGGCCGCCCGCCACGGGCCCGGCCACGACGTGATCTGTGACGTCGGCGGCGTCACCACCGCCGACCTCGCGACCGTCGACGCCGTCGCCCGGCTGCACCTCGCCGCCCGCAGGGCCGGGGGCCGGATCCGGCTCAGGAACCCCACCCCCGCCCTGCTGGCGCTGCTCGGCCTCGTCGGTCTGACCGAACTGCTCGGGCTAGTCGTCGAGATGGAGGGGCACCCCGAACAGCGGGAACCACCGGGGGGTGTCCAGGAAGCAGTGGAAGCCGGCGATACGGCCCTGTGAGATCTCGATGACCTGGATGCACCACGGCATGAAGCCGCCGTTGTCCGGGTCGGGCTTGTACTGGGCGAAGCCCGGCGTGCCGTTCACGTTCACCGGCAGGAGGCGGCCGTTGGCACAGGCGGCGCCCATCGTGGACATGAAGCCCGTGATGTCCGCCGTGCCGCGCAGCCACAGGTCGAACGGCGGCATCGTCATGACGGCGTCCTCGGCGAGCAGCGCCGTCAGCGCCGCCATGTCGTACCCCTCGAAGGCTGCGACATAGCGCTCCAGGAGCTTCTGCTGCTCCTCGTCGAGCGGATCGGAGACGGCCGTGTCGTCCTCCGGGCGCTCGGCGAGGGTGGCGCGGGCCCGCTGGAGCGCGCTGTTCACCGAGGCGACGGAGGTGTCGATCAGCTCGGCGACCTCACTGGCCTTCCAGGCGAGCACCTCGCGCAGGATCAGCACCGCCCGCTGCTTGGGCGGCAGGTTCTGCAGGGCGGCGACGAACGCCAGGCGCACCGACTCCTTGGCGACGGCGGCCTCCGCGGGATCGTCCGGGGTGGGCAGCACACGGGCGTCCGGCATCGGCTCCAGCCAGGTGTTGTCCGGGCGGGGGGTGAGCGCCGCCTGCGCCAGCGGGGCGGCGGCGGTCAGGTCCATGGGGCGGGCGCGGCGGTTGCCCGCGTTCAGCATGTCCAGGCAGACGTTCGTCGCGATGCGGTAGAGCCAGGAGCGGACGCTGGAGCGGCCCTCGAACTTCTCGAAGCTGCGCCAGGCCCGCACCATCGTGTCCTGCACGGCGTCCTCGGCCTCGAAGGCCGAGCCCAGCATCCGATAGCAGTACCCGGTCAGCTCGACCCGGTATTTCTCCAGCGTGACGTCCAGATCGGTCGTCGTCCCTGCGATGTCGCTCATCCCCACCCACCCCTGCGGCTTCCGAGAAGGGCCCGACAGTGGGGCCCGACACACCGGAAGCTACCGCAGCCCACTGACAACGGCCCCCGGAGTGGGAAAACCCGCAGGTGGAATCAGCGGCAGCGGCAAATGCGGTACCTCAGCAGGAGCGCACGACGAGCCCGCGCCGCCGCTCCGTCCGCGCCGCGTGAGAGCCCCACACCGTCACCGACACGACGCCGAGCACCGCGAGGAGACCGAGCCCCACCGTCCCGGCCCAGCCGCCCGCGTGGAAGGCGACCGCGCCGAGCGTGCCGCCCGCGCTGGACCCCAGGTAGTACGCCGACTGGTAGAGCGCCGATGCCTGCGCCCGCCCGGTCGTGGCCGTACGGCTCACCGACGACGACGCGACCGCGTGCCCCGCGAAGAACCCGGCGGTGATCAGCACGAGCCCCAGCAGGACCAGGACCAGCGAGGACGACAGGGACAGCAGCAGCCCGCCCGCCGTCGTGCCCACCGCCAGGTACAGCGCCCCGCGCCGCCCGAGCCGGGCCACCAGCTTCCCGGCGGCCGCCGAGGAGACCGTACCGACGAGGTAGACGAGGAAGATCGAGCCGATGACGCCCTGGGGGAGCGAGAACGGCGCCTCGGTGAGCCGGTAGCCGATCACCGTGTAGACCGCGCCGAAGACGGTCATGAACAGCGCCCCGATCGCGTACAGCCGGCACAGGAGCGGATCCGACAGGTGCGTACGGACCGTCCGCGCCAGCGCCTTGGGGTTCAGCGAGCCCGGCGTGAAGTGCCGCGGCGCGGGCAGCAGCGCGCGGAAGGCGACCGCGCACAGCACCGCGACGACCCCCACGACGGCCAGCGCCGCGCGCCAGCCCCAGGCCTGCGCCACCCAGCCCGTGATGATGCGGCCGCTCATGCCGCCGATGGAGTTGCCCGCCACGAACATGCCGATCGCCGCGACCAGGGCCTTCGGCCGCACCTCCTCGGCGAGGAACGCCATCGCGGACGCCGGGAGCCCCGCGAGGGCCGCGCCCTGCACGGCGCGCAGCGCGATGAGGACCTCCACCGACGGCGCGAAGGGGACGAGGAGCCCGACCGCCACCGCGACGCTCAAGGACGCCGTCATCATCGCGCGCCGCCCGAAGCGCTCGCTGAGCGCGCTCAGCGGAAGGACGAAGAGTGCCAGTGCGCCCGTGGCCGCCGAGACCGTCCAGCTCGCCGTGCTCGCGCTCGCGCCGAAGTCGGCTGAGACCAGCGGCAGCAGGGCCTGCGTGGAGTAGAGGAGGGCGAAGGTGGCGACGCCCGCGAGGAAGAGCGCGAAGCTCATCCTGCGGTAGCCGGGACCGCCCGGCGTCAGACGGGAATCGGCGACAGGGGACGACGGAGTGAGGGCGACCGCATGGGTGGCGGACGCCCCGCTACTGGCAGGAGGCATGCCACGAACGTACGGCCGGTTTTTTGATGCGTCCAATGCATGGAAACGCCATAATCGTTCCCATGCAGCATCAGCAGAGGTCACAGCCGCGCCTGTCACACGACAGTGACGTGGAGGACATCGTCACGCTGCTCGCGCCACGCCTCGCGTACTTCGCGGGTGTCGCCCGCACCGAGCACGTCACGCGCGCCGCCCAGGAGATGCAGATCCCCCAGTCGACGCTCTCCCGCGCCCTCGTGCGGCTCGAACGGGACCTCGGCGTCGGCCTGTTCACGCGCCGCGGCCGCACCGTCTCGCTCACCCCGGCCGGCCGCACCTTCCTCGCCTCGGTCGAGCGGGCGCTCGGCGAGGTGGAGCGCGCCGCCGAGTCCGTGCGCGCCGACGCCGACCCGGCCTCCGGCAAGGTCGCCTTCGGGTTCCTGCACACCATGGGCTCCGAGACCGTGCCCGGCCTGATCCGCGCCTTCCGCGCCGACCACCCGAGGGTGCGCTTCAGCCTCGTACAGAACTACGGCGAGGCGATGCTGGAGCGGCTGCGCGCGGGCGAGCTGGACCTCTGCCTCACCTCGCCCGTGCCGGACGCCCCCGACCTGGTCGCCCGCCGCCTCGACGAACAGCGCCTGCGCCTCGTCGTGCCCGACGACCACCGCCTCGCCGCCCGCAAACGGATCCGCCTCGCCGAAGCCGCCGACGAGGCCTTCGTGACCCTGGAGCCCGGCTACGGCCTGCGCCGCATCACCGACGACCTCTGCCAGGAGGCGGGCTTCAAGCCCCGCGTGGCCTTCGAGGGCGAGGAGGCGGAGACCCTGCGCGGCCTGGTCGCGGCAGGGCTCGGCGTCGCCCTCCTGCCGCCGCCCGCCGTGCCCCGCCCGGGCGTCGTGGAGCTGACGGTGACGGGCCAGCGGGCGGTCCGCGAGATCGGCGTGGCGTGGCTCGCGGGGCGCCCCGACACTCCGCCGGTCGCGGCGTTCAAGGAGTTCCTGCTGAGCAGGAAGGGAAAGCTGCTGCAGCAGTCGACGTGAGCGTCCCGGCGGGCGGGTCTCACCGACGCGACGCCCGCCCGAAGCCGCAGGCAAGCGGCATGCGCAGTCCCAGCGGCGGCGGCGCCGCGAGCGCGTCCTCCAGCGGCCGCGCGAAGTCCGTGCCGAAGAGCGTGCCCCGCACGAAGTCCGAGGCCAGCGCCTGCACTTCGTCCTGGTGCTGATGGAGCCGGTGGCCGTCCGAGTGCACCTCGAACCGGCACACGTCGCGGTTCGCCTTCTTCGCGCGCTCCGCGAAGCGGAACGACAGCTCCGGGTCGGTCCGCTCGTCGTTCGTGCCGTGCACGATCAGCACCCGCCGCCCCACGAGCTGCTTCACCGGCTCGGGCGGCGCCGCCACATCGTCCTCGGGCAGCCAAGGAGCGATCGCAAGGACGGAGGTGACCGCCGGGTGCCCGCCCGTACGCAGTGCCGCCCGGCCGCCCATGTCCACGCCGGCCAGGCAGACCGGGACATCGCCGTAGCGACGTACGACCTCGTCCGCCGCCCACGCCGTGTCCTCGGCCGGCTGTGCCTGCGCGCCGTTCCAGCCCCGGCAGCGGTAGTGCACGACGTGCGTGGCGAGACCCGCCTCGCGTCCGTCCTGGGCCAGCCTGCGGCCCAGCGCGCGCACCGTCCCGGCCGCCAGCGGCCAGGGTCTGCGGGTGGACGTCTCGCAGCCGCCGGGCAGCAGCAGGACCACACCGCTCACCGCCGAGGGCGCCGTCCCGATCACGCGCCCGAGCCTGGGACCCGCAGGCCCCGCCGTCCCTTGCTGTGCCATGACAGAACAGTGTCAGAAGCCATGGTGTACGCCACCCGTCCGCCGGGTCACTGTTACGTATCGACCCATGAGTTCTACGCGCGTAGGCGTTAGAGTGCCGAAATGACGAGCCAGACCATCACGGGCGGTCACACGGACCGCGACACGCCCAGCGCCGACCAGATCCGCCGCGCCCCCAAGGTGCTCCTCCACGACCACCTCGACGGCGGCCTGCGCCCCGGCACGGTCGTCGACCTCGCCCGCGAGTGCGGCTACGAAGGCCTGCCCGAGACCGACGCCGACAAGCTCGGCATCTGGTTCCGCGAGGCGGCCGACTCCGGCTCCCTGGAGCGGTACCTGGAGACCTTCGCGCACACCTGCGCGGTGATGCAGACGAAGGACGCCCTCAAGCGCGTGGCGGCCGAGTGCGCCGAGGACCTCGCCGAGGACGGCGTCGTCTACGCCGAGATCCGCTACGCCCCCGAGCAGCACCTGGAGTCCGGCCTCACCCTCGAAGAGGTCGTCGAGGCGGTCAACGACGGCTTCCGCGAGGGCGAGCGCCGCGCGAAGGCGAACGGCCACCGCATCCGCGTCGGCGCCCTGCTCACCGCCATGCGGCACGCCGCCCGCGCCCTGGAGATCGCCGAACTCGCCAACCGCTACCGCGATCACGGCGTCGTCGGATTCGACATCGCGGGCGCCGAGGCGGGCTTCCCTCCCACCCGCCACCTCGACGCCTTCGAGTTCCTCAAGCGCGAGAACAACCACTTCACGATCCACGCGGGCGAGGCCTTCGGCCTGCCCTCGATCTGGCAGGCCCTCCAGTGGTGCGGCGCCGACCGCCTCGGCCACGGCGTGCGGATCATCGACGACATCGAGATCGCCGAGGACGGCAGCGTCAAGCTGGGCCGCCTCGCCTCGTACGTACGCGACAAGCGCATCCCGCTGGAGCTCTGCCCGACCTCCAACCTCCAGACGGCCGCCGCAAGCTCCTACGCCGAGCACCCCATCGGCCTGCTGCGCAAGCTGCACTTCCGCGCCACGGTGAACACCGACAACCGTCTGATGTCCGGCACCAGCATGAGCCGGGAATTCGAGCACCTGGTCGGCACCTTCGGCTACACGCTCGACGACATGCAGTGGTTCACGGTCAATGCGATGAAATCAGCGTTCATTCCATTCGATGAACGCCTCGCCATGATCAATGACGTGATCAAGCCCGGCTACGCCGAGCTGAAGTCCGAGTGGCTGTTCCGCCAGACCGTCTCGACCAGCGCTTCTGCCGGTAACTGACGGCGGTTCCGCGTCCTCGCGCGACGCTTCGGCGGCCGGGTTCTTCTCACCCGGCCGCCTTTTCGCCGTCCGGTGCCCGTGATTTGTGGTGTGCGCGGTCGTTGAACCGCGCAGATCCCCGTCATCGACATCACAAGGACGCATTGACGATGAAGCAGTCTGCTGCCAAGACCCTCGGTGTCGCCGCTCTCGGTGCCGCCTTCGCCGCCGCCGGTGCCGGCGCCGCGAACGCCGCCCCCGGCGTCCCGGACGCGGCCGCGGCCCTCGGCCAGGTCGCCTCGGTCCTCCCCCTGGAGCAGGCCGCCAAGACGCTGCCCGCGGGCAGCCCGGAGGCCGTGGCCGCCGGAAAGAGCGTCCTCGCCGGTGGTCTTCAGGCCGCGGGGAACGCCGACAGGGCCCAGGCCGCGGCACAGCAGGCCGACGGCAAGGGCGGCAAGGGCGGCAAGGGCGGCGGCAAGCCGGCCTCCCCGCTCAAGGGACTGCTCGGTGGCGTGCCCATCACGGGCAGCGGCCTCAACGGCCTGCCGCTCGGCTGACCCTCGCGTACACACCGATGGGGCGCCCCTCCACCCGGAGGGGCGCCCCATCGCGTCGTCACCAGGACCGGCGGGCCTTGTCCTCGGAGGGCAGCAGCACCCACAGGGCTATGTAGAGCAGGAACTGGGGGCCGGGGAGCAGGCAGGATGCCACGAAGATGACGCGCATCGTGGTCGCGGAGGTGCCGAAGCGCTGAGCCAGGGAGGCACACACTCCGCCGATCATCCGGCCGTGGGTGGGGCGGGCAAGGGCGGTCATGGCGGGCTCCTTAACGAACCGTGGGGAGAGGCCTCTGCGTGTGCCTCGATGTCTTCACGCTACGGCTACCAAGTACCCCAAAGCATCGCTCTATGGTGCGATCCCGACCCTGGGAATCGTCGGGGTCGCCCCCTGAGGGGCCTCCTCCCGCAGAAGGGCCGTGACGCGTCGCGGATCACCATGGCGGCGGAGCCTCGCCCTGGCCGCGGGCACCACGGCGACATGCGCGAGGGCCACCCCGAGGGTGTTCAGGAGCAGTGAGTCGATGTCGACGACCTGCCCGGGCACCCCGGTCTGGAGCAGTTCGATGCCGAGCGACAGCAGCGCCCCCGCGGCGACCGTGCGCACCAGGGAACCCCACGGCGAGACGACGAGCCGGCCGCCGGCCAGGGGCAGCAGCACACCGAGCGGGGCGAGCAGCAGCAGGGCCTCGCCGATCCGGCGGGCCGCCTGGAGGCCGCCGAGCGCCAGATCCGCCTTGATCCCGGCGAGCGGCCGCAGATTCGCGGCGCTCACCCAGGGCACGTCCAGCGGACGCAGCGTGATCCATCCGACGAGCAGAAGGTGCGCGACGAGGAGGAATCCTCCCGCCGCGCGGAAGCGGATGGCGGCAACGCGGCCGCCCGAGCCATGACGCACGCCCCTCAAGACGTCAGAGGCGGCAGGATCGGTTCCGCGTACCGGCGGCGGTTACCGCTCGGGCTTGACGGTCTTGGCGGGCGGCGCCACCGTGCCGGGCCGGGAGCGGACCTCCGGAGTGCAGGCGTAGCGCCGCAGGGGGTCGTCCGCGGGGCCGCCCATGATCACCGTGTGGTCCTCCGCGGCCGCCGCGCCGCCGGCCAGCGTGCAGACGATCTGGGCGAGCGCGAACGCGGACAGCTCCTCCGGCGGCTCACTGAGGCGCAGCGCGTCCTCGGGGTCGCCCTCGGCGGGACCGGAGACCGTGGTGCCGCCGCGTACGTCCGTGGCGAAGCCCGCGTCCTTCTCGGAGTCCGATGGAGGCGTGGCCAGCTCGTCGAGGAGGGCCTGCGCGATCGCCACGCGGTCGGTGTCCGCCTTCTCCCCGGGGATCCGCACCGTCCGGTCGACCGTCACCAGCTGGGCCGCGCACACCAGGAAGACCTGCGCCGGCACCCCGCTGCCCGACTGCGAGGCGATGCTGGAGCCCGACATGACGCACGGCACCCGCGACGGCGCGGGCCCGAAGTCCGTCGGCACCTCCGTCGACCTGATACCGCACCCGGCGAGCGTGGCCGCCAGCAGGGAGGCGGCCACCGCGCCACGCATCCGTCGCCCGTTCACGCCTGGCCTCCCTCGGTGCAGCCGACGGCGTCATCGCTGTCATGGCCCCCGCCGCCGTCACCCTCACCGTCGCCGTCGCTCTCGCACGGCAGCCACAGCGTGAAGACGGCGCCGCCGTCGGGGCAGTTGGCGGCGGTGATCCCGCCGCCGTGGATGTGCGCGTTCTCCAGGGCGATGGAGAGCCCGAGCCCGCTGCCCTCGGACCGCGGCCGGGACGCGCTCGCCTTGTAGAAGCGGTCGAAGACGTGCGGCAGGACGTCCTCCGGGATGCCGGGTCCGTGATCGCGTACGGCGATGACGAGCCGGGCGTCCGCCAGGCGCACGGAGACCTCCACCGGGGAGCCGCCGTGCTTGAGGGCGTTGCCGATGAGGTTGGCCAGGATGACGTCGAGGCGGCGCGGGTCGAGGCGGGCGGTGATGCCGCGCTCGGCGTCCAGCTCGACCGCGTCCAGCCAGGCGCGCGCGTCGATGCACGCCGTGATCTGGTCGGCGATGTCCACGTCGTCCAGGACGAGGCGCGCGGTGCCCGCGTCGAAGCGGGTGACCTCCATGAGGTTCTCCACGAGGTCGTTGAGGCGCCGCGTCTCGCTCACCACGAGCCGGACGGCCGGCTCGATCATCGGGTCCACGGAACCGGTCTCCGCGTCGAGCTCCTCCTCCAGGACCTCGGTCACCGCGGTGATCGCGGTCAGCGGCGTACGCAGCTCGTGCGACATGTCGGCGACGAAGCGCCGGGACGCCTCCTCGCGGGCGCTCATGTCGGCGACCTTCTTCTCCAGGTTCTCGGCGGTCCTGTTGAACGTCCGGGAGAGGTCGGCGAGTTCGTCGGTGCCTGAGACGCGCAGCCGGGTGTCGAGCTTGCCCTCACCGAGCCTGCGCGCGGCGACGCCGAGCCGGTGCACGGGTTTGAGCACGGTCGTGGCCGCGGCCTGCGCGAGCAGCGCCGAGCCGATCAGCGCCAGGGCCGTGGCGATGGCGAGGGACCAGCCGAGCGAGCTGAGGTCCTTGGCCTCGGGCTCCAGCGACTTCAGCATGTAACCGGTCGGGCCGCCGCCGATCACCGTGGCGCCCCCGATCAGGTAGGGGGTGCCGTGGTCCACGGTCCGCTGCCAGTACAGGTGGTGGGCGGCGTCGTTGCCGGAGGTGAGCGGCTGCTTCTTGAGCACGGCCTTCTGGAGCGCGTCCGGCACCTTGGCGAGGGTGAACGCGTCCAGGTCGGAGTACCCGACGATCCGGCCGCCGTCCTTCTTCTCGGCGACCAGGAGCACGCTGTAGCGCTGGCTGCTGTTCGCCATCTGCCCGGCGGCCGCCTGGAGTTCCTCCTGCGACGGGTTGGGCCGCAGCGCGCCCACCCGGGTCTGCATCTGCTGGCGGAAGTCCTTGAGCGCCGCGTCCTGGGCGCGCGTCAGCACGGCCTCGCGGTTGAGCCAGTACGCGATGCCGGACGCGGAGACGGCGGCGGTGAGCGCCACCAGGCCGAACACCACGACGAGCCGCAGCCGCAGGCTCGTGAAGCGCAGCCCGGCCAGGGCGGCCTTGCGTGCCGCGGGCAGGCCGCGGAGCTTGTCGTGCGCTTTGGTCACTGAGGGGTGTCCAGCCGGTATCCGACCCCGCGCACCGTGCGGATCAGCGTGGGCGACGAGGGGACATCCTCGACCTTGGCGCGCAGCCGCTGCACGCAGGCGTCGACGAGCCGCGAGTCACCGAGGTAGTCGTGCTCCCACACCAGACGCAGCAACTGCTGCCGCGACAGGGCCTGCCCGGGCCTGCGGCTCAGCTCCAGGAGCAGCCGCAGCTCGGTCGGGGTGAGCTGGAGGTCCTCGCCGTTCTTCGTCACGGTCATCGCGGCCCGGTCGATGACGAGCGAACCGAACGTCGCCGCGTCATTGGCCTCCCGCTCCCCGCGCCGCAGCACGGCCCGGATCCGGGCGTCGAGGACCCGCCCCTGCACGGGCTTGACCACATAGTCGTCGGCGCCGGACTCCAGGCCCACCACCACGTCGATGTCGTCGCTGCGCGCGGTGAGCAGAATGATCGGCAGCTGGTCGGTGCGCCGGATGCGACGGCACACCTCGAACCCGTCGATGCCCGGCAGCATCACGTCCAGCACGATCAGGTCGGGCCGCTGCTCACCGAGCAGTTTCAGACCGTCCTCGCCGGTGGCAGCAGTGGCCACCCGGTGCCCCTGGCGCGTCAGCGAAAGCTCCAGGGCCGTCCGGATGGCGTCGTCGTCCTCGATCAGCAACAGGGAAGGCACGGACGTCATTCTGTCCCATGCTCGGCCCCAGTTCGACTGCTGGACCGCTCCCACACCGCACCCTCACGCGCGAAATGGGGCGCCGAACCCCTGTGACAGGCCTGTGACAGTCGGCGGACACCGTCATGAAGTGGGTCCGGCAGAGTTCTGGTCACACGCAAGAAGCACGGAACCAAGACGGAACAAGCCGGACTCCACCGACGGGGGGCGCGAGATGAACACGCTGCACAGCACCAGCTCAAGCGCAGTTGTCACGCGTCTCCACGACGTCGGACGGGGCTCTGAGAAGTCCGGTGCCGTGAGCGGGCGGGGGTGCGCTCGCGGCACCGGGCGTCAGCACACCGCGTACATGACGGTGGTTGACGCGCCGCACGGGGGAAGCGCGTACAGGGAGGGCTCGGGGGAGCGGAAGACCTACTCGGAGACGGTGAACGCCGAAGCGGCGTTCACCGCCTACGTCCAGGAACGCCGCGCCTCTCTGTACGCAACGGCCTACCACCTGACCGGCGACCGCTTCGAGGCCGAGGACCTGCTGCAGAGCGCCCTCTTCTCGACGTACCGCGCCTGGGACAGGATCAGCGACAAGGCGGCGGTCGGGGGCTACCTCCGCCGCACCATGACCAATCTGCACATCAGCGCGTGGCGCCGCCGCAAGCTGAACGAGTACCCGACCGAGGAGCTGCCGGAGACGGTGGGCGACACGGACGCGATGCGCGGCACGGAGCTGCGCGCGGTCCTGTGGCAGGCCCTGGCCCGGCTGCCCGAACTCCAGCGCACGATGCTGGTCCTTCGCTACTACGAGGGCCGCACCGACCCGGAGATCGCGGACATCCTCGACATCAGCGTGGGCACGGTGAAGTCCAGCATCTGGCGGTCGCTCCGTCGGCTGCGCGAGGACGAGGTCCTCAGCTTCGGCCGTGACCAGGAGGAATCCTTCGGCGAGTTGGTCGCCTGAGGATCGGGGGGAAAACGGGGGGAAACAGGGGGAAACACGGGGGCCGTCGCTCCGGGGGGACGCGGCGGAAGCACGGGGGAAACAAGTGGCGGGACCGGAAGGCCGGGGGGTCTTTCCGGTCCTTCTGCTTGTCCGGCTCGTCCGGCCCCTCAGAGGGCGTCGGCGCGTGCCGCGACGCAGCGGCCCGCCGCGGCGGCGGCGACCCGCCCGAGCGCCTCTTCCTTGCCGCAGGGGTGCGCCCCGAGAGCGGCCTGCCGGGCCACGATCGCGCGCTCGGCGCGCATGAGCCGCCATCCCCTGCGCAGGAGGAACGGCACGGACTTGCGGCCTTCCCGCAGATCCCGCAGCAGCCGCCGCCGGAACGTGGTGGAGGGCCGCCCCCGCAGGCAGATCGCGTCGGCGAGCACACCGGCCCGCCGGCACCGCTCCACGATGTCCGCGGCGAAGATGCCCTCCGCGATGAACAGGGGCGTGCGCTCGATGTCGAGCGTCTCCTGCCCGACGCGCGCGCTCGTCGCGATGTCGTACACCGGGACGCGCGTACGCCCTGTGCGGCACAGCTCCTCGATGGCGGCGACGGCGACATCGGCGTCCCACGAGGCGGGGGAGTCCCAGTCGATGTCCGAACTGCCCGGGACCTGCGGCAGCGTGGGGTCGCCGGCTTCCTTGTAGAAGTCGTCCAGGCACAGCACGGGCAGCCCGGCGCGGGCGGCGAAGGACGACTTGCCCGAGCCGGAAGGGCCGCAGAGCAGCACGACGCGGGTGGGTATCGGGGGATGAGAGCTCACGAGAGAACAGTGTGCGGCATCGCGCCGCACGGGGAAGCCCCGGACTCCTGGACGGAGGAGACCGGGGCTTCGGCGCGGCGGGCGGCTGCGGGCGGCTAGTAGGCCGAGCCGGAGGCGCCCAGGGAGCCCGTGGGGTGCCAGACCGTCTTGGTCTCCAGGAAGGCCGTCAGGCGGTTCGTGCCGGGGTCGGCGCCGAAATCCACAGGCTGTGGACGCAGGACGCGCTTCAGGTTGTCGGCGGCCGCGATCTCCAGGTCGCGCGCGAGGTCCGCGTCCGCACCCGTCAGGTCGATGGCGTTGACGTCCTGGTGCGCGGCGAGCGGGGCCGCGATCTCAGCCGTCCTGCCGGTGAGGACGTTGACCACACCGCCGGGCACGTCGGAGGTCGCGAGGACCTCGCCCAGCGAGAGCGCCGGGAGCGGGGCCTTCTCGGAGGCGACGACGACGGCCGTGTTGCCCGTCGCGATCACCGGGGCGAGCACCGAGACCAGGCCCAGGAACGACGACTCCTGGGGCGCGAGCACCGCGACGACGCCCGTCGGCTCCGGCGTCGAGAGGTTGAGGAACGGGCCCGCGACCGGGTTCGCCCCGCCCACGAGCTGGCCGATCTTGTCGGTCCAGCCCGCGTACCAGACCCAGCGGTCGATCGCCGCGTCCACCACGGCGGCGGCCTTGGACTTCGACAGGCCCTCGGCGTCCGCGACCTCGCGCACGAACTGGTCGCGGCGGCCCTCCAGCATCTCGGCGATGCGGTAGAGGATCTGGCCGCGGTTGTACGCGGTCGCGCCCGACCAGCCGCCGAACGCCTTGCGTGCCGCCACGACGGCGTCACGCGCGTCCTTGCGGGACGACAGCGGCGCGTTCGCCAGCCACTTGCCCTTTGCGTCGGTCACTTCGTACACCCGGCCGCTCTCGGAACGCGGGAACTTCCCGCCGACGTACAGCTTGTAGGTCTTCAGGACCGTGAGTCGGTCAGACATCGAGGTACGCCTCCAGTCCGTGACGGCCGCCCTCGCGGCCGTAGCCCGACTCCTTGTAGCCGCCGAACGGCGAGGTCGGGTCGAACTTGTTGAATGTGTTGGCCCAGACGACGCCCGCCCGGAGCTTGTTCGCGACCGCGAGGATGCGCGAGCCCTTCTCCGTCCAGATGCCTGCGGAGAGCCCGTACTGCGTGTTGTTGGCCTTGGCGACGGCCTCGTCCGGCGTGCGGAAGGTCAGCACCGAGAGCACCGGGCCGAAGATCTCGTCGCGGGCGACGGTGTGCGCCTGCGTGACGTTCGTGAAGAGGGTCGGCGCGAACCAGTAGCCCGACGTGGGCAGTTCGCACGCCGGCGACCAGCGCTCGGCGCCCTCCGCCTCGCCGGTGTCGGCGAGCGCGGTGATGCGGGCCAGCTGCTCGGCGGAGTTGATGGCGCCGATGTCGGTGTTCTTGTCGAGCGGGTCGCCGAGGCGCAGGGTCGACAGGCGCCGCTTCAGCGAGTCGAGCAGCTCCTCCTGGATCGACTCCTGTACGAGGAGACGCGAACCGGCGCAGCAGACCTGGCCCTGGTTGAAGAAGATGCCGGTGACGATGCCCTCGACGGCCTGGTCGATGGGGGCGTCGTCGAAGACGATGTTCGCGCCCTTGCCGCCCAGTTCGAGGGTGACCTTCTTGTCCGTGCCCGCGACCTGGCGGGCGATCTCCTTGCCGACGGCCGTGGAGCCGGTGAAGGCGACCTTGTTCACGTCGGGGTGGGAGGTCAGGGCCGCGCCCGCGTCGCCGTAGCCGGGGAGGATGTTGACGACGCCCTTGGGCAGGCCCGCCTGGCGGCAGATGTCCGCGAAGAACAGGGCGGACAGCGGGGTGGTCTCGGCGGGCTTCAGGACGACCGTGTTGCCGGTCGCGAGGGCCGGGGCGATCTTCCAGGCCAGCATCAGGAGCGGGAAGTTCCAGGGGATGACCTGGCCCACGACACCGAGGGGCGCGGGGTTCGGGCCGTATCCCGCGTGATCCAGCTTGTCGGCCCAGCCCGCGTAGTAGAAGAAGTGCGCGGCGACCAGGGGGAGGTCGGCGTCGCGGGTCTCCTTGATCGGCTTGCCGTTGTCCAGCGTCTCCAGGACGGCCAGCTCGCGGCTGCGCTCCTGGATGATGCGGGCGATGCGGAAGAGGTACTTGGCGCGCTCGGCGCCCGGCAGCGCCGACCACTTCTCGAAGGCCTTGCGGGCGGCCTTCACCGCGCGGTCGACGTCCTCGGAGCCGGCCCGCGCGACCTCGGAGAGGACCTCCTCGGTGGACGGGGAGACCGTCTTGAAGACCTTGCCGTCGGCGGCCTCGGTGAACTCGCCGTCGATGAACAGGCCGTACGACGGGGCGATGTCGACGACCGAGCGGGACTCGGGCGCGGGTGCGTACTCGAAAGGAGTGGAGGTCATGGGTCAGTCCACCGTCACGTAGTCAGGGCCGGAGTAGCGGCCGGTGGCCAGCTTCTGCCGCTGCATCAGCAGGTCGTTGAGGAGCGACGAGGCGCCGAAGCGGAACCAGTGGTTGTCGAGCCAGTCCGGGCCCGCCGTCTCGTTCACCAGGACGAGGAACTTCACCGCGTCCTTGGTCGAGCGGATGCCGCCCGCGGGCTTCACCCCGATCTGTACCCCGGTCTGCGCGCGGAAGTCGCGGACGGCCTCCAGCATCAGGAGGGTGTTGGCCGGGGTGGCGTTGACGCCGACCTTGCCGGTCGAGGTCTTGATGAAGTCGGCGCCCGCGATCATGCCGATCCAGCTGGCGCGCTTGATGTTGTCGTACGTCGACAGCTCACCGGTCTCGAAGATGACCTTCAGGCGGGCGGTGCCGCAGGCCTCCTTCACGGCGCGGATCTGCTCGAAGACGGTCATGTAGTCCCCGGAGAGGAAGGCTCCGCGGTCGATGACCATGTCGATCTCGTCGGCGCCGGCCGCGACGGCCTCGCGCACGTCACCGAGCTTCACCTCGATGGCGGCGCGGCCCGCGGGGAAGGCGGTCGCGACGGACGCGACCTTCACGCCGCTGCCCGCGACGGCCTCCTTGGCGGTGGCGACCATGTCCGGATAGACGCAGACGGCCGCGGTGCGGGGCGTCTCCCGGTCGGTCGGGTCGGGGTGGACGGCCTTCGCGCCGAGCGCCCGGACCTTGCCCGGGGTGTCGGCGCCCTCCAGCGTCGTCAGGTCGATCATCGAGATGGCCAGGTCGATGGCGTACGCCTTCGCCGTGGTCTTGATCGAACGGGTTCCGAGCGAGGCGGCACGCGCCTCCAGGCCGACCGCGTCGACGCCCGGCAGCCCGTGGAGGAAGCGGCGGAGCGTGCTGTCGGACGCGGTCACGTCAGCGAATGCAGTGGGCATGGTCACGAGGGGAGCATATCTACGCGCGTAGCTGCTGTACAGGGGTGGGGCCCGGGGCCCCGCGCCGCGCGTCAGGCAGAATCAGGGTATGAGCGACCCTCAGAACCCCGTGGCGGAGCCCGCATACAAGGACCGCGTCTTCCGGTCCCCCGCCGGTATCGCCGGTGGTGTCCTGCTGCTCGCCCTGGGCGCCTGGCTCGGCGTCGACGCCGTCCTGCGCGGCGAGGGCCGCACCCCGTGGCTGGCGCTCGCCGGACTGCTGCTCGCGGTGCCGCTGGTCGTCGCGTACACCGTACGCCCCGCCGTGTACGCCAACGACGACCGGCTGCGCGTGCGCAACCCCTTCCGGACGATCACCCTGCCCTGGGCGTCCATCGCGACGCTCCGCTCCGGATACTCCAACGAGGTCCTCACCCGGGCCGGTGCCAAGTACCAGCTCTGGGCCATCCCCGTCTCGCTGCGCGGCCGCAAGAAGGCCGCCCGCAGGCAGTCGCAGGCCGCCGCCTCCGGGGACCCGACCGGCGGCCGCCCCTTCCTCGACCCCCACGCCCCGCCCTCGCGCTCCTCCGGCGACCAGGCCATGGACGAACTGCGCGAGCTCGCCGAGCGGCAGGAAGCCGCCGAGTCCACGCAGGGCGAGCCCGTGGTGCGCTGGGCCTACGAGATCCTCGCGCCGGCCGCCGCGGGAGCGGTGCTGCTCGCCGTACTCCTCGCGGTGACCTGACCGGGGGACTACAGGGCCTACGGCGGACCGTGCCACCCCAGGAGCATGTGGCCGCCGAACACGGCCGACCCGAACGCCGCCGCCGTCAGCACCGTCGCCGCCACCGTCGTCCTCGCGCGCGCCAGGGCCGCGGCGAGCGGCAGCAGCAGCGGGAAACCGGGCAGCAGGAAGCGGGCCCGCGGGAAGTAGACGCCGCTGCTGCCGAGCACGATCAGCAGGAGCAGGCCGGTGAAGAGCAGCAGGGGAAGCGGCTGGCGGTCGGCCGCCGAGAGTACGTAGAGCACCACCGAGCCCAGCAGTACCGCCGTCACCATCGCGTAGAACAGCGCCGGCCGCTCGGTGACGAACAGCGCCTGCATCCTGCGCACCGTCTCGACGCCGCCGTCCCACTTGTTGTGCCACAGCTTCTGTACGGCGAAATAGCCGTCCCAGCGGCCGAGGCGCAGGCCCACCCAGGTGACGTACGTGAGCCAGCCGAGGGGAGCCAGGAGGGCGCCCAGGAGCGGGCGCGCCGAGAAGCCGCGCCGCAGCGCGAGCAGCGCCGTCACGGAGACCGCCGCGGCCAGGGCCACCCCCGTGGGGCGGGTGAGGCCGGCGAGAGCCGCCAGGGAGCCCGCCCACAGCCAGCGGCCGCTCAGCACCGCGTACAGCGACCACGCGGTGAGCGCCGTGAAGAGGGACTCGGTGTAGCCCATCCACTGCACGAGCGCCACGGGCAGGCTGCCCCAGAGCATCGCGAGGAAGATCCCCGCCCGGCGGCCGTACAGCCGGTCGCCCACCGCGAAGACGCCCCACGCCGCGAGGAAGGAGCAGAGCAGCGAGACGCCGAGGCCCGCCGCGCCGCGCGGCAGGCCGGGGAGCAGGGCGTCGCCCGCGCGCACGAGCAGGGGGTACAGCGGGAAGAACGCGAGGTTGTTCGCGTCGTACGCGGTGCCCAGGGTGTGCGCGTAGCCGTTCGAGGCGATCTTCAGATACCAGTCGCAGTCCCATGACGCCATCAGCAGATGCCGTACGCTGCGGCGCTCGTCGTGCGCCCAGGGGACGAAGACCAGCAGGCCGAGCGTGCGCACGGCCGCGTACGCGAGCAGCGCGGGGGAGGCGTGGCGCAGGGCGCGGGCCGCGCGACGGCGCAGGCCGGGGGGCGGCTGTGCGGTGGTGAGGGGGCGCCGGGACGCCGGGACCTTGGAGGGGGCGGCGGTGGAAGGAATCGGTCCGTACGGCACTGCGGCAGCTCCCCGAACGTGAACGTGCGCTACCGGTCGACCCTTCCTGGGGGACCGGCAGCGCACCGTTCCGCTGCGGCAGCTGCGGGAGTCAAATCACTCGGACGGGTGGGTTTCCGCTCGGGGCGCCCGTCCGGGTGGGTGGCGTCAGATGCCTGCCGCCGCCGACAGGTCCCGCTTGATCGCGGCGAGCAGGTCCGTCGCCCGCGCGCGGGCCGCCGGGAGGTCCGCCTGCCCGGCCACCGGGACCACCACTTCGAGGTAGCACTTGAGCTTCGGCTCCGTGCCGCTCGGGCGCACGATGACGCGGGCGCCGTCGAGGGTGTAGCGCAGGCCGTCGGTGGGCGGCAGCGTGTCGGTGCCCCGCGTCAGGTCCTCGGCCTTCGTCACGGGCAGGCCCGCCAGCTCCGTCGGCGGCTGCTCGCGCAGGCGGCGCATCGCGTCCGCGATCAGGGAGAGGTCCTCCACGCGGACCGACAGCTGGTCGGTGGCGTGCAGGCCGTGCTCCAGGGCGAGGTCGTCCAGGAGGTCGAGGAAGGTGCGGCCCTGCTCCTTCAGCTCGGACGCCAGCTCGGTGAGGAGCAGCGCGGCCGTGATGCCGTCCTTGTCGCGTACGCCCTCGGGGTCCACGCAGTAGCCGAGCGCCTCTTCGTAGCCGTAGCGCAGGCCGTCGACACGGGCGATCCACTTGAAGCCGGTCAGCGTCTCCTCGTACGGCAGGCCGGCCTTCTCGGCGATCCGGCCGAGGAGGGAGGAGGAGACGATCGATTCGGCGAACGTGCCCTGCGCTCCGCGCCCGACGAGGTGGGCGGCGAGCAGGGCGCCGACCTCGTCGCCCCGGAGCATCCGCCAGTCGGCGCCGTCCTTGACGGCGGCGGCGCAGCGGTCGGCGTCCGGGTCGTTGGCGATGATCAGGTCCGGGGCGGGGGTGGTACGGGCCGCCGTGGCGAAGGCCAGGTCCATCGCGCCCGGCTCCTCCGGGTTCGGGAACGCGACCGTCGGGAAGTCCGGGTCCGGCTCGGCCTGCTCGGCGACGAGGGTGGGGGCGGGGAAGCCGGCACGGTCGAAGGCCGCGAGGAGGGTGTCCTTGCCGACGCCGTGCATCGCCGTGTAGACGACGCGGGCGGTGCGGGGGGACTCCGGGGCCAGGACGGCGTCCGTGCGGGCCAGGTAGGCCTCCAGGACGGCTTCGTCGAGGGTCTCCCAGCCGGCCTCGGGGCGGGGGACGTCGTGCAGGCTCGCGACCGCGGCGATCTCGGCGGCGATCTCCGCGTCGGCGGGCGGCACGATCTGGGAGCCGTCGCCGAGGTAGACCTTGTAGCCGTTGTCGCGCGGCGGGTTGTGGCTGGCGGTGACCTCCACGCCCGCGACCGCGCCCAGGTGCCTTATGGCGAAGGCGAGGACGGGGGTGGGCAGGGGGCGGGGCAGGACGGCCGCGCGGAGGCCGGCGCCGGTCATCACGGCCGCGGTGTCGCGGGCGAAGTCGGCGGACTTGTGGCGGGCGTCGTAGCCGATGACCACGAGGCCGTCCGTCCGGCCCTTGGCCTTGAGGTACGCGGCGAGGCCCGCGGCGGCGCGGATGACCACGGAGCGGTTCATGCGCATGGGGCCCGCGCCAAGCTCGCCGCGGAGGCCGGCGGTGCCGAACTGGAGGGTGCCGGCGAAACGTGCGGTCAGCTCGGCGGTGTCCTCGGCGTCGATGAGCTTGGCCAGCTCCTCGCGGGTCTCGGGGTCCGGGTCCTCGGCCAGCCAGGCCTGGGCTCGCGCGATGAGTTCGGAGTTGTCCTGCACGTGTCGTCAGCCTCTCGTTGCGGCGTCGCTTTGGCGGTGCGGAGGGGGGGCTCGGGTATGCCTACCCGGTTGGGCCGTGGGCGGGGCCGTGCCGGTATGTCCGTCCTCGCTATCGGGGCCTGGGAGCCTTGCCGCTTCGGGGGCCCGGGCGGCAGGCCACGTGCTCCGGGCGGACATACCGGCGCGTCCCCTCGCGTCTCTGTCCGGGTGCGGGTGCGGGTGCGGGGCGCCGGGGAGGGCGCCCCGCGGACGCCTCAGATCCGGTCGAGAACCTTGCCGAGGAGCTCGCCCATGCGGGTGGCGCTGTCGCGGCCCGCCTGGAGGACCTCCTCGTGGTTCAGCGGCTCGCCCGTCATGCCCGCGGCGAGGTTCGTGACCAGGGAGATGCCGAGCACCTCCGCGCCGGCCTCGCGTGCGGCGATCGCCTCCAGGACGGTCGACATGCCGACCAGGTCCGCGCCGATCGTGCGAGCCATGCGGATCTCCGCCGGCGTCTCGTAGTGCGGGCCGGGGAACTGCGCGTAGACGCCCTCCTCCAGGGAGGGATCGATCTCCTTGCACAGGGCGCGCAGGCGCGGCGAGTACAGGTCCGTGAGGTCCACGAAGTTCGCGCCGACGATCGGGGACGTCGCCGTGAGGTTGAGGTGGTCGCTGATCAGCACCGGCTGCCCGGGGCGCATGCCCTCGCGCAGACCGCCGCAGCCGTTGGTCAGCACGATGGTCTTGCAGCCGGCGGCCACGGCGGTGCGGACACCGTGCGAGACGGCGGCCACGCCACGGCCCTCGTAGTAGTGGGTGCGGCCCAGGAAGACCAGGGCGCGCTTGTCGCCGATCTTGAAGGAGCGGATGCGTCCGCCGTGCCCCTCGACCGCGGGCGGCGGGAAGCCCGGCAGCTCGGTGACGGCGAAGTCCGCCTCGGGCTCGCCCAGCGCGTCGACGGCCGGCGCCCAGCCGGAGCCCATCACGAGGGCGACGTCGTGGGTCTCGGCGCCCGTCAGCTCACGCAGGCGCGCGGCGGCGGCGTCGGCGGCGGCGTAGGGGTCGCCCTGGATGTCGTCCGGAATAACTGAAGCGTTCACGCCGACGAGGGTAGCGGGTTACGGCCTACGCGCGTAGATGACGATGCTCACGGGAATCCGATCGTTGTCTTGTCGTTTCCCACGAAGGGCGCCCGGCCGCCCTTCGTGGACGCGTCAGCAGGGCCTCTTGCGCAGTTCCATCACGTAGTCGTGCGGGGCCCCCGCCGACTCCGCGGCGTCCGCGAGCTCGCCCAGGTAGCGCGCCGAGGGCAGGCCGCCCTCGTAGCCGTTGAGGACGTACACCCAGGCGGGCTCCTTGCCCTCCAGGGTGTCCACGCGGACCCGCATGCGGCGGTAGATGTCCATGCCCACGCCCTCCCACCGGTCCATGGACTCCTCGTCCATCGGCGCGATGTCGTAGAGGGTCACGAACACCTGCGAGCGAGGGGCCTCGACGATCGTCGCCAGGGCGCCCTCCCACCCCATGTGCTCCCCGCCGAAGGTGAGCCGCCAGCCGGTCAGCCAGCCGGTCGCGCGCAGCGGTGAGTGAGGGGCGCGGCGTGACATGAGCCGCGGATCCAGATTGCCGGCGTACGCGGCGTAGAGCGACATGACGTCGAGGGTACGGCAGCAATCAAGGAGGCAGGTCCGGTAGCGGCAGGACGGTCGGGACGAGGGCGTTCGCACGGACGGAGGCCCCGGCGCGTCCGTACCTTGAAGCGTGCGGGACAATGGAGTACGTGACTCGGATCGTGATCATTGGTGGCGGACCCGGCGGATATGAGGCGGCTCTCGTGGCCGCCCAGCTCGGCGCGGAGGTGACCGTCGTCGACTGCGACGGTCTGGGCGGGGCGTCGGTGCTGACCGACTGCGTGCCGTCGAAGACTCTGATCGCGACGGCCGAGGTGATGACCACCTTCGATTCGTCGTACGAGGAGCTGGGGATCATCGTCGCCGATGACACCCCGCACATCGACAGCCCCGCGCGCGTGGTGGGTGTCGACCTCGGCAAGGTCAACCGCCGTGTGAAGCGCCTCGCGCTCGCGCAGTCCCACGACATCACCGCGTCCGTCACGCGTGCGGGCGCGCGCGTGCTGCGCGGCCGTGGCCGCCTGGCGGGACAGCAGGACATCGACGGGTCGCGGAAGGTCGTCGTGCGGGCCGCCGACGGCAGCGAGGAGACGCTCGTCGCCGACGCCGTGCTCATCGCCACCGGCGGTCACCCGCGCGAGGTCCCCGACGCCCAGCCCGACGGCGAGCGGATCCTGAACTGGACCCAGGTGTACGACCTCGACGAGCTGCCCGAGGAGCTCATCGTGGTCGGCTCGGGCGTGACGGGTGCCGAGTTCGCCGGCGCCTATCAGGCCCTCGGGTCGAACGTCACCCTCGTGTCGAGTCGGGACCGGGTGCTTCCGGGGGAGGACCCGGATGCCGCCGCCGTCCTGGAGGACGTCTTCCGGCGGCGCGGGATGAACGTGATGTCCCGTTCGCGTGCCGCCTCCGCCAAGCGCGTGGGCGACCGCGTCGAGGTCACGCTGGCCGACGGCCGCGTCATCTCCGGCAGCCACTGCCTGATGGCCGTCGGCGCCATCCCCAACAGCAGCGGCATGGGCCTGGAGGAGGCCGGGGTCAAGCTGAAGGACTCCGGTCACATCTGGACCGACAAGGTCTCCAGGACCTCCGCCCCCGGTGTGTACGCCGCCGGTGACGTCACCGGGGTCTTCGCGCTCGCCTCCGTCGCCGCCATGCAGGGGCGCATCGCGATGTACCACTTCCTGGGGGACGCGGTGACGCCGCTGAACCTGAAGACCGTCTCCTCGAACGTCTTCACGGACCCCGAGATCGCGACCGTCGGCTACAGCCAGGCGGACGTCGACGCGGGCAAGATCGACGCGCGCGTCGTCAAGCTGCCGCTGCTGCGCAACCCGCGCGCGAAGATGCAGGGCATCCGCGACGGCTTCGTCAAGATCTTCTGCCGTCCGGGTACGGGCATCGTGGTCGGCGGTGTGGTCGTCGCGCCGCGCGCCTCGGAACTGATCCATCCCATCTCGATCGCGGTCGACAACAATCTGACGGTCGAGCAGATCGCGAATGCGTTCACCGTGTACCCATCGCTTTCGGGGTCGATCGCCGAAGTGGCGCGTCAGCTGCACACCCGGAAGACCGCGGGAGAGGGCTGACCGGCCCGGACTGGCCAGGATGGGCGGCTATACCACTTCCCGTCCCGCTGTGCGAACAACTTCTGTAATTCGGCGCAAACTGCTGAAAGCAGACGGTCGTTGGGGTTACTGTCAGTTTCGTGTTCGCTGCAGAACGTCGTCAATTGATCCTCGAAATGGTGCGGGCCAACGGAGCGGTATCGCTCCGTGAGCTCGCCCGCGTCGTCCAGACCTCCGAAGTGACCGTACGGCGGGACGTGCGCGCGCTGGAGGCAGAAGGACTCCTCGACCGCCGGCATGGCGGTGCGGTATTGCCGGGCGGATTCACGCGGGAGTCCGGCTTTCCGCAGAAATCACATCTCGCGACCGCCGAGAAGACGGCCATCGCCGATCTCGCGGCGGGTCTCGTCGAAGAAGGCGAAGCCATCGTCATCGGCGCCGGTACGACCACGCAGGAGCTGGCCCGACGGCTCGCGCGGGTCCCCCGCCTGACCGTCGTCACCAACTCCCTGCTGGTGGCACAGGCGTTGGCCCACGCCAACCGCGTCGAAGTCGTCATGACCGGCGGCACCCTGCGCGGTTCCGACTACGCCCTGGTCGGCAGCGGCGCCGAGCAGTCCCTGCAAGGGCTGCGCGTGTCCCGCGCGTTCCTCTCGGGCAGTGGCCTGACCGCCGAGCGCGGCCTGTCCACGTCCAACATGCTCTCCGCGAGCGTGGACCGCGCCCTGGTCCAGGCGGCGGCCGAGGTCGTGGTCCTCGCCGACCACACCAAGCTCGGCACCGACACGATGTTCCAGACGGTGCCGACGGACGTCATCACCCGCCTGGTCACGGACGAGCCCCCGGCGCACGACGACCGGGCCGCCACGGAACTCCAGGCCCTGGCCGACCAGGGCGTGCGGATCGCGGTGACGGGCGGATCCGGGACCCCTGACGCCGGACCCGGCGTCGACTCCGTCCCCACGGGGCGCCAGCAGCGCCGGGACGTGCCCCTGCCGGGTCAGCGGCGCAACCACGGGGCGGGTCCGGGTCAGCAGTTGCGCAACGCGCTCCTCGGGGAGCAGCAGGGGGAGCGGGCCGCGCGCGTCGCGGATCTGCGCCGCCGCTGAGCGCCGGGCGGGGCCACGGCGGCGGTACCTACGCCGCCGCGCACCCGTCGGCCTTCAGGCCCCGCAGGGTCAGCGTGAGCAGGCGGTCGGCCAACTCCGGATCGTCCGGGGTCTCTTCGGCCGCCAGCGAGATCGCGTTGGTCAGCTGCAGCAGGTCGGCGATGGAGACGTCGGGCCGCACGGCCCCCGCCTCCTGCGCGCGGGCGAGCAGGGCCGCGCCGGCCGCGCGCATGGGCTTGCTGCACCGCGCCAGGGCCGAAGTGTCGTCGTGCGACGCCGACATGAGGGCGCTGGAGAGGCCGCGGTACTCACCCGCATGAGTGACGATGGCGCGCAGCCACGCCACCAGCGCCGAACAGGGCTTCGGGTCGTCGAGCAGGGCGTGGGAGCGCGCGAGCAGATCGCGTACGGCGTCCTCCCAGACCGCGCTCATCAGCGCGTGCCGGTTGGGGAAGTGCCGGTAGAGCGTGCCGATGCCGACGCCCGCGCGGCGCGCCACGTCCTCCAGTGACGTACCGGTGCCGTGCTCGGCGAAGGCCGCGCGGGCCTCCGCGAGCAACCGGTCGTAGTTGCGGCGCGCGTCGGCACGCATGGCCCGCGCGGACTGCTGCGCCGCTGTCGCCTGCTGGTCCATGCCGGTCGTCATCCCCGCACCCTTCGTGAACGTACGCGTCCTTCAAGGATGCCACTGCCGACGGGCCGCGATCAGTGGCGGTCAGGCCTTCCCGCGCCGGTCTCCCCGCGGCCGAAGAAGGCGTCCAGCTCCGCTCGCGCCCTGCGTTCGCGCCGGTGCGGCGGCAGCCTGCCCCCACACACCTCGCGGACCAGCCACAACACCAGGGGGTACGTGATGAAGGCGCCGACGAGCAGCCCGCTCAGCACCCCGGAGACCAGCTCCTCCATGATCACCAACTCGCCTTCGTGCCGAGCTGCTTGGTGCCGTGCTGCTCGGCGCCGTCGCCGCGGAAGCCCTCCCGGGCGGCGGCGATCATCGCAGCGGCGCCGTCCGGGACCACCGCGCCGTAGCCGAGCAGCCGCCAGCGCGGGTCGACGGCCTCGCTCTCGTAGTACGGCACGGGGCCCGCCGCCGACGGCACCAGGAGCGGCGCGGGCTCCCGGGCGCAGCCGTGGCAGACGGTGACCTCTTCGGCGGCGCCCGCGATCACCGTGCGCGTCCGCCCGCGCTCGTGCAGCGGATTGAACCAGCAGGGCGGGTCGGCCCGCAGCGGCCGCTCGGTCACCAGGGCCTCCAGCGCCCGCAGCCCGATGCGGCTGAACTCGACGGTCGCGACGAGCTCTCCGAGGGCGTACGCGGCGTCGTACGCGGGATCGGGGCCGAGCGGCCCGTCGCCCGCCGGCGGGAGCACGGAGTCGCTCGCCTGGATCGACGCCGAGGTGGCGGACGCGGCCAGCTCCGTACGGAGTTCGGGGGGCAGCGCGCAGCTGTGGCGCAGTGCGGCGCCAAGGGCGGAGGCGTCGCTCAGCAGCCGTGCCCGCGACTCGGCGTGCGGGCGCAGGGCCTCGGGATCACCGTGGGGGTCCGGCAGCGGGGCGTGCCAGTCGGGGGCGGGCAGCGGCAGGGCGAAGGTGTAGGGGCGGCGGCGGCCCAGCGGCAGCCGGGTGAAGCGGCGCAACAGCGCCATGGAGAGGCCCGCGGCCAGCCCCAGGAGGAACCCCGCCGCGTAGCGCTGTCCGGCGTCGGCGGCTGCCGCGAGCCAGGCGGCGCCGGTGCTGACACCTGCGGCGGCCGCCAGCCCCAGTAAGTCCCCTGTACGTGTCACTGAAGCCCCCGTGGTCTTCGGCTCTGCACGGGGAAGGACGTGGGGCGGTGGCGCGGTGGTTGCGGGGCCGCCCCGCCTCCTGGCCCGGCCTTGTCACGGCTCCGCCGAGTCCGTCCTCACGCGCTGCCGGACCTTGCGAAAGGCCAGGTGGCGGTGGTGCTCCTCCTGGTGGGCCGGGTCGCTGCCGGGGTCGGCCAGGGCGTGGACGCCTCCGAGCCGGAGCGCGGGTGAGTCGGACCCGAGTCTGTCGTCGGCAGAGTGTCGGCGCCCTGCCCGTCCGCCACAACCGCAACTCCCGGTCATTCGGCGCGGCAGGCGGCCTTCGCTTGGCTGTCATGACGATGGAGACCGGGCGCGACGGCAGGCGGTTGCGTGCCCGGCCACGCACGCCGGGCCGGGCTGGAGTGTCCAGCCCGGCCCGGCACATGCGGCACCTTCGTGCGTCAGTCCTTGATCTCGCAGATCACCGCGCCGGAGGTCAGGCTCGCGCCCACCTCCGCCGTGAGGCCCTTGATCGTGCCCGAACGGTGCGCGTTCAGGGGCTGTTCCATCTTCATGGCCTCCAGGACGACGACCAGGTCGCCCTCCTTGACCTCCTGGCCCTCCTCGACCGCGATCTTGACGATCGTGCCCTGCATGGGCGAGGCGAGGGTGTCACCGGAAGCGGTCGGGCCGGACTTCTTGGCCGCGCGGCGCTTGGGGCGGGCGCCGCCCGCCGCCGCGGTGCGCGCGATCGTCATGCCGAGGGAGGAGGGGAGCGAGACCTCAAGGCGCTTGCCGCCGACCTCGACGACGACCGTCTCGCGGCCCGGCTCCTCGTCGGACTCCGCGTCCGTGGCGGGCGCGGCGAAGGGCGGGATCTCGTTGACGAACTCGGTCTCGATCCACCGGGTGTGGACCGTGAACGGGTCGCCGGAGCCGGTCAGTTCGGGCGCGAACGCCGGGTCCTGGACGACGGCGCGGTGGAACGGGATGGCGGTGGCCATGCCCTCCACGGTGAACTCCGCGAGGGCGCGGGCGGCACGCTGGAGCGCCTGCTCGCGCGTCGCGCCGGTCACGATCAGCTTGGCGAGGAGCGAGTCCCAGGCCGGGCCGATGACCGAGCCGGACTCGACACCCGCGTCCAGGCGGACACCGGGACCGGAGGGGGCCTCGAACTTCGTCACCGTGCCGGGCGCGGGCAGGAAGTTGCGGCCCGGGTCCTCGCCGTTGATGCGGAACTCGAAGGAGTGGCCGCGCAGTTCGGGGTCGCCGTAACCGAGTTCCTCGCCGTCGGCGATGCGGAACATCTCGCGGACCAGGTCGATGCCGGCGACCTCTTCGGTGACCGGGTGCTCCACCTGGAGGCGGGTGTTGACCTCCAGGAAGGAGATCGTGCCGTCCATGCCGACGAGGAACTCGACGGTGCCCGCGCCGACGTAGCCGGCCTCCTTGAGGATCGCCTTGGACGAGGCGTACAACTCCGCGACCTGCGCCTCGGAGAGGAACGGCGCCGGGGCCTCCTCGACCAGTTTCTGGTGGCGGCGCTGGAGCGAGCAGTCACGGGTGGAGACGACGACCACGTTGCCGTGCTTGTCGGCCAGGCACTGGGTCTCGACGTGCCGCGGCTTGTCGAGGTAGCGCTCCACGAAGCACTCGCCGCGCCCGAAGGCCGCCACGGCCTCGCGCACCGCCGAGTCGTACAGCTCCGGGACCTCTTCGAGGGTGCGGGCGACCTTCAGGCCGCGCCCGCCACCGCCGAAGGCGGCCTTGATGGCGATGGGCAGCCCGTGCTCCTCGGCGAAGGCGACGACCTCGTCGGCGCCGGAGACCGGGTCAGGGGTGCCCGCGACGAGCGGGGCACCGGCGCGCTGCGCGATGTGCCGCGCGGCGACCTTGTCACCCAGGTCGCGGATGGCCTGCGGCGGCGGGCCGATCCAGTTCAGGCCCGCGTCGATGACGGCCTGCGCGAAGTCGGCGTTCTCCGAAAGGAAGCCGTAACCGGGGTGGATCGCGTCCGCCCCCGAGTCCTTGGCCGCCGCCAGCACCTTGGAGATGTCCAGGTAGCTGGTGGCCGGAGTGTCACCGCCCAGCGCGAACGCCTCATCGGCCGCCCGGACGTGCAGAGCGTCCCGGTCGGGGTCTGCGTAGACGGCTACGCTCGCGATCCCTGCATCCCGGCATGCCCGAGCAACGCGGACAGCGATTTCGCCACGGTTGGCGATGAGCACCTTGCGCACGATGGCTCCCTCCTTGAAACAAGCCGAGTTTAGGGACTGCCGACACGGCCTTACGACCCGTCCCCAAGGGTGAGCTTGCCCACACGGAGTGTGATGCGAGGTCCCCTCGTCCCGCGAAAACCCTTGTCGTACCACGGTACGCAGGGTTCCTCCCCGGCAGCGTAGCCGCACGGTGTGGTCAAGGTCTCTGTGAAGCCGCGCTGCGGCAGGGCCGCTTTCTTTGTGGAGTCCCTACGAATGGCCCAATGATTCTTTGCCTGCCGCGCAGCCCTTGTCCCGAGGTTTACCCATGAGTAGCGTTCGCGATGGCTCGACGTACCAGGGGTAACAGCGGGAACGGAAAGAGGGTGGGGCGCCGTGGCGCGCAGACCGGTGGCCTGGGTGGGCGCGATCGTTCTCCTCGCGGAGGCGGTCGGCATCGCGCTGCTCAACTGGTTCCTCGGCCTGGTCGTCGAGAACCAGGGCATGTCGCTGGCCGGCCTCGATCCGCACGCGATGACCGTCTCGACATGGATCGGCGGAGCCCTCTTCGGCGGCTACCTCGCGCTGTGCGGCGTCATCCTGGCCCTCGCGGGCGCCAGGGACCGCGCCCCGGGCCGCTTCGGGAGGCTGCTGCTGATCAGCTGCGCCGTCGTGCACGGCGTCCTCGGCGCCTTCTGCGTCGGCCTGGTGGGCTGGCCCGCGTTCGCCTTCATGATGGCCGTGCTCGGCCTGATCGTCCTCACGCTGGTGGCGTACGAGAAGCGGGCGCGCGAGGGCGGCGCCCCGGCGCCCGCGGCAGGTCCTACGCCCACAATTCCGTGATGCCGACGCCCAGTTGACCGAGCAGGCGGCGCAGCAGCGGCAGCGAGAGACCGATGACGTTGCCGTGGTCGCCGTCGATGCCGTCGATGAACGGCGCCGAGCGGCCGTCCAGCGTGAAGGCACCCGCCACGTGCAGCGGTTCGCCGCTCGCGACGTACGCGGCGACCTCCTCGTCGGAGGGCTCACCGAAGCGGACCACGGTCGAGGCCGTCCCCGACGCGTACGTCCCGGAAACGGTGTCGTAGACGCAGTGCCCCGTCTGGAGGACGCCCGCACGGCCGCGCATGGCCTTCCAGCGGGCGGTCGCCTCCTCGGCGTCGGCGGGCTTGCCGAGCGCCTTGCCGTCCAGTTCCAGGACCGAGTCGCAGCCGATGACCAGGGCGCCCTTGACCTCGGGCCGCGCGGCGACGACGGAGGCCTTGGCCTCGGCCAGGGCGAGGGCGAGCTCGGCGGGGGTCGGCGCGGAGACCTTGTCCTCGTCGACGCCGCTGACGATCACCTCGGGGGCGAGGCCCGCCTGCCGGAGCAGGCCGAGGCGGGCGGGGGACTGGGAGGCGAGCACGAGACGGCGGCGTGGCTGATCACTCATGCCGGTCAGGGTAGCGAGCGCCCCGACGCCGCGCGTGAGGCGCTCAGTGGATGCCGAGCACGAACATCGCGACGACCATGGCCAGGGCGAGGACGAAGCCCGCACGGCGCATCTTCGCCTGCATGTCCCGCATGTCCTTGGGCGGGTTGTTCTCCGGGTCCGACCACAGCATGCCTTCGATACTGCGGCCGGGCGGGCCGGGGCGCCTGAGTACGCGTACTCAACTTCCCCGGCCCGGTGCGTCCGGCCGGGCGGCGGCTAGCCGGGCCAGTACGTGCGGCCCCACGCCGTGGGACCGGGCGCGGGCAGCCGGTGGCGGGCCACCCGCGCGGGGTCGGCCCACGCGGCGGGCGGCGCGGGCGCGCCGGACGGCTGGCCGGCCACCGCCGCGGCGCGCGCCTGGACCACCGCCAGTGCGGCGGCCAGCTCCTCCGGGGTCGGGTTGCCCCGTACGACCTTGATCACTAGGGCTCCTCTACAGGGGGATGTTGCCGTGCTTCTTCGGAGGCAGGGATTCCCGCTTAGTGCGCAGCTGACGCAGGCCCCGCACCAGGTGCGAGCGGGTCTCCGACGGCATGATCACGGCATCGATGTAGCCGCGCTCGGCCGCCGTGTACGGGTTGAGCAGCGCGTCCTCGTACTCCTGGATGAGCTGCGCGCGGGCCGCCTCCTGGGCCGCCTCGTCACCGGCCGCGGCGATGGTGCGGCGGTGCAGGACGTTCACCGCGCCCTGCGCGCCCATCACCGCGATCTGCGCGGTCGGCCAGGCGAGGTTCAGGTCGGCGCCCAGGTGCTTGGAGCCCATGACGTCGTACGCGCCGCCGAAGGCCTTGCGCGTGATGATCGTGATCAGCGGGACGGTGGCCTCGGCGTAGGCGTAGATGAGCTTCGCGCCGCGGCGGATGATGCCCGTGTGCTCCTGCTCGACGCCCGGCAGGAAGCCCGGCACGTCGACGAAGGTCAGCACCGGCACGTTGAAGGCGTCGCAGGTGCGCACGAAGCGAGCGGCCTTCTCGGAGGCGTCGATGTCCAGGCAGCCGGCGAACTGCATCGGCTGGTTGGCGACGATGCCCACCGGGTGGCCCTCGACGCGGCCGAAGCCGGTGAGGATGTTCGGCGCGAACAGCGGCTGCGTCTCGAAGAACTCGCCGTCGTCCAGGAGGTGTTCGATCACGCCGTGCATGTCGTACGGCTGGTTCGCGCTGTCCGGGATCAGCGTGTCGAGGGCGCGGTCCTCGTCCGTGAGCTCCAGGTCCGCCTCCTCGGGGAAGGCGGGCGGCTCGCTGAGGTTGTTCGACGGCAGGTAGGACAGCAGCGACTTGACGTATTCGATGGCGTCCTTCTCGTCGCCCGCCATGTGGTGCGCCACGCCCGACGTGGAGTTGTGGGTGCGGGCACCGCCGAGCTCCTCGAAGCCGACGTCCTCACCGGTGACCGTCTTGATCACGTCGGGGCCCGTGATGAACATGTGCGAGGTCTGGTCGACCATCACCGTGAAGTCGGTGATCGCGGGGGAGTAGACCGCGCCGCCCGCGCAGGGCCCGACGACCAGGCTGATCTGCGGGATGACACCCGAGGCGTGCGTGTTGCGGCGGAAGATCTCGCCGTACATGCCGAGGGCCATCACGCCCTCCTGGATGCGGGCACCACCGGAGTCGTTGATCCCGATGACGGGGCAGCCCGTCTTCAGCGCGAAGTCCATGACCTTGACGATCTTCTGGCCGAAGACCTCGCCGAGTGCGCCGCCGAAGACCGTGAAGTCCTGCGAGAACACGGCCACGGGGCGGCCGTCGACAGTGCCGTACCCGGTCACCACGCCGTCGCCGTACGGCCTGTTCTTCTCCAGGCCGAAGCTGGTCGAGCGGTGCTGCGCGAACTCGTCGAACTCCACGAAGGAGCCCTCGTCGAGGAGCAGCTCGATCCGCTCACGCGCCGTCAGCTTCCCCTTGGCGTGCTGCTTCTCCACCGCGCGGGCCGATCCCGCGTGCTTCGCCTCCTCGATGCGGCGCTGGAGGTCCGCGAGCTTGCCGGCGGTCGTGTGGATGTCGGTCTCGGACATAGGGATGCGGCTCCCTGCCTGCTCAAAGGTGCGTATGGCGGCTTACGGCTGGCTACTGCCCCGTAGCGTATCGGCGCGGATACCGTTCGGCAGTGCGGCGTTTACCACACCTAGGGTGGCTTGCATGACGCCGCCAGATGCTGAAGACAACCGCTGGTCCGACCTCGACCGCCCGCCCCTGAACGCCGCCTCCCTGCGGCGGACGCTGCTGCGGGAGGGCGGGCTGTGGTCCTCCCTGGACGTGGTGCCCCGCACCGGCTCCACCAACACCGACCTGGTGGCACGGGCCGATGACCTGGCCGAGGGAGCCGTGCTGGTCGCCGAGGAGCAGAGCGCGGCGCGCGGGCGCCTCGACCGGCAGTGGTCGGCGCCCGCCCGCTCCGGACTCTTCTTCTCCGTCCTGCTCAAGCCCGCCGAGGTGCCCGTCGAGCGGTGGTGCTGGCTGCCGCTGCTCACCGGCGTCGCCGTCGCCACGGGGCTCTCGCGGGTGGCCGGCGTGGACACGGCGCTCAAATGGCCCAACGACCTCCTGGTGACCGTCGGTGACGAGGAGCGCAAGGCCGGCGGCATCCTCGCCGAGCGGGCGGGTTCCGCGGGGGGCTCCGGCGCCGGCGTGGTCATCGGCATCGGCCTCAACGTCACGCTCCGCGAGGACGAGCTGCCGGTGCCGACGGCGGGCTCACTGGCACTGGCAGGCGCCGCGACCACGGACCGGGACCCGCTCCTGCGGGCCGTGCTGCGCTCGCTGGAGCAGTGGTACGGCGTGTGGCGCGGGGCGGGCGGCGACCCGTCCACATCCCGCCTCCAGGAGGCATACGCGGCGGGCTGCGCGACGCTGGGCCGCCGGGTACGGGCGGAGCTGCCGGGCGACAGGGCGATCGTAGGAGAGGCGGTAGCGGTGGACGGCGACGGCCGCCTGGTCCTCGCCACGGAGGAGGGCGTGCAGGAACCGGTGGGAGCGGGCGACATCATCCACCTGCGACCGGCGACGTAGCCGGCATGGGGTGGGCCCCGCCGGGGAGGGCCCCGCGCGGGGCCGCCTGAGGCGCACCAGGCCCCGTTAGGGGCGCGGGGAACGGCGCGAACAACCACAACGAACCGGCACCCGGCAAGGGGCCCCTTAAGGGGCGCGGGGAACTGCGCGAACAACCACGACGCACCCGCACCCGAGAGGTCACGGGGAGTCGGGAGTGAGCTGCGGCACACCTGCCGTAAAGTTGACGCCGGTCGATACCTGACCGCGGCAGATCGGAAGGGCAGCAGGCGTGACCGTCGACGACACGGGCTCCGGCGCGGGTGCACAGCGCGGCCCCGACGACGGACCCGGCCGCAGCACCGGATCGGCCGGGACGGACGCCCACCAGATCCCCGACGTGGAGGACGAGAAGGCGGACGGCGAGTCCGCGAAGAACCCCCTCGCCCTCCAGCTCGAACAGCTCATCCTCGGCGCCGACCGCCGCTACACCCCCTTCCAGGCGGCGCGCAGCGCAGGCGTCTCGATGGAGCTGGCCTCCCGCTTCTGGCGAGCCATGGGCTTCCCCGACATCGGCCAGGCCAAGGCCCTGACCGAAGCCGACGTACTCGCGCTGCGGCGCCTGGCCGGTCTCGTCGAGGCCGGCCTGCTCAGCGAGGCCATGGCGGTCCAGGTGGCCCGCTCGACCGGGCAGACCACCGCCCGGCTCGCCGAGTGGCAGATCGACTCCTTCCTGGAGGGGCTGACCGAACCGCCCGAGCCGGGCATGACCCGTACCGAAGTCACGTATCCGCTCATCGAGCTGCTCCTGCCCGAGCTGGAGGAGTTCCTCGTCTACGTCTGGCGCCGCCAGCTCGCCGCCGCCACCGGCCGCGTCGTACAGGCCGCGGACGACGAGGAGATGGTCGACCGGCGGCTCGCCGTCGGCTTCGCCGACCTCGTCGGCTTCACGCGGCTGACCCGCCGCATGGAGGAGGAGGAGCTCGGCGAACTCGTCGAGGCCTTCGAGACCACCGCCGCCGACCTGGTGGCCGCACACGGCGGGCGGCTCATCAAGACCCTCGGCGACGAGGTCCTGTACGCCGCCGACGACGCGGGCGTCGCCGCCGAGATCGCGCTGCGGCTCATCGAGACCATGGCCAACGACGAGACCATGCCGGAACTGCGCGTCGGCATCGCCTTCGGGACCGTGACGACCCGTATGGGCGATGTCTTCGGCACGACCGTGAACCTCGCGAGCCGCCTCACGTCGATAGCGCCCCGGGACGCGGTGCTCGTGGACGGCGCCTTCGCAAAGGAGCTGACGCGGACCGGGGACGCGCCCGCCTCCGAGGCGCAGGCCGCGGAGGCGGCGGCCGCGGCGGAGAAGGAGGGCGAGGAGCCGCCCGCGTACCGCTTCGCGCTCCAGCCGATGTGGCAGCGGCCCGTCCGCGGCCTCGGCATCGTCGAGCCCTGGCTGCTGGCCCGCCGTACGTGAGAGCCCGCCGTCTCCCGGGGCCGGGGCCTCTTCCCGGTGCCGGGCGCGGCTGACATGATCCCCGGGTAACGGTCGTTAACCGGCAGGAGGCATCGGTCATGGGTGACGAGCAGCGGTACGGGGAGTACGTGGCGGTCAGGCGGCACGGCCATGTCGCCGAACTGGTCCTGGACCGCCCGAAGGCGATGAACGCCGTCTCCTCGGAGATGGCCCGCTCCGTCGCCGCCGCCTGCGCCGCCCTGTCCGAGGACAGTGCCGCCCGCGTCGTCGTCGTGACCTCCACCCACGAGCGGGCGTTCTGCGTCGGCGCCGACCTGAAGGAGCGCAACTCCCTCAGCGACGCCGAGCTGCTGCGCCAGCGCCCCACCTCCCGCGCCTGCTACACCGGCGTGCTGGAGCTGCCCATGCCCACCGTCGCCGCCGTGCACGGCTTCGCGCTCGGCGGCGGCTTCGAGCTCGCCCTCTCCTGTGACGTGATCGTGGCCGACCCGACCGCGGTCGTCGGGCTCCCCGAGGTCTCCGTCGGCGTCATTCCCGGCGGCGGCGGTACGCAGCTCCTGCCGCGCCGCGTCGGCGCCGCCCGCGCCGCCGAGCTGATCTTCTCGGCGCGGCGCGTGGAGGCGGCCGAGGCGCGGGAGTTGGGCCTGGTCGACCTGCTGGTGGGGGAGGGCGAGGCCCGTGCGGAAGCGCTCGCGCTCGGCGCCCGCATGGCGGCCAACTCGCCCGTCGGCCTGCGCGCCGCCAAGCGTGCCCTGCGCCTCGGGCACGGCCTCGACCTGCGGGCGGGCCTCGAGGTGGAGGACGCGGCGTGGCGCACGGTGGCCTTCTCGGGCGACCGCGCGGAGGGTGTCGCGGCGTTCAACGAGAAGCGGAAGCCCGAGTGGCCCGGGGAGTAGCCAGCCGGCGGGCTTATGCCCCAAAGTTCCAAATTGTCGTAAACCTCTTAGCCTGGAGGGATGGGTGAGGACGTCCGGCTGCGGGCCGTGGTGGAGCTGGCGCAGGCCATGGCCGCCGCGCAGACTCCGCGTGAGTCCTGGCAGGCCGCGGCCCTCGGTGCCTGCCGCGCGCTGAGCGGCAGCTTCGCGGCGCTGTCCGTGTGGGAGCGGGACCTGGGCCAGTTGCGGGTCCTCGTGAACGCGGGCGAACGAACCGAGGACGAGGAGGAGTTCCCGGAGCGGGAGGCGTACCCCGTCCACCAGTTCCCGGAGATCACCGAGTTCCTGCACGAGCGCTGGGCCGGCGGTGGCGAGCCGAACGCCTGGGTCGAGACGGCCGAGGGGCCCAGCGGCGGCCACTGGGCGGGCTACTGCCACCAGCGCGTCTCGGCGCTGCGCCGGCGCGGCCGCGGCTGCTGCGTGGTCGCGCCGATCGTGCTGCACGGGCGCGCCTGGGGTGAGCTGTACGTGGCCCGGCCGGTGGGCGCGCCCGTCTTTGGCCGTTCCGACGCCGATTTCGCGACCGTACTCGCGGCGGTGGCCGCCGCCGGGATCGCTCAGACCGAACGCCTTGAGGAGGTGCGCCGGCTGGCCTTCACGGACGCGCTGACCGGGCTCGCCAACCGCCGCGCGGTGGACCTGCGGCTCGACGAGGCGGTGGAGCGCCACCGCCTGGACGGCGCCGTGGTGAGCCTGGTCGTCTGCGACGTGAACGGGCTGAAGCGGGTCAACGACACCCGGGGGCACGCGATCGGCGACCGGCTCCTGGAGCGCTTCGGCTCCATCCTCTCGCTCTGCGGCGCGATGCTGCCGGGGACGCTGGCCGCGCGGCTCGGCGGCGACGAGTTCTGCCTGCTGTCGGTGGGGCCGGCCGCCGACGAGGTGGTGCGCGTCGCCGATGAACTGTGCCTGCGGGCGGCGGAGTTGGAGCTCGGGGACGGGGTCGCCTGCGGGGTCGCGTCCACCGGGGACCCGATCGGCCCCGTCCACTCGGCCCGCCGCCTCTTCCGCCTCGCCGACGCGGCGCAGTACCGGGCGAAGGCGGCGCGCGCGCAGAAGCCGGTGGTCGCGGGGCGCGAAGGCAGTGACGACCCTGTGGTCCGGCTCGCCGACTCGCCCCCGCGGGTGGCCGAGCCGGGGGAGCGGCGCCGGTTCCGCGGCCGGGGGACCCCGCCCCCGGGGTAAGCGGCCCCGGCGGAGTGCACCTAGTACACCTGTGACGAAACCTGTGACATAACCCGCGCCGAACCCGCCCGTGACACCTGACGATTCAATCCGTACGCTGCTGAATATGGATATGCACAGCGTGGGCACCGTGGCCCTTGGGACGTCCGGGACGAGTGCGGCGGACGTCATCGCCGTCGCGCGCGGCAACGCACGGATCGAACTGACCGACGAGGCACGGGCCGCCCTGGCCGCGTCGCGCGAGATCGTCGACGCGCTCGCGGCCAAGCCCGACCCCGTCTACGGCGTCTCGACCGGCTTCGGCGCCCTGGCCAGCCGCCACATCGGCCCCGACCTCCGCGCCCAGCTCCAGCGCAACATCGTCCGCTCGCACGCGGCCGGCATGGGCCCGCGCGTGGAGCGTGAGGTCGTACGCGCGCTGATGTTCCTGCGCCTGAAGACGGTCTGCTCGGGCCACACCGGCGTACGCCCCGAGGTCGCGCAGACGATGGCCGACGTCCTGAACGCGGGCATCACCCCGGTCGTCCACGAGTACGGCTCCCTCGGCTGCTCCGGTGACCTCGCCCCGCTCAGCCACTGCGCGCTGACGCTGATGGGCGAGGGCGACGCCGAAGGCCCCGACGGTGCGCTGAAGCCCGCGGGCGAACTGCTCGCCGCGCACGGCATCACGCCCGTAGAGCTGCGGGAGAAGGAGGGCCTGGCGCTCCTGAACGGCACCGACGGCATGCTCGGCATGCTGATCATGGCTCTCGCCGACCTGGAGACCCTCTACAAGTCGGCCGACGTCACCGCCGCCCTCACCCTCGAAGCCCTGCTCGGCACGGAGAAGGTCCTCGCCCCCGAGCTGCACGCCATCCGTCCGCACCCGGGCCAGGCCGCCTCCGCCGCCAACATGCTCGCGGTGCTCGCCGGTTCGGGCCTCACCGGCCACCACCAGGACGACGCGCCGCGCGTCCAGGACGCGTACTCGGTGCGCTGCGCGCCGCAGGTCGCGGGCGCCGGCCGCGACACCATGGCGCACGCCCGCACGGTCGCCGAGCGCGAGCTGGCGGCCGCCGTCGACAATCCGGTCGTGCTCCCCGACGGGCGCGTCGAGTCGAACGGCAACTTCCACGGCGCCCCGGTCGCGTACGTCCTGGACTTCCTCGCGATCGCCGCGGCCGACCTCGGCTCCATCGCCGAGCGCCGCACCGACCGGCTCCTGGACAAGAACCGCTCGCACGGCCTGCCGCCGTTCCTCGCGGACGACGCGGGCGTCGACTCCGGCCTGATGATCGCCCAGTACACGCAGGCCGCCCTGGTCAGCGAGATGAAGCGCCTCGCGGTCCCCGCGTCGGCCGACTCCATCCCCTCCTCCGCCATGCAGGAGGACCACGTCTCCATGGGCTGGTCGGCAGCGCGCAAGCTGCGTACCGCCGTCGACAACTTGACCCGCATCGTGGCCATCGAGCTCTACGCCGCCACCCGCGCCGTCGAGCTGCGCGAGGGCCTCACCCCGGCCCCCGCCACGCAGGCGGTCATCGAGGCGGTCCGCAAGGCGGGCGTCGCGGGCCCGGGGCCGGACCGCTTCCTCGCCCCGGACCTGGCGGCCGCGGACGCGTTCGTCCGCTCCGGCGCGCTGCTCGCCGCGGTGGAGCCGGTGACGGGCGCGCTGGCCTAGGCCACGCCCGTGGCGCCATGGTCGAGCGCCTGCCGGACGCGGGACGCCAGTGCGGCCCAGGGCCGGGCGTCGACCACCGGCAGCGCGTGCAGGGCCGCCTGCTCGCCGAGCCAGCAGGAGTACGCGGCGCTGATCCCGGCGCGCTCGGTCTGGTCGCCCTCGTCCGGCTCCCGGCAGGCGTAGTTGGCGGCGATCTGCCCGGGATCGCCCTCGTGCAGGAAGACGGCCCGCACCTCGCGCCCGGCCGCGGCGCCCGCACGCATGGCGCGCGCCGCGGCGGCCGGGGTGAGGTAGTCGCCCTCGATCACGGCGGGCACGTCGACGGTCAGGCGGTTGCGCACGACACCGAGGAGCGCGGGGTCCAGGGCCCGGGCCGTGGCGATCTGGAGTTCCAGGACCCGCGCGGCGGAGAGCTGCGAGACGCCGCCGTCGAAGTGGTGGAGGTCCGGATGCCCCCGCGCCGTGGTGATCGCCCGGACCGCCGCGACGGCGTCGTCGAACTCGACGACGAACGCCTCCGACTCCGCTGCCAGTTGAGCGGCGGCCCGGCTCTTTCCGACGCCGGACGCGCCGCCGAGCAGCAGGATGTCCCAGGGCGCCGTACGCGCGCGGGGCCCGCTCAGAAGGCCGCGCCGCGTGCCTGGCCCGAGCGCTCTCTGCGGACGGAGTAGGCCACGAAGCCCGCCCCGAGGCCGAGGAACGCCGTCCCGCCGGCCACGTACGGAGTCGTGTCGAAGCTGCCGGTGTCGGCGAGGCGCCCGGTGGTCGTGGTCGCGGTCGCATCGTGGTGGGGGGCCGAGTTCGCGGGCCTGTCGTCCCGGGGGGTGTCGTGCGACCCGGCGGAGGTCGCGTTCGCGGAGGGGACGAACCACAGGGCGCCGAGGAGGGCTCCGGCGGCGGTGGCGGTCAGCATCGAACGACGTGCGGACACGGAATCGGATCCCCCTTGTGGCGCTGGCGAATTGGCCGTGTGGGGCGATGGTAATGAAAGGCGCGGGTCGCGGGAAAGTCGCGGGGGGAGCGGGCCTTACGCTCCCTCGTATGACTGGAGACGAGACATCACGGTTTGTGCGACTGCGGGTTGAAATGGTGGTGGAGGTCGAGGACGCCGAACAGCTGACCGGTGCCGCGCTGGCCCGCGTCGCGGAGGACGGGCAGATGCCCGCCGAGGAGCGCGCGCACGCCGAGAGCGCCGTCAAGGAGGACGGTGCGGAGGCGCTCGCCTATCTGGTGGATCCGTTCGACCTGGTCAGCGAGGTGCCCGGGATCGAGCTCACCCAGGCCTCGTGGAGCAGCGAAATGACCGACTACGACCCCGACTCGCCGGACTGGGACCCCGACGAGGATGATGACGACGACGGCGAGAGCGACGGGGACGACGAGTCCGACGCGGAGTACGGCCATGAGGCGATGTACGGCCGCGACGACAGGCTCGCCTAGCCGACGGCGCGATCCGGACCTGGATTAGGGGATCCGGAATCGGGGACCCCGGACAGCAACCGCCGTCCGGGGTCCCGTCGTCTCATCCCCGCACGGTGATCGGTTTTCCCCTCGGCGGTCCCATGCCGCACAGTGGTGGCGGGGACCGGCGCCAGCACCGCGGACGTGGTGTTCCCCACACTCCGCGCGGAAGTGGAACGGGACGAACCGGGCAGGACGTTATGCGGGGTTACGAGGCACTATCGGGGCCGGTCACGGCTGGTTCGGGGATTCGGCAACTATGGAGATGCGTGTGATGACGGACAGTAGGCGTCGCAAGTCGGGGCGTGGGCGCAAGGGCCTGGCGGCCGTGTCCGCGCTCGTCGGCGGCGTGCTCGTGCTCTCGGCGTGCAACGGCGACGACGGGGGCAAGGCCTCCGGCGGCGGCAAG
Source organism: Streptomyces sp. NPDC015345 (assembly GCF_043078805.1). NCBI lineage: Bacteria > Bacillati > Actinomycetota > Actinomycetes > Kitasatosporales > Streptomycetaceae > Streptomyces > Streptomyces sp. NPDC015345. The sequence goes on along the minus strand of NZ_JBIBTX010000003.1, from coordinate 626,340 downwards.
GAGTCGCAGAACCAGGTCGACGAGGCGGCGGCCAAGAAGACCTCCGCCGCCCAGATCCGGATCGCGCCGAAGAACGGCTCCGACAACGCCAGCATCAACAGCGCGGCCAAGGTCACGGTCAGCGAGGGCACGCTCACCTCGGTGGTGATGAAGGCGTCCGACGGTCAGGCCGTGGCCGGTCAGATATCCGCTGACAAGACGAGCTGGAAGCCCGCCGGCCAGCTCGAACGCGCCACGAAGTACAAGATCTCGGCCACCGCCAAGGACTCCGAGGGCCGCAAGGCGCACGAGAACTCGACGTTCACGACCGTCTCGCCGGCCAACAGCTTCATCGGCAGCTTCACGCCCGAGAACGGCTCGACGGTCGGCGTCGGCATGCCCGTGTCGATCAACTTCGACAAGGGCATCACGAACAAGAAGGAAGTCCAGTCCGCGATCAAGGTGTCGTCCACCAGCGGGCAGGAAGTCGTCGGCCACTGGTTCGGCAACAACCGCCTGGACTTCCGCCCGGAGGAGTACTGGCAGGGCAACTCCACCGTCACGCTGAAGCTGGACCTCGACGGTGTCGAGGGTGCCGACGGTGTCTACGGCGTCCAGCAGAAGACCGTTCAGTTCAAGATCGGCCGTAACCAGGTCTCCATCGTCGACGCCAAGACGAAGACGATGAAGGTCACCCGGGACGGCAAGGTCATCAAGACCATCCCGATCTCCGCGGGCTCGCCCGAGAACAAGACGTACAACGGCAAGATGGTGATCTCCGAGATGTTCAAGGAGACCCGCATGGACGGCGCGACCGTCGGCTTCAAGGACAACGACGGCAAGGGCGAGTACGACATCAAGGACGTGCCGCACGCCATGCGGCTGTCCTCCTCGGGCACCTTCATCCACGGCAACTACTGGGGCTCGCCGTCGATCTTCGGCAACGCCAACACCAGCCACGGCTGCATCGGCCTGGAGGACGCCAAGGGCGCGGGCGACAAGAGCAAGCCCGGCGCCTGGTTCTTCGACAACACCATCACCGGTGACGTCGTCGACGTCCGCAACACCGGCGACAAGACCATCGCCCCGGACAACGGCCTCAACGGCTGGAACATGGACTGGGCGCAGTGGAAGGCCGGCTCCGCCGTCTGATCCCACGCGTACGCGCGCACACGCGTACAGTCGTACGACACGACGCGGCCCGCACCCCGGCCAAGGGTGCGGGCCACCGTCATGTCCGGGCAAAAACCCACCGGCACCAACTACCCGCTTTCTCCCCACTATTGAGCAGATGTTCGACTCTCGGCATACTTCGGTGTCCGAGGGGCGGCAGCCCCTTCAACTCCAGGGGGAGACTTGCACAGACAAGTGAAGAGAGCGGGCGGGGCCACCGTCGCCGCGGCCGTCGCCGTGGCGCTCGCGGCGGGCATGACCAGCCCGGCCTCCGCGGACCCGGCGCAGCCGACCGGTGCGCGGGGCGCGGCGGGCAAGTCCGCCGGCACCGACCACGTCACGCTGATCACGGGCGACCGGGCCGTCCTCGACGCCAAGGGCCGCGTGATCGGGCTCGACCGGGCCAAGGGGCGCGAGCACATCCCGGTGCAGGTGCGGCGCAAGGACGGCCACACGCTGCTGATACCCGCCGACGCGCGGCGCCTGATAGCCGACGGCAGGATCGACCAGCGGCTGTTCGACGTCACCGAGCTGAACAACAAGCGCAACCGCGCGGCCCAGAAGAAGGGCCTCAAGGTCATCGTCGGCTACAAGGGAGCCGCGACCGGGGCCAAGGCGGACGTCCGCTCGGCCGGTGACACCACGGTCCGCAGGACCCTGAAGTCGCTGAACGCCGACGCGGTCACCACTCCCAAGCGCGACGCCGCCGACCTGTGGGCCGCGCTCACCAGCGGCAAGGGCGACGCCCGCACCGCCGCGTCCGGCATCAGCCACGTCTGGCTGGACGGCGTCCGCAAGGCGAGCCTCGACAAGAGCGTCAAGCAGATCGGCGCCGACAAGGCGTGGGCCGCCGGGTACGACGGCAAGGGCGTGAAGATCGCCGTCCTGGACACCGGCATCGCCGCCGGCCACGCGGACCTCAAGGGCCAGGTGGTCGCCGAGAAGAACTTCACCCCCGGCACACCCGCCGAGGACGCCGCGGACCGCTACGGCCACGGCACGCACGTCGCCTCCACGGCGGCCGGCACCGGAGCCACGTCGGGCGGCAAGTTCAAGGGCGTCGCACCCGGCGCCAAGCTCCTGAACGGCAAGGTCCTCGACGACAGCGGCTACGGCGACGACTCCGGCATCATCGCCGCCATGGACTGGGCGGCCGCCGAGGGCGCCGACATCGTCAACCTCAGCCTCGGTGGCGGCGACACCCCCGGTGTCGACCCCCTCGAAGCGCAGGTCGACAAGCTCTCCGCGGAGAAGGGCATCCTCTTCGCCATCTCGGCGGGCAACGACGGCGAGCCCGGCTCCGTCGGCTCACCGGGCAGCGCGGACGCCGCGCTCACCGTCGGCGCGGTCGACGACAACGACGAGCTCGCGGACTTCTCCAGCCAGGGCCCGCGGGTCGGCGACGGCGCGATCAAGCCCGATGTGACGGCTCCCGGTGTGGACATCACCGCGGCCTCCGCTCCGGGCAGCGTCCTCGCGAAGGAGGTCGGCGAGAGCCCCGCGGGCTATCTGACGATCTCCGGTACGTCGATGGCCGCCCCGCACGTCGCGGGCGCCGCAGCGCTGCTGAAGCAGCAGCACCCCGACTGGAAGTACTCCGAGCTGAAGGGCGCCCTGACGGCGTCCACCAAGGGCGGCAAGTACACGCCGTTCCAGCAGGGCTCGGGCCGTATCGCCGTCGACAGGGCCATCAAGCAGACGGTCTTCGCCGAGCCGGTGTCGGTGAACTTCGGCACGCAGCAGTGGCCGCACACCGACGACAAGCCGGTCACCAAGAAGGTGACGTACCGGAACACCGGCAAGACCGACGTCACCCTCGACGTCACGGTGAGCGGCACCGACCCGAAGGGCCGCCCGGCCCCGGCCGGCTTCTTCGGCCTCGGCGCGAAGAAGGTGACCGTCCCTGCGGGCGGCACCGCCTCCGTCGACCTGACCGCCGACTCCAAGCGGGGCGCGGCCCTCGACGGCGCGTACTCCGCGTACGTCGTCGGGACCGGCGGCGGGCAGTCCGTGCGGACGGCCGCCGCCGTGGTGAACGAGGTCGAGTCGTACGACCTGACGCTGAAGCTCATCGGCCGGGACGGCGCTCCGGCGACGGCCTACGACCTGGACCTGGAAGGCGTCAGCGGCCCCGCCGCCGACATGTCGTACAACCCGTACGACGAGTCCGGCACCGTCAAGGTGCGCGTGCCCAAGGGCGGCTACATCCTCAACTCGGGCCTGTTCGTCGACCCGACGGACTTCAAGAAGGGCGCCGACTGGATCGCGCAGCCGAAGCTGAACGTCACCAAGGACGCCACGGTGACGCTGGACGCGCGGACGACGAAGCCGGTGGACATCACGGTGCCGGACGCGGGCGCCGAGCTGGGGTTCGCCGCCCCGGACTACACGGTCGACGTCCCGCAGGGGAGCTACAGCTTCGGCTGGTGGCTCGACTCGTACGCCGGCTTCCGTACGAAGCACCAGGGTGCGGCGGTCACCGACGGCTCGCTGTTCCAGCAGTGGGGCGGGCACTGGACCAAGGGTGACGACACCGAGTACGACATCGTCACCGGTGGCAAGGTCAAGCAGGTCGCGACCGGTTACACCAGGCACTTCAAGGCGGCCGAGCTCGCCAAGGTCAAGGTGAACGTCGGCGCGTCGTCCTCGGGCAAGAAGGGCGCGCTGAGCGCCATGGGCAGCCTCCCGGGCAGCACCAGCGGCTCCTCGGTCGGCATACCGCGTCCGCTGCCCACCACCCGGACGCTGTACCTGTCCACCGTGGACAAGGCGAAGTGGAGCCTCGACCTGGAGCAGCAGGCCGGGACCGGCCCGGACGGCTGGCCCATCGTCGACGCGGGCTACACGCTCGGCGCCGCGCAGGCCTTCAAGGGCGGCCAGAGCTACGAGAAGACCTTCAACACGGCCGTGTTCGGGCCGCGCGTCGGAGGCGACCTCGGTGTCTTCCGCCAGGACAACGAGATCGTGGGCTCCCTGCCGCTGTTCGCCGACGGCAAGAACCACCTGGGCTCCTCGCTCTACACGTCGGTGAAGACCACGCTGTACCGCAACGGCACCAAGCTGGGCGAGAACGACGACCCGCTGGTCGGCGGGGCGCCGTTCAAGGTGCCTTCGGGCGATGCCGCGTACGAGCTGAAGACGTCGGTGAAGCGGTCGGTGAAGGTCGCGGCGGCCTCCACCCGCGTCGACGCGAGCTTCAAGTTCCGCTCCAAGAAGGTGGACAGCGCGAAGCTGCCCGTCTCCGTCGTGCGGTTCAGCCCGGCGGTCGACCTGCGCAGCGGGGCGGAGGCCGGCAAGACCCAGTCCGTGCCGGTCACGGTCCAGGGCGCGGCGGCCGGTGCGAACCTCAAGTCCCTGTACGTCTACGTCTCGTACGACTACGGCCAGACCTGGAAGCAGGTCAAGGTCGTCAACGGGAAGATCTCGGTCAAGAACCCCGAGAAGGACAAGGGGATCTCCTTCCACGCCAAGATCACGGACAAGAAGGGGAACAAGTCGACGCTGTCGATCCACAACGCGTACTACGGCAAGTGACCTTGCCCCACTAGCGCGTTGACCGCGGCGCGGCGCCGAAGGGACTGTCGATCACGTATCGCCAGAACCCGTCGGCGCCGCGTCGTGCCACGTCCGTCGCGGTGGAGCGCACCACGCCGTCGCCGATCTCCCAGTCGACGACGAGCAGGGCGATCTCCCCGGCGACGTGCACATGCCGCGGCGTCACGGAGATCGGCAGGCCGAGCGCGAGGAAGGGGCCGTTGGCGGCCGTGATCTCCGCGCTGCCGTGCACGGCGGCTCCGGTGTCGGGCACGAAGGCGGCCCGCTCCTCGTAGAGCTCGCGCACGGCCTCGGCGTCACCGCTGTTGAACCGCTCGGCGAACGCGGCGGGGACGTCCTCGGCGCGGGTGGGCAGGGACGGTGTCGATATCGTCATGGCCCAGACGGTAGGAGAGGGACTCGTGACTCACCGAACGGTAAGCGGCGCGGCCCGAGCCGGCCGCCCGGGGCTCCCGGACGACGCGCGGGCCAGGGTCACGGCCCCGAGCCCGTCCTGTCCCGTGGAGATCACCCTCGCCGCCCTGCGCGGCCGCTGGACGACGCTCCTGGTCCGCGAGCTGCTGCGGCACGAGCGGCGCACGTACAGCGAACTGGCCGCGGCTCTACCCGAGCTGTCCGACAAGGTGCTGACGGACCGCCTCGCCCAGCTCACCGCCGCGGGCGCCGTCGAGCGCACCCGCACTCCCGGCTGGCCCCCGGCGGTCACCTACGAACTCACCCCGCACGGCCGCGCGTTGGGGCCGGTGCTGCAAGCGCTGTGGGACTGGGGCGCGTCCCGCCCGCCCCAGGAGTGAGCCCCAGGATGAGCCGGGCGGGCCATTACTGTGCTCCCATGACCACGTCACCGCAGGGCAGCCAGGACACCCACGACGCGCTCCCCAAGGCGGAGTTCGCCTTCCCCGGACCGCTGCGCGACCAGCTCGTGGCGGCGATCCTGGACGGCTCCAAGACGTCGACGACGGGCCTCCTCCTCGACTACGAACGCGACGGCTACCCGCTCCCGGCCGCCGGCGAGCGCGCGGTCGTCGTCGACTCGGACGACCGGCCCGTGGCCGTCATCGAGACGACGGACGTGCGGGTCGTGCCGCTGGCCGACGTGGACCTCGCCCACGCCGTGGACGAAGGCGAGGGGTACACGACCGTCGCCGCGTGGCGGGCGGGGCACGAGAGCTTCTGGCACGGCGCGGAGCTGCGCGCCGCGCTCGGCGACGACACGTTCACCGTCGACGACGGCACCGAACTCGTCCTGGAGCGCTTCCGCCTCGTCGCCGACCTGCGGGGGGAGTGACCGGCCGTGCCCTTCGCCGAAGCGGCCGACGGCGCCGCGATCCACTATCAACTGCACGGCGCGGGTGAACCGTTGGTGCTGCTCGCCGGGCAGTCCAACAACCACCACTGGTGGGACTGCGTGCGCGACGACTTCGCCGCGCGCTTCACCACCGTCGTCATGGACCACCGCGGCACCGGCGAGAGCGACCGCCCCGACACCGATACGTACAGCACGCCGGGCTTCGCCCGCGACGCGATCGCGGTCCTCGACCACGCGGGCATCGACCGCGCCCACGTCTACGGCACCTCGATGGGCGGCCGTATCGCCCAGTGGCTGGCGGCCGACCATCCGGAGCGCGTCGACCGCCTCGTCCTCGGCTGTACGTCGCCCGGGGCCCCGCACGGCGTCGAGCGCGGCCCCGAGGTCCGGGCCGCCCTGAACCAGGCCGATCCGCACGCCGTGCGCCGCGCCCTGCTGGAGCTCATGTACACCCCGGCCTGGCTCGCCGAGCAGGAACGCGACCACCCGGGGCGGGAGTTCCACACGCTCGGCGACCCGGCCATGCCGGCCCACGCCCGCCGCCGCCATCTGCGGGCCAGCGCCCGCCACGACGCGTGGGAGGCGCTGCCGCGCATCACCGCGCCGGTACTGGTCGTGCACGGCACGGACGACACGTTCAACCCGGCGGCCAACGCCCCGCTGCTCGCCGCCCGCATCCCGGACGCCAGGACGTTCCTCGTCCCGGGCGCCCGGCACGCCTACTTCGAGGAGTTCGCGGACGTGGCGACCCCTGCGGTGCTCGCGTTCCTGGAGGGGAGCGCTCCGTCTCAGCCGCCGCTGCCGTAGGGCCGGGTGAGGATCTCCAGGTTGTGCCCGTTCGGGTCCTCCCAGTAGACGCCGCGCCCGCCGTCGTTCGTGTTGATCTCGCCCGCGCGGTGGTGGTACGGGTCGGCCCAGTAGGCCAGGCCCCGCTCCTCGATGCGGCCGAAGATCGCGTCGAACTCGTCCTCGGAGACCAGGAAGGCGTAGTGCTGCGGCGTGATCGGACCGCCGCTCTCCATGTAGTCGAGGGTCACGCCGTTGGGGATCTCCACGGGGATGAACGGACCGTACTCCGGACCCGCTTCGAGCCCCAGGATGTCGGCGAGGAACTGCGCCGACGCCTTCCTGTCCGTGGCCGCGACGATCGTGTGGTTCAACTCGATGGACATCGTGTGACCTCCCTGCTTGCCGAAAGTCTCGCCGGAACCCCCGTGTCCTGCGCTGACGAGAACCACGGTAGGCCGGGGCGCACGGCGCCCGGATCGGTCACGGGTCCCGGTTCCGCCGCGCCCTGCGGACCAGGCCCCGCGACCGAGGCGTTTTCCGGCCACGAGGACCGTTTGTCACAGCGAGCGTGGAGGACCCTCAGATCGTCGCCGCGTCGATCACGAAGCGGTAGCGCACGTCGCTGGCGAGGACCCGCTCGTACGCCTCGTTGATCTGGTCGGCGCGGATCAGTTCGATCTCCGAGCCGAGCTGGTGCTCCGCGCAGAAGTCCAGCATCTCCTGCGTCTCCCGGATGCCGCCGATCATGGAACCGGCGAGGGTCTTGCCGCCGCCGATCACGGAGAAGAGGTTGAGGGAGACGGGCTCCTCCGGCGCGCCCACGTTCACGAAGGCGCCTTCGGTGCGCAGCAGCCCCAGGTACTTGTCCAGCGGCAGCGGCGCCGAGACCGTGGAGAGGATCATGTCGAAGGACCCCGCCAGCTGCTCGAAGGTGGCGTCGTCGCTGGTCGCGTAGTAGTGGTCGGCGCCGAGCCGCTCGCCGTCGGCCTTCTTGCGCAGGGACTGCGACAGGACGGTCACCTCGGCACCCATGGCGTGCGCGATCTTGACGGCCATGTGGCCGAGACCGCCGAGGCCCACCACGGCGATCTTCTTGCCGGGGCCCGCGTTCCAGCGCTTGAGCGGGGAGTACGTGGTGATGCCGGCGCACAGCAGCGGCGCGGCCACGTCCAGTGCCAGCCCGTCGGGGATGCGTACGGTGTACGCCTCGTCCACGACAATGTGCGTGGAGTAGCCGCCGTAGGTCGGCTCCCCGTCCTTGCCGAGGCCGTTGTACGTGGGGACGTTGCCCTTGACGCAGTACTGCTCCAGGCCCGCCCGGCAGTTCTCGCACTCACGGCACGAGTCGACCATGCAGCCGACGCCGACGCGGTCTCCGACGGCGAACTTGCTGACGCCCGCTCCGACCTCGGCCACGACTCCGGCGATCTCATGGCCGGGCACCATCGGGAAGATGCCCTCGCCCCAGCCGTCACGGGCCTGGTGGATGTCCGAGTGGCAGATACCGGCGTACTTGATGTCGATCAGGACGTCGAACTCGCCGACGGCGCGGCGCGGGACGGTGGTGAGCTCCAGCGGCGCGTCGGGGGCGGGGGCGGCGTAGGCGGAAACGGTGGTGATCTGCTCAGTCATGCCTCCGAGCCTGCCCCCCGCCCGCGACATCACCCAGCCCTCCGTGCTGCCTACGTCCAGCGGTCCTACCACTGGCGGGGACAGGCTCAGGGACATACGACCCGCGGGGCGAGCCGGGATAATGGACCGCATGGACGACACCTCCGAGGGCGCGGCCCCGCACCCGCAGGGCCCGCCGGGCAGGCCCCTGGACAGCCGGGCCGAGCTGAGCGAGTTCCTGCGCTCGCGCCGGGCGCGGCTCCAGCCGCAGGACGTCGGGCTGACCGGCTTCGGGCGCCACCGCCGGGTGCCCGGTCTGCGCCGCGAGGAGCTGGCGCAGCTCGCGGGGGTCTCCGTCGCGTACTACACCCGCCTGGAGCAGGGCAACGGCCGCAACGTCTCCAGCGAGGTGCTCGACGCCATCGCGCGCGCCCTGCGCCTGACCGACGCCGAGCACGCCCACCTCACGCGCCTCGCGAAGCCGAAGGCGCTGAAGAAGAAGCGGGCCGCGCGCCGGCAGCACATGCGGCCCGCGCTCCAGCGGCTGCTCGACTCCATCGACGGCACGCCCGCGTACGTCGTCGGGCGCCGCTCGGACATCCTCGCCTGGAACGCGGCGGCGGCTGCCCTCTTCGGCGACTGGGGCGAGCTCGCCCCCAAGGACCGCAACTGGGCGCGGATCTGCTTCCTCGACGCGCGCGCACGCGACCTCTTCGTCGACTGGGAGCAGAAGGCCTCCGACATCGTCAGCTACCTGCGCATGGACGCGGGCTGCTACCCCAACGACACGGAGCTGTCCGCCCTGGTCGGCGAACTCTCCGTGAAGAGCGACGAATTCAGGCGGCTGTGGGCCACCCATGACGTGCGGGAGAAGGGGCACGGCGTCAAGCGCATGCGCCACCCGCTGGTGGGCGAACTGACCCTGGCGTACGAGACGTTGAGGCTTCCGGACGACTGCGACCAGTCGCTGGTCATGTACCACGCGGAGCCGGGTTCGGCGTCGGCGCAGGGGCTGCGGCTGCTGGCGAGCTGGGGCCGGGACGCGTCGTCGGTGGGCTCGGGCGCGCAGTAGCCGCCCCGGCTGTGGGGGCAGGGGATTTCGCGGGCGGCAGAACGTCCTGCGCTGCCCCGCGACCGGGTTCCCTCCTAGGCTGAGGGGGTGAGCAGCCAAGAGCGGCAGATGCCGAACGACGCCCGCGTCATCCCTCTGCGCCCCGTCAAGGCGGTGCCGGGCCCGGCCCGGGAGCCCGGCCCCGCGGCCAAGGAGCCCCTGTGGCGTGACGTCGTCGGGGACGTCCTGCGCCGCGAGCGCCTCGCGCAGGAGCGCACGCTCAAGGACGTGGCCGACGCGGCCCGGATCTCCATGCCGTACCTCTCCGAGCTGGAGCGCGGCCGCAAGGAGGCCTCGTCCGAGGTCCTCGCGGCCGCGGCCCACGCGCTCGGCCTCGGCCTGACGGACCTGCTGTCGCTGGCACAGGGCCGCCTGGCCGGCCTCCACCCCCGTGTGAGGCCGGCCAGGGCGTCGTATCAAGGGGACGTACGCCTGGCGGCGTGAGGACCGGGCCGGTCGGGCCTCACGCAGCCGCGGGCACGACCCGCCTGCTGAGCACCTGATCGGCGAGGCCGTACGCGACCGCCTCCTGCGCGGTGAAGACCTTGTCGCGGTCCATGTCGGCGCGGAGCGTGGCGACGTCGTGCCGGGTGTGCCGCGCGAGGACCTCCTCCACCTGGGAGCGGATCCGCAGCATCTCCTTCGCCTCGAGGGCGAGATCGGAGACCGTGCCCTGCCGGCCGCGGCTCGCGGGCTGCCCGAGCAGCACGCGGGCGTGGTCGAGCACGAACCGCCGCCCCGGGTCGCCGCCGGCGAGCAGCACGGCGGCCGTGGAGGCGGCCTGGCCCACGCAGAAGGTGGAGATGGGCGCGGTGATGAAGCTCATGGTGTCGTAGATGGCCATGAGCGAGGTGAAGGAGCCGCCGGGCGAGTTGATGTAGATCGACACCTCGCGCTCCGGGGCGGACGACTCCAGATGGAGCAGCTGTGCGATGACGACGTTGGCCACCCCGTCGTCGATCTCCGTCCCGAGGAAGATGATGCGCTCGGAGAGCAGCCGGCTGTAGATGTCGTAGGCGCGCTCGCCCTGCGGGGTGCGCTCGACGACGGTGGGAATCGTGTACTGGCTCATGACGTCCGCCCCTCCCTCAGATCCCGAGCCCGATACGCCGCTTCGACCCGGCGGGCCGCACGTCCTCCAGGGACTCGACCACGCGGTCGACCATCCCGTACTCCTTGGCCTGCTCGGCGGTGAACCACCGGTCGCGGTCCCCGTCGCGGGAGATCGTCTCCTCGCTCTGCCCGGTGTGCTCCGCGGTGAGCCGTTCGATGGTCTTCTTCGTGAACTCCAGGTTCTCCGCCTGGATGGCGATGTCGGCGGTGGTCCCGCCGATGCCGGCCGACGGCTGATGCATCATGATCCGCGCGTTGGGCAGCGCGAACCGCTTGCCGTGCGTCCCGACGCTCAGCAGGAACTGCCCCATGCTCGCGGCGAATCCCATGGCGAGGGTGGAGACGTCGTTCGGGATGAGCCGCATGGTGTCGTAGACGGCGAGCCCGGCGGTGACGGACCCCCCGGGGCTGTTGATGTACAGGCTGATGTCGGTCTTCGGGTCCTCGGCCGACAGGAGCAGCATCTGCGCGCAGACGCGGTTGGCGGACACCTCGTCGACCTGCGTCCCGAGGAACACGATCCGCTGGTTGAGCAGCTGCGCCGCGAGGTGGTCGTCGAACCGGGACGGGGCGGTGTCCCCGTCCTCGCCCCGCGGCCGCACCACCGCGTCCCAGCCACTGCCGAGTACTGACATCGGACCTCCCTGAAGTACCGCGACTCCAACGCCGCGCCGTGCCTTCACTGTTGCCCGCGGACCGGGGCGCTGTCAGAGATCTCGGCTGGTGGCAGATTCGCTGAGGGCAGAGGGGGCGCGGACGTGGCCGACTCGGGCTCGGGCGGGGGCCGTTAGGGTCGTGTCCTCGTGGAGTGGATATCGCCTGTGAGTACGTTGCTGGGCGCGGTGATCGGCGTCGGCGCGACGCTTCTCGCCGACCGGATCCGATGGCGACGTGAGAGCGCGGACCGGGAGACGGCCACGCGGAGACAGCTGTACGCGGAGTACACGGCGGCCGCGTGATGCGGCGGGACCTCGGGGTCGACTGAGGGTTCCTACCAGGTGTACACGTACCGGTTCGCGGGTCGGTCGAACGTGGCGGTCACTCCGTGGGGAGGCAGGGCGAACCCCTCTTCGAGCCACTTGTGTACCGCCGCAGCCAGGCCCTCCGGCTGATAGTCCGTTTCCGGGAACGTGACCCGGCGGACGGTGACCGTGGTGTCAGTTCTGGCCCGGCGCCGGCGCGATGCCCGTCGGGCACGCCCGCCCCCAGTTCGTCTCCGACGGCGTGTCCAGGAGGGCGCCCGTGCCGCCGATGCCGCAGTAGCCGTCCGGGTTCTTGTCCAGGTACTGCTGGTGGTACGGCTCGGCCGGCCAGAAGGGGCGGTTCTCCGCCGGGAGGACCGTCGTCGTGATGGTGCCGTGGCCCGCGGCCGTCAGGACCTGCTGGTAGGCCTCCAGGGACGCCTTCGCGCCGGCCTCCTGCTCGGGGGAGTGCGTGTAGATCGCCGAGCGGTACTGCGTGCCGACGTCGTTGCCCTGGCGGAAGCCCTGCGTGGGGTTGTGGGACTCCCAGAAGAGCTTCAGGAGCGACGCGTACGACACCTTCGACGGGTCGAAGACGACGCGGACCGCCTCCGTGTGGCCGGTCAGGCCGGAGCAGACCTCTTCGTAGGAGGGGTTCTCGGTGTAACCGCCCTGGTAGCCGACGTACGTCGTCCAGACGCCCTCCGTCTGCCAGAACTTGCGCTCCGCGCCCCAGAAGCAGCCCAGAGCGAAGTCCGCGACCTGGAGGCCCTCGGGATAGGGGCCGAGCAGCGGGTTGCCGAGGACCGTGTGGCGCGCGGGGACCTCGAATTCCGGGGTCGCCCGGCCCTTCAGGGCCTGCTCGGGGGTGGGGAGCTCGGGCGTGCGGCCGAAGATCATGTGGGTCTCTCCTCGTGCGGGACCTGGCAGGGGCGCACCCTCACAGGGGTGCGTCAGGGGAACGTGCTCGCGGCCCCCCGCATTCCGGACGGCTCGCGGCCCGCGGCTCAGTGCGGCAGCGTCGCCGGGCTTCCGCCGTTCGCCTCGTACCCCGCGACCGCCAGCGCGCGGTACAGCGCGTAGCTCTCGGCCGGGTCCGTGGTCAGGGTCCAGGGCAGGGCCCCGACGTGGCCGTCCACGTGCACCAGCTGGTTCATGGCCTCCGCCCACCGCTCGCAGTGGACCAGGAAGAAGATCAGCAGATGCCGGACGTGCGCCAGCATCGGGTCGTCCGGGCGCGCGGCGTGCACCGCGAACAGGGCGCCCTCGACGGCCTTGGTGACGACCTCGCTCTGATAGAAGCCGCGGACCAGGTTCACCTCGGGCAAGTGCTCATAGACGGCGAAGAGCGGGAGCGCCGCGAGCAGGGAGGCACGCGGCGCGCGCGCAGCGGCCGCCTCCGCGAAGCCGTACGCGAGGTCGCGCGAGCCGTGCCACTTCTCGCACCAGTAGTGCAGCGCCGCCAGATGGGCGCCCATGTGCGCGGGCGCGCGGTCCAGGATCTTCAGCCACAGCTGCTCGAACTCCTCTCGGGAGTACGAGAGCCCGCGGGCGATCGAGAGCTCGACGATGTACGGAATCGGGTCACCCGGCGCCAGCAGCGCCGCCTGCGCGCACGCCTCCCTGGCCTCCTCCAGAATGATCCGGAACTCGTCCGTCCCCTGCTCCGCCGTGCGCCACGCCTGCTGGACGAGGAACTCCGCGTGCACCGCGGCGCCGCCCGCGTCCTTGGGCGCCTCGGCCCGCCACACCCGCAGCCACTGCCCGCCGGGGCTGCCGCTCACCCCGCCCGGCCGCTGCTGGAGCTCCAGCGAGGCCGCGCCCGCGAAGGCCTGCACGCGCTGCCAGCGCAGCTCACCGTGCGTCTCGGTGCCCGCGAGGAGCTGAGAGGCGGCCTTCCACTCCTGCGTGCGCTGCACGAGGTCGAGCACTTCGAGGAGATCGGCGTCCGCCCCCGGCATGCGGATGTCCAGCTCCTCCTGGCGCAGGAAGCCGTAGTCCGCCGGGTCCGCGGCGTCCGGCGAACCGGGCGCCACCTGCCGGATTCCACCGCGCCTGCGCAGCAGCACGGGCCCGAGGACCGCGCCGATGACGATCACCGCGAACAGGAACCAGAGAATCTCCATGACCCAAGCGAACCAGACGGGTCCGACAATTGGCCAACCTGCCGGGACGTACCCGGACCGACCCGGCGCACCGGCCCCCGCGCGCACTACGCTCAGGCCGCATGAGTGACTCGCACAGCACGCCCAGTACGCAGAGCTTCGAGACCGTGGCGATCCACGCGGGCAACACGGCCGACCCGCTCACCGGCGCCGTCGTCCCGCCCATCTACCAGGTCTCGACCTACAAGCAGGACGGCGTCGGCGGCCTGCGCGGCGGCTATGAGTACAGCCGCAGCGCCAACCCGACCCGCACCGCCCTGGAGGAGAACCTGGCCGCCCTGGAGGGCGGCCGCCGCGGCCTCGCCTTCGCGTCCGGCCTCGCGGCCGAGGACTGCCTCCTCCGTGCGCTGCTCGCCCCCGGCGACCACGTGGTCATCCCGAACGACGCGTACGGCGGTACGTTCCGGCTCTTCGCCAAGGTCGTCTCGCGCTGGGGCGTGGAGTGGTCCGTGGCCGACACCTCCGACCCGGAGGCGGTCCGGGCGGCGGTGACCGACCGTACGAAGGCCATCTGGGTGGAGACCCCCTCCAACCCGCTCCTCGGCATCACCGACATCGCCGCCGTCGCGCAGATCGCCCGTGAGAGCGGGGCCCGCCTCGTCGTCGACAACACCTTCGCGAGCCCCTACCTCCAGCAGCCGCTCGCGCTCGGCGCCGACGTCGTCGTGCACTCCATGACGAAGTACATGGGCGGCCACTCGGACGTCGTCGGCGGCGCGCTCGTCGTCGACGACGAGGCGCTGGGCGAGGAGCTGGCGTACCACCAGAACGCCATGGGCGCCGTCGCCGGGCCCTTCGACGCCTGGCTGGTGCTGCGCGGCATCAAGACCCTCGCGGTGCGCATGGACCGGCACAGCGAGAACGCCACCAAGGTCACCGACATGCTGACCCGCCACGCGCGCGTGACGAGCGTCCTCTACCCGGGCCTTCCGGAGCACCCCGGTCACGAGATCGCCGCCAAGCAGATGAAGGCGTTCGGCGGCATGGTCTCCTTCCGGGTCGAGGGCGGCGAGGATGCGGCCGTCGAGGTCTGCAACCGCGCCAGGCTCTTCACTCTCGGCGAGTCCCTGGGCGGCGTGGAGTCCCTCATCGAGCACCCGGGCCGCATGACGCACGCCTCGGTGGCGGGCTCGGCCCTGGAGGTCCCCGGGGACCTGGTGCGCCTCTCGGTGGGCATCGAGGCGGCCGACGACCTGCTCGCCGACCTCCAGCAGGCACTGGGCTAGGAGCCCCGCGTTAGCCGGTCACCAGCGCGTCAGGGGTGGAGTCGTGTCCGACGGCGGCTCCACCCAGGGCCGGGCGGCGCACGCCCACACCGTGAACGCCACGGCGGCGGCCAGCAGCACCAGCCACAGAAGCCGCCGCAGGGCCCTGCGCCGCCGCAGCGACCGCCCGCCCCGCCGCACCGCCTCGTCGAAGAGCTCCGGCGGCACGGCGGCGGGCTGCGCGCCCTCCAGGATCCGCCGCACGGCGCTCTCCTTGCGCTCGTACTGGCTCATGACGGCACCGCCGGGCACATGAGGCCCCGAGACCTGTTCATGACGGCGCCGCCCCGCTCAGCGCCCGCACCGGCGCCGGGCCGCGCGGCGGGTGCAGGACCGTCGCCATCGCGCGGGCGCAGATCGCCCCGACCCGGTCGGCGGGCAGGCCGAGGAGCGCCGCCGTCTGCTCCTCGGCCACCCCCTCGTACATCCGGAGCACCAGGATCAGCCGCTCCTGGGGGCCGAGCCGCTCAAGCACCCCGCCGTGGCCGCGGTGGCGACGCCAGGCGCCGCGCGCGAAGCGCAGGGCGACCTGCTGGCGGGCGCGGTCGTACGGGTCCTCGCCGCGCAGCCGGTCCCACGTCGCGTACGTATGCGCGAGGGCGGCGGTCAGCAGGGCACGCGCGCGTGGGTTGTCCCGCGGCTGCTCCGCGGTGAGCAGCGTCGCGGCATGCAGGAGCCTGCCGGCCGCGCCCGCGACGAACGCCTCGAACTCCCGGGCACGGCGGGCATCCTGGAACGCCTGCCGTTCTCGCACCGCGCCTCCCGGTCTCATATGAGGCCAGGGGCGGGGCCGGGGTCAAGACTCCGGAGTGGCCGGAACCTCACCGCCGGGTGTCGTGTGTGACGTCTGGCGCGCGGAGAGGGCGGAGTTGAAGCGTGTGAGGAGCGCGCAGAAGCTCTCGCGCTCCTCCGGCGCCCAGTCCTGCGTCAGCTCGGCCATCAGCTCGCGGCGCGAGGAACGCACCTCGTCGAGCCTGGCCTGGCCGCGCGGCGACAGCTGGAGCACCACGGCACGGCCGTCCTCCGGGTGCGAGGTGCGCTTGACGAGCCCCGTGTCGACCAGCGGGGCGACCTGCCGGGTGACCGTCGAGGAGTCGATGCCCATACTCGCGGCGAGCGCCTTGACGCCCATCGGGCCTTCCTTGTCGAGGCGGTTGAGCAGCAGATACGCGGCGCGGTCCATGGAGTTGCGGACCTGGCCTACGCCGCCGAGGCGGGTCTGCTCCGCACGGCGGGCGAAGACCGCCACCTGGTGCTGCAGGCTGTCGAGGAGGCCGGGATCACTGGCGGTCGTCATGTCCGGAGTTGTGGGCATGGCCGGGGGCTCACTTCATGCGAGGGCGGTGGGTTGGGGGACAGGGTACGCGGCCACGGCGCGGACCGTACCTGCGCTGCGCAAACCTACGCGCAGAACGGTCTCGTCCCTTGGTCACCGCGGGAGCGCCCGGGCGCGGGCTGCGAGACTTGAGGCCATGGACTACCGCACGCCTCACTCCCTGCCGACGGTCACCCTCGACGACGTGCGCGGCGCGCGGAAGATGCTCTCCGGAGTGGCGCGGATGACGGCGATGGAGGGCAGCAGGCACCTGTCGCGGCTGGTCGGCGCCCCGGTCCACCTCAAGTGCGAGAACCTCCAGCGCACCGGCTCGTTCAAGCTGCGCGGCGCGTACGTACGGATCGCGGGCCTGCTCCCCGAGGAGCGCGCGGCGGGCGTCGTCGCCGCCAGCGCGGGCAACCACGCGCAGGGCGTGGCGCTGGCGTCCTCGCTCCTAGGCGTGCGCTCCACGGTGTTCATGCCGGCCGGCGCGCCGCTGCCCAAGGTCGCGGCCACCAGGGACTACGGCGCCGAGGTGCGCCTGCACGGCCAGGTCGTCGACGAGACGCTGGCCGCCGCGCAGGAGTACGCGCGCGAGACCGGCGCGGTGTTCATCCACCCCTTCGACCACCCCGACATCATCGCGGGACAGGGCACGGTCGGCCTGGAGATCCTGGAGCAGTGTCCCGAGCTGCGCACCCTCGTGGTCGGCGTCGGGGGCGGCGGCCTCGTGGCGGGCATCGCGGTGGCGGTCAAGGCGCTGCGTCCGGATGTGCGGGTGGTCGGTGTGCAGGCCGCCGGGTCCGCGGCGTACCCGCCCTCGCTCGCCGCCGGGCACCCGGTGTCGATCGACAACCCCGCGACCATGGCCGACGGCATCAAGGTCGGGCGCCCCGGCGACGTACCGTTTCAGCTGATCGAAGACCTGGTCGACGACATCGTGACGGTCTCCGAGGACGAGCTGTCCAGCGCCCTGCTGCTCTGCCTGGAGCGCGCCAAGATGGTCGTCGAACCGGCGGGCGCCAGCCCCGTCGCGGCCCTGCTGAGCGAGCCGGAGTCGTTCGAGGGCCCGGTGGTCGCGCTGCTCTCGGGCGGCAATGTGGACCCGCTCCTGATGCAGCGCATCCTGCGCCACGGCATGGCGGCGGCGGGCCGCTACCTCTCACTGCGGCTGCGCCTGACGGACCGCCCCGGCGCCCTCGCCACGCTCCTCGGCGAGCTGACCGTGGTCGACGCCAACGTCCTGGACATCAGCCACGTACGCACCGACCCGCGCCTCGGGCTCACGGAGGCCGAGGTGGAGCTGCACCTGGAGACGAAGGGGCCCGAGCACTGCGTCGAGGTGGCCACGGCGCTGGGCGACGCGGGGTACACCGTCATCGGCTGATACGCCGCGGGCCCCCGGCACCTGATGAAGGTGCCGGGGGCCCGCGGCGGCCGAGCGGAGGAAGGATCCAGCCCCGCTGTCAGGACCGGCTCCGGTACGGCTAGCCCTGGTACGGCTTGGCTTCCAGGATCTTGACGGAGGCGAGCTTGCCGTTCGGCAGCTCGTACTGCGCGTTCTCGCCGATCCTCTTACCGTTCACGCCCGTGCCGAGGGGAGACTGCGGCGAGTACGTCTCGATCTCCTCGCTCGCGTACTCCCGGGAGGCGAGCAGGAACGTCAGGGTGTCGTCCTCGTCGCCGTCGAAGGCGATGGTCACGACCATGCCCGGCGCCACCACGCCGTCGGCGGCCGGAGCCTCACCGACCTTGGCGGTCTCCAGGAGCTGGGTCAGCTGGCGGACGCGGAGCTCCTGCTTGCCCTGCTCCTCCTTGGCCGCGTGGTACCCGCCGTTCTCGCGCAGGTCCCCCTCCTCACGCGCTGCCGCGATCTTGGCTGCGATCTCGGTGCGCGCGGGACCAGACAGGTACTCCAGCTCGGCCCTGAGCTGGTTGTACGCCTCCTGGGTCAGCCAGGTGACGTTCTCGCTGGTCTGGGTCACAGGTGCTCCTCGTAGGTACTGGGAATACAAAGCATCGCCCTACCCAGAAGGATGTTCCCTCACGGGTGGGCGAAACCACGAGCCTAACAATTCAGGCGCGCCCGGGGGAGGACATAAGCCATCAGAAATACGTCAACGCAGGTGAGGCCCGCAAAGCCCGGCTGTGTGTCGGCCGGTGTCAGTCGGAGTGGCAGCCGAGGAGCTCGACGCTGGTCGCCTTCGACGTCGTACGGAGCGTGACGACCTTGTCGATGCGGTCCGCGCGCTGGTCGAAGCGGAAGTCCGCGCGGCCGACCTCGGCGCCGGACTCGGCCTGCGAGCGCAGCGTGCAGTAACCCTTGGCGTCGGCGTCCTTGCGTACTTCGAGATGTGCCTTGACCGTGCCGGCCGAAACGATGTCGAACTTGATGACCTCGCCGCTGACCTTCGTACCGTTGATGTAGTCGTAGCCGAACCATCCGACGACGCCGAGCAGGACGACGCCGAGCACCGAGCCGACGATCTTCAGCTTGCGGTCGGCGGCCTCGTCGGCCGTGCGGGAGCGGCCGTACCGCCCCGGGGGAAGCCCTTCGGAAACCCCTTCTGAAGGCTTCGAACCCACCGCCGCCATGATCGTCCTCCAGGAACAGGGGATGCCGGAATTTTCCGCCCCCCGGTTCCGTCACTATAGAAGCCGCGTGTTGCGCCGCATCACCGAGGGCGCCCGATTACTTGAGGATCGAGTCTTGACTGAGCAGCTTCGACTGATGGCCGTGCACGCCCACCCCGACGACGAGTCGAGCAAGGGCGCGGCCACCATGGCCAAGTACGTGTCCGAGGGGGTGGACGTGCTCGTCGTGACCTGCACGGGCGGGGAGCGCGGCGACATCCTCAACCCGAAGCTCCAGGGTGACACCTACATCCAGGAGCACATCCACGAGGTGCGCAAGAAGGAGATGGACGAGGCGCGCGAGATCCTCGGCGTCAAGCAGGAGTGGCTCGGCTTCGTCGACTCGGGGCTGCCCGAGGGCGACCCGCTGCCGCCGCTGCCCGAGGGCTGCTTCGCGCTGGAGGACGTCGACAAGGCCGCCGGTGAGCTGGTGCGCCAGATCCGTTCCTTCCGTCCGCAGGTCATCACGACGTACGACGAGAACGGCGGGTATCCGCACCCCGACCACATCATGACCCACAAGATCACGATGGTGGCCTTCGAGGGCGCGGCGGACCCCGAGAAGTACCCGGAGAGCGAGTTCGGCCCGGTCTTCCAGCCGCAGAAGCTCTACTACAACCAGGGCTTCAACCGCCCGCGCACCGAGGCGCTGCACCAGGCGATGCTCGACCGCGGCCTGGAGTCGCCCTACGGGGACTGGCTGAAGCGGTGGGACGAGTTCGAGCGGGTCGAGCGCACGCTCACCACGCATGTCCCGTGCGCCGACTTCTATGAGATCCGCGACAAGGCCCTGATCGCGCACGCCACGCAGATCGACCCGGACGGCGGCTGGTTCCGCGTCCCGATGGAGCTCCAGAAGGAGGTCTGGCCCACAGAGGAGTACGAGCTCGCGAAGTCGCTCGTCGATACTTCCCTCCCCGAGGACGACCTCTTTGCGGGCATCCGCGACAATGCCTAGCGTGAACGCACATCTGGCAATGACGCATCTCGTCCCTCTTGCCAAGGAGGTCGACGACGACAAGGTGACCCCCGGCGTCCTCGGATTCATCGTCTTCGCGGTGATGGCCCTGGCCGTCTGGGGCCTGATGAAGTCGATGAACCGGCACATGGGCAAGGTCGACTTCAAGGAGCCGGAGATCCGCTCGGAGTCGGAGCCGGAATCCGCGTCGCCGGGCAAGCGGGTCGGCGCGGCGAGCGGCGGGGACGCGGGTCCCGAGACCAAGGGCTAGCGCGCGCGACACCGCAGGAGGAGGGCGGAGGCGAATCCTCCGTCCGGCTTCCGGCTTCCCGTTGCCCGGATGTGAGGCTGCGGCCGGTCCGGGGCGCGGGGAGCGTGCGCAGAGCCGTCCCTTGCCGCGCCCGCCCGCGGCCCTCGGCGTCCCTACGGCACCTCCACCCCCATCACCTCCCGCGCGTGCCGGTTCGGCACCATGCCGAGGCGCCAGGCCTGCCAGCCCGTCTCCAGGTCGGCGCCGCGCTCCAGGAGCAGGCCGTACGCCTCCACGTATTCGGTCAGCTTGCCGTCGCGGGTCGGGTGGTCGGCGCGGGCCAGTTGGCTCAGCTCCTCCTGGGCCACCGCCGTGCCGATCTCCCAGCCGCCCGGCGAGGCGTACGGCAGCAATGTGCAGCGCAGGAAGCGGGCCCAGTCGCCGCCGCGCCGGTCGCCGTACGAGGCGAAGAGCTCGGCGGCCTCGTCGCACAGGGCGAGCGCCTGCTGCGTGCGGTTGTTGCCCGCGTCGACGACCACCAGCTCAAGGCACGTCCAGGCCTCGCCGTGCGCGACGCCGATCCGCTGGAAGTCGGCGCGGGCGTCCACCAGGAGCTGGCGGGCGAAGCCGGAGTTGCGCAGGGAGCCGGTCTGGGCGGCGCGCTGGTCGCGGGTGACGCGGGCGGAGTGGTGGCGGGCGCACGCCAGGCCGTACACGTCCCGCATCCGGGAGAACATCGTGCGCGCCCGCTCCAGGTCCCGCACCGCCATATCGAGGCTGCCGGTCTCCTCCAGGGCCTGGCCGAGGTAGTACAGGGACCAGGCCTCGCCCCGCGCGTCCTCGTTGTCGCGGTGCCGGGACACGGCCTGGCGCAGGCCGTCGGCCGCGGGCGAGGGGTCGCCGTCCACCAGGCGGGCCCGCGCGAGCTGCGTCATGGCCCAGGCCTCGCCGCGCTGGTCGCGCGTACGTCCGTACAGATCGAGCGCGTCGCGCAGCGCGGTCTCGGCGCCCGGTACGTCGCCCATGCGCAGGCGGAGCTGGCCGAGCTGGAAGTGCGTCCACGCCTCGCCGTGCACGGAGCCGCTCCGACGGTGCAGGGTGAGCGCCTGGTCCAGCATGTCGAGGGCGTGCGCGAGGTGGGCGCGGTCCCGCTCCACCGCGGCGAGCGCGTGCAGCGTCCAGGCGCGGTCGCCCGCCAGCTCGTCGGCGGCCTGGAGTTCCAGCGCCTCCGTCAGCCGGGCCGCCGCCTCCGTCAGATTGCCCTGGTGGTGCAGCGTGATGCCGAGCGAGCCGAGCGCGCGGGCGGCGGCGGCGTCCTGGTGGGCCTCGAAGTAGAGGTCGACGACGGAGTTCAGCGTCGTACGCGACTGATCCAGCTCGCCGAGCTGACGGGCCGCGATGCCCGTGCGCCACTGCACGCTGCGGCCGAGCAGCCCCTGGTCGATCGCCTGGGTCAGTTCGTTGATCTCGCCGAGGCGGTAGAGGTCACCGCGCAGCAGGCAGTAGTCGCACAGGGCGCCCAGCAGATTGAGCACGGCCCGCTGGTCGACGCCCTCCGCGTGCCGCAGGGCCGCCGTGATGAACGTCGACTCGTCGTCCAGCCAGCGCAGCGCCGCGTCGAGGGAGGCGAAGCCGTGCTGCCCGAACTGGTCCGCGCGGGTCGAGGTCTTGCCGTCGACCAGGCGGATCACCGTGTCGGCCAGCTCGCCGTAGCTGGCGATGAGCCGCTCCTGCGCGGCGGTGCGCTCGGCGGGCTCCTCCTCGTCTAGGAGGCGGGAGTGGGCGAAGGAGCGCACCAGGTCGTGCAGGCGGTAGCGGCCGCCCCGGAGCCGGTCGACCAGGCCCGCGCGGGAGAGCGCGGTGAGCTGCCGGCCCGCCTCATGCTCGTCGGTGGCGAGCAGCGCCGCCGCGGCGGCAGGGCCCAGCGAGGCGCGCCCGGCGAGCGCGAGACGCCGCAGCAGCCGCCGGGCGGTCTCGGGCTGGTCGGTGTAGCGCAGCCACAGGACGCGCTCGACGGGACCGGCCTTCTCCAGGGGGCCGTACGCCGTCAGGTCGGCGGCCAGCCGGCGCGGCGAGCGCGGGCCCAGCGAGGAACCGGCGGCGCGCAGCGCGAGCGGCAGGCCACCGCACAACTGCCGTACCTCCTCGGCCGATTCGGCGTCGTAGGGACCGGAGAGGTCCTCGGCGGACTCCCGCAGCAGCTCCTCGGCGCCCGCCTCGTCCAGCGCCTCGACGGGGAGGCGGTGCACCCAGGCCGACAGGTCCGCGGGGAGTTCGAGGGGCTCGCGGGCGGTGACGAGGACGAGGCTGTCGGAGCGCTCGGGGATCAGGGTGCGGACCTGCTCGGCGTCGCTGGCGTCGTCGAGGACGATCGTCACCGCGATGCCCGTCAGGTACTGGTGGTAGAGCTCGCTGAGCCGCTTGACCTGCTGTTCCTTCGAGGACCGCTCGCGGAAGAGCAGCTGCTCGCGCGGCGCGCCCAATCGATTCAGCAGGTGCAGCAGGGCGTCCCGCGTGGACAGCGGCGCCTCCTGCGGGGCGTCGCCGCGCAGATCCACCACGCACGCGCCGCGGAACTGGTCCCGCAGATCGAGCGCGGCCCGCACCGCGAGCGACGACCTGCCCGAGCCCGGCGCGCCGTGCAGCATGACCACCGTGGGCCGCGTCTCGGTGCTGGCGCGCGCCGCGTGCACCCACTGGGCGATGCGCGCCAGCTCGGTCCTGCGCCCCGCGAACGGCCCCTCGACCTCCGGCAGTTGGGCGAACGACTGCTCCAGTACGGAGCGCCTGCGCGCCGCCGCGCTCTTGTCCGTGCCGCGCAGCCGCGGCGCCGCCTTCTTCGTCGCCGTGCCGGTCGACGCGGCGAGGACCCGCTGCTGGTCGAGGAAGGGCCGGATGCCCCGTACCTCCAGTGCCGTCAGCCACTGGAGGCGCAGCTGTTCGGGGCCGCCCGGCTGGCTGAGCGCCCCGGCGCGGCGGCTGGCCGCCGGCAGGTGGGAGGCCGTCACCTTCGCGACGGTCGCCGCCGCGCCCGCCACGGCCACGACCGCGCCGGTGGCCAGGGCCGTGCCGGCGCTCGTGCCGAACGACAGGTCGGAGACCCCGGCGGCGACGGCGGCGACCACCGCCACCAGCAGGGGAGTTCCGGCGCCCTCGCGCGCGTACCGCTGTCCGAAGGTGAGCTGGCCCGCGCCCGCCTCGTCGAGGGCCCGGGTGTACGCCTCGTACTCCTCGGCGGCCGTCTGCGCCATGGCGTCGAGGGCCCCGCGCGCCCGCGAGAGCAGTACGCCCCCGTCCACGCGGCCGCCCGAACGCCGCACCTCCTCCTCCACCGCCCGTGCCAACAGCCGCTCGGCCTCGGCCTGATGGCTGTCCCGCATATGGGTTCCCCCTCCGAGAGCAACAGTTTCCTGCGGCCCCAAGTGTCCTGCGTACGGGGCGTCGGCGCGAGGGAGTCGGTGGATCAGGGGGCGGCCGCCTTGATCGTTCCGGTGAGCTTCTCCCCGTCCCTGTAGATCTTGGTGGCGGGGTCGAGGACGTAGTGGCATCGGCCAGGATGCGGGCGAGGCGGTTGTGCCGCGGCGCCACCATCTCGGCTGTCATGGCGTACCTCTTTCGAGGAGCCTTGAGAGGTCCGGCGCTGCCGGGCTTGAGCCCAGTGGGCGAGGCAGCGCCCGTGCGGGCCCACCGGCGCGGCCCGGCATTGTGAGAGGCTGGATCGTATGAACCGGCTGGCTGGTGTGACCTCGCCTTATCTGCTTCAGCACGCTGACAATCCGGTCGACTGGTGGCCTTGGGGACCGGACGCCTTCGAGGAAGCGCGACGGCGTGACGTACCCGTGCTGCTGTCCGTCGGCTACTCCGCGTGCCACTGGTGCCACGTCATGGCGCACGAGTCCTTCGAGGACGCGGCGACGGCCGCGCTCATGAACGAGAAGTTCGTGAACGTCAAGGTCGACCGCGAGGAGCGGCCCGACGTCGACGCCGTCTACATGGAGGCCGTGCAGGCCGCGACGGGCCAGGGCGGCTGGCCCATGACCGTCTTCCTCACCCCGGACGCCGAGCCCTTCTACTTCGGTACGTACTTCCCGCCGGAGCCCCGGCACGGCATGCCCTCCTTCGCGCAGGTGCTCGACGGCGTCCACCGCGCGTGGACGGACCGGCGCGGCGAGGTCGACGAGGTCGCCGGCAAGATCGTGCGCGAGCTGGGGGAGCGGCAGCTCACCCACGGCTCCGGCGAGAAGCCCGGCGAGGACGAGCTGGCACAGGCACTGCTCGGCCTGACGCGCGACTATGACGCGACGCACGGCGGCTTCGGCGGCGCACCCAAGTTCCCGCCGTCCATGGTCATCGAGTTCCTGCTGCGGCACTACGCCCGCACCGGCTCCGAGGGCGCGCTCCAGATGGCCGCGGAGACCTGCGAGCGGATGGCGCGCGGCGGCATCTACGACCAGCTCGGCGGCGGCTTCGCCCGCTACTCCGTCGACCGCGAGTGGGTCGTGCCGCACTTCGAGAAGATGCTGTACGACAACGCCCTGCTGTGCCGTACGTACGCCCATCTGTGGCGGGCCACCGGCTCGGACCTCGCGCGCCGCGTCGCCCTGGAGACGGCGGACTTCATGGTCCGCGAACTGCGCACGAACGAAGGCGGGTTCGCGTCCGCGCTGGACGCGGACAGCGAGGACCCGGCCACGGGCAAGCATGTCGAGGGCGCGTACTACGTGTGGACGCCGCGGCAGTTGCGGGAGGTGCTCGGCGAGGCCGACGCGGAACTGGCGATGTCCCGCTACGGCGTGACGGAGGAGGGCACCTTCGAGGAGGGCGCCTCCGTGCTGCAACTCCCCGCCCTGGACGGCCCCCTGGCGGACGCCTCCCGGCTCGCCTCGATCCGCGAGCGGCTCCTCGCCGCCCGTGCCGAGCGGCCCGCGCCCGGCCGTGACGACAAGGTGGTCGCCGCCTGGAACGGCCTCGCGATCTCCGCGCTCGCCGAGACCGGCGCGTACTTCGACCGGCCGGACCTCGTCGCGGCGGCCGTGGGCGCGGGCGATCTTCTCGTACGCCTCCACATGGACGCCCGCGCGCGGCTCGCCCGCACCTCCAAGGACGGGCAGCCCGGCGCCAACCAGGGTGTGCTCGAGGACTACGCCGACGTGGCGGAGGGCTTCCTCACGCTGGCCTCGGTGACGGGGGAGGGGGTGTGGCTGGAGTTCGCGGGCTTCCTGCTCGACCACGTCCTCGCCCAGTTCGTGGACGAGGAGAGCGGGGCGCTGTACGACACGGCCGCCGACGCGGAGCGGCTCATCCGCCGGCCGCAGGACCCCACGGACAACGCGGCGCCCTCCGGGTGGACGGCGGCCGCGGGCGCACTCCTCACCTACGCCGCGCACACCGGCGCCGCACCGCACCGCACCGCGGCCGAGCGCTCCCTCGGCATCGTCAAGGCGCTCGGGCCCCGCGTGCCGCGCTTCATCGGGCACGGCCTCGCGGTCGCCGAGGCGGCGCTGGACGGGCCGCGCGAGGTGGCGGTCGTCGGGGAGATCCTCGGGGACCTGCACCGCACGGCGCTGCTCGGCGCGGCGCCGGGCGCGGCCGTCGCGGTGGGGCGGCCCGGCTCCGGCGAGCTGCCCCTGCTCGCGGACCGCCCCCTGGTCGACGGCAACCCCGCGGCCTACGTCTGCCGCGGCTTCGTCTGCGACGCCCCCACCACGGACCCGGCGGAACTGGCCCGGCTGCTGTCCTGAGGGGCGTCGGCGGGGCGCCCGGCGGGAGCGGTGTCCGGGCACCCAACAGCCCCGGCCCACGCGCACGGCGCCGCGTCCCGCTCAGTGCTCGGCCGCGCCGCCCACCGCCCCGCGCCGCAACCCCACCGCCGCGAGCACGGCGCCCGCCACGCACAGCACGCCCGTGACGAGGGCCGCGGTGTGGACGCCGTTGATGAACGCCTGGCCGCTGCCCTCGGTCACCGCCGCCCGCAGAGGCGTCGGCATGTCGCCCGAGGCGGGCGAGATGCCCATCGCGACGGCGTCCTTGGCCTTGCCGAGGCCCTGCGCCACTGGTCCCGGCACACCCGCCGAGGTCAGCTCCCCGGTCAAGGTGGCGCCGACGCGGCTGCTGATCAGGGAGACGAGTACGGAGGTCCCGAGCGCGCCGCCGACCTGGAGCGCGGTGGCCTGGAGGCCGCCCGCCACCCCCGCGTCCTCGACGGGCGCGTTGCCCACGATCGCGTCGGAGGAGGCCGCCATCACCATGCCGACGCCGAGGCCGAGCGCGATGAACGGCGGCCACATCGCGGCGTACGAGGAGTGGACGCCCCAGCCGAGCACCCCGAAGGAGGCGGCGGCCTGGAGCACCATGCCGAGCGGCATCGACAGCCGGGCGCCGAACCGCTCGGTGAGCGCGGCGCCCAGCGGCGAGGCGACGACGGAGGCGAGACTCAGCGGCAGGGTGCGCACACCCGCCTCGACGGGCGTGTAGCCGCGCACGTTCTGCAGGTAGAGCATCACGAAGAAGATCACGCCGAGCAGCACGAAGAAGTTGACGGCGGTGATGATCGTGCCGATGGTCAACGCGGGGTTGCGGAAGAGCCGCATCGGCAGGAGAGGGTGGCCCCTGTCCGCGCCGGACCGGGCGTTCGGGGAGGGGCGGCCGAGGCGCGTCTCGTACCACCCGAAGGCCAGCAGGACGACGAACCCGGCCGCGAGCGTGCCCAGCGTGGTGCCCGAACTCCAGCCCCACGTCTCGCCCTTGACGACGCCGAAGACGACCACGAGCAGCCCGAGGGCGAGCAGGACGACACCGGGGATGTCGAAGCGGTGCCGGTCGGCGGCGTTCTTGCTCTGCGGCAGCACCAGCGCGCTGAAGACGAGCGCGATGACGCCGATGGGGGCGTTGATGTAGAAGACCGACTCCCAGCTGACGTGTTCGACGAGCAGCCCGCCGACGATGGGGCCGAGCGCCGTGGACACGGACGACACCATCGCCCAGATGCCCACCGCCATGCCGAACTTCTTCGGCGGGAACACCGCCCGCAGCAGGCCGAGCGTATTGGGCATCAGCAGCGCGCCGAAGAATCCCTGTACGGCGCGGAAGGCGATGACGCCCTCGATCGACCCGGCCAGGCCGATGGCGACCGAGGCGAGGGTGAAGCCGACGACACCGACCAGGTAGAACGTGCGCCGCCCGAAGCGGTCACCGAGTTTCCCGCCGAGGATCAGCGCGGCGGCCAGCGCCAGCAGGTACGCGTTGGTGACCCATTGCAGGTCGGAGGTGGAGGCGTGCAGGTCCCGGCCGATCTCCGGGTTGGCGATCGAGACGACCGAGCCGTCCAGACCGACCATGAACAGGCCGAACGCGACAGCGACGAGCGTCAGCCAGGGCCTGCCGCGGCGCCCCGCCGGAGCGGGTGGCGGGCCGGCTGCGGGCAGGGGTGAGTGGTCCACGAAAGTGGCGGGCATGGAGGTGCCTTGCTTCCTGGGAAAGGGGAGTGAGGTGCGGGGCGTACGGCCACATGACCGCACGCCTGGCCGGCCGCACGGCTACCGGCGCGGGTACGCCGAAGCCGTCAGAGGGCGGCCGGCTGGATGTGCCGGGCGAGGCCCCTGAGGGCGCCGAGGGCCGAGCCGATGGCGTCCAGGTCCCCGTCGGTGAGGGTGTGCAGCGCCTCGATGACGTACCCGTCCATGAGGCTCATGGCCTGGTCGAGCCTGCGCCGCGCCTCGGCGGTGAGGTGCAGCCGGGCGATCCGCTTGTCGGCCGGGTCCTGCCCGCGCTCCAGCAGCCCCTGCCCGGCGAGCTGGGTGACCAGGGCGCTCACGTTGTTCGGCTTCATCAGCAGCGCGTCGGCCGCCGCCCGTACGGTGACGCCGTCCCGCTCCCCGACGAGGCGCAGCAGCGCCAGTTGCCCCTCGGGCAGCCGGGGGTGCGGGAAGTCCTGGGCGAGACGCCGCTCCAGGGCCCGGTGCAGCGCGGGCAGGACGGAGGACATCGCTGAGGCGATGTCCTGGATGTCCTGCTCGGACGCGCTGGGGGTGGGCATGCCGACAGGGTACGTATGAGGGGATACCTATGTCAACATACCTAATGTGGGTTCGGCTGCGGACGGCCGGGTGCGAGGATGTGGCGGCGCGGGGAACTCCGCGCGCGGTGACATGAGTTGACAGTACGGGACCGACGACTCAGGGGTACTCATGCGCATGCAGGCAGCACTGGTGGAGACCCCCGGCGGGCCCTTCACCGTCCGGGACGTGGAGATCGAGGCGCCCCGGCCGGACGAGATCCTGGTCAGGATCGCCGCCGCGGGCATCTGCCACACCGACCTCAGCACCCGGCAGGTCTGGCCGCGCCTGCCCATGGTCTTCGGCCACGAGGGCGCCGGTGTCGTGGAAGCCGTCGGGGACGCGGTGACGACCGTCGCGCCGGGCGACCACGTCTGCCTCAGCTACCGCAGCTGCGGCGCGTGCGGCCAGTGCGCCGCCGGGTACCGCTCCTACTGCGAGGCGGGCATCGGCGCGCTCAACGCCGCGGGCGCGCGCCCCGACGGCAGCACCGGTCTCTCCCGTGGCGGGTCCCCGGTCTTCGGCAACTTCTTCGGGCAGTCGAGCTTCGCCACGTACGCCCTCGCCTACGAGAGCAACACCGTCAAGCTCCCCGTCGGCTTCCCTGCCGCCCTCGCCGCGCCGCTCGGCTGCGGCGTCCAGACCGGGGCGGGCACGGTCCTCAACGTCCTGCGGCCGCGGCCGGGCTCGGCCCTCGCCGTCTTCGGCGCCGGGGGCGTCGGGCTGAGCGCGGTCATGGCGGCCGTCGCCGAGGGCTGCCAGGTGATCGCTGTGGAACCCGTCGCGTCCCGGCGCGCGGTCGCCCTCGGGCTCGGCGCCGCCGCGGCCATCGACCCGGCGGCCGTCGACGACGTCGCGGCGGCCGTCCGGGACGTCACCGAAGGCGGGGCGCACCACGCGATCGACACCACGGGCCTGCCTGCCGTGGTATCGACGGCGACCGCGGCGCTGCGGGAGCGCGGGACGCTCGCGCTGGTCGGGATCGGCGCGCAGGCCGAGTTCGACATCATGACCGTGCTGACGAAGGGCCTGAGCATCCGTGGCGTGATCGAGGGGGACGCGGTGCCGTCCGAGTTCATCCCGCGCCTCATCGAACTGCACGGTCAGGGCCGCCTCCCGGTCGAGCGGCTCATCACGGAGTTCCCCTTCGCCGACATCGAGGCGGCGGCGCGGGCCGCGTCCTTTGGTGAGGTGATCAAGCCGGTGCTCACCTTCGGCTGAGCCGAGCCGCGGGCCGGCGGGTCAGACCATGAGCGGCACCGGGTGGATCTCGTCCGCGGCGTGCCCGGCCCGCTCGTGGATGCGCTGAACGGCGTCCGCGGACGGCGCCTCGGACAGGCAGAAGACGTCTCCGGACGCGGGGTCGGCCCACGCGTGCTCGAAGCTGACGCCCTCCTGGTCCTGAATCGCCAGGTCGGCGGCGTGGGCCTCCCTGAGCTGGTGGGCGGTGATGTCCTTCATGCCGTGATGGACATCCATGAACTTGGCCATCGGACTCACTCCTCGGCAGGCGTACGTGCCCCTCTTCCATGGTGCTCCCGCAGCCGTGCCGCCTCCACTCCGGCGGTCACGCCTGCGCGCCGACCGGCCCGCCGAACTCCGCCACCGCCTGCGCCACGATCGCCTCCAGACGGTCATGGTGGGCGCCGCGCCAGTACACGCGGGCGCACTCCCCGCACTGGGCGAAGACGTCGTACGTGCCGCGCGTGCCGCCCTCCAGGAGGTCCGCGACCTCCTCCTTGGTCGCCGTGCGGAGGGTGCCGTTGCAGGCGGTGCAGCGCGTCCAGGGGACCAGGAGCGGGGTGAAGCGGCCGAGGACGTCGCGGAGTTGGTCGTCGGGGCGGTCGCTGTAGACGTACGCGCCCGCCCACAGTTCCCGGCGCCGCAGCAGGCCCCGGTCGCGGCTCAGCAGGACGCGCCGCTCGGCCGCGGAGCGCGCGGCGAGGGCGGGGTCGCCGATGTCCGTGCTCTCGTACGCCGCGTCGACGCCGAGGAGACGCAACCGCCGTGCCAGCGTGCCGAGATGGACGTCGAGGAGGAAGCGGAGTGGGGCGCCGGGCACCCGCTGAGGGCGGGGCACCGCACGCACGGCGACGGTCTCGCCCGCCGCGGGGACGTGCCCGGGAGCGACCTTGCGGCCGTCCACCACGAGCGCGCCGACCTCCGTCAGGGGCACCCCGAGGGACTCGACCACGTGCCCGAGCGTGGACGCGCCGTCCGTAACGGCCTTGGTGGGGCCGCCCCTTCGCTCCTGCGGGACGAAGGTGGTGAGCTCGGGGTCGAAACTGACGAGGATCTCCGGACCGTTCATGCGGTCAGGATGGCATGCCGGGGGCGGCCGGGGCCCGGCCCGCCGTCCTCACCTGCCGCCGGTCTCCGCGAAGCCGCTCACCAGCATGTCCAGCGTGCGGTCCACGAGCGTGGCGAGGTCGTCCCGGTGGTCGCGCTCCGCCCAGTACGCGGCGGTCTCGGTGAGCGCGCCGATCAGGCCCATGGAGAAGGCCCGCACCTCCAGCTCGCCGGGGTCGCGCCCGGTGCGCTCGGCGATGACGCGGCAGAGGATGCCGCCGGTGACCGACATGCTCTCCAGCATCCGCGCCCGCACGGCGGGCACCTCGATCATCAGCTTCGTCCGCAGCCTGGAGATCTCCGGCTCTTCCGCGAGGCCGGGGCCCATGGCCCGGTGGAGCACCTGCCGCAGCGATTCGACGACCGGCTCCCCGGCGGGCCGTCGGCGCAGCTCGCTCTCCAGGAGCGGATCGAACTCGTCGGTGAGGACGATGTCCTCCTTGGTCGGGAAGTAGCGGAAGACCGTGGAGGGGGAGACCTCCGCCGCCTCGGCGATCTGCTCGACCGTCGTCGCCTCGTACCCCTGCTCGCGGATCAGCCGGTACGTCGCCTCGCGGATCGCGACGCGGGTCTTGAGCTTCTTCCGCTCGCGCAGCCCCAGCTGCGGGGCGGACGCGGGAAGGGAGGTGCGGGCGGCCGTCATGACGTTCATTCTCGGGCATCCGCCGGGGCCCTGCCCATGTCGTCCGGGTCCTGCCCCGGCCCGTCGCCCGCCTTCGGCGGCAGCGCGGCGACGAGCAGCGCCATCACCAGGGCGGCGACACCGCTGACCAGCAGTACGAGGCCCATGCCGTGGACGTACGCGGCGTCGGCGGAGTCGGTGAGGCGCGCACTGCCGAGGCGGTCGGCGACGGCGTGGGCGGCGACCACCGACTCCCCGGCGGCGTCACCGGCGGGCCTCGGCAGCCCGTCGGTGTCCAGCCCACGTGTGTAGGCGAAGGCCAGGAGCGAGCCGAGCAGCGCGATGCCGAGGGCGCTGCCCACCTGCCGTACGGTCATCATCAGCCCCGAGCCGGAGCCCGCGCGCTCCACGGGCAGCGCCCCGAGCGCCGAGTCCATGGACGGCACCGCAGCACGGCGAGGGCGAGCGGCCATGACGAGGGCGGCGCCCGCCCCCATGACGGCGCGCACTCGTCATGTCGAAGCCGAGCACCAGCATGCTCGCGACCAGGGCGGCCAGCGCCCGCGAAAAGGTGGCCGCGGCTCAAGAGCCGCGGCCACCTTGATGGCGGAAGGAGGGAGGGGTCGGATCACCCGTGGCGGTAGGCCACGAGCGAGATGCCGACGTAGTGCACGGCGAAGGCCGCCAGCGTCAGCGAGTGGAAGACCTCGTGGAAGCCGAAGAAGCGGGGGGAGGGGTTCGGCCGCTTGATGCCGTAGATGATGCCGCCCGCGCTGTAGAGCAGCCCGCCGACGACGACCAGGACGAGCACGGCGACGCCGCCCGTCCGCATGAAGTCGGGCAGGAAGAAGACGGCGGCCCAGCCCATCGCGATGTAGCACGGCGTGTAGAGCCAGCGCGGGGCGCCGACCCAGAAGACGCGGAAGGCGATGCCCGCGACGGCCGCGCCCCAGATGCCCCAGAGCAGCCACTGCCCCTTCGCGCCGGGGAGCAGCAGCATCGTCAGCGGGGTGTACGTGCCCGCGATGATCAGGAAGATGTTGGAGTGGTCGAGTCTGCGCAGGACGCGGTCGGCCCGCGGGCTCCAGTCGCCCCGGTGGTAGAGCGCGCTGACCCCGAAGAGGAGGCAGGCGGTGAGGGCGAAGATGCCGCAGGCGATCCGGCCGCGGGTGGAGTCGGCGAGCGCGGTCAGCACGAGCCCGGCCACGACCACCGCGGGGAACATTCCGGCGTGCAGCCAGCCGCGCATCTTCGGCTTCACGGGGAGCGGCATGTCCTGCGGGGACGGGACGAGGGAGGGGGCGCCCTCGGGTTCCGGGATCGCTTCGGAGACGGAGGCGGTCATGGTCGGCATCGTACCTACGGGCCCGTAAGTCGGGCATCAACCGGAGGGGGCGTCAACCGGAGCAGCGCCTGTCAGCAAAACGGGCGGAAATCCGCTCTCGTACCCGAAGCCGTACAAGTGGCGATCCTCACGCCGCTCAGGTGTGAGGTCCTCTGGACAGATGCGCGGCGGCGTCGGATGATCAAATGAGTGCGGTCGGCACCGGATGAGCGCCAGAGGATTCACACGTGAAGCGTCCGGGTCGCAGCCCCCACGGGGCATACATCCTCAAAAACCCCTCGATTAGGAGCAATCGTGGCGCGCGACATCGCGGCTCCCAGCACCGTCCCGACCAACACCGTCCCCACCCGTCACAAGGAGCTGGTCTCCTGGGTCAACGAGATCGCCGAACTGACCCAGCCGGACAGGGTGGTCTGGTGTGACGGCTCCGAGGCCGAGTACGAGCGCCTGTGCGAGGAGCTCGTCGCCAAGGGCACGTTCAAGAAGCTCGACCCGACCCTGCGCCCCAACTCCTACTACGCGGCCTCGGACCCGACCGACGTCGCGCGCGTGGAGGACCGCACCTTCATCTGCTCCGAGAAGGAGGAGGACGCGGGCCCGACCAACCACTGGAAGGCCCCCGCCGAGATGCGGGAGATCTTCCGGGGCACCGACGGCAAGGGCGGCGTCTTCCGCGGGTCGATGAAGGGCCGCACGATGTACGTCGTGCCCTTCTGCATGGGCCCGGTCGGCTCGCCGCTGTCCGCGATCGGCGTCGAGATCACCGACTCGGCGTACGTCGCCGTCTCCATGCGCACCATGACCCGGATGGGCCAGGCGGTCCTGGACGAGCTCGGCGAGGACGGCTTCTTCGTCAAGGCCGTTCACACGCTCGGCGCCCCGCTGGCCGAGGGCGAGGCCGACGTGCCGTGGCCCTGCAACTCCACCAAGTACATCTCGCACTTCCCCGAGGACCGCGAGATCTGGTCCTACGGCTCGGGCTACGGCGGCAACGCGCTGCTCGGCAAGAAGTGCTACGCCCTGCGCATCGCCTCCGTCATGGCGCGCGACGAGGGCTGGCTGGCCGAGCACATGCTGATCCTCAAGCTCACGCCCCCGCGCGGCGAGTCCAAGTACGTCGCCGCCGCGTTCCCCAGCGCCTGCGGCAAGACCAACCTCGCCATGCTGGAGCCCACGATCTCCGGCTGGACCGTCGAGACCATCGGCGACGACATCGCCTGGATGCGGTTCGGCGAGGACGGCCGCCTCTACGCGATCAACCCCGAGGCCGGCTTCTTCGGCGTCGCGCCCGGCACCGGCGAGCACACCAACGCCAACGCCATGAAGACGCTGTGGGGCAACTCCGTCTTCACCAACGTCGCGCTCACCGACGACGGCGACGTCTGGTGGGAGGGCATGACGGAGGAGACCCCGGCCCACCTGACGGACTGGAAGGGCAACGACTGGACCCCGGAGTCCGGCACCCCCGCGGCGCACCCCAACGCGCGCTTCACCACCCCGGCCGCCCAGTGCCCGATCATCGCGCCCGAGTGGGAGGACCCGAAGGGCGTGCCGATCTCGGCCATCCTCTTCGGCGGCCGCCGCGCGAGCGCGGTCCCGCTGGTGACCGAGTCCTTCGACTGGCAGCACGGCGTCTTCCTCGGCGCCAACGTCGCCTCCGAGAAGACCGCCGCCGCCGAGGGCAAGGTCGGCGAGCTGCGCCGCGACCCGTTCGCCATGCTGCCGTTCTGCGGCTACAACATGGGCGACTACATGGCGCACTGGATCGACGTGGCCAAGGACAAGGACCAGTCCAAGCTGCCGAAGATCTACTACGTGAACTGGTTCCGCAAGGACGAGAAGGGCCGCTTCGTGTGGCCGGGCTTCGGCGAGAACTCCCGCGTCCTGAAGTGGATCGTGGAGCGCCTGGACGGCAAGGCCGAGGGCGTCGAGACCCCCATCGGCATCCTGCCGACGGTCGACGCGCTCGACACCGAGGGCCTGGAGCTGGCCGACGCCGACCTGAAGTTCCTGCTCACGGTCGACAAGGAGGTCTGGCGCGACGAGGCCTCGCTGATCCCCGAGCACCTCAACACCTTCGGCGACCACACGCCCAAGGAGCTGTGGGACGAGTACCGCGCGCTGGTGGAGCGCCTGGGCTGACCCGGTCCGCACATCCCGGAGGGGCCCCGCACAACGGCGTGCGGGGCCCCTCCGCGTACGTACCCGGTGGCCCACGCCCGGGCGGTTTGCTGGTGGCACCCGGTCCGTGGCCTCCCCGGCCGCGGACCGGGGCCGATCAGGAGGCGCCGACCAGGCGCGTGGCGTCCGCGTGGGCGTCCATGCGCTCGGCGGCCAGGATGGCCGCCGCGGTGTCGGCGCGAGAGGCCGCCACGACCAGGGCGCGGCCCGCGAGGGCGTGGGCGCGCTGGTGCAGGGCGGTCAGATGCGGTTCGTGGATGGCGGTGGCGACCGACGAGCGCGCCGGCTGTGCGCCGCCCCTCAGTCGCGCCACCTCGGAGGCCAGCCGCTCGGCGGCGGCCTCCAGGTCGGCGGCGGGGGCGAGGGCGCGCAGCTCGTCGGTGACGGCGAGGAGCGCCGCGAGGTGCCCGGAGAGCTGGATGTCCAGCTCCTCCTCGCGGGAGCGGTGCGGGAAGTCCGCGTCGTCGGCCATCGAGTGGACCGACTTGGTGCGGATCGGCTCGTACATGGGTGGCCTCCAAGCGGTATGGGGACCATCCTACCTTAGATTTTGTCTAAAGTTGAGTCGCGTCCGGGGGGCCGGTGCGGGCGCCGGTGTCAGGGCTGGCTGTAGCCGTCGAGGAAGTTCCCGATCCGCCTGACCGCCTCCGCGAGGTCGGTCGCCGTAGGCAGTGTCACGACCCGGAAGTGGTCGGGCTCCGGCCAGTTGAAGCCGGTGCCGTGCACGACCATGATCTTCTCGGCGCGCAGCAGGTCGAGGACCATCTGCCGGTCGTCCTTGATCTTGAAGACCTTCGGGTCGAGCCGCGGGAAGAGATACAGCGACCCCTTCGGCTTCACGCAGCTCACACCGGGGATCTGCGTCAGCAGGTCGTACGCGGTGTCGCGCTGCTCCAGGAGCCGGCCGCCCGGCAGCACCAGGTCGTTGATCGTCTGGCGCCCGCTCAGCGCCGCGACGACGCCGTGCTGACCCGGCATGTTCGCGCACAGCCGCATGTTGGCGAGGATCGTCAGGCCCTCGATGTACGAGGAGGCGTGCGCCTTCGGGCCCGAGACCGCCATCCAGCCGACGCGGTAGCCCGCCACCCGGTACGCCTTCGACATGCCGTTGAAGGTGAGGGTCAGCAGGTCCGGGGCGATGGCGGCGGTCGGCGTGTGCGTGACGCCGTCGTAGAGGATCTTGTCGTAGATCTCGTCCGAGCAGACCAGGAGATTGTGGCGGCGCGCGATGTCGGTCAGACCGCGCAGCATGTCGTCGCTGTAGACGGCGCCGGTCGGGTTGTTCGGATTGATGATCACGATCGCCTTGGTGCGGTCGGTCACCTTGCGCTCGATGTCGGCGAGGTCCGGCATCCAGTCGGCCTGCTCGTCGCAGCGGTAGTGCACGGCGGTGCCGCCGGACAGGGAGACGGCCGCGGTCCACAAGGGGTAGTCGGGCGCCGGTACGAGGACCTCGTCGCCGTCGTCGAGCAGGCCCTGCATGGCCATCACGATCAGCTCGGAGACGCCGTTGCCGATGAAGACGTGCTCGACGTCGGTCTCGATGCCGAGGGTCTGGTTGTGCATGACCACCGCGCGGCGGGCGGCGAGCAGGCCCTTCGCGTCGCCGTAGCCGTGCGCGGAGCCGACGTTGCGGAGGACGTCCTCCAGAATCTCGGGCGGGCACTCGAAGCCGAAGGCGGCCGGATTGCCGGTGTTGAGCTTGAGGATGCGGTGGCCTGCCGCTTCGAGCCGCATCGCCTCCTCA
The DNA here is from genome assembly GCF_043078805.1 of Streptomyces sp. NPDC015345. Taxonomy (NCBI): domain Bacteria; kingdom Bacillati; phylum Actinomycetota; class Actinomycetes; order Kitasatosporales; family Streptomycetaceae; genus Streptomyces; species Streptomyces sp. NPDC015345. The sequence continues at coordinate 589,853 of NZ_JBIBTX010000003.1, read as the reverse complement.
AGGACGGGGCCCCGGATCTCGTAACAGACGTTGGCGAGCTTCGTCGACTGGATGACCTGCATGGCGGCGAGCTTACGGGGTGTTCCGGCGGCGGTTTGGCGAATATCGCCCCGAGCGCCCCCGCCGGGGGCGGTCTTGTTCTCGGGGGCGCGGACCCCAACAATGCGCATGACAACCCGAACGACCTTCGGTCACCCAGTCATCAGTCATCAGAGGGGACCCCCCACATGAACAAGCCTCTCGTCGGCGTGTGCCTCGCCGTTCTGCTGTGCGGAGCGACGGCAGCGCCCGCGACGGCCGCCGGTGCCGAACGGGCCGTGGCGCCCGCGGTCGCGGCCGTCGACCTCGCCGGGACGGTGGCGCTCGACAACTGTTCCGGCTCCGTCGTGCGCGTCCCCGGCTCGCAGCCCGGCGACCCCGCCCTCGTCCTGTCCAACGGCCACTGCCTGGAGAGCGGCTTCCCCGCCCCCGGCGAGGTCGTCGTCGACAAGCCCTCCTCGCGCCGCTTCACGCTCCTCGACGCCTCCGGCGGCAACCTCGCCACGCTCCGGGCGAGCAAGATCGCGTACGCCACCATGACCGACACGGACATGTCGCTCTACGAGCTCACCAGCACCTACCGCGACATCGAGAGCAAGTACGGGGTCAAGGCGCTGGAGCTGGACACGGCGCGGCCCGCGCAGGGCCGGGCGATCACGGTCGCCTCCGGCTTCTGGAAGAAGCTCTACAAGTGCGGCATCGACGGCTTCGCGCACCGCCTCAAGGAAGGCAGCTGGACCTGGAAGGACTCGGTCCGCTACACCCCCGACTGCAAGACGATCGGCGGCACCTCGGGCGCCCCGGTGATCGACGACGCCACCGGCAAGGTCGTCGCCGTCAACAACACCGGCAACGACCGCGGCGGCCGGTGCACGGACAACAACCCCTGCGAGGTCGACGAGACCGGCAAGGTCACCGTGCGCGAAGGCATCAACTACGGGCAGCAGACCTACACCCTCGTGCCCTGCGTCGGCACCGGCAACAAGATCGACCTCGGCCGGGCGGGCTGCACCCTGCCGAAGCCGGCCAGGGGCCGCTAGGGCCTGTCTGACCATGCCCGCCTGCCTCGCGACGCCATGCACGCACTCTCGCCGCGCCGGGCGCAGAGCCAAGTACATCCAGTACGAGGCCCTACGCCCGGCACGCCGAGAGCACGCACCTGACGCCGCGAGGCCGCCCTCCGGGCGACGACGGGAATGGTCAGACAGGCCCTAGACGCCGCCGCGGGTGCCGTCCCCGCACCCCGGGCCCCGGGATCCGGGAACGGCACCCGCGCGGCCCGCCTCAGGCCGCCTGCGCCAGCTCGGCCCTGCCGAACAGCAGGGCGTACCCCGGCGGCAGCCGGTCCAGCAGGCGGTCCACGAGCTCGCCGTCGACCGCCTGTGCCAAGGCGGTGAGGACGGAGCTGACGTCCCATCGGGCGGTGGCCGGCGTGGCGCCCTCCAGGCGCAGCGCCACGCTCTCGACGAACTCAGGTGCTGTGAGCCGCCGTGTCACGGGCACCTGGTCCGCGATCACCCTCGCCGCCTCGACCGGCAGCTGGGCCGCCAGGTCGACGCGTTCGTCCCCGACGACATGGCCGCCGAGGGCGGACAGGACGGTGCGCGTCACGCGCTCCGCCTCCGCGGCGGTGGCGTACTGCCCGGATTCCCTTACCGCCTCGATGAGTTCGCTCCATCTCATCGTGCGTTCTCCTCCGTCTTCTCTTGTGGACCTTCGGTTGTCGACCTTCTCTTGTCGACCGGCCGCGCTCACCACGCGGCCGTCTCTCGCATGGTCAGCCGCTGATCTGCCGGCGTCCGCTGTCGCCGCCGCTGATCTGGATCTTGCGCGGCTTGGCCTGCTCGGCCACCGGGATCCGCAGCGTCAGGACGCCCGCTTCGTACGAGGCCTCGATCCGCTCGGTGTCCAGGGTGTCGCCGAGGAACAGCTGGCGGGAGAAGGTGCCGGTGGGGCGCTCGCCCGCGATCAGCTCCACGCCCTCGGGGGCGGGGGAGCGGCGCTCGGCACGGACGTTCAGTACGTGGCGTTCCACGTCCAGGTCGATCGACTCGGGGTCGACGCCCGGCAGATCGAAGTGGACGACGAACTCGTCGCCCTGCCGGTAGGCGTCCATCTGCATCCCTGCGGGACGGGCGTTGTTGAAGACCTGCTGGGCGAGGCGGTCGACCTCACGGAACGGGTCGGTACGCATGAGCATCACGGGTCACTCCCTTCGTCAGGTGCTGGGTGCGATGCCCTACGGATTTCTATATAGCTCGAAGGAGAAAAATTGACAAGGCCGGACTCAGGTCCGGTTCCGGGCAGAGCGCGGAACCGGACCCGGGCCCGGCGCGGGTCAGTGGTCGGAGTAGCTGAGGTCGCCCACGCTCCAGGCGCTCACGTCCTGGAGGGCGATGCGGTACATCCCGCCCGTCTCCGGCAGGCCCAGGGTGCCCTGGAGGATCCGGGCCAGGTGGAAGTGGAGGTGGGTGGGGGGCGTGGTGTCCCGCGGCGGGTCGTCGGGTGCCTCGTCGGTCTCGAATACGGAGGCGAACGGGCCCAGCTGGGCGGAGTCCTTCAGGACTTCGGCGACACGCCGCCGCCACAGGGCTTCAGGGGCCAGCCGTCCGGTGATGACGGCACCGGCCACGACCACGGTGAGGGACATCTGATTGCTGTGCTCGGACTCCACCAGGGTGGCGATGTCTACGAGCAGTTCGTCAGGCTTCGACATGACTGGTGAGCCTACCGACGACAGGGGGCGCGTGGGTCCTTGGATCCCTCCTCCTCCGCTCCCGAAAATCTATCGCGACGGAAGTAGACATGCGTAACCGCCGTTGTTAGAGTTCTTGGTGTAGTCAAAGACGTTGGAAGCCGTTACAGGCAAGGAAGTGCAAGAAGGGAGTGGGACGCCATCAGGATCGCCCGGACGAGGCACGGCATCGCCCGGGTACCGCAGGCCCCGGATTGGAAGGTGGTCCCCGGTCACGCATTCACGATCCCCGCACCCCCGCTCAGCAGGGCGGCCGTGCGGTCACAGAGAGCCGGCACACAGGGCCGGTAGATGGTGTTGAAACCCCTCGGGGCCTGGTGCCGTACGGCACCAGGCCCCTCGACGCGTTCCAGAAAAGGTGCAAATGCCCCCAGAGACCCTCACGCAAGGCCCCGATCGGTTCGATGACGACGACTATCCCGCCTACACGATGGGCCGGGCCGCCGAGATGATCGGCGCCACGCCCGGCTTCCTCCGGGCCGTCGGCGACGCCCGCCTGATCACTCCGCTGCGCTCCGAGGGCGGCCACCGCCGCTACTCGCGCTACCAGCTGCGCATCGCCGCGCGCGCCCGCGAGCTCGTGGACCAGGGCACGCCGATCGAGGCGGCCTGCCGGATCGTCATCCTCGAGGACCAGCTCGAAGAGGCCCAGCGCATCAACGAGCAGCTGCGCGGAACCCGTGCCAGGCCTGAGGAGGCGCCGTCGTCCTGAGGGCGCCGTCGTCGGATATCTGTGACGGCAAATGCAGAATTTCGCGTGATGCGCGATGAGGGTTTATCCGCCGACCGGCGGAGCGGTAAGGAAAACCCTGCGCCGTCGGCGAGGGCGTGCTACTGTCGATATCAGTTGCAGTTGTGGTTCCCAGAGACTTCAAGTGCTCAGTCGGCGTTATGTGTCGGCGGGGCACTTTGTATTGCCGGGTCATTCCGGACGGGGTAATCATCGCGGCGACGCGGAGTTCACACAGTGTGAATTCCACGGGCACTGCCCCGAAGGAGATATGACATGGCTACTGGCACCGTGAAGTGGTTCAACGCGGAAAAGGGCTTCGGCTTCATCGAGCAGGAGGGCGGCGGCGCCGACGTCTTCGCTCACTACTCGAACATCGCCACCCAGGGCTTCCGTGAGCTCCAGGAGGGCCAGAAGGTGACCTTCGACGTCACGCAGGGCCAGAAGGGCCCGCAGGCCGAGAACATCGTTCCCGCCTGACGCTGACGCGCACTTCGTAGCTGGGGCCCGCACCTTGGGTGCGGGCCCCGGCTCGTTTTGTTTCCGGGAAATGAACGCATTTCCCCTGTGATCCGACGTGACGACGACAGTCCGGTGAATCCACCCGGGGTCCGTCCGTCTCTTTTGACCGGCCGGTCACGGAATATTCCGGCGGCCGGGTTTTTGTTTCTTTCCCCCCCGGCCGTTCCTGCAATTCTGGGCACTGGAGTCAGTGCTGCCAAGAATTCCTCGATACGCGCCGCATCGAGGAAGGTTCTTCATGAACCGCTCAACTCGCACGAACGGCCGACACGCGGGTGGCCCCCGCTCCTCCGGCGGCTTCCGCGCCCCGGAGGGCTCCCGCTCCGGCGGCGGCCCCCGGCCCGGCGGCTCCCGCTCGGCCGGCCGCCCCTACTCCAAGGGACCCTCCCGCCGCCCGGCCGCGCTCCAGGGAGAGTTCGCCCTCCCGGTCACGGTCACCCCGGCCCTGCCGCCCGTCGAGGACTTCGCCGCGCTCGGCCTGCCGAACGGCGTCGTGGAAACCCTGACCCGTCTCGGAGTCACCGAGCCCTTCCCGATCCAGGCGGCCACGCTGCCGAACTCCCTCGCGGGCCGCGACGTCCTCGGCCGCGGGCGCACCGGATCCGGCAAGACCCTCGCCTTCGGCCTCGCCGTACTGGCCCGCACCGCCGGGCAGCGCGCCGAACCGCGCAGCCCCCTCGCCCTGATCCTCGTACCCACCCGCGAGCTCGCCCAGCAGGTGACCGACGCCCTCACCCCGTACGCCAAGGCGGTGCGGCTGCGCATGGCCACGGTGGTCGGCGGCATGTCGATCGGACGGCAGGCAGGCGCCCTGCGCGCCGGCGCCGAGGTCGTCGTCGCGACACCCGGACGGCTCAAGGACCTCATCGAGCGGCGCGACTGCCGGCTCGACCAGGTCGCCATCACCGTCCTCGACGAGGCCGACCAGATGGCCGACATGGGCTTCCTGCCGCAGGTCACCGAACTCCTCGACCAGGTAAGGGCCGGCGGCCAGCGAATGCTGTTCTCCGCCACCCTGGACCGCAACGTCGACCTCCTCGTCCGCCGCTACCTCAGCGACCCGGTCGTCCACTCGGTCGACCCCTCGGCCGGTGCGGTCACCACGATGGAACACCACGTGCTGCACATCCACGGCGGCGACAAGTACGCCGCCACCACGGAGATCGCCGCCCGCGACGGACGCGTGATCCTCTTCCTGGACACCAAGCACGGAGTCGACAAGCTCACCACGCACCTGCTCCAGAGCGGGGTACGGGCCGCCGCCCTGCACGGCGGCAAGTCGCAGCCCCAACGCACGCGCACCCTCGCCCAGTTCAAGTCCGGTCAGGTCACAGCGCTCGTCGCCACCAACGTCGCGGCGCGCGGCATCCACGTCGACGACCTCGATCTCGTCGTCAACGTCGACCCGCCCGCCGACCACAAGGACTACCTCCACCGCGGTGGCCGTACCGCCCGCGCCGGTGGCTCCGGCAGCGTCGTCACGCTCGTCACCTCCGCGCAGCGGCGCGACATGAGCCGTCTGATGGCCGCCGCCGGGATCACGCCGCAGACCGCGCAGGTGCGCTCCGGCGAGGCCGAACTGACCCGCATCACCGGGGCCAAGGCCCCCTCCGGCGTACCGGTGACCATCGCCGCCCCGCCGAAGGAGAACTCCCGCCGCGGCGCGCCCGCCCGTGGCCGTCGTCCCCGCGACGGCCGGGCCCGCCGTGCCTACGCGGCCCGTACGCAGGGCGGCGAGGGGCAGGGTACGGCAGCCTGAGGGTGAGCGGCTCTGTTCGCTTCTCGCCTCTGCTCTCGTCTCCCGTTCCCGTCTCGTCGTCTCGTCCCGTTCCTCTCCCGCTCCTTGTGAGGCACCATGCGCTGTGTCATCGCCCGCTTCCCCTTCGACCTGTTCAAGAGTGAGGTCGAGCAGGCCATGAAGGGCGTCAAGCCCGAACCCGTCACCGGCGAGTCCGTGATCATCGGCCGCCGCCACTACCCCGTCAAGCAGGTCGGGGAAGTCATCACGCGTCAGGACCGCCGCGACTTCTCGGCGCAGGAGGTGACCCGGGCGCTCAGCGGCCTCGGCTTCACCTGCCGTGCCGCGCCCGCGCCCGAGCCCGTCGTCACCGAGCCGGCGCCGCAGGCCTGGCCGACGTCCCTCGTCTAGCCCCGGCGGCCGGTTCAGGGAGCCCGGCGTACGGCGCGTCCCGCGAGGACGTCCGTGCGCCGGCCGTCCCGCATCACGAACCGGCCGTCGATCAGGACATGCGGGATACCGGTGGGCAGCGTGCGGGGCGCCTCGAAGGTGGAGCCCGCCGCGACGGTCTCCGGGTCGAACAGGACCAGATCGGCGCGGTATCCCTCACGTACGACACCCCGGTCGGGCAGCCGCAGCCGGGCCGCAGGGCGTGAGGTGAGGTGTGCGACGGTCTCCTCCAGGGACAGCACGCCCAACTCCCGCGCGTAGCGCCCCAGATACTGCGGGAACGTGCCGTACGCGCGCGGATGCGGTTTGAAGCCCTGAAGGATGCCGTCGCTGCCGCCCGTGTGCACGCGGTGGCGCATGATCGCCCGGACGTTCTCCTCGTGGCCCACGTGCTGGAGGATCGTCGAGCCGAGGCGGTCGTCGATGAGCAGGCGCCGGGCGGTGACCCATGGCTCCTCGCCGCGCTGGGCCGCGGAGTGGGCGATCGTCTTGCCGACGCAGGAGGCGAGCCCCGGGTCGGAGACACCGGAGATCTCGATGGTGTCCCACTCGATGGGTACGCCGTGACAGCCGTCGGCGCCGATGACCTCCATGTGGTGGCGGATCTTCTCGGCGGTCGCGTCGTCCCGGAGCCGCGCGAGTATCGCCTCCGGCCCGCCCTCGCTCGCCCAGCTCGGCAGCATCGCCACGAGCGTCGTGCAGCCGGGGGTGTAGGGGTACGTGTCGAGGGTGATGTCCGCGCCCCGCGCGAGCGCGTCGTCGAGGAGAGCCAGCAGATCCGGGGCCTTGCCCTTGTTCACGCCGAAGTTCATCGTCGCGTGGGCGAGGTGCAGGGGACAGCCCGCGGTGCGGGTGAGGTTCACCATCTCCTCGTACGCCTGGAGGGCACCGGCGCCGTAGCTGCGGTGGTGCGGGCAGTAGTAGCCGCCGTGGGCGGCGACGACCCCGCAGAGTTCCGTGAGCTCGGAGTCGTCGGCGTACATGCCGGGGGTGTAGGTGAGCCCCGACGACATGCCGACGGCGCCTTCGCTCATGCCGTCGGCGACGAGCTGCTTCATGCGGTCCAGCTCGGTGGGGGTGGCGGGGCGGTCGTCCCAGCCCATCGCGTACATGCGGACGGTGCCCTGAGGGATGAGATACGCGGCGTTCACGGCGATGCCGTGGCCGCCGTGCGAGCGGTCCAGGCGGTCCAGGTACTCGCCGACCGTGCGCCAGTCGAAGTCGATGTCGCCGCCGTCGCCGTTCCAGCCGGTGATGGCCTGGCGGACCTGGGCCAGCGTGCGGTCGTCGACGGGGGCGTAACTCAGGCCGTCCTGGCCGATGACCTCCAGGGTGACGCCCTGGGCCGCCTTCGCGGTGTGCGCGGGGTCGCGGAGCAGGGCGAGGTCGCTGTGGGCGTGCATGTCGATGAAACCCGGGGCGAGTGCGAGGCCGTCGGCGTCCAGGGTCTTCGCGGCGGTGGGGCGTGGGCCGCCGCCGGTCTCGTCCTGCCGGTGGATCTCGGTGATCCTGCCCTCGTGTACGGCGATGTCGGCTCGGTAGGAGGCATGTCCGGTGCCGTCGATGACGCGGGCGTCTCGGATCACCAGGTCCATGGGGGGCCTCTCTCGGTTGTCGTGGGTTTCCGTCGGCCTTCGGCCGGATTGCTTTCCCACCCGCCTGCCCGTGTGGGTTCGTTGGTGGGTGCGGGTGGCTCCCGTGGGGGGCGGGGTTGTTTGGCGGGTGCTGGGCGTGGGTGTTCTTCACGGCCTTCGGCCGGATTGGTCCCACCCGCCCGCCCGTGCGGGTTCGTTGGCGGGTGCGGGTGGCCCCGGTGGGGGCCGGGGTTGCTTGGCGGGTGCTGGGCGTGGGTGTACTTCCCGGCCTTCGGCCGGATTGGTCCCACCCGCCCACCCGTGCGGGTGCGTTGGCGGGTGCGGGTGGCCCCTGTGGGGGCCGGGCGCCGTCGGCGGCTGGCGGCGCCAGTCGCCCGTCGCGGAGCGGCGGTTTAGGGGATGGCCGCCGGGGTTCGGGTGGGTGGGTGGGAGACGTCCGTCGCGGAGCGGCGGGCTGGGGGATGGCCGCCGGGTTTCGGGCGGGTGGGTGGGAGAGGAGCCACGGGGAGGGGATACCGCCGGGTTCCCCTCACCGCCTCTCAGAAGAACGTACGGATGTAGTCCGTGACCGTCCCGTCCGCCTCCACCAGAGGAATCAGCTGCCACTTGTCGAACGCCGTGCACGGGTGCGAAAGCCCCATCCCCAGCCAGTCCCCCACGGCCAGCTCCGCCTCCGGCCCCGTCCGCACCCACCCGTGCTGATCGGACAGCCCCGTCACCGTGACCCCGGCCGCCACCCGCTCCACGCCACCGCGCCGCACGACCTGCGCCTCGGGCAGATCCAGGTCGTACGCCGCATCCCGCTTCCCCGCGTTGACGAACGCCTGCTCGGCGGACGGCTTCGACACCACCTGCGCCCACAGCCGGAGAGCCGGTTCGAGCGCACCCTCCTGCGGGACGCGGTTGAAGGGCGTGAGGTTCCGGTAGTGACCATCGTCATGGGAGACGTACGCTCCCGAGCGCAGCAACTTCAGTACCGGCACGGACAGTTCGGGAAGCTCCGCGAAGACCGACGCCACCGCGTCGAACCACGCGCTGCCGCCCGCGCTGACCACGACCTCCGGCAGATCCGCGAACCGCCCCGCCTTGTCCAGCTCGACGGCCAGCGCGGTCAGCCGCCGCAGCCACGCCGTGACCCGCTCCGTGGTGGCCTGCGGCACCTCGCCCTCGTACCCGGCGACGCCCACGAGCCGCAGCGTGTCCGCGCCCGCGACGGCGTTGGCGATCTCGAAGCACTCGGCCTCGGTCCGTACGCCGGTCCGCGCCTCGTCACCGGCGGCCAGTTCCAGCACGACGTCGACGGGCCGGCTCGCGCCCGCCTGGCTGAGCGCGGCGTGCATCAGCTCGACGCCGCGTACGGAGTCGACGTAACAGATGAAGCGGAAGGACGGGTCGGCGTCCAGCTCGGCGGCGACCATGCGCAGCGCCGCCGCGTCGACCAGCTCGTTCGCGAGGAAGATCCGCGAGGTGCCGAACGCCCGCGCCACGCGCACCTGATGGGGCACCGCCAGCGTGATGCCCCACGCCCCGCGCTCCATCTGCCGGGCGAAGATCTGCGGTGCCATCGACGTCTTGCCGTGCGGCGCGAAGGTCAGGCCGTGCCGCTCGGCGTACGTCTCCATGAGCGCGAGGTTGTGCTCAAGGCGCTCGGCGGAGAGGGCGAGCACGGGGGTGGTGAAGCCGCCGGTGAAGAGGTTCCTGCGCTGGGCCGCGAGCTCGCCGACCGTCAGCCCGTCGGCGTCCGGGGGGAGGCCCTTGAAGCGGTGGTCGACCCGCTCGTCCGCAAGCGCGGCCAGCGGATCGCCAGCCGGCGGACCGGTGGTCGATGCGTCCGAGGAACGGTCGGCGGCGGGGTTGTCGGCGGCCATGGGCGCCTCCTCCAGTGGTGCGTTGCAGCATCTGCAACAGTCATTGCGTATGTCGCTGACTGCTGTCTAACATCCGAGCCAACCCCGGGTCAACGGATCCGGAGAGACGGTTGAAGGGCTGGAGATCGTGACCGCACAGACAGCCGCAAAGGCCGTCCCAGAGGCCGCCGCGCAGGCGATCGTGGACGTCGTGGCACTCGGCGAGTCCATGGTCACCTTCCGGCCCACCCGCCCCGGCCGCCTCGCCGATGTCCCCTCCTTCGACCGCGGGATCGGCGGCGCCGAGTCGAACGTCCTGTGCGCGCTCGCCGCCGCCGGACACACCACCCGCTGGGTCAGCCGCGTCGGCGCCGACGGCTTCGGCGACCACCTCGTCCAGACGATCGCCCGCTACGGCGTCGACACCTCCGCCGTCGGCCGCGACCCGCACCGCCCCACCGGCATCTACTTCCGCACCGCCGACGACCGCGACACCGACGCCCACGAGGTCGTCTACTACCGCGCGGGCTCCGCCGCCTCCGCCATGGCGCGCGGCTCCGTCGACGAGGACGCGCTCGCCGCCGCCCGCGTCCTGCACCTGTCGGGCATCACCCCCGCCCTCTCCGCCGACTGCCTCGACCTCGTACGCCACCTCTGCGCCCGGCGCCCGGACCGCGGCGCCCACGCCCCCCTGATCTCCTTCGACGTCAACCACCGCCCCGGGCTCTGGAAGGACGCCGGCACCGGCCCCGACGTCCTGCTCGGCCTCGCGCGCGGCGCCGACCTCGTCTTCGTCGGCGAGGAAGAGGCCGCGACCGCCTGGGGCGTGACCGGCGGCCCCGACGCCCTGCGCGCCGCCCTGCCCGAACCCGCCACCCTCGTCGTCAAGCAGGGCAGCCGCGGCGCCACCGTCTTCCGCCACGGCGAGGGCCCCGTATTCCAGCCCGCCCTGCACGTCGACGTCGTCGCGCCCGTCGGCGCCGGGGACGCCTTCGCCGCCGGGTTCCTCTCCGCCACCCTGCGCGGTCTGCCCGCCGCGCGGCGGCTGCGCCACGGCCATCTCATGGCCGCCGCCGCCCTCACCGACCCCGGCGACCTCGCGACGCCGCCCGCCCGCGCACACGCCGACCGCCTCGCCGCCCTGGACGACGCCGCCTGGGAGACACTTCGTCTCGGCCCCGGCTGGACGGCGAACGCCCAAGAGCACGGCGGGGCCGAGGAGGAGGTACGTACCCCATGAGCCAGACCGTCGACCGCGCGCTCTCGATCCTGCCGCTGCTCGCCGAAGGTCCCGCCGACCTGGGGCAGGTCGCCGACCGGCTCGGCGTCCACAAGTCCACCGCGCTCCGGCTCCTGCGCACCCTCCACGAACACGGCCTGGTCTTCCGCCAGTCCGACCAGCGCTACCGCCTCGGCGCACGGCTGTTCGCGCTCGCGCAGGAGGCCGTGGAGAACCTCGACGTGCGCGAGATCGCCCACCCCCACCTCCTCGCCCTCAACGAACGCTGCGGCCACACGGTGCACCTCGCCGTCTACGAGGACGGAGAAGTCCTCTACATCGACAAGGTCGAGAGCCGCTACCCGGTGCGCATGTACTCGCGCATCGGCAAACCGGTGGCGATCACGGTCGCCGCCGTCGCCAAGCTCCTCCTCGCCGACTTCCCGGAAGCCGAGCGCCGCGCCCTCGCGGAGAAGCTCGACTACCCCACCTACACGTCCCGTTCGACACCCAACGCCGCCGCTTTCCTGCGGGAGCTGGAGAAGGTGCGCGAACAGGGCTGGGCCACCGACCTCGGTGGCCACGAGGAGTCCATCAACTGCGTCGGGGCCCCCATCCGCGGCGCGGACGGACGTGTCGTCGCCGCCATGTCGGTCTCCGCGCCGAATGTCGTCGTCACCGCCGAGGAACTCCTCGCACTGCTCCCGCTCGTACGCCGTACGGCGGAAGCCATCAGCCGGGAGTACTCCGGCCACGCCCCCCTGAAAGAAGCCTGAAGGACACCTCATGCCCGAGAACACCAGCAACACCGGCTACCTCGTGAAGACGGCCCTCACCCCGGCCACCCACACCACCCCGCCCGCGAAGTTCTCCCACGGCGTCAGGAAGGGCAACATCCTTCAGGTCGCCGGCCAGGTCGGCTTCCTCCCCGCCGAGGAGGGCAAGGCCCCCACCCCGGCCGGCCCCACCCTGCGCGAGCAGACCCTCCAGACCTTCGCCAACGTCAAGGCGATCCTCGAAGAGGGCGGCGCCACCTGGGACGACGTGATGATGATGCGCGTCTACCTCACGGACGTGGACCACTTCGCCGAGATGAACCAGATCTACAACGAGTACTTCGAGGAGCAGGGCCTCAAGGCGCCCGCCTCGGCCCGCACCACCGTCTACGTGGGCCTGCCCAAGGGCCTGCTCATCGAGATCGACGCGCTCGCCGTCCTCGGCTGAGACGGATCAACTCCCCGCAAGCCGTACGTCGTCACGGCACGGCGCCCCGTCCGAACGGGGCGCCGTGCCGCGATCCCCCCTGCCACGAAAGCCCCATGCACTTACGAGGTCAACGATGTCCCCGTCCCACACCGCCGTGCTCGCGGCCGCCCCCGCCGTAGAGCCGCCACCCCACACGGGTGGCGTCCTCGCCCTGATCGACGGCACGGCGGGCCTGCTGACCGTCGCCGCGCTCGGCATCGTCCTGCTGCTCTTCCTGATCATCAAGGTCAGGCTCCAGCCCTTCGTGGCGCTGCTCGCGGTCTCCATAGCCGTCGGCCTCTCGGCGGGCCTCTCCGTCACCGAACTCTTCGGCACGGTCCAGAAGTCCGACGCCGTCTCGGTCATCGAGTCGGGCATGGGCGGCATCCTCGGGCACGTGGCGATCATCATCGGCCTCGGCACGATGCTCGGCGCGATCCTCGAAGTCTCTGGCGGCGCCGAGGTACTGGCGTCGCGGCTCCTGGGGTTGTTCGGCGAGAAGCGCGCCCCGCTCGCGATGGGCCTCACCGGCCTGATCTTCGGCATCCCGGTCTTCTTCGACGTCGGCATCTTCGTCCTCGCGCCGATCGTGTACGCCGCCGCCAAGCGCAGCGGCAAGTCGATCCTGCTCTACTGCCTCCCGCTCCTCGCGGGCCTGTCGATGACCCACGCCTTCCTGCCCCCGCACCCGGGCCCGGTGGCCGCCGCCGGCCTGCTCAAGGTGGACCTCGGCTGGGTCATCCTGATGGGCGTCGTCTGCGGCATCCCCGCGGTGCTCGCCGCCTGGGTGTACTCGGCGTGGGTCGGCAAGCGCATCTTCGTACCCGTTCCGCAGGACATGGTCGAGGCGGCCGACGAGGCGAAGGCGGCGGTCGTCGCCGAGCAGCGGGCGGCGGGGGTGACCCCGCGGGAGAAGCCGGTGCCGCTGGGCGTCGTCTTCACGATCATCGGTACGCCCCTGTTCCTGATCCTCCTCGCCACCTTCTCCTCGATCGCCTTCGACCCCTCGACGCTCCGGTCGGTCATCGAGTTCTTCGGCAGCCCCTTCGTCGCCCTGACGATCGCGCTCCTGATGGCGTACTACTTGCTGGGCATCCGACGCGGCTGGTCCCGCAAGTCCCTTGAACGCGTGTCGACTTCGTCCCTGAAACCGGTCGGCAACATCCTGCTGGTGGTCGGCGCGGGCGGGATCTTCGGCGCGGTCCTCAAGGCGAGCGGCGTGGCCGCGGCCCTCTCGGACACCTTCCAGGACGTGGGCCTGCCGATCATCGTCCTCGCCTACCTGCTCTCCCTGGTCCTGCGCGTCGCCCAGGGCTCGGCGACGGTGGCGATCGTCACGACGGCGGGCATCGTCGCCCCACTCCTGGCCGAGGGCGACTACTCCCAGGCCTTCGTGGCCCTCGTCATCATGGCGATCTCGGCGGGCTCCATCTTCGCCTCGCACGTGAACGACGGCGGTTTCTGGATGGTGGCGAAGTACTTCGGCATCAGCGAACGGGACACCCTGAAGACGTGGACGGTCCTGGAGTCGGTCCTGTCGGCAGCGGGCTTCGCGGTGGCGGCGGTGGTGAGTTTGTTCGTGTAGAACCTTGCGCACGGCTGACGGGGCGGGCTCGGCCATGACTGCCGGGCCCGCCCTCACGTCGACGCCAAGGCAACACGTGGAGGGGCTGCTCCGCTGCGGTGCGGGGCGCGATGACGTCCCGGTAGTGGCGGTCGAGGGCGAGGCCCCGGGCCCCTCTCAAGGGACCCGGGGCCGCAGTCGGCCGAAAGTGGGCGTCAACTCGTGCAGTACTGCTGCTCCTTGCCAATGGACCGGTACATGCAGTCCGCGTTCTCCAACAGTTGCAGCACCGCGTCACGGTTCCGCGAAGTCTCGCGCTCGATCACCTCGTCGGGCGGGTAGAAACCGCCGCCGCCCGCCGATGACGGGTACATCTCGAAGGTGTAGCTGAAGATCTTCTGGGCGCCCCACAGCCAGTCGTCGATCGAGCCGTCCGTGATGTAGAGGTCGCTCGCCTGCTCGGGCGTGTAGCCGTTGCTCGCGGCCATCTTCCTGCCGACGGTCGCGTGGGCGTCACGGTCGTCCTGGGTGAGGCCGGCGGCCGTGTCGGCGTACGTGTAGCCGTACGGCCACAGGATCAGCTCGCTGTACGTGTGGAAGTCGATGGCCGCCCTGATCTGCTGCTTGCCGCCGATGACCCGGCTGCGTACGAAGTCCGCGACGACCTTGACCTCGGGGGCCGACTCGGCGGCGCGGCCACGGTAGGTGTCCGAACCCGCGGAGCCGGACGAGCCGCCGCAGCAGCCCCACTTGTAGGCCCAGTTGCGGTTCAGGTCGGTGCCGATGCTCGTCGAACCGCTGTTGGGCTGGCGGTTCTTGCGCCAGCTGCGGTAGGAACCGGTGGCGATGTCGTACTCGCCGCCGTCCGGGTTCATGTCCGGCACGATCCAGATCTCGCGCGAGTCGACCATCTTCTTGACCCGGGCGTCCGTGGCGTAGTCGTCGCCCAGCTCGCGCAGCAGGTACAGCGCCATCTCCACCGTGAGGTGCTCGCGGGCGTGCTGGTGGTGGGTGAAGAGGACCTCGGGCTCGGCCTCGTCGGTGGCGACGTTGTCGCTGATCTTGATGGCGACGATGTCCCGGCCCGCGTAGGACTTGCCGATGACCCGCTTGCTCATCAGGTTCGGATGGGCCGCGATGCGCTGGTCGATCGCCGCCGTCATCTCGGCGTAGTTGTGGTACCTGGCGTCGGCGGGCGGGAAGTCCTTCGGCTCCACCGCCTTTCCGTCCGTACGCTTCGGCGGGCCGGCCAGGGCCTTCAGTTCGTAGCCCGCCGCTCTGAGCCGGGCGGCCTCCCTGCCGTCGGCCGA
Source organism: Streptomyces sp. NPDC015345 (assembly GCF_043078805.1). NCBI lineage: Bacteria > Bacillati > Actinomycetota > Actinomycetes > Kitasatosporales > Streptomycetaceae > Streptomyces > Streptomyces sp. NPDC015345. Next base: position 574,839 of record NZ_JBIBTX010000003.1, on the reverse strand, counting down.
GACGACCACCGCGCGGGCGTCGACCTCGTCGATGGCGACGCCGGTGCGCGCGAGCGCGGTGCGCGCGGCGCGGTCGTCGGCCAGGGGTATCTCGTACTGCCGTGTCGTTTCGGTGTCGTCCGCCGTGGCCGCCGTGCCGCGTCCGGCCGGGTCGGCCGGTGCGGCGTTGGCGGTGAGAGGTGCCGCCACGGCGAGGGCGAGCAGGGCCGCGAGGGCGGCGGATCTCCTGCCGCGTATGCGGAGTCGCATGAAGTCTCCTCAGGGGTGGGGGGTGGTTCAGTGCGACGCGTGGGGTGCGGGATGCGGGGTTGCGTCCCGGCGGTGCGGGACGTGGGTTCGGGGTGCGTGGTACGCCGCCTCATCGTCGGGGCATGGCATGCTCCCGTCAACGACCTTCTTCGGCCAACCCCCTTGTGCCGTGCGCCGCGATGCGCTTTCTTGATCGGCATGGCTGAAACCACAGGCAGTGGCACCACCGCCGACGCGTCGGCACCCCAGCCGCGCAAGTCGAGCTGGAAGTACATCGGCCCCGGCATCGTCGTCGCCGCGACCGGCGTCGGCGCGGGCGACCTCGTCGCGACCCTCATCGCGGGCAGCAATTTCGGCTACACCCTGCTGTGGGCCGCCGTCATCGGCTGCGTCGTGAAGATCTCGCTCGCCGAGGCCGCGGGGCGCTGGCACCTGTCCACCGGGCGCACCCTCTTCGACGGCTGGGCGAGCCTCGGCCGCTGGACGACGTGGTTCTTCGTCGTCTACGTCGTGATCTGGGGGTACGTCTACGGCGCCGCCGCCATGTCGTCGTCCGGGCTGCCCCTCCAGGCGCTCTTCCCCGACGTCATGGAACTCAAGTGGTGGGCGATCCTGACCGGACTCGTCGGCCTGGTCTTCGTCTGGTTCAACAAGTACGCCGTCTTCGAGAAAGTCATGACGGTGCTCGTCGGCATCATGTTCGTCGTCACCGTCTACCTCGCGATCCGCGTCACCCCGCACCTCGGTGACGCCTTCGCCGGACTGCTGCCGGTGCTGCCCGACGAGAAGGACTCCATCCTCAACACGCTCGGCCTGATCGGCGGCGTCGGCGGCACGATCACCCTCGCCGCGTACGGCTACTGGGTCAACGCCAAGGGGTGGACCAACACCGGCTGGATGAAGGTGATGCGGCTCGACAACCGCGTCGCGTACATCACCACCGGTGTCTTCGTCGTCGCCATGCTCTTCGTCGGCGCCGAGCTGCTGCACTCCGCGAACGTCGCCATCGCCAGCGGAGACAAGGGCCTCGTCCAGCTCTCCGGCATCCTGGAGAAGGAGTACGGCACCGCCACCGCCAAGCTCTTCCTGATCGGCTTCTTCGCCACGTCGTTCACCTCGCTGATCGGCGTGTGGCACGGCGTGAGCCTGATGTTCGCCGACTTCGTCGAGCGCTACCGCAAGCAGCGGGCGGGCGCGGACTCCGCCTCGCTCAGCGGCGAGGAAGTGGCCTCCGGCGCCCGCGAGAAGTCGGTGCCCTTCCGCGCGTACCTGCTCTGGCTGACGTTCCCGCCGATGATCCTGCTCTTCCAGGGGCAGCCGTTCCGGCTCATCATCATCTACGGCGTCCTCGGCGCCGCCTTCATGCCGTTCCTGGCGCTCACGCTGGTCTGGCTGCTCAACTCCTCCCGTACGCCCAGGGAGTGGCGCAACGGCTGGCTCAGCAACGGCATGCTGACCATCGCGGGCCTGCTGTTCCTCGTGCTGTGCGTCAAGCAGATCTCGGACCAGGACTGGGGCAGCTTCTTCTAGGCGTAGGTGCAGGCGCGGTCGTAGCCGGGCGCCGCGGCGCCGCCGGGGGAGCGGCGGCGCTGCGGCCCTCATCGGCCGGCCACGGCTACGGCAGGCCGTGGACGTGCGCGCCCACCGACCTGGACCAGGCGCTGCCCGCCGTGGCGTCCCAGTTCGTGGACCACGTCATCGCGCCCCGGATGGCCGGGTACGTCCTGGACGGCTTGAAGGTGCCGCAGCCGGTGCCCTTCGCCAGGCAGTCCAGGGCCCTGTTCACGATGTCCGGCGGGACGTATCCGCCGCCGGCCGCGCGCGGCGACGCGGGGACGCCGATGCCGACCTGGGAGGGCGCGAGACCGTTCTCCAGCTGCACGCAGGCGAGCGCGGTGAGGAAGTCGACGGTGCCCTGGCTGTAGACCTTGCCGTCGCAGCCCAGCATCGAACCGCTGTTGTAGTACTGCATGTTGACCACCGTGAGGATGTCCTTCACGGCGAGCGCGGTCTTGAAGTACGCGTTCGACGGCGACTGCATGTCGATGGTCTGCGGCGCCATCGTCAGCACGAGGCCCGGCCCCGCCTTGGCCGAGAGGGACTTGAGGGCCTGCGTCATGTACGTCGCGTTGAGGCCGTTCTCCAGGTCGATGTCGACGCCGTCGAAGCCGTACTCCCGCATGAGCGCGTACACCGAGTCCGCGAAGGCGCCGGCCGACGCCGTGTCGTTGACCGTCACCGCGCCCTTCTCGCCGCCGACCGAGATGATCACCGACTTGCCTGCCGCCTGCTTGGCCTTGATGTCGGCCTTGAACTGCTCGACGGTGTAGCCGCCGAGGCCCGCCGAGTCAAGGTTGAAGGTGACCTTGCCCGGCGTCGCGGTGGCGTCGGCGAAGGCCACGGCGATGATGTCGTACTCGTTCTGCACGGCGCTCAGCTTCTGCACCTGGGCGCCGTTGTCGAAGTTCTGCCAGTAGCCGGTCACCGCGTGCCGGGGAACGGCGCGCGTCCCGGCGTCGGCGGTCGCGGCTCCCGCGGTGAACAGGCCCGTGGCGGTGAGAGCGAGTGCGGCGAGGGCGCCGGCGACGGCGCCCGTCCTTCTCCTGGGGGGTGTGCGGTCCACTGCTGCCTCCGGTGGGGGGAGAGGTGCTTCGGAACGGTGGCCACCGCTGGTGCTTGGTCGTACAAGCTGGTCCAGACCAATTGAGTTGTCAAGGCCTCAAGCATCACCGGATGCCCGGACGAGTGGCCGGAGAGGACGCCCCACCTCCGCATGAACACGGGGAAGTTGGGTGTTGAGGCACCCATGACGTGGATATGGTGCTGAGGCAGGAGTGCACGAGGACCGGGGGTGTACGCGTTGCCGACCGCCATAGCCGTCACCGGCCCCGATCTCGTGCTGCCCTCGCCCGACCGGCACACTCCCTCGGCCGCCGTCCTCCAGTGCGCCGTGCGGTCCCCGCGGGCGTACTCGCTGGACCAGGCGCTCACCGAGATGGACACGCTCATCGAGCACCACGGCTACGTGATCGTCCTGTGCCCCGCGTCGGCGCCCGCGGCGGTCGCCCACCGGCTCCACGCCGTCCGCTCGGTCCTGGAGAGCGACCGCATCGCCGTCGTCCGCACCGAGCTGCCGCCGCTCGGGCTCGCCGTACTCGCGCTCCAGTTACGGCAGTTGTCGGTCTGCGACTTCAGCCCCGGCGTCCTCGCCTCCGCCGCCCGGCTGCTCTCCCACTACATCTACGCGGGCGCCCTGCTCGGCTCCGTCACCCGGCTCGACCGCGTGCCCGTCACCCTCCAGTCGCACGCCAAGTCCTGGCTGCCCGGCGCCCAGTTCGCGGTCCTCGCCACGCCCAGGCCCGAGCTGGTGAAGGTCCCTGGCGGCGACGGGGCGGGCCTGACCGGTCCAGGATTCAGTACGAGGATGCTGTACGCGCCCGGCCGGCTGGCACCCGGCTGGGTCACCGACTCCCTGGCCCCCGCGTGGCACGTCCAAGGCGTCGCCGAGGCGCGCCTGCCCGCCGAGTCGGCCCGCTGGTGGGCCACCGGCAAGCTCGTCGAGTTCGCCGCCGCCATCCCCGACATCTCCGTCCTCTACCAGCTGGTGTCCTCCGTCCGCCGCGACGACTGCCACTGGTGCGGGCTCGAACTCATCGGCGACCGCTGCGCGTTCTGCGCGGCGCCGCTGCCCGCCGCCCCCGATGACCGGCCCGGCCGGGCCGACCGCGTCCTCGCGGCGCGCGGTACGACCGCCCTGCCCCGAGGCGCGACCTAGCCCGCACTCCCGACCGTACGCGACCCGACGACCGATCATGCGCCACTTCGCTCACTGTCCGTAGCCAACCGCACTCGATCGAGGTAGTCCGGCCCATGAACTCACGCCAGCGCCGCGGCGTCATCCTGCTGGTCCTGTCGGTCCTGTGCGCCCTCGGTGCCTTCGCGGGCGTCCTCTCGGTGATCCGTGACGTGAACTCGAAGGTGGGCCCCGAGGTCGCCGCGTACAAGCTCAAAGGGGACATCGCGCCCTACAAGGAGCTGACCGCCGGGCAGTTCGAGAAGGTCGAGATGCCCGAGCGGTGGCTGTCCGAGAACGCCGTCACCGACCTCGGCGAGATCCGCGGCAAGATCGCCGTCACCCAGCTGCGCAAGGGCTCGCTGCTCCAGTCCGACATGATCGTGAAGCGGCCCGAACTCGGCCCGGGGCAGCAGGAGATCGCCATCATGATCGACGCGGCGACGGGCGTCGCGGGCAAGATCACGCCCGGCGCGACGGTCAACATCTACGCCACCTTCAAGGGCGAGGCCGACAAGGCGAAGGACCAGTCGAAAGTCATCGTGGAGGGCGCCAAGGTGCTCGACGTCGGCAAGCTGACCCCGCTCGAACCCGACCAGGACGACCGCACGCGCCGCAGGGCCTCCGAGGCCGTCCCGATCACCTTCGCCCTCGGCACGGCGGACGCACAGCGCGTCGCCTACGCGGAGTCGTTCGCCACGCATGTCCGCCTCGCCCTCATCGGCGAGGGCGGCGACCCGACCGTGCCGCCACGGGATCGTACGTACACCCTCGACGAGGACAAGTAGGAGGTCTCGTATGGCCACTCGGATCCTGCCCGCCGTCGGGGACATCGAGGCCGCCCGCGCGCTGTCCACCCTCACCGGACAGCTGCCCGACGCCGAACCCGCCCTGCCCGTCGGCGACTCCACCGCGCTGCTCGACACCCTCGCGCGGCTCGCCGCCGAGTCGGTCGACGAGCTTCCGGAGGTCGTCCTCGTCCACGAGCGGATCGGACCGGTCCCCGCGCTCGACCTCATCCGCGACCTCGTCCTGCGCTTTCCCGCCGTCGGCGTCGTCCTGATCACCGCCGACACCAGCCCCGGCCTCCTCACGGCCGCCATGGACTCCGGCGCGCGCGGCATCGTCGGCCTCCCGCTCGCCTACGACGCCCTCGCCGAGCGCGTCCAGGCGGCCGCCGCCTGGTCCTCCGGGATGCGGCGCCACCTCGGCAGCGGCGGCGGCCTTGAGCTGTACGGCGGTACGGGCGGGCCCGGGGTGCCCGGCGGCATGGGCACGATCGTCGCGGTCAGCGGGGCGAAGGGCGGCGTCGGGACGACCCTGGCGGCCGCGCAACTGGCCCTCGCCGCCCAGGCTTCGGGCCGCTCCGTCGCCCTCCTGGACCTCGACCTCCAGTCCGGCGACCTCGCCTCGTACCTGGACGTGCAGTTCCGTCGCTCGGTCGCCGACCTCGCCGCCATCACCGACATCACGCCCCGCGTCCTCCAGGACGCCGTCTACACCCACGAGACCGGCATCGCCATGCTCCTCGCCCCCGCCGAGGGCGAGCGCGGCGAGGAGGTCACCGACCGGGTCGCCCGCCAGATCCTCGGCGCCCTGCGCGCCCGCCACGACGTCGTGGTCGTCGACTGCGGCGCCTACGTCACCGCGGCGAGCGCCGCCGCCGTGGAACTCGCCGACCACGCCCTGCTGCTCCTCACCCCCGACGTGGTGGCGGTACGGGCCGCCAAGCGCATGGTGCGCCTCTGGGACCGCCTCCAGATCCGCAAGGCCGAGGAGACCCTCACCGTCGTCAACCGCCACGGCAAGGGCACGGAGATCCAGCCGTCCCTGGTCGAGCGCGTCACGGGCACCCGGGCGGCCCGCACCACCGTGCCCGCCGCCTTCAAGGAGCTCCAGGCCGCCGTCGACGCGGGCCGCGTGCAGGACCTAGACAGCCGCTCCTCGGTGAAGCAGGCGCTGTGGGCGCTGGCGGGCGAGATCGGCCTCGTCGACGCCAAGGCCGCGGGCGCGGCGAAGCGCGCCGGTCTCGGCCTGCGGCGGCGGGCGGCGACGGGCGACCGGGGCGCCGTCACGCTCGAATTCGCCGGGATGTTCCCCCTGCTGCTCGCCGTCATGGCGATCCTGTGGCAGTGCGCGCTGTACGGCTACACGTACTCCCTCGCCGGGAACGCCGCGGACGAGGCGGCCCGGGCGGCCACGGCCGCGTACGCGATGAGGGAGGGCGGCGCCGGGGCCTGTTCCGAGGCGGCCAAGGAGCATCTGCCGGCCGCCTGGCAGGACGCGGAGGTGTCCTGCACGGACGAGGGCCCGGTGTGGAAGGCCCACGTATCGGTGGACGTGCCGGTGTTCTTCCCCGGCTTCGACGCGGGGTGGCGCGTCGACGGGGAGGCGGGCGCGGCGAAGGAGGGGGAGGACGGGTGAGGGCGCCGAGGTTTCCCGCGGGCCGGGGGCGGAGCCGTGGCCGTGGCCGCCGCTGGGACGACCGCGGCGTCTCGATCCTGGAGTTCGCCGGGTTCCTGCCGGTCCTGCTGCTCGTCGGCCTCGCCGCCATCCAGCTGGGCCTCGTGGGATACGCCGCGAACCAGGCAGGCTCCGGCGCCCGCGCGGCGGCCCGCGCGGCCTCGCAGGGCGACTCCGGGCAGGCCGCGGGCGCGGCGGCCATGGACGGCGGGCTCAGCTCCTCCATCACGGTCGGCGGGGGCGGCGACACCACCACCGCCACGGTGAAGGTCGACGTACCGCTCCTGCTCCCCTTCGTGGGCAGCGGCTGGAGCGTCACCAAGGAAGCGACCATGCCCAACGACGACGACGCCACCGCGGACGGAAGCGGCTGAAGTCACCGACGTACGAAGGAGGCTGAAGGACGCCATGAGCCTGCGCGACCGCGTGGCCCCGATCCACCAGAGCGAGCCGAGCCGTGACGACGGCCTCGTCGCCGTCTACCGCTCCAAGCTCCTGGAGGAGATCGACCTCGCCGAGATGTCCTCGCTCACGGCCGCGGACCGCCGCGTCCGCCTGGAGCGCGTCCTCGGCCACATCATCAGCCGCGAGGGCCCCGTCCTCTCCACCTCCGAGCGCGCCCAGCTGATCCGCCGCGTCGTGGACGAGGCGCTCGGCCTCGGCGTCCTGGAACCGCTGCTCGCCGACACCTCCATCACGGAGATCATGGTCAACGGCCCCGACTCCGTCTTCGTGGAGCGCGGCGGACGCGTGGAGCAGCTCCCGCTCCGCTTCGCCTCCGACGACCAGCTGATGCAGACCATCGAACGCATCGTCTCCACGGTCAACCGCCGCGTCGACGAGTCGAACCCCATGGTCGACGCCCGCCTGCCCACCGGCGAGCGCGTCAACGTGATCATCCCGCCGCTCGCCCTGACCGGCGCCACCCTCACCATCCGCCGCTTCCCGCGCGCGTACACGCTCTCGGAACTGATCGGCCTCGGCTCGCTCGACGAGCACATGCTGATGCTGCTCGCCGCGTTCGTGCGCGCCCGCTTCAACCTCATCGTCAGCGGCGGCACGGGCAGTGGCAAGACGACCCTCCTCAACGCGCTCTCCGGCCTGATCCCCGCCCACGAACGCATCATCACCATCGAGGACTCCGCCGAACTCCAGCTCCAGCAGGACCACGTCGTGCGCCTGGAGTCCCGGCCCGCCAACGTCGAGGGCAAGGGCCAGATCACCATCCGCGACCTCGTCCGCAACAGCCTGCGCATGCGGCCCGACCGCATCATCGTCGGCGAGGTCCGCGGCGGAGAGACCCTCGACATGCTCCAGGCCATGTCGACGGGCCACGACGGCTCGCTGGCGACCGTCCACGCGAACACGGCGGAGGACGCGCTCATGCGCCTCCAGACCCTCGGCTCCATGTCGGAGGTCCAGATCCCCTTCGAGGCGCTGAAGGACCAGATCAACTCCGCCGTCGACGTCGTCATCCAGCTCGCCCGGCACAGCGACGGCTCCCGCAAGATCTCCGAGATCGTGCTGCTCGTCTCGCACGGGCGCCAGCAGTTCCGCATCGCCCCGGTCACCCGCTTCGTGCCGCACCCGGTAGGAGCCGACCGCGTCGTGCGCGGCCGCTTCGAACACCTGCCGCTGCCACGCGAGAGCGCCGACAAGCTGTACGGGGCGGGGGAGCCGGTGCCGCCGGCGTACGGGGTGGCGCGGACCGCCGACGTACTCGACACGAGGGAGGCGATGGGATGAGCGGGCGGAGATCACGCGGGGCGGGACTTCGCCGGGCCGGAGTTCGCCGGGCGGGACCGTGCGCGGCGGGACTGTGCCGGACGGGTCTTCGCCAGGCCGCGCGTTGCCGGGCGGAAGGTGGCCCACGATGACCGATCCCGTGCTGCTCGCCCTGGGGGCCACCATCCTGACCGGCACGCTCGCCGTCGCGGGCGTCCACTCCTACGCGTCGGGCCGCGCCCAGCGCCAGGCCCTGGTCGACCGGCTGGCGCTCGGGCCCGGCACGGGGGACGGCGGCCCGCCCGGCCGCGCACGCCGTTTCGTGGCAGTCGACCGCCGCCTGCGCCGCACCCGCCTGGGCCGCGCCATCCACCTGCGGCTGTCCTCGACGGGCCTGGATCTGACCGCGGGCGAGTTCTTCACCTACGTCGTCGCCGTCGTCGCGGTGCTCTGGCTGCTGGCGGCGGCCACGCTCGCGCCCTTCTTCGGCCCGATCGCGGGGCTGGTGGCGGTATGGGGCGCCGTCGCCTTCCTCAACTGGCAGCGCCAGAAACGCATCGAGGCTTTCATCAACCAGCTCCCCGACGTCGCCCGCATCCTGGCCAACGCGACGGCGGCCGGTCTGGCCCTGCGCACCTCCCTCGCGATGGCGGCGGAGGAACTGGAGGCCCCGGCCGGCGAGGAACTCTCCCACGTCGCCGACCAGCTGACCCTCGGCCGCTCCATCGACGACACTCTCGGCGAACTGGCCGAACGCCTCCCGTCCCGCGAGCTGGTCGTCCTCGTCACGACGCTCGTCCTGTCCAACAAGGCGGGCGGCACGGTGGTCAACTCCCTGCGCAACCTCACCCAGACCCTGGAGGACAGGAAGGAGACGCGGCGCGAGGTCCGCACGATGCTCTCGGAGGTCCACGCGACGGCGTTCACGGTCCCCCTGCTCGGCCTCGGCTCGCTGCTCCTGATCAACTCCTCCAACGAAGGAGCCCTGGAGCGCGTGACCGGCTCCCCGGTGGGCCAGACGCTGATCCTGATCTCCCTGGGGCTGTACGGGATCGGCTTCTTCGTCATCCGACGCCTCGGCAAGATCGAGGTCTAGAAATGCCGGTACGGGAAGAGGAGTCACGTTGCTGGGCTTGCTGCTAGCGGTCGCGATGGGCCTCGCCGTGGCCGGAGTCTGCCAGGGCGTCCGCATGTACCGCGCGGACGCGAAGCTGCCCGCCGACCTGGCCGTCGCCCTGGAGGTCGGCGCCACCCGCGTCTCGGCGACGGGCTCGGCGGTGGACCGGCTCGGCATGCGCCTCGCGCCCCTCGTCCTGCGCCTGATGGGCCGGCGGCGGGTCGACGCCAAGCGCCGCCGGATCGACATGGCGGGCAACCCCGGGGGCCTGACCATCGACCGCTACGGGGCACGGCGGGCGGTCTACGGCATCTTCGGAGTCGTCCTCGGCCTGGTGTTCCTCGTGAACGGCTCCCCGCTCTTCAGCCTGCTCACCCTCGCCTTCGGGGCCACGGCGGCGGACGCACTGATCTGGCAGGCGATCCGCGAACGCCGCGAGGTCATCGACCGCACGCTCCCCGACTTCCTGGACGTCCTCGCCGTCGTCGTCTCGGCGGGCCTCGGCTTCCGGCAGGCGCTGGACCGGGTGGCGGAGCGGTACGAAGGGCCCTGGGCGGACGAACTGCGGATAACGCTGCGTCAGATGGACATGGGCGTCAGCCGCCGCCAGGCCTTCGACGAGCTGCGTCGGCGGAACGCGTCGGAGCAGGTCGGCCAGTTCGTCTCGGCGCTCCAGCAGGGCGAGGAGCTGGGCTCGCCCATCGCGGAAACGCTCATCCAGCTCGCCACGGACATGCGGCGCACGGACGCCCAGAATTCGCGCCGCAGGGCCGCGAAGACCATTCCCAAGGCGACGATGGTGACGCTGGTCTTCATGCTGCCGGCCACGATGATTTTGATCGCGGCGGGCATGTTCCTCGGCTCGGGGTCGGACTTCGGTTCGATTCTGGGGCGCTGATCTGGGCGCCGATGAAACGACGTCCGTCAACTGTGCGAAAGCCCTTCGCGGGTGCAATGTGGTGTGGGACAGTCGGGGTTGAGTTCACGGGTCGCGGGAGGGGGCTTCGTGCATGGTGATCTCACCGAGAGGGAAGAGAATCCGCCAACTTGCGGACGAGCGGCGCCCGTCGGGGCGCCGGTCCCGCAGAGTTGTTGCCGGCAGTCGTCGAATCGGGTGGGAGAGAAGGGGCCGTCGTGCTGAAGGAACGCGCGCTCAGAGTCTGGGTCGACTGGACGGTGACTGTCGCTTCGCGGATCCGGGGGAGGGGGCGGGACGCGGGGGCGGGGTTCGTGGAGTATGCGGGGCTGATGATTCTTATTGCGGGGATCTATACGTTGATCGACGGCCTGGCCCTCGACAACAAGATCTCCACGGCAATCGGCAATGCGGTGAGCGACGTCGTCGGAGGGTGACGCGTAGCCACTTGCGGAGCGACTTAGGGCAGACCCTCCCCATTTACATCTGGCTCACGGGGATTCTGCTCTTTGTTGCGTTCGCCTTCTTTGCGTTCGCCCAGGCTGCATCCGCACGTAACGGAGCCCAGTCGGCGGCGGACGCGGCTGCGTTGGCGGCAGCCCAGGACTCCCGGGACGAGCTGGTCGAAGGGCTGGGCCTGTCCATCGGCGAGGGAGACGACTGGCTCGACTGGCTGGCAGGTGACAAGTACACCGGCGCCGGATCGCAGGGAGCCGCCGATGCGCTGGCCGCGCAGAACGATTCGACGGTCACTGGTCTTTCACCTGCCGAGGTGAACGGCTTTCCCGGCTTCCGGGTAGAGGTCCGAACCAACTACACCGTGGGCGACTCGATCATTCCGGGTACCGAGTCCAAGCATGCGAACGCCGAGGCCACCGCCATCATCAAGCCGCGTTGCGATGTCGATCGATCAGCGGACCCCGAGAAGGTCGTGGAATTCGACTGCGACGGCGAAGAGTCCTTCGAGATCGATCCGGACGACTTTGAACGGGGTGATCTTCCGGATGCCTCCGTCCTCTTCTCTGTCCATCTGGCCGGCTGACCGGCGAAAGAAGGAAGCGGTAGTGATGAGTATTCGGCTTTCCATGCCGGCCCGCAGGCCAATGGCTGCTGTGGTGATCACGGCCGGGCTGGTCCTCACCGTCGTCGGCTGCGGCGGAGGTGGGGACGGAGACGAGCCCGACAAGACATCCAAGTCGACCGCGCCTCCCGATAGAGGTGACGGTAAGGACAAGGGTTCCCAGGAGCCTGCGGAGGACCGGACGCTGGCCGAAGCCAAGGGTGACGGGGTGACCCTCGTGATCACTTCAGCGAATCGTGACGAAGGTGGTTTCGTCACGGTCTCAGGAAAAGTGACCAACACGTCGGGTGGCCTGTGGACGGGCGGCCAATGGCGTGGTGACGAGAAAGAGCTGCAGAAGAACGGCGGATCTGTCGCCGGGGCGAGCCTCGTGGACGGTGAGGGAAAGAAGAGATACCTGGTCCTGCGGGACACGAGTGGGCGGTGCCTTTGCACCAAGTTTGAGGGCGGTCTCGATTCGGGGCAGACCGTCGACTGGTTCGCCCAGTTCCCCGCACCCCCGGATGGCATCGACAAGGTCACCTTCCAAGTGGGGTCGATGCCCCCCGCCCCCATAGAACTCTCCGAGGGTGAGTAACCCATGACCCGCCCCCACCTCCGCACCGCCACCGCCACAACCACCCTCACCGCCCTGCTCCTCCTCCTCGCCCCCACCCCCGCCTGGGCCGACGGCGGCGACCCCACCGCACCCCCCGGCAGCACCACCACCTCCCCGCCCCCCGAGGTCGACTCCAACAGCCCGGGGCTGAAGCTCGCCGACGGGGCCACGCTCGCGCCCGCCAAGGTGCTGGACATCAAGTCCGTCGTCGAGGACCTCGGCGGTGAGGAGCGCCGCGAGGACACCAACACGGACGTGAAGTTCGCGCTCCAGGCGGAGGTCCTGTTCCCCAAGGACAGCGCGAAGCTGAACCCGGAGGCGAACGCCCGCATCAAGGCCATCGCCGAGGAGGCCAAGGCGCAGAAGGCCACGGATGTCAGGGTCTTCGGCTTCACGGACAACCTCGGCTCATACGGCCACGGCAGGAAACTCTCCCGCGAACGCGCGGAGGCGGTGCACGACGAGCTGGCGGGGCACCTCGGCCCCGAGGTCACCTTCTCCGTGCGCGGCTACAGCGAGGACTACCCGATCGCGGACAACGCCTCCGAGGAGGGCCGCAAGAAGAACCGCCGAGTCGAGGTCTCGTTTCCCCGAGGAGCAACAGGCACAGGCACCGACACCAGCACCGGAAGCAGCACAGGCACAAGCACCGGCACCGGCACGAACGCCACCGACTGAACACGTCCCCGAAGCACTGCCGACGGAGGACCCCGCCAGGCCGAGCGCCCACGTGTGCAGGAACGGCCCCAGTGCCAGGATTGCCGCATGAGCAACAGCCCCGACGACCCCGCACGCCCCGCTCCCCACACCTTCGACGACCTCGTCGCCGAGGCGGAGGCCGCGCCCACCGCCGGCTGGGACTTCTCCTGGTTCGAGGGACGGGCCACCGAAGCGCGGCCCTCCTGGCGCTACGCCGAGGCCATGGCACAGCGCCTCGCGCGGGCGGAGGCCTCGCTCGACATCCAGACCGGCGGCGGCGAGGTGCTGGCCCTGGCCGCCACCCTGCCGCCCCTCGCCGTCGCCACGGAGGGCTGGCCCGCGAACGTCGCCAAGGCCACCGCGCTGCTGCACCCGCGAGGCGTGGCGGTGGTCGCCTCGCCCGAGGACGCCCCGCTGCCGTTCGCGGACGGCGCCTTCGACCTGGTCACCAGCCGCCACCCCGTGCGGGCCCGCTTCGGTGAGATCGCCCGCGTCCTGCGCCCCGGCGGCACGTACTTCGCGCAGCACGTCGGGCCCGCCAGCGCCTTCGAGGTCGTCGAGTACTTCCTCGGGCCGCAGCCGGCGGAGGCCAGGAACGGCCGCCACCCCGACCTGGAGCGCGCCGAGGCCGAGGCGGCGGGCCTGGAGGTCGTGGACCTGCGGGCCGAGCGGCTGCGGATGGAGTTCTTCGACGTCGGAGCCGTCGTCCACTTCCTGCGCAAGGTGGTGTGGATGGTCCCGGACTTCAGCGTGGAGAAATACCGTCCCCGGCTGCGCGAGCTGCACGACCGGATCCGGACCGAAGGCCCCTTCGTGGCGCACAGCTCCCGCCACCTCTTCGACCTCCGCAAGCCCGTATAGCCGCACAGTCGGTACTGTCATTCCGGTAAATGACTGCGTGACAGGAGGAGTTGGCCGTGCGCAAGGAACGAGAGCCGTACGCCTGCGGGCTCGACGCCGCCGTGGACGTCGTCGGCGGCAAGTGGAAGCCCATGATCCTGTGGGCCCTGTACGCGGGCCGGACGCTGCGCTTCGGGGAGCTGAGGCGGCACATCCCCGGTGTCAGCGAGAAGATGCTGATCCAGCAGCTGCGCGAACTGGAGTCGGACGGCATCGTGCACCGCGAGGTCTACCGCGAGGTGCCGCCGAAGGTCGAGTACTCGCTGACCGACCTCGGCCAGTCCCTCAACACGGCCCTGCTTCCCCTGGGGTTGTGGGGCGACCAGCACATGGAGCAGATCGTGGCCGGCAAGGCGAACGGCAGCGCCGACGGCAGCAACGGCACCAACAACGGCGCCAACAACGGCACCGGCAAGGGCAGCGGCACCGGCACCGACGAGACGGACACGGCCAATAAGGCGCAGAACGCCGCCTGATGGGGCGTTCCGGGCAAGGCCCGCCCACGCATCACCCGCATCCCACCGCCCCTCGGGCCCCAGAATCGAAGCCTTGATTCCGCATCGTTATCAATACTGGCTCGATCTGTCCCTGCCCGTCACGTAAGTTCAGACCAAGGCTAATTCGCGTGAGCAAAGCTACGCGTGCGGTGCCGCGCGGTGGAGGGGGCCGCGCGGCACCGCGAGCCGTCATCCCGCGCCGTGCACGACGATCCGCGCACCCCGGCGTACGCCCCACTCGGCCAGCGACCCGGCAGCCGCCTCGATCACATGCCGGGCCCGCGGGCGCGGCACCCCGATCCGGCCCGGCGGCATCGTCCGCACGGACAGCACACGCCACTCGCGGTCCAGATACGCCACATCAACGGCGAACCGCATCCCCACGGTGTGCACGCCACGCGCCGGCGTCAGCAGCAGCGCCCCCGTCACACCCGCACGGCCGAGCAGCCCCCGTCGCCGCGCCCGCGCCGATCCCGCGATCTCGAGAGGGATCTCCGAGGCATCCGCGGAGATCGCCCGGCCGGGCTCCGGGGACGGGCCGAAGACCTTCATCGTCGCCATCCGGCGAAGTTAGCGGCGCGCACACCCGGCGCGTCAAGCGCGCGAACGCCTGCGGGGTCCCCCGTGTGGAGTACGGCCGCGCCCGGCCGAAATCCGCCGCAGAACCCGGGATTCCGGCCCCAGAACGGGCTCGCGCAGTCGTCGCATGGTCTCGGAGAGTAGTTGTGGCACGCCGATGCACGCGAAATCCCTTACGAAGGGTTATGGTGGAAACCCCCCCTCGGGCCGGTCCGTCTCCCCCCCACGGACCGGCCCGTTTTTTGTGCCCGCGTTCAGGCCGGGGGTCCGTGGTGGTGGCGGCGCCAAGATCACGCGCCGTTATGGTCAGGTACATGTCTGATCAGCTCCCCCCACCGCCCCACGCCCCGAACCACCCGCAGGCAGGCCTCCCCACCTACCCGGGCCCCGCGCAGGACCCCGGCCACGGCTACGGCCCGCAGACCCCGCAGCGGATGCCCGGCGTCGTCCGCGCCGCGCAGATCATCACCTGGGTCCTCGCCGCCCTCACCGTCCTCGGCTCGGCCCTCGCGGTCGCCGTGGTCAACCCCGAGACGGGCGGCGCCGCCCTCGGGGTCAACCTCTGCCTCCTGGTCACGGCCGGCATGGCCTTCCGCTTCGGCAGCGTCGGCAACGGCATCCGCGTCACCTGCATCGTCCTGATGAGCGTGCAGACAGCGCTCGGCCTCGGGGGAGCGGCGAACGGCAACCCGGTGGGGCTGCTGCCCCTGCTCGGCGCCATCGCCGTCGTCGTCCTGCTCTCCCAGGGCGCCGCGGGCGCGTGGTTCAAGCGCCCGCGCGCCCACGGCTGACCCGGCGCGCCCGCCCCGTACGCGGCTGACGCGCCGAGCCGACGCGTCAGCCGCGCCCCGCCCAGATGTTCGTGCCCGGCGTCGACACCGCGAAGGTGTCGATCGCCGCGAGCTCCTCGTCCGTGAGCTTCGGCCCGGCCAGCGCCGCCACGTTCTCCTCCAGCTGCCCGACGCTCGACGCGCCGATCAGCGCCGAGGTCATCCGCTCGTCCCGCAGCACCCAGTTGAGGGCGAGCTGGGCGAGCGACTGGCCGCGGGCCGCCGCGATGTCGTTGAGGCCGTTCAGCCGGCGCACGACCTCGTCGCTCAGCAGATCCGGGTCCAGGGACTTGCCCTGCGTGGCGCGCGAACCCTCCGGGATGCCCTTCAGGTACTTGTTCGTGAGCAACCCCTGGGCGAGCGGCACGAAGGAGATGCAGCCCATGCCCGCCTCCTCCAGCGTGTCGAGCAGGCCGTCCTCCTCGGTCCAGCGGTTGATCATCGAGTACGACGGCTGGTGGATGAGCGCGGGCACACCCATCTCCCGCAGCAGCCGCGCCGCTTCGGCGGTCTGCTCGCTGTTGTACGACGACACACCGACGTAGAGCGCCTTGCCCTGCTGGACGGCGGAGGCGAGCGCGCCCATCGTCTCCTCCAGCGGGGTCTCCGGGTCGAAGCGGTGGGAGTAGAAGATGTCGACGTAGTCGAGACCCATCCGCTCCAGCGACGCGTCCAGCGACGACAGCAGGTACTTGCGGCTGCCCCACTCGCCGTACGGGCCGGGGTGCATGAGGTAGCCGGCCTTGGTCGAGATGACCAGTTCGTCGCGGTACGAGGCGAAGTCCTGGGCGAAGATCTTGCCGAAGTTCAGCTCCGCCGAACCGGGCGGCGGGCCGTAGTTGTTGGCCAGGTCGAAGTGCGTGACGCCCAGGTCGAAGGCCCGGCGCAGGATCGCGCGCTGCGTGTCCAGGGCCTTGTCGTCACCGAAGTTGTGCCAGAGCCCGAGGGAGACCGCGGGCAGCTTCAGTCCGCTGCGCCCCGTGCGCCGATACTCCATCGCGTCGTAACGGCCCTCGGCCGCGCGGTACAGAGACGTGTCGTTCATGGAGATGAAGCTACTTCAGCGACCGGGACCCGACTTCGGCGGGCGGCCCGTGCGGCGGTAGGGTGTCGCCCTCGGGGACTGCCCTACGCACACCCCTTGAGGACCACCATCTGCTGGAGGGGCTGACAGACGTGAACCTGCGCGACCTGGTGTACGGACTTTACGCACGCCGGGTGGAAGGCCGCCTCGACCACGACCAGGTGCCCAAGCACATCGGGGTCATCCTCGACGGCAACCGCCGCTGGGCCAAGGCGTCCGGCGGGACCACCGCACAGGGCCACCAGGCCGGCGCGTACAAGATCGAGGAGTTCCTCGGCTGGTGCGCCGAGACCGACGTCGAGGTCGTCACGCTGTGGATGCTCTCCACCGACAACTTCGACCGGCCGGAGTCGGAGCTCACCCCGCTCCTCGGCATCATCGAGGCCACGGTCCGCTCGCTCGTCGCGGACGGCCGCTGGCGCGTGCACCACGTCGGCGCGCTCGACCTGCTGCCCGCCCGCACCCAGGCCGTCATGAAGGAAGCCGAGCAGGCCACCCACGACAACACCGGGATACTGGTCAACGTCGCCGTGGGCTACGGCGGCCGCCAGGAGATCGCCGACGCGGTCCGCTCGCTGCTCCTGGAACACGCGGACAAGGGCACCAGCCTGGAGGAGGTCGCGGAGAGCGTCGACATCGACCTCATCTCCAAGCACCTCTACACCAGCGGCCAGCCCGACCCCGACCTGGTGATCCGCACGAGCGGCGAGCAGCGCCTGTCGGGCTTCATGCTCTGGCAGTCCGCCCACTCCGAGTACTACTTCTGCGAGGTCTTCTGGCCGGCCTTCCGCAAGGTCGACTTCCTGCGCGCGCTGCGTGACTACGCGGCCCGCCACCGCCGCTACGGCGGCTGACCCGCACCCACCCCCTGAGGCCCGGGTAACCCGGAGTTAACCAACGCGTCGTCATATGCCCTGGCATGGCGGCGCTCGTTGGAGGGAATAAGCCTTCCAGGTCGACGTCCGAGCAGTATCCGAAAGGGACGTCGTATCTCAGCGGGCGGCATGGGCCGTCCGCCCGGGAGGCCCTTTGCACCAGGACGACCGTGTGCGCAACGCGGGCGACGTGGAGGGCCGGCGCTCGGCCCGCGCATCGCGGCCGCGTCCGGTCCGGTTCACATCCGCCGGCCCGCCCGGCATCCCTCCCGTCGCTCCGCGACCTCATCCGAGGGGGTACGTCCTTCCGTGGTGACCAGCACAAAGCGCCGCATGCCCGACAGGCGCACCTATGTTCTCGACACCAGCGTCCTGCTGGCCGACCCGAACGCCCTGACCCGCTTCGACGAGCACGAAGTCGTGCTGCCCGTCGTCGTGGTGACGGAGCTGGAGGCCAAGCGGCACCATCCGGAGCTCGGCTACTTCGCCCGGCAGGCCCTGCGCCTGCTGGACGACTTCCGGATCCGGCACGGCCGCCTGGACGCCCCGATCCCCATCGGGGACCTGGGCGGCTCGCTGCACGTCGAGCTCAACCACTCCGATCCCGGCGTGCTCCCGGCCGGCTACCGGTTGGGGGACAACGACTCACGGATTCTCGCGGTGGCCCGCAACCTCCAGGCCGAGGGGTACGACGTCACGGTCGTCTCCAAGGACCTGCCGCTCAGGATCAAGGCATCCTCGGTCGGACTGCTCGCCGAGGAGTACCGCGCCGAACTCGCCATCACGGACTCCGGCTGGACCGGCATGTCCGAGCTGGCCCTCTCCGGCGAACAGGTGGACCTCCTCTTCGAGGAAGACCAGCTGTACGTCCCCGAGGCGGCCGACCTGCCCGTGCACACCGGCCTCACCATCCAGTCCGCGAAGGGCAAGGCCCTCGGCCGCGTCACCGCGGAGGGCAACGTCCGTCTCGTACGCGGCGACCGGGAGGCCTTCGGCATCAAGGGGAGGAGCGCCGAACAGCGGATCGCGCTCGATCTGCTCCTCGACCCCGACGTCGGCATCGTCTCCATGGGCGGGCGCGCCGGAACCGGCAAGTCGGCGCTCGCGCTCTGCGCGGGCCTGGAGGCCGTCCTTGAGCGCCGCCAGCACCAGAAGGTGATGGTCTTCCGTCCGCTGTACGCGGTCGGCGGGCAGGAGCTCGGCTATCTGCCCGGCAGCGAGGCCGAGAAGATGGGTCCGTGGGCGCAGGCGGTCTTCGACACGCTCGGTTCGGTGGCCGGGAAAGAGGTCATCGAGGAGATCACGGCGCGCGGCATGCTGGAGGTCCTGCCTCTCACCCACATCCGCGGCCGCTCGCTGCACGACGCGTTCGTCATCGTGGACGAGGCCCAGTCCCTGGAGCGGAACGTCCTGTTGACCGTGCTCTCCAGGATCGGGGCGAACTCCCGTGTCGTACTGACCCATGACGTCGCCCAGCGCGACAACCTCCGCGTGGGGCGGTACGACGGGGTGGTCGCCGTCGTGGAGAAGCTGAAGGGCCATCCGCTCTTCGCGCACGTCACCCTCACGCGCTCCGAGCGCTCGCAGATCGCGGCCCTGGTGACCGAAATGCTGGAGGACGGCCACATCTGAGTCAGTTCACGGCAAAAGCGCGGTAGTTGGCGCCGTCCGGCGAAGCGAAGGAGCCTAGCCGGGCGGCGCCGTCGTGTGCGCCTGTTTCCGGAAAACTCCTGGGGTAAACGGCGTGTGAGCTTTCCCACGCAACGGAGAATTGCCTTGCGGTGTCCGGCTGCGGCAGAGTCTCAGTCCTGTCAGGCCCCGCATGCGACACACGTGTACCCCCAGCGGTACGGCACAACAGAACTTCATAGTGGCCGTCGCATGCCGCCCGAGCACCACGCGGCGCTCCCGTCACGGGAGTTGCCCACCGGGCCCGTGCCTCCCGTGACCGATCGCAAGCGGAGGCCAGCGCCAGGGGCACGATTGCGTCCGCGAGGTCACCTATGCGGGCGATGCTGGAAGGAAACCGTGTGAGCCGGATTTCGGTCCGGGGATTCGCCGTGGCTTCTGCCACCGCGGTCACCACCGTCGGAGCTGTCGTGGGTGTCGCCTCGGGCAACACCCAGCCCTCGAACACGAACGACTTCGAGGCAGCGGCGAGCGACGCGACGCTCCTCGCAGAGATCCCCGCGGGTCAGCAGGCCCAGGTCCAGACCGCGTCCCTGACGCAGCAGGCCGACGCGCAGGCCATGGCCGCCGACACCGTCGCGAAGAAGACCGCCGCGGAGGAGGCCCGCAAGCAGGCCGCCGCCTCGGCGATCGAGAAGCAGCAGGCCGCGGAGAAGGCGGAGGCGGCCAAGAAGGCCGCCGCCAAGAAGGAGCGCGAGGAGAAGGCCGAGACCAAGGCCAGCCGCTCCTCCGCGCGCGACGCCAAGGATTTCGCTCCGCAGAGCTCGTACACGGTCGCCCAGGTCCAGGCGATGGCACGGCAGATGGTCCCCAGCGGCCAGTTCCAGTGCTTCAGCAACATCGTCAACCACGAGTCCACGTGGAACTACAAGGCCACCAACGCCTCTTCCGGCGCCTACGGCCTCGTCCAGGCGCTGCCCGCCTCCAAGATGGCCTCGGCGGGCGCCGACTGGCAGACCAACCCGGCCACGCAGATCAAGTGGGGCCTGAACTACATGAACGACCGCTACGGAAGCCCGTGCGGTGCCTGGGAATTCTGGCAGACGAACCACTGGTACTAGGCCACACCCCGGCCCTGCCGCGCTCGACTCGGCAGACCCCTCACCGTCCTACGGTGGGGGGTTTCTGCCGTGTACGGTCGGTGTGGACGGCTCCCGGGGGAGTGGTGGGGAAAGACGGGGGTAGAGGACGGATCATGTCGCGAGTGCCAGGGTGGCTCGGCAGGCTCGGTGCCGGACTGAGCGAGATGAGCGAGCGGTTGAACGAGCAGCGGGCCAAGGACGACGAGCCGGACGACGAGCCGGACGACGTCGCGGGCGTGGAGCCCGACCACGTGCCTCCGCCGCCGGCCTACGCGCCCGCCGTGGCGGCCAGACCCGACCCCGCGGCGGCCGTGCCGTGGGGGATGCGGGTCGCCGCCGAGGCCGCCTGGCGGCTGCTGATCCTCGCGGGCACGCTCTGGGTCCTGATGAAGGTCATCAGCGCGGTCCAGCTGGTGGTGCTCGCCTTCGTGGCCGCGCTGCTGATCACCGCGCTGCTCCAGCCCACGGTGGCCCGGCTGCGGAGGGTCGGTCTGCCGCGCGGGCTGGCGACGGCGGTCACGGCGATCCTCGGCTTCGTCATCATGGGCCTGGTCGGCTGGTTCGTCGTCTGGCAGGTCATGGAGAACGCCGACGAGCTCTCCGGTCAGGTCCAGGACGGCATCGAGGACCTGCGCAAGTGGCTGCTCAACAGCCCCTTCCACGTGACCGAGGACCAGATCAACGACATCGCCACGAGCCTGCGCGACGCCGTCGGCGCCAACACCGAGGAGCTCACCTCCGCCGGCCTCGAAGGCGTGACGGTCATCGTCGAGGCGCTGACCGGCATCCTGCTCGCGATGTTCTCGACGCTCTTCCTGCTCTACGACGGCAAGCGCATCTGGCAGTGGTTCCTGAAGCTGGTGCCCGCCCAGGCCCGGCCCGGCATCGCGGGGGCGGGGCCGCGTGCCTGGCGCACCCTCACCGCGTATGTGCGCGGCACGGTGATAGTGGCCATGATCGACGCCATCTTCATCGGCCTCGGCATCTACTTCCTCGGGGTGCCGATGGCGGTGCCGCTGGCCGTCATCATCTTCCTGGCGTCGTTCGTGCCGCTGGTCGGCGCCGTCGTCTCCGGGGCCCTCGCGGTGGTCGTCGCGCTCGTGACGCAGGGCGTGTTCACGGCGGTGATGGCGCTGGCGGTGGTCCTCGCGGTGCAGCAGATCGAGGGGCACATCCTGCAGCCGTTCATCCTCGGCCGCGCGGTGCGGGTGCACCCGCTGGCGGTGATCCTGTCGGTCGCCGCGGGCGGCATGGTGGCCGGGATCGGCGGGGCCGTCGTGGCGGTGCCGCTGGTCGCCGTGACGAACACGGTGGTCGGCTATCTGCGGGCGTACTCCCGCGAGGCCGCGCTGAAGGCGGCGCGGGAGCCGCAGCCGCAGGGGGCGACGGTGTCGGACGTGTCCGCATCGGATCCGCCGCCGCAGTAGGGCGGGCATACGAAAAGGGGCCCGGAACCAATGGTTCCGGGCCCCTTTCCCATGACCTAGGCGAGGTGCGCCTCGGAGTCCAGCGTGACGCCCACGGCCTGGATGACCGCGGCGATCTTGACCGCCTCCTGGATGACCTCGCGGTCGACACCGGCCTTGCGCAGGACCTGCTCGTGCGAGTCCAGGCACTGGCCGCAGCCGTTGATCGCGGAGACCGCGAGGGACCACAGCTCGAAGTCGACCTTCTCGACGCCCGGGTTGCCGATGACGTTCATCCGCAGACCGGCGCGCATCGTCCCGTACTCCGGGTCGGAGAGCAGGTGACGCGTGCGGTAGAAGACGTTGTTCATCGCCATGATGGCGGCGGCCGACTTGGCGGCGGTGTAGGCCTCGGGGGAGAGGTTCGCCTTCGCCTCGGGCTCCAGCTCGCGCAGCACCTTCGGGGAGCGGGACGCGATGGCGCAGGCCAGCACGGTGCCCCAGAGCTGCTGCTGCGGGAGGTCGCTGTTGCCGATGACCGAGCCGAGGTTCAGCTTCAGGTCCTTGGCGTAGTCCGGTACGGCGGACTTGAGTTCGTCGAGTGCCATGTCAGAGCCTTCCGTTCACTCGCCCGAGAGCAGCGCGACCGGGTCGAGGGTCTCGTCGCCCTTGCTCCAGTTGCAGGGGCAGAGCTCGTCGGTCTGCAGGGCGTCGAGGACCCGCAGGACCTCCTTGGGGTTACGGCCCACGGAACCGGCGGTCACCATCGTGAACTGGATCTCGTTGTTCTGGTCGACGATGAAGACGGCGCGCTGCGCGAAGCCGTCCTCGCCCTCGATGCCGAGCGCGCGCATGAGCTCGTGCTTGGAGTCGGCCAGCATCGGGAAGGGCAGGTCGGTCAGGTCCGGGTGGTCCTTGCGCCAGGCGTGGTGCACGAACTCGGAGTCACCGGAGAAGCCGAGGATCTGGGCGTCACGGTCGGCGAACTCGTCGTTCAGCTTGCCGAAGGCCGCGATCTCGGTCGGGCACACGAAGGTGAAGTCCTTGGGCCACGCGAAGACGATCTTCCACTTGCCCTCGTAGGTCTTGTGGTTGATCTGCTCGAACTCCGCGCCCTTCTCCAGGGAGACACAGGCGGTCAGGTCGAACTCGGGGAACTTGTCACCGACAGTGAGCACACGTACTCCTTGCGACGAGGTAAATCCCTTTTGGGGACTTTCCTGCGGGTTGGACGGATCTCGATGGTGGCACAGGGTGCATTGATTAGGGAAATAGCTAGACTGGGTCAAGTTGATCGGAGGTGGTTATCAGTGAGGGCCATAAATAGGGGAAAGCTCCCTGGCAAGCAGAGCAACGGCAAACAGCCCAGCCTGGCGCAGCTGCGCGCGTTCGCCGCAGTGGCGGAACATCTGCACTTCAGGGACGCGGCCGCGGCGATCGGAATGAGCCAGCCGGCCCTTTCCGGCGCCGTCGCGGCCCTGGAGGAGGCACTCGGTGTCCAGCTCCTGGAGCGCACCACGCGCAAGGTGCTGCTCTCCCCGGCCGGGGAACGCCTCGCGGTGCGGGTCAGGGCCGTCCTCGGCGAGGTCGAGGCGCTCCTGGAGGAGGCCGACGCCGTCAAGGCGCCGTTCACCGGGGCGCTGCGGCTCGGCGTGATCCCCACCGTGGCGCCGTACCTGCTGCCGACGGTGATCGCGCTGGTCCACGAGGAGTACCCGGACCTGGACCTCCAGGTGCACGAGGAGCAGACCTCCTCGCTGCTCGAAGGGCTCGCGGCCGGGCGGCTCGACCTGCTGCTGCTCGCGGTGCCGCTCGGCGTGCCGGGCGTCACCGAACTGCCGCTCTTCGACGAGGACTTCGTACTGGTCACGCCGCTCGACCACTGGCTCGGCGGACGTGAGGGCATCCCCCGCGAGGCGCTGAAGGAGCTGAACCTGCTGCTGCTCGACGAGGGGCACTGCCTGCGCGACCAGGCCCTGGACATCTGCCGCGAGGCGGGGCGCGCCGACGCCCCCGTCGCCACGACCGCCGCCGGGCTCTCCACCCTCGTCCAGCTGGTCGCCGGCGGGCTCGGCGTGACGCTGCTGCCGCGCACCGCGGTGCGCGTGGAGACCAGTCGCAGCAACCAGCTGCTCACCGGGTACTTCGCCGACCCGGCACCCACCCGGCGGATCGCGCTCGCGATGCGGACGGGCGCGGCGCGCGCCGCGGAGTACGAGGAGCTGGCGCGGGCCCTGCGCGGGGCCGTGCGGCCGCTGCCGGTGCGGGTGGTGTGATCCCGCACCGGCAGCGTACGACGGGAAGCGGCCCGGCTACTCGGTCCGCAGGCCCTCCGGCCGCATCATGCGCCACAGCGGCGGCAGGCTGAGCAGGGTCACGGCCGCGACGAGGACGGCGCCCGCGCCGGTCAGGGGCACGAACTTCCACCAGTCGGTGACCGACTTGTCGATCATGCGGACCATGACCCAGCCGAGGCCGAGGCCGCCCGCGACGGCGAGTGCCAGGCCGACCGCGACCGGGATCGCCGTCTGCCACAGGACCGACCACGCCATCGAGCCGCGACGCGTGCCGAAGGCCGTGAGCACCGCGAGGAGCCGCTTGCGCTCGCGCAGTTGTTCCAGCATCGACACCAGCATGGACGCGGCGATCAGCGTCATCGTCGCCAGGGCGCCGACCTGGAGACCGGTCTGCACGGTCGCGTACTGCTGGTCGCGCTCGACCGCGCGCAGGGTCCGCACGTCCAGGAACGGGTCGAGGCGGGCCGCGGTGTTGCGGACGTACTCCTCGGCGTCCGGGGTGTCCGGATCGACCTGGATCATGGCGCTCGTCGAGGCGTCGACCAGCTTGGACTTGTCGACGGCGCCGGGGGTGGCGTAGACGCCGTCGTGCAGGTCGCCGCCCGGGTCGGGGCGGGCGGTGACCACGCGGGCGTCGGCGGGCAGCGTCCACAGGACGTGCTTGTGGCCGGGCTCGTCCCAGCTGATGGGGTTCAGGTCGAGCGGCTTGCCCGGGCGGGCCGACTCGTCGACCCAGCTGTTCATCTGCTTGTCCCTGGTGTGGACGACGAAGGTGTCGCCGTCCTCGCACCGGCTGATGCGGGCCAGTTCGCGCAGGTTGGCGCAGGTGCCGACCGTCAGCTCCGTGGTGGGACGGAAGTCGTCGGACTTCTTCAGCCGGCCTGGTTTGACGGCGTACGTGGAGACCGTGGCGATGACCCGCTTGACGCCCTTGGTGGTGCGGAAGCCGTCGATCATCTTGTCGGCGAGCGCGGCGTCACCGATGTCGGCGCGCACCGAGATCTTGGCGCGGGCGGTGTCCGCCCCCGTCATCCGGTTGAAGTCGTCGTGCATCGCGCCGAACAGCATCTGCAGGGCGACCGCGCCGGCCACCGCCACCGTGATGCCGCTCACCGCGCGGGCCGCCGTGCCGCTGCTCAACTGGAGCCTTCGCGTGGCCAGTTGCCAGGGAACAGGGCCGCCGCGCAGCCGGGACACGGTCGCCTCGACGAGCCAGGGCAGCAGCGCCGCCAGGCCCACCAGGGTGAGCGTGGCGCCCGCGCCGATGGCGTACACCGGCGGCGCGTAGTCACCGCCGACGCGGCCCGCGGCCAGCAGGATGCCGAAGCCCGCGAGCGGCATCAGGACACGCCACCACAGCCGCCGCTTGCGGACCTTGGTGCTGCGCATGACGCCCAGCGGTTCGATGGACACGGCCCGCAGCGAGATCAGCGTCACGACGACGGCCGTGACCGGGACGGCCACCAGGACCAGCGCGGCGAGGGAGGCCACCGGCGTCAGGTCGGCGGGGAAGGCGCTGATCTGCCACATGTCGATGGTGCCGATCAGCTGACGCAGCCCCAGGAAGAGGGCGCCGCCGACCGCGAGGCCGAGCAGCGCGCCGCACAGGGCCTCGCCCGCCGCGATCCGGCGCACCGCGCGGGCGTCCGCGCCGACCAGGCGCAGCGCGGCGAGACGGCGGTCGCGCCGGTCGCCGCCGAAGCGGACGGCCGTGCCGATGAAGATGACGACCGGTGTCAGCAGGACCACGCACATCAGGACGACGAGCACGACAAGGAGCGGATCGAAGGGTTCCGCGGGCGTCTCGTAGCCGAACTCCGACACGCGGTGGCCGCCCTTGGCCTGGGTGAGGGCGTCGGAGCCCGCGTAGAAGTAGCGCTCCTGGGGGTGGACCAGGCCCGCGTCGCCGATGGTGCCGACGATCCGGTAGCCGCTGAACCGGTCCTTCAGCAGGGCGCCGTCGGAGCTGTTCAGGAGGTCGCGCAGGGCGGGCGAGACGACCATCTCGCCGTCCGCCGGGATCTTCTCCAGGCCGGGCGGCAGGACCGGGCGGTCGCCCTCGGCGCGCAGGACGCGGCCGCCGACCGTGGAGTCGCGGAAGTCGGTCGGGGCATCGCGCTGGAGGACGGTCGACTCGCTCCGCTTGACGCGCTTGCCGGAGAAGTCGTCGCCCGAGCGGGCCGCCGTGTGGTTCTCGCGGTTCTGGAGCAGGTTGGGCACGGAGGAGGCGCCGAGCAGCAGCGCCACGCCGAGCCCGACGCCGACGGCGGTCAGGAGCGTGCGGGTCCAGCCCTCACGGCCGCCGCCGACGGCGAAGCGTATGCCCATCCCGAGGTCGCGGAGCCAGGCGCGGACGCCGGTGGGCGCGGTGTGCCCGGCGTCCGGCGGCCCGGGCCGGGTGTCGGCCCTGGCGCGGGTGTCGAGGCTCATACGATCCGCTCCATGTCGCGCGACCTGCCGTCGCGCACGACGATCTCGCGGTCGGAGTAGGCGGCCACCCGCGTCTCGTGGGTGACGAGGACGACGGCGGCGTTGGTGGAGCGGGCGGCGTCGGTCAGCAGCTCCATCACGCGCTCGCCGTTGAGCGAGTCCAGGGCACCGGTCGGCTCGTCGGCGAAGATCACGCGCGGCCCGGTGGCGAGCGCGCGGGCGACGGCGACGCGCTGGCCCTGGCCGCCGGAGACCTCGCCGGGCCGCTTGGCGGCGACGTCGTCGACCTCCAGGCGCTCCATCCAGGTGCGGGCGGTCGCCTCGGCGTCCTTGCGCCTGGCGCCGTTCAGCCGCAGCGGCAGGGCGACGTTCTCGACGCAGGTCAGTTCCGGCACGAGCTGGCCGAACTGGAAGACGAACCCGAACTCGCTGCGCCGCAGGGCGCTCAGGGCGGCGTCCGGCAGACCGGTCAGCTCACGGCCGTCGTACGTGATGGAGCCCTCGTCGGGACGCACGATCCCGGCGAGGCAGTGCAGCAGGGTCGACTTGCCGGAGCCCGAGGGGCCCATGACGGCGACGACCTCGCCGGGGTGGATCGAGAACGACGCGTCGGTGAGCGCCGTGGTCGGGCCGTACGCCTTGCGCAGCGCGTGGGCCGTGAGGAGGGAACCGGCGGGGGTCATGCGGGGCGCACCTCCTGGGCGAGCTTGCCGAGGCGTGCGGCGGCCAGCTCGAGCCAGCGCAGATCGGCTTCGAGGTGGAAGAGCGCGTGGTCGCAGATGAGCTGGTCGGCGAGGTCGCCCTTGCGCTTGCGGTCGGTCAGGATGCGCATCAGGCGCAGGTGCTCGGCGCGCTGCACGTCGAGGAGTTCGGCGGCGTCTCGGCCGGTGAGGAGCGCGAGGACGACCTTGGTGTAGAGGGTCGACTGGAGGTAGGGCTCGGGCTTCTCCGGGGTGGCGAGCCACCGCTGGACATCGGTGACGCCGGCCTCGGTGATCGCGTACCGCTTGCGTTCGGGACCGCCGCCCGCCTCGATGCCGTCGACCTCGACGAGGCCGTTCTTCAGCAGCCGGGACATGGTCGAGTAGACCTGTCCGTAGTGCAGGGGCTTGTCGTGCCCGAACTTCTCGTCGAAGGCGCGCTTGAGGTCGTAACCGTGCCGCGGGCCGGACTCCAGGAGCCCCAGAAGGGTGTGGCCAATGGACATACGGAGCACTGTACACGGCGTGTATACGTGCGGTGTATACGTCCGGTGCGGCGATCGTTTGTGCGACGGCCGGGCAACCATCGGGGGCTCCCGGACGTCGGTTCCTAAGGGGCAGGTGCTCATTGTCACGTCCGCAAAAGGCCGGATCGGCAGGAGTTTGTCCCAGGGTGCGGTGTTAGCTTCATGAGCTGACTCGACGTACGCATGTGGACTAGACGGAAGCGGAGCACTCTCAGTCATGGGCCGAGCCGAAGAACGACAAGCGCGGCAGCGCGGTGCCCGCCGGGCAGCGCGCGGGCGCCCGTCCGGCGGGGGCAAGCCCAAGCGCACCGGCATACGCCGCTTCTTCACCTGGAAGAAGATCTTGGGGACGTTCTTCGGGTTCATCCTGCTCGGCATGGGTGCCTTCGTCGTGCTCTACCTGGTGATCGACATCCCCGAGGGCAATGCCGCGGCGAAGAGGCAGAGCAACGTCTACAAGTACAGCGACGGGACGATCCTGGCGCGGGACGGCAAGGTCAACCGCGAGATCGTCGACCTGGACAAGGTGCCCGAGGAGGTCCAGAAGACCTTCGTCGCCGCCGAGAACAAGTCCTTCTACAAGGACCAGGGCGTCGACTTCAAGGGCACGGCGCGCGGCGTCCTCAACACGCTGACCGGCAAGGGCAAGCAGGGTGGCTCGACGATCACCCAGCAGTACGTGAAGAACTATTACCTGACGCAGGACCAGACGGTCAGCCGCAAGCTGAAGGAACTGGTCATCTCGCTGAAGGTGGACCGCGAGAAGAGCAAGGACGACATCCTCGCGGGCTACATCAACACCAGCTACTACGGCCGCGGCGCCTACGGCATCCAGGCCGCCGCCCAGGCCTACTACGGCGTCGACGCCAAGGAGCTGGACGTCGAGCAGGGCGCCTACCTCGCCGCCCTGCTCCAGGCCCCCAGCCAGTACGACTGGCAGGCCGCGACGCCGACCGGCAAGAAGCTCGTCAAGGCCCGCTGGAACTACGTCCTCGACAACATGGTCGAACAGGACTGGCTGGACGCCGGCAAGCGCGCGGACCTGAAGTTCCCCAAGCCGGACGACCCCAAGGCCCCGCCCGGCCGTGAGGGACAGATCGGCTACCTCGTCGACGAGGCCAAGCGCGAGGTGCTGCGCAACAGCGGCCTGTCCGAGGCCGAGTTCGAGGCCGGCGGCTACACCGTCACGCTCAACATCGACCCCAAGAAGCAGAAGCAGCTCGAGAAGGCCGTCGACAAGGAGCTGAACGACAAGCTCGACCGGAAGAAGAACAAGGCGGACGCCCGGGTCCAGGCGGGCGCGGCGTCCGTCGACCCGAAGACCGGCAAGGTCCTCGCCATGTACGGCGGCGAGAACTACGTGAAGCACTTCACGAACAACGCCACCCGCCGCGACTACCAGTCGGCGTCCACCTTCAAGCCGCTGATCCTCGCCGCGGCCCTGGAGCACGGCGCGACGACCCAGGACGGCAAGCCGATCACCGCCGGCACGGTCTACGACGGCACGAGCAGGCGCCCGGTCAAGGGCGGCGACGTCGCCTTCGCGCCGCCGAACGAGGACAACGTCGACTACGGCCCGGTCACCGTGCAGAAGGCGATGAACAAGTCCGTCAACTCCGTCTTCGCGCAGATGGGCGTGGACGTCGGGATGCCCAAGGTCATGGAGATGGCGAGCACGCTCGGCATGGACGTCAAGGGCCTGCCCGCGGTGCCCGCCCAGACTCTCGGCTCCATGGGCGCGAGCCCGCTGGAGATGGCGGGCGTGTACGCCACGCTCGACAACCACGGCAAGAAGGTCACCCCGGCCCTCGTCGGCTCCGTGGAGCACAAGGACCGCACGGTCGACCTGCCCGACCCGATCGGTGACCAGGTCGTCAAGCGCACCACCGCCGACTCGCTGACCTCCGTCCTGACCGGCGTGGTCGACGACGGCACCGGCAGCGCCGTGCGCCACCCCGTGCAGGACGTGGCCGGCAAGACGGGTACGTCCGACGACAACAAGTCGGCCTGGTTCACCGGCTACACGCCGAAGCTGGTCACCTCCGTGGGCCTCTTCGGCGAGGGTGCGCCCAACACCAAGGAGAAGGGCCAGCAGGTGTCGATGAAGGGCGCCGGCGGCCGGGCGCGCGTCGACGGCGGCAGCTTCCCCGCCCAGATCTGGGCGGCGTACACCTTCGACGCGATGGGCGCGCCCAGCAGGTTCGACCTCGACACGGACATGGGCGCGGCCATCGCGCCGCCCCCGGAGCCGACGCTGTCGAAGGAGCCCAAGGAGCCGTCGAGCACGCCGACGAAGCCGGAGAAGGACCCGACGTCCAAGCCGCCGTCGCAGTCCCCCTCGCAGTCGCCGTCGTCGTCCCCGCCGACCACGCCGCCGACGCAGACGCCGACGTCGAAGCCGCCGACCCAGGAGCCGGACCCCACGCACACGATCGAGATCCCCGAGGATCCCGACGACCGCGCGCCCGGCCGCGACTGAGGCCCCGCGCCCCTGCGCGATACGGCGGAAGGCGCCCCGAACCCCATGGGTTCCGGGCGCCTTCCGCCGTCTGCGGGTCCTGGGGCCTGTCTGACAATTCGCGTCGTCGCCCGGAGGGCGGGAATTGTCAGACAGGCCCTAGTTCCGGTTCAGCTCGAACCAGACCACCTTGCCGGTGCTCAGGCGGGTGGCACCCCACCGCCGGGCCATCTTGTTGACCAGGTACAGCCCGCGGCCGCCCTCGTCCGTGGCGCGCGCCTGGCGCAGGCGAGGCAGCTGCGGGACGTCGTCGCCGACCTCGCAGCGCAGGACGTCGGTACGCAGCAGCCGCAGGGTGATCGGCCGCGACGCGTACCGCACGGCGTTGGTGACGACCTCGCTGACCAGGAGCTCCACCGAGTCCGTCAGCTCCTCAAGGCCCCAGCGGACCAGCGCGCTGCGGGCCAGGCGGCGGGCGCGGGACGGCGTCGCGTCCTCCGGCTCCAGGAACCAGTACGCGACGTCGCTCGGCGCGATGCCGTCGAAGCGGGCGGCGAGCAGCGCGATGTCGTCGTCCCGGTCACCGGGGCCGAGCATGTCGAGCACCTCGTCGCAGAGCGCCTCCAGCGGCGGCGGATGGTCGGGGCCCGTCAACTGGGCGGTGGCCGCGAGGCGCTCGCGCAGCTGCTCTATGCCGGTCCACACGTCCCGCAGCCGGGACTCGACGAGCCCGTCCGTGTACAGGAGCAGCGTGGCGCCCGCCGGGGCGTCCAGCTCCACGGCCTCGAAGTCCACGCCGCCGACGCCGATGGGGGCGCCCGGCGGCACGCGCAGCACCTCGGCGCGGCCGCCCAGGTGCAGCAGGACGGGCGGCGGATGCCCGGCGTTGGCGATGGTGATGCGGTGCGAGACCGGGTCGTAGACCGCGTACAGGCAGGTCGCCATGCGGTCGGAGCCGAGCCGCTGCGCCTGCTCGTCCAGGTGGTGCAGGACCTCCTGGGGTGGCAGGTCGAGCCCGGCGAGGGTCTGCGCGGTCGTCCGCAGCTGGCCCATGATGGCGGCCGAGGTCATGGAGTGCCCCATGACGTCGCCGACGACCAGGGCGACGCGGCTGCCCGGCAGCGGGATCGCGTCGTACCAGTCGCCGCCGACCCGGGCCGTCTCGGCGGCCGGCAGATAGCGCGAGGCGAGCCGCACCCCGGTCGGGCGCGGCAGCGTCTCGGGCAGCATCGTGCGCTGCAACTCGTCGGCGATGTACGCCTCGCGGCCGTACAGGACGGCCTTGTCGATGCCGAGCGCGCTGTGCGTGGCCAGCTGGGCGGCGACCAGCAGGTCGTCGGCCTCGAACGCGGGACGGTCCGGGCGGCGCAGGAACACGGCCGCGCCGATCACGCGGCGCCGGCCCCGCAGCGGCGCGAGGATCGCCCGCCGGCCGGTCGGCACGGTCCGCCCCTCGCCCAGCAGTTCGGGCAGGGCGGCCCGCGCCGCCGCCGAGTCCGCGAAGACCGGGCGCACCCCGCGCAGCACCTCGGCGAGCGCGCCGCCGTGCCGCACCTCGCAGAGCTCGGCGGTGCCCATCACGTCGGTGATGTCGGGCTGCACCACCTGGAGCGAGGGCAGTGTGCCGCCGTCGGTGTCCGGTTCCTCTGCGCCCTCCTCGATGGAGCGCAGCCGGTCCGTGCGGCGCAGGCGCAGCACCAGCGGACCGGTCGGTCGCTCGTCGCCCACGGGCAGCGGGTCGCGCAGATAGACGAGGATCGCGTCGGAGAACGTCGGGACCGTCGCCCGGCACAGCCCCATCACGATCTCGTCGAGGTCGATGCCGCGCGCGATCCGCCGGGTCGCGGCGCCCACGAACCGAAGCCGGTCGCCGTCGCGCCGCATCGCCGTGGGGCCGGAGCCCGGCGGCCGCGGCCGGCCGGTGCGTCGCTCCTCACCGTCCGGCGGTCCCGAGGGACCCGGCTGCGCGGGCACGCCGTCGGGTGCGGGGCGCGGCCTGCCCGGGTCGGGCTCGGAGGCGGACGGCTGGGAATGCTCACTGGTCGGCGGCACCGATGCTCCCGGGGATGTGTCACGCGCGCCCTGCGGCGTCTGAGGGGAACGCAGCAGCGCCCCGCGGGGATCCGCGGGGGCGGTCGGCCGGGCAGCTGGTGCCTTGCGACCCTCGTGGGGGGTGAGGTGCTCCGTCACGCGTTTCGAATCCGTCCGTCCGGGGCTGCGCGCCGTGCGCGCCGTCCAGCGTTGCACGTCGCTCAGCCGCGTCGGCAGTGCAGAAAGATCTGGTGCTCGGGTGGTACGTCGCTGCTCGCGGGGGCGTACGAGTACGCGTCCTCGCCGGTGATCTCGAAGCCCGCGTCCCGCACGACCTGGCGCAGCTCGTCCCGTAGGTATCCCGATACCCGGATCGTGTGCCCCAGGAACGGAATCGCCGCGTCGTCGAGGTCGGCCTCGACCATGGACAGCTCCATCAGGCCGCCCGGCCGCAGCAGGCCGTGCAGCCGCCGCAGCGCCCCCGGGATCTCGGGGCGCGGCAGCATCAGCAGGGCGAAGAAGCAGGCGATGCCGTCGAACCGGCCGATTCCGGCCGGGCCGTCGGCCGTCAGGTCCGCGATGTCGATGAGCCGGAACTCCGCCGTCGGGACGTTCTTTTCGGCCAGTTCGAGCATGCCCGCCGAAATGTCCGTGCCGAGGACGGTGTGGCCCTTCTCGGCCAATTGCAGAGCGGTGGGCAGTCCGGTGCCGCAGCCCACGTCCAGGACCCGGGAGCCGGGTGCGAGCGCGTCGGCCAGGTGGCGCCCCGCGGCGAGCTGGCCCTCCTTGTGCGGGAAGGCGTCGTCGTAGTGCCGCCCGATGGCGTCGAAGGCCTCGGCCTGGCCCCTGCGGTCCTCGCTCACGTTCTGCCGCCCCTCGATGACTTCCTGTCAGACAGCGCGCAGACCCCCGGAGTTGCTGCTGTGCGCCCTTGCGGAGGACGATCCTACGTTTGAACCACGGGAGCGCATCAAGGGTCTCATGAGGACACGCGCGCGGGGGTACGGTCCCAGTCATCCGGAAGGGGCGGTACGACCCAGGACGGATCGGGACGCCAGTGCTGCCAGCCGTCCGAAAACGGTGGCCCCCAGGCCTCGATCACGTCAAGGGCGGCCCGGCCGGCGGCGCGTACGTCAGCGGCCTTTTCGGGGTCCATCAGGCCCACCCGCAAGGCCTCGGCGAACTCGTCCTCGTCGTGCCACCGCCAACTGCCGTCGGGCCGCACGGAGATGTCCAGAAAGTGATCCTCGGAATCCACCCCGCCCGCCCAACGGGTCCGCGGCTCCTCCAGGTTCACGTACCAGTTCTTGAACCGCCAGCCCGGCTCCCAGAACAGCCACACCGACCACGGGTCGCCGGGGCGCGCGAGCTTCAGGACGCCGGTACCGAACCAGTGGTCCCTGCGGACCGCGCGCGGCTTGGTGTAGCGGGTGGCGAGCGGTTCGCGGTGCAGGGGGGTCCCGTCGGCCAGCACCGGCTTCACGCATTCGGTGCCGGGCGCCATCCACACGGCGAGGAGCTCCGCGGTGTCCCGTACGACGGTGACGGGACGGCAGATGTGCACGTGCTCCCCGGCGTTCTCCCGGTAGCGCCACAGGATGTGGTCACCGGGTGCCCACCGGGCCGCTGGGCCGCCTGCCGTCGCCGTCTTCCCGTCGAGGTCTGTCATGGACAGATATTAGACGCCCCTCCTGTCCCGGGAGGGGCCGTCGCGGGGGATGCCCGCAGGGGATGCCTGCCGGGGATGCCCGACGCGGACGCTAGGGGTGCGTCATGCGCAACACGTCCAGCGCCGCGTCCAGTTGCTCCAGCGAGAGGTCGCCCCGGTCGACGTAGCCGGCCTCCAGGACGACCTCGCGGATCGTCTTGCGCTCGGCCAGGGACCTCTTCGCCACCTTCGCCGCCTCCTCGTAGCCGATGTACTTGTTCAGCGGCGTCACGACGGAGGGCGAGGACTCGGCGTACTCCCGGGCCCGTTCGCGGTTGGCGGTGATGCCGTCGACGGTGCGGTCGGCGAGCAGCCGAGAGACGTTCGCGAGCAGCCGGATCGACTCCAGGACGTTCTTGGCGATGACCGGCAGCATCACGTTCAGCTCGAAGTTGCCGGCGGCGCCCGCCGCGGCGACCGTGGCGTCATTGCCGGTCACCTGCGCGGCGACCATCAGCGCGGCCTCCGGGATGACCGGGTTCACCTTGCCCGGCATGATCGACGAACCGGGCTGGAGGTCGGGGAGGTTGATCTCGGCGAGGCCGGTGCGCGGGCCCGAGGCCATCCACCGCAGGTCGTTCGCGATCTTCGTCAGGCCGACGCCGATGGTCCGCAGCTGGCCGCTGGTCTCGACGACGCCGTCCCGCGCGCCCTGCGCCTCGAAGTGGTCGCGCGCCTCGGTCAGCGGCAGCCCCGTGGCCCGCGCGACCTCGGCGATGACGGCGGCGGAGAAGCCGGGCGGTGTGTTGATGCCGGTGCCCACGGCCGTGCCGCCGAGCGGCAGTTCGGCCAGGCGCGGCAGCGAGGCCTCCAGGCGCTCGATGCCGTACCGCACCTGGGCCGCGTACCCGCCGAACTCCTGGCCGAGGGTGACCGGCGTCGCGTCCATGAGGTGCGTACGCCCGGACTTCACGACGTCCGCGAACTCCTCGGCCTTGCGCTCCAGGGCGGCGGCGAGGTGCTCCAGGGCCGGGATCAGATCACCGGTGACCGCGCCCGTCGCCGCGATGTGGATCGAGGACGGGAAGACGTCGTTCGAGGACTGCGAGGCGTTCACGTGGTCGTTGGGGTGGACGGGGCGGCCGAGGCGCTCGGTGGCGAGCGTGGCGATGACCTCGTTGGTGTTCATGTTGGACGAGGTGCCGGAGCCGGTCTGGAAGACGTCGACGGGGAAGTGCGCGTCCCAGCGCCCCTCGGCGACCTCGGCGGCCGCGTCCGCGACGGCCTCGGCGATGTCCTCGTCCAGCACCCCGAGGCCCGCGTTGACCTTGGCGGCGGCCGCCTTGATCTGCGCGAGGGCGGCGATGTGGGCACGCTCCAGGCGCTGTCCCGAGATGGGGAAGTTCTCCACCGCGCGCTGGGTCTGCGCACGCCACTTGGCGTCGGCGGGGACCCGTACCTCGCCCATGGAGTCGTGCTCGATCCGGTACTCGCCGGTGTGGTCGCCGGTCGCGTGGTTGGCGTCGCTGGTCATGCCCTTGAACCTACCTCTCCGTCCAAACCCCGTGAAAAGTTGAGCACTTGTCTTGTTCCGGGTATTCCCAAGCCTGCTACCCACCAGTAAAAACCCTGGGTAACACCACACCGGGGAGGCGCAATGAAGCGCATCAGACGCAGCGGACGACGGGCTCGGCTGCGAGGTCCGCTCGCGGCGGCCGTCGCGATGGCGGCCGTACTCGGCACAGCGGCGGCGATACCCGCCCAGGCGGCGGACGGAGGCGGGTCCCGGGTGTCCGGGGCGGCTCCCCTCCCGCCCGAGCTGGAGAAGATCCGGGCGGCCGAGGCGACCGCGCTCTACGGCAGCCCGGCCGAACGCCCCATGGCCGAGCGCAAGACCGGCCTGATCTCGCTCGGCGACAGCGAGATCTCCGGGGAGGGCGTCGGCACGTACGAACCCGGCACCGACGGCCCCGACAACTGGTGCCACCGCTCGCCGGACGCCGCGATCCACCGCACCGGCATCCCCGCCGACGTGACGTACAACGTCGCGTGTTCGGGGGCGCAGACCGTCAACATCAGGATCGGCGGCCAGAAGCAGTACGCCGACGAGCTGGTGCAGAGCGACAACCTCGCCGTCAAGGCGCGCAACACGCGGATCAAGACGATCCTGCTCGTCATCGGCGCCAACGACGACCTCCAGTTCGCCCCGGTGATGACGGACTGCGTGACGCGCTATCTGCTCAGCCAGGGCGCCTGCGCGGGCAAGTACCACGACGGCTGGCAGGCGCGCGTCGACGCGCTCGTGCCCAAGGTCGAGCAGTCCATCCGCGACCTGAAGACCGTCATGAAGGACGCGGGCTACCAGGAGGGCGACTACCGACTCGTCGCCATGGGCTACCCGAGCCCCATCGGCCCCGACTTCCGCGACAACCCCAAGTTCCCCGGCAAGCTCGCCTGCGGCGGACTCGGCTACGACTCCGACACCGAGTGGGGCCGCGACTACGCGGTGCCGACGTTCGAGAAGGGCATGCGCAAGGCCGCGAGGAACGCGGGCGCGACCTACCTCGACAACTCCCGCCTCTTCCACGGCCACGAGGTCTGCATGGAGGACACCTGGGCGCGCGGGCTCTACGTAGACGTCTCCAACCCCTTCCCGCCGGACTCCAACTCCGTACGCCAGTCCTTCCACCCCAACGCCCGCGGCCACGCGGCCTTCGCGTCCTGCCTGACGCAGCTGCACGAGTCCGGCTACCGCGAGGCCAGTTGCGCCGACCCGGCGAGCACGGGCAGCCCGAAGCTGTACGAGGGTGCCTGGGACGACGTGTACAAGCCCCTGAAGAACGAGGGCACCGGGACGTGTGTGGATGTCGACGCGTCCAAGAGCCGTAACGGGACGAAGGTGCAGGGGTGGGAGTGCACCGGCAACCGCAACCAGAGCTGGTGGTACGACGACACGCGGCGGTCCCTGCACACGGGGCTGACCCAGGACCGCTGTCTGGACGTGCCTGACGGCGCCTACAGGGAAGGTGCCGCCGTTGTGCTGTGGAACTGCCACGGGGGCGGCAACCAGAAGTTCGTCCGTGAGGCGGGGACGGTGCGGCCCGCCGCTGCGGACGGGCTCTGCCTGACCCTGGCCGGGGCCAAGGAGCCGCTGCGGCTTCAGAAGTGTGCGGGGGCTGCGAACCAGCGGTTCGCCTAGGAGCCCGCCTTCGCGGGAACTGCGCGTCCTTTCACTGCGAGTGCGGCGTGGCTGGTCGCGCAGTTCCCCGCGCCCCTGACGGGGCGCACCCCCGTACTACGCCAGGCCCGGGCCCCGCACCGGGATGTGTGTGAACGTCGGCTCGGGGGCCGGGTTCTGGAAGAAGTCGTTGCCCTTGTCGTCGACGACGATGAAGGCCGGGAAGTCCTCGACCTCGATCTTCCAGACCGCCTCCATGCCGAGTTCCTCGTACTCGACGACCTCGACCTTCTTGATGCAGTCCTGGGCGAGGCGCGCGGCCGGTCCGCCGATGGAGCCGAGGTAGAAGCCGCCGTGCGCGTCGCACGCGTCGGTGACCTGCTTGGAGCGGTTGCCCTTGGCCAGCATCACCTTGGAGCCGCCCGCCGCCTGGAACTGCTCCACGTAGGAGTCCATGCGCCCGGCCGTGGTCGGGCCGAAGGAGCCGGAGGCGTACCCCTCCGGGGTCTTGGCCGGACCCGCGTAGTAGACCGGGTGGTCCTTCAGATACTGCGGCATCTCCTCGCCCGCGTCGAGCCGCTCCTTGATCTTGGCGTGCGCGATGTCGCGGGCGACGACGAGCGGGCCGGTGAGCGACAGGCGGGTCTTGACCGGGTACTTGGTCAGCTCGGCGAGGATGTCGTCCATCGGCTGGTTGAGGTCGATCTTCACGACGTCACCCTCTTCGGAGAGGTGCTCGTCGGTCGTCTCCGGCA
Organism: Streptomyces sp. NPDC015345; assembly: GCF_043078805.1. Lineage (NCBI taxonomy): Bacteria > Bacillati > Actinomycetota > Actinomycetes > Kitasatosporales > Streptomycetaceae > Streptomyces > Streptomyces sp. NPDC015345. Next base: position 537,231 of record NZ_JBIBTX010000003.1, on the reverse strand, counting down.
GGAAGCGCGCCGGGTCCGTCTCCAGCTGCTCCAGGAAGACGCCCTCGGCGGTGATCTTCGCGGTGGCCTGGCGGTCGGCGGAGCAGGACACGGCGATGGCGACGGGCAGCGAGGCGCCGTGCCGGGGCAGGCGCACCACGCGCACGTCGTGGCAGAAGTACTTGCCGCCGAACTGCGCGCCGATGCCGATCTTCTGCGTCAGCTCGAAGACCTTCTCCTCGAGCTCCTTGTCCCGGAAGCCGTGGCCGGTGGCGGAGCCCTCGGCGGGCAGCTCGTCCAGGTAGTGCGCGGAAGCGTACTTCGCGGTCTTCAGGGCGAACTCGGCGCTGGTGCCGCCGACGACGATCGCCAGGTGGTACGGCGGGCACGCCGCCGTACCGAGGGAGCGGATCTTCTCCTCCAGGAACTTCATCATGGAGGCCTCGTTCAGGACCGCCTTCGTCTCCTGGTAGAGGAAGCTCTTGTTGGCCGAGCCGCCGCCCTTGGCCATGAAGAGGAACTTGTAGGCGCCGCCGTCGGTCGCGTACAGCTCGATCTGGGCCGGCAGGTTGGAGCCGGTGTTCTTCTCCTCCCACATGGTCAGCGGGGCCATCTGGGAGTAGCGGAGGTTCAGCTTCGTGTACGCGTCGAAGATGCCCTGGGAGAGCGCCTTCTCGTCCTCACCTTCGGTGAGGACGTTCTGCCCGCGCTTGCCCATGACGATCGCGGTGCCGGTGTCCTGGCACATGGGGAGCACGCCGGCCGCCGCGATGTTCGCGTTCTTCAGCAGGTCCAGGGCCACGAACTTGTCGTTGGACGACGCCTCGGGGTCGTCGATGATGCGCCGCAGCTGGGCCAGGTGCGCGGGCCGCAGGTAGTGCTGGATGTCGTGGATCGCCTCGGCGGCGAGCGTGCGCAGCGCCTCCGGCTCGACCTTGAGGAACGTCCGCCCGTCGGCCTCGAAGGTGGAGACACCCTCGGAGGTCACCAGCCGGTAGGGGGTGGTGTCCTCTCCCAGGGGGAGCAGGTCGGAGTACTCGAACGCCGGGATGGGCGGGCGGGAGCTAACAGACATTGCGGCCATTCCTCATTCGGCAGACAGCGGCGCGGCCTCCATTGGCGACGCGGCAACCAGCGTAGAACGCGCGCCTCGGACCGGGCCTGTGAGGTAAGGCTCAGTAGGCCGCCGGTGCCGCGTCACGCGGTTGTCCACAGGGGGTAGTCGCGATCTATCGCGTTTGGGTACGCTGATGGTGTGGACCTCGAAAAGCGTCTCCCGCAGCCCGCTCCCGCCACGGCCGAGGAGTCGGGGTCGCTCCGCGCCTCCGACGCCGACCGCGACCGCACGGCGGACATCCTCCGCGAGGCCATGGCCGAGGGCCGCCTCACCGCCGAGGAGCACGCGGACCGCATCGAGGGGGTCTACGGCGCCAAGACCTTGGGCGAGCTGGAGCCGCTGATCGCGGACCTCCCCGCCGCCCACGGCCGGACGGCCGGCCCGTCGTCGGGGTACGCACCCGCGCCCGCCCCCGGCAGGCCCTCACCCGGCGCGGTGCCCCCGGTCGCCGACGAGAACCTGGTCGCGGTCCTCAGCGGCTCCGTCCGCAAGGGCCGCTGGCGCGTGGGTCGCCGCACCCATGCGTACGCCATCTTCGGCAGCGTCGAGATCGACCTGAGCGAGGCGATCTTCGAGCATCGGCAGGTGCTCATCAAGGCGGTCGCGATCTTCGGCTCGGTCGAGATCCGCGTCCCGGAGAACGTCTCGTTGCGCGGCAGCGGCGCCGGCGTACTCGGCAGTGTCGAGGTCGACACGCTCGACTCCCCCGACCAGGACGCCCCGGTGGTCTTCGTCGACGGCACGGCGATCCTCGGCAGCGTCGAGGCGCGGCCGAAGCGCGGCAAGCTCGTCCGTGACCTGCACGGCAGGCTGCGCAAGCACCTCGGGCACTGACGGTCCGGGCCCGGCCGGGGGCGCGTGAACTGCCGTGCGTCGGAACTCAGTGCATAGGCGCGCACACAGCGGGTAGAGCTTGCTGCATCGTCTCTCGCTCGCGAAGCCGTCGTCAGGAGTAGACCGTGCAGCAACCGTCGCGTCAGTCCCTGCAGGTCGCCGCTGTCCCGGCCCAGCGGGGGGTGCGGGATCGGACCGATGACGCCCCGTGGCACACGGAGGCCGTGTGCCGCCGCGACGAAGCCGGACTGTTCTTCGCCCCGTCCAAGGAGCCGACGGCGGCCAGGCTCTCGCGCGAGGAGGCGGCCAAGCGTGTCTGTGCCCGCTGTCCCGTGATGGTCGAATGCCGCGAGCACGCCCTGCTCCAGCCGGAGCCGTACGGCGTGTGGGGCGGTCTCACCGCCGCCGAGCGCCGCGTGGTCCTGGCCCGCCGCCGCAGGCGCGACCTGGAGCTTCAGAAGGCGGCACACGCGGCGGGAGTCGCCGCCGCGGGATAGGCCACGGTGTACGACGAAGGGGGCGTCCCCCGCACGGGACGCCCCCTTCGTCGTACGAACTGTCCGGTCCGGACCGCTCCTACTTCGCGCGGTCGAAGTCGATCGCGCTGTAGGCGCGCAGCTTCGAGAGCCGGTGGTCGGAGTCGATCTTGCGGATCGTGCCCGACTTGGAGCGCATGACCAGCGAGGACGTCGAGGCGGTGGCCGCGCGGTAGCGCACGCCCTGGAGCAGCTCGCCGTCGGTGATGCCGGTCGCGACGAAGAAGACGTTGTCGCCCTTGACCAGGTCGTCCGTGGACAGGGTGCGGTCCAGGTCGTGGCCCGCGTCGATGGCGCGCTGCCGCTCGGCGTCGTCCTTGGGCCACAGCTTGCCCTGGATCACACCGCCGAGGCACTTGATCGCGCAGGCCGAGATGATGCCCTCGGGGGTGCCGCCGATGCCCATCAGCAGGTCGACGCCGGTGCCTTCGCGCACGGCCATGACCGAGCCGGCCACATCGCCGTCGGAGATGAACTTGATGCGGGCGCCGGTCTCGCGGATCTCCTTGACGATGCCCTCGTGGCGGGGGCGGTCCAGGATCATGACCGTGACGTCCTCGGGCGAGGAGTTCTTGGCCTTGGCGACTCGGCGGATGTTGACCGAGGCGGGCGCGTTGATGTCGACGTAGTCCGCGGCCTCGGGGCCGGTGACCAGCTTGTCCATGTAGAAGACGGCGGACGGGTCGAACATCGCGCCGCGGTCGGCGGCGGCCAGCACGGCGATGGCGTTCGGCATGCCCTTCGCGGTCAGCGTGGTGCCGTCGATCGGGTCGACGGCGATGTCGACCTCGGCGCCGGTGCCGTCGCCGATGCGCTCTCCGTTGAAGAGCATCGGGGCTTCGTCCTTCTCGCCCTCGCCGATGACGACGACGCCGTTCATCGAGACGGTGTGGACGAGGGTCCGCATGGCCCTGACCGCGGCGCCGTCCGCGCCGTTCTTGTCGCCGCGGCCGACCCAGCGGCCCGCGGCCATGGCGGCCGCCTCGGTGACCCGGACGAGCTCCAGGGCGAGGTTGCGGTCGGGAGCCTCGGGGGAGACCTCTAGCTCGGACGGGAGATGATGCTCGGTCATCGGAGCGCACCTTTCTGCTGATACGACGACGGCCGGATGAGGGTATGGGGCGACTCTATCCGTAGGCCGACAAAATGAGCAGTGGGCCCCACGCATGAGCGGGCCGGGTGGCCCGCGGTGGCCTGGGGAGGCCTGGGGGAAGGTGCGCGTCCGCGGCCTGAGACCATGGGGGCGTGGCAGGCAGACAAGGCAATCAGACCGTCAAGAACATGCTGTGGTCGCTGGTGGTGATCGTCCTGGTCGCGGGCGTCAGCTACATCTTCGTCCCGCATGACGAGTCCAAGACCCCCGTCAAGCGGGTCGACTACCGCGTGGAGCTCGTGACGGCCCGGCGGGCGGCGGCCTACCCCGTGGCGGCGCCCGAGGGCCTGGCCAAGGAGTGGAAGCCGACGTCCGTGCGGTTCAACGCCGCCGAGCACGACAGCTGGCACCTGGGCTTCCTCGACCCGGACGGCGAGTACGTGGTGATCAAGCAGTCCACCGACAAGCCGGCCCAGTTCATCGAGAAGGCCACCCAGGAAGCGGTGCGGACGGACACCGTGGACAAGCTCGGTGGCCGGGACTGGCGGCGGTACGAGGGGTCGACGTACGACGCCCTGGTGAGCACCGAGAAGGGCGCCACGACGGTCGTCGCGGGCACGGCCTCGTTCGGACAGCTCACGAAGATGGTCGAGGCGCTGGAGATGAAGACGGCGTGAGCGGCCGGTCGTGAACGCGTGCGGTCGTGAGCGCGTGGGACGCCTGCGCGCGCGACACGTACGCGAAGGGCCCCCGGCGGTGTGCCGGGGGCCCTTCGCGCAGCTGCTTTCGGCGTGTGCGCCGTCGCTCAGACCGTGGTGACGACGTCCTCGTAGGCCAGGCGCGGGGAGCGCGGGAACCAGGCGTCGTCGCCGGGCTTGCCGATGTTGACGATCATCAGCGGGGTGTGGTCGTCGTCCAGGAACTCCTTCTGGACGCCCGCGAAGTCGAACCCGGTCATCGGGCCCGCGGCGAGACCGGCGGCGCGCACGCCCACGATGAAGTAGCCGGCCTGGAGCGTGGCGTTCACCAGCGCGGCCTGCTCTCGGGCCGGGCGCTCGGCGAAGAAGACGTCCTTGGCCTGCGGGAAGTGCGGGAACAGCGCCGGGAGCTCCTCGTGGAACTCGTTGTCGGCGGAGAGGATCGCGACCAGCGGCGCGGTCGCGGTCTTCGGGCGGTTGCCCTCTGCCATGTGCTGGACCAGGCGCTCGCGGGCCTCGGGGGAGCGGACCAGGGTGACGCGCAGCGGCGACTGGTTGAAGGCGGTCGGGCCGTACTTGACCAGGTCGTAGATCGCCTGGACCTGCTCGTCGGTGACCGGCTCGTCGGTGAAGGTGTTCGCGGTGCGGGCCTCGCGGAAGAGCAGGTCCTGGGCGGCGGGGTCAAGGGCGAGAGACATGGATCAACCTTCTCGATACGTACGTGCTGTGGATCAGCTGGCACAGCCGACCCTACGACAAGTGACGTTTAAGATTCAACCAAAGTCTGCCCGTCGTGATCCGCTTCACAGGGCTTGGTGCGTTCAGCCCGCTGTGTCCCCGGTGTCAGCGGTGTCCATTTCGTCCCCGGTGCTCTCGCCCGCGAGGGCCGCGTCCAGACGGGCCCGCGCGCCGTCCAGCCAGCGGCGGCACACCTTCGCCAGCTCCTCGCCGCGCTCCCACAGGGCGAGCGACTCCTCCAGCGTCGTGCCGCCGGTCTCCAGGCGGCGTACGACGTCGATCAGCTCGTCCCGCGCCTGCTCGTACCCGAGCGCGTCCGCCGGGCCCGTGGCCTCGCCGGCCTCATCCGTCTTGCTGGTCATGCGCCCCACCCTAAATGTCGACTCGTACGGTGAATTCGCCCTCGGCGACCCGTGCCCGCAGCTCCTCGCCGGCGCTCGCGTCCCCGGGGGCCCGGACGACCGCGCCGTCCGCCTTCTGCAACACCGCGTACCCCCGCTGGAGCGTCGCCGCGGGGGAGAGGGCCACCACGCGCGCGTGGGTGTGCGTCAGCTCGGAGGCCGCCCGGTCCAGCAGGTGCCCGACCGTGCGGCGCGCGCGGTCGGTGAGCGCCGCGACCTGCTCCTCGCGATCCTCGACCATGCGGTGCGGATGCTCCATGGAGGGCCGGCCCAGGGCGTGCGCGAGCCCGCGGTCCTCGCGGTCCAGGTAGGCGTCCAGGCACCGCCGGGCGCGGTCGCGCAGCCAGCGCACGCGCTCGTACTCCTCGCCGACGTCCGGTACGACCTTCTTGGCGGCGTCCGTGGGCGTGGAGGCCCGCAGGTCCGCCACGAGGTCGAGCAGCGGGCTGTCCGGCTCGTGCCCGATCGCGGAGACCACCGGCGTACGGCACGCGGCGACCGCCCTGATCAGCTGCTCGTCCGAGAACGGCAGCAGGTCCTCCACGCTGCCGCCGCCCCGCGCCACGATGATCACGTCGACCTCGTCGAGCGCGTCCAGATCCTTGACGGCCTGGACGACCTGCGGCACCGCGTGCACGCCCTGGACGGGGACGTTGCGCACCTCGAAGCGGACGGCGGGCCAGCGGTGCCGGGCGTTCTCCAGGACGTCGCGCTCGGCGGCCGACGCGCGGCCGGTGACGAGCCCGATGAGCTGGGGCAGGAAGGGCAGCGACGTCTTGCGCTCCGGCGCGAAGAGGCCCTCCCCGGCGAGGCTCTTCTTCAGCTGCTCGATCCGCGCCAGCAGCTCACCGACGCCGACCGGCCTTATCTCGGCGGCCCGCAGGGACAGCTGCCCCCGTGGCGCGTACCACTCCGGCTTGGCGTGGACCACGACGCGGGCGCCCTCCGAGACGACGTCCGCCACGGCGTCGAACACCTGGCGGTAGCACGTGACGCTCACCGAGATGTCGTGCGACGGGTCGCGCAGCGTCATGAAGACGACGCCGGCGCCGGGCCTGCGGGACAGCTGGGTGATCTGCCCCTCCACCCACACGGCACCGAGCCGGTCGATCCAGCCGCCGATGAGCCGCGACACCTGCCCCACGGGGAGCGGGGCGTCCGCGGACGTGTTGAGAGCCATGTCGGCGAGCGTAGCGGGAGGGTGCGACAACCCGGGCGCCGCTTGCCCGGAAGCCGACGGGGCGGGGCGAACAGGCGGTGACGGACGCCCGGCGGGGAGTGGCGGCCTGGTACGCGGCGGGAGGCCGCGGCCTGGTGCGCCCGGCGACGGGCACGTCGTGGACGCCCGCCGGGAAGCCGCGGCCTAGTACGCCCCGCGACGGGCACGCTGCACGCCCAGCACCACCAGCCCGACGCCCAGCCACACCGCGCCCACCACCTGCGCCGACCCCGACGCCTCCCAGATGACGGCCACCACGATCACCGCACCCAGCACCGGAACCAGCAGATGCCGCCACCAGCTGAACCCGTCCTCCCGGTGCCGCACCGCGAACCACCCCACCACGCTCGCGTGCAGCAGCAGGAACGCGGTGAGCGCCCCGATGTCCACCACCGAGACCAAGTGGTCCATGCCGTCGTCACGCCGTGCCGCCCACACCGCCGCGACCAGCGTCACCACGGCCGCGCACAGCAGCGCGATCCGCGGCGTACCCGAGTCCGTCCGGGACAGGGCCTTCGGCAGCCGCCGGTCCCGCGCCATCGCGAACAGCAGCCGCCCCGCCGCGGCCTGCCCCGCCAGCGCCGCGAACGCCGCGCCGATCGCCTTGCTGACGGCCACCAGGTCGTGCAGCCACGTCCCGGCCGCCGAGTTCACGGCGTCGTAGAAGGCCGTCCCCTGCTTGCCCGGCTCCGCGGCAAGCTCGGCCGACGACAGCGGCTCCAGGAGCGCCACCAGATACGTCTGCGCGATGAACAGCACGCCCGCGAGCGCCAGACAGAACAGCACGGCCCGCGCGACCTTCGCCGAGCCGCCCGTCACCTCCTCCGCGAAGGAGGCGATCGCGTCGAAGCCCAGGTACGACAGGACGGCGATCGACACCGCGCCCACCACCGCCGAGAGCGCGAACGCGCCCTGCGAGCCGTCACCCGTCAGTGGCGAGAGCCAGTCCCGCTGGGCCCCGTGCCGCACCAGGACGACCACGGCCGCGACGACGAAGACGACGAGAACCGCGATCTCCATGGCGAGCACCGCGAAGCCGACCCGCGCCGCCGTCCGCACGCCCCACAGGTTGAGGGCGGTCGTGATGAGCACCGCCAGCGCCGTCCACACCCACCGCGACACCGAGGGGACCAGCGAGTTCATCGCGATCCCGGAGAACAGATAGGCGACCGCCGGGATCAGCAGATAGTCCAGCATCGCCATCCACCCGGCGATGAACCCGGGGCCCTTGCCGAGCCCCACGCGCGCGTACGCGAAGACCGACCCCGCCTGGGGGACCACCCGCACCATCTGGGCGTAGCTGAAAGCGGTGAACGCCATCGCGACGGTGGCGATCAGATAGACGAGGGCGACGGCGCCGTGCGACTTCGCGTCGAGCGTCCCGAAGACACCGACCGGGGCCATCGGGGCGATGAAGAGCAGGCCGTAGACGACGAGGTCCCGGAAGCCGAGACTGCGCCGCAGCCCTGTGCCCTCGGCGGGCCCGGGGCCCGAGGAGTGGGCTCCCGTGGGGACGGACTGACCGGACATCGTGCCTCCGTGATCAACGCGGGAGATCAACGCAGCCTCCAGTCTCCCCAACCGGGCGATCTTTGACGCGCTGGACGCGGCCTTACGATGGGGGGCATGACTGCAACGCCTGGCTCCCGCCGTGTCCTGCTCGCCGCTCCCCGTGGCTACTGCGCGGGCGTGGACCGTGCCGTGATCGCCGTCGAGAAGGCCCTGGAGCAGTACGGGGCCCCGATCTACGTACGCCACGAGATCGTCCACAACAAGTACGTCGTGCAGACGCTGGAGAAGAAGGGCGCCATCTTCGTCGAGGAGACGGCGGAGGTCCCCGAGGGCTCCATCGTCATGTTCTCCGCGCACGGCGTGGCCCCCACCGTCCACGCGGAGGCCGCCGAGCGCAAGCTCGCGACGATCGACGCGACGTGCCCGCTGGTCACCAAGGTTCACAAGGAAGCCGTGCGGTTCGCCAAGGAGGACTTCGACATCCTCCTGATCGGCCACGAGGGCCACGAGGAAGTCATCGGCACCTCCGGTGAGGCGCCCGACCACATCACGCTCGTGGACGGCCCCGAGGACGTCGCGAACGTCGAGGTGCGCGACCCCGACAAGGTCGTCTGGCTCTCCCAGACCACGCTCTCCGTCGACGAGACGATGGAGACGGTCGACGCCCTGAAGAACAAGTTCCCGAACCTCCTCTCGCCGCCCAGCGACGACATCTGCTACGCCACGCAGAACCGCCAGATCGCGGTCAAGAAGCTCGCCGAGGACGCCGACCTCGTCATCGTCGTCGGCTCCAAGAACTCCTCGAACTCCATCCGCATGGTCGAGGTCGCCCTCGACGCCGGCGCCCCCGCCTCCCACCTGGTGGACAACGCCGACGAGATCGACGAGGCCTGGCTGGAGGGCGTGACCACGGTCGGCCTGACCTCGGGCGCCTCCGTGCCGGACGTCCTGGTCGACGGCGTCATCGAGTGGCTCGCCGAGCGGGGCTACGGCGACGTGGAGACGGTGAAGACCGCCGAGGAGTCGATCACCTTCTCGCTGCCGAAGGAACTGCGCAGGGACCTGCGCGCGGAGGCGGCGGAGCTGTCACAGCGCTGACCGTCGCCGTAACGTGGGGGCCATGCAGATCTTCGGTGTGGACATCGGCGGATCCGGGATCAAGGGCGCGCCCGTAGACCTGGACCGCGGAGACCTGACGCAAGAGCGGCACAAGGTACTGACCCCGCATCCGGCGACGCCGGACGCGGTGGTCGAGGGCGTGCGCGAGGTGGTGGAGCACTTCGGCTGGACGGGGCCCGTAGGGGCCACGTTCCCCGGCGTGATCACCGACGGCACGGCCCGCACGGCCGCCAACGTGGACAAGAGCTGGATTGGTACGGACATCCGCAAGCTGGTCTCGGACCGGCTCGGCGGCGTCCCCGTCACCGTACTGAACGACGCCGACGCGGCGGGCGTCGCGGAGATGCACTTCGGCGCGGGCCAGGGGCGCACGGGCACGGTCCTGATGCTCACCCTCGGCACGGGCATCGGCAGCGCCCTGTTCACCGGCGGCCGCCTGGTGCCGAACACGGAGCTCGGCCACCTCGAACTGCACGGCCACGACGCGGAGAAGAAGGCCTCCTCCAAGGCGCGCGAGGACGAGGACCTGAGCTGGGAGCACTGGGCGCGGCGCGTGCAGAAGTACCTCGCGCACGTGGAGATGCTGTTCTCGCCCGAGCTGTTCATCATCGGCGGCGGTGTGAGCCGCAAGGCGCACAAGTTCCTGCCGCTGATCGAGGGCATCGAGGCGGAGATCGTCCCCGCTCAGCTCCAGAACAACGCGGGGATCGTGGGGGCGGCGATGGGGGCGGCGGGCGAGGCGTAGGCCTCCGGCGGTGTTCCGGGGGCGCCCCCGGGGCGTTCCCGGCGGTCAGGCCCGGCGGTCAGGCGGCGGAGACGCGCTTCCCGTCGGGCTGCCGGGGCGCCGGCCGCGGAGTCCTGCGGCGCTCGGCCATCAGCCGGATCTTGCGCACGGTCACGATGAGACCGGCGACGAGCGTGCCCCCGTAGAGCCATCCGGCGTGCAGCGCCAGCGCGGTCACGAGTCCCATGAACTGCCCGCCGAACCCCTCGGCGCCCCCCGAGATCGGCATGATCCCGGCGGCGAAGGCGATCGGCACGGCCACCGGCGCGGTGACCAGGTCCGCCGGGCGCACCCACAGCGCGGTGAGCGCGGCCACGGGCAGGAACAGCACGCCGTACGCGACGAGGGAACTGTCGAGCAGCAGCCTCAGCAGGCAGGCGAGGACGAACATCACCGCGGCGCAGAACAGGCCGCTGCCGAGCCCCGTCAGGCGCGGGTTCGGCATCCGCCGCACCCTGCGGTACAGGGGGGAGCGGCGCAGCGCCTGGACGAACGGCGGGACGGAACGGCGCGGAGGAGGCGTGGCCCGGTACACCGTGCCGGGCTCGGCGGCCCTGCCCTGAGGGGGCAGCGGCGAGTTCCGGCGGGGCCGGGCCGCCGCGGCGGCCTTCGGTTCGGCCTTCGGTTCGGCCTTCGGTTCGGACTGAGGGGGACGCGTCCTGTGTTGCTCCACTGGACCAACCTAGGTCGGCTGCCGCGCGGAAGCCGCTTCGGGACACGCCCTTTGGGTGACCTTGGCCATGCGTTCGACAGGGCGGGGGCCGGGCGGACGGCCGTCCGGAGGGGCCGGTGGCGGCACGCCGTAGACTGGTGGATCGGCCCACGTACGAAGCGCACGCACCAAGCGCGGGTACGAAGGGACCGCCCCACCCAGCCCTGACGTACGGGAAGTCGCAACGTGTCGCTCACGATCGGAATCGTCGGTCTGCCCAATGTCGGCAAGTCGACCCTGTTCAACGCCCTGACCAAGAACGACGTGCTGGCGGCCAACTACCCGTTCGCCACGATCGAGCCGAACGTCGGCGTGGTCGGCGTCCCCGACCCCCGCCTGACGAAGCTCGCGGAGATCTTCTCCTCGCAGAAGGTCCTCCCGGCGACGGTCGACTTCGTCGACATCGCGGGCATCGTGCGCGGCGCGAGCGAGGGCGAGGGCCTCGGCAACAAGTTCCTCGCGAACATCCGCGAGTCGGACGCGATCTGCCAGGTCATCCGTGCCTTCAAGGACGAGAACGTCGTACACGTCGACGGCAAGGTCTCGCCCAAGGACGACATCGAGACGATCAACACCGAGCTGATCCTCGCCGACCTCCAGACCATCGAGAAGGTCCTGCCGCGCCTCCAGAAGGAGTCGCGCATCAAGAAGGACATCGCGCCGAAGGTGAAGGCGGTCGAGGAGGCCAAGGAGATCCTGGAGCGCGGCGACACGCTCTTCTCGCAGGGCATCGTCCAGGGCTCGGGCAACGAGGAACTCCTCCACGACCTGCACCTCCTCACCACCAAGCCGTTCCTCTACGTCTTCAACGTCGACGAGGACGAGCTGACGGACGACGACTTCAAGGCCGAGCAGAGCGCACTGGTCGCCCCCGCGGAGGCGATCTTCCTCAACGCCAAGCTGGAGTCGGACCTCGCGGAGCTCGACGAGGACGAGGCCCTGGAACTCCTCCAGTCGGTGGGCCAGGAAGAGCCCGGCCTCGCCACCCTGGCCCACGTCGGCTTCCGCACGCTGGGCCTGCAGACGTACCTGACGGCGGGCCCCAAGGAGTCCCGCGCCTGGACGATCAAGCAGGGCGCGACGGCCCCCGAGGCGGCCGGTGTCATCCACACCGACTTCCAGAAGGGCTTCATCAAGGCCGAGGTCATCTCCTTCGAGGACCTGGTCGAGACGGGCTCGGTCGCCGAGGCCCGGGCGGCGGGCAAGGCGCGCATGGAGGGCAAGGAGTATGTGATGCAGGACGGGGATGTGGTGGAGTTCCGCTTCAACGTGTAGCGGGTGACATGGCACCACATTGCTGATCTGGCAAACGTGCAGGTCAGGAGGGGTCCACTCTTGCGGGGGTGGACCCCTGGCTTTTTACCGTGCTGGATAGGTGCTGGATGATCTGACACCTCGTCACCTGTCGTCACCCCTCGCCACCCGCGCCGTGCTGGATCGGTGCTGGACGCGGAGGGTGTTCTGCACGTCGAAGATCTCGCGGACTCCCACGACCTTTGACCGGCCTAGGTCATGTCCGATGGGTCGTGCGGCGTCGCGCCTGGCGGCTCGTTTCGCGAGCCTCGCCGTGAATCCTGAGCGGATTCCCATCCGTCCTGGTGAGTCGCGCAACGGCTTCTCTCCTGTTCGCCAAAGGGGTCGAATCACGCTTTCGAGTGACTAAGGCATCTTCATGCGCATCTCCGGGCAGTCATGCGCTGATTCGTACCAGATGACGCGTCAGTCTGGCTGGGATGTGTGGCCGTTGAGCCCCTCCTGGGTGTCCATCGATTGAGGGAGAGAGACCATGGACGTGAAACTGCGGGTAGACAACCTGGCGCAGGAGACAACGGATATTTCCCTGCAGAAGATTTTCGGACAATACGGTCAGGTTCTGCACAGCCTCGTCATGCTTGACCGCGACACTGGCCAGTCCCGGGGCTTCGGGTTTGTCACCATGACTGATCAGCGGGAAGCCGATCGAGCGATCGAAGGTTTGGACGGCACAGAGCTGGACGGCCAGCAGATCACGGTCAAATTGACGCGGTGAGGCCCCCGCCTTAACTGCCCGGACCGATGCGCGCGATTCCCGGTCACACGACCCACCGGACAGCCCTAGAGGCCGCCCACCGTCGCGAGGTGACGCCGTACGGCGTCGGCGGGCTCACCGTAGAAGTCGACGCGCGGGGCGGCTTGGAGGATCTCCGCGCAGGCGACGAGCTGACCGAGGCGACTGGCCGGGGAGTCAAGAACGTCGGCCAACTCCTTCCCGACGCGGTGAGCCACGTCCGGAACATGAAGCGAGTGCAGGTAGAGACAGGTGGCGTCGTAGCCCGTGTTGACGGGCTGGGCGCGACTCTCAGGTCAGATGCCGGCCGGACAGATCCGTGACGGGCTGACCGGTGAGGGATTGGGCGATCTGCAGGGGGGGGCGCCGTCGAGGTGACGGAGCAGGGTTTCGACGGGGACGGGTTCGGCTCGGGCGGGAACTCCCAGCTCGGTCGCCAGGTTCGCAATCCCCGCGTGAAGTGCTCCACGAGGGGTCAGGAGCTCGTGCTTCACGGCGAGCTTCAGGAGTTCCGTCACCGTGGGTGCCTCACGCCCGTAGGCGAGCAGGATCATTCTCAGCGATGCCAGGCCGCACGCCCGGTTGGACCATTCGAGCCTGTCTCCGAGTGCCCACCCGCCGTGCTGATCCCATTCGGCGGGGTCGATGAGCCAGGGCCCTGGGCACTCCCGACTCACCCTTCCGTCCACCGCGGAGAATGAAGAGCGCGTAAGGAACCGCCTCGTGCGGGCGTGGGCCTGTTTCAACGCGGCGGTGTGGCTCGACCCCGGGGGCTGGGAGAGCCGGGTTGCCCTCGCGCTGGCTCAAGGCCGTGTCCTGGCGCTCGCCCACCTGGTCTGGGGCGAAGACGCCGCCCAGATGCTCGAACTGGACCAGGGATACACGGGTTCCTGTGCCGCCCTGGGGCGCACGCTGCTGGGCTTTGCGGTGGATCACACCGTGAACCACGGGCGGTTGACCGGGAAGCGGCTGGTCAGGGCCTTCGGCACGGGCGAACCGAACTGCTTCGGCCGCTGGCCCCTGGAGCTCGGGTGAGGTCGAAGGACGCGCGACGCGTCAAATGGACCGTGTATTTGTGTGTCTGTCGTGGATTCATGCGTCTCGCTCAGTGAGACCTGCGGCCAATCCCTTGCGGCCACATTGCGGCAGCATTAAGCTGCGACCTTATTGATCGCTGATATTGGTGCGTTATTGCTGTTTCGGGAATCTTCGCGTTTGTTCTGTTGGCTGATCGATAGGTATTCGGGCGCGCGCCGGGGGTATGTTCGTGCAAAATTCCGGAGAAGAATCCGCGGGCGGCGAAGGTCCTGCCGCCGGTATATCCCTGCTGCTCCTCGGGTGGAGTCCCGAGCAGGCGCCGATCGGGCTTGCCGGGCTCGGGGCGCTTGTCACGTGTGTGGCCAGTTCGGCCGAGGCGCCGGCGGCGCGGGCCTCGGGGGTGTTGGCGCGGCTGGTCGTCGTGCCCGACCCCGCCGATGTGGAAGGCGTGGTGTCCGGTCTGGCGCGGGCGGGGCTCGCGCCCGGTGACTTCTCCCTGGTCTGCTCCGCCCATGAATTCACGCTCGTCGCCGCCTCCGTCGTGGCGGTGCTCGGTGGCGCCGCCTCCCTGCCCGTGCCGGTGGCCGTCGCCCTGCGGGACAAGTACGTGCAGAAGGCGCGGCTGCGCGACGCCGGCGTGACGGTCGCGGACTTCGCCACCGCCGACACGCCGCTCGCCGTGACCGATGTCGCCGACCGGCTCGGCGGCTACCCCGTCGTCGTCAAACCGATCGCTGGCGCCGGTGCGCTGCACACCGCCCGCCTCGACTCCGCGGCCGAGGCCGAGAAGTGGGCGGACGGCGCCGAGGTGCTGCCCTGGCTCGTCGAGCGGTACGTCAGCGGCGCCGAGGTGCACATCGACGGCTTCGTCCGCGCGGGCGAGGTCGGCTTCCTGAGCGTCGCGCGCTATCTGACCAACCTCATCGAACTGCACGACGGCGAGGCCCTGGTCGGCTCCGTGGCGGTCCGGCCCGGCGAGGAGCCCGGTCTGTACGCGCGCGCCGGGGACCTGGTCCGCACCTCGCTGCGCGCCCTCGGCCACGCCGACGGCGTCTTCCACCTGGAAGCCTTCGAACAGGAGGACGGCTCGCTGGTCTTCGGGGAGTGCGGCGGCCGGGTCGGCGGTGGACGCGTTGACCACATGGTGGAGCGGACGTTCGGCGTCGACCTCCACCAGCAGTGGGTGACCTCCGTGCTCCAGGTGCCCGCCGACACCGTGCCGCAGACCTCGGAGACCGGTTCCTACGGCTGGGTGCACCTGTCGGCGCCCCCCGGCCGCGTCCTCTTCGTACCCGGGCGCGAGGAAGTCCTCGGCCGCGAGGGCGTGGTCGAGGTGGAGCTGCGGGCCAAGGCCGGGGACGTGGTGTCCGCGCGGCGCCCCGACTCCCGTACGCGCGCCGCCCGTGCCCTGGTGACCGGCCGCGACGTCGGTGAGGTACGGGACCGGATCGCCGCGCTGGAGAAGTGGTTCCGCGGCCGTGTCGAAGTGGAGCGTGACGGTGACGGGGATTCCGTGGAGGGCGTCGCCTCAGTCGTCTCCTCGGGCGCCTCGGTCAGCACAGTCAGTTCAGTCAGCACAGTCAGTTCAGCCGGCTCGGTCGGCTCTTAGGGACGTTCTCGCGTTTGTTGTTTTCAGTCCGTGTCGTGCCTGCCGCGATTTCCCTTCGTACGCCATCGGTGGAGAAAGGCGAGGTTCAAGCCATGTACCAGGACGGACGGGCCGTGCCCGAGGAACGTCAGGCGGAATTCTTCCGCCTTTTCGGTTTTCTTCCGCTTCCGGGATTCTTCGACGCCGGGGAAATGGCGACGATCGACGCCGAATACGCGTTGGGCCTGGAATCGGCGCAGCAGGTGTACGCGAAGGGAGCCTTCGGTGTCCGGCTCCAGCTGACCTGGTCGAACATGCGGCCCGAGACGCCGTTCCTCGCCGACGCGCTGGAGTACGACAAGCTCCTGGCCGCCGCCGAGCGGCTGCTCGGGCCCGGTGCCGTGGGCGCCACGACCAACGGCAACGTCTACTCCGGCAACCAGACGGAGTGGCACGCGGACAAGGCCGTGCCCCACTTCCGCTCCGTCAAGTTCGTCACCTACCTGGATCCGGTCGCCGAGGACAGCGGCGCGCTGCGCGTGCTGCCCGGCTCGCACCGCAGCCCCTGGCACGAGGAGCTCCAGCCCATCGGGGCGAAAGCCAACCTCAACACCGCGGGCAACCCCGACGACGAGGTCGCCGCCGGGGCCCGCTTCCCGGTCGCTGACGTGCCCGCGTACATCTGCGACTCACGGCCCGGTGACGTCTTCGCGTTCGACCTGCGGACCTGGCACGCCTCGTGGAACGGGTTCCCGAACCGGCGCATGGTCAGCTTCACCTACTTCGACACGCCCCGCGACGACGTCGAGCGCGAGGCGCTCCGCAAGGTGGCCAAGCTGGTCGGCCAGGAGGGCATGTACCGCGAACTGCGGCGCCAGCGGGACTGGATGGACGAGGGCGTGAAGCCGAGCCGGATCCCGCAGCGCGAACGGCAGTACTCGGCACAGTGGCTCGCGAACGAGGAGGGCAGCGCCACCCGCGCGCGGTGGATCGACGAGCTCCGCGACTGGGGGATGATCGCCGGTCCCGCGCCCGCCAAAGCCGCTCCCGCCGCCACCACCGCGCCCTCCTGAGGCTCGCCCGCCCCACCCCCACCGACCGACCGGCCCGGCTCCCCACGCACGGCGCCCGGATCGCACACAGAGAAAGAAGGCACTCATGGACATGGTCACCGAACTCAAGAAGGCCCTCTCCGAAGCCGCCGAGGTCCCCGTCGAGTCCCTCAAGGACGACGTCGCGCTCGCCGAGCAGGGCATCTCCTCCTTCCAGGTGGTCACCGCGTACGTCTGGCTCGAGCGGGAGCTGGACATCTCCTTCCAGGGCGACCAGCTGCCGGACGCCTCCACCGCCACCATCGAGGAGGTCGCCAAGTCCATCGAGGCGATCCGTACGAGCCGCTGAGCCGGGCGACGCACGGAGCGGCGCCGGACGCCGTACGGCTGTTCTGCTTCCCGCACGCCGGGGGCTCCGCCTCCTTCTTCGCGCCGTGGCGGGAACCGCTGCTGCCGGACATCGACGTCTGCCCGGTGCTGCTGCCGGGCCGGGAGTCCCGGAGCGCGGAGCCCCCGCCCACCGAAGCGCGCCACGTCATCGAGGAGTTGGCGGGAGAGCTCGCCCGCCGTGAGGATCTCGCGGAACGGCCGTACGCCTTCTTCGGGCACAGCCTCGGCGCGGCGATCGCCTACGACGTGGCGTGCGCGCTGGAGGCGGCGGGCCGGCCGGGGCCCGGGGTGCTGATCGTCTCCGGGCGCCGTTCCCCCTACGCCCCGCGCCGCGTCGTACGCAGCCACACGCTGGACGACGACGCGTTCGTGGCGTCGCTGGTGCGGCTCGGCGGGGTGCCGGCGGAGTTCCTGGGCCGCAGGGAGACGTACAAGTTCTTTCTGCCGCTGCTGCGCGCCGACTTCGCGCTGGACGAGAGCTACCGGCCGGGGTTCGCGCCGCCCGGTGTCCGCTGCCCCGTGCTCGCGGTCACCGGCGCGGACGACCCGCTCGCCGCCCCGGGGGATCTCGCCGGGTGGCGTGAGACGACCCGCGGGGAGTTCTCCTCGCGGTCCTTTCCCGGCGGCCACTTCTACCTGCGCGCGGCCGCCGACGAGCCGCACACCGCCGCCCCGGACGGCCTCCTCGCCACGATCCGCGCCGTGCTCAGCCCGACGCCACCTCCCGCCGCCCGGCCAGATGGCGGGCGGCCAGCCGCGCCGCAGGACCCGTGAGCAGTCCGGTCGCCGCGAGGACCAGGCCGAGCACCCACCAGCCGCCCGGCGCGAGGTCCAGGCAGAGCCACGTCAGCAGGCCCGGGGTGACCGCCTGCGACGCGGACACCCCGAGGGAGAAGACACCCTGGTACTCGCCGTGGGCGTGTTCGGGCGCCAAGTGGTACGAGAGCTCGAACGACGCGGCGGCGTGCCACAGTTCGCCCAGGGTGAGCAGCGCCGTCAGGCCGAGCAGCGCCGCCGCCGCGGCCCACGGCGCGAGGTCCCCCGTGGCGGAGAACCCCACGCAGGCGGCGAGGAACGTGAATCCGGCGAGCCGCATGGTCCGGGTGCCCGCGCGGACGTCGACGACGCGCTGCCCGACGCGCACCTGGAGGAGCACCACGAGGAGGGTGTTGAGCAGCAGGGTGGCCGCGACCATGGCGCGCGGCGCGTTCGTCCGCTCCACCACCCACAGCGGCATCGCCACCATCAGTACGCCGTACTGGAGGGTCATCAGGCCGTTGAGGGCGGTGACGCCGAGGAAGGGGCGGTTGCGCAGCACCGACAGTTTCGACGCGCCCGGCGGCGCGGGCAGCGGGGGGTAGGCGGGCAGCCCGCGCACCAGCAGCGCGGCCACGAAGAACGTCGCGGTGTCGGCGATGATCACCGCCAGGTACGCCTCACGGGTGTCCACCTGCACGGCCACGCCCGCCAGGGCCGCGCCCAGGGCGATGGCGAGGTTCGCGGCGGCCCGTGAGTACGCGCGGAGCCTGAGCCGGTCCTCGCCGCCCGCCCGCGCCATCAGCACCCCGCGCAGGGCCCGTCCGCCCTGCATGCCGATGGCGGTGACCGTGGCCGCCACCGCGAGCAGCGGCACCGACCTGACCACCGTCAGGGAGAGGGTGGCGAGGCCCTCGCAGATCAGCAGGGCCGCCGTCAGGCCCCGGGGCCCGAAGCGGTCCGCGAGCTTGCCGACGACCATGCCGGACGGCAGGGCGATCAGTCCGGCGACCGACAGGGCGAGGCCGACCTGCGCGGCGGGCAGGCCCAGGCTGCGGGTCAGATAGAGCAGTCCGGCGGTGAGGTAGAGGCCGGAGCCGAAGGAGTCGACGGCGATGAAGCCGACCAGGATGCGCTGCGGCCGGGTCGGCGGCAGCGCGAAGTAAGCCTTCCACGAAGCGAACCTGCTCGGCACGGTGTGTCCCTTCGGTGTCAGACCGGTGCGTGCAGGCTCTCCATGCGGGCCTCGATCTCGGCGCGGCCCGCGCCCTCCACGACGAAGCTCAGCCCCGCGTCCACCGACGACGACGCGGTGTCGGACCGGCGCGTGCCCTTGGCGAGGGCCACCCACGCGGGGGGCGCCGCCGCGTCGTACTCCAGCGGGGCCGCGGTCTCCAGGAGCCAGCCGGACTGCGGTCCGACACGCTCCAGGTACGTCGTGCCGCGCAGCAGCCCGGCGCTGAGCAGACAGGCCGCCCACGCCTGGTCGACGCCGTACGTGTGGCGCATGGACTCCTTGACCAGGGCGCCGCCGCCCCGGCAGGCGATCTCACCGGCGAGGAAGCGGCCGTCCGGGGTGCGGTACAGCTCCAGGTGCAGGATGTTGGGCCGGTGCGCCGCGCCGACCCGGGCGGTCAGCTCCTCGGCGTAGCGGCGCAGGAAGCGGTGGTCGGGGGAGTCGGCGTCGACCATGACGGAGCCGACGTTGTGCCGCGCGAACAGGTGCGGCGGGTGGAGGTAGCGCGAGGGCGACACGAGGATCGGGGCGCCGTCCCTGACCAGGATGTCCACGTGGTAGACGTCGCCCTCGACGAAGCGTTCGAGGATCAGCTGGGAGCGGTGCAGTTCGGTGAGCAGCTCGGGCCGCTCGGCGAGGCGTTCCACCGCCTCCGCGGGCGTGTCCAGGACCAGCACGCTCACCGAGCCCGAGCCGTCGCGCGGCTTCAGGACGACCGGCCCCCACTCCTCGCAGGCCGCCAGGACGTCCTCGCCGCTGCTCGGCGCGCGGTACTCCACGGCCGGCACCTCGGCGCCGTCGACGTGGATGCCGGCGAAGAGCTTCTTCATCAGCACCTTGTCGCGGTAGAGCACGGCCGCCGACGACGTGGTGCCCTCGATGCCGAAGAGCGTGCGGGCCTCGGCGGCCCTGAGCACGTCGGCCTCGGCATTGGAGAAGATCACGTCCGGCTTCCACTCGGCGCACACCTCGTGGATGCGGCGGGTGGTCGCGGGCGCGTGGTAGTCGTCGAGTACTTCGCGCCGCACACCGCGCGCCACGGAATCGTCGGGCCGTGCCGTACCGGCCCCGGTGATCATGCGGACCTCGACGTCGGGCGCGGCTTCCTGGAGCCAGGACTCGAACGGCGCGACGGAACTGGGCTGTTGCAGGACTAGGACGCGCATCTGGCAAATCCCCCGGCGAAGAACGATGGGCCGCTCGACGCGTGACCAACTGCCTCATATGCGCCGAAATACTCGGTCGGTAGACCGCGTGGGTCAGAGCGAGACTGAATGATCTTGCGGTTCTCGTCAATACCCCGAGGCCCAACGCCTCACCATGTGAGACGAATTGGGGAAGTGAATCAGGCAGTGCGGACGGCGGGCGGGGCCTTGAATGGGAAGCATTGATCTCGCTCTTTCCGCGTGCCATTCTCCTGTCCGTGATGATTCAGGCCGCCTGCGCGGCTGCGCTGCTCTGCCTGATCGAGGGGAGCGAGGCCACGGCCCTGCTCTCCCGGCGGCGGCCGCGGCCGTGGGGGCCGGTCTGTGCCGCGCTGGCCTCGGCCCTCGGCGTCCTCGCCGTGCTCGTCGGGCTGGTCTCCGTGTCCGCCGCGCTGCCACCGCGGGCCGTGCGGCTGGTGGCGGCGACGGCCGTCCTGCTGATCGGCCTCCAGTGGCTGGTCCGTGCGGTGCTGCGGCTGCTCGGCCCGCCGCGCCCGGATGACCGTACGGCGTTCGCGGTCGTCCTCGCCGCGGCCGTCGAGGCCGTCCTCGCGTGCGTCGCGCTGGCGGCCTCGGTGGACGCCTCCGTGCCGCTCTGGGCGGCGTGCGGGGTGGTGTTCGTCGCCCTCGCGGCGCTGGGCGGCCTTGCCGCGCGCCGTGCGCTGCCCGGTCCGCCGCAGCGCGTCCCCAAGGCCGTGCTCGCCCTCGCGCTGACCGCCACCGGGGCGGGCGTCGCGGGCCCGGTCGGCTGGTGGGCGACCGCCGCGGCGGCCACCGTCGTCACGCTCGCCGTGCTCTTCCTGCGGGGGCTGCCCTCCGCACATGAAGCCCCCGAAGCGGCCAAGGACGTCTCGGGCGTACGAGGGTTCCTGCTCGGTGACACCGCCGTCACCTGGCCCGCCGCCGCCGGTTTCACGGCACTCGCGGTCGTCGTGGCCGCGCCGTGGCGTCCGGTGCTGCTCGCGCTGCTGGTGGCCGCGGTGCTGCTCGCGGCGACCGGCAGGCGGACCCCGGGGCGGCCCTGACCTCCGGCACGGGAAGACGAGAACCCCCCGCTCACCGGCGCGGAACGTGCGCGTTCGCCGCCCGCAGGAAAGGAAACGCGTCATGCCGCCAGGCCCCGCCGCACCACCCACGGAGACCGCCGCGCCCCGCGATGTGGTCCACGCCGTTCGCGCGTACGCCGCCGAAGAGCCGGACCGGCCCGCGGTCAAGGACGCCGGAACCTCGCTCTCGTACGCCCAACTGCTCGCCCGCGTCGAGACGTCGGCGGGCCACCTCGTCCGCGCGGGCGTCACGCCCGGTGACCGCGTGGGCATCCACCTGCCCAACTCCGCTGATTACATCGTCGCCATCCTCGCCTGCATGACGGTGGGCGCGGTCTTCGTGCCCATCCCGTACGGCGACCCCGAGGAGCGCATCCGGGGGATCGCCGGGGACTGCGATGTCACCCTCACCGTCGTCCCCACCGGGCACGCGGTGCCGGAGGCCGCGCGGCGGACGCTACGGCCGGTCGGTGCGGGGGAGTTGATGATCACCGAGGACACCGAGGACACCGAGGACACCAAGGACACCGAGGGCGCCGAGGACACCGAGCACGTCGAGAACGCCGGGGGCGTCGGGAACACCGAGGGCTACGGGGACGATCGTGACGGCGAGGACATCGTGTACCTCGTCTACACCTCCGGCACCACCGGCAGGCCCAAGGGCGTCATGGTGCGCCGCGCCGGGCTGCGCAACTTCGTCGCGAACACGGTGGAGGTCTTCGAACTGACGCGGGACACAAGGGGGTTGTGCGTCTCGCCGTTCCACTTCGACGGCGCGTTCGGCAGCATCTTCTCCGTCCTCTCCGTCGGCGGCTCGCTCGTCGTGGCCGGGCACGGGCCGCTGCTGCCCGGCGACTTCTTCCGGCTCCTGCTGAGCGAGGGCATCACGCACACGTCGTTCTCCCCGAGCCTGCTGCGCCTGCTGACCTCGGGCCGCGACCTGCCGAGGCTCGCGGAGTCGCGGCTGCGCACCGTCGGTCTCGGCGGGGAGGACTGCACGCCGCAGCAGATAGCCAAGCTGCTCGAACACCGCCCGGGGCTGAGGGTGTTCAACCGGTACGGGCCCACCGAGACGACCGTCGTGGTCGCCACGCACCTGATCACCCGCGAGTGGTGCGCATCCGGCCGCAAGATCCCGCTCGGCGCCCCGGACCGCGGCGTCGGCTTCCACCTCGTGGACGCCGAGGGAAACCTCGTCACCGAGCCGGACACCCCCGGCGAGCTGTGCGTCAGCGGCGTACAGGTCATGGCCGGGTACTGGGGAGCCCCCGAGGTGACCCGGCAGGTGCTCCGCGACGACCTGGTGCCCGGCACCACCGTCTACCGCACCGGCGACCTGGTGCGGCGCACGCCGGACGGGCTCTACGTCTACCTCGACCGCGCCGACAACGTGGTGAAGCGCAACGGCAACCGCATCTCCATGACCGAGGTCACCGCCGCACTGCTCGACGTGCCCGGCGTCGAGGACGCGGTGGCCCTCGTCGACCGGCCGGACGGCCGCACGCTGATCCACGCCTTCGTCGTGGCACCCGGCCTGGACGCAGCGCCCGTACGCAAGGAACTGCTGCTGCGGGTGCCCGCCTACATGAGCCCGGACTCGCTCCACGTCGTCGCCGAGCTGCCTCGGCTCAGCGGCGGCAAGCCGGACGCCCGCCGCCTGCGCGCACTCCTGTGAGGCGTCACTCCGTCTCCAGGACGAACTCGTCCATCAGGCGGTCGATGAGCGCGGGCACCTCGGCCCGGTCCTCCGCCGCGAGGAAGACGCGGACCGCCGCCGTGCCCCGCCGGAAGTCGCCCACCACGTCGCCGGCCGAGACGAACGACTCGGCCTCGACGACCCGCGGCAGCGCCGTGAAGTCCGACGCGGCGCTGACCGCGGTGACCTTGCCGGAGCGCAGCGGCAGGTCGACGAGGACGACGGTGCGCGGGTCGGTGACGGGGGCGACGCGCGGCGCGCGGCCCGCGGAGGTGTCGGTGAAGGCCTGCCACAGGTCGACGCCGTGCTGGAGCCGCACGAGGTCGGTCACGCCGTCGCCGCCGGGCCGGCAGGCGATCTCACCGATCAGCAACTGGTCCCCGCTGCCGATGACTTCGAGGTGCGTGACGCCCGAGTCGAGGCCCAGTGCCTCGGCGGCGCGGCGGTGCAGTTCCTGGATCCGGCCGTACTCGGGGGCGTCCGGGGAGAGCGCGATCGAACCGGCGACCGCGCCGAACTGCTCCTGGAGCGGCGGGACGAGGTAGTGCGAGACACCGGAGAAGAGGACCTTGCCCTCGTGGAGGACGCCGTCGCAGTGGTACTCGGTGCCGATCTCGATGAACCGCTCGACGATCAGCGGGAAGCCGGCCGACCGCAGGCCCGCCGCCTCCTCGGCGTCGGCGAGGGCGAGCGCCTGCTCGGGCGAGCCGACCACGAAGGTGTTCTGGCTGCCGCCGCCGAAGACCGGCTTGACGACGACGGGCCCGCCGCCCAGCTCCGCCTGGGCGCGCGGCAGTTCGGCGATCGTGGGCACCGAGACCCAGTCGGTCACGGGCAGCCCGGCCGCGCGCAGCGCCCGCTTCATCGCGTGCTTGTTGCTGAACCGCATCGCGGTGTCGAAACCGATGCCCGGCACCCCGAACCAGGTGCGGACCAGGCCGGCCACCGGGACGCTCCGCTCGGCCGGTCCGATGACGCAGTCGATGCCCCGCTTCTCGTACACCGTGCGCGCGGCCTCACGTACCTGGTCGAAATGGTAAAGAGTGTCCACTAGGTGTACATCGGCAATTCCTTCGTAACGGTGGGCGAACATCGGCATGGTAATGACCGAGACGGTGGCGAATTCGGAGAGCCGGGCCAACTCCCGAGGGGGGTAGATCTTCGCCGCGTTGATCAGAACGGCGTGCGGGCGGGCGTCGGTCATTGTTTCCCCCTGTGGAAATGAGACGGGCCTTCGGCCCTTGCAAGTGCGCCAGGCGGCGGGATCCGCATCGTTGATCGTGGCCGCCGCCAGCGCAAGACGCGGCCGCGAAGTCTCGGCATACGAGACGCCGCCGGAGTTATGGCCAAACCTTTACAGCTCACCGACTTGTGTCCCGGCTAAGCGCCTTGCGGGTCGACCTTTCACCGTGTCACTTTGTGAGACGCCGTGCACAAGGGGTTGATCTTCGTTCATCAGACTGACATATTCACCTCGCGGCATGGATATGCGCTGGACGAATGGGGCGGGGAGTTCGGATGATCCTGACGGGCAGCGAGATCGCGCGCGAACATGCCGCGGGCAGAATCACCATTAGTCCTTTTGAACCCTCGCAGGTGAACCCGAACAGCTATAACTTCCGGCTCGGCAAGCAGCTGCGCGTGTACACCCGGATGCCGCTCGATCCCCGGTCCCCCAATGAGTACGAGGAACTGGAGATCCCGGACGAGGGCTACGTCCTGGAGCCCGGCCGCCTCTACCTCGCGCACACCGAGGAGGTCCTGGGCGGCCGCTGCTACGCGCCGACGTTCGCCGCCCGCTCCTCCGTCGCCCGGCTCGGCCTGTTCATCAACCTCTCCGCGAGCCTCGGCGACATCGGCTACGAGGGCCAGTGGACGCTCCAGCTCTACTCGATGAACCGGGTCCGTGTGTACCACGGCATGAACATCGGCCAGATGATGTGGTGGCGCCCGCAGGGAGACGTCCAGTTGTACGACGGCAAGTACCAGGGCTCGGTCGGGCCGCGCGCCAGCGACATCCACCGGGACTTCGAGAAGAAGCTGGCCCGCCACCGCCTGCCCGGCCTGGAGATGACCCCGGACCCCACCCAGGTCGGCGCGAAGTTCGCGTCCCTGGCGACGGCCTCCGCGTCCTACCCGGTGCCGACCGCCTTCGCGATCCCCGCCCCCGAACTGGCCGCGGCGATCGACGCCGACTCCCGCGCCCGGCTCGGCGAGCTCTTCAGCGAACTGCGGGCCACCGTCGGCGCGTTCTTCACCGAGTCCATGGACCGCATCGGCGAGATCGTCGCGCACACGCACCTGCCGCAGGAGACCGAGCGCCTGATCACCGAGCGGCTCAAGGACCTGTTCGGGGACAGCCTGGCGGGCCGTACGTTCGCCGTACGCTCCTCGGGCCTCGACGAGGACACCGCCGAAGGCAGCCTGGCCGGCGTCCACCAGAGCCTCCTCGGCGTCGAGGGCGTGGCGGGGGTCATCGCCGCCGTCGAGGAGTGCCGGCGCTCCTACTACGCGCCGCCCGCCGTCGCCGCCCGCCTGCGCGCCGGGGACTTCGACCCGCTGCCCCGCTTCGCCGTCTTCGTCCAGGAGATGGTCGACCCGCGCCTGGCCGGCGTGGCCTTCACCGGCCTGGACGGTGACGAGCGGGACGTCACCGTCGAGTATGTCGAGGGCCTGGCCGAGGAGTTGGTGTCCGGCACCGTCGAACCGCTGCGCGCCTCCAGCGACCCCCGCGTCCTCGCCGGGCTGCCCGACGAGCACCGCGACGCGCTGACCGACGTCGTCCGCCTCACCCGCGCGCTGCGCGCCGAGCGCGGCCACGACGTGGACGTGGAATGGGCCGTCGACGCCTCGGGCGTACGCGTCCTCCAAGTGCGTCCGGTCACCGCCCGGCGCACCGTCGCCGCCACCACGCCCGCCGGTGAACTGTGGACGGCCCGCCTGTACTTCGACGAACTCCCCGCCGGGGCACGGCTGCACGACGTGGAGGAGGTCTACGCCGGCTACACCGCCAAGCGCGGCCCGGCCCACCGCCTCGCCGCCGCCCACGGGGTGCCGGTCGGCGCGGGCTGGGTGGTCGGCTTCTCGCCCCGGGCGCTGCGCGGCCCCGAGGTCGCCGCGCGCCTGGCCGCGACGCTCGCCGAGGGGAACAGCGCCGAGTGCGTCCTGGACTTCGGCGACACGCTGCGCCAGATCGTCGTCCCCAAGGACCAGGTGGTGGCCAGGCTCCTGGACGTCACCGGCGGCGGCTCCGCCGGGAGCGGCGAACACACCGTGCTCATACGGGACTTCGTCCGCGGTCAGCTCGGTGTCATCTCCCGGTCGGCTGGCGACGGACTGGTCGTCGAGTACACGCCGGACGGGCTGCTCGCACTCAACCGTGGCACCGCCGGCGCCCAGGCGGTCGTCGTCGACGCGGACGGCGCGGTCACCGCCCCCGACGACGCCGAGCCGGTGGTGCGCCACCTCGACACCGTGCGGCGGCTGACCACCGCAATGCAGGAGAAGTACGGTGACGTCACCCTGGAGTGGGTGCTCGACGACGGCGCCCTGCTCTTCGTCGACTACTCCGTGCTCGGCAGCGACAGCGTCGTCGTGGGCGCCGCGGGCGCGTCCATCTCACCCGGCGGCGCGAGCGGCCCGCTGCTCACCCTCGACGACGACGAGATGCTCGCGCGCCTCTCGGTCGGCCCCGCGGTGAGCATCGACAAATCCCGTGACGTCTCCGAGTACGAGGGTCTTTCCCGCCTCATCGACAAGGTCTCGGCGCTGCCGGAACCGCCGGTGATCCGGGTCGCCCGCCCCTACGCCGTGCTGTCCGTGCTGCTCGACCGCGCCGCCGGGTTCGTCTTCGACCAGGGCTCCGCCCTGTGCCACCTCGCCATCCTGCTGCGCGAGGCTGGGGTGCCCGCCGTGGCGGCCGCGGGCCTCGCCGCGTTCCCCGACGGGGCGCAGGCCGTCATCGCCGACGGCTCCGTCACCGTCGCCTCGGTCGCAAGGAGCAAGCATGTCTGAGAACCCCACGGCCACCGGAGACGGCGAGGCGGCCTGGATCGCCGTCGGCGGCATCCACCTCCTCAACGGCACGGCCCCGCCGCGCGAGCGCGAGCCGGTCGCACTGGTGCGGGTCCCGGCCGTCGAGACCGTCCGCCCGAGCAACACCGTCGTCGTGCACTGGGACCGCGTCGGCCGGTGCGAGGCCTTCGCCCCCGCCACCGGACGCACGGCCCGGCTCACCGGCGCCGCGCTCTTTCCCGACGCCGTCGCCTGCCCCGACCTGGCCGCGCTCGCGGCGGACAGTGCCTCCGCGCTCGTCCCGCTCGCGTACGTCAGCGGCTCGCCCGAGGCCGGCTACCACGTCTACACCCAGGTGCGCTTCCTCGCCGAGGACGCCTGCTTCGTCCGCGTCACCCCCGAGCCGGTCGGCGCGGGCCCCGTCGGCGCGCTCGGCTGGCTCGCCCCCGGGCTCGACGCCCACGCCGAGCACGCGCTGTTCCTCAACAACCACCAGCGCTACTACCGCAAGTGCTTCCCCGGCCAGGAGCTGGAGTACAAGTACACGCTCGCCCCCGCCCCGGACATCTGGGCGCTCACCGTGGAGCTGAACCGGCGCATCCAGGCGGGCGGCCTCCCCGGCTTCGTCCCCGAGTACCGCGACGAGTTCCAGGCCTGGGACTACGCCAACCACCTCTTCGAGGTGACAGGACCCGAGGCCGAACGCGGCTACGTGTCGTTCATCCCCACCACCGACGGCAAGCAGCTCATGAAGCGCAAGTGGTACGCCGAGGACTCCTTCTCCCGGCGGGAGGAGCACACGTACGGACTCACCGTCGAGCCCGCCGGGTACGGGCAGTACATCCGCTCCGAACTGGGCGTCGAGATGCGTCCGTTGCCGCCCTTCCGGCGCGTGCGCTACGACGTCAACTTCGAGTCCGTGCGCACCGGCCACGTCTACGGCATCTTCTTCGACCACTGCTCGCTCTACGGCGCCCGTGACGTGGTCCTCTCCCAGTGCGAGCTGGAGTACCTGCGCACCCGCAGCCCGCTGGAGCCCGACGAGGCCGCAGCCCTGGAGGAGATCGAGACGCTCGCCCAGTGGCTGGAGGGCTACCTGACCGAGCACGGCCTGCCCGCCGAGCGCTCCTTCTACTCCAAGCGCACCTTCCTCCAGGACGCGGTGGCCGCGCGGCCCGAGCTGGCCGGGCTGGCGGAACGATGCTGACGGGCGGGGCCCGCGGCGCGCTGATCGACCTCGACGGCACCGTCCACGCGCGCGGCGCGCTGCTGCCGGGCGCCGCCGGGGCCATCGACGAGCTGCGCGCGCAAGGCGTCCGGCTGCGCTTCTTGACCAACACCGACTCCAAGACGCCGGAGACCATCCGCGCCGAGCTGGCCGCACTCGGCCTGCGCGTGGCCGCCTCGGAGCTGTTCACCCCGGTCGCGGCGGCGGAGCTGCTGCTCGCCGCCGAGGACGCCGACCCCTTCCTCGTGGTCGGCGAGGAGGTCGGGCCCGTGCTCGCGAAGTTCGTGCGCGGCGGCCCGCCCACCCATGTCGTGGTGGGCGACTGCCGGGACGTCCTGGACTACCCGCTGCTCGACGCCGCCTTCCGCGCCCTGCGCGCCGGCGCCGGACTGATCGCGCTCCAGCGCGGCCGGTACTTCAAGCGGGCCGACGGCGACCACCTCGACACGGGCGCGGTCGTGGCGGCCCTGGAGTACGCGGCGGGCACCTCCGCGCGCCTGGTGGGCAAGCCGTCCACCGACTTCTTCGCGCTCGCGCTGCGCTCGGCCGGCTGCGAGGCGGCCCAGTGCGTCGTGGTCGGCGACGACGCCACCACCGACATCGCGGGCGGCCTCGCCATCGGCGCGCGCACCGTGCAGGTGCGCTCGGGCAAGTACGCCGACCAGCGCGCCGCCGGGGAGGGCCCGCGGGCCCACGACGTGATCGACGGCATCGCGGACCTGCCCGCGCTGCTGGCGGCCGCCGGACCGCTCCCGCAGGGGGCGAGTTGACCGTCTACTGGCTGGTCTGGGACGCCGCCGCGCACTGGATCGTGGACCGCCTGGACGCGGAGGGCGAACTGCCCCACGTACGGAGGCTGCGGAGCCGCGGCGTGTGGGCCGCGGCCCGGCCGCCCGCGCCCAACTGCCAGACACCGCCGTCGCTCGCCACCCTGTTCACCGGCGTCTGGCCGCGGGAGCACGGCGTCACCGGCTTCCGGGTGCCGAGCCCCACCGGCCCGGGCGCCTCCGTGTCCGGCTTCGCCCGCTCGGCGTGCCTGCGGCCCGCGGTGTGGGAGACGGCGGGCCGCGCCGGGCTGCGCACCGCGGCCGTGCACGCGCCGTGGATCGCGGACACCGTCACCGCCGGGGGCGAGCCGCCCGCCTGGCTGGACGGGGCGATCGAGGCCTTCAGCACCCGCCTGGCCCGGCACGGCACGTACGAGGTGGGCGCGGCACCGCTCACCTTCGCCGTGGCGCACCACACGCTCACGGCGGCCGCCGACGCCACCGGGATCCGGGTGCGCGGCGCCCACGACGAGACGTACGTCGAGGACGACTGGACGGCGCTGACCCTGGGCGACGGCGTCGGCATCTGGCTGCGGCAGGCCCGCGCGGGCGGGCGGCGGCTGCTGCTGCACACCGGTGCCTGGGTGCCGCGGACCGTCGGGCACGACCCGGTACTCCTCACGGAGCTGGGTGCGGCCCCGCTCTTCGCCGGGGAGGGGCTCGGTTCGTGCTATCGCAGCGGGATGTTCGGGCCGCGCCTCGTCGACGGTGGCGCCGGCACCGCCGAGGAGCTGTTCCTGTCGTCGGTGGACCGCGTCGGCCGGGGCTTCGAGGCCACCGTGGCCCGCGTCCTCGCGCACCACCGCAGCGACCTCGTGGTGATGTACCTGCCGTCCACCGACGACGTCGGGCACGAACTGCTCGGCTGGTGCGACGCGCGCAGTGACGCCCACCGCCCCGACGTGGCGCCCGAGATGTGGCGGCACATCGCCCGCTGCTACCGGCACGCCGACGCGGTGCTCGGCCGCGTCCTGGACCGGGCGGGGCCGGGGGACACCGTCGTCCTCGGCGCCGACCACGGCATGGCGGGCACGGCCTGGACACTCCACCCCGATCAGCTGCTGCTCGACGCGGGCCTGGCCGTCAGCGACGGCGCGGGCCGTGTCGACCCGGCCCGCTCGGCGGCCTACTACCACCCCGTGAACAACGGCTCGGTGTGGATCAACGGCAGCGCGGGGTACGGAGGCTCGGCCTCGCCGGACGAGATACGCGACCTCGCCCGGCGGGTGGAAGAGCTGTTCGCCCCGGTGCGCGCGCCGGGCACGGGACGGCACCTGGTCCACGAGGTACGGCCGTCGCCGGACGGCCGCGTCGTCGACCTGCTCCTGGACGCGGACTGCCTTCCCTCGGCCTCGCTCGACCGCGCGGGGCGGCCGGTGAGCCCCGCGGCCAAGCCAGGCGCCCACATCACCAACGCGGGCGACGACCGCCTGCACGCCGTGTTCGCGGCGGCGGGCCCGGGCCTCGCACGCGGCGAGGACCTGGGCGTGATCGACAACACCTGGCCGGCCGAGCTGGTTCTCGAGCACCTGACGGCCTCCCTTCCCGACCGGACTGCGAGACGCGTATGAACCTCCAACTCCAATTCATCGGCACCACCGTCGAGTTCCGGGTCGACGCCGCCGCGCGGCAGGCCTTCGAACCGGTCCGCCGGTTCTTCCGCCATCTGCTCACCGACGGCCCGCGCCGCGAGCCCACCTACCGGATATCCGTGCGCCCCCTGGAGTCCGTGCGCGAGGCGCCCGAGGGCGAGCCCGTGGTCGTACGGCGCAGCAGCGCCCCGGAGTTCACGTTCGACGCGCTGCTCTCGCGCCGCGGCGACCGGCTGGTCTACCGCAACGACAAGACCGTCCTGAACGTCCCCGTGGACGCGGCCGCCGACCGCGACTTCGAGATCGCGATCTGCGAGGCCTCCGCCATCCAGATCATCGACTTCGTCCGCGACCTGGTCATCAGGACCGAGGAGACGGCGGGCACCGTCGTCCTGCACGCCTCCGCCGTACGCCGCGACGGCGAGGTCTACGCCGTCGCGGGCCCCAAGGGCGCGGGCAAGACGACGACGCTGCTCTCGGTCCTCGAACACGGCGGCTGGGACTACTTCTCGGGCGACAAGCTGTTCTGCCGGCCCGACGGCGACGGCGGCATCACGGTCCACGCCTGGCGCGACTACCCCTACGTCGGCGTCGGCACCCTGCGCCGCCACCCGGAGCTCGCCCGCAAGGTCGAGGACGGCGCCGACCCGGCGCTCGGCGAGCGCGCCGACCGCCACAAGGTGCTCCTCGACCCGGACGCCTTCGAGTCGTGGATCGGGGCCGAGTTCGACCCGGCGCCGCACCGCCTCGCCGGCATCCTGCTGCCGCGCGTCGTGCCCGGCGAGCCGCTGCGGGTGAGCACGGTGACCGGGCCGGGGGCCCGCTGGTCCGCCCTCAACACCATCGTCGACCGCTCCGTCGACACCACGTTCTTCGGCTGGCAGCACTACCTCGTGCCGGACTACCGGGAGTTCTACGCGACCCTCTCCGCCCTGCGGCCGCTCCTGCCGGGACTGCACATGATCCGCCTCACCGGGACGCTCGACGTCGACCTGGACGCCGTGCTGAAGGACGCCTCGTGAGCGCGGCCGGCGCCGCCGGGGCGCTGCGCGTCGCCGTGATCGGGCTCTCCGGATCCGGGAAGTCCACCTGCGCGGGGATCGTCAGGGAGTGGGCCGCCGAACGCGGCCTCACCGTCACCCGCGTCCCCCTCGCGCGGCCCCTGTACGCCATGCAGGAACGGTTCTACGAGGCCGCGGGCGTCCCCCTGCGCGAGGGCGCCCAGGACCAGGTGCTCCTGGAGGCGATCGCCACCCAGCTGCGCCGCATCAACCCGCGCTCCCTCGTCGACGACTTCCTCGCCCGCGCCGACGCCGCCGCGCGGGACGGCGCCGACGTACTGATCAACGACGACCTGCGCGACCCGCACACCGACGCGCCCGCGCTGCGCGCCGAGGGCTTCCGCGTGGTGCGCGTCAGCTGTGACGAGGCGGTGCGGCAGGTCCGCCTGAAGCGGCGCGGCGACCTCTCGCGCGCCGACGGGTCCACCTCGGCCATCGACCGGATCGAACCGGACGCCGTCCTCGACAACAGCGCAGATGATCTGTCCGCCTACCGCGCCGCCGTGCGGGACCTGATGGGGAGTTGGCTGTGATCCTGACCGGAGCCGAGATAGCCCGCGCCGTCGCGGCGGGGGAGATCCACATCGACGACTTCAGTCCGGCCCGCCTGGAGCCCAACAGCTACGGGTTCCGCCTCGCGCCGGAGATCCTCTGCTACGAACAGGCCGAGCTCGACAGCTTCGAGCAGCCGAAGGCCACCCAGCTCACCATGGGCCCCGAGGGCCTCGTCCTGGAGCCGGGCCGCTTCTACCTCGGCGGCACCAAGGAGGCCATGGGCAGCCCGCACTACGCGGCGACCCTCTACGCCTGCCGTTCGGTGTCGACGCTCGGCATGTGGATCCAGTTCTCCGCGCCGCTCGGCCACAGCGGGGCGATCTTCCCCTGGACGCTGGAGATCAGCGTCGCCAACCCGCTGCGGGTCTATCCCGGCATGACCGTCGGCAAGCTGTCCTTCTGGTCCATGCAGGGCGAGCCCTACCAGTACGTCGGCAAGTACTCCGGGTCGACCTCGGCGGTCGCCTCCCGGCTCAGCGAGGACACGGCGCCCACCGGGCTCCCGGTCGGGACGGCTGCCTGACATGGCCGAGGCCGTGCGGGGCAGCCGCCTCCTCGACAAGGACCTGCTGCGGGAGCTGTCCCGGCGCCGGCCGCTGCGCGCCGCGCTCGCCGTCGCCCGGCAGTGGGCCGTGATGGCCGCGGCCGGGGCGGGCGCGGTGTGGTGGGGGCAGTGGTACGGCTACGTCATCGCCGTCGTGGTGATCGCCACCCGCCAGCACGCGCTCGCCGTCCTCATGCACGACGGGGCGCACCGCTCCCTGTTCGCGAACCGCAGGGTCAACGACCTGGTCAGCGATCTCCTGCTGGCCTTCCCGCTGTTCATCAGCACGAGCCTGTACCGGCGCCACCACCTCGACCACCACCGCTACCTGAACACCGAGCGCGACCCGGACCTCGACACCGAGGCGCTCGCGCACACCTCCAAGGACTGGGTGCGGCTGTTCGCCGGGGACGTCACGGGCGTCAACCTCCTCAAGACCGTCGACACGCTCGACCAGTTCTCCCTGCTGCCCGTGTTGCGCGGCGACCGGACGGTGACCCGCGCCATGGGGCGCGGCC
This sequence comes from Streptomyces sp. NPDC015345, assembly GCF_043078805.1. Classification (NCBI taxonomy): domain Bacteria; kingdom Bacillati; phylum Actinomycetota; class Actinomycetes; order Kitasatosporales; family Streptomycetaceae; genus Streptomyces; species Streptomyces sp. NPDC015345. The sequence continues at coordinate 504,095 of NZ_JBIBTX010000003.1, read as the reverse complement.
GCCGCAACCTGTTCCTCGGCTACCTCCTCGTCCTCGCCGCCGTGCTGACCCTCACCGGGGGCTGGCTCACGTACCTGCTGCTGTGGGTCCTGCCCTCGCTGACGGCGCTCAGCATGATCCTGCGGCTGCGGGCCGCCGCCGAGCACGTCGGCTGCGACCCGGACGGCGGCGTGGGCGGCACCAGGACGGTCCTCGCGAACCCGGTGGAACGGCTCCTCTTCTCGCCCTGCCGCATCAACTACCACCTGGCGCACCACCTCTATCCGAGCGTGCCGTTCTACAACCTCGGCCTGCTGCACCGCCGGCTCATGGAGCACCGGGACGTCCGCGAGCGCGCCCACGTCTCCCGCTCCTATCTCTTCGGCAGGTCCGGCGTGCTGAGCCACATCGCGCAGGCCCGCCGGGACCGCGCCGCCGCCTGAGCCACGACCGCTTCCCACCACGAGGAACCCATGCCGAACCCGACACTTCCGCCCGGCGCCCCCGAGCGGCTCGCCGCCGCCCGGCTGCGCAACGTCGACACCTTCCTGGCCGGCCGCGGCCTCGACCGCGAGGGCCTCGACGCGCTGATGCGCGCGAAGACGGGGGAGGCGCGGCACCTGCTGCTCACCAGCTCGCCCGTGCACGGCATCGCCAACTCCACCAGCGACATCGACTTCATCCGCGTCGAGGACCACGCCGTCGAGGGCGCGCGGATGGCCACCCAGCTCTTCGAGCAGGGCCAGCACCTGGAGGCCGTCTCCTACGGCCCGGACGAGGTCGCCGACGCCCTCGCCGACCTGTCCGCCGCGGCCGCGCTCGACCCCGTCGGTGTCACCGAGGCCCACCGCGGCTGGGACAAGGGGCACGAGCTGCGCCGCAAGTACCTGGAGCGGCTCGTCAACGGCGTCGCCCTGGACGGCACGTCGCCCTACCTGGAGCACCTGCCGGCCCTCGCCCGCGTATGGAAGTGGTCCTCGCTGCACACCGCCGTCCGGCACGTCTTCCACCTGCGGCTCGCCGAGGCCGCGGGCGAGACGCGCGGCAGCGCCGGCTACGCCTTCGGGGCCCTGCTGCACCTGGCCGACGCCGCCCTGTCCCACGCGGGCGACGTCTACTCCAACCGCAAGTGGTACCTGCTGCGCTGGCAGCGGTTCCTGGACAGCGGCGCGGCCGACGGCACGCCCCTCGCGCAGCTCGCCGAACGCCTCACCGCGCTCGACCGGCTGCTCGGCGCCGCCCTGCGCGGCGAGGCGGCGGGGCCGCTGGCCCCCGAGTTCGGGGCGGTGCTCGAAGAGGTCTTCGCGATCGCGGGGGAGGGCCACGCGCCCGCCCTGCGCCTCGAACCCGCCGCCGACGTGACGCGGTTGCCGTTCCTGCCCGGCGCGGCCATGCTCGTCGGCCGCACCGCGCAGTTCCTCACCGGGGAGCTGCCCAAGGGCCCGGTCGCCGTCACCCGCGACACCGCGCCGCCCGGCGAGGCCGCCGACGTCCTGAGCGCCTCCCGTTCCGGCGCGCTGCGCCTGCTGCCCGCCTGAACCGCACCGCGGTTTCCCTCGCCGAACCGGCGGAACGAACAGGAGAATCATGCAGTCGTCCCACGAGACCGCGGATCCGCTGAGCCGCGTACGCCTCTTCCCCTCGGCGCGCTCGGGCCGCGGGCTGCCCGCCGCGCGCGCGGTCGAGGCCTGGGCCACCGCCGCCTGGCTGCTCGCCGTCGAGGGGCGCGCCTACCTGGAGGACCTGGAGGGCGGCACGGACCAGCCGCAGCTGCGGCGCGTGGTCCGCGTCAAGCTGCTCGAACTGCTGCTGGACATCGACACCAGGCTCTCGGGGGCCGTGCCCGTCGCCGAGGAGCACCAGCTCGCGCTGGCCCTGGAGTACGGGCTGCACGACCTCGCCGACCTCGAAGGCCCGTCCCTGATCGAGGTGTTCGCGCTCGCCGACGACGCCGATCACGCCGACGCGGCCGCCCCGGGCGACGGTGAGGTGCCGCGGCTGTGGGAGCGCCTGTGCGCCGAGTTCCCCGGTGAACTGCCCGACCCGCTCCAGGCCTCGGGCCAGCGGGAAATCCTGCGCGCCCTGCGGAACTGGTCGAAGCTGTGCACGGCGGCCGGCACCGACGCGGCGTTCCTCGAACCCTTCCTCAAGGACGCGTGACCACCGTGGCCGCACCGGGGTTCGTCGACCGCTACGCCGCCACGTTCGGGCGGAACAAGGCGCTGCTGCTGCGCATGTCGGGCCTGACGGCGGGCGAGGCGCGGGCCGAGGGCGCCTGGATCACCGACGACCGAGGCCGGCGCTGGCTCGACTTCGGGTCGTTCGGCGTCCATCTCATCGGCCACCGCCATCCCGAGGTGACCGCGGCGGCCCAGGAGCAGCTCGGCCGCATGGGTCTGTCCGGCAAGATCCTCGGCAACTCCGCGGCGACCGCCTGCGCCGAGGCGCTGATCGCCGCGACGCCCACCGGCCTCGACCGGGTGTCGTTCGCCAACACCGGCTCCGAAGCGGTGGAGATGGCGATGAAGATGGCGGCGCTCGCCACCGGCCGCGCCGAGTTCGTCGCCCTGCGCGGCTCCTACCACGGCAAGACCGCGGGCGCCCTGCACCTGTCCGACTCGATGGCCGGCCGTTCCCCGCTGCCACTGGCCGCGCCCGTGCACTTCGTGGAACCGGGCGACGAGCACGGCGTGCGGGCACTGCTCGGCACCGGGCGCGTGGCGGCCGTCTTCGCGGAGCCGGTGCGGGGCGAGGGCGGGATCCGGCCGGTGGACCCGGCCTACCTGGCGTTCCTGCGCGAGGAGACCGAACGCACCGGGACGCTGCTCGCCCTCGACGAGATCCAGACAGGGCTCGGGCGCTGCGGGTACCTGTGGCGCTCGGCCGGTGACGTACGGCCGGACCTGCTGCTCGTGGGCAAGGTCCTCGGCGGCGGCCTGCTGCCGCTGGCCGCCGTCGTCCACGCGTCGGGCCGGATCAAGGAGTCCTGCGCCGACCCCGTCGTGCTCGCCTCGTCCTTCGCGGGCGGCGCGCTCGCAGGCGCGGTCGGCCGCGCCGTCATCGACGTGGTGTCGCGGGAGGCGTTCCTGTCGGGCGTACGGGAGAGGGCGGCGCACGCCCGCTCCCTGCTGGCGGAGCGGTTCGCGGCGGACCCGAAGATCGCGGCGGTCCGCGGTGAGGGCCTGATGATCGGGCTTGAGGCGGCGGACGAGTCCATCGCGGGCCATGTGGTCCTGGAGGCCGCCAAACGCGGCGTCCTGATCAGCTTCTGCCTCAGCAATCCGCGCGTCCTGCGCGTCTACCCGACCGCGGGGATCGACAAGTCCGACCTGGAGGACGGCATCGGCCGCCTCGCCGAGGCCCTGGCCGCGTCCCCGGCAACCACCTAGAAAGGCCCTGTCATGCCCACCGTACGCACCTCCGTGGACATCCCCGGAGTCGGCATCGACCACGTGTGGAACGTCGTCTGCGACTTCGAGAAGCACCCGGAGTACATGGCGGACGTCCTGGAGATCCGCTACCTCGAACGCGACGCGGCGACCGCGCTCAGCTCCTGGCGCGTCCTGCTCAACGGCAGCGAGCTCACCTGGGACGAGAAGGACTACTTCCACCCGCCGCACCGCATCGACTTCGACCAGACCGAGGGCGACCTGGAGGTCTTCCGCGGCTCCTGGACGCTCCAGGAGACCGAGGAGGGCGTCAACGTCGTCCTGGAGATCGAGTTCGACCTCGGCATACCCTCGCTGGCCGCGGTCCTCGACCCGGTCGGCATCCAGGCCATCCACAGCAACTCGCGCAGCATGCTCGCCGCCATCAGCGAGCGCCGTCCCGAACCGGCCGCCGGATGACCGCCGACCGCGTCCTCGTCACCGGCGCGGGCGGCGCCGTCGGCAGCGCGTTCCTGGCCCGGCTCGCCGAGCGCGCCCCCGCGGCCGGACTCGTCGGCGTCTTCAGCGGCGAGGCCAGCCGCGACGCCTACCTGGAGCGGGCCCCGCGCGCGGTCACCGACGTGCTGCGCCCCGTGGTGTGCGATCTCACCGACGAGGACGCGACGCTCGCGCTCACCGGCGGGCTCGGCCGCGGCCGCCGCACGGTCCTGGTGCACGCGGCGGCCAACGTCAGCTGGTCGGCGAGCCCCGAGGCGGCCCGCCTGGGCAATGTCGCCGTCACCCGCAACACGGCCCGCCTGGCCCGCGCGCTCGGCGACACCCGCTTCCTGCTCCTGTCGTCCGCGTACACGGCGGTCGACGACTGGGAGTACCGCAACACGTACGAGGAGTCCAAGGCCGAGGCCGAGCGGCTGCTGAAGCGGGACTTCGCGGACCTCGATCCGTCGGTGTTCTCGTGCAGCCTCGTCGTCGGGCACAGCGGCACCGGCGCGATCTCCCGCTTCCACGGCATCTATCCGCTGCTCGGACTCGTCGAGCGGTACGAGCCGCCGTTCCTGCCCGGCGACCGGGACGGCCTGATCGACATCGTCCCGGTCGACTGGGTGGCGTCGGAACTGTGCGCCATGACCGAGGCCCTGCTGGCCGGCGGGCCCGCGCGGGACGTGGTCGCCTCGGCGGGCGAGGCCGCGCCGCGCCTGAGCGACCTGGTCTCCGCCGTCGTCACGGTCCTCAACCGGGCCCGCCGCGAGGAGGGCCGCCCCGAACTCGCCGACGTACCCCTCGTGCCCTACCGGCGCTGGGACTTCCTGCGCCGCTCGGTCGACGCCTGGAAGGTCACCGAGATCCGGCTCCCCAACCGGCAGTTCCTGGACCGGCTGATCGGCATCTACCGCCCCTACTTCGAGAACGCCCGCGTACGCATGCCCGAGAACACCACCTGCCCGGCTCCCCACTGGAGCGGCTACGTGGACGGCGTCGTCGAGTACTGGCGGACCGCCAACGTACGGCGTCCGCCGCGGGTCGCCTCCGCCTCGTGAGCAGCGCCCGCACCGCAAGCAGAGAGGGAAGAGATGGCCCCTGAGAGCACCGTGCCCGTCCCGCCCGGCGAACTGGAGCGCCGCCGCGCCACGTTCGCGCGGATCCGCGCCGAGCGCGACGCGGCCATGGCCTATCTGCGCGCCAAGTTCCCCGAGGAGAAGGAGTACCTGGACCGGGCCCGCGACGAGGTCCGCGACGTCACGGTCGTCCTCGGCAGCCCGCGCGGCGGCACCAGCGTCTTCAAGCAGGTACTCGGCGAGCTGCGCGGCGCCCTCGCGCTGCCGGGCGAACACCGCCTGCTGTTCACCCTGCTCGGCCTGAACCACCCCGACCACGGCGGTTCGGACGAGGGCGTGGAGAGCGGCGTGCTCGACGCCGGGCAGCGCACGTTCCTGCTGCGCAACCTGTTCTTCGAGTGCCGCGGCGCGGACATCCCCGAGCCGACCCCGCTGGAGTGGGAGCGCTACGCCTGGGACTGGGCGCTGCGGCTGCGCGTCCAGTGGCCCGACACCGTCGACGCCCCGCTGGAGGAGCTGGTGGCGGTGGTCAGGGACAGCGTGCTCGGCGCACGCCGCGGCCCCGAGCCCGCGTTCGACGTCCTGCGAGGCCTGCGCGCCCACGGCCTGCCGGTCGACCCCTACCGCTACGACCTCGACGAGGCCCTCGTCCGCGAGGCGTTCCCCGACGTGCCCGTGCCCAAGGGGCCGCCGGGCGGCTCCATCGTGGAGATCTCGCCGTTCCTCGCCCTGCGCCCGCAGCGCCGCCCCCGGCTCGGCGAGGAAGGCCGGGTCCTGGTGATCAAGGCGTCCAGCGACGCCTACCGCATCCCGCTCCTCCACCATCTGTTCGACGGCTGGAACCTGCGGGAGCTGCACCTCACCCGCAACCCGCTGGCCTCCGTCAACGGCCTCATCGACGGCTGGGAGCACCGCTCCTTCTGGCAGCACGACCTGTCGTCGTACGGCACCGCCGCCGGGCTCCGCGCGGACTGGAACTTCGACCTGTGCGAGGGCTGGCAGGACCTGGTCCACGGCCCGCTGGCCGAGCTGTGCGCCCGCCAGTGGTCCGACCCGCACCGCCGCATCCTGCGCCACACCACGGACCCGCTCCGGCTGCGCTTCGAGGACTTCCAGGCCGGCGGCACCACTCGCAGGAGCCTCGTCGAGACGGCCGCGCGGGGCATGGGGCTGCGCCTGGACGCCGACCGGTGGGGCGCCGTGGACGAGCCGCGCCGGGTCAACGCCACCTCGGCCCCGGCCGGCGCCCGCTGGCGCCGCGAGCGCCCCGAGCTGGCCCGCCTGCTCGACATCCCCGAGGTCGCCGAGGTCTGCGGACTGATCGGTTACGACGTACGCGACTGGGAGCGCTGGCCCTAGGGCCTGTCTGACAACTCCCGCCTGCCTCGCGACGCCATGCACGCACTCTCGCCGCACCGGGCGCAGAGCCAAGTACATCCAGTACGAGGCCCTACGCCCGGCACGCCGAGAGCACGCACCTGACGCCGCGAGGCCGCCCTCCGGGCGACGACGCGAATTGCCAGACAGGCCCTAGGGGCGCCACGGACCGGACAGCAGTGGACAGGTGAAAGGACTCAAGTGACCATGGTGACCGCCCAGCAGGCCGACTTCTTCCGGCTCTTCGGCTTCCTGCCGCTCCCCGGACTCTTCGACGCCGGCGAACTCGCCGTGATCGAGAAGGAGTACGCCGTCGGCCACGCCGAGGCGTCGAAGGTCTACTCGGCCGCGCTCGGCGTACGCGGCCAGATGAGCTGGTCGAACATGCGCGACCAGACGCCGTTCCTCGCCGGTGCCCTGGAGACGGAGAAGCTGCGCACGGCCGCCGAGGCGCTGCTCGGCCCCGAGGCGGTCGGCGTGATGTCCAACGGGAACGTCTTCTCCGGCAACCTCACCGAGTGGCACGCGGACACCAGCGTCCCCGGCTTCCGCTCCCTGAAGTTCGTCGCCTACCTCGACCCGGTGGACGCCGACAGCGGCGCCCTGCGCGTGCTGCCCGGCTCGCACAAGGACCCCTGGCACGACGAGCTGCTCGCCATCAGCGTGAAGGAAAGGCTGAACACCGCGGGCAACCCGGAGAGCGAGGAGAGCGGCCGGACCGGCTTCCCGGTGGACGCCGTGCCCGCCCGCGTCTGCACGTCGAGACCCGGCGACGTCTACGCCTTCGACCTGCGGACCTGGCACGCCTCGCTCAACGGCTTCCCGAACCGCCGGATGTGCAGCTTCACCTACTTCGGCGCCCCGCGCGACGAGGCGCAGAGCGCGGCGGTGCGCTCCGTCGTCAAGCAGTTCGGCAGGGAGGCGCAGTTCCGCGAGCTGCGCAGGCAGCGGGACTGGATCGCCGCGGGCGCGCGGCCCAGCGGCATCCCGCGCCGCGAGAGCCAGTACTCGCCGGGCTGGCTCGCGGGCGCCGGGGGCAATGAGCACCGCGCCCGCTGGATCGAGCAGCTGCGCGCGTGGGGGATGGCGCCCGCGGCCTGAGCGCGCCGGGGCCGGGCGGCCGCGCCGCCCGCCCCGCACTCCCACCACCATGAACGGAGACCCCTGATGTTCGCCTCGCTGACCGCGCGGCTGACCGCCATCGGCCGGCACTACCGGCTGCCCGACGAGCGCCCGCACCGGGTCCTCGTCGGCTTCATCCTGGTCAACACCTTCGGCCAGGGCATGTACCTCACCGCGGGGCTGCTCTATCTGACCCGCAGCGTGGGGTTCTCGGCCGGCGAGGTGGGGCTCGCGCTGACCGTCGCCGGGGTGGTGGCGCTGCCCTCGAACGTCCTCATCGGCAGGCTCTCCGACCGCACGGGGCCACGCGGCCTCGCCATGCTGCTGCTCGCCGTCGAGGGCGTCGCCATGCTCGCGCTCGCCGTGGTCGCCACCCTGCCCTGGCTGCTGGTCGTCGCCACGGTCGGGGCGGTGGGCCTCCAGGGCAGCCGGACGCTGCGCGCGGTGCTGATCGGCCGGGCCGGGGGCGCTTCGCGGGTGCGGCTGCGCTCGTACATGCGGGCCGCCTCCAACCTGGCCATGGCGCTGGGCGCCGCGGCGGGCGGCGTGGCGCTCCAGCTCGACAGCCGGCCGGCCTATCTCGGCGTGGTGGTCTTCAACGCCGTCACCTTCTTCGTCGCGGCGGCCGTGCTGACCCTGCTGCCCGACTATCCGCCGGTGCCGGTGGAGGCGTCGAGGGCGAAGCTGCCGGTGCTGCGCAACCGCCCCTTCATGGCGGTGACCGCCCTCAACGCCGTGATGACGCTCCAGTACTCGGTGCTCACCGTGGCGCTGCCGCTGTGGATCTCCGAGCGGACCGAGGCGCCACGGGCCATGGTGTCGGCCGTGCTGGTGGTCAACACCGTGCTGGTCGTCCTGCTCCAGGTGCGGGTGGGGCAGCGGGTCGCCGACGCGCGCAGCTCGGCCCGGGCGATGCGGGGGGCCGGGGCGGTCTTCATGGTGACCTGCGCGGTGTTCGCGACGACCGGCCACCTGTCGCCGCTGTGGGCGTCGGTGGTCCTGGTCCTCATGATGGTGCTGCACACCTTCGGCGAGCTGTGGCACGCGGCGGCCGGGTTCGAGCTGGCGTACCACCTGGCGCCCGAGCACGCCCAGGGCGAGTACCAGGGCATGTTCTCCTTCGGCGTCAGCGGTGCCATGGCCGTGGCGCCCGGCTTGCTGACGCTGCTGTGCATCCAGTGGGCGCCGCAGGGCTGGCTCGTGCTCGGCGGGCTGCTGCTGGCCGCCGGCCTGCTGACCGGCCCCGCCACGCGCGCGGCGGTGCGCCACGCGGAACGCGCGGAACGCGAGGAACGCGAGGAAGGAGTGCCCGGCGGTGAGCGGGCTACGGCCGGGCCGCCGCCGGGCCCTGGCCCGAGCCCGTCCGCAGCGCCTCCACCCCCGCCCGTGCCTCCACGTCCTCGACGGGGATGAGGGCCAGCGCCCGGTCGCACAGCGCCGCCACGGAGTCCGCCGCCTCGGAGCCGGCCGCCTCGGAGTCCTGCCCCGCGTCCGCGTCCGCGCCCGTCAGGAACCGCTGCTGCTGGAGGGCCTGGGCCAGGGCCTTGCAGGTGTAGCCGAGGCCCGGCCCGGCACGCAGCTCGGCGGCTTCGCGCAGATAGCGCTCGGCGGTCCGCAGGGCGTCCCGCGGCGCGGGCAGCCCGGCCAGGGCGGCCCGGGGGCCGAGGCTGAGCCAGAGCCGGTGCTCCTCCGCCCACAGCTCCCCGGCGCGGGAGAAGGGGTCCAGGTGCAGGGTGCCGAGCCGGTAGAGCACCTGCCCGGCGAGCTCGTCGTCGCCGAGGGCGCGGGCGGCGTCGAGGGCCGCACGCCCGGCGCGGACCCCGGAGGCGAACAGCTCGCCGTCGGGCCGGTGGATCACGCAGAGGTGCACCAGCTCCGTCCAGGCGGACCGGCAGCGGGCCACCTCGCCCGGCGCGGCGGTGTCCGGCAGGGCCTCGGTCGCCGCGGCGAGCAGCCTGCCGAGCAGCAGGGCCCGCTCCCACAGGTCCTCCTGGCGCGCCAGCCACTGCGCGGTCCGGAACCAGTTCACCAGCTCGGCGGCACCGAGGGCCCCGGAAGCGGTCAGCGCGGCGGCCGCGCGCTCGCCGTCCGCGGGGCCGGTACGCCCCTCCGCGACATCCAGGGCGAGCTGTTCGAGAGGGTGCACGGTGACCTCCGTCGCGCGCGGTTGACCGATGAACGCTGCATGTTAATGTAACAGTCTGCATGTTTATCGATCCAGTGACTGTGACCGTCGATGCTGGTCAGACTTCGGAGGTAGTGCCGTGACGATTTCGGGCCTCAAGGGGCGCAGCCTGCTGTCCCTGCGCGAGTTCAGCGGCGACGAGATCCGCGAGCTCCTCGGCAAGGCGGCCGACCTCAAGGAGCGCACCGCCCTGGGGGAGAACGTCCCCGCCCTGGCAGGCAAGAACATCGCCCTGATCTTCCTGAAGCCGTCCTGCCGTACGCGCGTCTCCTTCGTCGTCGCCTCGACGCAGTCCGGCGCGCACCCGGAGATCTTCAACCGCGAGGACATCCGCTTCGGCATCAAGGAGTCCGTCCGGGACATCGCGCGCGTCTTCGGCCGCGTCTTCGACGGCGTCATGTTCCGCGGCTTCGAGCACGCCACGGTCGCCGAGTTCGCCCAGTACGCAGGCGTCCCCGTGTGGAACGGCCTGTGCGACAGCTACCACCCCACCCAGGTCCTCGCCGACCTCCTCACCCTGCGGGAGAACTTCGGCGACCTGGAGGGGCTGCCGCTGACGTACGTCGGTGACGGCCGCAACAACATGGCCGTCACCCTCGCCATCGCCGCCGCCAAGCTCGGCCTCGACCTGCGCATCCTCGCGCCCGCGCCGCTCCAGCCCGCCCCCGAGGTGATCGAGGAGCTGCTCGCCGGGCGCGAGTCGGAGCAGGCCCGGGTGCTGGTCACGGACTCGCCCGAGGAGGCGCTGCGCGGCTCGGCCTGCGTCTACGGCGACGTCTGGGTCTCCATGGGTGAGGAGGACCAGACGCGGGAGCGCATCGACCTGCTGCGCGGTCTGAAGGTGACGAGCGACCTCATGGCACTGACCGGCCGCGAGGACAGCATCTACCTGCACTGCCTGCCGGCCTTCCACCTCCTGGACACGGAGACCGCGATCGCGAACCCCGACATCTGCGAGGTGGACGACGACGTCTTCGAGGGGGAGCAGAGCCGGGTCTTCGACCAGTCGGAGAACCGCATGCACACCGCCAAGGCCCTGATGCAGCTCACCATCGCGGGCTGACCGCGACAGCGAAGCGCCCCCCTGGCCGGCCAGGGGGGCGCTTCGCTGTCGCGGTGCCGTCCGGCTCAGCCCTGCCAGCTGTGCGGGGCGTGGAAGTCGTCGCGGCGCCAGGCCGTCGTGGGCGCAGGGGCGCCGGTGGCCGCCCTGGGCGGAGCGGCGGCGAGGGAGAGCAGGAGCACCGTGACGGCCGCCAGCTCGGCGTCGGTGACCTCGCCCTTCTCAATGCGGATGTCGGCTGCGCTGTCGGCCGCGGGCATGGGACCTCCGGTCGTGTGGGGCGTACGGGGGGGGGCCTTACTGCGGGGGGTTGCCGTGTTTGCGGGCGGGGCGGTCGGCGTGCTTGTTGGCGAGCATCGCGAGGGAGTTGATGAGCACCTCGCGGGTCTCGGCGGGGTCGATGACGTCGTCCACCAGGCCGCGTTCGGCGGCGTAGTAGGGGTGCATCAGCTCGGCCTTGTACTCCTTGACCATGCGGGCGCGCATGGCCTCGGGGTCCTCGGCGGCGGCGATCTGCCGGCGGAAGATCACGTTGGCCGCGCCCTCGGCGCCCATGACCGCGATCTCGTTCGTCGGCCAGGCGTAGGTGAGGTCGGCGCCGATGGACTGGGAGTCCATGACGATGTAGGCGCCGCCGTAGGCCTTGCGCAGGATGAGCGAGATGCGGGGCACGGTGGCGTTGCAGTACGCGTAGAGCAGTTTGGCGCCGTGGCGGATGATGCCGCCGTGCTCCTGGTCGACGCCGGGCAGGAAGCCCGGCACGTCAAGCAGCGTCACGATCGGGATATTGAAAGCGTCGCACATCTGGACGAAACGTGCGGCCTTTTCCGACGCCTCGATGTCCAGGACACCGGCCAGGGCCTGCGGCTGGTTGGCGACGATCCCCACCACCTTGCCGTCCAGGCGGGCCAGCGCGCAGATGATGTTGCGCGCCCAGCGCTCGTGGACCTCCAGGAAGTCACCGTCGTCGACGAGCTCCTCGATGACGCGGTGCATGTCGTAGGGGCGGTTGCCGTCCACGGGGACCAGGTCGAGCAGCGCCTCCCCCGAGCGGTCCGGCGGGTCGTCGCACTCGTGCGCCGGGGGGTTCTCCCGGTTGTTGGACGGCAGCATCGACAGCAGATAGCGCACTTCTTCGAGGCAGGTCTCCTCGTCGTCGTACGCGAAGTGCGCGACGCCCGACGTCCCGGCGTGCACGTCGGCGCCGCCGAGGCCGTTCTGGGTGATCTCCTCACCCGTCACCGCGCGGACCACGTCCGGCCCCGTGATGAACATCTGCGAGGTCTCGCGGACCATGAACACGAAGTCGGTGAGGGCGGGCGAGTACGCCGCGCCGCCCGCGCACGGGCCGAGCATCACGCTGATCTGCGGGATGACACCGGAGGCCTTGGTGTTGCGCTGGAAGATGCCGCCGTAGCCCGCGAGCGCCGTGACGCCCTCTTGGATACGGGCGCCCGCTCCGTCGTTGAGGGAGACGAGCGGGGCGCCCGCGGCGAGGGCCATGTCCATGATCTTGTGGATCTTCGTGGCGTGCGCCTCGCCGAGCGCGCCGCCGAAGATGCGGAAGTCGTGGGCGTAGACGAAGACCGTGCGGCCCTCGACCGTGCCCCAGCCGGTGACCACACCGTCCGTGTACGGCCGCTTCGCCTCCAGGCCGAAACCGGTCGCCCGGTGCCGACGCAAGGGTTCGACTTCGCGGAACGAACCCTCGTCCAGGAGCAGTTCGATCCGCTCCCGCACGGTGAGCTTGCCCTTGGCCTTCTGAGCGGCGGTGGCCGGTTCGCCGGGTCCTGCGTGCACCCGCTCCCTGATGGCCGCCAGCTCCGCGACGTGCAGTCTCATCTCTCCCCTTACCGGTCGCCGTCACCGGGGACGCCGCGTGTGGTCAGTTGGTGAGCTTGCGCAGGCCGTTGATCTGGAGCACGGCGAACGCGCCCACCACGAGGGCCTGCATCGGGATCCACACCGTGCCGATCGTGTTGGGGTCGAACCAGCCGAACAGCGCGGTGGCGATGCTGGCGACGGCCCACAGCAGATTGGCCTCGATGACGAGCTTGGTGGCGGCCGCGGACGGCACCTGCTGGGCGGCGAGTACGCCGACGAGCACGCCGTAGACGGTGAGGAAGACGCCGATGCCGCGCAGGAGACCGGCGTCCATGTCGAGCAGGTCGCCGACGGGACCCGCGGCGATCAGGTAGATCAGGCCGTTGCCGGCCGTCACGGCGGCGTCGAGGCCGAGGAAGAGACGCAGCGGGCGCGCGGCGGACGAGTTCGTGGCCGCGGTTCCAAGCGTTGCGGAGGTCTGGCTCGTGGTCATGAAATCTCCTGGTGGATACGGTGGTCGGGGTTCATGCGCGCCGCGCGGGGCGCGTACGAGGGAGCCGCGCGGAGGGCGGGCGCCCGCTGTTTCCGTACCGATGGTGGCAACCGGCGCTGACCGGGCGCTGACGCCTTCCCTCCGGGGAGGTCGAGTGGCTGCGCGGTGGCCGCGGGTGCGCGGCGTCACCGGCTCAGGCGGGCTGGAGCAGCGTGGCGCGGGCGCCGGTGCCGGCCAGGGCCGGGTCGTGCGCGAGGATCGCGTGCTCGACGTGGCGCAGCGCGGGGGACGGGTCGATGCCGAGCTCGTCGGAGAGGTGCCGGCGCATGTTGCGGTAGACGTTGAGGGCGTCGGCCTGGCGGCCGGAGCGGTAGAGGGCGACCATCAGCTGCTCGCAGAAGCGTTCCCTCAGCGGGTGGTTGCTGTGCGCCTCATGGAGTTCGGCGAGCATCGCCGCGTGGTGGCCGAGGCGCAGCTCCGCCTCGAAGCGCAGCTCCATGGCGCGCATGCGGTATTCCTCGTAACGGGCGCAGGCCAGCTGGCAGATGGTGCCGCCGGGAAAGTCACCGAATACGGGGCCGCGCCACATCGCGAGCGCCTGACCGAGCAGTTGGGCCGTGGCGGCGGCGTCCGCGGGGCCCGCGGCCTCGGCCTGCCGGACGGCCTTGGTGAATTCCGCGGCGTCGAATTCGCCCTCGTGAATGGTGAGCCGGTATCCGGAAGGGTGGATCGTCACACGGGAAACCGAGAGGTCGGGCTCCAGGCTCTTCAGTTTGCGACGGAGCCGGCTGATGTGCGCCTGCAGAGCATTGGCCTGCTTGTCCGGGACGGAATCGCCCCACATTTCCTCGACGAGGCTCTCTCCCGAGATCGGGCGGCCCTCGCTGACGAGCAGTGTCTGGATGAGATTGCGCTGAAGATCTCCCGAGATCTCCGCGAACCCTAATGCGGTGCGGATCTGCAGTGCTCCGAGAATCGAAAAGCTCAGCATGCCGTTTCCCCCTTGGCTTTCGTTGCTGCAACGTCGGGGCGGTTCACCTTCCGGGTCGCCAGGGCCATCGGTGCTGCGGTGTGGGGGACCGCGGGTGGAGGTCGGCGTGGCGATCTCTGGGTGTCCCCGACCGGGGGAGTCAGCGGGCGCACCCACTGGTTCCCTTCCAGCGAAGACCCTCTCACGGTATCATTCCTTTGGGAAGGTATTTTTTTGAACGAGCGGTGCCGGACCGTTGAATACCGGCTTGACCTGCTGGTTCTTCCCGGAAAAGAGTGACACGCCGTCGGACGCAGGCCCGCCCCGGCAGGCCGAACCGCTCTCGCGGGGCGCCGGGGCGGTCGCTTCACCGGGGCGGGGGAGGCCCGGCGAAGTGGATGTGGAAGTCGTAGTTCCGCTGGCGGAGAGGGCAGGATTCGAACCTGCGTGGGCCGCGAGCGACCCGACCTTGGACTGAAGCCCGAGATCCCCGATAAACCACTCCGGGCACCTCTCCTGGTGGTGCGGGCACGATGGTACGTGCCTGCGGCACGGTGTTCTGTGCCTGCGGAGAGGGCAGGATTCGAACCTGCGTGGGCCGCGAACGACCCGACCTTGGACAGAAGCCCGAGATCCCCGATAAACCACTCCGGGCACCTCTCCGTGTTCCCGGCCCGGTCTCCCGTGCCGTTCACGAGAACAACATTGCCAGGCCCTTCTGACAGTTCGCTGACGCCACCCTGACATGCGCTGCCGCGCCCGCCCCGTGAGCTTTCCGCCCTTCCCATCAAAGGGGCGGCGGTGCTCTACTCTCATCGACCGCAACGGCTTTTCGAAAGGGATACGGATCATGACCGTGACCGTAGTGGAAAATCCGATTCTCAAGGCTGTGAGCAGCTATACGCGGGCCGAGAACCCCAGCGCGTTCCTCGCGCTCAACAGCGGCAACAGCACCTACGCCAGGCCCGGTTCGGACGGCGTCGTCGTCTACCGCAGGACCGGCCGGTTCGCCGTCCAGTTCGGCGGGCCCTTCGCCGCCCCCGAGGAGTACGACACCCTCCTCGACGGCTTCCGGGACCACGTGAAGGAGCAGGGGCTCACGCACGTCGGCGTCCAGCTCCAGCGCGACGACGCCGAGCGGTACGCGCGCCGCGGCTTCACCGTCAACCAGATCGGCGCCTCCTGGGCCGTGAGCCTCGCGGAGTTCACCCTGCGCGGCACCCGCTTCATGCAGCTGCGCAACAAGATCTCCCGCGCCTACCGCAACGGCCTCCAGATCCAGGAGGTCAAGGCCGATGCCTGGCAGGACGCGCTGGAGACCATCGACGGCGCCTGGCTGTCCAGCAAGGGCGCCGCCCGCCCCCTGGAGTTCCTGGTCGGCGAGATCGGCGGCGAGGCCCAGGAACACCGGCGGCTGTTCGTCGGCACGATCAACGACGCCCCGGTGGCGTACATCTCGTACTCGCCGGTCTTCGGCGAACGCGCCGGCTGGATGCACGACCTGAGCCGGCGCGTGCCGGACGGGTCGCCGGGCCTGATGGAGGCCATCAACGCACACGCCATCGAGGTGTTCCGCGGCGAGGGCGTCCCGTGGCTGCACTTCGGCTTCACGCCCTTCACCGGCCTGGACGCGGCCCACGAACTGGACGGCCACAGCCCGGCGTTCCAGTGGTTGATGCACGCCCTGTGGGCCGAGGGCGCCGCGCTCTACCCGGCTCAGACGCAGCTCTCGTACAAGCACAAGTGGGCGCCCGACGCGGTCATCCCGGAGTACGTCGCCTTCGACGGCCCCGCGTCACTGGCCTCCTTCGCCCACATCTTCCGCGCGTGCAATGCCTTCTGATGGGCAGTCAGTGCCCGTCCCAGCCCGTAAGCCGTAATCGACCCACAGGAGTGGACGACGATGAGTGACTCCGCCGAGAAGACCGAAGCCCTCCAGCACGCCATGGTGGAACAGCTCATGGCTGTCATCGCCGCCCCCGACGACGAGGACGTCGCCCGCGCCGCGGACACCGTGGTCCGCGACCTGGACGCCCTGCTGCGGGCCGAGCCCACCCCCGCGGCCTGAGCGCGCGCGACGTGGCGCGCGGCCGTGCCGAGCAGCACCGATCAGCTCAGCATCAGCGCCACATCAGCGCCTCACGGAACGCTGCACACACGTTCGCCCGGCGTCCGTCCGGTGGGATACCCGACGCCGGGCGGGCGCCGCCGCCCGGTTCGGGCACTTCTTCCGAGGAGAGCTTCGTATGCAGCGTCCAGACGTCCAGGGGACCGGTGTCGCCGTCGCCCGGCAGCACCCCGCCGTCCCGCAGCACGCCGCCGCCCCGCAGCGCACCGGGGCATCCGCCACGTTCTCCGAGCTCCTCAAACGCGTCAAGGCGGAGGGGCTGCTCGACCTCGACCCGCGGTACTACATAGGGCGCCTCGCCCGGAACACCACGCTGCTGGCCGCCGGGCTCACCGCGTTCTTCCTGGTCGGCGACTCGTGGTGGCAGCTCGTCGTGGCGGTGTGGATGGGCCTCTGCGGCGGCCAGTCCTCCTTCATGTGGCACGACGCGGGCCACAAGGCGATGTTCCGCGACAAGCGGGCCGCGTCCGCCGTCGGCTACTTCCACGCCAACTTCGTCAACGGGGTCAGCTTCGGCTGGTGGGTCAACCACCACAACCGCCACCACAGCAACCCCAACCACCTGGACATGGACCCGGACATCGGCCGGCGCACCGCGATCTTCGACATCAAGCAGTACGCGACCCGCACCCGGCGGCAGCGCTTCATCGTGCGCTACCAGAGCGTGCTCTTCTTCGTGCTGCTCGTCCTCGAGTCGTTCAAGATGCACAAGACGGCCGTGAAGTCGATCAGCCAGGGCCTCACCAAGCGCCCCGTCCTGGAGTCCACGCTGCTCCTCGCGCGCGCCGCGATCTATCTGACCTGCGTCTTCACCGTCCTCTCGCCGGTCCTCGCGGTCGCCTTCATCCTCGTCCAGCAGGCCACGCTCGGCGTCTACTTCGGCATGATCTTCGCCCCGAACCACAAGGGCATGGACGTCCGTGACGGCGACGAGGAGACGCTGGACTGGCTGGAGCGACAGGTCCTCACCTCCCGCAACATCCGCCCGTCGTGGTTCATCGACTTCCTGTACGGCGGCCTCAACTACCAGGTCGAGCACCACCTGTTCCCGGCCATGCCGCAGAAGAACCTGGGCCGCGCACGGGAGCTGACCCGCGAGTACTGCGCCGAGCGCGGCGTGCCGTACCACGAGGTCGGCTTCTGGGCCTCCTACCGCGAGGTGGCCTCCTACCTGCACGAGGTCAGCGCGCCGGTGCGCCGGGGTGAGGTCGACGCGCACATCGAACGGGCCGCCTGATGGTCGACACGGCCACCAGACCGGCGGCCGGCGGCACGGCCGCCGGGCCCGCCACCCCTGCCACCGCGGCTTCCATCGGTGCCAGGCTCGACCGGATGCCGATCACCCCGACGCACCGCAGCGTCACCGCGGTCATCGGCGTCGGGCTGCTCTTCGACACGTTCGAGAACAACCTCTCCGGCACCATCGCCAAGGTCCTCCAGGACGACTTCGCGTTCGGCGCCACCCAGCTCAAGCTGGTGCTCGCCTCCGCCTTCATCGGCCAGTTCATCGGCTCGCTCGTGCTCGGCAAGGTCGCCGACCGGTACGGGCGGCGCCGGGCGTTCCTGATCAACCTCGCGATCTACTCGGGGTTCTCGCTGCTCGGGGCCTTCTCGCCGAACGCGGCCTGGCTGATCGTGACCCGGTTCTTCGCCGGCGTCGGCATCGGGGCCGAACAGTCGCTCTCCGACTGCTACTTGTCCGACGTACTGCCCGCCAAGAAGCGCGGCAGGTTCATCGCCTGGGCCTACACCCTCGCCTTCTGCGGGGTGCCCGCCGTGGGCTTCGCCGCGCTGTGGCTCGTCCCGCTGACCCCGCTCGGCATCGACGGCTGGCGCTGGCTCTTCGTGATCGGGGCGCTCGGCTCGGCCGTGGTGTGGGTGCTGCGCAGGCGGCTGATCGAGTCGCCCCGCTGGCTGGCCACGGTCGGCCGCGAGGACGAGGCGGACGCGCTGGTCTCCCGCATGGAGGCCGAGGTCCCCGGTGGGGCGGCTCCGGCGCCCACCGCGGCCCCGGAGGCCGCCGCCGAGCCCGCCACGGCGAAGAAGACCGCCCCCGCGACGGAGACGGCGCCGGCCACCCGGCTCCGCGACATCTTCCAGCCCCACCTGCGCCGCCGCACCGTCATGCTCTGGATCTTCTGCTCGCTGTCGACGGTCGGCTACTACGGCTTCGGCACGCTGGCGCCGCAGATCCTGGCCGCCAAGGGATACGGGATCGTCGCCGGGATCGGCTTCACCGCGGTCTGCTTCCTCGGCTACCCCGTCGGCTCCGCGCTCACGGTGCCGATCATCGACCGCTTCGACCGCAAGAAACTGGTGGCCGCCTCGGCCGCCTCGATGGTCGTCGCGGGGCTCGGCTTCTCCTTCGCGGGCACACCGGCGCTCATCATGGTGTTCGGCTTCGTCTACACCGTGTGCAGCAACATCTTCTCCAACGTCAGCCACGTCTATCTCGCCGAGCAGTACCCGACCGCCATCCGCGCGGCCGCGTCCGGCGCCGCGTACTCGCTGTCCAAACTCAGCGCCGCGGCCCTGCCGTTCGTGCTGCTGCCGGTCCTCCAGTCGTACGGTCCCGGCGCCCTGTTCGGCGTCATCGCCGCCGTGATGGCCGCGCTCGCCACGACGGTCCTCTCGCTGGGGGAGCGCACCACCGGCGCCTCGGTCGACCGCGCGCCCACCGACTGACCCCACCGTCCCGCCGACCTGATGAGGAACGCCTCATGGCCTATGTCATCGCTCAGCCCTGCGCCGACGTGAAGGACATGTCCTGCGTCGACGAATGCCCCGTGGACTGCATATACGAGGGCGGCCGCGCCCTGTACATCCACCCCGAGGAATGCGTGGACTGCGGCGCCTGCGAGCCCGTCTGCCCCGTGGAGGCCATCTACTTCGAGGACGACGTGCCCGCCGGGTGGGGCGACCACCGCGGCTCCAACGCCGCCTTCTTCGCCGCGCTCGGCTCGCCCGGCGGCGCCGCCGCGCTCGGCGCGCAGCCGCACGACTCCGCCCTGGTCGCGTCGCTGCCGCAGGCGGTGGCGTCATGAGCGGGCTGCTCACGGGCAAGCGCGTCCTGGTGACGGGCGTCCTCACCGAGGCGTCCATCGCCTTCCACGCGGCGCGCGTCGCCCAACTGGAGGGCGCCGAGGTGGTGCTGACCGGCTTCGGGCGGCTCTCCCTCATCGAGCGCACCGCCGCCCTGCTGCCGAAGCCGGCCCCGGTCGTCGAGCTGGACGTCACCGACCCGGCGCACCTGGACGGCCTCGCCGGCCGCCTCCGTGAGCATGTCGGCGAAGCGGGCGGCCTCGACGGCGTCGTGCACTCCATCGCCTACGGCCCGCCCGGCGCCTTCCACTTCCTCGACGGCGCCTGGGAGGACGTGTCGACCGCCGTGCACGTCTCCGCATACTCCCTGAAGTCCCTGACCACCGCCTGCCTGCCGTTGATGGAACCGCGCGGCGGCTCGGTGGTGGGCGTCACCTTCGATGCCACCGTGGCCTGGCCGAAGTACGACTGGATGGGCGTCGCGAAGGCGGCTCTGGAGTCCACCAGCCGCTACCTCGCCCGCGACCTCGGCCCTCGCGGCGTCCGCTGCAACCTCGTCGCCGCCGGCCCGCTGCGCTCCATGGCGGCCAAGTCCATCCCGGGCTTCTCCGAGCTGGCCGACGACTGGCACACCCGCGCCCCGGCCGGCTGGGACCTCACCGACCCGGAGCCCGCGGCCCGCGGCATCGTCGCGCTGCTCTCGGACTTCTTCCCCCGCACGACGGGCGAGATCGTCCACGTCGACGGCGGCGCCCACATGATGGGCGCGTGACCCGGCGCCCGCGAGGCCACAGCGGTGGGGGGAGTTCAGGTGATCACCTGAACTCCCCCCACTTTTCGTGCCGTCGAAGGACCCGATCGGTCACTCGGTCGTGCCGGCGGGCAGGATGCGGCGGAATCCCGCGTACGGGACGAGCGCCTCGGGCAGCTCCACCGAACCGTCCGGCCGGACGCCCTGCTCCAAGAGCGCGGCCACCGTCCGGCCGATGGGCAGCGCCGAGCCGTTGAGGGTCGCCGCGGGCTCCTTGCGGCCGTCCGCGGTGCGGTGCCGGATGCCGGCGCGGCGGGCCTGGAAGGTGCCGCAGTCGGAGACCGAGGAGATCTCGCGGTAGGAGCCGCTGCCCGGCAGCCACACCTCGATGTCGTACGTCATCCGGGCCGAGAACCCGAGGTCGCCCGCGGGCAGCAGCACGACCCGGTAGGAGAGTCCGAGGCGCCGCAGGCACTCCTCGGCGTGGCCCAGCATGAGTTCCAGCTGCGCCTGGGCGTCCTCGGGGGCGCAGACGCGGACCAGCTCCACCTTCTCGAACTGGTGCAGCCGCAGGATGCCCCGGGTGTCCCTGCCGTATGCCCCGGCCTCCGCGCGGAAGCACGGCGTGCGCGACGTGAACGCGTACGGCAGCTCGCGGGCGTCCAGCGTCGCTTGCGCGAGCAGGTTGGTCAGCGGGACCTCGGCGGTGGGGATCAGGAACAGCTCACGGTCGCCGACCCGCGTGGCGAACAGGTCCTCCGCGAACTTGGGGAGCTGGCCGGTGCCCGTCATCGTGTCGCGGTTGACGAGGAACGGCACCGAGTGCTCGGTGTATCCGTGCTCGGCGGTGTGCAGATCGAGGAAGAAGTCGGCGAGGGCCCGCTCCAGGCGGGCCCCGGGGCCGCGGCTCACGGTGAAGCGGGCGCCGGAGAGCCGGGCCGCCGCCTTGCCGTCGAAGATGCCGAGCCGCTCCCCGATGTCGGCGTGGTGCCGGTCGCCGGCCGCCGCGCACGGGGGCGGGCCGCCGCGGCGCACCTCCACCGCCTCCTTCTCGGAGTCGCCGTCCGGCACGGTGTCGAGGGGGATGTTGGGGATGGCCAGGACCAGGTCGGCGAGGCGCCTGCCCGCCTCCTTGGCGGCGCCCTCGGCCCGCTGGACCTCGGCGCGCAGCGCGCGGGCCGCCTCCTTCTCCTCCTCGGTGGGCGGTCCGGCCCTGCGCTCGCGCGCGGCGCGGTTCATCTCGGTGCGCAGCCGGGTCACCTCGGCCTGGGCGTCGGCCCGGCCGCGGTGGGCCGCCTCCAGCGCGGCCACGTCCAGGTCGTGGCGGCGGCGGGCGAGGCGGCGCACCGCGTCGGGTCCGGACGCGATCAGTTCGCGCGGATCGTGCATGGCTTCTCCTGGGGTCTGCGGTGCGTGGCGGGGGAGATGCGCCGAGCCGCCCCCCTGGCGGAGGGGCGGCTGCGGCTCCTGCCGGGGCAGGGCGGGGGAGACGGGCGGGGCTGGGAGCGGGTCCGCTCCGGTGTTCACGCCGGGGCGAGGGCCAGGACGGTGTTCTGGCCGCCGAACCCGCAGGAATTGCTGAGCGCCAGGTCGATGGGCATGGAGGTCGCCGAGTACGCCAGCTTGATGTCGACCTCCGCGCCCGGCATGACCAGGTTGGCGATGGGCGGCACCAGTTCGTGCTCGATGCTCAGCAGCGTGAACGCCGCCTCCACCGCGCCCGCCGCGCCGAGCAGATGCCCGGTCACGCCCTTGGTCGAGGTGACCAGCGGATCCCCCTGGAGGGTCCGTTTGATCATCCGCGCCTCGGCGACGTCGTTGAGCGGCGTCGAGGTGCCGTGGGCGTTCACATGCTGTACGTCGTCCGGATCCGCGCCGGCGTCGGCGAGGGCCGCGCGGACCGCCGCCTCCACCCCGGCGCCGTCCGGATGCGGCGACGTCATGTGATGGGCGTCCGCGGTGGCGCCGTAGCCGATGATCCGGCCGTGCTGGTGCGCCCCGCGGGCCCGGGCGTCCTCGACGCGTTCCATGACGAGGATCCCGGCTCCCTCGCCCGCGACGAAGCCGTCCCGTTCCGCGTCGAAGGGACGCGAGGCGAGCGTCGGGTCGTCCTCGCGCTTGGACAGGGCGCCCATCTGTGCGAACCCGGCCATCACCAGCGGCGTGATCATGGCCTCGCTGCCGCCCGCGAGGACGACGTCGCAGCGGCCGAGCGCCAGCAGGTCCCGGGCCGTGCCGATGGCCGTCGCCCCGGAGGCGCAGGCGGTGGCCACCACCAGGTTGGGTCCCGTCGCCCCGAACTCGATGGCCGTCTGACCGGCCAGCATGTTCGGCAGCTGCATGGGCAGCAGCAGCGGCGAGACCCGGTCGGCGCCCTTCTCCAGCAGGGCGCGGTGCTGTTCCTCGACGGTGCCGGGGCCACCGTCCGCGCAGCCGAGCACCACCCCGACCCGGGCGCCGTCCCAGGTCAGCGGGTCGAGCCCGGCATCCGCGATGGCCTCGCGTGCCGCGACCAGCGCGAACTGCACGAACCGGTCAAGCCGGTGGGCCCGGCGGGCGGACAACAGCGCTTCCGGGTCGAAGCCGGGCACGCGGCAGGAGATCCGTACCGGATTGTCCGCCAGTACGGGATCGAACGCCGCGCCCGATCGGCCCTCGCAGACCGCCGCCCAGCTCGGCCCGACCCCGATACCGCCCGGGGTGACGAGACCGAGCCCGGTGACGGCGATGTCGATGCCGGCCATCAGACCTTCGCGCTCCTCGTCTCCATGAGTTCCACCATGTCGGCCACGGTCTCGGCCTCCAGGAGGTCGTCGTCGCTGACGTCTATGTCCAGTTCGGACTTGAGCAGCAGCGACAGCTCCACCACGGCCAGCGAGTCCAGCTCGATGTCGTCCCTGGTGGCCTCGGGCGTGATGGCCTCGGGCGACACCTTGAGCTTGTTGGACAGGATTTCCTTGAGCTGCTCCAGCATCATGACGATCCCTTTCGGAAGGCGTACGCACTGTGCGGCGTACGGGTCTTGAGGAGGTACCGCCGGGCGCCGGTGGGCGTCAGACGGACTGCACTTCGGGCCAGACGAGCGTCGTGGCCCCCCAGGAGAGCCCGCCGCCGAACGCGGTGAGCAGCACCCGGTGCCCGGCGTCGAGCCGGCCGTCGGCCGCGGACTGGGACAGGAGCAGCGGGAGCGAGGCGGCGCCGGTGTTGCCGACCTGCTCGATGTTGCTGAGCTGCCGCTCGGCGGGGATGCCGAGGCGTTCCGCGACCGAGTCGAGGATGCGGGCGTTGGCCTGGTGGGCCGCGAACCGGTCCACGTCGTCCAGGCGCCAGCCGGACCGCTCCGCCGCCTCCCGGGAGGTGGCGGTCATCCGCTCCACCGCGTGCCGGTAGGTGTCGCGGCCGAGCATCCGGAAGTACTGGTCGCCGGGCTCGCCCGGGGTGCCCGACGAACGCTGCCGGGAGCCGCCGGCCGGCACCTCGATGAGATGGCTCAGCTCGCCGTCGCTGCCGAGCACCAGCGGCCCCACCGCGCCCGGCTCACCGGCGTCCCCGGCCCGCAGGACCACGGCCCCCGCGCCGTCCGCGAAGATCACCGCGGTGGTGCGGTCCTCGGGGTTGACGATGGTGGTGAACGCGTCGGCCGCCACGAGCAGCACCCGCTCGGCCATCCCCGAGGCGATGAGCCCCGAGGCGCTGGCGAGCCCGTAGAGGAAGCCGGAGCAGACGGCGGCGACGTCGAACGCCGCGACGTGGCCGAGGCCGAGCCGGGCGGCCACCGTCGGCGCGGTCGCCGGACACGGCTGGTCGGGGGTGGTGGTGGCCAGGACGACGGCGTCCACCTGCTCGGTGCTGGCCGATTTCAGGGCGCGCTGGCCGGCCTCCACCGCCAGGTCGGAGGTGGCGGTGCCCGGCGAGACCATGTACCGCTCGGCGATCCCGGTGCGGGAGCGGATCCACGCGTCCGAGGTGTCGAGGCGCTGCGAGAGCTCGTCGTTGGTCACCTTGTTCGGCGGCACGTACGAGCCGATGCCGCAGACCACCGCCGACCGGCCCGGCGGCGGGGCCGCGCCGCTCATGCGCCCGGCCCCGCGCTGCTGAGGACCTCCACGGGCAGCCCCATGTAGGCCATGCGGGACTCGGCCATCTCGTCGGTCCACTGCTCGGCCATGTCGTAGCGCTGCTCGGGGGTGGTGTCGAGCATCCGTACGCCGGGCCAGATCTCGTAGTCGCCGATTCTGTCCGCGTGGTCGGCCATGCCCTTCTGGAACAGCTCCTCGCGGTGGATGACGAACTCCCGGTCGGGGATCTCGTCCCACAGCTTCACCCCGGCCCGCAGGATCTCCATCAGGCGCGGGCGGTACTCGGGGTGGGCCACGACGTGGTCGCGCAGGATGGTGCTGGCCACGGTGAGGTGGCGGATCTCGTCGATGGCGGTGCCGCGCGAGATCTCCCCGGTGGCCGGGGACAGCGGCGTCCACTTGCGCTCGCTCAGCTCGGCGGCCGGGGCGAGCACGCCCTCGATGACGATGGCGAAGACGGCGACGCCGCCGGCGAAGTCGGCCTGGTCCCGCACGATGTCGAGGGTGAAGTCGACGACCGGGTCCAGGACCCGCTTGCGGTAGTCCGCGGCCATCTCGTCGATGTCCTTGAGGAGGGTGTCCGCGGGGTGCCCGAGCTCCACCAGGTGATTGCGGAAGACGCGGGCGTGCCGGGCCTCGTCGATGAGCTGGGTGGCGTAGAACTCCATCTCGGGCACGCCGGGCGCGAGCGCCACGTAGTGACCGAGGAGGCGCGTGGCGATCTCCTCGGAGAGGCCGCGGAACCCGAACTCCAGGACCAGGGCGTCACGCAGCGGCCCGGGCGCCTTCAGGAAGTCGGGGACCGTCGCGTTCGCGTGGTGCCCGGTCTCGCCGCGGTCGCGCAGGGTGCCCTGGGCGACGGAGGTGAACCAGTAGGCGAGGTCGCAGTCGTCGGGCCCGAGGGTGAGTTCCTTCGCGCCGTCGAGCAGGCCGGGTGCCTTGTCCCAGTCGGCCTCGGGGGCCACAGAACCGGTCATGATGCCGATGTCTCCTTCGTGGTGCGGGCGGGATGCAGGGCGCCGGTGACCAGGCCGCCCGCGTAGCTGAACAGCGGCGGGCCGCTCTCGGCGGTGGCGCGCACGACGTAGCCGAGCAGCACCTCGCCGTCGCCCGCGCGGTGCGAGGAGTGGAGCCGGCAGGAGTAGTGGGCGAGCGCGCCGGTCAGCCGCGGGGCGCCGGCGTAGGAGTCCGCCGTCCACGGCATGCCGTCGAACTGCGCGCTGCCGTCGGGGCGGTCGCTGTCCGCGAACCAGCGCGCCAGGCCGCCCTGTCCGCCGTCCAGCACGTTGACGACGAAGCGCCCCTCGGCCGCCGCGAGCCGCGCGAACGACGAGCCGGGCCGCAGCGCGACCCCGATGAGCAGCGGTTCGCGCGAGACCAGGGTGACCGTGCTCGCGGTGGTGCCGTGCAGCTGACCGGCGTGGCCGACGGTCAGCACCGACACCGGCGAGGCCAGGTGGTACAGCGCCCGGCGGCGCTCCGCCGGGTCCTGGCGCACCGGGCGGCGCAGCGTGGTGAGCGTGCTCATCGCAGGGCCTCCTCACGGGCCCGTGCCGCGGGCCGCGGCAGCTTGACGACGTGTCCGACCGGCTCCGGGTCGTGGGCGTGGCCGGCCGGCTTGGGGTGGGCGATGCCGAGGTCGTCCAGGAGCCGCAGATAGCCGCTCTGGCGCACCGGCTCGAAGGGCAGCGCGAAGGACTTCATGAAGTTGCCGAAGAGGCCCCGGTCGCCGAAGAGGTGGAAGGGCAGCACGAGCAGCGCCCACTCGGGACCGATCAGCCAGCACCACAGCGCGGCCACCGCGGCCTGTGTGATGAGGCTGTGCATCACGTTGTAGAGGACGTAGTAGACCTTGGAGATCGGCTTCCCGCCGCTGCGCTTGAAGGCGATGGCGCCGGGGATGTAGCCGATCAGGTCGATGTAGAGGAAGAGCGCGACCGCCGGGATCCAGCGGATCTCGCCGATGTGCGCGATGAGCAGCCCGGTGGTGACCGCGAAGCCCACCAGGTACTCGGCGCGGTGCAGGGAGAACGTCTTCGGTGTCTCGAAGGGATTGGCCTGGTCCATGGTCAGCTCCTGGCAGAGGTCTCAGGCGCCGACGGCGGCGGGCTCGGAGAGCTCGATGCCGCCCGCTATGCGCGTGCCGGGGAACAGGCCGGTCAGCGACCAGGCGACGGTCTCCTTGATGACCCGCTCGGCGATCGGGTCGAGGATGCCCTCCAGGCTCGGGATGCCGAAGTCGAAGTCGGCGTCGAAGCGGACCGCGACGTCGTCACCGGCCTGCGTCAGCGCCCAGGTGCCGGTGAACGAGTCGAAGTCGCCGTCGGACTGCTCGAAGCGGATCTCACCCTCCTCCGGCAGGAAGACGTCGTCCTCGGTCCAGCGCAGCAGGCCGCTGCGGAAGTGCAGCTCCCAGCTCGAACTGCACTTGGCCTCGGGCAGGGTGGCGTGCACCGTGGTGGAGTTCACGTGGGGCGCCAGGTCCGGGTACTTCTCCCAGCGCATCACGGCGTCGAAGACCGTGGAGACCTGCTCCGCGGGGACCACTGCTTCCAGTTCTACGTGCCGCACGATCAGTTACCGCCTTCCGGCATGGTGGCCGCACCGCTGACGAGGTCGCGGGTGGCCAGGTCGAAGGAGTTGAGGAGGAACTCCACATCGGTGTCGCTGAGGACGGCGGGCGGCGTGAACCGCACCACCGAGCTGCCGTTCATGGAGTGGTTGGCGACCACGCCGTGGTTGAAGAGCTCGATCAGCAGCTCGCCGGCGAGACCCGCCTCGACGAGCTCCACGCCGATGAGCAGGCCCTGCCCGCGCACGTCGACGACGAGTTCGGGGATGTTGCGGTACGCGATCTCGGCGATCCGCGGCAGCAGCGCGGCGCCCAGGTCGGTGGCCCGGGTGACCAGGCGGTCCTCCTTCATGGCCCGCACCGCGCCCTGCACCGCGGCCATCAGGACGGGCTGTCCCGAGAACGTGGCGGTGTGGACGTAGGGGTCCTTGTCGAAGGGGCGGAACGCCTTGCGGGTGGCGATGGCCGCGGAGACCGGGAGCACGCCGCCGCCGAGCGCCTTGCCGGCGAGCAGGACGTCGGGGCGTACGTCCTCGAAGTCGGCGCCCCACCACTCGCCGAGGCGGCCGAAGCCGGACTGGATCTCGTCCAGGATCAGGAAGCCGTCGTGCTCGCGGACCAGTTCCTCGACGCGCCTGAGATAGCCCTTGGGCGGGATGATGACGCCGCCCTCGCCCTGGACGGGCTCCAGGATGACGCACGTCTCGCCGGGGTGGGCGGCGAGCTCCGCCGCCAGGGCGTCGGCGTCACCGAACGGCAGGTGGTGGAAGTCGGGGATCAGCGGCCGGAACGGCTTCTGGTAGACCTCCTTCGCGGTGGCGGAGAGGGCACCGAGGGTCTTGCCGTGGTAGCCGCCCCGCATGGAGACGGTGCGCTTGAAGCCACCGGCGCGGGCCAGCTTCAGGCCGGTCTCCACGGCCTCGGCGCCCGAGAGGCCGAAGTGCACGCGGTCCAGGCCCTGCGGCATGACGGAGACCAGGGCCTCGGCGGCGCGGGCCACCGTCGGTTCGAGGAGGATGCGGGTGGCGGTGGGGTGCGTACGGAGCTGGCGCTCCACCTCCTCCATCACGATGGGGTGGCGGGCGCCCATGATGAACACGCCGTAGCCGCCCGCGTTGAGGAAGCGCTCCCCGTCGCTCGTGGTGAGCCAGGCGCCTTCGGAGGCCACCTCCATGTGGCTGCCGAACAGCTCGGCGAGGGTGGCCCGGCCCTTGCTCAGGTGGGCACGGTACAGCCCGAGGACCTCCGCCTCGGTGTCGGCCACGGAGGCCGCGGGGGCCGCGCCTGCCGCGGAAGCCGGGTTTTCCTGGATTACGGTCACGGATCTCTCACTCCAAAGAAGCGGTGCGGTCGAAGGCGGCGGTCAGGCGAGGACCAGCGGGCCCCCGTCGAAGTAGCGCAGGAGCGGCTCGGCGGCGGCGCCCCGGCCCGGCGGGTGGAAGGCGAGCGCGGTGGACGCGGCCGCCGCCTGGGCGTGGCCGGAGGAACGGATGAAGTCCAGGCCGCCGAGGAGCTCCAGGGAGCGGGCGGTGACGCGGGGCAGCGCGTTCTGCACGGCGTAGCGGGCGACGAGCACCCGGGCCACCGACGCCTCGTCGCCCGGCTCGGGGCCGATCGCGCGGGCCACGCCTTCGAGCAGCGCGAGGGCGGCCTCCAGTTCGACCGCGAGGGCGGCCCGCTCCTGGATGCTGCCGCGCTCCCGCTCCTGGACCTGCTCGACCAGGGCCGCGGCGCCGCCCAGGTACCCGGCGGTGATGAGCATCTCGAACCAGACGAACCCGGCCGTCTGGAGGTCGTCCAGGCGGCGCGGATCGTCCGCCCCGGCGCGGACGACCATGTCCTTGGGGACGAAGACGTCCTCCAGTCGCACCTCGTCGCTCTCGGCGCCGGCCAGCAGATCGTTGCCCCAGAAGGGGTGGACGGTCAGGCCGGGCGCGTCGGAGGGCACCAGGGCGAGCGCCAGCTCGGGGTCGCCCTCCAGGCCGTGGATGGCGATGCTCGCGGTCAGCATGCTCATCGACGCGGACAGGCTGCACGGCTTCTTGGAGCCCGACAGGAGGTAGCCGCCCTCGACCGGACGGGCGGTCACCGAGGGGGTGAGGATGTTCTGCTCGGTGCGGCCCTCGGCCCAGCCGGAGGCCATCACCAGCTGGTCCGGGACGACGCGGCGCAGCAGGTCGCTCTGCGCGTCGGTGAGCCGGCCCTCGGCGACGGCCAGCGAGTAGAGCATGGCGACGGTGAAGTGGTGCATGGACACGGCCGCGACGAGGGACGGCGAGAGGGAGCCGAGGGCCAGCTGGGTGTGGAGCGCGTCCAGCGGTTCGGCGCCGTGACCGCCGTACTCCTCGGGTATCAGCAGGCCGACCCCGCCGTGGATGCGGAAGAGGTCGATGATCGGGCTGCCGGGTTTCTCCCGCTCGGCGTAGGGGATCTGCTCCAGTTCCTTGAGCAGACCGGGGTGGTAGCGCTCGCAGACGGCCCGAGCGGCATCGAGGGAACGCACGTCACAACCTCCGTGGGTCGGGTGGGATGGGTGCCGTCAGTCGTCGAAGGCGCCGAAGACCGCGTCGTAGGGGCTGACGTCGCGCGCGATGCTGACGCCCTGCACGTGGGAGGTCTTGAGCATCGGGTAGTTGGCCTCGCCGAAGGCCCCGCCGGTGCGGCCGGTGCCGCCGTGGCTCGGCAGGTACGGCAGGAACCCGATGTGGGAGTCGTTGACCTTCAGCAGACCGCCGTTGACGACGCGCCGCACGAAGGTGTCGATGACGTGGTCGGAGCGCGACCAGAGGGAGTTGCGCAGCCCGTACTCGTTGGAGTTGACGAACCTGAGGAAGTCCTCCAGGAGGGCGTCGTCGTTGTCCGCCTCCGGCACGATGACGGGGATCAGCGGGAAGAACGTCTCCTCGCGTACGACGTCGTAGGTGCGGGCCCGGTCCAGGCCGTCGACGCGGACGACGGTGGGCTGGAGGAAGACACCCGTCTCGGAGGGCGTGCCGTCGAGCTCGGTGCGGTTGCCGCCGGTGACGAGCTCCGCGCCGTTGTCCAGGGCCTGGCGGAGGAGCCGGAAGAAGCGTTCGCTGCGGCGCACCGGCGAGAGCAGGACGTCCTCCTCCTCGGGGAAGCCCGGCTTGATGGCCTTGACCTGCTCCTTGACCTCGGCGATGAGCTGGTCGGCGACGGCCGGGTGCACCAGGACGTAGTTGGGCACCATGCAGATCTGGCCGGAGCCGAAGAACGACTCGGTGATGGCCTCGGCCGCCCACTTCACGTCGGCGTCCTTCCACACCACGATGCCGTCGTTGCCCGCGAGTTCGAGGATCGGCTTCTTGCCGTTGGCGACGCAGGCCTGCTCGAAGCGCAGGCCCTCCTGGCTGCCGCCGATGTAGAAGATGTCGTTGATCAGCGGGTCGGCGACCCAGCGGTCCAGGGTCTGCTTGGGGTTGGAGCACACCGCGTTCAGGACGCCCGGCGGGGCGTCGAACTCCTCCAGGAGCGGGGCCACGATGTCCCGCAGCAGCCACATGGTGGACAGCGCGATGCTGCGCGGCGCCCGCACCACGACGGCGTTGCCGGCCATCAGGGCGAGGACGGAGAGCGCGGCGCTCGGCAGCGGGGCGTTCTGCGGCGGGTTGAAGGCGACCACGCCGTCCGGCTGGCGCTGGAGGATCAGCTTGCGGCCGCCGTACTCCTTCTCGACGCGCATCTGCTTCGTGTACCAGCGCAGGCTGCCGGGGGCGTAGATCTGGAGCAGGCAGCTCAGCTCCCAGCGGGCCAGCTTCACCGGGTGCGACTCGGCGACCAGCATCTCCAGGAACTCGTCCTGGTGCTTGATGAGTTCCTCGCGGAAGCGGGTGCCGAGCCGCATCCGCCGCTCCTGCGGGACGGCCGCCCAGTCCGGGGCCGCCGCGGCGGCCGCCTGCGTGGCCAGGTCGATGGCGGAGTCGTCGGCGATCGCGCAACGCCCCACCACATAGGGGTGGTTCGCCGCGTCGGATTCGGGGTCCTGTTCCAGCGTGCGCTTGAGGCTCACGCTGGTGAAGACGTCTTCCAGCAGGGAGCGCCCGCTGACGGTGTAGACCCACCCGTCACCCGCGACGTCCTTGCCCGCGATGTAGAGGTCATAGCTCTTGAGTCCGGAACGTGCCGGAGCACTTTCCTCCTGTATGGCGCCGCGCAGCATTATCAGCCTTTCGGGGTGGGGGTTCTCCGAGTGGATTCCGATCTGGTCAGCTCTTGTTTCGAAGCATCTCGATCGTGGCAGCAGGATCTGACCTGCCGCTGACGCCGTACTGATTGCGGCTTCCGCGCTGTTTGAGCCAACCCTGTGTCCGGTCTTCGGAAGAAAGACTGAGTGGCGTATGCATGGGGTACGCGCGCGACGTCAGTGAGGCGTCAGCCGTCATTGATTTCATGGCTCCATGTCTCCCGTACACATGACACTTCAGCAATTCCGGGAACTGCCCCGGCCGGAACTCGCGGAAGAAATGGAGCGGCTCCTCGTCAGTCAGTTCAGGGCGAGCCTGCTCATGGACGAGACCGAGGAACTCCCGCTGGACATCAGCTACTTCGACCTCGGTCTCACCTCGCTGAAGCTGACGCAGATGAGGCAGACCCTCGAAGGCATCCTGGAACTCTCCATCAACGCCAACGTGCTCTTCAACGAGCCCACGGTCGGCCGGCTCCTCGACTATCTCGTCGACGCGGTGACCGATCCGGCGCGTGTCGCGACCGGCGCGATACCCGGCAGCAACTGATCCACCAGGGACCGGACGACAAGGAGACGCTCAATGCCGCACGAGGAATCAGAGAACAACCAGGTGTCCGGCCGGGCGCCCGAACCGATCGCGATCGTCGGCGTCGGCCTGCGATTCCCCGGCGGCAGCAATTCGCTCGATGAATTCGACGCCTTTTTGCGCGAGGGGCGCTCCGGCATCGGGCCCATTCCGGGCGACCGGTGGGACGTCGACGCCTTCACGCCGCAGGGCCCGGACGACAAGGGCAAGATCCACACCACGTCCGGCGGATTCCTCGACCGCATCGACCGGTTCGACGCGGCCTTCTTCAACATCTCCCCGAAGGAAGCGCAGTACATGGATCCCCAGCAGCGCATGCTGCTGGAGACCGCCTGGCAGGCCCTGGAGCACGCCAACATCGACCCCACGCCGCTGCGCCGCGGCAACGGCGGCGTCTACATCGGCGCCAGCTCCATCGACTACGCCCTGGAGCTGGACTCCCTGCCGTACGAGGAACTGGACGGCCTGCTCGCCTCCGGCATCACCATGTTCCCGCTGTCGGGCCGCCTGTCGTACTTCCTCGGCTGGCGCGGCCCGAGCATGAGCATCGACACCGCGTGCTCGTCGTCGCTCGCCGCCCTGCACGTCGCCGTCCAGGGGCTGCGCGCCGGCGAGACCGACATCGCGCTGTGCGGCGGCGTCAACGCCCTGCACCACCCACGCATCCCCGTGATGTTCTCCAACGCGCAGATGCTCTCCCCCGACGGGCAGTGCAAGACCTTCGACGAGTCCGCCGACGGCTACGCCCGCGCCGAGGGCTGCGGCATCCTCGTACTCAAGCGCCTCACGGACGCCACCCGCGACGGCGACACCGTCCTCGCCCTGGTCAAGGGCACCGCCGTCGGCCAGGACGGCGACAGCGCGGGCCTGACCGTGCCGAACGGCCCCGCCCAGGAGAAGGTCATCCGCAGTGCGCTCGCCGCCGCCGCGCTGGCCCCGGAGGACATCCAGTACGTGGAGGCGCACGGCACCGGCACCCCGCTCGGCGACCCCATCGAGTTCGGCGCCATCGGCGACACCTTCGCCGACTCGCACACCAAGAGCGACCCGCTGCTCGTCGGCTCCGTGAAGACCAACCTCGGCCACATGGAGCCCGCCTCCGGCATCGTCGGCGTCATCAAGGCGGTCCTCCAGATCAGGTCCGCCACGATCTACCCGCACCTCAACCTCGACACCCCCTCCGGCCGCATCCCCTGGGACCTGTACCCGGTGCGCGTGCCCACGGCCCGCGAGCCGTGGAAGGCGCCGGTGCGGCGCGCGGTCGTCAACAGCTTCGGCTTCGCGGGCACGATCGGCGCGGTCGTCCTGGAGCAGCCCCCGGCGGCGGCGACGGATGGCGCCGCCGCGCCCGGCGAGGCGCCCGCGACCCCCATGTTCACGCTCTCCGCCAAGACGGCCGCCGCCCTCGGCGAACAGGTCGAGAACTACCGGAAGCTGCTCGACGCGGACCCCGCCCCGCCGGTCGACGCGCTCTGCTACACCGGCAACGTCGCCCGCACCCACCACCCGTACCGCCTCGCGGGCCCGGCCGCCGACCGCGCCGCCCTCACCAAGCTCCTTGACAAGGCCGCGGACCGCGACCACCAGGGCCCCGCCGGCATCCGCAAGGTCGCCTTCATGTTCAGCGGGCAGGGCTCGCAGTACGCGGGCATGGGCGCCCATCTGTACGAGGGCTTCCCGGTCTTCCGCCGCCACGTCGACGAGTGCGACCGGCTGTTCACCGCCGTACTGGGCCGCTCCATACGGGACTTGGTCATCGGCACGGCCGAGGACCCCGAGTCGATCGACCGCACCGAGTACACCCAGCCCGCCCTGTTCACCCTGGAGTACGCGCTCGCCCAGCTGTGGATGTCCTGGGGAGTGCGCCCCAACGTGCTGATCGGGCACAGCATCGGCGAGGCCGCGGCCGCCGCCGTCGCCGGGCTCTTCAGCCTCCCCGACGCCGTGACGCTGGTGGCCGCCCGCGCCCGCCTCATGCAGGCCGTGCGCGCGAAGGGCGGCATGGCCGCGGTCGCCGCCCCCGCCGAGGACGTCCTGCCGCTCCTCGAAGCCCATCCGGACCTGGCGCTCGCCGCGGCCAACGCCCCCGACCAGTGCGTGATCTCGGGCGGCGCCGAGGCGCTCGCGCAGGTCACCGCCGAACTGGCCGGGCAGGGCCTGCGCGTCGACCGGCTGGCCGTGTCGCACGCCTTCCACTCGCCGCTCATGGCCGAGGTGTACGACGACTTCCGCGCCGCCCTGGACGCCATCACCTTCCACGAGCCGGCCATCAGCCTGATCTCCAACGTCACCGGCAAGCTCGCGCGGTTCGCCGAGATCGGCACCGCCGACTACTGGGTGCGGCACATCGGCCAACCCGTGCAGTTCCTCGCCGGTATCCGAGCGGTCGCCAGGCGCGGGCGCCACGCCCTCGTCGAGATCGGCCCCTCCACCGCGCTCACCGCCCTCGCCCAGCGCTCGCTGCCCGTCCAGGACCATTTGTGGCTGGCCAGCCTGCACCGCCGCGACCGGGGCGGCGACACCACGCTGCGTGCGCTCGCCGAGTACTACACCGCCGGTCTGCCCGTCTCCTGGTCCGGCTACCACGAGGGCCGCGCCGTCCCGGCCAAGGTCGCGCTGCCCACCTACGCCTTCCAGCGCAAGCGCTACTGGCTGCCCTCCGCCACCCCGCGCAGGGGCGGCGCCCAGGGCGGCGCGGCGCACCACCCGCTGCTCGGCACGGAGGTCGCGTGCGAGGGCGCCGTACGCGAGTTCACCGCGGAGTTCACCGTCGAGGAGCTCGGCGCCCTCGCCGACTTCGCCGACGGCGACCGTACGACGCTGCCCGCCGGCGCCTATGTCGACCTGCTGCTCGCGCTCCAGGACGCCGTCCACGGCCACACCCGCGCCGCCGTCCGCGAACTGCGTCTTGGCGAGCCCCTCACCCTGAAGGCCGAGACGCCCCGCACGCTGACCACCCGGCTGCGGCCGCGCCCGGACGGCGGCGCCGACGTGACGGTCCTGACCGCCGCGGAGAAGGACGGCGGCGGCGAGCGGGAGGAGCGGGTGCACGCGAGCGCCGTGCTCACCGCCGGGCCGGAGCAGTCCGTGGAACTCACCGAGCCGGAGCTCACCGGCATCGTGCCCGGCCCCGCCACCCTGGAGAGCGACGCCGAGGACCTCTACACCGACCTCGCGTCGGTGGGCCGCCCGCACGGCCCGCGCGCCCGCGCCCTGGCCGCGGCGGCACGTCACCAAGGCGGCGTGTTCACCGCCGAGTTGGAGTGCGGCGGCACCACCGCCGTCGAGCAGGTGCCCGCCGGGCTGATCGAGGCCGCGCTGGAGGCCGCCGTCGCCCTCGACCCCGAGGGCCCGGTCTTCCTGCCCCGGCGGATCGCGTCCGTACGCCACTTCAAGAAGCCCCGGGGCGAGCGCCTGAAGGTCGTCGCCCGCGTCGCCACGGAACAGGACAGGCGCCTCGCCGACATCCTCGTCCTGGAGAACGGCAACCCCGTCCTCGAACTCGGCGGGGTCACCCTGGCCCGCCCCGAAGGCCCCGCGGGGCAGCGGCAGTTCCTGCACCGCTCCGAGTGGGTGCGCCGCGCCCTGCCCGCCGTCGCCTCGGGCACCGCCCCCCGCCACGTCCTGCTCCTCGGCCGCCCCGAAGTCGCCGGTACCTCCGAAGGCGCCGAGGCCACCGGCGGCGACGGTCTGCGGGTCACGCCGGTCGCGGACCCCGCCACGCTCAAGACCGCCCTGGAGGACACCTCCGTCACCGACGTCTGCTGGAGCTGGCGGCCGCTGCCCGGCGCCATGTCCGCCGCGTTGTACCGCGCCGAGTGCGAGCACAACTACCGTGACCTTCTCGCCCTGCTGACGGCCCTGGACGCCGCCGCGCAGCAGCGCCCGCCCCGGCTCTGGCTGGTCACCGAGGGGGCCCAGAAGCTGCCCGGCGACCGGCCCGGCGACGGCGCCCACCTCGGCGCCGCGACCCTGTGGGGCTTCGGCCGGGTCCTGCTCACCGAGTCCCCGCAGTACCGCGCGACGCTGGTCGACATCGAGCCCGGCGGTGACCTGACGGCGCTCCTCGACGAGTTCCGCGCCGAGGCACCCGGTGAGTTCCAGGTCGCGCACCGCACCGGCACGCGCCACGTCCGCAGGCTGCTGCCCGGCGACGCCACCCGCACCTGGCCCGGCGGCTTCGCCCTGCGCACCCCCGGCTCCGGGGACCTCTCCGACCTCTCCCTCGCGCCCGTCGAGGACCGCGCGCCCGCGGCCGGTGAGGTCCAGGTGCGGGTCGCCTCGGTCGCCCTCACCGCCGAGGACGCCCGGACCGCCCTGGACGGCGAACAGTCCGGCGGGGCCGGTCCCGTGCTCGGCTCACTGGCCGCGGGCACGGTCGTCGCGGCGGGCGCCGAGGCCGCGTTCACCGCGGGTGACGAGGTGTACGTACGCCATGACGGCGCCCTGCGCGCCACCCTCACCGTCCCGGCCACCGCCGTGGCGCTCGCCCCCGGCGCGGCGCGCGGCACGGCGCGGGGCGGCTCCCCGGCCTTCCGCCTGGAGGAGATCGGCGAGGCGCTGCGCACCGCCGCCTGCGGCTCCCGCGCCGAGGTGTGGGTGGACGTGCCCGGCGGCCCGGAGACGGCGCCCGCGCCGGTCCGCGTCCGCCCGGACCGCACCTACCTCGTCACCGGTGGCCTCGGCGGCCTCGGCCTGGTCACCGCCCGCAAGCTGGTCGAGCTCGGCGCACGGCACCTGACCCTGGTCAGCCGTGGCGGCCGGGCCACCGAAGAGGCCGCGCCGGTCCTCGCGGAGCTGTCCGAGCGGGCGGAGGTCGCCGTCGTACGGGCCGATGTGAGCGACGCCGAGGACGTGCGGCGCCTGGCCGCCGAACTCGCGGCGGGACCTCACCCCGTCGGCGGCCTCGTG
Source organism: Streptomyces sp. NPDC015345 (assembly GCF_043078805.1). Classification (NCBI taxonomy): domain Bacteria; kingdom Bacillati; phylum Actinomycetota; class Actinomycetes; order Kitasatosporales; family Streptomycetaceae; genus Streptomyces; species Streptomyces sp. NPDC015345. The sequence continues at coordinate 467,864 of NZ_JBIBTX010000003.1, read as the reverse complement.
CACGCCGCCGGTTCCTTCGACAAGAAGCTGATCGCCGAGCTGACCTGGGAGTCGATCGACGCCCAGCTCGCCCCGAAGGCGTACGGCGCCTGGCTGCTCCACGAGGCCGCCGAGGAGCACTTCCCCGAGCTGGAGTTCTTCGTGACGTACTCCTCGATCGCCGCCGTCCTCGGCGGCGCGACGCAGGGGCACTACGCCGCCGCGAGCGCCGGGCTCGACAGCCTCGCCGAGTGGCGCGGCCTCAAGGGCCTGCCCGGCCTCTCGGTCAACTGGGGCGCCTGGGCCAGGGTCGGCATGTCCGCCCGGCTGGATGAGCAGCTGGCCCAGGAGATCGACCGCAGCGGTGTCCGCTTCTTCTCGCCGACCAGGGCGCTGGACACCCTGGCCAGGCTCTGGCACCGGGCCGGCAGCCGCCGGGTGGTGGGGGAGTTCGACTGGGGCCGCTATGTGTCGGGCGGTGTCGTGGACGACGCCTTCTACGACCGGCTCGCCCGGCAGGACCAGGGCGGCGACGGCGGCACCGGCCTCGACCTCGCCGCGCTGAGCGCACTGCCGAAGCCGGAACGCACGGCCCTGATCGCCTCGGCCGTGCGCGAACAGGTCGCCGACGCCCTGCACATGGACGCCGAGGACGACCTCGACCCGAACGCCGAGTTCGTCTCGCTCGGCCTGGACTCGCTGATGGCCCAGACCGTCAAGGGCGGCCTGGAGTCGCTGTTCCGGCTGCCGCTGCCCGCCTCGCTGACCTTCGACCACCCGACGGTCCGCCGGCTCACGGAGTTCCTCGACGGACGCCTGGCCCCGGCCACCCAGCAGCACCCCTGACCGTCCCCGTACGACAGCAGCCACCCCCCACGGCATCCACTCACCTCACGACACCCACCGAGATGTCCCACGCAGCGGGGAGACCACAGTGAGAGACCACACCACCAGCGGCTGGACGCTGACCCGGAGCTCCAGGGTCCACGCGGGCGCCCGGCCCGAGCACGCGGCGATCATCTGCGAGGACCGCACGACGACGTACGGGAAGCTGCACCGGGACAGCAACCGCGCGGCCCACGCCCTGCGCGACGTCGGGATCGGACACGGTGACCGCGTCGCCTACCTGGGCCGCGAATCGGAGAACTACTACCTCACGATCCTCGCCTGCGCGAAGGCCGGCGCCGTCCTCGTCCCCGTCAACTGGCGCCTGACCGGCGCCGAGGTCGACCACATCCTGCGGGACTCGGGCGCCGTACTGCTCTTCGTCGACGACGAATTCTGGGAGACGGCGGACCGCGTCAAGCCGCAGCTTCCGCTGCTGCGCACCGTCGTCCGCGTCGACGGAACCGACAGCGAGGGCGAACCGGCCCGCGGCACCGGGCTGCCCGCCTGGTACGCCAACCACCCCGCCACCGACCTGGAACCGGGCACCGGCCCCGACGACGCCGTCGTGCAGATCTACACCAGCGGCACCACCGGCCTGCCCAAGGGCGCCGTCCTCGCCCACCGCAGCTTCTTCACGCTGCCCGCCGCGATGCGCGAGCACGGCGCCAACTGGCTCGACTGGCTGCCGGACGACGTCAGCCTGATCTCGCTGCCGGGCTTCGGCATCGCGGGCATCGGCTGGTTCATGCACACCTTCAACGCCGGTGGCACCAGCGTGGTGATGCCGCAGTTCATCCCGCAGGAGGCGGTGCGGCTGATCCGGGAGCACGGCGTCACGATCACCTTCGCGGCGCCCGCCATGCTCCAGATGATGATGGCCGAGCGCGACGCGGGCCCCGCCGCGTTCACCTCGATGCGCAAGATCGCCTATGGGGCCGCGCCGATGTCCCCGACGCTGCTCGAACGCTGCCTGGAGGTTTTCGGCTGCGAGTTCGCCCAGATCTACGCCAGCACGGAGACCGGCAGCGTCGCGGTGTGCCTGCCGCCCGAGGCGCACCGCCCCGGCACCCGCCTCCTGACGTCGGTCGGCAGGCCCTGCCCCGGCAACGAGGTAAAGGTCATCGGCCCGGACGGCGAGACACTGCCGCCCGGTGAGACCGGCCAGATATGCGTACGCACCCCCTCACGGATGCTCGGCTACTGGAACCTCCCCGAGGCCACCGAGCGGACCCTGGTGGGGGAGTGGCTGCACATGGGCGACGCCGGCTACCTCGACGAGGACGGCTACGTCCACCTCCGGGACCGCATGAACGACACGATCATCGTGGCCGGGCAGAACATCTACCCCGCCGAGGTCGAGAAGGCGCTCGCCGCGCACCCGGCCGTCGCCGACGCCGCCGTGGTCGGAGTGCCCGACCCGCACTGGGGCGAGGCGGTGCACGCCGTCGTCGTCCTGCGGCCCGGCGCCACCGTCAAACCCCGCGAACTCCTCGTCGCCCTCCGCGGCCACCTCGCCGACTACAAGATCCCGAGCAACTTCCACTTCGCCGACGACCTGCCGCGCAACCCCTCGGGGAAGATCCTGCGCCGCGCCGTACGGGAGCGGCTGACCGCCGAGGCCCCCGCGCCGGCCGAGCGCCTCACGCTTCCCCTCCAGCGCCGCACCTCGGCCAAGGCGGCCTCCCTGCCGCCGCAGAGACAGCCCATCTGACGCGTACGCCCCGTCAGCGCACCGCAGCCACAGCAACCTCCGCCACACGAAACGGAGTACCCCCATGCAGTCCTTAGCCGCCGGGCCCCTTCGCATCGGCATCCTGCTGCCCACCCGGGAGCAGGCCATCAACGGCACCTACGCCGCCGCCCCGCTGCTCGACTTCGCCCGGCAGGCCGAGGCGCTCGGCTTTGACTCGCTGTGGGCGGGGGACTCGCTGACCGCCCGGCCGCGCCTGGACCCCCTCGTCGTGCTCTCCGCGGCCGCCGCGGCCACCGAGCGGATCACCGTCGGCACGGCCGCGTTCACCCCCGCCCTGCGCCACCCGCTGATCGGCGCCCACATGATCGCGAGCCTCGACCACGTGGCCGCGGGACGGCTGGTCCTCGGGCTCGGCTCCGGCTTCCCGATGCCCGAGACGGAGGAGGAGTTCGCCTCGGTCGGCGCCTCCTTCGCCGGACGGGTGGGACGGCTGGACGAGATCACCGCCCTGTGGCGCACCGCCTGGCGCTCCGGCGAAGAGGGCCGGCCCTGCGACTTCGAGGGCAGGTTCTGGCAGGCCGACCGCCTGGAGCGGCTGCCGAAGCCGGCCACGCCCGGCGGTCCGCCGCTCTGGCTGGCCGGCAGCGACACCCCGAAGGTGCTCGCCAGGGTCGCCGAGAAGTACGACGGCTGGCTGCCGTTCCTGCCCGACGCCGAGGCGTACGGCAGGGCCCGCGCCCGCATCGCCGAACTCGCCGAGGCGGCGGGCCGCGCCCCGGACGCGGTCACCCCCGCGCTGTACGCGACGGTCACCGTCAACCGCGACGAGGCGGCGGCCAAGGCCGAGCTGGAGCACTACATCGAGCACTACTACGGGCGCTCCCTGGAGCAGATGTCGGCCATCCAGGCCTACGGCTGGGGCAGCGCCGAGAGCTGCGCCGAGTGGCTGGGCGCGTATGTGCGGGCCGGCGCCCGCCACCTGGTCATCCGCGTCGGATCGCTCGACCCGGAGCCGCAGCTGAAGGAGATCGCCGAGGTGCTGCTGCCCGCGGTACGCGCCATCGGGGAGCAGACAACCGTTGGGAGAGCACAGTCGTGACCACCGCCACCACCACCGCCACCACCGCGGTCCTCGGCCAGGACATGTCCGCCGCGGGGGAGTGGTTCCACCCCGCCGAGCCGTCCGAGGACGCCTCCGTACGGCTGTTCATGCTGCCGCACGCGGGCAGCGGCGCCATCATCTACCGCGACTGGGAGCGGCTGCTGCCCGCCGACATCGCCCCGCAGGCGGTGACGCTGCCCGGCCGCCACAACCGGCGCGAGGAGATGAGTTACGAGGACTGGGACCCGCTGCTCGACGCGCTCCACGAGGCCGTGCTCGACGACCTGGACGAGCGGCCCTTCGCGCTCTTCGGGCACTGCCTCGGCGCCCAGCTCGCGTTCCGGCTCACGATCCGCATGGAGGCCGAGAGCGGTCCCGCGCCGATCCTCGTCGGCATGTCCGGCTGGTCGCCCGAGGGCTTCTTCCAGCCGACGGAGGAGCAGAGCCGGATGCCGGACCCCGAACTGGTCGAGTGGATCAAGAAGTTGGGCTCGTTCCCCGCCGAGATCTACGACAACCCGGAGATGCTCGCCCTGGTCGTCCCCGCGCTCCGCGCCGACCTGCGGGTCGCCGCGCAGTACGTCGACGACGGCGCGGGCACCGCCTGCCCGCTGGTCTCCTACGGCGGCGCCTGTGACCCGCTGATGGAGAGCCCGGACGCCATGTCGCACTGGGCCGGGCGCAGCCCCCAGTACCTGGGCCACAGCGAGTACCCCGGCGGCCACTTCTACATCGACAGCCACGCCGAGGCCGTCACCACGCACTTCGCCCAGCGGCTGCGGCGGCTCGTCACCGCGTCCGCCCGCTGAACGAACGATTCAGGGAAGGTCGGTCATGACCACCGAAGCGGAAATCAAGGGCGCGCAAGCACCACCGCTCGCGCCGACGGCCGCGCCGCCGGACGAGGCCACGGCGGCCAGGCCCTCCTACGGGGCGCTCCTGGTCGTCCTGGCCGGTCTCTTCATCACCAATCTCGACTTCTTCATCGTCAACGTGGCGATCCCCTCGCTCCAGAAGAACATGCACGCCACGGCGGCGGACATCCAGCTCATCGCCGTCACGTTCACCATCGGCCTGTCCGCGCTGCTGATCACCGGCGGCCGGCTCGGGGACATCTACGGGCGGCGCCGGGTCTACTCGATCGGCGTGGCGGTCTTCACGCTCGCCTCGCTCGCCTGCGGCATCGCGCAGAACATGAGCGAGCTGATCATCGCCCGCGGCATCCAGGGCGCGGCCGCCGCCCTGGTCATCCCGCAGGTGCTCGGCATCCTGACCACCACGTACTCGGGCAAGCACCGGGCCGTCGCGTTCAACGCGTACGGCGTGGCGCTCGGCGCGGCGGCGGTCTTCGGGCAGCTGATCGGCGGCCTGCTGATCAAGGCCGACGTGTTCGGCTGGGACTGGCGGACCATCTTCCTGATCAACGTGCCGATCGGCGTGCTCGTCCTCGTGCTGACCCCGAAGCTGGTGCCGGAGTCGAGGTCCGAGGGCCGCACCGGGCTCGACCTGACCGGAGTCCTGCTGGTCACCGCGGGCCTCACCGCCGTCGTGCTGCCGCTGGTCATCGGCCGCGAGGAGGGCTGGCCCACCTGGACGTGGCTGTGCATGGCGGCCGCGGTGCCGCTGCTCGCCGCCTTCTGGGCCACTCAGCGGCGGCTCGCGGCGCGCGACAAGTCGCCGCTGGTGAGCCCGTCCCTCTTCCGTGACCGCGCGTTCGGCGTCGGGTCCGTCACGATCCTCGTCTACTTCTCGGTGATGGCCTCCTTCTTCCTGGTCCTCGCGCTCTACCTCCAGCAGGGGCACGGCGTCTCCGCCCTGAAGTCGGGGCTGCTCTTCGTGCCGCTGGGGCTCGGGTTCTTCGTGGCCTCGGCGATGGCGCCCAAGTTCGCCGCGCGGCTGGGACGCCAGGCGCTGGCGCTCGGCGCCCTGGTGGTGGCCGCGGGCGACATCGCCTTCGCGCAGACCGCGGCGCAACTCGGCACCACCGGCTCGGTCGGCTGGTGCGTCCCCGCGATGGTGGTCTGCGGCTTCGGCATGGGCATGGTGGTCGCCCCGCTCACCTCCCTCGTCCTGGAGGGCGTGGCGCCCGGTCACGCCGCGGCGGCCTCCGGGGTCTTCTCCACCGGCCAGGAGATGGGCAACGCCCTGGGCATCGCGGTCATCGGCGTCGTCTTCTTCGACCGGGTCGGGGAGCATCCGTCCGCACAGGGCTACACCGACGGGTTCGGATTCAGCCTGTACGTCCAGGCCGGCATCTGCGTACTGGTGGCGGTGCTGGTGCAGTTCCTGCCGCGCAAGGCCGAGAAGGCCTGAACAAGGGCCCGGACACGGGCGGCCGACAACGGCGGGTGCCCCGGAGCTTTTCGCTCCGGGGCACCCGCCTTTCGCAGGTCAGAAGCGGTATGGAGGGCTCCGTGAGGGTCAGTCGGGCGTCAGGGGAGCATCAGAGGTTTCGGCCAGCATGACGGAAAGGAATCAGCCAGAACTCAGCCAGAAATCAGGGGGGAATGTCATGACGGTAACTCCTGTCATGCCGGTCACCGAGGAGCGTCTCGCCGCCTGGCCCATGCCGCGGACCTGCCCGTACGCGCCACCGGACGCCTACGCCGAGCTCCGCAAGGGCGCACCGGTGAAGGTAAGGATCCGGACAGGCGAGGCGTGGCTTGTCACCCGCTATGCGGATGTGCGCGCGATCCTCACCGATCCGCGCTTCAGCTCGGACGACACGCTGCCGGGCTTCCCGGTGCGGATACAACTGCCGCCCACGCCGCGGGTGATGTCCTTCACGCGCATGGACGGACCCGAGCACGGGCGGCTGCGCCGCATGGCGATGACCGAGTTCACCGCACGCCGCACCCGCGCGCTGCGGCCCTCCGTGGAGCTTCTGGTGGAGCGCCTCGCCGACGAGCTGGAGCGGGGGCCACGCCCGGCCGACCTGGTGGCGCGCTTCACCGTCCGGCTGCCGTCCCTGGTGATCGCCCGCATGCTGGGCGTACCGCAGGAGGACGAGTGCGACTTCACCGAGCTGAGCCAGGCCGTCCTCTCGCAGGACGCGACGCCCGCGGAGATCTACGGCTCCTTCGTCGAGATGACGGCGTACCTGGACGGGCTGATCAGGCGCAAGGCCGAGGACCCGCGGGACGACCTGCTCAGCCGCCTGGCCACGCGGTACCTGACCACGGGCGAGCTGGCCCACGACGACCTCGTGGCGATGGCCCGGCTCTTCCTCGTGGCCGGCCACGAGACCACCGCCCACCAGCTCAGCCTCAGCGTGCTCAGCCTGCTGCGCGAACCGGGGCTGTGGGACCGGCTGCGCCGCGACCCCGGCCTGTTCGCCCCGGCCGTCGAGGAGCTGCTGCGCTACTGGTCCATCACCCAGGACAACCAGGTCCGGGTCGCAGTAGAGGACGCGGAGATCGGCGGCGCCCGCATCGCGAGCGGCGACGGCGTGATCCTCGCCTACCCCAGCGCCAACCACGACGAGAGCGTCTTCCCCGGGGGCGACCGCATCGACCTGGAGCGGGACGCGAGCCGGCACATCGCCTTCGGCTACGGCCCGCATCTGTGCCCGGGTGCCTCGCTGGCCCGCATGGAGCTGGAGGTCGCCCTGCGGGCCCTGGTGGGGCGCTTCCCCGGACTGCGCGTGGCCGACGTGCCCGGGGCGGTCTCGTTCCGCGAGAACACCATCAACTACGGCCTGAACTCCCTGACCGTGACCTGGTAGCAGCCGCGTCCCGCCGCCCGGCCCGCCCGTCAGCTGCGCGTCAGATCCGCGTCAGCACCCGGTGGAAGAGTCGTTCGCAGGTGCTTCCAGATCAAGGAGTATGCCCGACATGGCCGACAGCAGCGACGCCGCGGGCCCCACCAGGGCCCTGGTCATAGCCAATCCCGCATCCGGCAGCCACAGCCCCGAACTGGTGCGTGAGGTCCAGGAGTTGTGCTCCGCCCACCTGCGCCACAGCGAACTCCACCTCACCACGGCACAAGGGGACGCGACCGGCTTCGTGCGCCGCGCCCTGGAGCGGTCCGAGGGGGCGCCGGACCTCGTCGTGGCCATCGGCGGCGACGGCACCGTGCGCGAGGTGGTGCAGGGCCTCGTCGGCGCCACTGGACGGGCCGCGCTCATGGTGGTCCCCGGCGGCACCGGGAACTCCGGGTACAAGATGCTCTGGGGCGAGCGGCCCTGGACCGAGTCCCTGAAGGCGGTGCTCGCCGACTCCGGTGCGGGCGGCAGCGCCCGGCTGCGCCACCTGGACCTGGCGCGGCTCGCCGAGACCCGCAACTGCGTCTACCTCGGTGCGTGCAGCGGGGTGATCGCCGACGCGCTCATCACCGCGAAGGGCATCCCGCTCCGCGGCCGCGAGCGGTACGCCCGCGCGTTCACCGAGACCGCCGAGACCTATGTCCCGTACCCGGGCCGGGTCGTCGTCGACGGGCGGGTGGTGCACGAGGGCCCGACCGTCCTCGCCAACGTCGGGGGCGGCCGTCACCGGGGCGGCCGGTTCCTGGTGCTGCCCGACTCGCTGCTGGACGACGGGCTGCTCGACGTCTGTGTCATCGGTGACGGCATGGCCGCCGCCGAGGTGCCCGGACTGACCCTGGAAGCCGCGCACATGGCCCACCCGGCGACCGTGTACGCACGCGGCCGCACGATCACCGTCGAGCGCACCGACGGCGAGCGGCTGCCCCTGGAGCACGACGGCGAGTACCAGCACTCCATCGGCGCATCGGCCACCTTCGAGGTGCTCCCCGGAGCGCTCGCCGCCTGGGCCCCTGCGGACCTCACCTGACCGGGCCGCCCTCCCTCCCCCTTTCTTTTCCTTCCTTCCTTCCCACCCTCTTTTTTCGCAAGGAGACCTCATGAGCGACCTCACCAACACCGTCACCCGCTACCTCGCCATCTGGAACGAGGCGGACGCCGACAAGCGTGCCGCGGCCATCGCCGAGCTGTTCACCGCCGACGCCCCCTACATCGACCCGCTCGCCGCGGTCGAGGGCCACGAGGGTGTCGCCGCGGTCATCGCGGGCGCCCGCGACCAGTTCAAGGGCCTCAGCTTCGAGCTGATCGGCATGGTGGACACCCACCACAACCTCGCCCGCTTCCAGTGGGGCCTGGTGACCGAGCCCGGCGCCGAGCCGATCGCCATCGGCTTCGACGTCGCGGTCACCGCCGAGGACGGCCGCATCAAGGGCGTCTACGGCTTCCTCGACAAGGTCCCCGCGGCCTGATCGCCCCGGGGCGGCCGTGCGCCACCGGCGTGCCGCCGCCCCGGACCACACCGCCCGGCAGCGCGCCGCCGGGCCCGCACAGGAAAGGCAGGGTGCGTCACATGTCGGGTGTTCTCGCCGAGCGGGTGGCCCGAACGCTGTGCGAGCAGTGGGAGCCGCCGCGGGCCACGTCGCCCCGCGCCTCCACGGACACCCCGCTGCGCGAACTGTCCCGGTGGGCGGCCCGGCTGCGCCCCCAGGACGTCCCCTGCCGGGTGCTGAAGCTCGCCGCCAGCCAGGTGCTCTCGCAGATCGCCTCCATCAGGGCGGGCCTCGCCCACCCGCTGGGCCGCAAGCTCGTCGCCGCCTTCGGCCACCCCATGCAGCGCGACCCGCGGGCCGCCGCCGGTGTCTTCGCCGCCCTCGGCTCCTGGCTCAACCTCGACGACACCGCGTACGCCGGTCATCTCTCGAACTCCACCGTCGCGGTGCCCCTCGCCTTCGCCTACGCCCGCAAACTCGACGGGCTCTCGCTGCTGACCGCCGTGGTCGCCGCCAACGAGTGCGCGGCCCGCATCACCGCCTCCGCGACGCTCGGCCCGCTGCGCGGCCAGAGCGCCGTGCACACCCATCTCGCGGGCGCGGTGGCCGGCCGGCTGCACTGCGACCGGGCCCCGGCCTCCCAGTGGGAGAACTCCTTCGGCCTGGCCTTCGCCATGCCCAACTGGCCGCTGATGCGCGCCTTCCTGGCCAGCGACGCCCGGCTGTTCAACACCTTCACGCCCGTACGCACGGCCATGGACGCCTGTGACGCGGCGGCCGCCGGGCTGCGCGGCGCCCCCGACATCATCGAGCACCAGGACGGCTTCCTGGCCCGCTTCGCGACCGTCCCGCTCCCGCAGGCGGTGGCCAAGGGCCTCGGCAGCCGCTGGCACACCGACACCCTCTCCTTCAAGATGCACCCGGGCGGCCCCGGCATCGACGCCGCGGTGGACTGCGCCGCCGAGATCCACCGGGAGCTCGGCCCGGTCAGCCCGCGAGACGTGTCGGAGATCGTCGTCGAGGCGTCCCTCTACACGCTCTTCGCGGGGGAGCGCGCCGCCCAGTACGTCAACGGCCCCGGCTCGCCGCTCGGCGCCCTCGTCCTCGACGTGCCCTACCCGGTCGCCACCACGCTGCTGACCGGGGAGTTCTCGGTGGACGACTTCTCCTCGCCGCGCCTGGACGACCCGGACCGCTGGGAGCTGGCCGACCGGGTGCGCCTGGAGCACGACACGGGCATGACCCGCGAACTCTTCCTGTCGGACGCGCCGTTCGGCGAGGCGGTGCGCGAGGCGGGCCCGCTGGCCGCGCCCTGGCTGCGCGGCTTCGGCGGCGACGAACTGGTCGACCTCATCGGCGATCTCGGCACGGCGGGCCAGGACTTCTCCCGCTCGACGAAGGCGACCGGCGCCCGGGTCACCGTACGGCTGAAGGACGGTCGTACGCTCACCCGCGGCCGTCTCATCCCGGTGGGCGCCGCAGGTCCCGACACGCGCTCGCGGCACTCGGAGATGGTCCGCGAGAAGTTCCTCGCGGTCGGCGGATCGCACCAGGTGGCCGACACCGTGGGCGCCCTGCACCGCATGCGGCCGGGCGGGGTGCGCCGCTGGATCGAGGCGGCCTTCCTCGACTGAGCGGGCCGGGCCCGACCGTCAGTACACCGTCTCGTGCGTCGCCAGGAAGACGTCGACGATCTCCTGTACGCGCTCGACGACGTCCTGGCGGTCGGCCTGCACCCAGGAGATGTGCTGCGCGCCGAAGAGCGCGGCCCGCAGCACACGCGCCAGCGCGGCCGGGTCGGCGGTCCGCAGTGTCCCCGCCTTGTGGCAGTTCTCCAGGAGTTCGGTGAGCAGGTCGGTGAAGCCGACGTAGGGGATCGGCATGTCGCCCTTGATGTAGGGGCGTTCGATCTGGAGCCGGGAGCCCGCCTTGATGTAGTCGTCGTCGCGGAAGCCGCAGGCCACCGCCGTCAGGACGTCGACCACCGTCTGCGGTGAGGCCGGGTCGCCGTCCTCCAGGACGGGGGCGATGATCTCGTTCAGCCGCCGGTAGAACTCGTCCGCCACAGCGACCGCGATCGCCTCCTTGTTGGCGAAGTGGAAGTACACGGCCCCCTTGGTCAGCTCCGCCTTGTCGGCCACGTCCTTGATCGTGACGGCGGGGAAGCCGGTGTCGGCGAAGACCGAGGCCGCCGCGTTGAGGATCGTCCTGCGGGTGTGGATGGCCCGCTCCTGCTTGAGGTGCGACGTGTCGTCGGACGAGGCGGCCGTCGGGAGAGGTGGCAGGGGCAGCGGTGCCTTGCGTTCGTTGCTCATGGCTTCCATATCGTGCTCTACGCCAACTCGTGGCTGGGCAGGGCGAGTTGGTGGCAATGGAACGTGGTTTCGACCCTTGAAATATACCTTCTCGCAGGTATATTAATTCCCGCGCAACAAGGCTTCACACGTCTGTTCTCTGGCAAGAGTTCGTCCTGATTTGGGGGAAGCGTTGTCTCAGAAGTCGGTCGTGCTCATCGATGATCCCAGAAACCCGGATGCCGCATCAATGGCTCCCGCGGTACCCGTCCTCACCTTCCTCAGACCCGTCCCGCGCGAGCTGGTGCACCGCAGCTCGATCGCGGAGGTCTTCGTCACGGACGGCTGTCGCACAAGCGACAGCCGTTTCTCGGTAGCGGCCCAGTGGCCGCGCGATCACGCGCTCTACCACCCCGACGAGCAGGGTCTGAGTGACCCGATGCTCTTCGCCGAGACCCTCCGCCAGGCCCTGCTCTACGTGGCCCACGAGTACTGCGAGGTGCCGCTCGGCCACCGGTTCGTCGGGCGTGACCTGTCCTTCGACATCACCGACCCGGCCGCGCTGCGGATCGTCGGCGTCCCCGTCCCGGTGCTCCTCGAGGCCGAGTGGACCTGGGAGGACGGCCGGCCGAGGGGGGCCCGGCTCGACGTACGGCTGCTGGTGGGCGGCAAGTCCTGCGGCACCGGCACCATCCGGGTCTTCGTGATGGACGACCGGCGGTACGGCCTGCTGCGCCGGATGGCGTGGGGCGGCGACGCCCCGCCGGTCCCGGTCCCGGCCGCGGGCGAGGACTCCGCCGCGCCGCTCGTGCCGCCGCGCCGGGTCGGCCGGCTGCGCTGGAAGGACTGCGTCCTTGAGCGCTGCTGGCCGGACGGCGACTGGCAGTTGCGGCTCGACCGCGACCACGCGGTGCTCTTCGACCATCCCACCGACCATGTGCCGCTGATGGTCCTGATGGAGGGCTTCCGGCAGCTCGGTCACCTCTGTGTGCACGAACGGGTCGAGGAACCGCTCGGCGACCGGGCGTACGCGCTCGTCGGCGCCCAGGTCGAGTGCGCGGCCTTCGCCGAACTGGACGCGCCGATCCGGCTGCTGGTCGAGCAGAGCGTGCCGGGTGCCACCGCGACGGACGCCTTCCGGCTGCGCGTCGCGGCCCTCCAGGGCGACACCCTGCTGGCAAGGACCGACATGGAGTGGGCGGGCGTGGGCCCGCGCGACCCCAGGGAGGCGGCGGGCCGGTGGCCCGAGCCGGCCTCACTGACCGGCCTTGCCCCGTAGGGCGTGGGCCAGGACGTTCCACATCGCGGCCACCCGGCCGCCCGACTCCGTCCGCTCGGCGGCGGAACCCATCCAGAACACACCGAAGAACGCGGCCACGAGCAGGTCGGCCACGGCCTTGGCGGACGCCGAGGCCTCCCAGCGCCCCTCCTGCTGCACCTCGCCCACCAACCGCAGCACCACCGCGTGGGTCTCCTCCAGCAAAGCCGCCGTGACCCCTGACGCCTGAGCGGTCTCCAGCGTCAGTCTGAGCGCGGCGCGCGCACGCACATCGCCCTGGAAGAGCTCCCCGAGGGTGAGCATGAGGGTCCGCAGCCGGTCGAACGCCGGATCGGTGGAGGCCTTCGCCTCGCCCAAGGGGAGTTCGACCGCGGCTGCCAGGTGGGTGGACAGTACGGCCGCCAGCTCCTCCTTGTTGGAGAAGTGGCCGTAGAGGGCGCCCTTCGTCAGGCCGATCTGGTCGGCGATCTTCTGCAAGTTGGTGTTCGCGTACCCGTATCGCGCGAACTCGTAGGCGGCGGCGTCCAGGACGGCGTCGTATGTGCGCAAGGCCCGTGCTTGCTTCGGCAAGGTGCACACCTCCTTCACTGGGAATCGAGCGGCGAGGGATTGACGGCGCTAAAGATACGTTCGAGAACGAATTCTAATCGGCCCTAGGGGTGTATGCCACAGATGATTCAGTCACAGAGTTCACCAGCGGGACACCGACGCGTCAGTGGAGTTGCGCTCCTGCCGCCCGCCGCGGTCGCGAGCGCCGCCCGCTCGGCGGCCGTGCACGCCGACGCCGCCGAGCGCGAACGCCGCCTGAACGACGAGACCGTGCGGCTGCTGACCCGCGCGGGCTTCACCCGCCACTTCGTGCCCCGCGCCTGGGGAGGCACCGAAGGCACCTTCGGCGCCCTGCTCGACGCGGCCTCCGCGGTCGGCGCGGCCTGCGCGTCGGCCGCGTGGTGCGGCGCCCTGTGGGCCGCGCACGGCAGATTCGCCGCCTATCTGCCCCCCGACGGACAACGCGACCTCTGGGCGGCCTCGCCCGACACTCGCATCACCGCCGTGATGGGCCCCTCGGGCGAGGCCACGCCCACCCCGGACGGCTGGCTGCTGAGCGGCTCCTGGGCGTACGCGAGCGGGGTGGCCTTCGCGGACTGGCTGCTGCTGACCTCCAAGGAACCCGCCGAACAGGGCAGTGGCTGCCGGGTGTTCGCGCTGCCGCGCGGGCAGGTGGAGGTCCTCGACACCTGGGGCGCCGACGGGATGTGCGGCACCGGCAGCCACACCGTCGTCGTCGACTCCGTCGCCGTGCCCCGGCACCGCTCCTTCCTCTTGGCCGACCTGACCGCCGGCACCCCTGGCCCCGGGCGGGCCAGGTGCCACACCGTCCCCGCCCAGCTGGGCGGCGGCCTCCTCTTCTGCGCCCCCGCCCTCGGCGCCGCGCGCCACGCGCTGGAGGCGTGGTCACGGTGGGCGGCACGGCACGCGCGCGACCTCCCCGAGGCCGCCGCGCTGCGGCTGCACCGGGTCCTCGCCCTCTCCGCGGACGAGATCGAGGCCGCCCAGCTCCTGCTGCGGGACGCCGCGCAGCGCGCCGACGCCGAGTCCTGGACCGAGCGGGACGTGGCGCGCAACCGGCGCATCGCGGCCTCGGTCGTCGGGCTGCTCGCCCGGGCGGTCGAGCGGCTCCACCGCACCGGCGTCCGCTCCAAGGACGCCGGCCCGGACGTCGTCGAACGGTGCCGCCGCGACGTACGCACCGTGGCGGGCCACCGCATGCTGCGCCGGGAGCAGGCGGCGGTGGACTACGCGCGCAGCGTCTTCTCCGAAGTGTCGGCGGAACTGTCCGGCGCGGAAGTGTCCGGCGCGGACCTGGCCGGGATCGAGGTGCCCCATGCCGAGGTCTGACGCCGCCCGCCGTCCGCGCCTGGTCTTCACCGACGTCGACGAGACGCTGATCACCTGCAAGAGCCTCTTCGACTTCCTCGACTACTACGCGGCCGGCCGGTACGGCGCCGAGGGAGCGCGCCGCGCGGCCCGGGTCCGCGAGGACCTGCGCGCGAAGACGACGGCCGGCCTGCCGAGGGAGGAGGCCAACCGCGCGTACTACCGGGCCTGGCGGGGCGAGCCGGTGGCGGCGGTAGAGGAGTGGGCCCGCCGCTGGTTCACCGAACGCAGTGCCGCCGAGGGCTTCTACGTACGCCGTGTCGCCGAGGAACTGCGCGCCCACCGGGCCGACGGCGCGCGCATCGCCCTGGTCTCCGGCTCGTTCCGCCCGCTCCTGGCACCCCTCGCCGAGGCGGTGGGCGCCGAACACGTGCTGTGCGCGCGCCCGGAGCGGTGCGGCCGGGTCTACACCGGGGCACTCCTCGGCGCCCCGGTCATCGGCGCCGAGAAGCGGCGCCTGGTGAGGGAGTTGCTCGCCCGGTACGCCGACATCGACCCGGCGGACTGCTACGGCTACGGGGACGACCCCTCCGACCTGCCGATGCTGGACGAGGTGGGCCACGCCGTCCGGGTGGGGGCGCTCGCCCGCGGTTAGGGCCTGTCTGGCAATTCGCGTCGTCGCCCGGAGGGCGGCCTCGCGGCGTCAGGTGCGTGCTCTCGGCGTGCCGGGCGTAGGGCCTCGTACTGGATGTACTTGGCTCTGCGCCCGGTGCGGCGAGAGTGCGTGCATGGCGTCGCGAGGCAGGCGGGAATTGTCAGACAGGCCCTAGGCCTTCGCCCCCGCCCCGCACAGCGGCACCACCGCCGTCCGGCCGTCGAGCGCTCCGTCCCGCACGGCCGCCCAGCAGGCCACCCCGGTGGGCTCCACGTACAGCCCACGCGCCGCCAGGTCCCGTCGGGCCGCCGCGATCTGCTCGTCCGACACGGTGAGGAAGGAGCCCCTGAACTCCCGTACCGCTGCCAGGATCTGCCGCGCGCGCGGCGGACGCGGGATCGCGATACCCTCCGCCGAGGTGGCCGCCGCCGGGGTCTCGCCGACCAGGTCCGCGGCGCCCGCCCGCCATGCCTCGGCGAGCGGGGCCACCGCCGCGGCCTGCACCGCGTACAGCGCCGGCGCCTTCGCGATGAGCCCGGCCGCGTGCAGCTCACGCACGGCGAGGGCGGCGCCGAGCAGCAGCGTTCCGTTGCCCACGGGGACCACCAGCGCGTCGGGCAGCCGGCCGCCCAGGTCCTCCCAGAGCTCGTGTACGTACGTCTTGGTGCCCTGGAGGAAGTAGGGGTTGTGGACGTGCGAGGCGTAGAACGTGCCGGGAGTGCCGGCGGCGGCACGGGCCGCGCGGGCGGTCGACTCCCGGCCGCCGTCGACGACTTCGAGCCGCGCCCCGTGCGCCCCGATCTGCGCCAGCTTCCTCGGCGGTGTCCCGGCGGGGACGTACACGGTGCAGGGGAGCCCGGCCCGCGCGCAGTACGCGGCGACCGCCGTGCCCGCGTTGCCGCTGCTGTCGGCGATGACGCGGTCCGGGCCGAGATGCCCCGCGAGGGCGGCGAGCACGACCGCGCCCCGGTCCTTGAAGGAGAGCGTCGGCATCAGGAAGTCCAGCTTGGCCGAGACCTCCGGGGTCAGCTCCACGAGGGGCGTGCGGCCCTCGCCGAGCGAGATCGCGGGGGCGGGCAGCGGAAGGGCCTCCGCGTACCGCCACAGGGAGTTGACGCGCCCGGACAGTGCGGTGAGGGGCGCCGGGGTGGGAGAGAAGTCCAGGTCGAGCGGGCCCCGGCAGACAGGACAGGCCCACTCCAGCGACCCCCCGGGCACGCGGGCCCCGTCGGCGGGACAGAAGCGGTCCGGCAGCGCGGTCATGGCGGTCACGCGGGTCACGGCGGTCATGCGCGCAGGCTAGGGCCTGTCTGACAATTCGCGTCGTCGCCCGGAGGGCGGCCTCGCGGCGTCAGGTGCGTGCTCTCGGCGTGCCGGGCGTAGGGCCTCGTACTGGATGTACTTGGCTCTGCGCCCGGTGCGGCGAGAGTGCGTGCATGGCGTCGCGAGGCAGGCGGGAATTGTCAGACAGGCCCTAGTGCCGGGTCTCGAGCGGTTCGCCGCGCGGCAGGGGCAGGCGCGGCGGAAAACCGCTTCGAGCCCTGGTCTCCAGCGCCTACCGTGACCCCGTGACGACTCAGGTGATCGTGTTGAACGGCGGCTCCAGCTCGGGCAAGTCAGGCATCCTGCGGTGTCTCCAGGCGGTGCTGCGCGAGCCGTGGCTGGCCGCGGCGGTCGACTCCTTGGTGGACGCGATGCCGCTCGCCCTGCGCACGGGCACGGCGGAGGGGGGGATCGAGTTCGCCGCGGACGGTGGTGTCAGCGTCGGCGAGGACTTCCGGCGGCTGGAGGCGGCGTGGATGGAGGGCGTCGCCGCGATGGTCCGCGCGGGTGCCCGGGTCATCGTCGACGACGTGTTCCTCGGCGGGCCCGAGTCCCAGGCGCGCTGGCGCGAGGCCCTGGCCGGGCTCGACGTGCTGTGGGTCGGCGTCAGGTGTGAGAGCGAGGTCGCCGCGGGCCGCGAGACGGCCCGCGGGGACCGGCCGACGGGCATGGCCGCGGCGCAGGCGGAGTCGGTCCACCGGGGTGTGGTCTACGACCTGGAGGTGGACACCACGCACACCGAATCCCTGGCCTGCGCCCGCCTCATCGCCGCCCACGTCGAGTGACCGGGAGGCCGATGGACGAGGGGGCGGCCGGAGGCAGAGCCTGACGGGGCGTCATGCGAGCCGTGGGGCTGTTGAGTTCCGTGCGGCGAACGGCGCCCGCGGCGGTCACGTTCCGTCCGGTCCTGGCCCTTGTGGGATTCCTATGGATCCGCCAATCTTTCGTCCCGACGGAGGCGGATCCCGCACGGTCGGGCGGCGTGTCGTATTGACATGCCCCTGTCGAGCGGGCGCCTCCGCGTGTGTGGGCACCACAGGCACCAATCCCCCACCAGCGCACCACCTATTGAGGAGGACCCCTCAGATGGCAGTGATGCGTCATAACCGCCGAAGACTGGCCGGGATCAGCGCGACAGCGGTCGCGGCCCTCGCCCTCGGCGTCGTCTCCGCCCTCCCGGCCACCGCCGACGCGCGGCAGGCGGACGGCAGGATCGAGAACGCCGGCGCCCCCGGCACGATCAAGAACAGCTACATCGTGAGCCTCGACAAGGACGGCCCGAAGGCCCGCTCCGCCGAGGGCAAGGCCCTCGCGAAGGAGTACGGCGCGAAGATCGAGCGGACCTACGACAAGGCCCTCAACGGCTACGCGGTCGAGCTCACCGAGGCCGAGGCGAAGAAGTTCGCGGCCGACCCGGCCGTCGACGCGGTCGTCCAGAACCGGACGTTCACTGCCTCCGCGACCCAGGCGAACCCGCCTTCCTGGGGCCTGGACCGCATCGACCAGAAGACTCTGCCGCTGGACCAGAAGTACACGTATCCGGACTCCGCGGGCGAGGGCGTCACCGCGTACGTCATCGACACCGGCGTCCGCATCAGCCACAGCGACTTCGGCGGCCGGGCCTCCTACGGCTATGACGCCATCGACAACGACAACACCGCGCAGGACGGCCACGGCCACGGCACCCACGTCGCGGGCACGGTCGCCGGGACCCTGCACGGCGTCGCCAAGAAGGCCAAGATCGTCGGCGTCCGCGTCCTGAACAACCAGGGCTCGGGCACCACCGCCCAGGTCGTCGCGGGCATCGACTGGGTGACGAAGAACGCCGTCAAGCCCGCCGTCGCCAACATGTCGCTCGGCGGCGGCGCCGACAGCGCGCTCGACACGGCCGTACGCAACTCCATCGCCTCCGGCATCACGTACGCCGTCGCGGCGGGCAACGAGTCGACCGACGCGTCGACGAAGTCGCCCGCGCGCGTGGCGGAGGCCATCACCGTCGGCGCCACGACCAGCACCGACGCCCGGGCCAGCTACTCCAACTACGGCAGCATCCTGGACATCTTCGCGCCGGGCTCCTCGATCACCTCGTCGTGGAACTCCAGCGACTCGGCGACCAACACCATCTCCGGTACGTCGATGGCGTCCCCGCACGTCGCCGGCGCCGCCGCCATCTACGTGGGCCAGAACCCGTCGGCGACCCCGGCACAGGTCTCCTCGGCCCTCGTCAGCGCCTCCTCCACCGGCGTCGTCACCAGCCCCGGCACCGGCTCGCCCAACCGCCTCCTGAACGTGACGGGCGGCACCACGAACCCGCCGGGCAAGAAGTTCACCAACGACACGGACTACGCGATCCAGGACAACGCCACGGCCGAGTCCCCGGTGACCGTGACCGAGGTCGCGGGCAACGCGCCCGCCGCCCTGAGCGTGCCGGTGACCATCCAGCACACCTACATCGGCGACCTCCAGGTCCAGCTGATCGCTCCGGACGGCACCGCCTATACCCTCAAGGGCTACGGCACCGGCGGCAGCGCGGACAACATCAACACCACGTACACCGTGAACGCCTCCTCGGAGACGGCCAACGGCACGTGGAAGCTGCGGGTCAGCGACAACGCGGCCCAGGACACCGGGAAGATCGACTCCTGGAGCCTGCAGTTCTGAGGCTCTGAGTGCGTGAACCTCGCCCTCGCGGTGCGGATCGGGGTCGGTGACCCGGTCGGCCGCGAGGGCGAGTGCCTGTACGACGAGGTGCTTGTATCCGGAGAACGGCCCCGCGGGAAGACCCGGCAGGGCAGAAATCATCACTTCGAGTGATTCCTTGGCCTTGGGTTGCAGGCAACAACCCACGGTTGCCAGGCTGTAGCTGTCTGTCAACCTGATGGGAGTGGCCAGTGACTTTCGGTGAGCAGCCGGCGTATCTGCGCGTCGCGGGCGATCTGCGCAAGAAGATCGTCGACGGTTCGCTGCCGCCGCACACCCGGCTCCCCTCGCAGGCCAGGATCCGCGAGGAGTACGGGGTCTCGGACACCGTCGCCCTGGAGGCGCGCAAGGTCCTGATGGCCGAGGGCCTGGTCGAGGGCCGCTCCGGTTCCGGCACGTACGTGCGCGCGCGCCCCGTCCCCCGAAGGATCGCCCGCACCGGCTACCGCGCGGTGAACGGCGGCTCGACCCCCTTCCGCCAGGAGCAGGCGGCCGAGGGCGCGCGCGGCACCTGGGAGTCGCGCAGCGAGCAGGTCGAGGCGGGTGCCGCGATCGCCGAGCGGCTCGCCATCCGCCAGGGCGACCGCGTGATGTGCACCAAGTACGTCTTCCGGGACGCGGGGGAGGCCATGATGCTCTCCACCTCCTGGGAGCCCCTCGCCGTCACGGGCCGCACCCCCGTGATGCTCCCCGAGGAAGGCCCCCTCGGCGGCTGCGGAGTCGTGGAGCGCATGGCGGCCATCGACGTGGTCGTGGACAACGTCGCGGAGGAGGTGGGCGCCCGGCCCGGCCTCGCGGAGGAGCTGACGGCGCTCGGCGGCGTCCCCGGCCACGTGGTCCTCGTCGTCCAGCGCACGTACTACGCCTCGGGCCGCCCGGTGGAGACGGCCGACGTCGTCGTCCCCGCCGACCGCTACCGCGTCGCCTACCACCTGCCCGTGAAGTGACTTCGGAGCAGTCCGTGGAGTGATGGAGTGACCCGCCGGGGGCGCGTCGCGTGCGTGCGCCCCCCACCTGCTCCGCACAAGTGGCCGATTGCCTATGCCTGGCACTCCGTGCCGCGTATCTCTTTGTGCAAACGCGTATCCGCACAGTAAAGGTCGGGCGTAGGCTCGGGCATATGCGTATTGCGGTTTCCTTAGTGATCGAGGCGTGGCGCGCGCCGGGGGCGGCGAGCGGAGGGGCGCGATGAGCGACGGGACGGTCACGCTGCCCTGGCTCGTCATCAGGCAGGACGACAACGGCAACCGCTACCGCGTCGGCAGGTTCGCCACGAAGGCCGAGGCCCAGAAGATCGCGGACAGCCTCGACGACCGCGGTCACCAGCAGCTGTACTGGATCGAGAAGCTGAATCAGAACGGCGGCGGGCGCTGACCGTAGGCTCCGGCGCATGAACGAACGCATCGTGGTGGGCGCCGCCCTGTACGACGACGGACGCCTGCTCGCCGCACGGCGCAGTGCGCCCCCCGAACTCGCGGGCGGCTGGGAGCTGCCCGGCGGCAAGGTCGAGCCCGGTGAGCGCTGTGAGGACGCGCTGGTGCGCGAGCTCCGCGAGGAACTGGGCGTCGAGGCGGAAGTGGTGGAGCGCGTGCCCGGACAGTGGCCGCTCGCCAAGGGGTACGTCCTGCGGGTCTGGACGGCCCGGCTCCTCTCGGGCGTCGCCGAGCCCCTCCAGGACCATGACGAGCTGCGCTGGCTCGCCCCTGACCAGGTGTGGTCGGTGGACTGGCTGACGGCGGATGTGCCTGCTGTGACGGCGGCGCTCGCCGTGGCACGCGCCACGCACTGATCTCTTCTACGCCGTTCGTGCCACAGTGCGCCCCATTACGCGGTAAAGCCGCCGGGGTATCGGGTATGTGGGCATTAACCACCCGAAACCGGACAGGTTCCGCTTCTGGTCTGGAAGTGATCGGCGTGATCGACATCGAAGGCGACTGCGCCGAGTGGGACTTCCCCGCGGACCCCGGCGCCGTCCGCACCGCTCGCCATGTCGTCCGCGAGCAGCTCGGCGACTGGGGTCTCGCGTCCCTCGGTGACATCACCGCGTTGCTCGTGAGCGAGCTGGTCACCAACTCCCTGCGGCACGCCTCCGGGCCCATCGGCGTACGCCTCGTACGCCCCGCCGACCCGCTCGGCACCCTCCTCGTGGAGGTGTCCGACCCCCTGCCCGATCCGCCCCTGGCGCGCGCCGCCGCACCCGACGACGAGAGCGGACGCGGCCTCCAGCTCGTGGCCCGCTCCTCGCGGCGCTGGGGCACACGGCAGGGCAGGACGGGCAGGACGGGGAAGACGGTGTGGTTCGAGCTGGCGCTGCCGGGTTAGAAGACTTGCAGTGTGCGAAGGGCGTCGGGCACAAGTGCGGCACGGGCCAAAAAGCGTCGAGTCCGTGCTGTGATCGTGAACGCCGTGTGGCGCTGCACCGTAGTGCTGGATACTGCGGTCAGCCGTACGCGGTGACCGGTGCCGGACGCGGTGAGCTGGAGGGGACGGTTCGCGTGAGCGAGATACCAGCGAAGGCGACGGAGCCGCATGGGCCGTCGGGCGACGCGCAGACCGAGCGGCCGTCGGGCGATCCGGCGGCCGGCGGACCGGCCGCCGACGTGCCGGGCGAGGCCCCCGGCGACGTGCCGGCCGACGAGACGTGGCACAGCAGCCCGCCCGGTTCGATCTACGACTACATCAAGGTCGCCTCGTTCTCGATCGGCCCCGACGGCCTCGTCGACCAGTGGAGCGCGCGTGCCGAGCGGCTCTTCGGTGTGCCCGCGCGCGACGCCGTCGGCAAGGACCCCATCGAGGCCTTCGTCCCCGCCGAGCTGCGCGCCGGCGGCCACCGCAAGATGGCGGAGATCCTCGACGGACGGGAGTGGACGGGCGTCGTCCCCTTCCGCGTGCCCGGCGAGGACGGCGCCGGAGAATCCGGTCTGGAGGGCGTCGCCGAGGTCTACGTCATGCCGACCCGCACCGAGGACGGTGAGCGGGCCGCGGTCTGCATCGTCGTCGACGTCCGCGCGCTCCGGCAGATCGAGACGGACCTTGCCGCCTCGCAGGCCATTTTCGGCCAATCTCCCTTCGGCTTCCTGCTCTTCGGCACGGACCTTCGGGTCCAGCGTGCCAACCGCCGCTTCGCCGCCGTCTTCGGCGGTGGCACCGAGGACCACCGCGGCCGCACCGTCCACGACTACCTGCCGCGCCACGAGGCCGACCGCATGGCGGCCGCACTGAAGCGGGTCCTGGAGACCGGCGACTCCGTCACGGACATGCAGATCGTCGGCCCCGCGCCCGGCAGCAGCGACCGCAGACACTGGTCGATCAACCTCTACCGCGTGCACAGCGGCTCCGGCCGCCCCATCGGGGTCGCGGGCCTCGGCACCGACGTCACCCGGCGGCACGCCGCCGCCCGCGAGGCCGCCCACGCCCGCCGCAACCTCGCCCTCCTCAACGAGGCGGGCGCCCGCATAGGGAACTCCCTCGACCTGGAGACGACCGCCAGGGAACTCCTCGACGTCGCCGTCCCCGGCTTCTGCGACCTCGCCTCCGTCGACCTGTACCAAGGCCTGCTCGCCGGTGACGAGACCCCGCCGGGCCTCGCCGACGGCAGCGCGGAACTGCGCCGCGTGGCCTTCGCGAGCGCCGTCGCCGATGCCCCGTTCCCGGAAGGGGGCGCGCCCGTCGACGTCGGCGCCGTGCACCGGTTCGCCTTCACCTCGCCCTGCGCCGACGCGCTGCGCGCGGCCCGGCCCCGGCTGACCACCGCGCGGGACGACGGTTCCGCGAGCCGTCTCACCGGCGGCCTCATCCAGTCGACGCTCGCCGTGCCGATGATCGCCCACGACACCGTGGTCGGCCTCGCCCAGTTCTCCCGTACGAAGGGCAGCGAACCCTTCGGCGAACGCGACCGCGCGCTCGCCGTCGAACTGGCCGCCCGCGCCGCCGTCTGCATCGACAACGCCCGCCTCTACCGCCGCGAACACGAACGCGCGCTGATCCTGCAACGCTCCCTGCTGCCGCCCGGCGACCCCGAGGCGTCCGGCCTGGACATCGCCTGCCGCTACCTGCCGGGCAACGCCGCCACGGAGGTGGGCGGCGACTGGTTCGACGTCATCGAGCTGCCGGGCCACCGCACCGCCCTGGTCGTCGGCGACGTCATGGGCCGCGGCCTGCGCGCCGCCGTCGCCATGGGGGAGCTGCGCACCGCCGTACGGACGCTGGCCCTGCTCGACCTGGAGCCCGCCGAGGTCCTCTCCGCCCTCGACGAGATCGCCCGCGGCCTCGGCAACCCCGCCGGGCCCCAGCAGAACACCCGCGCGGCCCGCAAGGCGGCGGACGCGGACCTCAGCGAGGTGTACCTCGCCACCTGCGTCTACGCGGTCTACGACGCCGTCACCCGCCGCTGCACCTTCGCCAACGCGGGACACCTGCCGCCCGCCCTGGTCGAGCCCGGGGACCCCGGGCAGGTCGCCCTCATGCTCGACGTCCCGCCGGGCCTGCCGCTCGGCGTCGGCGGCGAACCCTTCGAGGACGTGGAGGTCGAACTGCCCGAGGGCGCCCTCCTCGCGCTCTACACCGACGGCCTCGTCGAATCCCGCGACCACCCGCTGGACGAGGGGCTGAACGCGTTCGTACGCGCCCTCGGCGACGCCCCGCCGGCCCTGGAGGACGTCTGCGACCACGTCCTGAACTCCCTCGACACCCACCACGGCGAGGACGACATCGCCCTCCTGATGGCCCGCGTCCAAGGGCTGCCGGCCGAGCACGTCGGCGACTGGACGCTGCCACGCGACCCGAAGTCGGTGGGCCGCGCCCGTGAACTGGCCTGCGACCAGCTGCGGGCCTGGGACCTGGAACCGCTCTGCGACACGGCGGAACTGCTGGTCAGCGAACTCGTCACCAACGCCCTGCGGTACGGCGAGGGCGAGATCCGGCTGCGGCTCCTGCTTGACCGCACCCTGGTCTGCGAGGTCTGGGACGGCGGCTTCGTCCAGCCGCGCCGCCGCCGGGCACGCGACACCGACGAGGGCGGGCGCGGACTCCAGCTGGTCGGCCTGCTCAGCGCCGCGTGGGGCTCACGCAGGACCCCCCGGGGCAAGACGGTCTGGTTCGAACTCCCGCTGCCCGACGGGGAGACGGAGCCGATGGACGCGGCGGAGGCACTGCTCAGCCTGTTCTGACCGCTGCGGCTGTGCCGAGCCCGGCTGCTGTGCTGAGCCCCGCGGGATTCATGTGGCCGACTTGAGGGCGGCGAAGCGGGCATCGACCTCCGCCGCGTCGCCGAGGCCCTCCAGCTCCTCGAACTGCCCGTCGAGCGAGGACGCGGCGAGCTCTTGCCTGCCGAGCGCCCGCGCCTCCTCGCGCCGCACCTTCTCCTCGAAGCGGCTCAGCTCGCTGCTCGGGTCCAGGACGTCGATGGTCGCGGCGGCGTCCATCATCCGGTTCTGCGCCTGCGCGGTCTTGGCGCGCGCCACCAACTGGTCGCGGCGCGAGCGCAGATCGGCCAGTTTCGTCTTCATCCGGTCGAGCCCCGACCTGAGCCGGTCCACGATCTCGGTCTGCGAGGCGATGACCGGCTCCGCGGCCTGTGCCTCCTTCTCGCACTGGAGCTGACGCCCGAGGGCCACCTTGGCGAGCCGGTCGAACCGGTCCGCCTCGCCCGCGCTCCCGGCCGCCCGCAGCTCGTCCGCCTTCCGGCTCGCCGCGAGCGCCTTGCCGCCCCATTCGGCGGCCGCGTCCCGGTCCTCCCGGTGGTCCTGCTCCAGCATCCGCAGATTGCCGATGGTGGTCGCGACCGCCTCCTCGGCCTCCGCGATGTTGTTCGTGTAGTCGCGGATCAGCTGGTCGAGCATCTTCTGCGGATCCTCGGCCTGGTCGAGGAGCGCGTGGACGTTCGCCTTGGCGAGCTGGGTGACACGGCCGAGGATGGTCTGCTTCGTCATGGCCTGGTCCTCCTTGTCCGAGTATGAACCTGCTGGTGGTGAGGCCGACGGGGCTTTTCCGGAAGCGGAGCGGTGCTCAGAACCTGCCGCCCCCGCCCCTGCGCCCCCGCGTCCCCCCGCCGCCGAAGCTCCCGGGCCCGGGGCCGCCGCCGAACCCGCCACGTCCGTAGCCGCCGCCCGCGCGGCCCATGCCGCCGAACAGCTCGCCCAGGATGATGCCGCCGAGAACCGCGCCGCCCATGCCCCCGCCGCGGCCGCCGCCCGGGCCGGGACCTCCGTACGGATTGCCGTAGCCCCGCACGTCGCGCTCGGCGAGCTGGTGGGCCTGGCGGGCCAGCGTGTCCGCCCGCTGCGCCGCGGCGAGCGCGGCCGTCGCGTCGCCGTCGTCGGCACCGTCCTGGAGTGCCTCCGCCCGCGCGAGGTGCCGCCCAGCCTCGGCCAGGCGGGTCCTCGCCTCACTGGCGACGGCGCCGCGGTGCGTGGTGACGTAGTCCGCGGCCGCCCCGACGGCGCTGCGGGCGGTGAGCAGGGCCTGCCCCAGCAGGTCGCGGGAGCGCCGGTCGGCGACCTCGCGCTCCCGGGCGCCCGCCAGCGCCGCGTCGAGCGCCGCGTCCGCCTCCTCCACGCGGCGCAGGGCCGCGATCGGGTCGCAGGGCCCCGCGGCCAGTTGGTTCCGCACCTCGGCGACCACGGCCTCCGCCCGCGCGATACGGCCCCGCAGGTCCGCCGTGGGCACCCCCGCCGCGGTGCCTTCGAGCAGCCCGCGCGCGTCGGCGAGGTCGGTCTCGGTCTCGGTGAGCGCGCCGGGCAGCCGCTCGGCGGCCGCCGCGAGCTCCCCGGCGAGGCGCTCGACGGCGGCCACGAACGTGCCCGCCTGGTCGACCGCGCCCTCCGCCGCGCGCAGATGGACGGCGGCCACACCGCTCTCGCCCGCGTCGAGCGACTGCCGGGCCCGGTTGAGGTGGGTGGTGGCGAAGAGGAGGCGGTCCTTGGCCTGCTCGGCGTGGCCGACCACGCCGGCGAAGGCACTCGGCGCGTACGTCCGGCGCAGCGCCGCGAGGCTCTCATCGGCCGTGCCGGTCCGCGCCGCGACCTGCCGGAACACCGTCTCGGCCTGCGCCAGGGCCTGCGGGGCGTTCTTCTCCAGGGAGCGCAGCTCGTCGAAGGCGGCCGTCTCCGCGTCCAGGCGGCGGTCGGCCTCCGTGCAGCGCGCGATGATCTCGTCCAGCATGCGGCGCCGGGTCGCCTCGTCCTCGCCGTAGGCGTCGTCGAGCTCCTGCCGCAGCCGGAAGGCCGCCGTCAGCTCCGAACGGGCGTACGCGAGCGCCTCGCCGAACGGCTTGACCGCGTCCTCGCCGAACTGGGCGGTCGCGAACCCCAGTTCCTCGGCGCTGGTGCGGATCGCGTCGTCCGTCTCGACCAGCAGCAGCCGGGCCTTCTTGTCGAGTTCGTCGAGGCGGGGGAGCGGGGTGAGGCCGGTACCCGCGCCACGGCCCCAGCCGGGCGTCGTACGCGTCGCGGCCCGCCTCCTGCGCCGCCGGTAGGCGACCAGGGCGGCGGCCCCGGCCACGCCCGCCACTGCCACCGGCAGCACGAGGTCGCCGGCCACGGAGTCGTCGCGCCCGCCGGGATCGGCCGGGCCGGGGGTGACCGACGGCGTCGGCACGGGCCGCCCCGCGAGGACCGCGCGGTAGCCGTTCGCGGCGCCGATGGCCGCACCGGCCCAGTCGTTCTCCCGCAGGGCGGGCCGGATGGCGGTGGTGGCCACCTCCTGGAGCTGGGCGTCACTGAGCCGGGAGGCGTCGTCCACGGAGTAGGCGAACTGCCGGTCGTGGGTGGCCACAGCGAGCAGCACGTCGTCCAGGCCGAGGCCGTTGCGCCCGGCGGTGGCGTCCGCCCAGCTCTGCGCGGAACGGCCGGAGAAATCACGTACGTAGACGACGAAGAGCTGCACGCCCCGGTCGTCGTAGAGCCGGTCGAGGGCCTGCTCCGCGGCGTCCGCGCGCTCCCCGAGGGCGTCCACCCTGTCGGTGATCTGGCCGGTGCGGGAGAGCGTGACGGGGTCCTCCGCGAAGGCCGGCCAGGGACACAGCAGCGAGAACCAGGCGAGCAGCGCGGCCACGGCGACCGCGACTGCCCGCGCGGGCAGCCGCGGGGACGGCGTCACAGGCGTCACATGGGCGAGCGTAGGTCGGCCTCCGGGCCGCCGCGACCGGACGGCGGCCCTCTGAAGGCGGCCCCCTGGAGGAGGCCCCGCCGCCGGAGGCACCAGCACGGCGGACGCGTACGGTGACCCGGTGCGGGACGCTTCGAGGAGCGGCCGGAAGAGGAAGGGGCGCAGGTGGGAGGGGTCTGGACGGGGGTGCGGGAGCGGGTGCTCGCCCTGCGCTCCGCGCCGTACCGCAAGGCGGTGTTCGGCGCCGAGTTCCATGAGTACGGCCATGGCTTCGCGCTCCTGCCCGTGCTGACGCGGGAGCAGGTGGCCGCGGTCGAACGGCACCGCGGCGTGACGTTCCCCGCGGAGTACCGCAGCTTCCTGCTGGAAGTCGGCGCGGGCGGCGCCGGACCCGACTACGGCCTGTTCCCCGTGCGCCCGGTCGGGCCCGACACACCGCCCGCGACGCCCCACGGCGCGCGCCCCTTCCGCCCCGAGCGCACCCGGGAACTCGCGGACCACCAGGACGCGGAGCCGTCGCGCGCGGCGTACGGCGGCACACCGCAGGACGAGGCACGGTTCCGCCGCGACCATCACGCCTGGGACCGGCGCGAGGACGAGCTCCTTGAGATCCTGACCGAGGGCACCCTGTGCGTGGGCGACCAGGGCTGCGGCTATTACACGCTGCTGGCCCTCACAGGGCCCGAGCGCGGCACGATGTGGCACGACGCAAGAGCGGCGGCCGAGGGCGTGGCCCCCGTCCAGTTCGTCGGCAGGCCCGGCCGCGTCACGTTCGCCGCCTGGTACCTCCAGTGGCTGAACCGCGCGGAACGCCAGGCGACGCGGCCTCCCGAGACCACCCGCGCCACCCCCTAGGGCCTGTCTGACAATTCGCGTCGTCGCCCGGAGGGCGGCCTCGCGGCGTCAGGTGCGTGCTCTCGGCGTGCCGGGCGTAGGGCCTCGTACTGGATGTACTTGGCTCTGCGCCCGGTGCGGCGAGAGTGCGTGCATGGCGTCGCGAGGCAGGCGGGAATTGTCAGACAGGCCCTAGCCGCCGGACGCCCGCTCACGGCACGTCAGCCCGCGAACACCACCTCCGGACAGCGCTCCGAGGGCCGCTCCAGCAGCCCGTCGTCCTCCCCCTTCAGCCACCGGTCGAAGAACGAGACCACATACGCGCGCTGCGCCGCCACCGCCCGCTCCGGGACGATCGTGCCTATGTGCTCCTCGACGGTCGCGCGGTCCACCCCGGCCCGGGGCAGCAGCGCGGCCAGGTCGGTGTACGTCTGGTGCTTGGCACCCCGCAGCGTGAGGTTCCGCTTCCAGCCGGTGCTGTGGGTCCAGAAGGACCGCCACGACGGCTCGGTCGTACGGTCGCTTCCCTCGCGGCCCATCAGCAAGAAGGGGCGGTCCAGGCCGTGCCGTGCGACCGGCAGGAGGTTCGTCCCGTCGGGCTCGGGGTTGAACTCCAGCGTGCCGTCCAGGTCGACGCCAGCCTTGACCCTGCGGTCCTCGTACATCGTCTGGGCGGCGCAGACCCCGCCCGCGGACTGTCCGACCATGCCGACGCGGCTCCGGTCGACGATCGCGGACAGGCCGTGCGGAAGCGAGCCGAGGCGGTCGAGGACGAACGTCGAGTCGGTGACCCGGACCCCGAGGACCTTCTTGAGCAGGGCCGGCATGGTGCCCTCGCGCTGCGCCTTCGCGAGGGCCTCCAGCAGCGGTTCGTTGCCCTTGACCGAGCCGTCGGGGAACTGCACGCCGGGGCTCTCGTAGGTGTGGTCGACGGTCACCACGACATAGCCGCGGCTCGCCAACTCCTCCACCAGCGTGGTGCCCCAGGTGCGCGGGTCGCCCGCGCCCGCCGCGTACAGCAGGACGGGACGCCGCCCGCCGCGGATGGCCGCCGCTCCCTTCCTGGCATGCGTCCGCAGGGCGGCGAAGTCGAGGGCGCCCCGCGGGATGCCGTGCGGCGCGGTGGCGTCCCAGCGGGCGGCGGCGCCCGGCGCCATGTAGGGCGCGCGGCGGTGCCCTCCGCCCGGGCCGGGCGGGCCGGGCGCGGCCGGATACCAGACGTCGACCATCAGCTCGCGGTACGGCAGCGCGGGCACCCACGGGTCGGGCCGTGACCGGTCGACGAGCCGGGCGGACACGGTCCCGATCGCGAACGGACCGGTCGGCGCGGGCAGCCGGACCCTCGCACCGGCGCGGGGTGCGGCGGTGGCGGGCGTCGGCAGTAGGCCCGCCGCGAGCCCGGCGGCCGCGAGCCCGACGAGCGAACGACGGGTCGGAAAGGCACGAGAAGTCATGCCTCCATGCTGATCGCCACCGGCCTTCGCGACCATGGGGGAAAGCACGGATTTCCCGACTGGGGGATCACCCCCACAAACCCTGAGAACCGCCGGCGATCACTCTCCCCGCCGCCGGATCTTGTTCCCCAGCCACACCAGCGGATCGTACTTGCGGTCGACCGCCCGCTCCTTCAAGGGAATCAGAGCGTTGTCCGTGATCTTGATGCCCTCCGGGCAGACCTCAGTGCAGCACTTGGTGATGTTGCAGTAGCCGAGCCCGTGCTCCTCCTGCGCGGTCCGCTTGCGGTCGAGGCCGGACTCCGCCGCCGCGTCCAGCGGATGCATGTCCAGCTCGGCGACCCGCATCAAGAAGCGCGGCCCGGCGAAGGCGCTCTTGTTCTCCTCGTGGTCGCGCACCACATGGCAGGTGTCCTGGCACAGGAAGCACTCGATGCACTTGCGGAACTCCTGCGAGCGGTCCACGTCCGCCTGCTGCATGCGGTACTCACCGGGCCCGAGGTCCGTGGGCGGCACGAACGCCGGAACCTCACGCGCCTTCGTGTAGTTGAAGCCGACGTCCGTCACCAGGTCCCGCACCACGGGGAAGGCCCGCAGCGGCGTCACCGTGATGACCTCGTCGCGGCCGAAGACCGACATGCGCGTCATGCACATCAGCCTCGGCCTGCCGTTGATCTCCGCCGAGCACGAACCGCACTTGCCCGCCTTGCAGTTCCACCGCATGGCGAGGTCGGGTGCCTGGGTGGCCTGGAGGCGGTGGATGATGTCGAGGACGACCTCGCCCTCGTTGACCTCGACCTCGAAGTCCGCCAGGCCGCCGCCGCCGACGTCCCCGCGCCAGACCTTGAACCGCGCGTCGTACGAACTCGATGAACTCGATGAACTCGATGAACTCGACGGACTCGATGGACGCGACGGACTCATTCGTACAGCTCCTCTTCAGCCAGGTACTTGACCAACTCCTCCTTCTCGAAGAGGGCGAGCAGGTCCGGGCGGATGGGCTCGGTCGTGTCACGGACCAGGTCGATCTGGCCGCGCACGGGATCGGCAGCGGCCAGACCACCGCTCGGATCGGTCAGTTGACACAGCAGATTGACGCGGCGCCACTCGCGGCTCATCGCCGGATGGTCCTCGCGGGTGTGGCCGCCGCGGCTCTCCGTGCGCTCCAGGGCGGCGCGGGCGACGCACTCGCTGACCAGCAGCATGTTGCGCAGGTCGAGCGCGAGGTGCCAGCCGGGGTTGAACTGGCGGTGCCCCTCGACCCCCGCCCGCCGCGCCCGCGACCGCAGCTCGGCGAGCTTCTCCAGGGCCTGCGCCATCTCGGCCTCGCGGCGGATGATGCCGACCAGGTCGTTCATGGTCTGCTGGAGTTCCTGGTGCAGGGTGTACGGGTTCTCCGGAGTCTCTCTGTCCGCGAGGCCCTCGGCGCTGAACGGCCGCAGCGCCTCGGCCGCCGCGGCGTCCACCTGCGCCTCGTCGATCACGGGCCGCGCGGTGAGCCCGGCCGCGTACCGCGCCGCGTGCAGCCCCGCGCGCCGCCCGAAGACGAGCAGGTCGGACAGGGAGTTGCCGCCGAGCCGGTTGGAGCCGTGCATGCCGCCCGCCACCTCGCCCGCGGCGTACAGCCCGCTCACGCGGCGCGCGGCCGCGGTGTCGGAGTCCACCGCGATGCCGCCCATCACGTAGTGGCAGGTCGGCCCGACCTCCATGGCCTCCGCTGTGATGTCGACGTCCGCGAGTTCCTTGAACTGGTGGTACATGGACGGCAGCCGCCGCTTGATGACCTCGGCGGGCATACGTGTCGACACATCCAGGAAGACGCCGCCGTGCGGTGAGCCGCGGCCCGCCTTCACCTCGGAGTTGATGGCACGCGCGACCTCGTCGCGGGGAAGCAGCTCGGGCGGGCGGCGGTTGTGGTCCGGGTCGTCGTACCAGCGGTCGCCCTCCTCCTCCGACTGCGCGTACTTCTCCTTGAAGACGTCGGGGATGTAGTCGAACATGAACCGCTTGCCCTCGGAGTTCCGCAGCACCCCGCCGTCACCGCGCACCGACTCGGTGACGAGGATGCCCTTGACCGACGGCGGCCAGACCATGCCCGTCGGGTGGAACTGCACGAACTCCATGTTCAGCAGCGGCGCCCCGGCGAGCAGCGCGAGGGCGTGCCCGTCGCCGGTGTACTCCCACGAGTTCGACGTCACCTTGAAGGACTTGCCGATGCCGCCGGTCGCGAGGACGACGCTCGGTGCTTCCAGGACGAAGAAGCGGCCCGACTCGCGGTCGTAGCAGAAGGCCCCGCCGACCCTCTCGTCCTCCTTCAGCACGCGCGTGACCGTGCACTCCTGGAAGACCTTCAGCCGCGCCTCGTGGTCGCCGAACTCCCGGAAGTCCTCCTGCTGGAGGGCGACGATCTTCTGCTGGAGCGTGCGGATCAGTTCGAGCCCGGTACGGTCGCCGACGTGCGCGAGCCGCGGGTACTCGTGCCCGCCGAAGTTGCGCTGGGAGATCCGCCCGTCCGGCGTACGGTCGAACAGGGCGCCCCAGGTCTCCAGCTCCCACACGCGGTCCGGTGCTTCACGCGCGTGCAGCTCGGCCATCCGCCACTGGTTGAGGAACTTGCCGCCGCGCAGGGTGTCGCGGAAGTGGACCTGCCAGTTGTCACCGGAGTTCACGTTGCCCATGGAGGCCGCGATACCGCCCTCGGCCATCACCGTATGGGCCTTGCCGAACAGCGACTTGCAGATCACGGCCGTACGGGCGCCCTGCTCACGCGCCTCGATCGCGGCCCGCAGACCGGCGCCACCGGCGCCCACCACGACAACATCCCACTGCTGCCGCTCCACTTGAGACATCAGAACAACCTCGGATCGTCGAAGGCGCCGGACGCGATCAGATACACGTAGAAGTCGGCGAGCGCCACGCTCACCAACGACGCCCAGGCGAGCAGCATGTGGCGTGCGTTCAGTTTTCCGACCCACTGCCACATGCGGTACCGGACCGGATGCTTGGAGAAGTGCTTGAGCTTGCCCCCGACGATGTGCCGGCACGAGTGGCAGGAGAGGGTGTATGCCCAGATCAGCGTGATGTTGAGCAGGAAGACGAGCGTGCCGAGGCCCATGTGGCCCCACTCGTAGTGCTCGTCGCGGAAGGTGAGCACGGTGTCGTACGTGAGGATGCCCGCGACCGGCACCGCCGCGTAGAAGAAGTACCGGTGGATGTTCTGGAGTACCAGCGGGAAACGGGTCTCACCGGAGTACTTCTTGTGCGGCTCGGCGACCGCGCAGGCGGGTGGTGACGCCCAGAAGCCGCGGTAGTAGGCCTTGCGGTAGTAGTAGCAGGTCAGCCGGAAGCCGAGCGGGAAGATCAGGATCAGCAGCGCGGGCGACAGGCCCCACCAGCTGCCGAAGATCTCCCAGTTGGGTCCGGAACGCATCGGCTCGCAGTTGTCGGCCAGGCACGGCGAGTAGAACGGCGAGACATAGGGCGCCTGGTAGTAGTCCGCGTTCGCGAACGCCCGCCAGGTCGAGTAGACGACGAAGGCGAGCAGCCCGGCGGCGGTCGCCGCGGGCGCCAGCCACCAGCGGTCGGTCCGCAGGTGGGCAGCGGCGATCGCGGCGCGCGTGCCGTCGCGCACGCCGCCGCCGGGGGCCGTTCCGCTCTTCGGTTGGGGTTCCGTGCCGGTGGCCAACGAGGCTCCACTCCTTCGTCCTCGGGTACCGCGGTGTCAGGCGTGCGGGAGGGGTTCGACGGGGCGGGTGTCAGGGGGCGTGGCGGTCGTGGGCGCCCAGACCCTCGTCGTCGCAGTCCCCGGCGTTCGTCCATAGCGAGCTGTCGTACGGCGTGTCGGGAATGGTCACGAGATCGGTCCGCAGCGGCTTCTCGCGCGGTGCGGACGGCGCGGTGGCGGAGCGCAGCAGGGCGACGCTCTCGGTCAGCCGGTCGGTGTCCGTGCGCACCCGGCGCACGTCGACGGCCGCCAACTGGTCGCCGGCCTGGCTCTCCAGCCTGCCGACGGTACGGACCAACTCCTCGACGCAGCGCTGAACGGCCGTCAATTCATCGTGCAGAGCCATGACTTGCCCTCACTTAGGGGGTGCGGTGGCAACGCTCATGCGCCTGCGAGTGTCGCGCGCCACATCCCGGCTTGTGAAGAGATCTGCACCGATTGCCGGATCGAGGGCGGTGAACGCGCCGGATCACGCCCCTGTCGCGCCGGTCCGGACCTCGGACACTCCGGCGCGTTGGGCCGCACGAGTGGCATCCGGGCGCCGCCACGCCGTGTCTGCGTCGCGCGGCCCGCCCGGTCACCTTCAGTGGGGCCATAGATGTGATCAGCTCCATATACCGCCAAACGTGATCAATCCCGGCCCGGTCCTGGTAGCGGGGGGCCGGGCGAGCCCCGGACCCCGGAGGTACCAGCCATGTCCCACGACCGCGTCAGGGCCAGATCTGTCGTGTTCCTCGCGACGGGGGTGCTGGCTCTGCCCGCCCTCGCCGGATGCAGCTCGAACGACGAGGCCGGCGGGCCGGCCGCAGGCCAGGACGTCGCTCCCGCCGCCCGGGGCATGGTCGCCGACGGGGGGACCATGAACTGGGCGCTCGACGCGCTGCCCGAGACCCTCAACACCTTCCAGTCCGACGCCGACGCGGGCACCTCGCGGATCGCGGGCGCGGTCCTGCCGTCCCTGTTCCGCCTCGACGCGCAGGGCAGGCCGCAGCGCAACGCCGACTTCCTGGAGTCGGCGGAGGTCGTCGAGCGCGAGCCCCGGCAGGTCGTCCTGTACAAGCTCAACCAGCAGGCGGTCTGGAGCGACGGCCGGGAGATCGGCGCCGATGACTTCGCCGCCCAGTGGCGGGCCCTGTCCGGCAAGGACACCGCGTACTGGACGGCGCGGAACGCCGGATACGACCGCATCGAGAAGATCGAGCGCGGCGCGAACAACCTGGAGGTGCGGGTCACCTTCGGCAAGCCCTACGCGGACTGGCGCTCGCTGTTCTCCCCGCTCTACCCCAAGCAGGTCATGGGCAGCCCCGACTCCTTCAACGACGGCGCCCGCCGCAAGCTGAAGGCGACCGCGGGCCCCTTCACGCTCACGGACATCGACCGGAAGGCCGGCGAGGTGACCCTCGGGCGCAACCCGCGCTGGTGGGGGCGGCAGGCCAAGCTCGACAAGCTGGTGCTGCGCGAGGTGTCCCGGAGCGAGCGGGCCGAGGCGCTCGCCAAGGGCAGGGTCGACCTCGCCGAGATCGACGCCACGGAGGCCGGGCGGATCACGCTCGCCGCCCGCGACAAGGCCGACGGGGGCGCACCGGCCCACGGCCCCGGCGCGCAGCTGACGCCCGCCAAGGCCCTGCGCTCCTGGGCGATCGTCAACGGCTCCGACGAGGAGGCCGCTCAGGCGGAGTACGAGGCCCGCGAGAAGACCCGCAGGGCGGTCAAGAAGTACGCGACAGAGCAGGCGGGCCTGAGCGGCTACGTGGTCCGCAAGTCCCTTGAACCGGCCTACACGCAGCTCGCCCTCAACGGCTCCGAGGGGCCGCTCGCGGACGACCGGGTGCGCCGCGCGGTCGCCCGCGCCCTGGACCGCGAGGAGCTCGCCGAGGCGGTGCTCAAGCCGCTCGGCCTGCCCGCCGAGCCGGTCGGCAGCCACCTCGCCCTCGCCGGACAGTTGGCGTACGCGGACAACAGCGGGGCTCTCGGCAAGCAGGACACCGCCGAGGCGCGGGCGCTCCTCGCGGACGCGGGCTGGACGCCGGGCGCCGCGGTCAAGGACGGGCTGAAGGACAAGAAGAAGACGAAGACGGCGGGCGGCCAGGCCTCCGCGAAGCCGTCGGACACGGAGTCCGGATCCGGGGCCGACGACGGCACGTACATCGTCGGCCAGGACGACGGAAAGCCCGGCGACAGCAGCTCCTCCGTGCTCGCGCCCGCCCCCGCCGCCGCTCACCAGAAGGCCGCGCTGACCCGCCAGGCGGACGTCCTGCGGCTGCCGGTCGAGGCCGAGACGGAGCAGAAGAAGGCCGAAGGCAAGGCGGCGAAGAAGGCGGAGAAGGAGAAAGCGGAGAAGAAGAGCGCGGGAAAGAAGAGCGCAGAAAAGAAGAGGGCCGAAAAGAAGCAGGCGGAAAAGAAGAGGGCCGCCGAGCGGGCCGAGGAAAGGCGCGAGCAGAGGTCCGAAAGCCGCTTCGGGGACAGGTCCGAGAACAGGTTCGGGAACACGTTCGAGAAGAGGGACACCGCCGACCGCACCGGGCAGCAGGGCGACCGGCAGTCGGTCACGTCCCGCTCCCGGGACCACGCCAAGGGCGGCGCCCCCGGCGCGTACGCCCCCAAGGGCACCGCCGCGCCCGCCGCGGGCGCACCGCTGGCCAAGGACGGCAAGCCCCTCACCCTCCGCTTCGTGCTGCCCTCCGGGGACGGCTCGGAGCCGCTGCGGGCGGTGGCCGACCGGATCTCGCGGATGCTGGAGAAGATCGGCGTGCGCACGGAGACGGCGAAGGTCTCCGACAGCAGCTACTTCAAGGACCACATCGCCTCCGGCCAGTACGACCTCGCCCTCTACTCGTGGCCCGCGTCGGCCTTCCCGGCCACCGACGCCCGCCCGATCTTCGCCAAGCCGGTCCCGGCCGCCGACGGCTCGCTGAACGTCGAGCAGAACTACACGCGCGTCGGCACCGACCACATCGACCAGCTGTTCGACCAGGCGATGAGTGAACTCGATGAAGAAACGTCACGCTCCCTGGTGAAGAAGGCGGACGCCCGCATCTGGGCCGAGGCGGGCTCCATCCCGCTCTACCAGCGGCCCCAGCTGATGGCGACCCGCCCGAACCTCGCCAACGCCGGGGCCTTCGGCTTCCAGGCCCCGAACTACGAGGACATCGGCTTCCTGAAGCCGGGCGCGAAGCCGTCGGGCATGCCCGCGGCCAAGTGACCCCGGGCCCCGGCCCGGGCACGGCGTACGTGCCGTGCAAGTGACGTACACCATCTCTTCACGGGACCGACGCTCAGATTCCGCTCAACTCCCTTGCCCGCCGACCACCTCGGCGGGCAAGGTCGTACCCACCCATTGACCTGCGGTTTCACCCCTGACGCCCCCATCCGGGGCAGGCGCTCGCGGCTGCCCGGAAACCCCCCGCGGAGGCCGCCTCCGCGCGAGCCACGTAGACTGGGGTAAGGCCGTGGCGTGTTGTCTGCCCGGCAGGGCACGCGTACCGGACCGTACGCGCCGCCGTCCACTCTTCCCGGGAGAAGCGCAGCTGTATGCCCACGCGCCACGACATTCGTAACGTCGCCATCGTCGCCCACGTCGACCACGGCAAGACGACCATCGTCGATGCCATGCTCAAGCAGGCCGGCGCCTTCGCCGCCCACGCCGCGGAGTCGCTCGACGACCGCATGATGGACTCGAACGACCTGGAGCGTGAGAAGGGCATCACGATCCTGGCCAAGAACACGGCCGTCAAGTACCACCCCAAGGATGGTGGCGACCCGATCACCATCAACATCATCGACACCCCCGGCCACGCCGACTTCGGCGGCGAGGTCGAGCGCGGTCTGTCGATGGTGGACGCGGTCGTCCTCCTGGTCGACGCCTCCGAGGGTCCGCTGCCCCAGACCCGCTTCGTGCTCCGCAAGGCCCTCCAGGCCCGGATGCCGGTCATCCTGTGCATCAACAAGACCGACCGCCCGGACTCCCGGATCGACGAGGTCGTCAACGAGACGTACGACCTCTTCCTCGACCTGGACGCCGACGAGGACCAGATCGAGTTCCCGATCGTCTACGCCTGCGGCCGTGACGGCATCGCCTCGCTGACCAAGCCGGAGGACGGCACCGTCCCGGCCGACAGCGACAGCCTGGAGCCGTTCTTCACGACGATCCTGGAGCACGTCCCCGCTCCGGAGTACGACGAGTCGGCCCCCCTCCAGGCCCACGTCACCAACCTGGACGCCGACAACTTCCTCGGCCGTATCGCGCTCTGCCGCGTCGAGCAGGGCGAGCTGCGCAAGGGCCAG
Organism: Streptomyces sp. NPDC015345; assembly: GCF_043078805.1. NCBI lineage: Bacteria > Bacillati > Actinomycetota > Actinomycetes > Kitasatosporales > Streptomycetaceae > Streptomyces > Streptomyces sp. NPDC015345. The sequence continues at coordinate 430,421 of NZ_JBIBTX010000003.1, read as the reverse complement.
ACCGTCACGTGGATCAAGCGTGACGGCACCCAGCAGAACGTCCGCATCACCGAGCTGATGATGACCGAGGCGCTCACCCGCAAGCCCGCCGAGAAGGCCGGCCCCGGTGACATCTGCGCCATCGCCGGTATCTCGGACATCATGATCGGCGAGACCCTGGCCGACCCCGAGAACCCGATCGCGCTGCCGCTGATCACGGTCGACGAGCCCGCGATCTCCATGACCATCGGTACGAACACCTCGCCGCTGGTCGGCAAGGGCGGCAAGGGCCACAAGGTCACCGCCCGCCAGGTGAAGGACCGCCTGGACAAGGAGCTGATCGGTAACGTCTCGCTGCGCGTCCTGGACACCGAGCGCCCCGACGCCTGGGAGGTGCAGGGCCGCGGTGAGCTGGCGCTGGCCATCCTCGTCGAGACCATGCGCCGGGAAGGCTTCGAGCTGACCGTCGGCAAGCCCGAGGTGGTCACCAAGGAGATCAACGGCAAGGTCCACGAGCCGATCGAGCGCATGACGATCGACTCCCCGGAGGAGCACCTCGGCGCCATCACGCAGCTGATGGCGACCCGCAAGGGCCGCATGGAGACCATGACGAACCACGGTTCGGGCTGGATCCGCATGGAGTGGATCGTCCCGTCCCGCGGCCTCATCGGCTTCCGTACGGAGTTCCTGACCCAGACCCGCGGCACGGGCATCGCGCACTCCATCTTCGAGGGCCACGAGCCGTGGTTCGGCGAGCTGAAGACCCGTAACAACGGCTCCCTGGTCGCCGACCGCGCGGGCACGGTCACGCCGTTCGCGATGATCAACCTCCAAGAGCGCGGTGTCATCTTCACCGAGGCCGGCACCGAGGTGTACGAGGGCATGATCATCGGTGAGAACTCGCGCTCCGACGACATGGACGTGAACATCACCAAGGAGAAGAAGCTCACCAACATGCGCGCCGCGTCGGCCGACTCCACGGAGAACGTGGTCCCGCCGCGCAAGCTGTCGCTGGAGCAGTCCCTGGAGTTCTGCCGCGACGACGAGTGCATCGAGGTGACCCCGGAGACCGTGCGCATCCGCAAGGTCGTCCTGGACCAGAAGGAGCGCGGCCGCACCGCGTCGCGCGCCAAGCGCAACTGACGCCCCCTCACCGCCGGAAGGTAAACCTCCGGCGGTGCCACAGGGACGCATGAGGCCGGTTTCCGCCCTCCCTCAGGGGAGTTGGCGGAAGCCGGCCTCCGGCGTTTCCGCTGGCGGTACCGTGTGCCCACTGTCGCGTGAAGAGATCCGTGGCAACCGCTTTTCGGCGGGGAAACGTCCGCTATGCGGACGTCACTGACCGTTAGATGTGTAACACGTCCGTTTCGCAACCATCTATCTAGGATCGGTTTGTCCGGATTTTGGAAGTTGTACGTGCCAGGTGTGATTGAACCGAGACCAAAAGAGTGTGGTCGACCGGTACCTCATGGCTAATAGTTGACCGCGTATAGCTCGGGTCAATGGGTCACGCGCTGTGGGGAGCGCCGACTCACGAGCACACTGGGGTACTCGATCTTCGCCGTCAGGGGTGTCGGCGCGATCGCACGTACCCCCTCTTGTAGTGAACAAGTGGACTCATGAGGAGGAACCCCATGCGTGGTGCCAAGAGCGCCAAGTGGGTCGCGATAGCCGGTGTTGTGGCTCTGACTGCCACCGCTTGTGGCGGCGGCAGCGACAGCGGCGACAACAGCAACCGCAAGGTCGACCCCAAGGGGATCGTCAGCTACGCCAACGGTGAGCCGCAGAACGCCCTGCAGCCGTCCAACACCATGGAGGCGTACGGCAGCGTCGTCATCGACGCGCTCTTCACCGGGCTTGTCCACTACGACAAGCAGGGCAACATCACCTATGAGAACGCCGAGTCGGTCACTCCCGACAAGGCGAACAAGGTGTGGACCGTCAAGCTGAAGCCGGGCTGGAAGTTCCACAACGGCGAGGCCGTCACCGCCAAGTCGTACGTGGACGCCTGGAACTGGGCCGCGGACCCGGCCAACGGCCAGCAGAACAGCTCCTGGTACCGCGACATCGTCGGCTACGACGACGTCCACCCGGAGAAGGGCAAGGCCAAGAAGAAGGCCATGTCCGGCCTGAAGGTCGTCGACGAGAACACCTTCACCATCACGCTGGACCACGGCATTCCGTACTACGAGTACAAGCTCGTCTACAAGCCCTTCTTCCCGATGCCCTCGGCCGCGCTGAAGGACCCGAAGAAGTACGGCGAGTCGCCGGTCGGCAACGGCCCGTACAAGTTCAAGAGCTGGGACCACAAGAAGTCGATCCAGGTCACCGCCTGGGCCGACTACAAGGGCGAGGACAAGCCCAAGAACGGCGGCATCAACTTCAAGGCCTACAACAAGGACACGGCGGCCTACGCCGACCTGAAGTCGGACAACGTCGACACCATGCCGCTGGTCCCGAACAGCGAGATCGCCAACTTCAAGCAGGACTTCGGCGACCGCGCGATCGACATGGACTTCTCGGCGATCAACACGGTCAACTTCGCCTTCTACACCAAGCAGTGGAAGGACATCGACGTCAAGGTCCTCCAGGGCCTGTCGATGGCGATCGACCGCGACACCATCGCCAAGACGGTGTTCCACGGCACGCGTGAGTCGGCCACCGGCTGGGTCGCCAAGGGCGTCAAGGGCTACCAGAACGACGCCTGCGGCGAGTTCTGCAAGTTCGACCCGAAGAAGGCCAAGCAGTCCATCAAGGCCGGCGGCGGCGTTCCCGGCAACAAGATCTCCATCCAGTACAACGCCGACCAGCCGCACAAGGACTGGGTCGTCGCGGTCTGCAACTCGATCACCAACTCGACCGGCGTCAAGTGCGTCGGCGACCCGGTGACCGACTTCGCGGCCGACACGGAGATCCGTGACCAGAAGAAGGTCAAGTCGATGTACCGCTCCGGCTGGGTGCTCGACTACCCGTTCAACGGCAACTTCCTCGCCGACCTCTACGGCACCGGCGTCGACGGCAACAAGGGCGGCTTCTCGGACAAGAAGTTCGACGAGCTGACCAAGAAGGCCGACCAGGCCAAGACCATCGACGAGTCCGCGAAGCTGTACCAGCAGGCCGAGAAGGAGCTGGTCAACAGCTTCCCGGGCATCCCGCTCTGGTACAACAAGACGCTCTCCGCGTACTCGAAGAACGTGAAGAAGGTCGAGTTCGACCAGGCCGGTGACCCGATCCTCACCGAGGTCGAGGTCTTCGAGAAGTAGCAGTCGTCGGAGTTCCGCTCCCGCGAAGCGACGCCCGGCGATCCCGGGCGTCGCTTCGCGGGCGGCTCCGCAATGGACGGAGGCACCACCATGGGGCGCTACGTCGCGAGGCGACTGCTCCAGATGATCCCGGTCTTCATCGGGACCACACTCTTGATCTTCCTGATGGTCAACGTGCTGCCGGGCGACCCGGTGGCCGCGCTGTGGGGGGACAAGCCGCCGGACCCCGCGCAGGTGGCCCAGATCAAGCACGACCGCGGGCTTGATCTGCCGCTGTGGCAGCAGTACTTCCACTACATGGGCGGACTGTTGCAGGGCGACTTCGGCAACACCATCGCCGGCAACCGGCCGATCCTCGACGAGATCACGCAGGCCTTCCCGGTCTCGGCACGGCTCGCCGCCATGGCGTGGACGTTCGAGCTGGTCGTCGGAATCGCCCTGGGCGTGCTGGCCGGCGTGAAGCGCGGCCGCATCCTCGACAACACGGTGACGCTCTTCACGCTCCTCGTGATCTCCGTCCCGATCTTCGTCTTCGGCCTCTTCCTCCAGCTGATCTTCGGCAACGAACTGGGCTGGGTCACGCCGACGGTCCAGGACTCGGAGAACATCGGGGAACTGCTCCTGCCGGCCCTCGTGCTCGGTCTGGTCGGCCTCGCCTACGTGGCCCGCCTGACCCGTACCTCCATCGCCGAGAACCGGCAGGCGGACTACATCCGTACCGCCGTCGCCAAGGGGCTGCCGCGCAAGCGCATCATCACCCGGCACCTGCTGCGCAACTCGCTGATCCCCGTGGTCACCTACCTCGGTACGGACATCGGCACCCTGATGGGCGGCGCGGTCATCACCGAGGGCATCTTCAACGTCGCCGGCGTCGGAAACCTCCTCTACGACGGGCTGTTCCAGCACGAAGGAACCGTCATCGTCGGAGTCGTGACCGTCCTCGTGCTCGTGTACCTCCTCGCCAGCCTGCTCGTCGACCTGCTCTACGCGGTCCTGGACCCGAGGATCCGTTATGCCTGACATCACCAAGACGCCGGGCCCGGCCGAGGCGGCCGCCGGCATCGTGCCGAGCGATGCGCAGGCCGTGGCCGAAGCCGTGGAGGCGCCCGGCAAGCCGCGCAGCCTCTGGGGCGACGCGTGGCGGGACCTGCGCCGCAGGCCGCTGTTCCTCATCTCGGCCGCGCTGATCCTGCTGCTGCTGGTCGTGGCCGCCTTCCCCGGCGCGTTCACCGACGCGAATCCGCGGTATGGCGACCTGACGAACCACTTCCTGGAGAAGCCGAACCTCGGCCACTTCTTCCAGGCCGACTGGTTCGGGTACGACCGGCAGGGCCGCAGCGTCTATGCCCGCGCCGTCTACGGCACGCGCAACTCGATCATGGTCGGCCTCGGCGTGACCATCCTGGTCACCCTCTTCGGCGGCATGGTCGGCATGCTGGCGGGTTACTTCGGCGGCATCTGGGACAGCCTGCTCTCCCGCATCGTCGACGTGTTCTTCGGCGTCCCGTTCCTGCTCGGCGCCATGGTCGTCCTGAACGCCTTCACCGAGCGCGACGCGCTGGTGATCATCGGCGCCCTCGCCTTCCTCGGCTGGACGCAGATCGCCCGTGTGATGCGCGGCGCGGTCATCACCACCAAGCACGCGGACTACGTGGTGGCGGCACGCGCGCTCGGCGCGGACACCAAGCGGATCCTCTTCCGGCACATCCTGCCGAACGCCATCGCCCCCGTCATCGTCATCGCGACCATCGCGCTCGGCTCGTACATCGTCGCCGAGTCGACGCTGTCGTACCTGGGCCTCGGCTTCGGCGACGACGCGCTCTCCTGGGGCGGCGACATCTCCGACGCCCTCAGCGACATCCGGAACAACCCGCACACGCTGATCTTCCCGGCCGGGATGCTCAGCCTCACCGTGCTGGCGTTCATCATGCTCGGCGACGCCGTACGCGAAGCCCTCGACCCGAAGCTGCGCTGAGGGAGGCGTACATGACCAGCATCGATCTGAAGACAGACTCCGTCCCCGCCCCCCGCTCGGGCGAGGAGAAGAGCGGCAGGCTCCTGGACGTCAAGGACCTGCACGTCGAGTTCCACACCCGAGACGGTGTGGTCAAGGCCGTCAACGGCGTCAACTACAGCGTGGACGCGGGCGAGACGCTCGCCGTCCTCGGTGAGTCGGGGTCCGGCAAGTCCGTGACCGCGCAGGCCATCATGGGCATCCTCGACATGCCGCCCGGCAAGATCCCGCACGGCGAGATCCTCTTCCGCGGCCAGGACATGCTGAAGATGTCGGGCGAGGAGCGCAGGAAGATCCGCGGCCGCAAGATCGCGATGATCTTCCAGGACGCGCTGTCCTCGCTCAACCCCGTCCTCTCGGTGGGCTACCAGCTCGGCGAGATGTTCCGGGTGCATGAGGGGCTCGGCCGCAAGGAGGCCAAGGCCAAGGCCGTCGAGCTGATGGACAAGGTCAAGATCCCGGCCGCCAAGGACCGGGTGAACGACTACCCGCACCAGTTCTCCGGCGGTATGCGCCAGCGCATCATGATCGCGATGGCGCTCGCCCTGGAGCCGGACCTGATCATCGCGGACGAGCCCACGACGGCGCTCGACGTGACGGTCCAGGCCCAGGTCATGGACCTGCTCGCGGAGCTCCAGCGCGAGTACAACATGGGCCTGATCCTGATCACCCACGACCTCGGCGTGGTCGCCGACGTCGCGGACAAGATCGCGGTCATGTACGCGGGCCGGATCGTCGAGACGGCACCGGTCCACGAGCTGTACAAGCGCCCCGCGCACCCGTACACCCGTGGCCTGCTCGACTCGATCCCGCGCCTGGACCAGAAGGGCCAGGAGCTCTACGCGATCAAGGGCCTGCCGCCCAACCTGCTCAAGATCCCCGGTGGTTGCGCGTTCAACCCGCGCTGCCCGAAGGCGCAGGACATCTGCCGCACGGAGGTCCCGGCCCTGGTGCCGGTCACCGAGCGGGACGGCGGGGAGCTGCCGGGCCGCGGCAGCGCGTGCCACTTCTGGAAGGAGACGATCCATGGCTGAGCCGACGAAGGCCTCGAAGGTCTCTAAGGCTTCGAACGCCTCGAAGGCCGAGGAGCCGCTGGACGCCATGCCGAACGTCTCCGAGGTGGAGACGGTCGAGGCCGCCACCGAGACGGAGGCCGTGGCCGCCATCGAGGCCCCGGTCGAGCGCGGCGAGCCGATCCTCCAGGTCCGCAACCTGGTCAAGCACTTCCCGCTCACGCAGGGAGTCCTGATCAAGAAGCAGGTCGGCGCGGTCAAGGCGGTCGACGGCATCTCCTTCGACCTGTACCAGGGCGAGACGCTGGGCATCGTGGGCGAGTCCGGCTGTGGCAAGTCCACGGTCGCCAAGCTCCTGATGACCCTGGAGCGGGCCACGGCCGGCGAGGTCTTCTACAAGGGCCAGGACATCACCAAGCTGTCCGGGCGCGCGCTGAAGGCGGTCCGCCGCAACATCCAGATGGTGTTCCAGGACCCGTACACCTCGCTCAACCCGCGTATGACGGTGGGCGACATCATCGGGGAGCCCTTCGAGATCCACCCCGAGGTGGCCCCGAAGGGTTCGCGCCGCCAGAAGGTCCAGGATCTCCTGGACGTGGTGGGCCTCAACCCCGAGTACATCAACCGCTACCCGCACCAGTTCTCGGGCGGCCAGCGCCAGCGCATCGGCATCGCGCGCGGCCTGGCCCTCAACCCCGAGATCATCATCTGCGACGAGCCGGTCTCGGCCCTGGACGTCTCCGTCCAGGCCCAGGTCATCAACCTGATGGAGAAGCTGCAGGACGAGTTCAACCTCTCCTACCTCTTCATCGCGCACGACCTGTCGATCGTCCGGCACATCTCGGACCGCGTGGGCGTGATGTACCTCGGCAAGATGGCGGAGATCGGCTCGGACGAGCAGATCTACGAGCACCCGACGCACCCCTACACGCAGGCGCTGCTCTCCGCGGTCCCCGTCCCGGACCCGGAGGCCCGCGAGGGCCGCGAGCGGATCATCCTGACGGGTGACGTGCCGTCGCCCGCGAACCCGCCCTCGGGCTGCCGCTTCCGCACCCGCTGCTGGAAGGCGGAGGACAAGTGCGCGAAGGAGGTCCCGCTGCTCGCTGTCCCGGAGCGGTTCAAGGGCCAGGACACGCCGGCGGCGCACGAGTCGGCCTGCCACTTCGCGGAGGAGAAGAACGTCGTGCACGCGGCGTGATCCTCCCGGCCTCTGGCCCGTACGACACCGAAGGCGCCCCCGGCCGTCAAGGCCGGGGGCGCCTTCGCGTGTAAGGGGGCGCCTTCGTGTGTAACAAGTCGCGCTCACCGTGCGTGTAACTGTCAGAGGCAAGCGAAAGCGCGCGCGGTACAGACGGGGGAACACGATGGCGACGCGGTCGGAAGGCTCTGCGGACTCCGCGGAGTTCGACGCGTTCTACGCCGCCACCGCCAAGCGTCTGGTCGCCACGGTCTATGCGATGACCGGCGACCTGGCGGAGGCGGAGGACGCGGTGCAGGAGGCGTATGTACGGGCCTGGCAGCGGTGGGATCGGCTGACCGGGGAGGGCGATCCGCTGCCGTGGGTGCGGACGGTGGCCTCGCGGCTCGCCATCAGCACCTGGCGGCGGACACGGAACCGGCTGCGGGCACACCTGCGGCACGGCGCGGCCTCGGACGCCCCGGAGCTGTCCCCGGACCGGGTGGCCCTGGTGGCGGCCCTGCGCCAACTGCCGCCCCAGCAGCGGCAGGCGGTGGTCCTGCACCACCTCCTGGACCTCCCGGTGGAGCAGGTCGCCCGGGAGACGGGCTCCTCCAGCGGCGCGGTCCGCACCCGGCTGAGCAGAGCCAGGAAGGTCCTCGGGGAGCGCCTGTCCGACTCACCCACGCACACATCCACACATACGTCCGCACACACTGCCGAGGGGGCGGCCAGCCATGGCTGAAGTGAAGGTCGAGGAACTGCTGGACGAGGTCACCGTACGGATGCCGGGAGGCGAGGAACTGCGGGCGCGGGGCCGCAGGAGGACGGTTCGGCGACGGGCCGCGCTGGTGGCCGCGGCCGTGGCGGTCACGGGAGGCGCGCTGGCGATGGCGGCGCTGGCCCGGGGCGGCGAGGGCGGCCGGGACATACGCCCCGCGGCGTCGCCCACGAAGAACCCCTTCCTGGTGGACGGCATGGTGCGCCTGCTGCCTCCCGAGCGGATGCCGGCCGCCGGGAAGTGGCAGTGGACGGGCGACGAGGAAGAGACGACGGAGAACCACCCGCTGCCGAGGGTGGGGGGACGCGACAGCTGCCCGGCGTCATACGCGGAGCGGTCGGCACCCGACCAGACGCAGTACGGCACGGAGTATGGCAGCGACGAAGGCGCCGCCAAGGCACGGCACCGCGTCACGTCGTACGAGAGCGGGGCCGTCGCCCGGCGCGAGGCCGCCCTGCTCGAAGAGGCGCTGACGGAGTGCGGTCTCCAGCGGCACGGCAAGGGGACGGCCGGCCACTGGTCCGGCACGACGGAGTCCGCCTCGTGGCTGCGGGTGGAGGTCGAGCGCTGGGGCAGGTGGATCTCCGTGGTGGAGGTGGAGGTGGAGGAGTCGGCGAGGGGCCGGTGATGAAGGAGCCCTCCTCATGACCTCTCGGCCCATAACCTCTCGGCCCATCGCCACCTTGTGGGCTCCCCGCCCCGACAGGAAGCAGAACCATGAAGAACCGCTCCCACTCCCCGCTCCTGCCCCCACCGGCCTCGGACGGGCCGCTGTTGCGGCCCTGGCGGCGCGGGGACGCCCCCGCTGTCCTGGAGGCGTTCGCCACCCCGGAGATGGCCCGTCAGGCCGATCAGCCCGTCGACTCCCTCGACGCGGCGGCTCGTTGGACAGGCCGCCGCACCGCCGAGTGGGAGGCCGGTTCGGCGTACGCCCTCGCGGTGGTGGACGGCACCACCGGCACGGTCGTCGGCAACGTCGCGGTGGGCGCCGTCAACCGACTCCACGGCCTCGGCTGGGTGTCGTACTGGACGACACCGGCCGCGCGGGGCAAGGGCGTCGCCACATACGCCTGCAGAGCGGTGGCGCGGTGGGCCTTCGACGACTTGGGGCTGTTCCGGCTGGAGCTGGGCCACCGCACCAACAACCGCGCCTCCTGCCGCGTGGCCGAGGCGGCCGGCTTCACGGTGGAGGGCCTGCAACGCCAGAGGCTGGAGTACGACGGGGTCCGTCATGACGTGGAGCTGCACGCACGGTTGGCCACGGACCCGGACCCGGACCCGGACCCGGCCCCGGACCCGGGGTGAGACGCGCCTGCCTCAGCCCTCGCCGTCGCCAGGCTTCCCGTACCGCCGGAGATCGATGGTCTCCAATCTCCAGGGGCCGAACGGCGCGACGTCACCGAAGATGTACGGCTCCTTGCGCGGGTAACGGCCCACGCACGGCTCTGAGTGCACTTCGATCGTGCCGGTCCGAGGGGCGACGATCATGTAGCGGCGGATGCCCGTGGCCGGGTAGTCGGACAGTTTCTACTCGGCGATCGCACGCATCTTGGCGTAGTCCATGCCTGGAGGGTAGCCAGAACGGCCTGGCCGGAGCGGCTGCCGTAGGGCGCCCCTGCCCCGGAACCGGCTCCGCCCCCGCTCGGGTCAAGGGGGAGGGGGCGGAGCTGGTTCCGGGCGGGCGGGGCCGGGCCCGGAGGGGTGGGCAGGGCCCCGGTCCGAGGGCGGACGCCGGTCAGAGGGACTTGCGTGCCGCGGGGACGGACAACTCGGCGGCGTCCTCCGGGTAGTGGCACGCCGTCAGGTGCCCGCCGCGGTTGCCGTCGATCTGGACCAGCGGCGGGTCCTCCGACGCGCACTTGTCCGTCGCCTTCCAGCAGCGCGTGCGGAAGCGGCAGCCGGAGGGCGGGTTGACCGGGGACGGGACGTCGCCCGTGAGCAGGATGCGCTCGCGGCGCGGGGCGTCGTCCGCCGTCGCCTCGGGGACGGCCGACAGGAGCGCCTTCGTGTAGGGGTGGCGAGGATTGCCGTACAGGTCCTCGCGGTCCGCGATCTCCACGATCCGGCCCAGGTACATCACCGCGACCCGCTGCGAGAAGTGCCGCACCACCGCCAGGTCGTGCGCGATGAACAGGAAGGCGATGTTCAGTTCCTTCTGGAGCTTCTGGAGAAGGTTCACCACCTGCGCCTGGATCGACACGTCGAGGGCCGAGACCGGCTCGTCCGCGACGATCAGTCTGGGTTCGAGGGCCAGCGCCCGCGCCACGCCGATGCGCTGCCGCTGACCGCCCGAGAACTCGTGCGGGAAGCGGTTGTAGTGCTCCGGGTTGAGGCCGACCGTCTCCAGGAGTTCGCGGACCCGGGCCTCCCGGCCGCCCGCCGGGTTGATGCCGTTGACCTCCATCGGACCAGAGATGATCTTGCCGACCGTCTGGCGCGGGTTCAGCGACGCGTACGGGTCCTGGAAGATCATCTGGATCTCCGAGCGGACCGGCGCCAGCTCCTTGCGCGAGGCGTGCGTGATGTCCTTGCCCCGGTAGGAGATCTTGCCGCCGGTCGGTTCGAGGAGGCGCGTGATCAGGCGGCCCGTCGTCGACTTGCCGCAGCCGGACTCACCGACCAGGCCGAGGCTCTCGCCCTCGGCGACGGTGAAGTCCAGGCCGTCCACCGCCTGCACGGCACCGATCTTCCGCTTGAACGGGAAGCCGCCCATGATCGGAAAGTGTTTGGTCAGCCCGCTGACATCCAAAAGAGGAGTGGGAGTGGTGCTGCTCATTGGAGTGAAGTCCCGTCTCTTGTACGTCAGTCGCGTCGGTCGGCGGTGCTCGTGCCACGCTCGGCAGCGCCCGCGGAACCCGCGGAACCCGCGAAGCCCGTGAAGAGCTCCGACCGCTGCTCCGAGGTGAGGTGGCAGGCGGCGCCCCGGCCCCCGGTCAGTTCGAGGAGCGGCTGCTCGCCCGAGCAGCGCCCGCCCCCGACCTGCTCGGTGAACGTGCACCGCGGGTGGAAGCGGCACCCGGAGGGCGGGTTGAGGAGGCTCGGCGGGGTGCCGGGGATGGGCGAGAGCGGCACGTCCACCGGGCCGTCCAGCGACGGCATGGAGCCCAGCAGGCCCCAGGTGTAGGGGTGCTGCGGCGAGCGCAGTACCTCCTTCTTCGTGCCGCGCTCCACGCACCGGCCGCCGTACATCACGAGGACGTCGTCCGCGATGTCCGCGATCACGCCGAGGTCGTGGGTGATGAAGATGATCGACGTGCCGAACTCCTGCTGGAGGTCCTTGAGCAGGTCCATGATCTGCGCCTGGACCGTCACGTCGAGGGCCGTGGTCGGCTCGTCCGCGATCAGCAGCGTCGGGTTGCAGACCAGCGACATCGCGATCATCGCGCGCTGGCGCATACCGCCGGAGAACTGGTGCGGATAGTCGTCCACGCGCAGGTCCGGCTGCGGGATGCCGACCTTCGTCAGCATCTCGATGGAGCGCGCCCGCGCCTCCTTCTTGGAGGCCCCGGTGTGCTTGCGGTACGTCTCGCCGATCTGCCGGCCGATGGTGTGGTACGGCGACAGGGAGGCGAGCGCGTCCTGGAAGATCATCGCCATCTTGTTGCCGCGCAGCCGCTCCAGCTCCCGCTCGGTGGCGGTGAGGAGCTCCTGTCCGTCGAGCAGGATCTCGCCGTCGATGGCCGTGCTGTCCTTGTGGTGCAGGCCGAGGATGGCGAGGTTGGTGACGGACTTGCCGGAGCCGGACTCGCCGACGATGCCGAGGGTCTTGCCCTGCTCCAGGTCGAAGTCGAGGCCGTCCACGGCCTTGACCACGCCGTCCTCGGTGGAGAAGTGGACGCGCAGGTCGCGTACGGAGAGGAAGGGGGTGCTCATGGGTTCCGGCTCCTAGGCGAGGCGCACGCGCGGGTCGATGAGGGCGTAGATCGCGTCGACGATGATGTTGAAGACGACGATCGCCGTGGCGGCCACCAGCACGACACCGAGCAGCATCGGCAGGTCGCTGGTGTTGACCGCGCGGACCGACAGGTCACCGATGCCGTGCAGGGCGAAGGTCTTCTCGGTGATGATCGCGCCGCCGAGCAGGACGCCGAGGTCGAGGCCGAAGATCGTGACGATCGGGCCCATCGCGCCGCGCCAGGCGAAGCGGAAGAAGACCGAGCGGCCGGACAGGCCCTTGGCGCGCGCCGTACGGACGTAGTCCTCGCTGAGGGTCTCGACCATCTGGGAGCGCGTCATACGGGTGTAGTTCGCCGTGAAGATCAGGGAGAGGACCATCCACGGGATCATCAGGCCCGAGAACCAGGCGCCCGGATCCTCGCTGAACGGCGTGTACTGCGGCCGGTCCAGCCACTGGAGCTGGTAGGTGAAGAGGTACACGGCGAAGACGCCGACGACGTAGATCTGGAGCGACGACGCGATCAGCGACGCGGACGAGGCGATCTTGTCGATGAGCTTGCCCTGCTTGCGGGCGGCCAGCATGCCGGTGCCCACACCGAAGATGACGAAGACGAAGGCCGCGCCGAGCGAGAGCGACACGGTGGTCGGGAAGCGGTCCAGGATCGTGCCGAGGACGGGCTCACGGTTGCGGAAGGAGTAACCGAGGCACGGCGCGGGGCAGTTGCCGAACGAGGCGTAGTCACGGCCGACGAACAGGCCCTGGAACCAGTGCCAGTACTGCACCGGCAGCGAATCGGCGATCCCCAGGTTGTGCCGCACCAGGTCCAGGGTCTCCGGGGAGCAGACCTTGCCGCAGGCCAGCCGGGCGGGGTCGCGCGGGGCGGCGTAGAAGAGGACGAAGACGAGAACGCTGATGATCAGCAGGATCACCGCGCCACCGGCGATGCGGCGAAGGAGGAAGCGGAGCATGGCAGTTGGTTTTCCTGACGGATGCCGTGGGTGAGGAGAGGGCGGGGCGGCCCTCGGCGAGGAGGGGCCGCCCCACCACAGGGGTCGGTCGTCAGGCCTTGACGTAGGTCTTGTAGATCAGCGTCGCGGCGAACTGCGGGTCGTGCTGGGCTCCACCGACCTTGGAACCGTGCAGGTAGAAGCGGCGCTGGTAGGTCTCCGGGATGATCGGCACGACCTCCGTCATGATCTTCTTGTCGAGCTCGGCCCAGGCCTTGCCGGCCTCCTTCTGGTCCGAGATCTCGGCGTTCTTCTTGATCGCCTCGTTGATCCAGTCGACGTCGGTCTGCGAGATGTTGTTCTGGCCGTCGCCGATGGCCGCACCGTCGAAGAGCGGCTGGATGAGGGTGTAGGCGGTCGGCCAGTCCGGGGACCAGCCGAACCACATCACGTCGAACTTGTTGTCGATGCGCTGTGCCTGGTCGTAGTAGTCCGTCGAGTTCAGCGGCTTGATGACCGGGTCGAAGCCCGCGGCCTTCAGCGCGTTCTCGATGACGACCTTGGTCTTGTCGTACGAGGGGCGCTGCGGGAAGGCGTAGACGATCTTCTGGCCGAGCTTGCCGGCCTTCTTCAGGACGGCCTTGGCGCGCTCCGGGTCGCCGGCGGGCTTCTTCAGCTTGCCGAAGACGTCGAACTTCTCGCGGCCGATGATGTCGGGGCTGAGGATCGTCGTCGCCAGCTCACCGGCCGACTCGCCGCCGTAGATCCGGCGGATCTGCTCCAGCGGCCAGGCGATGTTGAGGGCCTTGCGCACCTCGACGTCGGTGATGCGCTTGGTGTTGATGGCGTAGTAGTACGTGCCGGAGGACAGGCCGTTGAAGGACCGCTTCTTGATGGCCGGGTTGGAGAGCACCTTCTGCATGCGCTCGGCCGGGATCGGCTCGTAGATGGCGATCATCTGCTGGTCCTTGCCCTGGTCCGCGATGAAGCGGTCGCAGGAGTCAAGGCCCGTCGGCCCGAACTCGAACTCGAAGCTGTCCGGGTAGGCGGTGCGGATCGGGTCGGTCTTCGGGTCCCAGTGCTTGTTGCGCGTCAGCGTCATCGACTTGTCGATGGAGCGGTGCTTGACGATGTAGGGGCCGCAGGAGAAGGGCGTCTTGTCGTACTTCTCCTTGGTGTCGTGCTTGACGGGCACGGGGGAGTACGAGGTCATCGCCAGCGTGAAGTTGAAGTCCGGGCGGGCTTCCTTCAGCTTGAAGGTGATCGTCTTCTTCGCCTTGTCGGTGACGATCGAGTCCAGGTGGTCACCGCCGTACGGGCCCTTGTAGCCCTCACGCCACTTGGCGCCCTTGCCGGTCAGCGCCATCTGGACGTACGAGGCGCCCTCGGTGATGAAGGAGGCCCAGGAGCGCTCTATGCCGTGGCGGACGTCCTCGACGGTCAGCTCACTGCCGTCCTGCCACTTCAGGCCGTCCTTCAGCGTGAAGGTCCAGGTCTTGTTGCCGTCGGACGCCTTGCCCACGTCGGTCGCCAGGTCACCGACGAGGGTCATGCCGCCCTTGGGGTCGATGTAGTAGCCGGTGAGGGCGCGGGCGTAGAGCATGGCGACCGAGGAGTTGTACGCGAAGTAGATGCGCTGCGGGTCCATGTGCGACACGTCGTCCTCGGCGACGCCGTAGATCGTGCCGCCCTTCTGCGCGCCCTCGACCTCGGGGGCAGGGCCCTTGGAGTCCTCCGCGCTGCCGATCTTGACGTGGGCGCCCGTGTACTCGGTGGCGCCACCGTGGTTTCCGCCCTTGCCGCCGTTGCCGGAGCCGCCGCTGCTGCACGCGGACAGGACCATCGATCCGGCCGCCGCGACCGAGGTCGCGACGACGAAGTTTCTGCGGGAGAGAGACATCTGGCTACCAACCCTGAGTGTCGAGAGAAGAGGAGCGGAGGACGGCCCGGCACTGCCCCGTCGCGGGTGCCGGGCTTGGGGAGTGTCAGCGTTTGGTCTTCGGGTCCAGCGCGTCGCGCACCGAGTCGCCGAGGAGGTTGAAGGCGACGACGAAGATCACCATCGCGATGCCGGGGAAGGCCATGTACGTGATGTCCTGCTCGTACACCTCGGAGGCGCGCTGGATCATCACGCCCCAGTCGGGGGTGGGCTCCTGAAGTCCCACGCCCAGGAAGGCGAGTCCGGCCTCCGCGGTGACGAACATCGGCAGGGCGAGCGTGGCCTGGATCAGGATCGGCGTCCACAGGTTGGGGAGCAGTTCCTTGAAGATGATCCGGGCCGGCGAGGCCCCGGTCACCTTCGCCGCCTCCACGAACTCCCGCTCGCGCAGGGCCAGTACCTCACCGCGCAGCAGTCGGGCGATGGAGGCCCAGCCGAAGGCCGTCATCACCGCGATGAGGCTGGTGACCGTGAGCCAGGTCGGTGTCTTGTCCTCCGGGGCCACGACAACGGAGATCATCACCGGCCAGAAGGCGATGAAGAAGAGCGTCGAGGGGAAGGCCAGCAGGATGTCGATGACCCGGCCGATGAAGTAGTCGGTCTTGCCGCCGAGATAGCCGGCCGTGACGCCGACCGCGATGCCGATGAGCGTCACCAGGATCGTGGTGGCCGCGGCGATCAGCAGCGAGTTGCGCATGCCGTACAGCAGGAAGGTCAGCACGTCCCGGCCGAGCTGCGGCTCGATGCCGAACCAGAACTCGCTGTCGATGCCGCCGTTTGGCTTGATCGGATAGCTGAACTCGTTGAACAGGCTGGGGTCGTTCACGCCGTACGTGGTGTACGGATCCTTGCCGTAGAGCTTCGAAATCAGTGGTGCGCACAGCGAGATGACGAAGAAGAAGAGCACGACGCACGCGGCGGTCACACCCGACTTGTCCCTCTTGAACCGAGTCCAGGCGAGCCGCCCCGGCGAACGGCCCTCGCTGCCCTGCTTCTTGGGCGAGGAGGGGTTGCCGTCGGTCTTGCCCGTCACTTCAAGCGTGGCGGCAGCGGCGGGAGTTGGCGAGGTCATGGCGCTCCAGGCCCGGAGGGGTCATCAGGATTCCGCAGGACAACCAGGCACCTACGGGCTAGGCGCGACTTTCGCAAGGCGTTTCCCACGCGGTCAATGAATGTTGGTCCGACTTGATGGGCTCTTGGGATCCTTGACCATGTCTTTGCTCAATCAAGGCCATGGCATTGCCTTGGCGTAATCAAGCGTGATGGACAAGGTGGCGCGATACGGGGCAAGCACGGCAATGAGTCCGATATGCGGGCGCCGCCGTCTCGGAATGCGTACATCCGGATGGGCTCGGACACGTACGGGTGGGGTAAATATGCGGTTCATCCTGCTTGCGGTGATATTGGGCGATACATATCCCGGAACAGGAGATCTCCATGCGTGGAGCCACGCACGCCAGGTGGGCCGCATGCGCGGTGGCCGTCGTCGTCGCGGCGGCCGCCTGTGGCGGCGGCGGAAGCGGCGGCGGCCCCGGGGTCGTGACCTCCTCCTGGGGCGACCCGCAGAATCCGCTGGAACCCGCGAACACCAACGAGGTCCAGGGCGGCAAGATCCTCGACATGATCTTCCGGGGCCTCAAGCGGTACGACCCGAAGACCGGCGAGGCCAAGAACATGGTCGCCGAGTCGATCGCGACGAAGGACGCGCGGAACTTCACCGTCAAGATCAAGAGGGGCTGGACGTTCAGCAACGGCGAGAAGATCACCGCCAAGTCCTTCGTGGACGCCTGGAACTACGGCGCGAACGCCCGGAACAACCAGAAGAACGCGTACTTCTTCGGCTATATCGACGGATACGACAAGGTCCACCCCGAGCAGGGCGACCCGAGCGCCGAGACCCTCTCCGGGCTGAAGGTCGTCGACGACACCACCTTCACCGTCAAGCTCTCCCAGAAGTTCTCCACCTGGCCCGACACCCTCGGCTACCCCACCTTCGCGCCGCTGCCCAAGGCGTTCTACGACGACCACGACGCCTGGCTCGCCAAACCCGTCGGCAACGGCCCGTACACCGTCGACGCGTACACCAAGGGCTCACAGATGTCCCTGCGCAAGTGGGACGCGTACCCGGGCGAGGACAAGGCGCGCAACGACGGGGTGGACATGCAGGTCTACACCGACAACAACACCGCCTACACCAACCTCATGGCGGGCAACCTCGACCTCGTCGACGACGTGCCCGCGGCGCAGCTCAGGAACGCCGAGAGCGACCTCGGCGACCGGTACATCAACACCCCCGCCGGCATCATCCAGACCCTCGCCTTCCCCTTCTACGACGAGGAGTGGAACAAGCCGGGCCGGGAGAAGGTCCGCCGGGGACTGTCCATGGCGATCAACCGCGAGCAGATCACCGAGACGATCTTCCAGAAGACGCGGACGCCCGCCACCGACTGGACCTCGCCGGTGCTCGGCAAGGACGGCGGCTACGAACCCGGGCTCTGCGGCGACGCCTGCGCGTACGACGCCGCGCGCGCCAGGCGGCTGGTCGAGGAGGGCGGCGGCATCCCCGGCGGCCGGCTGAGGATCACGTACAACGCGGACACCGGATCGCACAAGGAGTGGGTCGACGCCGTCTGCAACTCCATCAACAAGGCGCTCCAGAAGGACAAGGCCTGCGTCGGCAACCCCGTCGGCACCTTCGCCGACTTCCGCAGCCAGGCGTCCGAGCAGCGGCTCGACGGGCCCTGGCGCGCGGGCTGGCAGATGGACTATCCGCTGATCCAGAACTTCCTGGAGCCGAACTACTTCACGGACGCCTCGTCCAACGACGGCAAGTTCTCCGACAAGGAGTTCGACAGGCTCGTCAACGAGGCCAACGGAGAGACGGACACCGCCAAGGCCGTCGCCACGTTCCAGAAGGCCGAGAAGATCCTCGCCGAGAAGATGCCGGCCATCCCGCTCTGGTACCAGAACGGCAGCGCGGGCCACTCGGACCGGATCTCCGACGTCGCGCTGAACCAGTTCAGCGTGCCGGTGTACGAGCAGATCACGGTGGACTGAGAAGCCGGAGGCGGCCATGGGACGTTATGTGATCCGGCGTCTGCTCCAGATGATCCCGGTCTTCTTCGGCGCCACCCTGCTGATCTTCTTGATGGTGCACGTGATGGGCGACCCCGTCGCGGGCCTGTGCGGGGACCGCGCCTGCGACGCCGCCACGGCCACGCGGCTGAAGCAGGAGTTCGGCCTGGATGAGCCGGTGGGGCAGCAGTACCTGACCTACATGGGCAACGTCTTCGTCGGCGACTTCGGCACCGCCTTCAACGGCCAGCAGGTCACCGAGCTGATGGCGGCCGCCTTCCCCGTCACCATCCGGCTGACCCTCGTCGCCGTCGTCTTCGAGATCGTCATCGGCATCTCGCTCGGCGTCCTCACCGGGCTGCGGCGCGGGCGGCCCATCGACACCGCCGTACTGCTGCTCACGCTCGTGGTGATCTCCGTCCCGACGTTCGTCACCGGACTCGTGCTCCAGCTGCTGCTCGGCGTCCGATGGGGCGTCATCAAGCCGTCCGTGTCCAGCGAGGCGCCCGTCGACCAACTGCTGATCCCGGGGCTCGTCCTCGCCTCGGTCTCCCTCGCGTACGTGACCCGCCTGACCCGCACCTCCATCGCGGAGAACCGGCGCGCCGACTACGTGCGCACCGCCGTCGCCAAGGGACTGCCCCGGCGCCGCGTCATCACCCGGCACCTGCTGCGCAACTCCCTCATCCCCGTCGTCACCTTCATCGGCACGGACGTGGGCGCGCTGATGGGCGGCGCGATCGTCACCGAGCGGATCTTCAACATCCACGGCGTCGGCTTCCAGCTCTACCAGGGCATCCTGCGCCAGAGCACCCAGACCGTCGTCGGCTTCGTGACCGTACTCGTCCTGGTCTTCCTGCTGGCCAACCTCATCGTCGACCTCCTGTACGCCGTACTCGACCCGAGGATCCGCTATGCCTGAACCCCATCAGCCGGAGCGCGCGATCGCGGCCACCGGCGCGGGCGGCGCCATGGACCTCGCCGCCAGCGAGGCGACCTCGCTGGCGGCGACGCCCGGCGGCCCCGGCGGCCCCGATGGCAGCGGTCCCGCGGCACCCGCCCGCAGCCTGTGGTCGGACGCCTGGCGGGACCTGCGGCGCAACCCGGTCTTCCTCGTCTCGGGCCTGATCATCGTCTTCCTCCTCGTCATCTCCCTGTGGCCCTCGCTCATCGCCACCGGAAACCCGCTGGCCTGCGACCTCGCCAACGCGCAGAAAGGTTCCGCCCCCGGTCACCCCTTCGGCTTCAACGAACAGGGCTGCGACGTCTACACCCGGGTCGTCCACGGCACCCGGGTCTCCGTCACCGTCGGCGTCTGCGCCACGCTCGGCGTCGCGCTCCTCGGCAGCGTCCTCGGCGGGCTCGCCGGGTTCTTCGGCGGTGTGGGGGACGCGGTCCTCTCGCGGATCACCGACGTCTTCTTCGCCATCCCCGTCGTCCTCGGCGGCCTCGTGCTGCTGTCCGTGGTGACCAGCTCCACCGTCTGGCCCGTGGTCGGCTTCATGGTGCTGCTCGGCTGGCCGCAGATCTCCCGCATCGCGCGCGGCTCGGTCATCACCGCCAAGCAGAACGACTACGTCCAGGCGGCGCGGGCGCTCGGCGCCTCCAACACCCGGCTGCTCCTGCGCCACATCACGCCGAACGCCGTCGCCCCCGTGATCGTCGTCGCGACCATCGCGCTCGGTACGTTCATCGCGCTCGAAGCCACGCTCTCCTACCTCGGCGTCGGACTGAAGCCGCCGACGGTGAGCTGGGGCATCGACATCTCGGCCGCCTCCCTCTACATCCGCAACGCCCCGCACATGCTGCTCTGGCCGGCCGGTGCGCTGGCCGTCACCGTGCTCGCGTTCATCATGCTCGGCGACGCCGTGCGCGACGCCCTCGACCCGAAGCTGAGGTAAGCGCCCATGGCAACCGCTTCCGAGGCGTCTCCCGAAGCGTCCACGACGCTCCTCGAAGTACGCGACCTGCACGTCGAGTTCCGGACCAGGGACGGCATCGCCCAGGCCGTCAACGGCGTCGACTACGCCGTCAGCGCGGGCGAGACGCTGGCCGTGCTCGGCGAGTCAGGCTCGGGCAAGTCCGTGACCGCCCAGGCCGTCATGGGCATCCTCGACACACCGCCGGGCAGGATCACCGCGGGCGAGATCCTCTTCCAGGGCCGCGACCTGCTGAAGCTCAAGGAGGGCGAGCGGCGCGAGGTCCGCGGCGCGGGCATGGCGATGATCTTCCAGGACGCCCTGTCGTCCCTGAACCCGGTGCTGAGCGTCGGCGATCAGCTCGCCGAGATGTACGTCGTCCACCGGGGCATGTCCAAGAAGGACGCCAGGGCCAAGGCCATCGAACTGATGGACCGGGTGCGCATCCCGGCCGCCCGCGAACGCGTCGGCCAGTACCCGCACCAGTTCAGCGGCGGCATGCGCCAGCGCATCATGATCGCCATGGCGATGGCCCTTGAGCCCTCCCTCATCATCGCCGACGAGCCGACCACCGCCCTCGATGTCACCGTCCAGGCACAGGTGATGGACCTCCTCGCGGAGCTCCAGCGCGAGCTGCACATGGGCCTGATCCTCATCACCCACGACCTCGGGGTCGTCGCCGACGTCGCCGACACGATCGCCGTCATGTACGCGGGCCGGATCGTCGAGAGGGCCCCCGTCCACGAGATCTACCGGGCGCCCGCCCACCCGTACACGCGCGGCCTGCTCGCCTCCATCCCGCGCCTGGACCAGAAGGGCCAGGACCTCTACGCGATCAAGGGCCTGCCGCCCAACCTCATGAACATCCCGCCCGGCTGCGCCTTCCACCCCCGCTGCCCCCTGGCCCAGGACGTCTGCGTCACCGAGGAACCGCCGCTGGCCCGGGTGACGTACGAGGGCCTCGTCGCGGAACGCAGGAGCGCCTGCCACTTCTGGAAGGAGACGCTCGATGCCACACGGTGAGACCGGGCGCGAACCGATCCTCCAGGTGCGCGGCCTGGTCAAGCACTACCCGCTGACCCAGGGCATCGTCGTCCGCAAGCAGGTCGGCGCCGTCAAGGCCGTGGACGGCGTCGACTTCGACCTCTTCCAGGGCGAGACGCTCGGCATCGTGGGGGAGTCGGGCTGCGGCAAGTCGACGGTCGCCAAGATGCTGGTCAACCTGGAGCGGCCGACGGCCGGCGAGATCCGCTACAAGGGCGAGGACATCACACGGCTCTCGGGCCGGGCCCTGAAGGCGGTCCGCCGCAACATCCAGATGGTCTTCCAGGACCCGTACACCTCACTGAACCCCCGGATGACCGTCGGCGACATCATCGGGGAGCCCTACGAGATCCATCCCGAGGTCGCGCCGAAGGGCTCGCGGCGGCAGAAGGTGCGGGAACTCCTCGACGTGGTGGGGCTCAACCCCGAGTACGTCAACCGCTATCCGCACCAGTTCTCCGGCGGCCAGCGCCAGCGCATCGGCATCGCGCGCGGCCTCGCGCTCAGGCCCGAGGTCATCGTCGCCGACGAGCCGGTCTCCGCGCTCGACGTCTCCGTCCAGGCCCAGGTCATCAATCTCCTGGACCAGCTCCAGACCGAGTTCGACCTCAGCTACCTTTTCATCGCCCACGACCTGTCGATCGTGCGGCACATCTCCGACCGGGTCGGGGTGATGTACCTCGGCCGGATCGTGGAGACCGGCACGGACGCGGAGATCTACGAACACCCGACGCACCCCTACACGCAGGCGCTGCTCTCCGCCGTGCCGGTCCCCGACCCCGAGGCGCGCGAGCACCGGGAGCGGATCATCCTCACCGGCGACGTGCCCTCGCCCGCCAACCCGCCCTCGGGCTGCCGCTTCCGCACCCGCTGCTGGAAGGCGCGGGAGCGGTGCGCCCTGGAGGTGCCGGCGCTCGCGGTGCCCGCCGAGTTCCGGTACACGCAAGGGCCCGCCGCGCACGACTCGGCCTGCCACTTCGCCGAGGAGAAGCAGGTCGTGCCGTAGCCGGGGCGCTACGCGAGGCCCAGCGACCGCTTCAGGAAGTCCGCCTGGTGCAGCAGCAGATTCTCCGCGACCTGCTCCTGCGGCATCATGTGCGTCACGCCGGACAGCGGCAGGACCTCGTGCGGGCGGCCCTCGGCGAGCAGCGCCGAGGAGAGCCGCAGCGAGTGCGCCACCACCACGTTGTCGTCCGCGAGGCCGTGCACGATCAGCATCGGACGGTGCGGCCCGGCGGCCGCCTCCACCAGGCCGTCGTCCCAGACCAGGGAGTTGTGGCGGTACGTCTGCGGGGTCCGGGTCGGGTCGCCCAGGTACCGCTCCTCGTAGTGCGTGTCGTACAGCCGCAGATCCGTCACGGGCGCGCCGACCACCGCCGCGTGGAAGACGTCGGGGCGGCGCAGCGCGGCCATCGCGGCGAGGTAGCCGCCGTAGGACCAGCCCCGGATCGCGACGCGCTCCAGGTCCAGGGGGTACGCCCCGGTCGCCGCGAGGGCGTGCAGGGCCTCGACCTGGTCGTCGAGGGTCAGCGTGAGGTCGTTCTTGATCGACTTCTCCCAGGCGGGGGAGCGGCCCGGGGTGCCGCGGCCGTCCGCGACGACCACCGCGAAGCCCTGATCGGCGAACCACTGCGAGGTGAGGAAGACGTTCTGCGCCCGCTGGACCCGCTGCCCGTGCGGCCCGCCGTACGGATCGAGCAGTACCGGAAGCGGCCCGTCCGCCGCCTTGTAATCCGTGGGGAGCAGGACGGCGCACGGAATCCGCCGCGTGCCCCCTTCGGTCAGCGTCACGCGCGGCGTGAGCCCCGGGCGCTGGGCGTGTGAGGCGACGGTGGCGACCCGCTTGCCGTCGCGCAGCACCTGGACCGACGCGCCGGGACGTTCCAGGGTGGCCGAGACGAGCACGGTGACACCGCCCGCCCGCACCGCCGCGTGCACGCCGGGTTCCCGCGAGAGGCGCTCCACACCCAGTTCGTTGACGCGGTAGACGTGGATCTCACCGGTCTCAGGGCAGGCCGCCGCCTCGCCCGCCGACGCCGAGACGAGGATGTCCTCCTCCGTCACGTCCAGCACCGCGCGGACATGCAACTGCGCCCCCGTCAGCGGCCGTTCGCCCCAGGCCAGGACCCGCGCGCCGCCCTCGTCGACGATCCGCACCAGCTTGCCGCTGGGGGACCAGGAGGGCACTCCGGGGAAAAGTTCCAGCCAGTCGGCGTCCTCCTCGGCATGCACCATTCGGGTGGATCCGTCCCCGGGGTTCACCGCGAGGTACAACTGGCTCCGCTGGTCGCGGGACTGCACGAGCAGCAGCGGCGCACCATCCGCCGACCAGTGCACCCGGCCCAGATAGGGGAAGCGGACGCGGTCCCACACCACCTCCGTGCGCGACCCGTCCAGGCCGAGGACGAACAGGCGTACGTCGGCGTTGGCCGTGCCCGCGGCGGGATACGCGACCTTCGTGGGCTCGCGGTCCGGGTGCGCGGGGTCCGTGATCCACCACCGCAGGACAGGGCTGTCGTCGACCCGCGCGACGAGCAGCCGCGTGGAGTCGGGCGACCACCAAAAGCCCCGGTGCCGCGCCATCGACTCGGCCGCGACATGCTCCGCGAGACCGTACGTGACGGTTCCGGTGTGGCCGGATTCCGGCTCCGCCAGCGCCCGGTCACCCTCGCCGTCGGCGCCCGTCACACGCAGGGCGCCCTGGGCGACGTACGCGACATGCCGGCCGTCCGGCGAGGGGCGCGGGTCGATCACCGGTCCCCGCGCGGGCAGTTCGCGCGCCGTGCCCGCGCGCAGCTCCGCCGTGAAGAGCCGGCCCGACAGCGCGAACGCCGCCAGCTCCACCGCCGCGTCCGTCGCATAGCCCACGATGCCCGCGCCGCCCTCCCGGCTGCGCTCGCGCCGCGTCCGCTCCCGCGCGGAGAGCCGCTCGGGCGCGCCGCCGAGCAGCACGCCCGGATCGGCCGAGAGTCGCTCACGGGAGCCGTCCGCGAGGTCCAGGACCCAGAGCTGGTGCGCCCGGTCCGTTTCGGACGGCGAGCGCAGGAACACCACCCGCGAGCCGTCGGGCGCCACCGTGAACGCACGGGGCGCACCCAGGGTGAACCGCTGCGTGCGGGCGCTCTGCCGCGGGAAGGAGAGCCGTGGTGCCGGGCTCTCGTCGGGCCTGCGGATGCCGGGGTTCTCGGTGGTCATCCCCCGAGCCTAGGCCGCATGCGCCCCCCTGTGCTGCCGTGCTCCGAGTCATGCGTCCGCACGGATAGTTATGATCCGTAGCGCTTGGTGGGTATGAACCTGCTGGCGTCCGCACTGGGTTACGGCAACGACTTGGAGGTGACCGCCGTGGCACTCTCGATTTCGGCGGTGGTGCTGCTGGCGATCATCGTCTTCTTGCTGGTCAAGAAGTCAGGGCTGAAAGCGGGGCACGCTGTCGTCTGTACGCTGCTCGGCTTCTACCTGGCGAGCTCGTCCATCGCCCCGACGATCAGCGAGCTGACGACGAACGTGGCGGGGATGATCGGCGACATCAAGTTCTGACCCTTCTCCCTGGACCCTCGCCCTCCTCACCTTCCTCGTAGGGTGGTCCCATGACGGAACCGCCCGCCCGGCGCCTGCTGCTCGTGCACGCGCACCCCGACGACGAGTCGATCAACAATGGCGCGACCATGGCCAAGTACGCGGCCGAGGGCGCCCATGTCACGTTGGTCACCTGCACGCTGGGCGAGGAGGGCGAGGTCATCCCGCCCGGGCTCGCCCACCTCGCCGCCGACCGTGAGGACTCGCTGGGGTCCTGGCGCGTGGGCGAGCTGGCCGCAGCCATGAAGGAGCTGGGGGTCACCGACCACCGCTTCCTCGGCGGCCCCGGCCGCTACCGCGACTCCGGGATGATGGGCACCGAGCAGAACCACCGCCCCGGCGCCTTCTGGTCGGCCGACCCCGACGAGGCGGCCGCCCATCTCGTCGAGGTGATCCGCGAGGTCCGGCCGCAGGTCCTGATCACGTACGACCCCGACGGGGGCTACGGCCACCCCGACCACATCCAGGCGCACCGCGTCGCCATGCGCGCCGCCGACCTCGCGGCCGAACCGGCCTTCCGCCGCGACCTCGGGGAGCCGCACACGATCGCCAAGATCTACTGGAACCGCGTCCCGCGGTCCGTGGCCGAGGAGCGGTTCCGGCGGCTGGAGGGGCAGTTGCGGCACTCGCCGTTCACGGCCCCCGCCGCCGTAGCGGACGTCCCCGGCGTCACGGACGACGAGCGGATCACGACGGAGATCGACGGCGGCCCCTTCAAGGCGGCCAAGGCGGCGGCGATGCGCGCCCACGCCACGCAGATCACGGTGAGCGAGCCGCTCTTCGTCCTCTCCAACGAACTGGCACAGCCACTCTTCGAGGTGGAGTACTACGAGTTGGTTCGGGGAGAAGCGTCCGCAGAAGACACGATCCGCGAGACCGATCTCTTCGCCGGGCTCGAAAGGGTGACGGATGTGGCTGAGGTGACCGCGCTGTGAGTACGCGATCTCGTGCGTCGTCGGGGGCCGGTTCCGGGGCCTCGGAGACTCCGGGCGCCTCGGGCTCCGCCACGACGCCCGCCCCGGCGCCCGCCGGGAGCTTCCTCGCCCAGCCGCTGAGGGCGGGGCGACTCGCCGCGTACGCCGGACTGTTCGTGCTCGGCGCCGTCGTCGGCGCCGCGGGCGCCCTCGTCCAAGGCGGCTTCTTCCCCGCCGGGTTGCTGCTCGCCCTGCTCGGCGCCGCCGGCGCCTTCTATGGCGGCGCGCGGGCGGTCGGCACCAAGGCGGGGGCCGTCGCGGCCGCCGCCGGCTGGCTGGTCGCGGTGATGCTGCTGACCGCCACCAGACCCGAGGGGGACTTCCTCTTCGGTGCGGGCCTCGGCTCGTACGGCTTCCTGCTCGGCGGCATGGCGGTGGCTGTGATGTGCGCCACCCTCGGGCAGCGGCCGCAACCGGGCGTGTCCGGCGCCCGACTTGGCAAGTGACGTACCACTTCAGCCCGTGTCCCGCACGGGTTTGACGCCGGTCACAGGATGAGCGCCGACGGCGGCCAGTATGGTGGTGCGGCCGCCGAGCCTCCCCCAACCTCCGGCCGGGGGGACCCCGGATGAGGTCGAGACGGGCGGCGGAGTCAACCAGGAGAACCTGCCTTGAGTCGTGAAACTGACAGTTCGTCCTCCGGGCCCCAGGGGCGCGGTGGAGCCGCATACCCCTCGGGGACGCCGCCGTACGGCTCCCCGGCGCAGGGCGCTGCCGCGGACGGCGGCGCGGACGGCGGGCGGCCCGGCGAACCCGAGACCCAGACCACGCTGACCACGCGCATCCGGATCAACATCCCCGGTTCGCGGCCCATCCCACCGGTCGTCATGCGTACGCCCGTCGGTGACGAGGGCGGCTCCCGGGGCGACGCCCCGGGCGGGGACCGTGCGGATGGCGAAAGCCGCCGTGATGGCGCGCCGGGGGCTCCCGGCGCGGCGGACGCGGGCGCGGCGGGCAGGGGCGGGGCCCCGGCCGCGTCCCACGCGGGCGCCGGCTCCCAGGGTTCCGGTGACGGCGGCGGTTCCGGGGCCGGGCCGGCCTCCGGTGACGGCGGCGCGGGCGGTTCCGGCGGCTCAGGCTCCGGTTCCGGTTCCGGTTCCGGTTCCGAGGAGAAGACCAGCGACTGGTTCGCGCCGCGCAAGCCCGCGCGGGGCGAGAGCGGCGCGTCGGGCGGCTCGCCCGCGGCCGGTTCCGGCGGCCAGAACGGCCCCGGCGGCTCCGGATCGGGCTCCTTCGACGTGTCCGGCGCCGTGGCGTCGGGCCCGCTCGGCTCGGGGACACCGCAGGGCGGCGACCTGCCGTACTTCTCCCAGGGCTCAGGCGCCGGTTCCAGCGGCTCTCAGGACGCACAGGGCGCACAGGACTTCAGGGGGCCCGCGGGCCCGACCGGCGGCCCCGTGACGGGCGACAGCCCGCTGGCCCCGCCCGGCGCCCGCCCCTCGGGCCCCGGCGGCGGCTCCGGCGGCCCCGCGGCGCGTCCGCCGCGTTCGGGTGCCATGAGCGACGACACCGCGATCCTGACGCCGCAGAAGGCCGGACCCGTCTCGCCGCCTTCCGGCGGCCAGCGCCCGCCCGCGGGCGGTCCCGGTTCCCTGCCCGGCGGCCCCGGCGCCCCGACGCCCGGCACCAACGTCTCCGGGGACACGCTGACCAGCGGCATCCCCGTCGTACCGCCCACGCAGGACAACTCGCCCTTCCCGGCGGGGCCGCAGGGTGACGGGGCGATGTCGCACACGCCGCCGAAGCTGCCGGAGCCGGTGCGCTCCGACGTGCCGGCCGCCGCGCCCGCAAAGAAGAAGAAGGGCCGCAACAAGCTGGTCCTCCTCGCGGTCGCCGTGGTCGTCGTGGCCTGCGGGGCGTACGGCGCGGGTCTGTTGATGAACCACGCGGACGTGCCGAAGGGCACCACGGTGCTCGGCGTCGACATCGGCGGCGGCACCCGTGACGAGGCCGTCAAGAAGCTCGACGACGCCATCGGCGCGCGCGTCACCAAGCCCCTGAAGCTGTCGGTGGACGGCGAAACGGTCACGCTCAAGCCCGACCAGGCCGGCCTGACCGTGGACAGCCAGGCCACCGTCCGCGTGGCGGCGGGCAGCGACTACAACCCCGTCTCCGTGATCGGTTCGCTCTTCGGCAACCAGCGCGTCGTCGACCCGGTCGTGCCCGTCGACGAGGAGAAGCTGGCGGCCGCCCTGGAGCGCGCCGCGGGCGGCTCGGGCTCGGCGCAGGACGGCACGGTCAAGTTCGTGCCCGGCAAGGCCGTCCCCGTCTACGGCAAGGTCGGCAAGGGCATCGACGCCGACGCCTCGACGACCGCGGTCGCGCAGGCGTACCAGAAGCAGGTCGAGACGGGCAGCGCGGGCGCCGTCCAGGTCCCGGTCACCACCCGCAAGCCGACGGTCTCCAAGGCGGAGGTCGACAAGTTCATGACCCGGTTCGCGAAGCCGGCGATGTCCGCCAACGTCACGATCAAGGCGGGCGGCCGGTCGATCCCGTTCGGCCCGGCGAAGTCCCTGCCGAAGATCCTTGAGGCGAGGCCCACCGACAGCGGCACCCTCCAGCCGCACTTCGACCTCGAAGAACTCAAGAAGCTGTACGGCAACGTCTTCGACGGCATCCTGATCCAGCGCGGCAACGGCGAGAAGACGCCGGTCCAGCCCACGGACGTGGCCGGTGCCATGAACAAGGCGCTGCTCGGCAAGACGCCCGCGGAGCGCATCGGGGTGATCGAGACGAACGCCGGCTGACCGGCGTACGCCGGCTCATCGTCAGGAGGCCGGACGGCCCGCCCAGGTGACCGGGTGAACCGTCCGGCCTCCGGCATGACATCTGTCATCCCGGAGACATCACTCCCGGCACTGCCGCCCCCACCTGCGCTTTTGTGACGATGGTCGGCATGACGACGACCACACTCCCAGCGACCGCCACCAGCGCGGTCAGCTTTGAGCGGGTGACCAAGTCCTACGGCGACGTCCGCGCCGTGGACGGCCTCACGCTCGACCTGCGCCCCGGCGAGACGGTGGCGCTCCTCGGCCCCAACGGCGCGGGCAAGTCCTCCACCCTCGACCTGCTGCTCGGCCTGCGCCGCCCGGACAGCGGCACCGTCCGCGTCTTCGGGACGTCCCCGCGCGAGGCGATCACCGAGGGCCGGGTCGGCGCCATGCTCCAGAGCGGCGGCCTGATGGGCGAGGTCACCGTGCGGGAGATGGTCGAGCTCGCCTGCGCCCTGCACCCGAGGCGCCACCGCGTGAACGACGTGCTCGCCCACGCGGGCATCACACAGATCGCCGACCGCAAGGTCGACAAGCTCTCCGGCGGCCAGGAGCAGCGGGTGCGCTTCGCGCTCGCCACGGCCGGCGCGAACGACCTCATCGTCCTGGACGAGCCGACCACCGGCATGGATGTCACCGCCCGCCAGGCGTTCTGGGCCACCATGCGGGAGCAGGCGGACCAGGGCCGTGCGGTGCTTTTCGCCACGCACTACCTGGAGGAGGCCGACGCGATCGCCGACCGCGTCCTGGTCCTGCACCGCGGCCGCCTCCTCGCCGACGGCACCGCCGCCGAGATCAAGGCGAAGGCGGGCGCCCGCAAGGTCTCCTTCGACCTCGCGGAGATCGGCGCCGAACTGGCCGCGCGCCTCGGGAGGCTGCCGTTCCTGACGTCGCTCGATGTCGCCGGGCGCACGGTCCGCCTCCAGTCCACCGACGCCGACGCGACCGTGCACGCGCTGTACGGACTCGGCGTCTACCCCCGCAACCTCGAAGTCGCCGGGCTCGGCCTTGAGCAGGCCTTCGTGGCGATCACCGCGGCCGAGGAGGCCAAGTCGGCATGCTGACCACCTTGACGTCATGGGCCCTGGTCCGGCTGGAGATCATCCGCGCCCTGCGCAACCGCAAGTTCCTGTTCTTCTCCGTCATCTATCCCGCGATGCTGTTCCTGATCATCGCGGGCAGCCAGGGCGGCTCCGACGAGGTCCCCGGCTCGGGGCTGTCCGTACCCGCGTACGTGATGGTGTCGATGGCGTCCTTCGGCGCCCTCACCGCTGTCCTGATGGGCAACAGCGAGCGCATCGCCAAGGAGCGGGAGAGCGGCTGGGTGCGGCAGCTGCGCCTGACGACGCTGCCCGGCCGCGGCTATGTGCTGGCGAAGACGGCGAGCGCGGCCGTGGTCAGCCTGCCGTCCATCGTCGTGGTGTTCGCCGTCGCCGCCGTCTTCAAGGACGTCCGCTTCGCGGCCTGGCAGTGGCTGGCGCTGACCGGTGCGATCTGGGCGGGCAGCCTCTGCTTCGCGGCGCTCGGCGTGGCCATCGGCTACCTCGCCTCCGGCGACGCGGTCCGCCCGATCACGATGATCGTCTACTTCGGGCTCTCGCTCCTCGGCGGCCTGTGGATGCCGACGACGACCTTCCCGCAGTGGCTGCGGGACGTCGCGTCCTGGCTGCCCACCCACGCGTACGCTGCCCTCGGGCAGGCGATCGAACTGGGCGACGCCCCGCACGCGAAGGACGTCACCCTGCTCGCCGTCTACTTCCTCCTCTTCGCGGGCGGCGCGGCATGGCTGTATCGGAAGGACACACTGAAGCCGTGAGCGAGACCCCCCGCGCCGAGGACGCGCGCGCCATCGACCGCCTCGAAGAGGCCCACCCGCTGCACACCTTCGGCCGACCCGCCCACGACCGCCGCCAGATCCTCGCCAAGTCCCTGTGGATCGGCGTCTGGCTGGTCTTCATGGCGAGCCCCGTGCGGGACCTGCTGACGGCGGAGCGCGGCGCCGCGGCCACGGCGCTGGGCTGGCTCGGCCTGTCGGTCTTCGTGGTCTGCTACCTCGCGCTCGTCTTCCGGTACACCTCACGGGTGCTCGACTGGGGAAGGGTGCACGGGTGGTTCGCGGCGCAGTTCGTCCTGGCGGTCGTCCTCGCCCTCAGCTTCGGCACCAACTGGCTCGGCCTCTTCGTCTACGTCTCCGTGGCCGCGGGCGCGGTGCTGCCGCTGCGCCACGCGGCCTGGGTCATCCCGGCGGTCACCGCCGCGCTGATCGGGGTGGGTCTGCGCACCGACAGCCTCCAGGACCTCCTCGGCAACCTCGCGGTGCTCAACGTCCTCACCGGCTTCGCGATGAGCGGCGTACGCCAGTTGGTGCGTACGACGATCCAGCTCCGCCAGGCACGAGCCACCGTCGCCCAGCTCGCCGCCAACGAGGAGCGGCTGCGGCTGGCCCGGGACCTGCACGACCTGCTCGGCCACTCGCTCTCCCTGATCACGCTCAAGAGCGAACTGGCCGGGCGGATGCTCCCCGACCACCCCGACAGGGCCGCCCAGCAGGTCGCCGACATCGAACAGGTCAGCCGCCAGGCCCTGGTGGACGTCCGCGAGGCCGTCTCCGGGTACCGCAGGCGCACCCTGGCCGGTGAGCTGGCGGGCGCCCGCACCGCCCTGACCGCCGCGGGCATCGAGGCGGACGTCCCGCTCCGGGCGCCCGCCGAACTGCCCGGCGAGGACGGCGAGGCGGCGCTCGCCTGGGCGCTGCGGGAGGCCGTGACCAACGTCGTGCGGCACAGTGGCGCCCGGCGCTGCACGGTGGCGTTCACGGCCCGCCAGACCCTCACGGGGCCGCTCCTGGAACTGACCGTGGAGGACGACGGCGTGGGCGGCTCGGGCACGGCCGCGGGCAACGGCCTGACGGGCCTCGCCGAGCGCGTGGAGGCGGTCGGCGGTGCCCTGGAGACGGGCCCGGCGGGCCGCCGCGGCTTCCGCCTGGCGGCCCGCGTCCCGATGGCCGGGACGGCCGTAGGATCCCCCTCATGACCAGCGAGGACGGCCACGGGGTGGCAGGGGACGGGAGCGCGACGATCAGGGTGCTCCTCGCCGAGGACCAGTCGATGGTCCGCGAGGCGCTCGCGGCGCTGCTCGGCCTTGAGCCGGACATCGAGGTCGTCGCCCAGGTGGCCCGCGGCGACGAGGTGCTCGCGGCGGCCCGCGCCCACGACGTGGACGTGGCGCTCCTCGACATCGAGATGCCCGGGTGCACGGGCATCGAAGCGGCGGCCGAACTGCATGCCGCGCGCCCCGAGTCGAAGATCGTGGTCCTGACCACCTTCGGGCGTCCCGGCTACCTGCGCAGCGCCATGGAGTCCGGCGCCGACGCGTTCCTCGTCAAGGACGCCCCCGCCGCCCAGCTCGCCGAGGCCGTGCGCAAGGTCCTCGCGGGGGAGCGGGTCATCGACCCGACGCTGGCGGCGGCGGCCCTCGCGGAAGGCGCGAACCCTCTCACCGACCGCGAGCGCGAGGTCCTGCGGGCCGCGGCCGACGGGGCCACCAACGCCGAGCTGGCCGACGCCCTGCACCTCTCCCCGGGCACGGTCCGCAACTACCTCTCCACGGCCATCCAGAAGCTCGCCGTCCGCAACCGCGCGGAGGCGGTCAGGACGGCCCGCGACAAGGGCTGGCTCTGACCCGCGGCCGCCGCTCAGCTCAGCAGCGCCCGCGCGCCCCGCGCCTGGAGCCGCGCCCGGTCGATGTCCTCCCGGCCGAAGGAGGGGTCGGCCTCCGCGCCGATCAGCAGGCACAGCAGCGCGAGATCGGCCGCGGGGCACCGGCCTCGGCGGCGAACAGCCGCCGCCACTCGGTGGTTCCGGTGAGCCGGGGATGCATACGCCCTGGTGCCCGGCCGGCCCGATCGAGTACCGCCGCCCCGGCCGCTCAGTTCAGCATGGCGCGGGCCGCCCGCGCCTGCTGGCGCACCCGGTCCGCCGTGGTCGGCTCCACGGCCGTCACCACGTCGGCGTACTCGTCGAGCTCCGCCGCGCCGCCGAGGAAGTCGCCGCGCTGGACGAGGAGTTGGGCGCGTTCGTAGCGCAGGCGCGCCGGGTGCGCGGGCAGCAGCAGCGAGAGGTCGAGGGCCCACAGCGCGACCTCCGAGCGCTCGGGACGCGCGGCGGCCCAGGCGCGGATGTTGTTGAGGACGCGCTGCACGATGTTCAGCGGGTCGGCGGGCGTCAGCATCGACGGCTGGATCCCGGTGCCCGCGGTCCCCGCCACCAGCAGCTCCGCGTCCTGCCCTGTCAGCAGCCGCCCGCCGTCGAAGGGGTCGGCGAGCACCTGGTCGTCGCGGGGCCCGAAGCCGACCACGAAGTGGCCCGGCAGCGCCACCCCGTACACGGGAGCGCCCGCGCGGCGCGCCACCTCCATCCACACGACGGAGAGCAGGATCGGCAGCCCTCTGCGGCGCCGCAGCACCTCGTGCAGCAGGGAGGACTCAAGCCGCTGGTAGTCGCCCGGCGTCCCCTCGAACCCGCACCGATCACCGAGGAGTTCGGCCATCGCCGACGCCCACGCGCGGGGCCCGCCGGGCCGGAAGGGCAGCAGCCCCGCGAGCCGGTCCAGCTCGATCTCGGCGGCGTCGATGCCCGCCTCGTCCAGTGAGGGGTCGGCCTCCGTGCCGATCAGCAGACACAGCAGGGCGAGTCCGGGCCGTTCGGACCGTGCCTCTTCGGCGAACCGCCGCCGCCATTCGCCGGACTCCGCGTGCATACGTGCCTCGTGTCTCATGCCCTCGCCGGGCTGCTTTCCGTGCCGTGCCGTGCTGACCCCGCCGGGCCGCTCCCGCTCAGGCCCCGCCGTGCCGGTAGTGGTGATGGGCGTGATGCGCCGCGAAGCCCATCCGGCCGTACAGCGCCCGCGCGCCGTCGTTGCCCTCCTCGACCTGGAGCCAGGCCGCCGACGCGCCGTCGGACAGGGCCTGACGGGCCAGCGCGGTCATCACCGCGGTGGCGAGTCCCTGCCGCCGGTGCTCCGGGTCCACCTCGACCGCCATGAACCCGGCCCAGCGTCCGTCCACCACGCACCGCCCGATCGCGGCCATGGAGTCACCGCTCCCGGGCACGGAAGCGAACCACACCGAGGGCCCGCTCGCCAGCACCTTGGACACATGAGGTGCCAAGTCCCCGGACCGCCCGTAGCGCCGCAGCCACGCCTCGCCGCAGGACCGGGACAGGTCTACGCGCGACACGTCCACGTCGACATTCGGATCGGCGATCGGCGCGAGAGCGCCGATGTGCAGCTCAGCGCTCACCTCGCGCTCCCACCCGCGCGCCGCGAGCTCGGCGCAGAGCAGCTCCTGGGTGCCCTCGGCGCCGGTCGCGGCCTGGATGCGGGCGGGCAGCCCGCGGGCCGCGTACCACTGGCGTACGTACGTCAGCGCCTCGTCCAGCGGCCGTCCCGGGTCGCCCAGCGGCAGCGCCGAGTTGAGGCGGCGCATGTACCCGGACGAGGCCCGCAGCTCCCAGTCGCCGAGCCGCTCGCTCTCCACCGGCTGCCAGGCCCGCGCGGAGACCCGGGCCAGCTCGGCGTACGAGGCGGCGGGGCCCCGTCGGCGGGCCGGTGCCTGCGGCACGACCTTGCCCGCGACCAGGGAGTGTTCCGGGATGCGGACGCACTCGCCGTTCCGCCGTGTGATGACCACCACACCATCGGTCCACGATGTGAGAACACCGACCGTGTCGGTGAACTTGCCCCCAGGTTCTCCCGCCTCACCCAGGCGCCGGACGGAGACTCGTTTCCCCACGTCAGCAGGGGTGATGCGGACCTCAAGCCGTCCGCCCGCAGTGAATTCCACAGCTCTGTACGCCCCTCCTGTTCGGATCATGCCCAGGAACGGAGATACTAGGTGCGGGCATCGACGACGCCGCGCTCCCGCGCGCCAGGCGAGCGGAGCCTGAGGACGGCCCGCCAACGCCCGTATCGAGGAGGAACGACAGCGTGACCTACGTCATCGCGCAGCCTTGTGTCGACGTCAAGGACAAGGCGTGCATCGAGGAGTGCCCGGTCGACTGCATTTACGAGGGCTCCCGGTCCTTGTACATCCACCCGGACGAATGCGTCGACTGTGGTGCCTGTGAACCGGTCTGCCCGGTCGAGGCGATCTTCTACGAGGACGACACTCCCGAGGAGTGGAAGGACTACTACAAGGCGAACGTCGAGTTCTTCGACGAGCTCGGTTCGCCCGGTGGCGCGAGCAAGCTCGGCCTGATCGAGCGCGACCACCCCTTCATCGCCGCACTGCCGCCGCAGAACCAGTAACGACGGCCTGAGCACCGCCCCGGTCCCGTACGGCACGTCCCGCGTACGGGACCGAGGTGTTTCCACGGGAGCGTGCGAGGCGCCCCCGAAGAACAAGCGCACCACGGGAGTGAGCACGTGTCCGCAGTCTCCGATCGGCTTCCCGCCTTCCCCTGGGACAAGCTGGAGCCCTACAAGGCCACGGCGGCCGCGCACCCGGGCGGCATCGTCGACCTGTCCGTGGGGACGCCGGTCGACCCGGTCCCCGAGCTGATCCAGAAGGCCCTCGTCGGGGCCGCCGACTCGCCGGGCTATCCGACGGTGTGGGGCACCCCCGAGCTGCGCGACGCGATCACCGGCTGGTGCCGGCGGCGTCTTGGCGCACAGGACATCACGCACCGCGAGGTGCTGCCGGTCGTCGGCTCCAAGGAGCTGGTGGCGTGGCTCCCGACGCAGCTGGGGCTCGGCCCTGGCGACGTCGTCGCCTACCCCCGCCTTGCCTACCCCACGTACGAGGTGGGCGCCCGGCTCGCCCGTGCCGACTACGTGGCCTACGACGAGCCCACGGACCTCGACCCCACCCGCCTCAAGCTCCTGTGGCTGAACTCGCCCTCCAACCCGACCGGTCGCGTCCTCACGGCCGAGGAGCTGACCCGCACCGTCGCCTGGGCGCGCGAGCACGGCGTGCTGCTGGTCAGCGACGAGTGCTACCTGGAGCTCGGCTGGGAGGCCGACCCGGTCTCGGTGCTGCACCCGGACGTGTGCGGCGGTTCGTACGACGGGATCGTCGCCGTCCACTCGCTCTCCAAGCGGTCGAACCTCGCCGGCTACCGCGCCGCGTTCATCGCCGGTGACGCGGCCGTCCTCGGCGACCTGCTGCAGATCCGCAAGCACGGCGGCATGATGACCTCCGCGCCGACCCAGGCCGCCGTCGTCGCGGCGCTCGGGGACGACGAGCACGTCCGCGAGCAGCGCGAGCGGTACGCGGCCCGGCGCGCCGCCCTGCGCGACGCCCTCCTGAAGCACGGCTTCCGTATCGAGCACAGCGAGGCGAGCCTGTATCTGTGGGCGACGCGCGAGGAGTCCTGCTGGGACACCGTCGGCCACCTCGCCGGGCTCGGCATCCTGGTGGCGCCCGGCGACTTCTACGGCCCGGCGGGCGCCCGCTTCGTGCGCGTGGCGCTGACGGCGACGGACGAGCGGGTGGCCGCGGCGGTCGAGCGCCTGGGGTGAGCCCCTGAGCACGACGCAGGGCCCGGAGCCGATGGCTCCGGGCCCTGCGTCATGAGGTGCGGGTGATCAGCCGAGAGGCAGGCCCTGGGTCGGCAGACCGCCCTTGGCGACACCATCGGTGGGCAGACCGGCGCCGGTGGCCGTGCCCGCCGTCTCACCGACCACCTCACCGGCGCTGGCCGCGACGTCACCGGCGGCCTTCTGCGCGGCGGGAGTCGCGGTCTTGGCGCTCTTGCCGACGACCTTGCCCGCGGTCGGGACGCCCTTCTTCACGGCCTTGCTGCCGGTGTCACCGGCGACCTTGGTGGTCTTCTGGGCGGCGCCGTCGACGGTGTCGCCGATGCCGGCGCCGTCCAGCGCGGTCAGCCCGCCCAGGTCGGGGGCGGCAGGCAGGCCAACGGCGCTCGCGGAGCCGGCCGCACCGACCACGGAAGCTGCGCCTGCTGCGCTGAGCAGCGCGGCGCGGGCGATCCGGCGGGTCAGGGGGAGGGACATGATGCTCCTTCAGACGGGGAGAGAACGTTGGGGTGTCCGGCCGGTTCGGTTCCGGCGTC
Source organism: Streptomyces sp. NPDC015345 (assembly GCF_043078805.1). Lineage (NCBI taxonomy): Bacteria > Bacillati > Actinomycetota > Actinomycetes > Kitasatosporales > Streptomycetaceae > Streptomyces > Streptomyces sp. NPDC015345. Next base: position 393,979 of record NZ_JBIBTX010000003.1, on the reverse strand, counting down.
CCACCGGATGGCTTCCGGCGATCGGACACAGTGGATACCGCTCGAAGCCCGCGAAGGTTGCGGTGCGCCAACGTAAAGAGTTGGCAATGCGTCGCATTATCGGTTCTGGATAAAAACGGGCAAAAAGCTCGTGTTCCCGGAGCGCTGCCGAAACCTTAATTCCCTTCGGTCGCACGGCCTTTCAGGGTGCCTCGGCAGACACGCGGGAAATCCGGGCGGCGCGTCGCCGTGCCGTGATCGCCGCCCCTCGATCGGGTGACCGGCCGCACTACTGCCCAGTGACGATTCGGACCTCGTCCAGGGCGCCGCCGGGCCCCGCGGACCCGCTCCGGCGCACCTCGCGCCACACCCCCGGGTCCGAGGCGCGCCACTCCCGGCCGCCGTACGAGACGCGCTCGACACGCAGCGCCGAGGCCTGCGCCACCGCCCAGTGCGCCAGCTCCCAGCCCCGCCGCGGGGCCCTGCCGTCGGCGGCGGCCGTGGCGGGCACCGGGACCGTCACCGTGCGCCCCCGGGCGGCGTCGGGCCGCACCTCGCGGCCGAAGTCACGCACAAGCGCGGCCCGCACCTTCGCGGGGCCGCCGGGATCCGTGCCCGGGCGGCCCTCGCAGGTGAACGTGGCGGGCGCGCGGCCGGTGAGCGCGGCGGCGAGCAGCACGGCGTCCGGCTCGTGCTTGGCGTAGGCCTGCGGAAAGCCGCTGCGCTGCACGCGCTGCGCGGCGACCGTCAGCGGCAGGCGCGAATAGCCGGGGACCTCGGCGAGGTGCTCGTAGAAACGGGCCGACGCGTATGCCGGGTCCATGATCTGGCGCTCGTCGCCCCAGCCCTGCGTGGGGCGCTGCTGGAAGAGACCGAGCGAATCCCGGTCGCCGTGCCGGATGTTGCGCAGTCCCGACTCTTGTAGGGCGGTCGCCAGGGCGATGGTCACGGCGCGCTCGGGCATGCCGCGCGAGGTGCCGACGGCGGCGACCGTCGCGGCGTTCCGCGCCTGCTCGGCGGTGAATTCGTACGACGCGCCGTCGTCGTCCGCCGAGACCACCGTGCACCGGGGGGCGGGCTTGCCCCCGTAGACGTACTGCACCGCCACATAGCCCACGACGGCGAGCAGCACGACGACCGCGGCCGTGAGACGGCGGATGCGGCCGCGCCGGAGGAGAGGGGTGGGGGGCTCAGGCACGCGTCCAAGGTACTGGAGTCCACCGACAGGCCCGCGCGCCCCGTGGAGTTCTCTGGCGTTAGGGTCTTCCGCATGCCTCAGACCGCGCTTGACCTCACGCTGGACGCCGCCGAGCTGACCGCCCGGCTCGTCGACTTCCCGTCCCCGAGCGGCTCGGAGAAGGACCTCGCCGACGCCATCGAGGCGGCCCTGCGCGGCCTGCCGCACCTCACGGTCGACCGGCTCGGCAACAACGTGGTGGCCCGCACCAACCTGGGCCGCGCGGAGCGGGTCGTCCTCGCCGGGCACATCGACACGGTGCCGATCGCGGACAACCCTCCCAATGTGCCCTCCCGCCTGGACGAGGACGGCGTCCTGTGGGGCTGCGGCACCTGCGACATGAAGTCGGGCGTCGCCGTCCAGCTGCGCATCGCCCAGACGGTGACCGAGCCCAACCGCGACCTCACCTTCGTCTTCTACGACAACGAGGAAGTGGCCGCCCACCTGAACGGCCTCGGCCATGTCGCCGAGGCGCACCCCGACTGGCTGGCGGGCGACTTCGCGGTCCTCCTGGAGCCGACCGACGGCCAGGTCGAGGGCGGCTGCCAGGGCACCCTGCGGGTCCTGCTGAGGACCAAGGGCGTGCGCGCGCACTCCGCGCGCGCGTGGATGGGCTCCAACGCCATCCACGCCGCCGGCCCGATCCTGACGAAGCTCGCCGCGTACGAACCGCGCAAGCCGGTCGTCGAGGGCCTTGAGTTCCACGAGGGCCTCAACGCCGTCCGCATCGAGGGCGGCGTCGCCACCAACGTCATCCCCGACGAGTGCACCGTCACCGTCAACTTCCGCTACGCGCCGGACCGCAGCGAGGAGGAAGCCCTCGCCTTCGTACGCGACTACTTCGCGGACTGCGGCGTCGACGAGTTCATCGTCGACGACCACACCGGCCCGGCCCGCCCCGGCCTCACCCACCCGGCGGCCGCCGCGTTCATGGCGGCCGTCGGCGGCGAGGCCCGCCCCAAGTTCGGCTGGACGGACGTCTCCCGCTTCAGCGCGCTCGGCGTGCCCGCGGTGAACTTCAGCCCCGGCGACCCGCTGCTCGCCCACAAGATCGACGAGCGTGTGAAGGCCTCGCTGATCCCGGAGGCGGAGGAGCGGCTGCGCTCCTGGCTGACGTCATAGGCGGCTTCCCGAGCGGCTTCGGGGCCGGACATCCCGAGGTCCCTCGGGCGTAACCCGCGTAGATCTACGCTGTGAGGCACGCACGCGTGGAGGGAGCAGACGATGACCGACCCCAATGCCAGCCCAGACAGTGGTGCCCCCGCTGCCAGGAAGCGTCCCGAGGAGCAGCGGCTCGGGCCGGTGCTGCGCCGCCGCGACAAGGTCCAGGCAGGCACCACCGATCAGCGTCTCCTCGACTCCAAAGGCCCCTCCGAGTGGGTGCACACCGACCCCTGGCGGGTCCTGCGCATCCAGTCCGAGTTCATCGAGGGCTTCGGCACCCTCGCCGAACTCCCGCCCGCGATCAGCGTCTTCGGCTCGGCGCGCACTCCCGCGGGCTCACCGGAGTATGCGGCGGGGGTGGAGATCGGCCGGGCGCTCGTGGAGGCCGGCTTCGCCGTCATCACGGGCGGCGGGCCCGGCGCCATGCAGGCCGCCAACCAAGGCGCCGTCGAGGCGAAGGGAACCTCGGTCGGCCTCGGCATCGAGCTCCCCTTCGAGCAGGGCCTGAACCCATATGTCGACATCGGCGTGAACTTCCGCTACTTCTTCGTCCGCAAGACGATGTTCGTGAAGTACGCGCAGGGCTTCGTGGTGCTGCCCGGCGGCCTCGGCACCCTGGACGAGCTCTTCGAAGCGCTCACCCTCGTCCAGACCCGCAAGGTCACGCGCTTCCCGATCGTCCTGTTCGGCTCGCAGTACTGGCAGGGCCTGATCGACTGGCTGAAGAACACGGTCATCGCCCAGGGCAAGGCCTCCGAGGCCGACCTGCTCCTCTTCCACGTCACGGACGACGTGGAAGAGGCCATCTCCCTGGTGACCAAGGAAGTCGGGACGTAGCTTCTTCCCCTCAGGGGAGTTCAAGGGATTTCAGGGGGTTCAGGCGAGTCCCCGGCGGGCGACCGCCGGGGGCCGGTGCCCCGCGATGGCGGCCACCATGTCCAGGACCTGCTTCGTCTCCGCGACCTCGTGCACGCGGTAGACCTGCGCGCCAAGCCACGCCGAGACCGCCGTCGTCGCCAGCGTGCCGATCACCCGCTCCTTGACCGGCTTGTCCAGGGTCTCGCCGACGAAGTCCTTGTTGGACAGCGAGACCAGCACGGGCCAGCCCGTCTCCACCATCTCGCCGAGCCGCCGGGTGGCTTCGAGACTGTGCCGGGTGTTCTTGCCGAAGTCGTGCCCCGGGTCGATCAGCACGGACTCACGCGGGACGCCGAGCCCGACCGCCCGCTCGGCCAGGCCCACCGTCACGCGCAGGATGTCGGCCAGCACGTCGTCGTAACGGACGCGGTGCGGCCGCGTCCGCGGCTCGGCGCCGCCCGCGTGCGTGCAGACCAGGCCGGCGCCGTACCGCGCGGCGACCTCCGCGAGCTTGGGGTCGACACCGCCCCAGGCGTCGTTGAGCAGATCGGCGCCGGCCTCGCAGACCGCCTCGCCGACGTCGTGCCGCCAGGTGTCGACGCTGATCACCACCTCGGGGAACCGCTTGCGCACCTCGGCGACGAAGCCGACCGTGCGGCGCGCCTCCTCCTGCGCTGTGACCTCCTCGCCGGGGCCCGCCTTGACCCCGCCGATGTCGATGATGGCGGCGCCCTCGGCCACCGCCTGCTCCACCCGGGCGAGCGCCGGCTCGTCGCGGAACGTGGCGCCCCGGTCGTAGAAGGAGTCCGGGGTCCGGTTGACGATCGCCATGATCACCGGCTCGTGCGCGTCGAACTCGCGCCTGCCAAGCCTGAGCATCCCCTGTGGCCCTCCTGGGTCCTCGTCGCGTGTGGCCGCCTGCGACCTTAACTGTCACAGCCGCATGGCACGATCGGACCCTGACAGTTTCAGCACGGGCAGTCGAGCGTGGGGGCCTACGCCATGGTCTTGTTCTTGTTCCTGGTCATCGCCCTCGTGGTGGTGGTCGGCGCGGTGACCCTCGCCGTGGTCGGCGGCGGCGAGAGCGCCGCCCTGCCCGATGCCCCGCCCGAGCGGTTCACCGACCCGCTGCCCGTCGACCGTCCGCTGCGCCGGGCCGACGTCGACGCCGTCCGCTTCCCGACGGCCCTGCGCGGCTATCACATGGGCGAGGTGGACGACGTGCTCGGCCGCGTCGGCGCGGAGCTGGCCGAGCGGGACGCCCGCATCGCCGAGCTGGAGGCGGCCCTGGCCGGCGCCCAGGCCACGGCGGTCGCGGGCCCCGCCCTCTTCGAGGGGTACGACCCGCGCCCCCACGAGGCGGCCGCCGACGACAAGGCCGAGGACACCGCTCAGCCGAAGGACCAGAAGGGCGACGACGACCAGTGAGCACCGAGATCGAGAGCGGCGCGGTCCCGGGTCCGGACGGCGCGCTGCGCTGCCCCTGGGGCCTGTCCACCGAGGACTACGTCGCGTACCACGACGGCGAGTGGGGCCGCCCGGTCCACGGCGACGACGCGCTCTACGAACGGCTCTGCCTGGAGGCCTTCCAGTCCGGCCTCTCCTGGATCACGATCCTGCGCCGCCGCGAGGGCTTCCGCGCGGCCTTCGCCGACTTCAAGATCGCCGCGGTCGCGGAGTTCACCGACGAGGACCGTGCGCGGCTCCTCGCCGACCCGGGCATCATCCGCAACCGCGCCAAGATCGACGCGACCCTCGCCAACGCGCGCGTGCTCGCCGACTGGGCCGAGGGCGAACTGGACGCCCTGATCTGGTCGTTCGCGCCGGACCCCGCCTCCCGCGAGGCCCCGAGGGTCCTCGCCGACGTGCCCGCGATCACCGACGAGTCCATCGCCCTGTCCAAGGCCCTCAAGAAGCGCGGCATCCGCTTCATCGGCCCCACCACGGCGTACGCCCTCATGCAGGCCTGCGGCCTGGTCGACGACCACCTCGCGGACTGCGTGGCCCGCGAGGCCTCGCGCGGGGCCTCCGCGGGCTAACGGCCCAGGTACTTCGGCTTCTCCTTGGCGATGAAGGCCTGGACGGCGATCGTGTGGTCCTCCGACGCGCCCGCCCTGCTCTGCAACTCGTCCTCCTTGTCCAGCGACTCGTCCAGCGAGTGGGAGGCGGCGTAGGCGAGGGACTCCTTGAGCGCCGCGTAGGCGAGGGTCGGGCCCTCGGCCAGGGCGCGGGCCACCTTCGCGGCCTCGGCGGCCAGCTCGGCCGCGGATACGACCTTGTTGGCGATCCCCAGGTCGTACGCGTCCTGGGCGCTCAGGTTCCGCGGGAAGAGCAGCAGGTCGGCGGCGCGGCCGGGGCCGATCACGCGCGGCAGCGTCCAGGAGACGCCCGAGTCGGCGGTCAGGGCGACCCCGGCGAAGGAGGTGTTGAACGACGCGGTGTCCGCGACCACGCGGTAGTCGGCGGCGAGCGCGAAGCCGAGGCCCGCGCCGGCGGCGACGCCGTTCACCCCGGCCACCACCGGCTTCGGCATGCCCGTCAGCGTCCGCACGATGGGGTTGTAGTGCTCCCTGACCGTGCTCATGGTCTGCCCGGTACCGGCCTCGCGGTCCGCCGCCAGGGAGCCGATGTGCTCCTTGAGGTCCTGCCCGACGCAGAAGGCGCGCCCGGTCGCGGTGAGCAGAACGGCGCGCACGGCGGTGTCCTCGGCGGCCGACCGCACGGCCTCCCGAAGGGCGACCTTGGCCTCCGTGTTCATGGCGTTCATCGCATCGGGACGGTTGATCGTGATCGTCGCGAGTCCGTCGCTCACCTCGTAGAGCACGCTGTCGGCCATGGTGTTCCCCTCCGTCGGTCCAGTACGTGGACTCAGCATGACGGAGATCATCGGGCTCAGGCATGAGGCCGGATATGTGACCTGCGTCAAAGAATTTCGGGTCTGTGAGGCGTATGGGGCGGCGAAGTATCGCAGCCACATCGGCGAATTGGGTGGTTTTGCGGGCGCGCGTTGCGCAAGCGATGCCGACCGATGTTGGTCATCGGGTCCCGCCATGCGGGATAATGACCTGGAAGCAATGTGTTCGATGCCGGTGACACCTGGGTTGTCGGCTGCGATGAGCTGGTTTCAGGAAGGGGAACGAGCATGGCGGCCATGAAGCCGCGGACGGGCGACGGCCCGCTCGAGGTGACCAAGGAGGGGCGGGGCATCGTCATGCGCGTTCCGCTCGAAGGCGGCGGACGACTTGTCGTCGAACTCACTCCGGACGAGGCCGACGCACTCGGCGACGCTCTGAAGAAGGTCGTCGGCTGACGCGCAAGCGCCAACACTTTTCACTGCCCCGGATCCGCGACACCGATCCGGGGCAGTGCTGTACCCGGCCCCGATAGGGGCGCGGGGAACTGCACGCCCAGCCAAGAACGACCCGCACCCGACGAACCACACAAGCGGCCCCCGGCACCCCGACCGGGCAGCACCGAGAACCGCCCGAGCGAGCGCAGCGCTACCGCTTGACGGCGCAGAGCAGCCCGTCCCCCACCGGCAGCAGCGAAGGCACCAGGTCCGGACTCTCCCGCACGGTGCGCAGCAGCTCGCGAAGGTGCAGCACCTCGACCGGCTGGGGTCCGGAGTCCACGGTCCTGCCGTCCGCGAAGGCACCCTCGAAACAGACGAGGCCGCCAGGCCGCAGCAGACGCAACGATTCAGCGAGGTACTCCATGGACTCCACGCGGTCACCGTCGCAGAACACGAGGTCGTAACCACCGTCCGCGAGGCGCGGCAGGACGTCCAGGGCCCTGCCGGGGATGAAGCGCGCGCGGTTGCCGGCGAACCCGGCGGCGCGGAAGGCCTGACGGGCGAACTGCTGGTGGTCCGGCTCGGGGTCGACCGTGGTCAGCACACCGTCGGGCCGCATGCCGTGCAGCAGGTGGATCCCCGACACTCCCGTGCCGGTGCCGATCTCGGCCACCGCTTTCGCGTCAACCGTGGCGGCGAGCATCCGCAGCGCGGCGCCGGTGCCGGGCGACACCGAGGGCAGCCCTGCCTCCCGGGCCCGGTCCCGGGCCCAGCGCAGCGCCTCGTCCTCGGCGACAAAGGCGTCGGCGAACGCCCAGCTCGTCTGCCGGTTGCCGGTAATGGCCCTCTCCTGTCCCCGTGGTTGCCTGGCCGTGACTGTATCCGTTGGGGCCGGGAACCCGCAGATGGGACCGGGCGTTTACAGGGGGTGGGAGGACAGCGGGGGTAACGGATGGATCAAGACCGGAAGCGGGCGCGCCGAAGAGGCAGGACAGCTGCCCGGAAGCCTGTACCAAATTCACGTAAAAACGCTTATCCGGAGCTAACGGGCGAGGTGGTTATGGTAGGGGCTCCACTGGACAACACCACCAGAGCCGACAGGGGAGGTGCGGCTGCGTCCGCGGATCGGGGAGGAGCGCTGCGGCGTTTTCTCGGATTGGCGGGTGAGCCGAAATCCGTGACCGACACCGCTGACCGCATCCGTGCCAACGACTCCGCTCAGACCGCGACCTTTGCCGCTGACGCGGAATCGCAGGCGTGGACTCCGCCCACCTGGGAGGAGATCGTCAGCACGCACAGCGGCCGCGTCTACCGCCTGGCGTATCGCCTGACCGGCAATCAGCACGACGCCGAGGACCTCACCCAAGAGGTCTTCGTCCGTGTCTTCCGGTCCCTCTCGACCTACACCCCCGGCACGTTCGAGGGCTGGCTGCACCGCATCACCACGAACCTCTTCCTGGACATGGTGCGCCGCAAGCAGCGCATCCGCTTCGACGCCCTCGGCGACGACGCGGCGGAGCGCCTGCCGAGCCGCGAGCCGTCGCCGCAGCAGGTGTTCAACGACACGCACTTCGACGCGGACGTCCAGCAGGCGCTCGACACCCTCGCGCCCGAATTCCGCGCCGCCGTGGTCCTCTGCGACATCGAGGGCCTTTCGTACGAGGAGATCGCCGCCACGCTCGGCGTCAAGCTCGGTACGGTCCGCAGCCGAATCCACCGGGGCCGCTCGCAGCTGCGCAAGGCCCTCCAGCACCGCTCTCCCGAGGCCCGCGCCGAGCGTCGTTCGCTCGCGGTCACGGGGGCTCTGGCGCTGGGAGGAGGGGGCGCGACCGCGTGAGTGGATCACGGTCGAATCCTGCCGGGCGGCATCTGGCCGAGGCCGAGCAGCATCTGGGAGACCGACTCGCCGCCCTGGTGGACGGCGAGTTGGGCCATGACGCGCGCGAGCGCGTCCTCGCGCATCTGGCGACATGTCCGATGTGCAAGACCGAGGCGGATGCCCAGCGTCGCGTGAAGAGCGTCTTCGCGCAGGCGGCACCGCCGCCGCCCTCCGAGAGTTTCCTCGCCCGCCTCCAAGGCCTTCCGGCGGGTGGCACCGAGCCGCCCGACGGCCCCCGACATCCCGGCGACGGGGACGGGTTCGCCACCGGCTCCACCGGTTCCACCGGACTGCCGCGGACCGGGCTCTTCGGCGTGAGCACCGAGCCCTTCGTGGGGTATGTCCCGGCCGGCGCCCACGCCGGGGTGCTGCCCGGCGCGGGGCGCGGCTTCCGCATCCACGACGTCACCCGGCACGACGGCGACCGCTCGCTCTGGCGCGGGCGGCGCTTCGCGTTCGCCGCGGCGGGCGCGGTGTCGCTGGCCGCCATAGCGCTGGGCGGTGTCACGGTGGGCGTCCCCGCCGATACCGGCGTCCCGCGGGCCAGTGGCTCCAAGGCCAACAGCAATGTGACGCCGCAGCGGACCCAGGGCTCGGGTGTCGCCGTGACCCCCGACTCCGTCCGGCGCCGCGGCGCCGGCAATCCGCTGTCGGCGCTGGGCCAGCGCCCCGGCGCCCACTCCGGCCCGGTCGCCCCGACCGAGGTGACGGGCCCGCTGCTGCCCGGGACCACACGGCCGCTCCGCTCGCACGACGCGGTGTACGAACTGACCGCGCCGATGCTCGCGGGCGCCGCCACGATCTCCCCCCTGATACGCCCGCCGCAGCCGGACCACCGGTCCCCTGCGGCGCCCGGCCTCGCCCGGCCGCCCGCGGTGGGGCCCGTCGGCACGGGTGCGGATCAGCTGGAGACCACCGCCACCACCGGCGCCGAGACCACCACGGCCACCGCGCCCCCGGGTTCGGGCCCTCTGCTGGGCACCTCGCGGGTGCACTGACGCGGCGGTCGAAGGGACGGTGCCCTGCGCTTCGCCGCGGGAACCTGGTTGAATCTCGGTGGGCCGTGCCTGCCGGGGGGACTTGGCGGCACGGGGTTCGAGCATGTAATCGGCGTCCGCCGCGGGCCAGTTGTGGGGAGAGCATGGACGAGGGCAGGCCCACGAAGGCCAAGTGGTGGAGCCGGCCCCGGCAGGGATCGCCGGGGACCACGCATCAGCCGCCCGCCGCGGAGACGCAGCGGCCTGCCGCCGGGCAGACCGGTGCCTTTCCGCAGGGTCCGGGCCAGGCCGAGGCGGGCCCTGCTGTCCCCGTGCAGGGCACTTCGGCCACGGGCACGGAGCGGCCTGCCGCCGGGCAGACCGGTGCCTTTCCGCAGGGTCCGGGCCAGGGCGAGGCGGGTCCCGCTGTCCCCGCGCAGGGCACCTCGGCCACGGGCACGGAGCGGCCCGCCGGTGCCGCCCAGCCCGCGCAGGGCGAGCGGCCCCGCCCGCTGCACGACCCCGACCCGTACAGCACCCCGCCGTACGGCGAGCCGGGCCCCTGGGCGCCCGCACCCCCGGTGCAGCACCCGGCGGCGACCCCGGCCCACGGCACCACGCTCCCGGCCGCCCCCCAGGGTCCCGCCCCGCTGCACGGGACCACGCCGCCCCCGCCCGGTGCGGCCGCCCCAGCCCCCTACGGCGGCGCGCCGCACGCCCAGGCGCCCGCCCCGCAGCCGGGGCAGCCGCAGGGGGCTCAGGGCGCGCCACGGCAGCCTTACGACCCCTGGAACCAACCGCTCCAGCAGATCGGCTCGCTGCCCCCGGAGACGAGGGAGAAGCAGCGCAAGCGGGCCAGGCGGCTCGTGGTGGTCGGGGTCGCCCTCATCGCCCTGGTGTCCGGCCTCATCGGCGGCGCGCTCGGCTCGTACCTGGAGCGCAACGGCGTCGACGAGATCGAATTCCCGCAGGCCGACGCGGAGTCCGCCGACCGCCCCCGGGGCAGCGTCGCCGGCATCGCCGCCGCGGCCCTGCCCGGCGTCGTGACCCTGCACGTCAGCGGCGACTCGGCGCAGGGCACCGGCACCGGGTTCGTCCTCGACGGCAAGGGCCACATCCTCACCAACAACCACGTCGTGGAGCCCGCGGGCACCGGCGGCGAGATAACGGTGACCTTCAGCGGCGGCGACACCGCCGAGGCCGAGGTCATCGGCCGCGACTCCGGCTACGACCTCGCGGTCGTCAAGGTCTCCCACGTCCGGGGCCTGAAGCCGCTGACCCTCGGCAACTCCGAGAACGTGCAGGTCGGCGACCCCGTCGTGGCCATCGGCGCCCCCTTCGACCTGGCGAACACGGTGACCTCCGGGATCATCAGCGCCAAGGAGCGGCCCATCACCGCGGGCGGTGAGAAGGGCGACGGCAGCGACATTTCGTACGTCGACGCGCTCCAGACGGATGCCCCCATCAACCCGGGCAACTCGGGCGGCCCGCTCGTCGACTCCAAGGCACGCGTCATCGGCATCAACAGCGCCATCCGCTCGGCCGGTGACGGCTCGGACATGAAGGGCGGCCAGGCCGGCTCCATCGGCCTCGGCTTCGCCATCCCCATCAACCAGGGCAAGCGCGTCGCCGAAGAGCTGATCAACTTCGGCAAGGCGACGCACCCCGTGATCGGCGTCACGCTCGACACCGACTTCACCGGCGACGGCGCCCGCATCGCCGACAAGGGCAAGGACGGCGGCCCCGCGGTCAACACGAACGGCCCCGGCGACAAGGCGGGCCTCAAGCCCGGCGACGTCATCACCGAGGTGGACGGCGCGCCCGTGCACTCCAGCGACGAACTGATCGTCAAGGTCCGCGCCCACCGCCCCAAGGACCGCCTGGACCTGACCATCGAGCGCGGCGGCCGCGACCGTGAGGTCACCCTGGTGCTCGGCTCGGCGGACGGGGACTGAGCGGACCGAGGGCGGAGAGCGGGAGAACGACTGTGACGACGACTGGGCAAAGGTCCGGCCATGTCCGCTCCCGGTTGCGGCGCAGCGGCTACCGGACAGACATGAGCGGCGGGTACCGTGGTCACGGTCCAGACCTCGGACGACGACCTGTTGCGGGCTGAGGACATCGCAAGGAGCTCTAGGTGTTCAATGACATTGGCGCACTCGAGATAGTGGCGCTGGTCGTCCTCGCCGTGCTCATCTTCGGCCCCGACAAGCTGCCGAAGGTCATCCAGGACATCTCCCGCACGGTCCGCAAGATCCGCGAGTTCTCGGACAGCGCGAAGGCGGACATCCGTGAGGAGCTGGGCCCGGAGTTCAAGGACTTCGAGTTCGAGGACCTGAACCCCAAGAAGTTCATCCGCAAGCAGCTCGACAACGACGAGCTCGGGCTCAAGGAGATCCGCAACGGCTTCGACCTGAAGAAGGAGATGAACGAGGTCGCGGACGCCGTGCACGGACGCGACAGCGACTCGTCCGACGCCTCTTCGCCGGCCGCTGCCACCTCCTCTTCAGGGGCGCGCGTGGACATGCGGAAGAAGTCCGCCGAGCCCGGAAAGCTCGACTCCGCCGACCGCCCGCCGTTCGACGCGGACGCCACCTGACGGATCACCTGAACCGCCGCCGCCGACCGGTGTGGCTATCCTGCCTTGTTGTCCGGCGTGAGGACGCCCGAGGGGGGCGGGCCGCTCCGGGCAGACGAGAGCGAGGAGGCGGCCGGGTACATGGAGACGACAAGTCGCGTAGGCGCGCAGGCGCCGGCCGCGGACGGCACCGCGCAAGCGGTGCCCTCCGCCCGGCGCATGGTCGACGGTTACCTGCTGGCGCCCTTCCCCTGGTACGGCCTCGACGAGGCCTTCACGGGGCCGCGCTGGCTGATGCGGGTCGGCGCGACGGCGGACGGTTCCGTGGAACACGGGTCGATCGGCCATGGGGACGAGCCGTCGGTCCGCGCCGAGGGAAGCCTCGGCAACAGCGACAAGGAACGCTTCGCGGTGGTGGTGACCGTCGCGGCCAACCCCGTGCGGCGCAGCGCGGACGGCACCGGCCTCCTGGAGGCCACCTCGGTCTCCTCGGCGGCCTGGCTCGCCGGCGTCGGCCTGCTGTCCTACACCTGGCCGGGCCAGATGGACCACAGCCTGCGTGACGACTGGCTGGACCAGCAGACGGAGACGGCGTGGGTCCTCGCGGACGATCTGGAGGGCGCCGACTGGTCGACGCTCTCACTGCCGGTGGACGGGACGCCGACGCCGTTCCACTACCGCGAGTCCGAGTACGGCTGGGTCCTCGCGGGCTCCACGGAGGAGGGCGTCCACCTGGGCGCGTACGGGCGCGGCATGAGCGCGTACGGGCTGGGCTTCTCGGTGATCAAGGACATCGGCGCGTACGCCTAGCCCCGCCGGGGCGCGTGGCCGGCTGCGGGTCCGCCGTGGCTGGTCGCGCAGTCTCCCGCGCCCCTTCAGGGCACGCTCAGAACTTGTTGCGCGGCGTGATCCCCAGCGACATGCCCGACAGGCCGCGCTGACGGCCGCCCAGCTTGCCCGCGATGGTGCGCAGCGCCGAACCGGCGGGGGACTCCGGGTCGGTCAGGACGACCGGCTTGCCCTCGTCGCCGCCTTCGCGCAGCCGGACGTCGATCGGGATGGAGCCGAGCACCGGCACCGTGGCGCCCGTCGTCTTCGTGAGGCCCTCGGCGACCTTCTGGCCGCCGCCCGTGCCGAACACGTCGACCATCTCGCCGCAGTGCGGGCAGGGCAGCCCTGACATGTTCTCGACGACGCCCACGATCTTCTGGTGGGTCTGCACGGCGATGGAACCGGCCCGCTCGGCGACCTCCGCCGCGGCCTGCTGGGGCGTCGTCACGACGAGGATCTCGGCGTTCGGGACCAGCTGCGCCACGGAGATCGCGATGTCACCGGTGCCCGGCGGCAGGTCGAGCAGCAGCACGTCGAGGTCGCCCCAGAAGACGTCCGCGAGGAACTGCTGGAGGGCGCGGTGCAGCATCGGGCCGCGCCACACGACCGGGGCGTTGCCCGGCGTGAACATGCCGATGGAGATGACCTTCACGCCGTGCGCGGACGGCGGCATGATCATGTTCTCGACCTGGGTGGGCTTGCCGTCGGCGCCCAGCATGCGCGGCACGGAGTGGCCGTAGATGTCCGCGTCCACGACGCCGACCTTCAGGCCGTCCGCCGCCATCGCGGCCGCGAGGTTCACCGTCACCGAGGACTTGCCGACGCCGCCCTTGCCGGACGCGACCGCGTAGACGCGGGTGAGCGAGCCGGGCTTGGCGAAGGGGACCTCGCGCTCGGCGGTGCCGCCGCGCAGCGCGGACGCCAGCTCCTTGCGCTGCTCGTCGCTCATCACGTCGAGGGTGACGTCGACGCGCGTGACGCCCTCGACGGCGGCGACCGCGTCCGTCACGTTCTTCGTGATGGTCTCGCGCATCGGGCAGCCGGAGACCGTCAGGTACACGGTGACCGCCACCGCCCCGTCGGCGCCGATGTCCACCGATTTGACCATCCCCAACTCGGTGATGGGTCGCTGGATCTCGGGGTCGTTCACCGTCGCCAGTGCTTCACGCACCGCGTCTTCCGTAGCCATAGACCCGATAGTACGGCGCGGTAACCCCGCCCGGGAAAGGGCCGTCAGCGGTCGCCTACGTCACGTCCCCGCGACCCCTCCGACGGGAATACGACGCGGTTCTCGCCGCGCTGCTCGTGCCGGTGATCCTCCAGCTCCTTGACCAGGTCCTGGAGCTCGGAGCGGATCCAGTCGCGGGTGGCCACCTCACCGAGGCCCATGCGCAGCGAGGCGATCTCCCGGGTGAGGTACTCGGTGTCCGCGATCGACCGCTCGTTCTGTTTGCGGTCCTGTTCGAGGTTGACGCGGTCGCGGTCGTCCTGGCGGTTCTGCGCGAGGAGGATCAGCGGCGCGGCGTACGACGCCTGGAGCGAGAGCATCAGGGTGAGGAAGATGAAGGGGTACTGGTCGAAGCGGAGATGAGCGGGTGCCGAGACGTTCCACACCACCCACAGGATGATGACGACCGTCATCCAGACGATGAACCTGCCGGTGCCCAGGAACCGCGCGATCCGCTCCGAGAGCCGCCCGAACGCCTCCGGGTCGTAGTCGGGCAGCAGTTTGGGCCGCGGGGTGCGCGGCTGGTCGAGGCGGAATCGTGGACTCCTGGGCTCGGCGCGGTTCTCGCGCTCCCGGTCAGCCGCCGCCATCGTCCGCTCCCTCCTCCTCCAGGTGGAACTCCGTCTCGCGCCAGTCGTCGGGCAGCATGTGGTCCAGTACGTCGTCGACGGTGACCGCCCCGAGCAGCGCCCCGCCCTCGTCCACGACGGGCGCGGCCACCATGTCGTACGCCGCGAAGAAGCCGGCGACGGTGGGCAGGGCGGCGCCCGGGGCGAGCGGTTGCAGGTCGTCGTCGAGGATCGAGCCGACGAGCGTGTACGGCGGATCGCGCAGCAGCCGCTGGAAGTGCACGGTGCCGAGGTACTTGCCGGTCGGCGTCTCGTCGGGCGGCCGGCACACGTACACCTGTGCGGCGAGCGCGGGGGAGAGGTCCTGCTGCCGCACCCGCGCGAGGGCGTCGGCGACGGTGGCGTCCGGGCGCAGCACGATCGGCTCGGTCGTCATCAGGCCGCCGGCCGTGCGCTCCTCGTACGCCATCAGACGCCGCACGTCGGCCGCGTCGTCCGGCTGCATCAGGGTGAGGAGGCGTTCCTTGTCGTCCTCGGGCAGCTCGGCGAGGAGGTCGGCGGCGTCGTCGGGGTCCATGGCCTCCAGGACATCGGCGGCACGTTCCTCCTTGAGCTTGCCGAGGATCTCGATCTGGTCGTCCTCGGGCAGCTCTTCGAGGACGTCGGCGAGCCGGTCGTCGTCGAGGGCGGCGGCCACCTCGGCCCGTCGCTTCGGCGACAGGTGGTGCAGGACGTTGGCGAGGTCGGCGGGACGCAGCTGTTCGAAGGTGGCCAGGAGGTTCTCCGCGCCCTGCCCGTGCTCCTCCAGGGAGAACCCGTCGACGGCGGTCCAGTCCACGGTGAGCGTCTCGCCCTTGCGCCGGAAGGTGCCGCCTTTCCCCTTGCGTACGAAGACCCGGTCGATCTCCCAGTCGCGGCGGGCCGGCAGCTGCCGCACCGACACGTCGAGGACGGTGACCTCCTCGCCGGTCTCGACCAGGTGGACCCGGCGGTCGAGCATCTCGCCGAGGACCAGCCGCTCGGTGGGCCGCTGCTCGAAGCGCCGTACGTTCAGCACGCCGGTGGTGATGACCTGGCCCGACTCGATGCCGGTGACGCGGGTCATGGGCAGGAAGATGCGGCGCCGGGTCGCCAGCTCGACGACGAGACCGAGCAGCCGCGGCGGCTTGCGGCCGACGCGCAGGATCGTCACCAGGTCGCGTACCCGCCCCACCTGGTCGCCGTTCGGATCAAAGACGGGGATGCCGGAGAGGTGGGAGACGAAGATCTTGGGGGCGCCTGCCGCCATGCGTGCGCCTCCTTCTCGCGGGCTTCCCACGTGCTGAACTGATTCCTGCCGTTCTGTCCGGCAATACGGGCTTCAGGCTAGCCCGTCCCGGTCGGATACGCCCCGGCGGAGGGTCCGGACGGACTGGCTCCGATCCGCCGCGCCGACCCGGGTACGCTGCCGTACTGCCGTAGCCGTAGAGGTCGTCCGTACGAGAGGCAGCGCCACCTGTGACTGCACTTCCCCTGGCCAGCCGCGCCCGCAGGGCAGCGTTCGTGAGCGCGATGTGCGTGGGCGTGGTCACGGCGGTCACGAGTCTTGCCGGGTGTGGCAGCCCCGAGGATCCGGACGCCGGCACGAACGGTGTCGGGAAGCTCTCGGCGCCGAAGATCCAGGGCAAGTCGAGCAGGCTGGCGCAGGCGGCGTCGGCGGTCCGGCTCTCCGGCACGGTGGTGAGCAAGGGGCACACCTACACCCTCGACATGCGCCTCAAGGGCAAGGGCGGCACCGGCTCGGTCACCTCCAAGGGGCAGACGTTCCGGCTGCTGCGGGTGGGCGAGGACCTGTTCCTGAAGGCCGACTCGCGGTTCTGGACGCACGACGACAACGACAACGGCAGCGGCAAGGGTGACGGGACGCCTCAGAAGGCGGACGAGGCGGCGGCCGCGAAGCTCGACGGCAAGTACGTGAAGGTCCCGAAGGGCGACCCCGCCTACGAACAGCTGAGCGGCTTCACGGACAAGGACGTGCTCCTGGAGGGACTGCTCACCCTGCACGGCGAACTGGCCAAGGGTGACCGGGGGAAGTCGGGCGCCCTGCGCACCATCAAGATCACCGGCGATGAGGGCGCGGGCGGCACGCTGAGCGTGGCCCTGGACGGAAAGCCGTACCCCCTGCGTCTGGACCGCGGCGGCCACGCGGGCACCCTCAAACTCACCGACTGGAACAAGGACTTCCCTCTCCAGGAGCCGAACAAGTCCGAGATGGTCGACTACGGCAAGCAGCTCCCGACGTCGTAAGCCGTGCGCCATTCAGAAGAAGCGAGCCCGGGAGGGGCAGGCTTCAGGGAGCAACGGCACTGACCTCAGCGGCGCTTGCGCTTGAACAGCAGCCGGGGAAGCCCCGCGGGCACCGCCTGGCGGGTGGTGGCCTCCGTGGGCAGCGGAGCCGCCGCGAGCGATCCCGAGGGCAGCTCCGTCGTCGCCTCCAGCGGAGCGAGCCGCACGACCCGGCACTCCTCGGCCCAGCGCTGCGGCATCCGCTCCGCGTCGAGCGCGTTCAGCCGCTTGCCCTTCAGTTCGGCGACAGTGGCCTCCCACTCCTCGGAACCGGCCGCGAGCTCGCTCACCGTCGCCGTCCAGGCGATGACCCGGCCGCCCTTGTCCTTGCTGCGTACGGTCACCTCGGCGCGCCCGCCGTCGACGATCCCCGGCAGCGGCTGCTCGCCCGGCCCGTCGCCGACGAGGCACGCGGCGCCCTCGTGCCAGACGTGCCACAGCGCCCGCGCGGGGGAGCCCTCGCCCCGCACCCAGATGAGGCCGGACTTCTTGGTGGCCTCCTCGACGAGGGCGGGGCCGAGCAGCGCGTCAGCAGTCATGGCGGCAGCCTATCGAGTGACGGCCGGGGCGGGCCGCCCCGTCACAGCCAGCCGTTGCGCTTCAACGTCCGGTGGATCGCGAAGCAGACGCCGCCGATGAGAGCGAGGACCATCGGGTACCCGAACCGCCAGTGCAGCTCGGGCATGTGGTCGAAGTTCATGCCGTAGACCCCGCAGACCGCCGTCGGCACGGCGATGATCGCCGCCCACGAGGTGATCTTGCGCATGTCCTCGTTCTGCGCGACGGCGGCCTGCGCGAGGTTAGCCTGGAGGATCGAGTTGAGCAGTTCGTCGAAGCCGACGACCTGCTCCTGGACACGCGTCAGGTGGTCGGCGACGTCACGGAAGTACTTCTGGATGTCGGGGTCGACGAGCCGCATGGGCCGCTCACTGAGCAGCAGCATCGGGCGCAGCAGCGGCGAGACGGCCCGCTTGAACTCCAGGACCTCGCGCTTGAGCTGGTAGATCCGCCCGGCGTCGACACCGCGCGCGGTCCCCTTGCCTTTGCTCGGCGCGGAGAAGACCTCGGTCTCGACCTCGTCGATGTCGTCCTGCATCGCGTCGGCGACCGCGAGGTAGCCGTCGACGACGTGGTCGGCGATGGTGTGCAGGACGGCGGAGGGCCCCTTGGCGAGCAGCTCCGGGTCCTCCTGGAGGCGGCGGCGCAGGGCGCGCAGCGAGCCGTGTCCACCGTGCCGGACGGTGATGAAGAAGTCCCGGCCGGTGAAGCACATCACCTCGCCGGTCTCCACGACCTCGCTGGTGGCGGTGAGTTCCTCGTGCTCGACGTAGTGGATGGTCTTGAAGACCGTGAACAGCGTGTCGTCGTACCGCTCCAGCTTGGGCCGCTGGTGCGCGTGGACCGCGTCCTCCACGGCGAGCGGATGCAGCCCGAACTCGGCGGCGATACCGGCGAATTCGGCCTCGGTCGGCTCGTGCAGACCGATCCAGGCGAAGCCGCCCTGGCGGCGCACCTCCAGCATCGCCTCGTGCGGGGAGAGGGCGTCGGCGCACTCCAGGCGCCGCCCGTCGCGGTAGACGGCGCAGTCGACGACGGCGGAAGCGGCGTCACGGGTCGCGTCATAGGCGTACCCGGACGATGACGACGTCGCGGCGGAGTAGGGGGTGCCGTCCTTGCGCAGTGAGGGGCGGACGGCGGCACGAAGGTCGCGGATCATCGACATGGGCAGGCTCCTTCGAGGGGAGGCCGCCTACGACGGGTGGAACTGCCCGGAATGGGGACGTCCTGCTGCGGGAATGTTTGGCACGTCCACAAAGCGGGGAGCACCGCACCGTCGCGGTGGCAGCTTCGCTACTGACACAGATCAGGGAACTCAGACAGATCAGGTGGAAACGAAGTGCTCTTCCGTCGCACCCGGCACGAACAGCGCATGCGGTGCATGCGGCACGTGCCTGTGCTTGTGCAGCTACGGAGCTGCGTGATTCACCGGGCGGAAGAGCGGGTGGTACTGCACGGTCGACTTCGGTCCATTGCAGCCCCACCTCCTCCGGCCGGTCCCCCGTAAGGGAAGTCCCATGCGCCCTCTGCACCCGTGGCGCAAAGTCAGTGTCTGTCCGCAGGGCTTGAAAGCGACGCTTCTGCGTGCTGCCCTGAGCCAGCGGCCAACACTATCAGCCGACCGCAGTGTCAAGCCCCCGCTTTGCCCTTCACTGACGAGTTCTATGCTCACGTCATGGCTGATGTTCTTGCGCTGGTCGAGGCCCGTCTCCGTACTGGCCTCGGAGAACCGGACGCGCGTGCGGCGGTGACCTTCCTCGGCACCGACCGGATCGAAGTGCTGCGGTTCACGGACGGCGACGTAGTGCGCTACGCCACGCTCGGTATGTCCGCCCAGCCGATGGCCGACCCCACCGCGGCCCTCGCCGACCCGGTCAAGGGCCCGCGCGCCGAACTGGTCCTCTCGGTACGCGCGGGTCTCGCCGACACGGACAAGGTGCTGCGGCCCCTCGCGGTGCTGGCGGCCTCCCCTCAGGTCGAGGGCCTGATCGTGGCGCCGGGCGCCTCACTGGACGTGGGCGAACCCCTGTGGCCGGCCGCGCCGTTCACCTCGGTCCTGGTCGCCGAGTCCGGCGGCCTGGTGGAGGACCTGGATCTCGACGCTCCCATGGACCCCGTACGGTTCCTGCCCCTGCTGCCCATGACGCCGAACGAGGCGGCCTGGAAGCGGGTGCACGGCGCGGCGGCCCTCCAGGAGCGCTGGCTGACCAGCGGGACGGACCTGCGCGATCCGCTGCGCAGGTCGGTGTCCTTGGACTGACCGGGCGGAAGTGCCGTGCGGGGCCTGCCATATGCGGGCCTCAGCCGGCGAAGACGCCGACCCCGTCCTCCGTCGCATGCTTCGGCTCCAGTTCCTCGGCCTCGTGGGTGAGGGAGGCCCGGCGCACCCAGACCACGAGTGCGCCGAGGACCGCCGTGACGGCCGCGACGACGAACGGCATGTGGATGTCGCTCCACTCCTCGATCTTCGGTGCGAAGAACGGCGCGGCGGCCGCGGCGAACCACCGGACGAAGTTGTAGCCGGCGCTGGCCACCGGTCGCGGCGCGGCGGAGACGCCGAGGGCCAGTTCGGTGTAGACGGTGTTGTTCACGCCGATGAAGGCACCGGACAGGATCGTGCAGACGATGGCCGCGGTGTGGTTGCCGTATCCGAGCACCAGCACGTCCATGGCGAGCAGCACCAGGGAACCGCCGAGCACCTTCAGGGACCCGAAGCGTTCCTGGAGCCGGGGCGCGACGAGCACCGAGAAGACCGCGAGCAGCACGCCCCAGGCGAAGAAGACGGCGCCCGACTTGTACGGGGTCATGTCCAGCACGAACGGCGTGAACGCCAGCACGGTGAAGAACGTGTAGTTGTAGAAGAAGGCCGAGGCCGCCGCCGAGGCGAGCCCGCCGTGGCCGAGGGCCTTGATGGGGTCGAGCAGGGACGTCTTCCGCGCGGGCCTCGGCTGCTCCTTGAGGAACGCCGTGATGCAGAGGAAGCCGATCGCCATGAGTACGGCGGTGCCGAAGAACGGATAGCGCCAGCTGGCGTCGCCGAGCAGCGCGCCGACCAGGGGCCCGCAGGCCATGCCGAGGCCGAGCGCCGATTCGTACAGCAGGATCGCGGCCGCGCTGCCCCCGGCCGCGGCGCCGACGATGACGGCGAGCGCGGTCGACACGAAGAGCGCGTTGCCGAGCCCCCAGCCCGCGCGGAACCCGACCAGCTCACCGACCGATCCGGAGGTGCCGGACAGACCCGCGAAGACCACCACGAGCGCGAGGCCGAGGAGCAGCGTCTTCTTGCCGCCGATGCGGCTGGAGACGAAGCCGGTCACCAGCATGGCGAGGGCCGTGATCAGGAAGTACGAGGTGAAGAGGAGGGAGACCTGGCCGGCGGTGGCGTCCAGGCCCTCGGCGATGGAGGGCAGGATCGGGTCGACGAGCCCGATGCCCATGAAGGCGACGACGGAGGCGCCAGCCGTGGCCCACACCGCCTTCGGTTGCCGCAGGATGCTGCCCGCTCCGGCGTCGAACGGGTCCCCTTCGGCGGGGCCTCCTGTCCTGCTGTTCATACAGCCGCTCCTTCACTGCTTTCGCGTTCAGTGCCGCGCAGAGTTCGTTGATGTATACATATATTAAGTTAGATAGGCTAAAGAGTGCAAGCTACATCTAAATTCTCCTGGTGACGGGGCCACCGGACGGGTGATCGTCCTTGACGGGGCGGCGACCGAAGAGGACCGTTGGTCGCTATGAGGGGCGAACCCAGTTGCCCGAAGTGTGGTGGCCGGGTCAGGGCTCCCGGTCTCTTTGCCGACTCCTGGCAGTGCGATGTGGACGGCACCGTGCACCCGCTGCAGCCCGTGATCCCGCCCAGCGTCGAGGCCCTCCAGGTCGTCGTGCACCGTGCGCAGGTCCCGGTGTGGATGCCATGGCCCCTGCCGGTCGGCTGGCTGTTCACCGGTGTGGCGTGCGCGGGCGACGACAGGAGCGGCGGTCGCGCGACCGCCGTGGCCTGTTCGGGCCCCGCCCCGCTCGGCGGCGTCGGCGAACTGGTCCTGGTCGCCGAGGAGCTGGGCGTCGGCCTCGGCGCGCGGTACGCGGGCATCGACGGCCCCGACCCCGGCCCCTACATGAGCGTGGACCAGCCCGCGCACGCCAAGGTCCACGCCGCCGGGCGGCCCACGCCGCTGTGGCACGTGTCGGCGACGCCGGACGACCGCGCCGTCTTCGCGGGCGAGGCGCGGGGCCTGTGGCTGTGGGCCATCGCGTGGCCGGAGCAGTCGGGACTCCTGATGTACGACGAGCTGGTGCTCACCGACCTGCGGGACGCCGGCGCCGAGGTGGACCTGGTGCCGTGCGGGGCGCTGTCGCCGCGGCTGCTCACGCCGTGAGCGATGCCTCGTCCGGGGCGGCCGGGGGAGCGTTCGATTCCCGTTATCCTTGAGCGTCCCCGCCGTCCGCCCGTCAGAGCCCTGGAGTCAGCGCCGTGCGCATCGATCTGCACACTCACTCCACCGCCTCCGACGGCACGGACACCCCGGCCGAGCTGGTGCGGAACGCCTCGGCCGCCGGTCTCGACGTCGTCGCGCTGACCGACCACGACACCACCCGCGGGTACGCCGAAGCGATCGCCGCGCTCCCCTCGGGCCTGACCCTCGTCACGGGCGCCGAACTCTCCTGCCGCCTCGACGGCGTGGGGCTGCACATGCTGGCGTACCTCTTCGACCCCGAGGAGCCGGAGCTCGCCCGCGAGCGCGAACTGGTGCGCGATGACCGGGTGCCGCGCGCGAAGGCCATGATCGGCAAGCTCCAGGCGCTCGGCGTGGACGTGACCTGGGAGCAGGTCGCCCGGATCGCGGGCGACGGCTCGGTCGGCCGCCCGCACATCGCCGAGGCGCTCGTCGAGCTGGGCGTCGTGCCCACCGTCTCCGACGCCTTCACGCCCGAGTGGCTCGCCGACGGCGGTCGCGCGTACGCCGAGAAGCACGAGCTCGACCCCTTCGACGCGATCCGCCTGGTGAAGGCGGCCGGCGGCGTCACCGTCTTCGCGCACCCCGCCGCCGCCAAGCGCGGCCAGGTGGTGCCCGAGAGCGCGATAGCCGAACTCGCTGCGGCGGGCCTCGACGGAATCGAGGCGGACCACATGGATCACGCGCCCGAGACGCGCGCCCGGCTGCACGGTCTCGCCGCGGACCTCGGCCTGCTGGTCACCGGCTCCAGCGACTACCACGGCACCCGCAAGACGTGCGTGCTCGGTGAGTTCACCACCGACCCCGAGATCTACGGTGAGATCACCCGCCGGGCCACCGGGGCGTTCCCCGTGCCCGGGGCGGGCGGAACCCCGGCCGCGTAACGCTGCCGCGTCCGCGCGCACTGCCTCCCTCACCCTCGCTCTCACCCTCCCCCTCGCTCCACTGTTCCGCTGTTCCGGGCCGGTGACCGCCATGCCCTGCGCCCGGCGGCATCCGGTGCGGCTCCTTCGTACGACTCTCCGCAAGGCCATCACTGTGTTCGACGTCGCCGTCTTCGGCTCCCTCTTCCTCACGCTCTTCGTGATCATGGACCCTCCAGGGATCACCCCGATCTTCCTCGGCCTGACCGCCGGCCGGCCCGCCAAGGTGCAGCAGCGGATGGCCTTCCAGGCCGTCTGCGTCGCCTTCGGCGTCATCTCCGTCTTCGGCCTCGTGGGCCATCAGATCCTCGACTACCTGCATGTGTCCGTTCCGGCGCTGATGATCGCGGGCGGCCTCCTGCTGCTGCTCATCGCGCTCGACCTGCTCACCGGCAAGACGGACGAGCCGAAGCAGACCAAGGACGTCAACGTCGCGCTGGTCCCGCTCGGCATGCCGCTGCTCGCCGGGCCCGGCGCGATCGTCTCGGTGATCCTCGCCGTCCAGGACGCCGACAGCGTCGGTACGCAGATCTCCGTCTGGTCGGCGATCGTGGCGATGCACGTGGTGCTGTGGCTGGTCATGCGGTACTCGCTGCTGATCATCCGCGTCATCAAGGACGGCGGCGTGGTGCTCGTGACGCGGCTCGCGGGCATGATGCTGTCCGCGATCGCGGTCCAGCAGATCATCAACGGCGTGACGCAGGTGATCAACGGGAGCTGAGCTCCACGCTCCGTGTCCGTCCCGCCGGGGATGGACGCGGACGCACGAAGGGCCCCGTACGGCTTTCGTACGGGGCCCTGTGTCGTCTGCGTTACGAGGCCGAGGACTCGGCCGGTCGGATGTAGATGCGCTGGCCTATCGCTGCGGCCTGCTGCACGATCCGATTGACGGAGGCGGCGTCCACGACGGTGCTGTCCACGGCGTTGCCATCGACGTCATCGAGTCGCATGATTTCGAAGCGCATGAGGCTTCTCCCTTCGTCTGGTCATCCTCCTGAAGGAGAACTACTGGAGATGGCCAGGCTGTTTCCCGGCCATGAAGTGTCGGTTGCGGGCTTCCTGTGCCCGCGTTCCTGATGGGTACAACGAGTTGCCCCGTGCAAACATTCCCTACGCTAAGGAAATTTTTCGAGTACCTAATTACCCGTGGGTAGCGGCACCGGTTGTGTTCGCTGTGTGACCAGCGGGAGACTGGGTTCCCTATGAACAACGTCGAACACAGCGCGGCCGACCACGGTGTCGCAGCGCACCTCAGCGCCCAGCTGGAGCGCGCCAACGGGCTGCTCGAACGCGTGCTCGCGGAGGTGGCGAAGACCCCGTCCACGCACGCGATCTTCGTCGACGCCGGATACCTGTACGCGGCCGCGGGCCGGCTCGCCGCGGGCACCGAGGACCGGCGGTCCTTCGATCTCGACGCCGAGGGCCTCATCGAGGCGCTCATCGACAAGGCCCGCACGATCTTCGCGGACAGCCGGCTGCTGCGCGTCTACTGGTACGACGGGGCCAGGCGCCGCATCCACACCACCGAGCAGCAGTCGATCGCCGAGCTGCCCGACGTCAAGGTCAGGCTCGGCAACCTGAACGCCAACAACCAGCAGAAGGGCGTCGACTCCCTCATCCGCAGTGACCTGGAGTCCCTGGCCCGGCACCGCGCCATCAGCGACGCGGCCCTCATCGGCGGCGACGAGGACCTGGTCTCGGCGGTCGAGGCGGCGCAGGGGTACGGCGCGCGGGTGCACCTGTGGGGCATCGAAGCACCCGACGGCCGCAACCAGGCGGAGCCGCTGCTGTGGGAGGTCGACAGCCAGCGGACGTTCGACCTCGACTTCTTCAAGCCGTACGTGTCCCGGCGCGCCGCCACGACGACGTACGAGGCGGGGCCCGACGCGCAGCGCCCCACCCGTGAGGACGTCCGCTTCGTCGGCGCGCAGATCGCCGCGAAGTGGCTGGCGGCGCGGGGGCGGGAGGCGCTGGTGGGCCTCCTGCCCGGGCATCCGTACCTGCCCGGGTCGGTGGACCAGGAGCTGCTGGTGGAGGCGGAGCGGATGCTCCAGTACTCGCTGCGGGGGCAGTCCGATCTGCGCAGGGCGCTGCGGGACGGGTTCTGGGACCACCTGCGGACGCAGTACTGAGACTGGTTCTGGTTCTCTTAACCGTCCTCGCGTCGGCCGAGGCCGTCCCAGAAGCCGGTCACGGCCGCGGCCGTCTCCTCGGGGCGGTCCGTGTTGGGGGAGTGCTCGGCGCCGGTGATCACCGTGCGGTGGGCGCGCAGGCGGCGTGCCATGTCGTCCAGGAGCGGCACGGGCCAGGTGTCGTCGCGCTCGCCCGAGACGACATGCTTGGGCAGTGCGGTGGCGGCGAGTTCGGCCACGCGGTCCGGCTCCGTGGAGAGCTGCCTGCCGGTCGCGATCAGCTGGGCGGGGTTGTGGCGCAGCCAGCGGGCGTGCAGGGCCGCGCTGTCGTCGCCGCCGTCCGCCCGGGCGCCGCCGGTGTCCGTGTCCTCCGGGGGCGGCGGCTCCATGGCCCGCATGGCCTGCCACACCTCCTCCATCGTGAGCACCGCGAGGGCGTCCGCCAGCATCTTGGCGCGGGCCTGCTGGGTGGGGGTGATCGCGGCGGGGCCCGAGGACATCAGCGTGAGCGAGGCGAAGGCGCCGGGGTCAAGGAGCACGGCGGCGCGGGCGATCTGGCCGCCGAGAGAGTGGCCGAGGAGATGGGGCGGCGCCGGCTCCGCCAGGGCCGCCGTCTGTGCCAACACGTCGCGGGCCAACTCCGCCTGGGCGTACGCCGATTGGTCGTCCGGGCCCGGTGACTCGTACTGGCCCCTGCCGTCCACGGCGACGGCGCGGTAGCCGGCGGTGGCCAAGGGTTCCAGGAGGGCGATGAAGTCCTCCTTGCTGCCGGTGAAGCCGGGGAGCAGGAGGGCGGTCCCGTTGACCCGGGTGCCCTCGGGCGGGAGTGCGTCGAGGACGGCGAAGTCGCCGCGGGCGGTGTGCAGGACGCGTGCGGTCGTGCACGGCGGCGGCGTGAAGGTGGGAGGCCTGCTCATGGGGCGAGGCTAACGGGTTCTGGCCGGTGGGCCTCGGGCGGGTTCTCGGGCCCGGTTCGGCGGTGCCCGGGGTCTCGGTGGCCGTTTCCGCCGCTGCGCGGCGGGCTGCCCCACCCACCCGCCCGGCACCCCGGAGCGGATGAGTGGGCGTCGCCCTGTTCTGCTTCGCGGCCAGGTGGCCGGGCGGCCGGCTGCTCGGATACGCGCGAAGGCCCGCCCCTGGTTCGGGGCGGGCCTTCGGTGGTGCGAGAACGGCGGAGGCTCAGCTCTCCGTGGCCTGCGCGGGCTCCGCCTTCTTGCGCGTGCGACGGCGCGGGGCCGCGACAGGCGCCTCGGCCACGTCCGCGACCGGCGCGGCGGCGGCCTTGCGCGTACGGCGCTTCGGCTTCGGCTCCTCCGTCGACTGCGCGGGGATCTCAGCCTCGACGACCGGTTCGGCGGCCTTGCGGGTGCGGCGCTTGGGCTTCTCCTCGGCCGGAGCTTCGGCGGCGGCTTCGGTCACCGGTTCGGCGGCCTTGCGCGTGCGGCGCTTCGGCTTCTCGGCAGCCGGAGCTTCGGCGTCTGCCACGGGCTCCGCGGCCTTACGGGTACGGCGCTTCGGCTTCTCCGCGACCGGGGCTTCGGCCTCGGCGGCCTTACGTGTCCGACGCTTCGGCTTCTCCGCCACCGGCGCCTCGGCGTCGACCACGGGCTCCGCTGCCACGGCCGGCGCGGCAGCTTCGGCGACGGGCTCGGCAGCCTTGCGCGTACGGCGCCTCGGCTTCTCCGCGACCGGGGCCTCGGCGTCGACCTTGACCTCGGCTTCGGCGACGGGCTCGGCGGCCTTGCGCGTGCGGCGCCTCGGCTTCTCCGCGACCGGCGCCTCAGCGGGCTCGGCGACGGGGGCCTTCGGCTCCGTGACCGTCGGCTCGGCGGCGGTCACCGCTTCGGCGGCGGCGCCACCGCGCGTCCGGCGGCGGCGGCGCGGGGTGCGCGGCTCCGTCGGCTCGGCGGCTGCCGGAGCGGACTCCTCGACCACCGGAGCGGTGGCCGTGGCCGCCGACGCCGGGGCCGTGGTGTCCAGGGGGGACCCGGCACGCGTACGGCGACGGCGTCGCGGCGTACGCGCGGGGCGCTCCTGATCGGCCGACGCGGAGCCGGGACCCGAAGCGGAACCGGAACGATCCCGGTCACGGTCACGATCCCGGTCACGGCCGCGATCACGGTCGCGGTCCTGTGAACGGCCGCCGCGGCCGCCACGGCCGCGCCCGCCGGTCTCGCCGAGGTCCTCGATCTCCTCCGCGCCCAGACCCGCACGGGTCCGCTCGGCACGCGGCAGCACACCCTTGGTGCCCGCCGGGATGTTCAGCTCCTCGTACAGGTGCGGGGAGCTGGAGTACGTCTCGACCGGGTCGTTGAAGCCCAGGTCCAGCGCCTTGTTGATCAGCTGCCAGCGCGGGATGTCGTCCCAGTCGACCAGCGTGATCGCGATGCCCTTGGCGCCCGCGCGGCCGGTGCGGCCGATGCGGTGGAGGTACGTCTTCTCGTCCTCGGGCGACTGGTAGTTGATGACGTGCGTGACGCCTTCGACGTCGATGCCGCGGGCGGCGACGTCGGTGCAGACGAGCACGTCCACCTTGCCGTTGCGGAACGCTCGCAGGGCCTGCTCGCGCGCGCCCTGGCCGAGGTCGCCGTGGACGGCGCCGGAGGCGAAACCGCGCTTCTCCAGCTGCTCGGCGATGTCGGCGGCGGTGCGCTTGGTGCGGCAGAAGACCATCGCGAGCCCACGGCCGTCGGCCTGCAGGATGCGGGAGATCATCTCCGGCTTGTCCATGTTGTGCGCGCGGTAGACGAACTGCGCGGTGTTCGCGACCGTCTGGCCCTCGTCGTCCGGCGCGGTGGCGCGGATGTGCGTGGGCTGCGACATGTAGCGACGGGCCAGGCCGATGACCGCGCCCGGCATGGTCGCCGAGAACAGCATGGTCTGGCGCTTGGCCGGCAGCATGTTGATGATCTTCTCGACGTCGGGCAGGAAGCCCAGGTCGAGCATCTCGTCGGCCTCGTCGAGGACGAGGCACTTGACGTGCTTGAGGTCGAGCTTGCGCTGGCCCGCGAGGTCCAGCAGGCGCCCCGGGGTGCCGACGACGATGTCGATGCCCTTCTTGAGGGCCTCGACCTGCGGTTCGTAGGCACGGCCGCCGTATATGGCGAGGACGCGGACGTTACGCGCCTTGCCGGCGGTCAGGAGGTCGTTCGTCACCTGCTGGCAGAGCTCGCGGGTGGGGACCACGATGAGGGCCTGCGGCGCCTCGGTCAGCTGCTCGGGCTCGGCGCGGCCCGCCTCGACGTCGGCGGGGACGATCACCCGCTCCAGGAGCGGGAGACCAAAGCCGAGCGTCTTGCCGGTGCCGGTCTTGGCCTGGCCGATGACGTCCTTGCCCGAAAGGGCGACGGGGAGGGTCATCTCCTGGATGGGGAAGGGATTGATGATGCCGACGGCTTCAAGTGCCTCGGCCGTCTCGGGAAGAATCCCGAGCTCTCGGAAAGTCGTAGTCAGGGCTATGCCTCTTCTGTGAGACGCGGCGTGAGGCGAACGCTGGGGGTCGTGACCGTGCCACTACCGCCGGCTGCTTGGGGGGCTGGCCGGGGGCGCGGGACCACTGCCTGCGCTCGAGCGCTCTTACCGCTGAGGTTCCCTCCTCGTGCCGTACGCATCTGCGCGTACCGCCCGGAGGGCTGTCGGGTCGGAGCCGATCGGGCCACCGACCGGGCATCCTCATTCGTACGGCCCGTCGAATATTCGGCAGGCGCATTACCACTGTACCCCGGAATCTCGCATGCGTGTCCGGCGAATTCGTCACATGGTCGTCGTCACAGTGACTGACCAGGACCTTACGGCTTACGGCAGGCGGGCTATTGTGCGCTTCATGGAGACGCCTGACACCCCCGCCGAATCCGCCCCCGAGTCGCCCGCCGAACCCACCGGAGTCGCCGCCCAGGACTGGGCGAAAGCTTCTGCCGAGCCCCACTACCGCGCGGCGGTCGTCGACCTGCTCGGCGCGCTCGCCTATGGGGAGCTCGCGGCGTTCGAGAGGCTCGCGGAGGACGCGAAGCTGGCGCCGACCCTCGGCGACAAGGCGGAGCTGGCGAAGATGGCGTCGGCGGAGTTCCACCATTTCGAGCAGTTGCGGGACCGGCTGTCGGCGATCGGCGCGGAGCCGACCGAGGCCATGGAGCCCTTTGTGGCGGCGCTCGACGGTTTCCACCGGCAGACCGCGCCGTCCGACTGGCTGGAGGGCCTCGTCAAGGCGTACGTCGGCGACTCGATCGCCAGTGACTTCTACCGCGAGGTGGCGGCCCGCCTCGACGCCGACACGCGCGAACTCGTCCTCGCCGTCCTCGACGACACCGGGCACGCCAGCTTCGCCGTGGAGAAGGTGCGCGCCGCGATCGAGGCGGACCCGCGGGTCGGCGGACGGCTCGCCCTGTGGGCGCGGCGGCTGATGGGCGAGGCGCTCTCGCAGTCGCAGCGGGTGGTCGCGGACCGGGACGCGCTCTCCACCATGCTGGTGGGCGGAGTCGCGGACGGGTTCGACCTGGCCGAGGTCGGGCGGATGTTCTCTCGGATCACCGAGGCGCACACCAAGCGGATGGCTGCGTTGGGGCTTGCCGCCTGAGACCGTTGTCGGGCGCGGGTGGTCGTGGGCTGAGCGCGCAGTTCCCCGCGCCCCTTGCAGGCACCCCTGCGCGCCCCCGTCACGCCGTCGCTGAGCGGTGCATTCCGGCTCGGGTCGGGCGGAGCAGCAGGGACAGCAGGGCCGCAGAGACGGCCACCGCTCCCAGCATGACCGCGGGGGCGTGGCCGGGGCCGAGTGCCATGTGGGTGATGAAGGCGCCGATGAGGGCGCCGGCGGGGCCCGTCGACAGGACCAGGCTGCGCGCGGGCAGCCGGTGCGCCAGCCGGTGGGCCGCGGCCCAGGCCAGCGCGAGGCCCAGCAAGGTGGAGCCGAGTGCTTCCAGAATCACGGTGGTGCCCTCCTTCGCGGCCAGGTGCAAATCGGTCGTAGCCGGTCTACCCCTGGCGGCCGGAACGCAACCCTCCATGATCCGGAGGGCTCCACTGCCACCGTGTACGGCAACACGCGCGCACGGCAACGCATGAGTACGGCCCGGCGGTCGAGAGAACCGCCGGGCCGTACTCGTACTCGTATGCGCGTCCTACAGGGCGCTGAAGCCCACCTTGCGCGCGGTGGGCTCGCCGAGCTCCACGTACGCGAGGCGGTCGGCCGGAACCAGGACCTTGCGGCCGTGGTCGTCCACGAGGCTCAGCAGCGGCGACTTGCCGGTCAGCGCCTCGGACACCGCGTGCTCGATTTCCTCGGCGCTCTGGCCGCTCTCCAGCACGATCTCGCGGGGCGCGTACTGCACGCCGATCTTGACCTCCACGGCTTTGTCCCTCCGACGGTCAGTCTGTGCGCGGCCGTCCGCGCCGTACCCAGCACACATTAGCCCGGTGAGGGGATGTGGACGGCCGCTGCCGTGCACGCCGGTAGCGAACACGGAGCGGGAACAAAGAGGCGGCAGCCGGGGTGCGGCGTCAGTGGCCCTCGGTGCCGTGCAGCGGGAAGCCCGCGATGCCGCGCCAGGCGAGCGAGGTGAGCAGTTCCACCGCCTTGTCGCGCGGGACCGTGCTGCCGCTGGCCAGCCAGTACCGGGCGACCACCTGCGAGTATCCGCCGAGGCCCACGGCCAGGAGCATCGCCTCGTCGCGCGGCAGGCCGGTGTCCTCGGCGATGACCTCGCAGATCGCCTCCGCGCACTGGAGGGTGACGCGGTCCACGCGCTCGCGGACCGCGGCCTCGTTCGTCAGGTCCGACTCGAAGACCAGCCGGAAGGCGCCGCCCTCGTTCTCGACGTACGCGAAGTAGGCGTCCATCGTCGCCGCGACGCGCAGCTTGTTGTCCGTGGTGGACGCCAGGGCCGTGCGCACCGACTGGAGCAGCGACTCGCAGTGCTGGTCGAGCAGGGCCAGATAGAGGTCGAGCTTGCCGGGGAAGTGCTGGTAGAGCACCGGCTTGCTGACCCCGGCGCGCTCGGCGATGTCGTCCATCGCGGCCGCGTGGTAACCCTGTGCGACGAAAACTTCCTGGGCCGCGCCGAGAAGTTGATTGCGCCGGGCACGACGCGGCAGGCGAGTGCCCCGCGGGCGTGCCGCCTCTGTCTGCTCGATGGCTGTCACGCCGCCTCCCAAATCGTCCGATGTGCGGTGAGCGCCGCGCCGCCATCGTACTTTTCGGTAACAGTGATGTGTGCGGTGCGGGCGCAGAATTTCACGGACTGGACCGCCGCAGAAGGGCTTCGCGGCGGTGCGTAGCGGGGCAAACACGGTCAGGCCGTGTCGGCCGCCGTTCTTGGGGGACGGCTCAGCGGTAGTCGTCCTCGTCGAGATCGACCACGCGGGCCTGTTCGGCGAGGTCCGCCACATTGGCGGCGTTCGGGTCGGCGTCCTTCAGTGAGTCGTCCCTGCTCGGGGCGAGATCGGCCTGCTGCTCGGCGGCGTCCGCCTCCGGGGTCTCCAGATCCGCCTCGGCTGTGCTCGCGTCGTCTTCCGGCTCGAAGGTCTCGGGGTCGGTCGGGTCGACACTCATGTGTGGCTCTCTCTTCCCTTGCGGTACTGGCGGCCCTTCGTGAATGCGAGTGCCCTCTTCGCCCGCTTTCTATGAGCGTAGGAGACGCCCGGATGTGGCGCTACGCGATCCGTGCGCGACCTGTGACGGCGAACACGTGAGTCAGCGCGTGATCGTCTCGTAACATTGCCGCATGTCTTCGACCGAGCTGCCGAATCTGCTGGCCGCCACCGCCGCGCCCAAGCCCGGTGCCGTCGCGGTCGCGGAGGGTGAGCGGCTCGGCTCGGTCGGCCTGCCGGGGCTCACCCTGACCGTGCGCTCACGGCCCCCGGTCCGCCCCGGGCTCCCGCCCGCCCTTTTCGTGCACGGACTCGGCGGCTCCTCGCAGAACTGGTCGGCCCTGATGCCACTGGTCGAGGACGTCGTCGACTGCGAGGCCATCGACCTGCCGGGGTTCGGTGACTCCCCGCCGCCGGACGACGGGAACTACTCGATCACCGGGCACGCCCGCGCGGTCATCCGCTACCTCGACGCCCGCGCCCGTGGCCCCGTCCACCTCGTCGGCAACTCGCTGGGCGGCGCCATCACCACGCGCGTCGCCGCGGTGCGGCCCGATCTCGTACGCACGCTGACGCTGGTCTCGCCCGCGCTGCCCGAGCTGCGCGTGCAGCGCACGGCGGTGCCGACCGGGCTGCTCGCGGTGCCCGGAGTCGCCGGGCTTTTCACGCGGCTCACCAGGGACTGGACCGCCGAGCAGCGGGTCCGCGGAGTCATGGGGCTCTGTTACGGCGATCCGGCCAAGGTCACGCCGGAAGGTTTCAGCGCGGCTGTCCGCGAGATGGAGCGCCGGCTTCAGCTCCCCTACTTCTGGGACGCGATGGCACGCTCGGCGCGCGGGGTCGTGGACGCGTACACGCTGGGCGGCCAGCACGGGCTGTGGCGGCAGGCCGAGCGGGTGCTCGCGCCCACCCTGCTGGTGTACGGCGCGCGGGACCTCCTCGTCTCGTACCGCATGGCACGCAAGGCGGCCGCGGCGTTCCGTGACTCGCGGCTGCTCACGCTGACCGAGGTGGGGCACGTGGCGATGATGGAAGATCCGCGGAGCGTGGCCACCGCTTTCCGTGAACTGCTCCTGGACGCGGGGGAGTCGAGCGGGGCGGGGGGTGCTCGGGGGGTTCGTTCCCCTGGGGCCGAGGCAGGCCCCTGTGACGCCCGTACGGGTTCGGGGAGCTGAGGCGACGCGTGGGACGACACAGCCGCCGCGGCCCGGCAGCCACACCCGACAACAAGAGCACCACGGGTACTCCGCAGGCACAGGGCGCCGACGCCGACGCCGGTGCCCGCCCGCGGTCCGGCGCGCAGCCCGGCCCGGGGACGGGTCGTCGCAGGCGGGCGCCCGGGGGTGACGGGGCGCCGCCCGCGCACGGCACGCCCGCGCATGAGGCGCCCCCGCAGTCCCCGCTTTCCCCCGGGGCTCCGGAAGTCCGCGGTGGGCATCCGGAGCAGCGGGAGCCCGGCGGCGGCTGGGGCGATGCCTCCGGTGGCGGCGCGGGGCCGAGTGCCGGGGCCGGGCAGAGCGGATTGCCGCGACCGTCGCGTGCCCGGCGCGGGCGGCAAGGGCCCCGCCAGGACTACGTGGCCGCCTTTCCCGAGGGTGCCCCGGAGGGGGCGGGGCAGGGCGCGCCACCGCCGCCCCACGACCCGTACGCCTCCGTCACCGAATGGACCGAGAGCCCCGCGCACCGGGCCGACGGTGGGGCCGAAGACTTCTCCGCCGACGCCGGCCCCAGTGACGGCAGCAGTGACAGCGACGGTGGCCGCGGCTCCGCCGGTGCCAGGAGGGGCGGGCGGGCCCGCGTCTTCACCGGCATCGCGGCCGCCGCCGTGACCACCGTGCTCGCGATCGTCGTGGCGGGCCAGGTCGCCGACGGCGCCGACGACTCCGATGTCCGCCCCCAGGCCGCCCCCGGCGGTGGCGCGCGCGACACCGAGGATCCCGCCTCGCGCTCCGACGAACGGCCGCCGCCCAAGGAGCCCGTCAAGGGTCCGGAAGCGGCCCCGGTGACGTACGAGCAGAAGATGGGCAAGAAATACCCGCTGGACGCCGACCTCAAGGGCTCCGGTGACTTCGAGGTGGTTCCCGGATTCGACAAGGCGCCCGGAAAGGGGCAGCTCTACCGCTATCGCGTCGATGTCGAGAAGGGGCTCGGTCTGGACGGCGCGCTCTTCGCGCAGGCCGTGCACAAAACCCTGAACGACGACCGCAGTTGGGCCCATGACGGGGGCCGCGCCTTCCAGCGGATCTCGTCGGGAGAACCCCATTTCGTCATCACGCTCGCGAGCCCCGGGACGACCGCGGAATGGTGCGCGAAATCCGGTCTCGACACGACCCAGGACAATGTCTCGTGCGATTCCGCGGCGACGGAACGCGTAATGATCAATGCCTTCCGGTGGGCGCAGGGCGCCAAGACCTACGGCGACGCCGTCAAGAAGAAGTACGGCAGCGCCATTTTCCCGTACCGCCAGATGCTGATCAATCACGAGGTCGGGCACCGGCTCGGCTTCAATCACACGGACTGCACGGAGGACGGCGGCCTCGCGCCGGTCATGCAGCAGCAGACCAAGTTCCTGAATCACGACGGGATCAAGTGCAAGGCCAACCCCTGGGCGTACCCCGAGGGTTGAGCCGCGGCCGACGGGTCCGGAGCCGGCGTCCGGCGAGGGAGTCGCTTTGACATCCGTCGGAAGTTCGTTCATATTTCTGCGCATGTCGAACCGTCACGCCCCTTCGAGCGCCGCCATCGAGCTGGCGCTGCTCGGCGTGACCGCGCTCTGCGTGGCCGACATCCACTGTTGCTGACGCCCGCCCCGGCGAGTGCGTCGCTCTTTCCACGGCTCCGTTGTGCTGGTTCCGTCCCACAGCTCTGTGCCGTTTTTCTCCCCGCACCCTCCCCGGGGTCAGCTCTGCTCCATTTCCGCTGATCCGCCGCGTTTTCCGCGGTGTTCCCCGAGAGGTTCTCCCCGATGCGTCAAGCGTCCGTCACAGCCCGCCGCGTGGCAGCGGCATCCGTCAGCCTGGTCCTGGCCTCGGGCGTCGCCGCCTGCGCGGGTCCGAAGGGCGGCGGCGCCGGGAGCGGCGGTGACGGCGAGCCGGCGAAGGGCGGCACGCTCACCGTCCTCAACCGCGACCCGCAGACCGACTTCGACCCCGCGCGGCTCTACACCTCCGGCGGCGGCAACGTGCCGAGCCTCGTCTTCCGCACGCTGACCACCCGCAACCGCGAGGACGGTGCCAAGGGCGCCGAGGTCGTGCCGGACCTCGCCACCGACCTGGGCAAGCCGAGCAAGAACGCCACGGTGTGGACGTACACCCTGAAGAGGGGACTCAAGTACGAGGACGGTTCGCCGATCACCTCGGCGGATGTGAAGTACGGCATCGAGCGTTCCTTCGCCGCCGAACTCAGCGGTGGGGCACCCTACTTGGGGGACTGGCTGATCGGCGGGGACACGTACCAGGGCCCCTACAAGGACAAGAGCGGCAAGGGGCTCGAGTCCATCGAGACGCCGGACGAGCGCACCATCGTCTTCCATCTGAACAAGCCCGAGGGCGAGTTCCCCTTCCTGGCCACCCAGACGCAGTTCGCCCCTGTCCCCAAGAGCAAGGACAAGGGCACGAAGTACGAGGAGCACCCGGTCTCGTCCGGGCCTTACAAGGTCGTCAGGAACGAGAACGACGGCGAGCGGCTGCGCCTGGAGCGCAACCCCCACTGGTCGGCGAAGACCGACCCGGAGCGGAAGGCCTACCCGGACGTCATCGACGTACGCTCCGGCCTCGACTCGTCCGTCATCAACCAGCGGCTCTCCGCGAGCCAGGGCGCGGACGCCGCCGCCGTCACCACCGACACCAACCTCGGCCCCGCCGAGCTCGCCAAGGTCACCGGCGACAAGGAACTGGCCTCGCACGTCGGCACCGGCCACTTCGGGTACACGAACTACCTCGCCTTCAACCCGAAGGTGAAGCCCTTCGACGATCCCAGGGTGCGGCAGGCCATCTCGTACGCCGTGGACCGCTCCTCGGTGGTCAACGCCGCGGGCGGCTCCTCGCTCGCCGAGCCCGCCACCACCTACCTGCCGAACCAGAAATCCTTCGGGTACACGAAGTACGACCACTTCCCGGCGGGCCCGAACGGCAACCCCAAGAAGGCGAAGGAGCTGCTGAAGAAGGCCGGTCACGAGGACGGGCTGACCATCACGCTCACACACTCCAACGCCAAGGACTTCGAGACGAGCCCCGAGATCGCGACCGCGATCCAGGACGCCCTGAAGAAGGCCGGCATCACCGTCAAGCTGGCGGGCCTGGAGGAGAACGACTACTCCGACAAGATCCACAGCGCCCAGGACGAGCCCGGCCTCTTCCTCTCCCACTGGGGCGCCGACTGGCCCTCCGGCGGCCCCTTCCTCGCCCCGATCTTCGACGGGCGGCAGATCGTGAAGGACGGCGCCAACTTCAACACCGGCTTCCTGGACGACCGTTCCGTCAACGACGAGATCGA
This sequence comes from Streptomyces sp. NPDC015345, assembly GCF_043078805.1. Taxonomy (NCBI): domain Bacteria; kingdom Bacillati; phylum Actinomycetota; class Actinomycetes; order Kitasatosporales; family Streptomycetaceae; genus Streptomyces; species Streptomyces sp. NPDC015345. The sequence continues at coordinate 357,922 of NZ_JBIBTX010000003.1, read as the reverse complement.
CGAGATCAACAAGCTGACGGATCTCGACGCCGCCGCGAAGCGCTGGGGCGCACTCGACAAGAAGATCGGCGAGAAGGCGCTGACCGTGCCGCTCTTCCACCCGGTCTACAAGCGGCTGTACGGCAAGGACGTCCGGAACATCGTCATCAGTGACTGGACCGGTGTCCTCGACGTCTCCCAGGTCGCGGTGAAGTCGTCGTGACGCCTTTCTGGCGGCGGCTGCGCCGGCAGCCCGCCGTCCTCGTCGCGGCGGGCGTCGTCGCGCTGCTCGCCCTCGTGGCGCTCGCCGCGCCGCTGCTCACGGCCCTGGAGGGGCAGGACCCCACCACGTACCACCCCGAACTGATCGACTCGGCGCGCGGCGGCGTGCCGGTCGGGCCGTTCGGCGGGATCAGCGGCGAGCACTGGCTCGGCGTCGAACCGCAGACGGGGCGCGACCTGTTCGCGCGCCTCGTGTACGGGGCGCGGGTCTCGCTCGGCGTCGCGCTCGCGGCGACCGTCGTCCAGGTGTTCATCGGGGTGGCCGTCGGCATCGCGGCCGGGTTCGGCAACCGCTGGGTGGACCAGGTGCTCAGCCGCGCCACCGACGCCATCGTGGCCCTGCCGCTGATGGTCCTGGCGCTCGCGCTGATGGCGGTCGTGCCGAGCGGGTTCCCGCGGCCGGTGCTCGTGGCCCTGGTCATCGGGCTCGTCGCCTGGGGCTACCTGGCCAAGATCGTCCGCGCGCAGACGGTCACGCTCAAGGAACTCGACCATGTCGCCGCGGCGCGGCTCAGCGGTTGGGGTTCCGTGCGGATCGCCCGACGCGAGCTACTGCCCGCGCTCGCCGCGCCCGTCATCACGTACGCCGCGCTGCTGGTCCCCGCGAACATCACGGTCGAGGCCGCGCTCTCCTTCCTCGGCGTCGGCGTGAAGCCGCCGACCGCCTCGTGGGGGCAGATGCTCACCTCCGCTGACGTCTGGTACCAGGCGGCGCCGCAGTACCTGCTCTACCCGGCGGGCGCGCTGTTCGTGACCGTGCTCGCGCTCACCGTCCTCGGCGACGGGGTGCGCACGGCGCTCGACCCGCGGGCCGCCTCCCGGCTGCGGATCGGCACCGGGAGCGAGAGCGGGCGCGCGCGGGAGGCCCACTCATGACGGCGCTCACGCGGCCTGCCGGCTTCCTGCTGCGGCGCCTCACCGGCGCCCTCGTCACCCTCCTCGCCCTCTCCGTGATCATCTACGGGGTGTTCTACGCCGCCCCCGGCGACGTCGCCCAGATCACCTGCGGCCCGCGCTGCTCACCCGCCCAGGTCCAGCAGGTCGCCGAGCAGCTGCGCCTCGACGACCCGCTGTACGTCCGCTACTGGGAGTTCCTCCAGGGCCTCTTCGTCGGCCACGACTACTCGACCGGCACGGGCACCGAGCACTGCGGCGCGCCCTGCCTCGGCATCTCGTACCAGAGCGACCAGCAGGTCACCGCGCTGATCGTGACGAAGCTGCCGGTCACGGCGTCACTGGCGCTCGGCGCGATGGTGATGTGGCTGATCCTCGGCGTGGGCACCGGCGTGCTCTCCGCCTGGCGGCGCGGCCGGGTCAGCGAGCGCGTCCTGACCGCCCTCACCCTCGCGGGCACCGCCACGCCGGTCTTCGTGATCGGCCTGCTGCTGATGATCCTCGTCTGCGGCCGGCTCCAGTGGCTGCCGTTCCCGCAGTACGTGGCCCTCGGCGACGACCCGACGCAGTGGGCGTGGAATCTGCTGCTGCCCTGGCTCTCGCTCGCGCTGATCGAGGCCGCCAAGTACGCGCGGCTGACCCGCTCCTCGATGCTGGAGACCCTTGCCGAGGACCATGTGCGGACCTTTCGCGCGTACGGCGTGGGGGAGCGGTCGATCATCGGCAGGCACGCGCTGCGGGGCGCCGTGGCGCCGGTCATCGCGCTGACCGCCAACGACGTCGGATCGATGTTCGGCGGTGCCGTGCTCACCGAGACGCTGTTCGGCCTCCCCGGGATCGGGCGTGAGCTCGTGCACGCGGTCAAGGCCGTCGACCTGCCGGTGGTGGTCGGGATGGTCCTGGTCACGGGCTTCTTCGTGGTGTTCGCCAACGCCGTCGCGGACGTGCTGTACGCGGTGGCCGACCGGAGGGTGGTGCTGTCGTGAGTCTCGTCGAAGTGCGTGATCTGAGCGTGGAGTTCGCCTCCGGGGTACGTGCGGTCGACGGGCTCTCCTTCGCCCTGGAGGCGGGCGGCGCCCTCGCTCTCGTCGGCGAGTCGGGGTCCGGCAAGTCGACCGTGGCGTCGGCGCTCCTCGGGCTCCACCGGGGCACGGGGGCGCGCGTCGCCGGTGCCGTGCGGGTCGACGGCATCGACGTACAAGAGGCGTCCGAGACCGAGCTGCGGCGGCTGCGCGGCGGGAAGGCCGCGATGGTCTTCCAGGACCCGCTCTCCTCCCTCGATCCGTACTACGCCGTGGGCGACCAGATCGCCGAGGTGTACCGCGTGCACACCGGGGCGTCCCGGCGCGCGGCACGCGCGCGTGCCGTGGACGTGCTCGGCCGGGTCGGCATTCCCGACGCCGCACGCCGCTCGCGCTCGCGCCCGCACGAGTTCAGCGGCGGCATGCGTCAGCGCACGCTCATCGCCATGGCCCTGGCGTGCGAACCCGCGCTCCTGATCGCCGACGAGCCGACCACCGCGCTCGACGTCACCGTCCAGGCCCAGATCCTCGACCTGCTGCGCACGCTGCGGGACGAGACCGGCATGGGGCTGCTCCTGGTCACCCATGACGTGGGCGTCGCGGCGGAGAGCGCCGACGAGGTCCTGGTCATGCGGGGCGGGCGCGCGGTGGAGCGGGGCGCGGTGCGGGACGTCCTGGCGACGCCCAGGGAGGCGTACACGCGCGAGCTCCTGGGCGCCGTGCCGAGGGTCGACGCGCCGCTTCTGGCGCCATCCAGGGATGTGGGCGGGGGCGAGGGCGAGGGCGAGTTCGTGCTCGAAGCCGTCGGGCTGCGACGGGAGTTCGGGCGCGGAAAGCGCGCCGTCACCGCCGTCGACGACGTCTCGCTGGGCGTCCGGCGCGGGGAGACCCTCGGCGTCGTGGGCGAGAGCGGCAGCGGCAAGACCACACTGGGGCGCATGCTCGTGGGCCTGCTGGAGCCGAGCGCGGGACGGTTGCTGCACGAGGGCGCCGAGCGGCCCGGCGGCCGGGTGGACCCGAAGGTGCAGATGGTCTTCCAGGACCCCGTCTCCTCCCTCAACCCGCGGCGCTCCATCGGCGAGTCCATCGCCGACCCGCTGCGCGCGCGGGGCGAGGGCGACACCTTCGTACGGGGGCGTGCGCGCGAGCTCCTGGAGCGCGTGGGGCTCGAACCGGCGCACTACGACCGCTATCCGCACGAGTTCAGCGGCGGACAGCGGCAGCGCGTCGGCATCGCCCGTGCGCTGGCCGCCGAGCCGCGGATCATCGTGTGCGACGAACCTGTGTCCGCGCTCGACGTGACGACACAGGCCCAAGTGGTCGCCCTCCTCGCCGAGTTGCAGCGGGAGCTGGGCCTCGCGCTCGTCTTCATCGCGCACGATCTGGCGGTCGTACGCCAGGTCAGCGACCGGGTCGCGGTGATGAGACGGGGGCGGATCGTCGAGTACGGAAGCGTGGACGAGGTCTACGGCTCGCCGCGGGACCCGTACACGCGGCAACTGCTGGCGGCGGTGCCGTCGCTCGATCCGGAGGCGGCCGCGCGGCGGCGGACGGCGCGCGGGGAGCCGGCCGTGGTCTGACTCTCCGTGGTCTGACTCTCCGTAGCGGAAGAGGGGGCTCGGGACGCCGTAGCGCAACGGAACGCCACTGGCGCGGGAAAGTTACGACCGTTCACCCCTTTTGGTGGGGGGGGGGGGCCCCCCCCCCCGCCCCCCCCCCCCCCGCCCCCCCCACCCCCCCGCGGGGGCCCCCCCCCCCCCCCCCCCCCCCCCCCCCCCCCCCCCCCCCGCCC
>NZ_JBIBTX010000003.1:0-353944 GCF_043078805.1 Streptomyces sp. NPDC015345 | reverse complement strand
GGGGTGGTGGGGGGGGCGGGGCGGCCGCCGCCGCCGGCCCCCCCCGGGGGGGGGTTATTTAGCCGCGCTGCCCCCTTTTGGGGGGGCCCCCCCAACCCCCGCCCCCCCCGCCACCCGCATGACCGCATACGTTCGTCCCGCTGTGAGCCGCCGACCCAACGGCGGCTCCCCAAACGGGAGATCGGGGGTGCACTCGTGCGCGTTGCACTGCTTACGGAGGGTGGTTATCCGTATGTGAGTGGTGAGGGCCGACTCTGGTGCGACCGGCTCGTGCGCGGGCTCGAGCAGCATGAGTTCGACGTCTACGCGCTCAGCCGTGACGAGCGGCAGGAGGCCCTCGGGCAGCTCGAACTCCCGCCCCATGTTGCGCGAGTGCGCACGGCTCCCCTGTGGAATGCGGGCACCGCTGGTGGCTCCGGGCGTTGGCGCGGGCGCAAGGCTCGGCGGCGGTTCGCGGAGTGTTTCGCGGAGTTGGCCGACGTGGTCTGCCGGGGGGGCTCCGCCGGGGCCGGGGGTTCCCCTGGGGCCGGTGGCTCGCCTGGGGCCGGTGGGTCACCTGGGGCGGGTGGGTCACCTGGATACGGCGCGGTGGGCCTCCCGGAGAGTGTGGACGCCGCCCCGGAGGACCATTCCGAGGTTGTGGCGGACCGTTTCGCCAAGGCGCTGTACGGGCTCGCCGAACTCGCCCGCGACGAAGGCGGCCTGATCGGCGCGCTGCGCTCCGAGGGCGCCGCACGCACCCTGGAGAGCGCCTGCCGCGCGCCCGGCGCGCTGCGTGCCGCCCGCGGTGCGCGGGTCTGCGACCTGCTCGTCGCCGCAGGCCTGATGGAGCGGACCCTGCGTCCGCTCTCCCTCGACTGGTACGACGACGACGGGCTCGGCGCTGCCGACCTGTGCCACGCCACCTCCGGCGGGCCCGCGGCGCTGTCCGGGCTGCTCGCCAAGCACTTCGCGGGAGTACCGCTCCTCCTGACCGAGTACGGCGTGCACCTGCGCGCGCACCACCTCGCCGCGGTCGACATGGGGCTGAGCGCGCCGGCGCGGGCACTGCTCGCCTCCTTCCACGGCCTCCTCGCCGCCGAGGTGTACCACCAGGCCGCGCTGATCACCCCCGGCAACACCCACGCCCGCCGCTGGCAGGAGCGCTGCGGCGCCGAGCGGGGCAAGCTGCGCACGGTCCATCCCGGCATGGATTCCGGGCGTTTCGCGGAGATCGGTGAGAGGGGCTACGGAGACTCCGTCGGCTCCGCTTCCGCCTCTTCCGCCTCTTCCGCCGCTTCCTCCGCTTCCCTCCACTCCGCCACCGGGCCGGACACGCTGCTGTGGGTGGGTCGCGTCGAGCCCGCCAAGGACCTGATCTCACTGCTCCACGCCTTCGCCGAGGTGCGCGAGGAACAGCCGGGGGCGCGCCTGCGGATCGTCGGGGCCCCGGCGGAAGGGCGCGGGGCCGAGGACTACTTCGCCCAGTGCCGGGCGCTCGCCGCGCGGCTCTTCCCGGACGAGGCGGCGGGGGCGCACTCCGTCGGCGACAACCCCGTCTCCTTCGAGGAGGTCGGCGGACCCGAGGTGCCCGAGCTCGCCGACGTGTACGCCGCGGGCGCGGTGGTGGTGCTCTCCAGTGTCGTCGAGGGCTTTCCGATCAGCCTGGTCGAGGCCATGTTCTGCGGGCGGGCGACCGTCTCGACGGACGTCGGCGCGGTGGTGGAGGTCATCGGCGGCACGGGACTCGTCGTACCGCCGCGCAATCCGCGGGCGCTCGCGGAGGCGTGCGTGGCGCTGCTGCGCGACCCCGAGCGGCGCGCACGCCTGGGCGCGGCGGCGCGGGCGCGGGCCCTCGAACTCTTCACCGTCGAGCAGAACGTCGCGGCATTTCGCGGCATTTACCTGGAGATCGTCTCGCACTGTCCGGTGCGGCGGGACGCGCTGGACGAGGCGGGCGGGCCGGTGCCGTTCGCGAACCCGGCCGAGGCGTCCGTGCCGGGGCGGTGGGCGGCGGGTCCGACGTCCGGTGCGGAGAGCGGAGGAGTACCCAGCTGGGCCGCCCAGGAGGCGGACGTGCGGGTGCGGTTGAAGGGGGCCGGCGTATGACGCGGCAGGAGGGTGGTGCGACGGCATCCGAGGCCGCGGGTGTGGTGGAGGTGCCGGGGGCCTCGGGCCTGCCGGACGCCGGGGGGATCCTCACGGCTCCGCGAAGTGGTGCCGCCGACCCGGTGAAGGCCCTGATGCACCAGCACCGTGCGCTGTGTGAGCGGGCCGTTGATCCGTTGGAGATCGCGGCGGGACTTGAGGCGCATGGTGTGACCGATCGGGCCGCCGTGCGCTATCGGCACCGGGACGTGTTCGCCCTCGCCGAGGAGATGTACGCGCGCGTGCCGCGCGGCGACGACGACAGCGGTGGGTGGCTGCGGCCCGGCACCGCCGCACGTACCAAGGACGTGCCCCGCCCGGGAGTTGACGTACAAGCCGGATGGGCCCTGTTCGCGCTGCTGCCCGGCGCCATGTGCGCGGCGGCCGTGGCCGGGCTCGGCGCGACCACCGGGGGCGCGCGGCTCGCGGTCGTGCTCGGCGGAGCGCTCGCCGTGGCCCTGGCACTGCGGGCCGCCCTGCGGAACGGGCCGCTGCGTACCGTCACCCCCCTGACGCCCGCCACGCGCGCGTGGGTGTGCTGGCTCCTCGCGTACGCACTGCTCGGCGACGCACTGCTGACGGGCGCCGTCTCGGGCGGACCCGACGAGCCGGGCGAGCTCTGGCAGCCCGCCACCGCCACGCTCCTCGGCCTCGCCCTTGCCGTCGCACCCGCGGCCTGGTGCTCCCGCCTCTTCGCCGTACGGGCAGGCCGGCGACTGCGGGCCAGCCGGAGGCTCGACGAATTCACCGCCTCGGCAAGGCCCTTGCTGCTCGGCCTGGTCGCGCTGTTCCTCGCCGCGCTCGGGGCCTTGCTCGCGGTGACGGAGGCGGTGCTCGGCGCGGCTCCCGGCGACCCTTCGGCCCTCGCCGGGGCCGGGGCGCTCGGCGCGCTGCTGCTGCTCGCCCGGCTGCTCGGCGTCCACGGCTTCACGCGCGCGCCCGCCCTGCTGATCGGCGCGGCGGGTGTCTGCGAAGTGGCTTCCCTGGCCCTGGTGTTCGCGGGCCGCCTGCCGGGCTGCGACGCGGCGGCGGCGCCCGTGACGGCGGCGGTCGACACCTGGGGCCCGGGCGCCGTCCCCACCGCGGCGTGCGGGACAGCCGCCCTGGCCCTCCTGATCCACGCGGCCAGATCTCTGCCACTGGCCTCGGTCCACGCGGACAGCGCCTCGCCCTACGTCAGCAGCACCTCCTCCCACGTGGGCAGCACCTCCTCCCACGTGGGCAGCGCCCCACCCCAAGCCGGCGCCCTGCTCCAGCCTGACGGCGCCCCGGCCCTCGCGGGCAGCACCCCGCCCCACGCCGGGCGCACCCCATCCCCCTCGGAAAGCGCCCCCCAAGCCAAGGCCCCGCCCCACCCCGGTCCCGGCGACACGCCATGAGCCGATCGCCACAGGCCCGCCAGACCACTCTCCCGCGGGGCCGACACCGCGGGCCAGATCCCGTGACCCACGGCGATACCTCGAAGGAGAACACCAGATGACCACCCGCAGCCGTCTCCGCCCCCGAGCGGCCACTCCAGGAGGCGCCCGATGAGAGTGCTGCTGATCGGAGCCAATGGATACCTCGGCCGGTTCGTAGCAGACCGGCTGCTCGCCGACCCCGCGGTGCAGCTCACCGCGCTCGGCCGCGGCGACGACTCGGACGTACGGTTCGACCTCGCCAGCGGCAGCCCCGGCGCGCTCACCCGCTTCCTGAACGCCGTGCACCCGGGCGTCGTCATCAACTGCGCCGGTGCCACCCGGGGCGGCGCCCGCGAGCTGACCCGGCACAACACCGTCGCCGTCGCCACCATCTGCGAGGCCCTGCGCCGCAGCGGCTGCGGTGCGCGGCTCGTCCAACTCGGCTGCGGCGCCGAGTACGGGCCGAGCCAGCCCGGCTCCTCCACCGCGGAGGACGCCGTGCCGCGCCCCGGCGGCCCCTACGGCGTCAGCAAACTGGCCGCCACGGAACTGGTGCTCGGCTCCGGGCTCGACGCCGTCGTCCTGCGGGTGTTCTCGCCCGCCGGGCCCGGCACCCCCGCCGGCTCACCGCTCGGCCGCCTCGCGGAGGCCATGCGGCGCGCGATGCAGGCGGGGGACGGCGAGCTCAAACTCGGCGGACTCGGCGTGCAGCGGGACTTCATCGACGTACGCGACGTCGCGCGGGCCGTCCACGCCGCCTCGCTCTCCGCCGCCCAGGGCGTCGTCAACATCGGCTCGGGCCGTGCTGTACGCCTGCGGGACGCGGCCGCCGTGCTGGCCCGCGTCGCCGGGTACGGCGGCGCCCTGCACGAGCTCGACCAGGTGCCCATGCGGGCGGCCCTCGGCCATCCCCGCGCCGATTCGGAACACGGCATGCCGGCCGCGTACCCCTACCCCGACGGCTGCGGCAGCTGGCAACAGGCCGATGTGCGCACCGCACGCGACCGGCTCGGCTGGCGGCCCCGCATCAACCTCGAGGAGTCGCTCGCCGACATCTGGATGGAGGCCGCATGCCGCATCTGACCAGGACCACACGGGGCGCCGCCAGCACGGACGTACGCATCGGCTTCGGCATCCCGGGCTTCGCCCACCCCCTCGTCGCCCCCGTCGAATGGGCCGAACTGACCCGACCCGGCACCCCTTTGAAGTGGGTTGTCCTGAATGTCGCGAACGGTCCGGGCGAGCGGCCCGACCCACACTGCCTGGAGGCGGCGGGCCGCCTGCGGAACGCGGGCATCCGCGTCCTCGGCCACCTCGACACGATGTACGGCGCCCGGCCCTTCGGAGAGCTGATCTCCGACGCGCACCGCTACCTCGACTGGTACCTCGTCGACGGTTTCTCCCTGGATCGCTGCCCGGCCGGGCGGACGGCGCTCCCGGAGGTGCGCAGAACCGTCACCACCCTGCGCGCGCTCGTCGACGACGCGCACATCGTGCTCGGCAACGGGACGCACCCGCATCCCGGATACGCGGAAACGGGCGACCAGTTGGTGACCTTCGCGGGCCCGTGGAGCGATTACCGCTGGTCGCAGGTGGCCGAGTGGACCGCCGACCACCCGCCCGAGCGCTTCTGCCACTTCGTGCACGGCATGCCGCGCGGACATCTGGACGAGGCGCTGCGCATCGCCCGCTGGCAGGGAGCCTCGACGATCTACTTCACCGACCACGTCGACGGGGGCGGGGCGGGCGGCCCCTGGGAGTCCATGCCCGGCTACTGGGACGACATCGTCTCGCGGGTCGGAACAGGTGTCTCGGAATGAAGAAGGGCGTGGCAGTGTTACGCAGAGAACAACCGTACGTAGGAACCGACCAACGGAGTCCCCGTGTCGCTGCCACCCCTGGTCGAGCCCGCATCTGAGCTCACCGTCGACGAGGTCCGCCGGTACTCCCGCCACCTGATCATCCCGGATGTCGGGATGGACGGGCAGAAGCGGCTGAAGAACGCCAAGGTGCTCTGTGTGGGCGCCGGAGGCCTCGGGTCCCCGGCGCTGATGTACCTCGCCGCGGCCGGTGTCGGCACGCTCGGCATCGTCGAGTTCGACGAGGTCGACGAGTCCAACCTCCAGCGGCAGATCATCCACAGCCAGGCCGACATCGGCCGCTCCAAGGCGGAGTCCGCGAAGGACTCGGTCCTCGGCATCAACCCGTACGTGAACGTGATCCTCCACGAAGAGCGGCTTGAGGCCGACAACGTGATGGACATCTTCAGCCAGTACGACCTGATCGTCGACGGCACGGACAACTTCGCGACGCGCTACCTGGTCAACGACGCGTGCGTGCTCCTGAACAAGCCGTACGTCTGGGGTTCGATCTACCGCTTCGACGGCCAGGCCTCCGTCTTCTGGTCCGAGCACGGCCCCTGCTACCGCTGCCTCTACCCGGAGCCCCCGCCGCCCGGCATGGTCCCCTCCTGCGCCGAGGGCGGCGTCCTCGGCGTGCTGTGCGCGTCGATCGGCTCCATCCAGGTCACCGAGGCGATCAAGGTCCTCACGGGCACGGGCGAGCCGCTGGTCGGCCGCCTGATGATCTACGACGCCCTGGAGATGCAGTACCGCCAGGTCAAGGTCCGCAAGGACCCCGACTGCGCGGTCTGCGGCGAGAACCCCACCGTCACCGAGCTCATCGACTACGAGGCCTTCTGCGGCGTCGTGTCCGAGGAGGCCCAGGAAGCGGCGGCCGGTTCGACGATCACTCCCAAGCAGCTCAAGGAGTGGATCGACGACGGGGAGAACATCGAGATCATCGACGTCCGCGAGATCAACGAGTACGAGATCGTCTCGATCCCCGGCGCCAAGCTGATCCCGAAGAACGAGTTCCTCATGGGCACCGCCCTGGAGAGCCTCCCGCAGGACAAGAAGATCGTCTTGCACTGCAAGACGGGTGTCCGCAGTGCGGAAGTCCTCGCCGTCCTGAAGTCCGCGGGCTTCTCCGACGCGGTCCACGTGGGCGGCGGCGTGATCGGCTGGGTCCACCAGATCGAGCCCGAGAAGCCGGTCTACTAGGCGTTTGAGCAGCAGAGGGGCCCCGCACCACGTGGTGCGGGGCCCTTCCTTCGCTCAGGCCGGCGGTGCGCCGGGTTCAGGACTCGCAGACCTTGCCGTCCTTTGGCACCTCGCCCTTCAGCAGGTAACCGTCGACCGTGTCGTCCACGCAGTCGCTGCCGTTGCCGTACGCGCCGTGGCCCTCGCCCTTCCAGGTCAGGTGGACGCCGACGCCCTTGCCGAGCTCGTCGGCCATCTTGCGGGCGCCCTCGTAGGGCGTGGCGGGGTCGCCGGTGTTGCCGATGACCAGGATCGGGGCGGCGCCCGGCGCGCTGACCTCGGGGGAGTCGTGCTGTCCGGCCACCGGCCAGTCATGGCACCAGCCCGCCGTGTCCCAGCCCAGGAAGCCTCCGAAGACGGGCGATATCTCCCGGAACCGGTCCAGGCGCTTCTTGGCCTCCTCCGGAGTGGAGCGCGCCTTGGTGTCCAGGCAGGAGATCGCCCGCTGCGAGTGGCTCTGCGTGCTGTAACGCCCGGAGGGGTCACGTTCGTTGTAGGCGTCGGCGAGCCGGAGCAGTGCCGTGCCGTCGCCCTTCTCGGCATCATCCAGGGCGCTGGTCAGCATGGGCCAGGTCTCCTTGCTGTACAGGGTGACCAGGACCCCCGTACTCGCCAGGGACTCCGTGAGCTTCCGGTCGCCCGAGGTGCGCATCGGCTCGGCGTCCAGGCGCTCGAACAGCTTCGCTATCTTCTTGGTGCCCGCCTTCGGGTCCTGGCCACGGGACTTGAAGTAGTTGTCGAGGGCGCGCTGGAAGCCCCGCGCCTGGTTCTCCGCGTGGCCGACCGAGTCCGCACTGGGGTCGACGACCGCGTCCATGGCGAGGCGGCCGACGCGCTTGGGGAACAGGTGGGCGTACGTACCGCCGAGTTCGGTGCCGTACGAGATGCCCATGTAGTGCAGCTTGTCGTCGCCGAGGACCTGGCGCATCAGATCCATGTCGCGGGCGGCGTCAGCGGTCGAGATGTGACCGATGAGCTTCTTCGCGCCGCGTGCGCAGCCGGCGCCGAAGTCCGCCGCGTCCTTGAAGTACGCCTTCTCCTCGGCCGGGGTGTCCGGCGTGAGGTCGACCTTCTCCTCGGCGGCCTGGGTGGCCTTGTCGTCGCGGCAGCGCACGCCCTCGCTGGCGCCGACCCCCCGCGGGTCGAAGCTGACCAGGTCATACCGCTCACGCAGCGAGTCGTACTTGTCGGCGAAGGAGGGCAGGCCCGAGACGCCGGAGCCGCCGGGTCCGCCGAAGTTGAAGACGAGGGAGCCGATGCGGTCGCCCTTGCCTGTGGTCCTGGCGCGGATCAGGGCGAGGTCGATGATCTCGCCGCTCGGCTTCGCGTGGTCCAACGGGACCTTGAGGGTGGCGCACTGCCATTCGGAGCCCGGCGCGGTGCCGCCCTCGGGGGCGTCGCAGCGGTCCCAGTCCAGCTTCTGGGAGGCGAGGCCCTGGCCGCCGCCCTTCTCGTCCCCCTTGCCGTCCTTCCCGTCACTCTTGCCGTCGTCGGACGAACCGCCACAGCCGACGGCCAGGCCGGCCACCAGAACCCCTGCGGCGGCCAGTGCCGCGGATCGTACGTAACGCTGCATGAAGGCGCTTCCCCCCTTGGAAGACAGTCCAGCCATAGTAGGCGGGGCCACTGACAGTGACGTGGAGGGGCTGTGGCGGGGTCAGGAGCAGACCGTGCCCGACTTCGGGACCTTGCCGTCGAGGAGGTAGCCGTCCACCGCGTCGCGCACGCAGGTGTTCTTGCTGTCGTAGGCTCCGTGCCCCTGGCCCTTGTACGTCAACTCGACGCCGACGCCCTCGCCGAGCGCCCGCGCCATCTTGCGCGCCCCCTCGTACGGCGTGGCCGGGTCACCGGTGTTGCCGATGACGACGATGGGCGGCGCGCCCTCGGCGCTGACGTCCGGGTGGTCGGCCTGGCCCTCGACCGCCCAGTCGGTGCAGCCGAGCATGCCCCACGCCAGGTACTCGCCGAACAGCGGCGAGGCCTTGCGGAAGGCGGGCAGCTTCTCCTCGACGTGCTGCGTGGAGTAACGCGCTTTGTCGTCGGCGCAGTTGATGGCGACGTTGGCGGCCTGGATGTTGCTGTACTCGCCGTCCTCGTTGCGCCCGTTCATGGAGTCGGAGAGCAGCATGAGGATCTTGCCGTCACCGTCGTAGGCCTCTTCGAGGCCCTGGGTGAGGTACGGCCAGAAGTCCTTGGAGTAGAGGGACTGCGCGATGCCGTTGGTGGCCGCGGTCTGGGTCAGCTGGCGCGGCGGGATGCCGGGGATCGGCTTGGCGTCCAGGTCCTTGAGAAGCTTCGCGATTCTGTCCTTGACGTCCTGCTCGGTGTCGCCGACGGGACAGTCCGCGACCTGGGAGGTGCAGTCCTTGGCGAAGTTGTCGAGCGCGAGCTGGAAGCCCTCGGCCTGGCCGAGCGAGCCCTGCTCGGCGGTCTGGGTGGGGTCGACGACGGCGTCGAAGACGGCTCGGCCCACTCGCTCGGGGAACAAGTGTGCGAAGACGCCGCCGAGTTCGGTGCCGTACGAGATGCCGAAGTAGTGCAGCTTGTCGTCGCCGAGGACCTGGCGCATCAGGTCCATGTCGCGGGCCGCGTCGGTGGTGCGGACGTGCGGGAGCGTCCTGCCGGAGTTCTTCTCGCAGGCGTCGTTGAACGCCTTGACGTTGTCGATCAGCTTCTTCGTCTCGGCGTCGTCGTCGGGCGTCGAGTCCTGCTGGAAGTACGCGTCCAGCTGTTCGGCGTCCTGGCACTCGATGCCGGCGCTACGGCCGACCCCGCGCGGGTCGAAGCTCACCAGGTCGTAGCGGGTGCGCAGCTTGGCGTACTCCGGGCCGAAGGCGGGCAGTGTGGTGACGCCGGAGCCGCCGGGGCCGCCGAAGTTGAAGACGAGGGACCCGATGCGTTTCCCCTTGTCACCGCTCGCGGCCGCCTTGATCAACGCGATGTCGATCGTCTCGCCCGTCGGCTTCGCCCAGTCGAGGGGCGCCTTCATGGTGGCGCACTGCCATCCGGCGCCGCCGGGCAGCGGTGAGGGGGCCTCGCCGCCGCCCTGGGAGTCGGCGGGCGCGGGGCAGTCCTTCCAGCTCAGCTTCTGAGCCGGCAGGTGGTCGTCCTTGGAGTCCTTGGAGTCGCTGCCGCCGCACGCCGTGAGCGTGGCGGACAGGAGCAGGGTGGCGGCGGCCAGGGCGGCGGCGCGTGGCTGGGACTGTGAGGGCATGTGCCCATCCTGCGGGGGGTCCTGACGGGACGCTCGGGGCGCGGGCCGTGTGGGTGAGGCCCGGGTGCGGCCCCAGCCCTCCGCGACCCCAACGGGCCCCGGCGGAGCGCTAGAGCAGCCCCTTCCTTGTGAGGTGGTTGAAGAACAGCCACCCAGGGAGCACCGGAAGCCACAGCGTGAGCAGCCGGTAGAGCAGCACCGCGGGCGCCGCCACGTCCTTCGGGACGCCGACCGCGATCAGGCCGAAGGTCAGCGTCGCCTCGACCGCGCCCACACCGCCCGGCGTCGGCGCCGCCGAGCCCAGTGCGTTGCCCGCGAGGAAGACCACCGCGACGCTGGCGAGGCTCAGCGTCGCCATCTCCTCATTGCCGAAGGCCCGTACCGAAGCGTCCAGGCAGAGCACGAACATGAGCGTCAGCAGCAGCATGCCGCCGATGCCGGTGAGCAGCTTCTGCGGCCGCTGCAACACGTCCAGCATGCGCGGCACGACACCCGCGAAAAGCGACCGCACGCGCGTGACGACGAATTTCCGCAGGAACGGGATCGCCGTGACCACAAGCACGAGCACCGCGACCGACAGGAGACCGGCGATGACCGTGCGGGAAGGCGTGAACGACGGCGTCTTCTCCGTCCCCGTCAGATAGCCGAAGACGAGCAGCAGCAGGATGTGCGAGCCGAGCCCGAAGAGCTGCGAGGCCCCGACGCTCGCCACCGCGAGCCCGGAGCGCACCCCGGACCGCTGGAGGAACCGCGTGTTCAGCGCGACACCGCCGACCGCGGCGGGCGCCACGATCTTCACGAACGACCCGGCGACCTGCGCCGCCACCGCCCGCAGGAACGGCACCCGCTCCGGTACGAAGCCCAGCAGGCTCATCGCCGCGGCGAAGTAGCTCAGCGCCGAGAACCCGACGGCGGCGGCCACCCAGCCCCACTCGGCCTCCTGGAAGAGCGTGCCGAACTCGACGTGCGTGAGCTGCGACAGCAGGAAGTACGCGCCGATGGCACCGGCGATGAAACTGATCAGCGTGCGGGGCCTGATCCGCTCCAGCTGCGCCGGCTCGACCGGCGCCGTCGGGCGGATCAGCAGCACCTGGTGGCGGATCTGGGTGAGCAGATCCTCCTCGCGCGCCTGCTCCAGAGCCTCGTCTATGGCCTGCTTCTCGGCCTGCCGCTCCTGCTTGGCGGCCTGCTTCTCCTGCTTCTGGGCCTGCTTGTCCGTACGGGGCTCCTCGGGCACCTCCGCGCGTACGGCCTGCCTGGACCTGCGGGAGGCCTCCAGGACCGCCTCACGCTCGCGCTGCGACCGTTCCCGGGCCAGCTTGCGCAGCGTGCCGCGGGTGGACCGGGTGAGGGCGATCGGCTGGAGCAGCGGCAGACAGTCGGCCACCGCGTCCGGGCCGAGGATCTCGACGGCGCAGGCGACCGCGCGCTCGGCACCCACGCGCAGTCCGAGCGCGGTCAGGAGCTGGGCGATGTCCATCCGAAGGACCAGGTCGCCCGCGGCGATCTCGCCGCCGCGCAGGTCCGTGAGGATCACCGTGCCGGAACGATCCACCAGGACGGCGTCACCCGCGAGCCTGCGGTGCGCGATCCGCCGGGACTGGAGCGCCCGCACCTGCCGCCAGGTGTCGCGCAGCAGCTCGTCGGTGATGGCGTCGTCCGGCAGGGAGTCCAGGGAGCGGCCGCCGGTGTGCTCATAGACGAGCATCACCGCGTCGGGACCGAGCTCGGAGGTGGCGATCAGCTTGGGCGCGTTGGCCCCGGCGGCGATCGCCGCGTACGCGAGGAGGGCCTCCTGCTCCAGGGCCTGACGCAGGGACTGGAGGCTGCGCCGCTGCGTGATGCCGCGCAGCGTCAGCCGGCGCCAGACGCGGTAGAAGAAGCCCTGCGCCTGCTGTTCGCGGTCGATGACCGTGACGTCCAGAGGTGGACCGTCCTCCAGAGTGACGAAATAGCGGCGTCCGCGGTCGCCGTGCTCGCTGTCCGGGGACTCCTCGCGGGAGGCGCTCACGGGGCGGAAACCGACGTGCCGCAGGCCCGCCAGGAGCGTCTGCCCGGTGGGCCGTACGTTCGGCGAGCCGACGGCGTAGAGCGTTCCGTACGCCACGGCCCAGCCGATGAGCACCGTCAGGAGGATCGAGAACGGTGTCGTGTAGCCGGTGACCAGCATCGTGAACGCGTCGAGCAGCAGCACCACGAAGAGGACCAGGCGCCAGCGCGGTCTGCGGGACATGCCGACGGCCGTCATGTACGCGATGACGGGCGCGAGGTAGCCGTGCACCGGATCGGTGAACGCGTGCAGGTCCGCGGGGGACGGCTTGGTCAGCGCGTCCTGGATGGAGTCGGGGGCGCCCTTGGCGACCCACAGATCGGTGGCCAGCGTCACACCGTGCGCGAGGACGGCCGCGAGGACGCCGTCGGCGATGCGCAGGCCGTCCCGTTTGATCAGCCGTTCGATCGCGAAGGCGACGGGGACGAGGAGCACCCCGATGCTGGCGACCAGGCCCGCCACCTTGATCAGCAGGTCGGGCGCCTGGTCCGTGCCCTTGTCGATGTCCTGTTCGAGCCCGGACGTCGTGCCGTGCGCGAAGGCGGCGATCGCGAGGAGCACGACGATCGCGAGGATGCCGACGAGCAGCCGCATGAGGTCGGAAGGCCGGTGCACGCGCGCGGAGAGGAGCGGTTCGTCCCGCTCGAGCTGGTCGGTGTGGGCTCCGCTGCCCTCGGCGCAGTCGTCGCTGTCGCCGTCGTTCTCGGTGTTCAGGGCAGGCTCACCGGCGTCCGGGTGCGACTCGGAAGCAGAGCTGCCCGCCTTGTCATCGGGATGCACGCCCTGCTGCTCCGTGGTCTCTTCTTGATCTCGTATCACCAGTCACCGCCCGCACGATGGTGGCATGCCGGATCGCTACAGGGGGGCAGCAGGGGGCAACGCAAGGATGCGAAGTGGTCACGAAACGACACTTTGTGCCGCGCCGGCCGCCCAGCGGGACGCTCTGTGGCGGGCCTGTCACGGTGTCGGTGGCGTACGGCAGGATGGTCCGGATGAGCGAGGAGAGGCGAGAGCGACGCGCGCCGGACGAGACTGACGGCGACGCGTCGCCGCCGGAGTACCCCGAGTACGCGGAGCGGGTCCTGGAGGTCGCGGAAATGATCCCCCCGGGGCGCGTGATGACGTACGGGGACGTCGCCGAGTGGCTGGAGGAGGGCGGCCCGCGCCAGGTGGGCCGGGTCATGGCCCTCTACGGAGGCGCTGTCCCGTGGTGGCGTGTCGTCCGCTCGGACGGTGTCCTGCTGCCGGGCCACGAACTGCGGGCCCTGGAGCGGTACCGCGAGGAGGGCACCCCCTTGCGCCAGGCTTCGCGCGCCGCCCAGGGCCACGTGCCGAAGCTCGACATGCGGCGGGCGCGGTGGGACGGCGGCGCGGGAGGCGACGCCGCGGGAGACGCCCGCCCGCAGGCTCCGGAGGCTCACACCTGACAGCTTCCGGCATCCGGCGGCCCGATGGGGGACCGGTGGCCCGTACGGGGGAAGCCACGCGTCCACCTCGCCCACTGGCGTAGCGTCGACAGCACACATCCCCATCACCCCGCGGCTCCCGCGCGGCCACTTCTCGACCAGCACACCCACCAGGACCGGCGACCCACGTGAGTTCCCCCTCTTCTGCCCGGCACGTTCGGCACCCGTCGCACCACCAGGTACGACAGGGGACTCCGGGTGCCTACCGACTGGTGCGTACGCCGCCGGCCCCGTTGGAGCCCCTTCGCTTGGACGCAGGTCAGCGCGCGGTGGTTGACCACAAGGGCGGCCCACTCCTCGTTCTGGCGGGTCCCGGCACCGGCAAGACGACCACCCTTGTGGAGGCCGTCGCCGAACGCGTCGCCCGCGGCGCGGACCCCGCGCGGCTGCTGGTCCTCACCTTCAGCCGCAAGGCCGCGGTCGAGCTGCGCGACCGCATGGCGCTGCGCATAGGGGCGGCGCGCGCCCCGCAGGCCACGACGTTCCACTCCTTCTGCTACGCCCTCGTCAGGGCCCACCAGGACGCCGACCTGTTCGTCGAGCCGCTGCGGCTCCTGTCGGGTCCTGAGCAGGACGTGGCGGTACGTGAGCTGCTCGCGGGCCAGATCGACCTCGCGAAGGAAGGCCGTGGGCACGTCCGCTGGCCGGACGAACTGCGGGCCTGTCTCACCACCCGCGGCTTCGCCGACGAGGTGCGCGCGGTGCTCGCCCGCAGCCGCGAGCTGGGCCTCGGCCCGGCCGCCCTCGACGCCTTCGCCCGCCGCAGCGGTCGCCCGGACTGGGGGGCGGCCGCGGCCTTCCTCGCCGAGTACCTGGACGTACTCGACCTGCAAGGAGTCCTCGACTACGCGGAACTGGTGCACCGCGCGGTCCTGCTCGCGCGCCGCCCCGAGGTGGCGCGCGCCCTGGGCGCGCAGTACGACGCCGTCTTCGTGGACGAGTACCAGGACACCGACCCGGCGCAGGTACGGCTCCTGCACGCGCTCGCCGGAGGCGGCCGGACACTGGTCGCCTTCGGAGACCCCGATCAGTCGATCTACACCTTCCGGGGTGCCGACGTGAACGGCATCCTGGAGTTCCCGTACGACTTCCCGCGCGCGGACGGCACCCCGGCGCCGGTCGAGGTCCTGACGACGTCCCGCAGGTCCGGCGCGCAGTTGCTCGCCGCCACCCGGCTGCTCACCCGGCGCATGCCGCTGACCAGGCTGCCCGCGGAGAAGGTGCGGGCCCACCGCGAGCTGACGCCGGTCAGGGACGGCGGCCGGGTCGAGGTGTACACGTACCCGACGGCCGGCACGGAGCTGGACAACGTCGCGGACATCCTGCGCCGCGCGCACCTGGAGGACGGGGTGCCCTGGGGCGACATGGCGGTCCTGGTCCGCGCCGGTGCCCGCACGATCCCCGCGGTCCGCCGCAGCCTCAGTGCGGCGGGCGTCCCCCTGGAGATCGACGGCGACGACATCGCACTGCGCCATGAGCCGGCGGTGACGCCGCTTCTGACGGCGCTGCGGGTGGTGGCCATGGCGGTGATCTCGGAGGCGGCTCCGGACTCCGAAGCGGTGGACCCTGGGGCGGCTCCGGACTCCGAAGCGGTGGACCCTGGGGCGGCTCCGGACTCCGAAGCGGCGGTCCCGGGGCCGGCTCCGCATTCGGAAGCAGCGGCTCCGGAAGTGGATGCCGACCCCGAAGCGGCCCCGGGACCCGAAGCGGCCGCGGGACCCGAAGAGGGAGCGGCCTCCGAAGAGGGCGCGGCCTCGGTCGCCCGCACCGCCCCCTCCTGGCTCGACACCGAGACCGCGCTGACCCTGCTGACCTCGCCCCTGGCCGGGATGGACGCCGCCGATCTGCGCCGCCTCGGCCGTGCCCTGCGCGAGGAGGAGCGCGCGGCGGGCAACCACCTGCCGCCGCCATCCGACGAGCTGCTGGCCCGCGCCCTCGCCGAGCCGGAGCGGCTCGTGGCGCACGACCCGACGTATGCCAGGGGCGCCCAGCGGCTCGGCGCGCTGCTCCGCAAGGCCCGTGAGCGCCTCGCGGGTGGCGGCACGGCCGAGGAGGCGCTGTGGGAGCTGTGGGACGGCACGCCGTGGCCCGGGCGCCTGGAGCGCGCGGCGCGGCGCGGTGGCGCGGCGGGACGCAACGCCGACCGCGACCTCGACGCGGTGTGCGCCCTGTTCGCCGCCGCGGCGCGCGCGGAGGAGCGTACGGGCGGCCGCGGCGCCCTCAACTTCCTCGAGGAGACCGAGGCGCAGGACATCGCCGCCGACACGCTCACGCGCCGCGTGGCACGCCCCGACGCCGTGCGCCTGATGACGGCGCACCGCGCCAAGGGCCTCGAGTGGCGCCTCGTCGTGGTCGCGGGCGTCCAGGAAGGCCTCTGGCCCGATCTGCGCCGCCGGGGTTCCCTCCTGGAGGCCGACCGCATCGGCCGCGACGGCCTCGCCGAACCGCTCACCCCCGGAGCACTCCTCTCCGAAGAACGCCGGTTGTTCTACGTGGCCGCCACGCGCGCGCGTGAACGCCTCGTCGTGACCGCGGTGAAGGCGCCCGCGGACGACGGTGACCAGCCCTCCCGCTTCCTCACGGAACTCGGCGTGGAACCCAAGGACGTGACGGGCCGCCCGCGCCGCCCCTTGTCCGTCGCGGCGCTCGTCGCCGAGCTGCGCGCCACCACCGTCGACCCGCGCGTCTCGGAGACCCTGCGGGAGGCGGCGGCCCAGCGGCTGGCCCGCCTCGCCGCGCTCAACGACGGGGACGGCCGCCCGCTCGTGCCGTCCGCGCACCCGTACCGCTGGTGGGGCATGTACGAGCCGACGGCGAGCGAAGTGCCCCTGAGGGACCGCGACAAGCCCGTCGTGCTCTCCGGAAGCGCCCTCGACCAGCTCGCCAACACGTGCTCCCTGCAATGGTTCCTGGGCAGGGAGGTGAAGGCGGACGCCCCCGCGACCGCCGCCCAGGGCTTCGGCAACGTGGTGCACGTCCTGGCCGACGAGGTCGCCTCCGGGCGCACACCCGCCGACCTGGACGTCCTCATGGCACGCCTTGACTCGGTGTGGGACGCCCTCGCCTTCGACGCCCCGTGGAAGTCGGCTCAGGAGAAGGAGCACGCGCGCGTGGCGCTCGAACGCTTCCTCCAGTGGCACGTCGACTCCAACGGCGCCCGCGGCAGCCGCACCCCCGTCGCGAGCGAACACGGCTTCGACGTGACGCTCGAAGCGGGCCCCTACGAAGTACGCGTACGAGGTTCGATGGACCGCGTCGAACAGGACGCGGAAGGCCGCGCCTACGTAGTGGACTTCAAGACCGGCAAGCAGGCCCCGAGCACCGCGGAGGTCGCCCGCCACCCGCAGCTCGCCGTCTACCAGCTCGCGGTCCGCGAGGGCGCCGCGGACGAGGCCTTCGGAGGGGTGCGTCCCGAGCCGGGCGGTGCCGAACTGGTGCAACTGCGTCAGGGCGCGGCCAAGAAGAACGGCGGTGACGCCCTGCCCAAGGTGCAGGCCCAGGAGCCCCTTTCCGGGGAGTGGATCGGCGACCTCCTCGCGACAGCCGCGGGCAAGGTGCTCGACGAACGCTTCACCCCGACCACCGGACAGCACTGCACGCACTGCGCGTTCCGCGCCTCGTGCAGCGCGCGCCCGGAGGGCCGGCACGTCGTGGAGTAGCCCCGGGGGTCACAGCACCCACATGGCCGAATTAAAGTCACGGTAAGAACTTGCTGTGCGCCGACCGCGGCGCACCTTTTTGAGGAGTACGCGTATATGGCAGCCAACCGGAAGCTCCTGGCAGTGGCCGTTGCCTGTGCCGCCGCCGTCATCGGCGTAACGGGCTGCAGCAGCGACGGCGACAAGGACCCCTTCGACGGCATGAGCGCCGACAAGATCGCCGAGAAGGCATCCAAGGCCTCTAAGGACGCCGGGTCCTACCGGATGAAGGGCCAGATGAAGCAGAAGGGCGAGGTGAGCGACATCGAGTTCTCGGTCGCCAAGTCCGGCGACTGCAAGGGCACGATGGGCTCGGCCAAGATGGGGAAGGCCGAGTTCCTGTCCGCCGGCGAGTTCTCGTACTCCAAGGGTGACGACAAGTTCTGGGAGGCCCAGGGCGGTGGCTCCACGGCCGAGCTCCTCAAGGGCCGCTGGGTGAAGCAGCCCAACAAGGGCGGCAAGGCCATCTGCAACCCGGACGACATGTTCAGCAACAAGAACCTCAAGAAGCTGAAGCGCAAGGACGACGCCGAGGTCGGCGGCGCGAAGGCGGCCGTCCTGACCCGCACGAAGGACGGCGAGACCACCACCTTCTACGTCGCGATGGAGGGCAAGCCGTACTTCCTGAAGGTCGTGAACAAGGGCAGCGACGGCCCCGGCACCGTGACGTTCAGCGACTACGGCAAGACCGTCGACGTCAAGGCCCCGCCGGCCAGTGAGGTCGTCGACCCGGAGAAGCTGGCCTCGGGCTCCTGATCCCAGGCTTCCCCTGAGGCAGCGGTGGCCACGGACAACCGCACCCGCCCCGGTTGTCAGTGACCACCGCTAGCCTCTCTGACGTGCCACCTCGTATCACCGACCCCGAGCAGCTCAAGGAGCTCCTCGGGATCCCGTTCACTCCGGAGCAGACGGCCTGCATCACCGCGCCGCCTGCCCCGCAGGTGATCGTCGCCGGAGCCGGCTCCGGCAAGACGACGGTGATGGCGGCGCGCGTGGTCTGGCTGGTCGGCACCGGCCAGGTCGCCCCCGAGCAGGTCCTCGGCCTGACGTTCACCAACAAGGCGGCGGGCGAGCTCGCCGAGCGCGTGCGCCAAGCCTTGATCAAGGCGGGCGTCACCGACCCCGAAGCCGTCGACCCGGACAATCCTCCGGGTGAGCCGGTCATCTCGACGTACCACGCCTTCGCGGGCCGCCTCCTGACCGACCACGGCCTGCGTATCGGCCTGGAGCCGACCTCCCGCCTCCTCGCCGACGCCACCCGCTTCCAGCTCGCCGCGCGCGTGCTGCGCGAGGCCCCCGGGCCCTATCCCGCGCTGACCCGGTCCTTCCCCGACCTCGTCAGTGACCTCCTCGCCCTCGACAGCGAGCTCGCCGAGCACCTCGTACGCCCCGACAGGCTCCGCGCGTACGACACCGAGCTGCTGCGCGCCCTGGACGGCGCGAAGCTCACCAACGCCGACCTGCGCAAGGTTCCGGAGACGGCGGCGGCCCGGCTGGAGCTGGCCGAGCTCGTCGAGCGGTACCGCGCGGCCAAGCGCTCCCGTGACCTCCTCGACTTCGGCGACCAGATCGCCCTGTCCGCGACGCTCGCCCGCACCCGCGCGGAGGTCGGCGAGATCCTCCGGGACGAGTTCCGCGTCGTGCTCCTCGACGAGTACCAGGACACGTCGGTGGCGCAGCGCATCCTCCTGTCCGGCCTGTTCGGCGGCGGCACGGGCCACCCGGTGACCGCGGTCGGCGACCCCTGCCAGGCGATCTACGGCTGGCGTGGCGCCTCGGTGGCCAACCTCGACGACTTCCCGGAGCACTTCGCGTACGCCGACGGGCGCCCCGCCAGGCGCCACGCGCTCAGCGAGAACCGCCGCAGCGGGGGCCGCCTCCTGGACCTCGCCAACGGCCTCGCGGAGCCCCTGCGCGCGATGCACGCGGGCGTGGAGGCCCTGCGCCCCGCGCCGGGCGCCGAGCGCGACGGCATGGTCCGCTGCGCCCTGCTGCGCACGCACACCGAGGAGATCGACTGGCTGGGCGACTCGATCGCCCACCTCGTGCGCACCGGCAAGGCGCCCGGCGAGATCGCCGTCCTGTGCCGCACGGCCACGGACTTCGCCGAGATCCAGGGCGCGCTCGTCGCCCGCGACATCCCCGTGGAGGTCGTCGGTCTCTCCGGGCTCCTCCACCTCCCGGAGGTCGCCGACCTCGTCGCCGTCTGCGAGGTCCTCCAGGACCCGGGGGCGAACGCCTCGCTGGTGCGGCTGCTGACGGGACCGCGCTGGCGGATCGGCGCCCGCGACCTCGCTCTCCTGGGCCGCCGGGCCCGCCTGCTCGTCCGGCCCGGGCACACCGCCCCCGACGACCCGGACCGCCGCCTCGCCGAAGCCGTCGAGGGAGTCGACCCGGCCGAGGTGATATCCCTCGCGGACGCCCTCGACACGTTCCTGGAGTCGCCCCTCGACCCGGGCGACGCCTCCGGGGACGACGGCCTGCCCTTCTCGGCGGACGCCAGGGTGCGCTTCGCCCGGCTCGCCGCCGAACTGCGCGACCTGCGCCGTTCGCTGTCCGACCCGCTGATGGACGTACTGCACCGCGTGCTCGCGGTCACCGGCCTGGAGGTGGAGCTCTCCGCGTCGCCCGGCGCCCTGGCGGCCCGCCGCCGCGAGACCCTCTCGAACTTCCTGGACGTCGCCGCCTCCTTCGCCGCGAACGACAACGGCGCGACACTGCTGGCCTTCCTCGGCTTCCTGCGCACCGCCGCGCAGTACGAGAAGGGCCTCGACAACGCCCTGCCCGGCGGCGAGAACACCGTCAAGGTGCTCACCGCCCACAAGTCCAAGGGCCTGGAGTGGGACGTCATCGCCGTCCCCGGGCTGGTCAACGGCACCTTCCCGAGCGCGCAGGGCCGCGAGAAGTGGACCGCCCAGGCCAAGGTCGTCCCGCACGAACTGCGCGGCGACGCGGCCACCCTGCCCGACATCGACGCGTGGGACGCCAAGGGCATGAAGGCCTTCCACGAAGCCATGAAGGACCACCAGCGCACCGAGGAGCTCCGCCTCGGCTACGTGACCTTCACCCGCCCCCGCTCCCTGCTCCTTGGCTCCGGCCACTGGTGGGGTCCCTCGCAGAAGAAGCCGCGCGGCCCCTCGGACTTCCTGTGGGCCCTGCACGACCACTGCGCGGCGGGCCACGGCGAGATCGAGGCGTGGGCGGACGAACCGGCCGAGGACGAGGAGAATCCCGCCCTGAGCGAGGCGGGCACCGAGCACGCGTGGCCGCTCCCGCTGGACGACGCCTCCCTGGTCCGTCGTCGTGCCGCCGCCCGCACCGTCCTCGACCACCTGGAGCGCCTCACCGGGGACCCGGAGACCGCCCACTCCCACGAGGCGGCGCACCCTTCGGCGTACGACGACGTCCCCCCGGCCGACGACCCGGAGTGGCCGCCCCCTCCGGAGGACGAAGAAGCGCGGGACGAAGAAGCGCCCTACGGAGACAGCGGATTCCCGGACGGCGATCTCCCCGACGCCGCTTTCGCCGACCCGGACGCCGAACTGGACCTGGCCGAGTGGGACTCCCTGCCGACGGAACGCCCGACGATCCCGCACCCCGCCGGCGCCCTGGAAGACCCGGCGACCCCGGAGCCACAGGACACCGCCCACGCGCGTGTGCCGCTCCCCGCCCAGCCCTCGCAAGCCCGCCCGCACCCGGCCGACCCCGACCACGGCGACGGTCAGGACGGCGGCCGGGTCACGCGTACCCGCCTCACCCCGGAAGAGGCCCGCACCCTCGCCTCCTGGGACCGTGACCTCGACGCCCTCACCGGAGAGCTCCTGCGCGCCCGCGAGGCCGTCAGGGACATCCCCGTACCGCCCTCGCTCACCGCGTCCGAGCTGATGCACCTGGCCGCCGACCCCGACGGCTTCGCCAAGGAGCTCGCCCGGCCCATGCCCCGCCCGCCGCAGCCCGCGGCCCGTCGCGGCACCCGCTTCCACGCCTGGGTCGAGTCCCGCTTCGAAGAACTCACGCTGCCGATGCTCGCCCCGGAGGACCTGCCGGGCGGCGGCCCCGGCGAGGCGGAGATCGCCGACGAGCGGGACCTGGAAGCACTCAAGGAAGCCTTCGAGCGCACCGAGTACGCCCGGCGCACGCCCCACCGCGTCGAGGTGCCCTTCCAGTTCGTCATCGCCAACCGGGTGATCCGGGGCCGCATCGACGCCGTCTACAAAGAAGGCGACGGCGACGACACGACGTACGAGATCGTCGACTGGAAGACCAGCCGCACCCGCACCGCCGATCCCCTCCAGCTCGCCGTCTACCGCCTCGCCTGGGCCGAGCAGCAGGGCGTCCCGCCGGAGTCGGTGAGAGCCGCCTTCCTGTACGTGCGCAGCGGGGAGGTCGCCCGCCCCAGGAACCTCCCGGGCCGCGCCGATCTCGAGCGGCTGCTGCTCGAAGAACCGGCCGGTGTCCCGGGCGGCGAACCGCCTCACGAGCCGACCCCGGATGGCGGATAGGCTCGTGACCATGAGCGAGACACCGGACAGCGCCGTCCGCACGTACATCGAGAACCACCGGGCCGCCTTCCTCGACGACCTCGCCGAGTGGCTGCGCATCCCGTCCGTGTCGGCCCAGCCCGACCACGCCGGGGACGTGCGCCGCAGCGCCGAGTGGCTCGCCGCCCGCCTCAAGGAGACCGGCTTCCCGACGGCGGAGGTCTGGGACACCGCGGGAGCGCCCGCCGTCTTCGCCGAGTGGCCCTCGGACGACCCGCAGGCGCCCACCGTGCTCGTCTACGGCCACCACGACGTCCAGCCCGCGGCCCGCGAGGACGGCTGGCACACCGACCCCTTCGAGCCCGTCGTCCAGGGAAACCGCCTCCACGCGCGCGGGGCGGCCGACGACAAGGGCCAGGTCTTCTTCCACACCCTCGGCGTCCGCGCCCACCTGGCCGCGACGGGCCGCACCACCCCGGCCGTGAATCTGAAGCTGCTCGTCGAGGGCGAGGAGGAGTCCGGCTCCCCGCACTTCCGGGAGCTCGTCGAGGCCCACAAGGACCGCATCGCCGCCGACGCGGTGATCGTCTCCGACACCGGCATGTGGTCGGAGGACACCCCGACCGTCTGTACCGGCATGCGCGGCCTCGCCGAGTGCGAGATCGAGCTGCACGGCCCCGACCAGGACATCCACTCCGGCTCCTTCGGGGGCGCCGTGCCCAACCCCGCCACCGAGGTCGCCCGCCTGGTCGCCGCCCTCCACGACGAGCACGCGCGCGTGGCGATCCCCGGCTTCTACGAAGGCATCACGGAACTCACCGACGCGGAGCGCGCGCTCTTCGCCGAGCTGCCCTTCGACGAGGAGCGCTGGCTGCGTACGGCCAAGTCGCACGGCGCCCACGGAGAGGCCGGGTACACCACCCTGGAGCGCATCTGGGCCCGCCCCACGGCCGAGGTCAACGGCATCGGCGGCGGCTATCAGGGAGCGGGCAGCAAGACGATCATCCCGTCGTCCGCCCTCGTGAAGCTCTCCTTCCGTCTGGTCGCGGGCCAGGACCCGGACCGGCTGGAGGAGGCCGTGCGCGCCTGGGCGGCGGCCACCGTGCCCGCCGGGATCCGGCACACCGTCACCTTCAGCCCCGGCACCCGTCCGTGCCTGACCCCGCTGGACCACCCGGCCCTGAAGTCCGTGGTCCGCGCGATGGGCCGCGCCTTCGAGCAGCCGATCCTGTTCACGCGCGAGGGCGGCTCGGGGCCGGCCGCCGACCTCCAGGACGTCCTCGCCGCGCCCGTGCTCTTCCTCGGCATCTCCGTCCCGTCCGACGGGTGGCACGCGCCGAACGAGAAGGTCGAGATCGACCTGCTCCTCAAGGGCGTCGAGACGACCGCCTACCTGTGGGGCGACTTCGCGGAGAACTGGCGCGGCGCCCGTGCCCGTTGACCGTCCCCGCAACGCCGAGCCCGTCCCGCCGCACGCCCTGCCGAACTGACCATCCATTCCATCGGGGGAGTTGGAAGCACCTGTGACCACCTGGACCGACCGCACCGCAGACCGCCCCGTCTCGCTGACCGCGCCGAGCGGCATCGACCGCGCGGCGCACCACCGCATGGACGAGGCGTGGCTCGCCGCCGCCTGGAGCCACCCGACGACCCGGGTCTTCGTGGTGTCCGGCGGTCAGGTGCTCATCGACGAGACCCCCGAGGGCCGCACCGAGCTGCTGATGACCCCGGCCTTCGAGGCGCCGCTCACCGAGGAACACCGCTACTTCCTGGGCACGGACGACGACGGCGTCAGCTACTTCGCGCTTCAGAAGGACACACTGCCGGGCCGCATGGACCAGTCGGCTCGCCCCGCGGGGCTGCGCGAGGCGGGCCTGCTGCTCTCGCCCCGGGACGCGGGCCTGATGGTGCACGCCGTCGCCCTGGAGAACTGGCAGCGTCTGCACCGCTTCTGCTCGCGCTGCGGCGAGCGCACCGTCATCGCCGCGGCGGGCCACATCCGCCGCTGCCAGGCGTGCGGCGCCGAGCACTACCCGCGCACGGACCCCGCCGTGATCATGGCGGTCCGGGACAGCGAGGACCGCATCCTCCTCGGCCGCCAGGTGCACTGGCCCGAGGGGCGCTTCTCGACCCTCGCCGGCTTCGTCGAGCCGGGGGAGTCCATCGAGCAGTCGGTGCGCCGCGAGGTCTTCGAGGAGGCGGGCGTCACGGTCGGCGACGTGGAGTACGTCGCGAGCCAGCCCTGGCCGTTCCCCTCCAGCCTGATGCTGGGCTTCATGGCCGACGCGATCTCTTCGGAGATCAACGTCGACGGTGAGGAGATTCACGAGGCCCGCTGGTTCTCCCGGGAAGAGCTGCGGGCCGCATTCGAGTCCGGGGAGGTCCTGCCTCCCTATGGCATCTCGATTGCGGCCCGGCTGATCGAGCTCTGGTACGGCAAGCCCCTGCCGAAGCCGGGGACCGTGGGCTGAGTCGCTCAGGCACCAAGCTTCTGCTTGACCTGCGCCAGCGAGGGGTTCGTGAGCGTCGAACCGTCCGGGAAGAGAACGGTGGGAACCGTCTGGTTTCCGCCGTTCGCCTTCTCGACGAAGGCCGCCGAGTCCGGGTCCTGCTCGATGTTGATCTCGGTGTACGCGATGCCCTCGCGGTCCATCTGGCCCTTGAGTCGGCGGCAGTAGCCGCACCACGTGGTGCTGTACATCGTCACAGTGCCCGGCATGTCTCTTGTGCTCCTTCGTCGCTCGGGGTGCGTCATCGCGATGACGCGGGGGTCCGTCATCATCGCAATGAATCGAACGTACGAGACCCGGCCCCCATTCCCGCATTAATACGACTGCCGGGGCTCCCCTGTGGACAACCGGCTCATCCGCCTCTGGCGACCTGGCAGCATGGCGGGGTGACATCAGCAACGCACTCCACCCTCTTCCCGCAGGTCCCGGACTCTGCCGACGCGGTGCTCGCCGGGCTCGACCCCGAGCAGCGCGAGGTGGCCACCGCCCTGCACGGGCCGGTGTGCGTCCTCGCGGGCGCCGGCACGGGCAAGACGCGGGCGATCACCCACCGGATCGCCTATGGGGTGCGCGCCGGGATTCTCCAGCCCGCCAGCGTGCTGGCCGTCACGTTCACCAACCGCGCCGCAGGCGAGATGCGCGGGCGCCTGCGCCAGCTCGGCGCCTCCGGCGTCCAGGCCCGCACGTTCCACTCCGCGGCCCTGCGTCAGCTCCAGTTCTTCTGGCCGAAAGCAGTCGGTGGGTCCCTGCCCAGGATCGTCGACCGCAAGATCAAGCTCGTCGCGGACGCGGCCGCCGCCTGCCGCATCCGACTGGACCGCAATGAGCTGCGGGACCTGACCAGCGAGATCGAGTGGTCCAAGGTCACCCAGACCGTCCCCTCGGACTACGCCGCGGCGGCCGCCAAGTCCGGCCGCGACGTCCCGCGCGACCCCGCCGAGATCGCCCAGCTCTACGCGGCGTATGAGGACCTCAAGCGTGACCGCGCGGTCATCGACTTCGAGGACGTCCTGCTCCTCGCCGTCGGCATCCTCCAGGACCGGCACGACATCGCCGAGCAGGTCCGCGCCCAGTACCAGCACTTCGTGGTGGACGAGTACCAGGACGTGAGCCCCCTCCAGCAGCGCCTCCTGGAGCTGTGGCTCGGCGACCGCGACAGCCTCTGCGTCGTCGGCGACGCCAGCCAGACGATCTACTCCTTCACCGGCGCGACCCCGGACCACCTGCTGAACTTCCGCACCCGCCACCCGGGGGCGACGGTCGTCAAACTGGTCCGCGACTACCGCTCCACGCCCCAGGTCGTCCACCTGGCCAACGGCCTCCTCTCCCAGGCCCGCGGCCGCGCCGCCGACCACCGGCTGGAACTGATCTCCCAGCGCGACCCCGGAAGGGAGCCGGTCTATACGGAGTACGCGGACGAACCGGCCGAAGCCGAAGGCGCGGCCCGCCGCATCCGCGCCCTGCTCGCCGACGGCGTCCCCGCCAGCGAGATCGCCGTCCTCTTCCGGACGAACTCCCAGTCGGAGATCTACGAACAGGCGCTCGCCGACGCGGGCGTGCCCTACCAGCTGCGCGGCGCCGAGCGGTTCTTCGAGCGCACCGAGGTCCGGGAAGCGGGCGCGGCCCTGCGCGGCGCCGCCCGCTTCGGGGGCAACGACGCGCTCCTGGACGACGTGGTCGACCTGCCCTCCCAGGTGCGGGCCGTGCTCTCGACCAAGGGCTGGACCTCGCAGCCCCCGGCGGGTTCCGGCGCGGCCCGTGACCGCTGGGAATCCCTGGCCGCGCTGGTGCGCCTCGCCGAGGACTTCGTGCGGGCCAAGCCGGAGGCGACGCTCGCCGACCTCGTGGCCGAGCTCGACGAGCGGGCCAACGCCCAGCACGCCCCCACCGTCGAAGGCGTCACCCTGGCCTCCCTGCACGCGGCCAAGGGACTGGAGTGGGACGCCGTGTTCCTCGTCGGTCTCGCCGAGGGCATGATGCCGATCACCTACGCCAAGACCGATGAGCAGATCGAGGAGGAGCGCCGTCTCCTCTATGTGGGAGTGACCCGCGCCCGCGTCCACCTCTCCCTCTCCTGGGCCCTGTCCCGCTCGCCGGGCGGGCGTCCGAACCGCCGCCCCAGCCGCTTCCTTGACGGCCTGCGCCCGGGCTCCGGAGCGGGCGCGGCGGGCCGGGCCGCGGGCGGCGGTCCCGGCGGTGTCGAGCGCGGCAGCGCCGGTGAGGCAGCGGCCCCGGCAGTCGGCCGCCGCCAGCGCAAGATCCGCACCCCGGCCCGCTGCCGCGTCTGCGGCCGGACCCTCACCGACGCCGGCGAGATGAAGCTCATGCGGTGCGAGGACTGCCCGTCCGACATGGACGAAGGACTCTACGAGCGGTTGCGGGAGTGGCGGTCGGACCAGGCGAGGCAGCTGGGACAGCCCGCGTACTGCGTTTTCACGGACAAGACCTTGATCGCCATCGCGGAGGCCGTGCCTGACGACGAGGGCGAGCTGGCGCGGATCCCGGGCGTCGGCGTCCGCAAGTTTCACCGCTTCGGCGCCGAGGTGCTTGCCATCTGCGCAGGTCAGGAGCGTGTAAGGGGCGCCGAGGAAGAATGATTCAAACTCGTCGAAAAAATAGTTTGCGCATGCGCAAGGAAGACCCATAGGTTCTTAAGCACGGAACAGCGGCTTCTCCGAAGCCCTGGGCCGTGCTGTACTTGTCAGTCCGCAGGATCGGTTCCGGTCGATCCCCTAGACGCCGAGAGGAGGCGAATTCCAGTGATCAGCATCAACGAGAGCTTCATCAGCACCGCCAAAATGACCGATCGCTCGGTCGTCGCTTCCTGCCTGCTCGGCTTCTCGAACCAGGGCACCGGTCTGTCCGGCGGCATCCCCGCCGTTCTTCCGCTGTCCTCCTCCCTGCCTCTCGCCGGTCTCTCCATTCGCGAGGCCAATGAGGGCAATGAGCGACCGACCAAGGCACCGGAAGCAGCAGTAGCGGAGGCGCAGGCCCAGGCCTATGCCTTTGCGGCGGCCGGTGCCGGATTCCGGAAGCAGACGACGCAGCACCACACGATGTGGGCCTTCCGTGGGCTCGAACCCTGGAGTGATCCAGTCTGATCTCGATCAGACAGGCGCCTTCAGGGCCGCGGAACCCCACCCGGGATCCGCGGCCCTTCTGTTTTCCCCGAAACAGGGAGACAGAGCGAAGGGCCAAGAGCAAGACCCGGTACCAGCCGCCAACCGGCCGACCCAGGCCGGCACGACCAGACGAGGAAAACACCACCGTGCAACTCGAAGCGCACGCCCCGTCCGTACCGCCTTCACAGGTGATCTCCCCGCCCACTCCCACGGAGGACCCGACCTTGACTCCCCTCACCGCGCTCACCGCGCTCGACGACGCCATCGAGAACCTCGGCGTACCCGTCCCCTGCCGCGCCTACGACCCCGAGGTCTTCTTCGCCGAGTCCCCGGCCGACGTCGAGTACGCGAAGTCCCTCTGCCGTACCTGCCCCCTGATGGAGGCCTGCCTCGCCGGCGCCAAGGAGCGGCGTGAGCCGTGGGGCGTCTGGGGCGGCGAGCTGTTCGTCCAGGGCGTGGTCGTTGCCCGCAAGCGGCCCCGTGGCCGCCCGCGCAAGAACCCGGTCGTCGCATGAGCACCGCCGGAACCATCGACCGCCCCCTGACGCACGACCCCAAGAAGCAGGCCCCGATGAAGGCAGCCACCCGCGAGCCCACAGGCTCCGCGACCCGAGACTTCACCACCGCCGGCGCGCACACCTCGCGCCAGAACAGGACCCGAGAGATGCAACTCATCCCAGAAGCCATGGCTCGTGCGCATATGCACGAACGACTGCGTGAAGCCGAGGCGCAACGCCCGGCCGATCGCCTGATGGCGGCCCGCCGCATGCAGCGCCGCGCGGAGCGCGCCTCGCGGCGTGCCCGGCGCGCGCTCGCCATGGCGGTCATGCAGTAAGAGGCAGCAAGAGCGGGGCCGGTCCGAACGGACCGGCCCCGTTGTGCGTTGTGCTCCGCGAACCCTTCCGCCCGGCGATATGGTCGCCCGGTGGACGAGCAGAAGCCTCAGCACACCGCCACGGAGAACCGGGTGTGCGCCCGCTGCGGCACGGCCGCCGAAGGCACACCGCCGACCTGGACCTGCTCCGTGGAGAACGGCGTCCGCCGCTACTACTGCGAAGCTTGCGCGCGGGAGAACATCAGAGCCATCGAGGGCCGCCTCGACTCCGACTGGTGGTAGCCGTAGCCGTAGCCCCCGAGAAGCTTGAGGCGTCCAGTGCCGGTGCCTCCGATGCCTCCGATGTGTCAGGCTTCAGGGCTCGGTCTCAGGCGCCAGCCACGGCCTCGCCCTCCTCGATGACGAAACCGGGCAGCCACTCCTCCAGCTCGGCCCGCATCCGCACCGTGGCGTTCAGCTGGCACAGCACCCCGATCGTGCTCAGCGTCACACGGTGTATCAGGAGATACGACGGCGGGAGGTTCAACCGCTTGCCCAACTGGTAGGCGGGGGACCGGGGGTCGGCCACCCGGGCCGCCTGGCTGCGCATCCAGCCGCGGGTGAACGTGAACTCCTCCACCAGCATCGGCTCGATGATCGGCAGGAGATAGTCGAGCACCGCGTCAGGTTCGAGGTCGACGGTCTCCTTGACGAAGCCTTCCTCGCACAACATGTCGTAGACCGCGTCGGCCTCGCCGTCCAGCGTCATCCGCAGCGATTCACCGATGGTCGTGGGCAGGCCGCCCGGCAGCCGGTCCACCGTGCCGAAGTCCAGGACACCGAGGCGCCAGCCACCCTTCTCGTCGGGCAGCAGCCGGAAGTTGCCCGGGTGCGGATCGGCGTGCAGGAGTCCCGTGCGTGCCGGGCCGGAGAAGAGGAAGCGGGCCAGCAGCTGACCCGCCCGGTCGCGCTGCTCCTGAGTGCCGTCGGCGATCACCTCCGACAGCGGGGTGCCGTCGATCCACTCCGTGACCAGGACCTGCTCGCCCTGGTGCACCACCTCGGGCACCACCACGTCGGGGTCGTCGGCGAACTCCGACGCGTGCGCCTGCTGCGCCTGCGCCTCCAGGCCGTAGTCGAGCTCTTCCGACACCCGGTCGCGCAGTTCCGCGATGAGCGGCTTGATGTCCATCCCAGGAATCAGCGGCCCCAGAAGGCGGGCAAACCGGCTGAGTTGGGTCAGGTCGGACAGCAGCGCCTCGCCCGCTCCCGGATACTGCACCTTGACCGCGACCTCGCGTCCGTCCGCCCAGACCGCCCGGTGCACCTGGCCGATCGACGCGGCGGCAGCGGGCTTGTCCTCGAACTCCAGGAACAGGTCGCGCCAGTCCTCACCGAGCCGCTCCACGAGCACCGAGTGCACGGTGCTCGTCGGCATCGGTGGCGCCGCCTCCTGCAACTTCGTGAGCGCCGCGCGATAGGGCCCGGCGACCTCCTCCGGCAGCGCCGACTCGAAGACGGACAGGGCCTGCCCGAACTTCATGGCGCCGCCCTTGAGCTCGCCGAGAACCTTGAACAGCTGCTCCGCCGTGCGCTGTTGCAACTCGCGCCCGACGATCTCCGCCGACTTGCCCCCGATCCGCTTCCCGAGCCCCCAGGTCGCGCGTCCCGCGAAGCCGAGTGGCAGCGCGGCCAGTTTGGCGGTTCGGGTGACCGCCTTCCGGGGAAGATCAGACATGCGCCCCTCCAAGTCCCAGACAGCCACGCCTTCTCAGGCGGTTACCCGGCCATTGTTGCGTGCCGCTCCTTCTCCGTGGTGAGCCGATCCCCCTTAACGTCCGCGCCCGCCCCGCACGGGCATGCGGGATGCGGCCAAACCGGACGCGCGTGCCAGTCGAATCCCGGGACGGACGCCTCCCAGCGGACTCCCGTGGCAGCCGTGGACGCCCCGTCCAGGAAGGCGAGCGCATGCCCCGCGACCAGCCCGGCGACCGAGGTCGACAGGGCGAGGTCGCACGCGGGCACGTGCCGCGAACGCCCCGAGCGCCACTGCGCCAGCATCCGGGCCCAGGTGGGATCGCGGTCCGCGCGCTGCCGGAAGAGGCAGCCCGCGCAGGCGGTCGAGCCGGGCAGGACCAAAGGGCCGACCACGCCCGTCCCTTCGATCACCCCGGCGTAGAGATGAGGGATGCCGGCCGCGAGGAGGTCCTCGGCGTGGACGGGGTCGGGGGCGTACGCGTCCAGGCCTTCACGCGGGGCGACGACCACGAGCGACAGCCCGGCCCGGTCCTCGGCCGTCGGGGCCTGCCAGAGCGACGGCCCAGCTGACGGTGACCCGGGCGACGCGGCGCGGTTCGTGCGCGGGGGCCGGTCCGGCGCCGACTGCCGCACCAGTCGGCGCGCGGTCGTGTCCCGGCGCTCCCCGATCGCCTCCGCAGGCAGCCCGCCGGGCGCGACGTCCCAAGGCTCCACCTGCCCGCCGTCCATGACCTCGACCCGCCCCACCCCGGCCCCCGCCAGGACCGAGGCCACGACGGCGCCCACCCGCCCCGCTCCCTGGACGCGGACGCGCATGGCCCGGCGCGCCGCCAGCCTCTCGATCGCCTCACCAGGCTCGGAGGTGAGAAGCGACACCGAGGCCAGGTCGGACCGCAGCCGGTCCATGGCTCCGCTCCGCTTGCGCAGGGCGTCGGCCGCGGCACCGCCACCCGTCGCGTCGTCGAGCAGGCCGGCCCGCGACAGCTCGCCAAGGAGCCTGTCCACGTGACCGTCCGGCAGACCCATCCGCCGGGCCTCCTCGCGCAGGAGCGGCAAGCCCCGGGTGCCGTCCAACAGGGAGAGGAAGCTGCCGGTCGCGGTGTCCATCGGGCCGAGCGCCATGGCGTGCGCGGGCGCGACCCCGAACTGCACGGTGCTCAGGTCCCGCCAGCCGCGCCGCAGCGCGGGCTTCAAGGTCGGATGCATGGTGGTCCCCCGTCGTCCGCCCGGCGCGGTCCCGTCCGCCGCGCCGATCGACTGCCAGAATGCCCGCCCCGCCACTTGTCCGCGTCGCGTTGTCCACAGGCACGGGGTACTTGTCGTACTAATCAGCCGCACGGATCGCGTCGATCAGCCGACGGGTCGTTTCGATCAGTTGTACTGGTCGAACCAATCGGTCGTATGCGTCGAACGACCGGGCGGCGGATCGCCGCCGAACCGTCCCGGAGGCGGGACTTCCCCCACGCCCAGCGGGTAACGTCGGGGCGTGCCCGCCGACCCGTCCTCTCGCGTCGCTGGGGAGACCTCAGCGCGTCGCGCCGGAACTCCACAGCGCAGCACGACCAGTCCGCCGCCGCCCGGCGCGGGCCCCAGCGCGGTCGAGGTCAGACGCAGCGCCCGCCGGCGCAGAACGGTCTCGGCGTACCGCGAGGGCGACCGCACGGTCGTCCTCATCCCCGCCCGCATGTCCGAGGCGGAGGAGCAGCGCTGGGTCAACGTGATGCTCGACAAGCTCGCGGCGCAGGAGAGCAAGCGGCTCCTCGGTGACGCGGAGCTCTGCGAGCGGGCCAGGCAGCTCTCCGACCAGTACTTCGACGGCCGCGCGAGGCCCGCCTCCGTTCGCTGGGTCACGAACCAGAACACCCGCTGGGGCTCCTGCACGCCGTCGGAGGGCAGCATCCGCCTTTCGCACCGGCTGCAGGGCATGCCCGAGTACGTCGTGGACTACGTCCTCGTCCACGAGCTCGCCCACCTCCTGGTCCCCGGGCACGGGCCGCGTTTCTGGCGCTTGCTGGAGGCCTATCCGCGTACGGAGCGGGCCAGGGGCTACCTCGAAGGTGTGGTCGCCGCCGGCCGGCTGCCGCAGCTGCCGGCCGCCCGCGAGGAGTGAACGTCCGCCGCGTCCGACGGTTGTGTAGCGGGTCTGTACCGGCTTCGTCCGCTGTCAGACTTTGCGGTTAGCCTGGCGCGACGCATTCACATTCGGGATGGGGGACGGTCGTTACGTATGGCCAGGGAATTCCAGCGCGGCCACAAGGCCAAGATCAGTGACCTCACCGCGGGGACGGATCTGTACGTAGGCGTACAGATCTCGGCACCCGGGCTGACCTTCGACATCAGCTGCTTCGGCCTCGACGCGAGCGAGCGACTGTCGGACGACCGTTACTTCATCTTCTTCAACCAGCCGAAGTCGCCCGAGGAGTCGATCCAGCTCCTGGGCGCGCAGGCGGGTGACACCGAGTCCTTCCGCGTCACGCTCGACCGCATACCGCCGCAGATCCAGCGGCTCTCGTTCACGGCGACGATCGACGGCGCCGGGCAGATGTCGCAGGTCGCCTCCGGATACATCCGCATCGTCGCGGGCGGCGAGGAAGTGGCGCGTTACGCCTTCACCGGCGCGGAGTTCTCCACGGAGCGCGCAGTCATGCTGGGCGACTTCTATCTGAAGGACGTCTGGCGGTTCGCCGCGATCGGCCAGGGCTTCGACGGCGGACTCGACGCGCTGCT
This sequence comes from Streptomyces sp. NPDC015345, assembly GCF_043078805.1. Taxonomy (NCBI): domain Bacteria; kingdom Bacillati; phylum Actinomycetota; class Actinomycetes; order Kitasatosporales; family Streptomycetaceae; genus Streptomyces; species Streptomyces sp. NPDC015345. The sequence continues at coordinate 321,476 of NZ_JBIBTX010000003.1, read as the reverse complement.
GAGGAACTTCGGCGGCGAGGTCGCCGAGGAGGAGCCCGCCCCCGCGCAGCCGCAGGCCGCGGCGCCCTCCTTCGCGCCCCCGGCGCAGGCCGCGGCCCCGCCCGCGTTCGGCGCCCCGGCGGCTGCCGCGCCGCCCCAGGCACCCGCGCCTGCCCCCGCCCCCGCCCCCGCGCAGAGCTTCGCGCCGCCACAGGGTGCCACCCCGCCCCCGGCGCCCGCCCCGGCCGAGCCGTCGGCACACGCAGCGCAGACCATCGTGGCGCCGGTGCACCAGCCGCCCGGCGGCACGATGCCGCCCCCGCCGGCCCCCGCGCCGTACGGCCGGCCCGATCAGCAGCCCCCGCAGCAGCCGCAGTACGGCCAGGTGCCCGGCCAGCAGGCCCCCGGCCCGACCGCGCCCTTGCCGCCGGGCTATGGCCAGCAGCCCCAGGCCCCGATGCCTCCGGGGTACGGCCAGCAGCCGCAGGCCCCGATGCCGCCCGGTTACGGCCAGCAACCGCAGGGCGGCCAGTTCCCCGGCCAGCCCCCCGCCCCGCAAGGCGCCATGCCCCAGGGCGCGGCCCCCCAGGGCGCCGGTGTCGCCGCCGCTCTCCAGAAGTACCGCGAGGCCCCCACCGGCCAGCGCTGGACGCAGCAGAACGAGAAGCTGGTCCGCGTCGACCTGGGCGTGGCCGACCAGCCGATCCTGGCCCGCCAGGGCTCGATGGTGCTCTACCAGGGCAAGGTCGAGTTCAGCTACAAGGGCGCGGGCTTCGCCGGCCGCATCGTCGGCAATGCCACCGGCCAGGAGATGCAGCTGATGCGCTGCTCCGGCCGCGGTCAGGTCTTCCTCGCCGAGGAGGGCACGCACCTGCACCCCATCGAACTCCAGGGCGACGCGATCTGCGTCTCCGCGGAGAACGTCCTCGCCTTCGACGAGTCCCTCCAGCACGAGGTGCGCAGGATCGAGGGCCACGGCATTCCCGGCGGCGCGCTGTTCGTCATGCAGTTCCAGGGCAACGGCACGGTCATCGTGAAGACCCACGGCGTGCCCGTGGTGCTGCCGGTCACGCCGACGACGTTCGCCGACTGCCATGCCGTGGTCGCCTGGTCGGCCGCCGCGCAGGCGATCGTTTCCAGCCAGGTCAGGATGCGCAGCAACGCGTACGCGGGCTCCACGGGAGAGAGCGTGAACCTCCAGTTCCGTGGCGCGCCCGGCAATTTCATCGTCGTCCAGCCGTACGAGGTCTGAGGGAGCCCGTCATGAATCAGCACATGAATCAGCAGCTCGCGGGCTTCGCTCCCGCACCCGTCGCCGCCCGCATGGAGAACCACGGCCACCACATGGTCAAGGTCGCCATGCAGACCGGCAACGACCTTCTCGCGCGCGTGGGCTCGATGGTCGCCTACGAAGGGTTCGTGCAGTACGAGCCGAACCCGCCCGCCGTCCGCCAGGTCGCGCGCGAGTGGATGACCGGCGAGGGCGCGCCGTTGATGAAGTGCTCCGGAGACGGCCTGCTCTACCTCGCCGACTACGGAGCAGATGTCGTCGTCATCAACCTGGCGGGTGAGTCCCTCTCGGTGAACGGCACCAACCTGCTCGCCTTCGACACGTCCCTCCAGTGGGGCGTCGAGCGGGTCAAGGGCATGGCCAAGTTCGCCGGCCAGGGCCTGTGGAACATCACGATCTCCGGCCAGGGGTGGGTCGCCCTGACCTCCCGCGGCACTCCCATCGTCGTCGACTGCGGTCGCGGCGAGGACGAGACGTACGTCGACCCGGACGCTCTGATCGCCTGGTCCCCGAACCTCAAGGTGAAGGGCAAGCGCAGTTTCAAGGCCGGCTCTCTCATCGGGCGCGGCAGCGGCGAGGCCTACCAGATGGGCTTCTCCGGAGAGGGCATCGTCGTCGTACAGCCCAGTGAGGACAGCACCGACCGTCTCCGAGCACGGGGCTGAGGGGGAGCAACACACCATGCAGAGCCCACTTTTCGCGCACGCAGAACAGCAGACCCAGGAGCGTTACTCCGTCCAGAACCCGCAGCTGCTGCGGGTCGCCCTTGAGGGGCACGACGACGTCCTGGCCCGCAAGGGCGCCATGGTCGCCTACCAGGGGCTGATCGAGTTCGACGCCGAGTACCAGAGCCAGGGCAACCAGCGCGCCCGCGCGCAGACCGGTGAGGGCCTGGACCTGATGCGCTGCCACGGCCAGGGCACCGTCTACTTGGCGAACCTCGCCCAGTACGTCCACGTCGTGGACGTCGACCAGGACGGTCTGACCGTGGACAGCAGCTATGTCCTCGCGATGGACTCGTCGCTGACCCACCAGGTCATCGCCGTGGACAGCCAGTACGGCATCTCCGGCTCGGGCAAGTACCAGCTCAACATCTCCGGGCGGGGCAAGGTCGCCCTGATGACGTCCGGTCAGCCGCTGATGCTCCAGGTCACGCCCGACCGGTACGTCAACGCGGACGCGGACGCCATCGTCGCCTGGTCCAACGGCCTGCGTGTGCAGATGCAGGCCCAGACCCACTCCTCGGGCGTCTGGCGGCGCCGAGGCAATACCGGTGAGGGCTGGGAGCTCAGCTTCATGGGTCAGGGCTACGCGCTCGTCCAGCCGAGCGAGCTGCTGCCGCCGCAGAACGCGGTCATAGGGCGGGGCGCCGGGGCGCAGTTCGGCGTGGGACAGCAGGGTGCCCGTGGGCAGAACCAGGGCAACGTCTGGAGCTGAGCGCTCCGGAGGACTTCAGAACGCGGGGAACTGCGGGCCGGCTGTGGCTGGTCGCGCAGTTCCCCGCGCCCCTTCGGGGCGCCTTCTCAGAGACGCGCCCTCGTCGCCTCCACCAGGCGTACGACCGACTCATCGGCCACGCCCGCCACCTCGTCGTACGCGAACCAGCGCAGGTCCAGGGACTCGTCGCTGATCGCCTCCACGGCGTCGGCCGGGGCCATCGCCGCGTACTGCACGTCCAGATGCTGCGTGCACGGCCCCGGAATCGGGTGCTGGTCCAGGCGGACGGGGCCGCCCGGGAGCAGCGTCAGGCCCGGCACACCGGACTCCTCTGTGGCCTCGCGCAACGCGGCCACGGCGAGCGACGTGTCCGCAGGCTCGCAGTGGCCACCCATCTGAAGCCACATCCGCAGCTTCTTGTGCAGGGTGAGCAGGACCCGCCCGCGCGACGGGTCGACCACCAGGGCGCTCGCCGTCACATGGCCCGCGGTGCAGGCCTTCCACATGCCGTCCTCGCCGTACGTGGACAGGTGGTCCAGATACGTCTGGCGCAGTTCGGCCTGGTCGGCCCGCCCCTCGTACTCCTTGAGAACGAGTACGGCGTCGTCGTGAAGGCTCACTTACCGCCGTCCTCGGGGGACTCGTCGTCGCCCTCGTCCTTCGTGAGGTCCGGCTTCGGCGCGGAGGAGCCGCCGCCCGCCGCCTCGCCGAGCATCTTGTCCAGCTCGGAGAAGTCCATCTGCTCGCGGTGGACGAAGCCGTCCGGGTCGTCCAGGTCGGACGCCGTCGGCAGCATGTCCGGGTGCTCCCACAGGCCGTCGCGGCCGTCGACACCGCGCGCGTCCGTGAGCGAGGCCCACAGGCGCGAGGCGTCCCGCAGGCGGCGCGGGCGCAGCTCAAGGCCGATCAGCGTGGCGAAAGTCTGCTCCGCGGGGCCGCCCGAGGCACGGCGGCGGCGCAACGTCTCCCGGAGGGCGTCGGCGGACGACAGGCGGGGCTTGGCCGCGGCGTGCACCACGGCGTCCACCCAGCCCTCGACGAGCGCCAGAGCGGTCTCCAGGCGCGCCAGGGCGGCCTTCTGGGCCGGGCTGTCCTCCGGCTGGAACATGCCCTGCTGGAGGGCCTCCTGCAACTGCTCGGGGTTCTGCGGGTCGAGCTGGCCGACGACGTCCTCCAGCTTGGCCGTGTCGACCTTGATCCCGCGGGCGTACCCCTCGACGGCGCCGAACAGGTGCGAGCGCAGCCACGGGACGTGCGAGAAGAGCCGCTGGTGGGCGGCCTCGCGCAGCGCCAGATAGAGCCGCACCTCGTCCTTGTCGACGCCGAGGTCCTTGCCGAACGTCTCGATGTTCACCGGGAGCAGCGCGGCCTTCCCGGAGGGGCCGAGCGGCAGACCGATGTCGGTGGAGCCGACGACCTCACCGGCGAGCACGCCGACGGCCTGCCCGATCTGCTGACCGAACATGGCGCCGCCCATGGAGCGCATCATGCCGATCAGCGGGCCGGCCATGGCCTGCATCTCCTCGGGCAGGACGTCGCCCATGGCGAGGCCCACCCGCTCGGCCACCGGGTCGACGAGCTCCTTCCACACCGGCAGGGTCGCCTCGACCCACTCGGCGCGGCTCCACGCCACGGCCGTGCCGGACCCGGACGGCAGTGACGTCGCGTCGTCAAGCCACAGGTCGGCCAGGCGCACGGCCTCCTCGACGGCGGAGCGCTCAGCGGGGCCGACACTGGCGTCCTTGGTGCCGTCCGCCGTGCCCTGGGCGACGGTCTGGCGGGCGATGTCCTTGGCCATGTCCCAGTTCACCGGACCGCCCTCGTACGAGAGCATCTGGCCGAGCTGCTGGAAGGCGGCCCCCAGGTCGTTCGGGTTCATGGAGCCGAACATGGCGGCGAACGGGTTGTCCCCGCCGCCCGGGCCGCCCGCGCCGGGGAACCCGAAACCGAACGGGTTTCCGGGGCCGCCGGCACCCTGGCCCCCGCCCTGGCCCTGTCCGGGGGATTCCTTCTTCTTGCCCTCGTCGCCGTCTTCCGGCTCCTCCGGCGGAAGGCCGAATCCGAATGGGGTGTCACTCACGGGATTCCTCGGCTCGTCAGGCCGCCGGTATCGTTCCGGCGGCGGCTGCCCTACAACACCACCCAGCGTAGACACCGTGACGGGTTCGGGCCTCGGTGCTTCGCCGACTGATGGCCTGCGGCAGGATGGATGCCACCTGGTACGTACGCGTCATTCGCGTACGTACTGAAGACAACCGCTGGAGACGCCCGGTGAGTTCCCCAGATCCACAGGTTCGCGCAGCGCGAAACCCGTCAACCCCGGCGCCCGCCCGTGGGCCCGTAGTAGCCGTCACCGGCGCCGCCTCCGGCGTGGGTGCGCTGCTGACCGAGCGCCTTGCCGCCTCGGAGGAGATCAAGCAGGTCATCGCCATCGACGAGCGCCGAGGCGAGTGCTCGCAGGTCCAGTGGCACATCCTGGACGTGCGGGACCCGGCGATCGCCGAGAAGCTGCGGGGCGCGGACGTCGTCGTGCACCTGGCGCTCGATCTCGACCTGGAGACCGATGGCGCGGCCCGCACCGCGTACAACGTACGCGGCACCCAGACCGTCCTGACCGCTGCCGCCGCCGCAGGCGTCCACCGCGTCGTCCTGTGCACCTCGGCGATGGTCTACGGAGCGCTGCCCGAGAACGAACTGCCCCTCTCCGAAGACGCCGAGTTGCGGGCGACCGCGGAGGCAACGGGGGTCGGTGACCTTCTGGAGGTCGAGCGGCTCGCCCGCCGGGCGCCCCGCGCGCACCCCGGGCTCAACGTCACCGTCGTGCGGCCCGCGACCCTGGTGGGCGGTACCGACACGGCCCTGACGCGCTACTTCGAGTCGCCTCGCCTGCTCGTCGTGGCGGGCTCCCGGCCGGCCTGGCAGTTCTGTCACGTCGAGGATCTGTGCAGTGCCCTGGAGTACGCCGTCCTGGAGAAGGTCGACGGAGAGCTCGCCGTCGGCTGCGACGGCTGGCTGGAGCAGGAGGAGGTCGAGGAGCTCAGCGGGATCCGCCGGATGGAGCTGCCCTCGACCGTGGCGCTCGGTGCGGCGGCCCGGCTGCACCGCATCGGGCTCACGCCGTCCCCGGCCGGTGACCTCGCCTACACGATGTACCCCTGGGTGGTCAGCGTCAGCCGCTTGCACGATGCCGGGTGGCGGCCGCAGTGGACCAACGAGGAGGTCCTCGCGGAGCTGCTCGAAGAGGTGTCCGGGCGGCGGACCGTGGCCGGGCGGCGGCTTGGACGCAAGGATGCGACGGCTGCGGGGGCCGCGGGGGCGACGGTGGCTTTGCTCGGGGCGGCGGCTGTGGTGCGCAGGGCGCGGAAGGCGCGGCGGCGGATCTGAGCGGTTCCGGGCGCCTTGGGGGTGCCGCCCTGCTGTGGGCGCCCAGCGAGGTGGCGCCGTGTGGAATGCCTGTTCGGTGGTAGGACCGCTGTAGGGACGTCCTATTCCGTGTGGGGCTTGCCGTGCGGCACCATGGCCGCATGGCTAGCACCACGATGGACCACCCCGGCGAGCGGGGCGCACAGGACCCGATCCGCCTCCTCGCGATCCGCGACACCCCGCTCTCCCTGGACGAGGTCTTCCGTGCCGTCGGCGACGACGCGGCGGGCGGCACGGCGCTCTTCGTGGGGACCGTGCGCAATCACGACGGTGGCGCGGACGTCGACGAGCTGGGCTATTCGACGCACCCCACGGCCGAGGCCGAGATGCGCCGTGTGGCCGAGAAGGTCGTCGCCGAGTTCCCGGTGCGCGCCCTGGCCGCCGTGCACCGCGTGGGTGATCTCGTGGTCGGCGACCTCGCGGTGGTCGTGGCGGTCTCCTGCCCGCACCGTGGCGAGGCCTTCGCCGCCTGCCGCAAGCTGATCGACGACCTCAAGCACGAAGTGCCGATCTGGAAGCACCAGCGGTTCTCCGACGGCAAGGAGGAGTGGGTCGGCGCCTGTTGACAGCGGCCGAGGGGGCAGGACCGGCGTCGTGCCCGGTGGTGACCCGTGCGGCTCCAGTTGCGTAACTCGACCCCTGCCGTGAGCGTTGACCATGTGGCTGATTAATCTGCTGATCAGTCAGTTGTGGTCGCTCATGGGGTCGGGAGTTCGACATGGCATCACTTGCCTGGTTGCTGATTCCGCTTCTGGCGGCCGTCGGGGCGGGACTGTGGGGCGGCTGGGCCGCCCGTAACCGCAAGTCCGGCAGGACCGGCGATCACACGGAACTGAACGGCTACGCCGCCTTCCGCGAGGCGATGGAGAAGTCCCGCTCCGGTACGTGATGTCCCCGTACGGACCGGCCCCACAGGTGCGTCCACAGGCCCTTCCCGTACTGTCGTTCCATGCCACGCCGCACTGCGACGATGCTCGCCTCCACCCTGATGCTGATCGCGCTGCTCTGCGCCGGAGTGCTCATCAAAGTGCCCTACTCGGAGATGTCCCCGGGCCCCACGGTGAACACCCTCGGTGATCACGACGGCGAGCCGGTGCTGCAGATCTCCGGCCACAAGACGTATCCCACGACCGGCAACCTCAACATGACGACGGTCAGGGTGACCAGCGCCGACTACAACATGAACCTCGCGGAGGCCGTCTACGGCTGGCTGGCCCACGACAACATCGTGGTGCCGCACGACACGCTCTACCCGGACGGCAAGACCGAACAGCAGTCCACGCAGGAGAACGCCGAGGAGTTCAGTCAGTCCCAGGAGAGCGCCAAGGTGGCGGCGCTCAGGGAGCTCAAGCTTCCGGTGGAGTCCCAGGTCATCGTCTCCACCGTCATCAAGGGCGACCCGGCCGAGGGCAAGCTGCACGCGGGCGACGTCATCAAGAAGGTCGACGGGAAGCCCGTCAAGGAGATGACGGACGTCGCCGAACTCGTCACCGAGCGCAAGCCCGGCGACAGCGTCACGTTCACGATCGTCCCGGTCAAGGAAGCGGCCGCCGCCGAGAAGTCGGGCAAGGAGCCGACGAGGACCGAGGAGATCAAGATCACGACGAAGAAGGCGGAGGACGGCGACCGGGCGATCGTCGGGATCAAGGCGGGCACCGACCACACCTTCCCGTTCACGATCGACATCAAGCTGGCCGACGTGGGCGGCCCCAGCGCCGGACTGATGTTCGCCCTCGGCATCGTCGACAAGCTGACCCCGAAGGACCTCACCGGCGGCAATTTCGTGGCCGGCACCGGCACCATCGACGAGAAGGGCAAGGTCGGCCCGATCGGCGGCATCGAGATGAAGACCGTCGGCGCGCGCGAGAAGGGCGCCGAGTACTTCCTGACGCCGAAGGACAACTGCTCGGCGGCCGCGAGCGACGTCCCGGACGGCCTCACCCTGGTCAAGGTCGACACCATCGACGACGCGGTGCAGTCCCTGGAGAAGATCCGCAAGGGCGACACCGACGCCCTGCCGAGCTGCGCCGCGAAGTAGCGGCTCGGCCCACGAGACCAGGCAGCCGTACGCGGGCGGGGGAGCCCCGGAGGCCGGCCCCACCCGCGTACGTACGGAAGCGGGGGCTAAGCGAAAGTCGCCGCCAGTGCGTCCGCGAGGCCGGGCACCAGGTCGGAGCCCGTGAGGACCTCGGTCGGCGAGTCCTTCTCGCGCAGCCGCAGCGCCGACTCTCGCGCGCCGTCACGGAGCACCGCCACCGTCATGCGGACCTCCTGGCGGTCGGGGTGCTTCGCCACCCACTGCGCCAGCTGGGCCTCGCTGAGGCCCTCGGGTACGGACGTCTCGGCGGACGGCGGCAGCATCAGGCGCTCCACCGTGAGGGCGCAGCCCGTCACGGCGTCCGGCCAGGCAATGGTGCCGAGGAACTCGTCCAGCGGCTTGTCCGCGGGGATCTCCTCCTGCTCGATGGGGGTGAGACCGGCGTGTTCCACGCCGTCGTCAAGGCCGAGCTGGGAGGCGAGGCCGGGTTCTTGGGTGCGCAGTCGCGCCGTGTCGACGAGCGCGAAGAGGCGGGCGGGCCGGTCCCAGCCCAGGCCGGACACGTACTCATCGATCTCGAGCACGGCCCGGGTGAGGGGGCTCGCTGCCATGGGAGTGTTGGACATGGTCACAATCCTGCCTCGTTAGTCCCGAGAATCGGGAACCGAGTAAAGCGTGAGTAAGTTGCATAGGTGTGGCTCCACGATCTCGGGGGCCTGACGTATCGACAGCGAACTTCGAGGTGCGCACCTTGGCTTTCCAGATGCCGGACCGCGGCGGAGGCCCGACGGGGCCACGGATCAGAGTGGGCCGACCCTCCCGTCGCGTCCGGACCCTGCTCATGACGTTGGGCGTGTTGGCCGTGCTGGCCATGGCCTTCGTCATGTTCTCCGGGTTCTGGACGGACTGGTTGTGGTACCGCTCGGTCAATTACTCATCGGTCTTCAAGACGACCCTGTGGACCAAGATCGGCCTGTTCTTCGTCTTCGGCCTCCTCATGGCGGCCGCGGTCGGCGTGAACATCTGGCTGGCGCACCGGCTGCGCCCGCCGCTCAGTGCCATGTCGATGGAGCAGCAGAGCCTCGACCGGTACCGCATGGGCATCGCCCCCTACAAGAAGTGGCTGCTGATCGGGATCACCGCGCTGGTGGGACTGATCGCGGGCGCCTCCGCGGCGGGACAGTGGCGCACCTGGCTCATGTGGGTCAACGGCGTGCCCTTCGGCCAGAAGGACCCGCAGTTCCACATGGACGTGGCGTTCTTCGCGTTCGACCTGCCCTGGTACCGCTTCCTGCTGGGCTTCGGCTTCGCGGCGGCGGTGCTCTCCCTGGTGGCCGCCGCCCTGACGCACTACCTGTACGGCGGGCTGCGGATCACCAGCCCCGGCGCGCGCGCGACCGCGGCTGCGACCGGCCACCTCTCGGTGCTGCTCGGCGTCTTCGTCTCGCTCAAGGCAATCGCGTACTGGCTCGACCGGTACGGCCTCGCGGTGAAGTCCAGTGACTTCAAGGCGACGGGCAACTGGACCGGTCTGCGGTACGTCGACGCCAACGCCTACCTGCCGGCGAAGACGATCCTCTTCTGCATCGCCGTCATCTGTGCCCTGCTCTTCTTCGCGACGCTGTGGCGGCGCACCTGGCAGCTGCCGGTCATCGGCTTCGGCCTGATGGTCCTCTCGGCGATCCTCATCGGCGGGCTCTACCCCGCGATCGTCCAGAAGTTCCAGGTCCAGCCGAACGAGCAGGCCAAGGAAGCGCCCTACATCGAGAAGAACATCGAGGCCACCCGCGACGCCTACGGCATCAGCGGTGTGAAGCCCGAGGACTACCGGGGCGCGGGCAAGGTCGACGAGGACCGCCAGAAGAAGCGCGAGGACGCCGACACGGCGGCCAACTACCGGCTGAACGACCCGAACATCGTCTCGCCGACGTTCCAGCAGCTGGAGCAGGAGCGCAGTTACTACCAGTTCCCGACGACACTGGACGTGGACCGCTACAACGGCCAGGACACCATCGTCGGTCTGCGCGAGCTGAACGTGAACAAGCTCGACAAGCGGAACTGGATCAACGACCACTTCGCGTACACCCACGGCTATGGCGTCGTCGCCGCCAAGGGCACGGAGACCAAGCAGGGTTCCAAGGGCGCCCCGGCGTTCACCGAGTCCGGTCTGCCGACCAAGGGGAACCTCGGCGAGTACGAGCAGCGGATCTACTACGGCGAGAAGACGACGCAGTACTCGATCGTGGGCGGGCCCCAGAAGGAGCTCGACTACGAGGAGGACGGCGGCGGTCAGAAGACCTACAGCTACAAGGGCGACAGCGGGGTCAACCTCTCCAATCCGATCAACCGCGCCGCGTACGCGGTGTCCTTCGGAGAGCCGCAGATCCTGTACTCCGGCGCGATCGGCGAGGGCTCGCGGATCCTCTACAACCGCACCCCCAAGGAGCGCGTCGAGGCGGTGGCCCCCTGGCTGACGATCGACGGCGACATCTACCCGACGGTGGTCGACGGACGCATCCAGTGGGTGGTCGACGCCTACACCACCACCAACGGCTATCCGTACGCCTCGCGCACCACGCTCGGTGACACCACGGCGGACTCCTTGTCGCAGGCGGACAGCCAGCGCACGGTGATCGCCCAGCAGAACCAGGTCAACTACATCCGGAACTCGGTGAAGGCGACCGTCGACGCGTACACCGGCGACGTCAAGCTCTACACCTGGGACGAGAAGGACCCGGTCCTGAAGACCTGGAAGAAGGCGTTCCCGGGCACCGTCAAGGACAAGAGCGAGATCCCGGCGGCACTCAACGACCACCTGCGCTACCCGCAGGACATGTTCAAGGTGCAGCGCGAGCTCCTGACGCTGTACCACGTCACGGATCCCGGCCAGTTCTACAACGCGAGTGACGCCTGGCAGGTGCCGAACGACCCGACGAAGAAGGACGACAGCGCGGTCCCGCCGTACTACCTGTCCTTGAAGGCGCCGGGCCAGGACCAGCAGCAGTTCGCGCTGACGACGACGTTCACCCCGAGTGAGCGGCCCAATCTGCGGGCCTTCATGACGGTCGACGCCGACGCCAGAAGCAAGAACTACGGCCAGATGAAGCTGCTGAGAGTGACCGGCGACGTCGACGGCCCTGAACAGGTGCAGAACAAGCTGAACTCCATGAAGGAGGTCGGCACCTTCGTCCGGGACATGAAGGGCGCCGATTCCGACGTCCTCTACGGCAATCTGCTGACCGTGCCACTGGACGACGGCTTCCTCTACGTCGAGCCCGTCTACGTACAGGGCCGCAAGTCGGCGTATCCGCTGCTGAAGAAGGTGGCCGTGTCGTACGGCACGGAGACCGTCTTCGCGGACTCCCTGGGCGAGGGCCTCGATCAGGTCTTCGGCGCGGCGGGCGGCACGAAGCCGCCGGCCCAGGACCAGGACGGGGATGCGGACACGGACGAGCCGACCAAGCCGCCCAGGACGAACGACCCGACGGTCCAGGCCGCCCTCGATGACGCCCAGAAGGCGTTCGAGGACGGCGAGAAGGCCATGAAGGAAGGCGACTGGAAGAAGTACGGCGAGGCTCAGGACCGCCTCCAGGAAGCACTGGAGCGGGCCGAGGAGGCGTCGGCCAAGGCGGCGGAGAAGAGCGCCGACAAGAACGCCGACAAGGCTGCCGACAAGAACGCCGACGGCGGTAAGACCGACAAGGCCGCTGACAAGAACGCTGACGACGGCGCCGACAAGGGCGGCGATCAGGAAGCGGGCAGCGGCGGCTGAGGAGCTGGTCAGAGGGGCACCCCGCGCCGTGGTACGGTTTGAACACAACGGCGCGGGGTGGAGCAGCTCGGTAGCTCGCTGGGCTCATAACCCAGAGGTCGCAGGTTCAAATCCTGTCCCCGCTACTGCAAGGTGAAGGCCCGGATCCTTATGGATCCGGGCCTTCGTCGTGTGCCGTGGGCCGATGCCGTCTTGTGCGGGTGTCCTATGCCAAGTCATGTGAACGGCGCGGTGACGGGGGAGAGTTGGGGGATCTGTGTTTCACTTATCTCTCTGTGGGCATGTCGACAAAACGCTGAAGTGACCTCACTGGCTGCGGTATATCAGGTATACCCAGGTTGCAGGTGGTGCGACGATGGACGTTATGGGGGACAAGGCAACTCTGTTGGATACAGGGCGGTTTGTGCAGGCGGTCGACCGGGAGGAAGATCCCGGGACGGCCGCCGAAGAGATGCGCCATCGGCTGGCCGCCGAGGCCGGGGATGTCGACGCGATGAGCGTCCTGGGAAGCCTTCTGCTGCGCCGCGGTGACCTCGACGGGGCCGAATCCCTGCTGCGCGCGGCGACCGCCGAGGGCGACCGCGCCGCCGCCAACAACCTCGGCGTCCTCCTTCACCAGCGCGGATACGCGGACGAGGCGGCCGGCTGGTGGCGGGTCGCCGCCGTCGCCGGTTCCGCCGCGGCCGCGCACGCGCTCGGCCGCCACCACCGCGAGCGCGGCGACGAGCCCGCCGCCGAGTACTGGCTGCGCCAGTCCGCCGAGCAGGGCCACACCCTCGGGGCGTACGCGCTCGCCGACCTCCTGGAGCACCGCGGTGACGTCGGCGCCGAGCGCTGGATGCGGGTCGCCGCCGAGCGCGGCCACCGCGAGGCCGCGTACCGCCTGGCCCGTGCGCTCGACCGCCGGGCGGCCGCGGAGCGCGGTGAGCCCGCGGAGTGCGGCGAGCCCCTGCCGGTCCGCCGTGCCGCGCGCGCCGCGGGGAAGGATGTGCGCACCCCCGCCGGCGAGGCCGAGCAGTGGTACCGCCAGGCCGCCGCGCGCGGGCACCGGCGGGCCGCGCTGCACCTCGGCGCGATCCTGGAGCACCGCGGCGAGCTGAAGGAGGCCGGGCGCTGGTACCTCAACTCCGCCAAGGACGGTGAGCCCCGGGCGGCCTGCGCCCTCGGGTTCCTGCTGCGGGACGCGGGGGACGAGGAGAGCGCCGCCGTGTGGTGGCTCAAGGCCGCTCAGGACGGCGACGGCAACGCCGCGAACGCGCTGGGCGCGCTGCACGCCGAGCGCGGGGAGACGCAGACCGCCGAGCGGTGGTACCGCGCCGCCATGGACGCGGGCGATGTGAACGGCGCGTACAACCTCGGGCTGCTCTGCGCCGAGCAGGGCCGCACCGCGCAGGCCGACCAGTGGTACCGCCGCGCCGCGTACGCCGGGCACCGCGAGGCAGCCAACGCGCTCGCCGTGCTGCTGCTCCAGGGCGGGGACGCGGCCGGGGCCGAGCCGTGGTTCTCCAAGGCCGCCGAGGCGGGCAGCGTCGACGCGGCGTTCAACCTCGGCATCCTCTACGCGAGCAGGGGCGACGAGGCCTCCGCCCTGCGCTGGTACGAGCGCGCGGCGGCCGACGGGCACACCGACGCGGCCCTCCAGGTCGGCACCGCGCGGCTGCGCGAGGGCGACGAGCAGGAGGCCGAGCGGCATCTGCGGTGCGCGGCCGGGGGCGGCAGCGCGGAAGCGGCGTACCGTCTCGGGACGCTGCTCGACGCGCGGCGCCCCGCGGCGGCGCCGCCCGCCCTCGGTGAGCCCGCGGCGGAGAAGACCGAGTGCGAGGAGTGGTACGAGCGCGCGGCCGAGCAGGGGCACCGCCGGGCCCAGGTCCGCGTGGGCATGCTGGCCGCCGGGCGGGGCGACGTCGTCGAGGCCGCGCGGTGGTACCGCAAGGCCGCCGAGGCCGGCAGCCGCAACGGCGCGTTCAACCTCGGGCTGCTGCTCGCCCGCGAGGGGAGTGAGCCCGAAGCCGCGCTCTGGTGGACGCGGGCCGCCGACGCGGGACACGGCAGGGCGGCCCTGCGGCTCGCCCTCCTCTACGCCCGGCGCGGGCAGCTGGCGCAGGGCCAGCGGTGGGCGTCGCGAGCGGTCGACCTCGGACCCGCGGAGGTCTCCGAGCGGGCTGGGCGCCTGCGCGAGGCGCTTCGGCAGGAGCTTTCCGCGTAGCTTTCCCGCCGGTGTCGCGGAGCCTCTGGCCTTGGGGCCTGGGGCGGAAGGGCTCTGGCAGGTGGTTTCCGAGTAGTTGCCCCGCCGGTGTCGCGGAGTCTCTGGCCTGGCGGCCTGTGGCGGAAGGGTTGCGGCTGGTGTTTTCCGCGTAGTTGCCCCCGGTGTCGCGGAACCTCCGGCCCGCGGGCCCGTCGCGGAACGGATTTGCGCTGGTCGTGGCCCTGACGTACTGTTGTGTTCACCGACGCGGGGTGGAGCAGCTCGGTAGCTCGCTGGGCTCATAACCCAGAGGTCGCAGGTTCAAATCCTGTCCCCGCTACTGAAACCGAAGGCCCGGAGTCCGATTGGACTCCGGGCCTTCGGCATGCGCCCTCACTTATGGCCGACCGCCTCCTCGTACAGCTCGCGGGCTACCACCTTCTCCTCCGGGACCTTGTCGCCCTCGGAGACGCCCGCCGCGCGGTAGGCGTCCTGGAGGCGGTCCGTCGTGCCCGCGCGGATCTCCCAGTCCATGCGCAGGGACGGCGTGGCGAGCAGAACATCCTCGTCCGTCTTGAGCAGCTCGGCCAGCTCCCCGACGAAGGCCTTGTCGGCCTTGTAGTCGCCGGCGAAGTACGTGTTCACCGTCCTGATGTACGCGCGCAGCAGGGCGACGCCCGCGTCCGGGTCCTTCTTGAGGAGGTTCGGCCCGAAGAGGAGGCCGCCCAGCGGTTCGCCCTGGGGCTGGCCGCCGAGGAACGCGTACCGTTTGTCGCCGTCGACCTTGCGCCACACCGGGTCGAGCAGCCAGGCCGAGTCGGTGCCGCCCTGCCGGAGGGCGGTGAGGACGTCCGCCGAGCCCACTTGCTGGAACCGGATCTCATCCAGGCCGCCGCCGTGCTTCTTCAGGGCCTTGCTCATGGGGTACGCGATGACGGACCCCTTGCCGATCATCGTGCCCAGCTTGCGGCCCGCCATCGGGACGTGGGCGGCGCTCTCGCCCTTCTTGAGCTTCACCCACAGCCCGCTCTTGGAACGGGGGTCGGGGGAGAAGTTGCCGGCCGTCCACTTGATGTCGAAGCCACTGGTGATGCCGTTCATCACGGCGGCCTCGGGGGCCGCCCACTGGGCGTCGAGGTCGCCCTTGGCGAGGAGGGGGAGCGCGTCGGGCGTGGGCAGGACCTTCAGCTCGACGTCCAGGCCCTCCTTCTCGAACTCGCCCTTGTCCACCGCCATCTGGAGCGGCGCGACGTACTCGGCGCTCAGCGTGCCGGTCGCGATCGTGAGGCGGCGCTCCTCGGGCAGCGGCTTGGGCGCGGGTGTGCCCGGGGCGCAGCGTGCGGGCTCGCGCTCGGGCGCCAGGTCGGCGGGATCGGTCCAGCTGCCCTTGCCGCAGCCGGAGACCGGGGTGACGGTGCGGGGCTTCGCAGGGGCGGACGCTCCCGTGTCATCCTCCTTCGCGCAGGCCGACGCGGCGAGCAGGGCGCCGGTGAGGAGCAGCGTGAGCGCGGTGGTGCGAGGGCGCATGGCGCCTCCGGGTACTCGTCCCACGGGCGCAGGGATCTATGGACGTACGGATGGGACGTACGGACGTACGGACGTAGGGACGTAGGGACGTAGGGACGTACTGACGTCGTTGTCATGACTGGCTCCGGCCCCGGTCGCGCGGGGCCCACGGCGTGAGCAACCGGCCCACGACGCGCACCAGCTCGGAGAAGACCACGCCGAGCACGGCGACGCAGACGATGCCGACGAACATCACGTCGTTCTGGAAGAGCGCGCGGGAGTCGAAGATGAGGTGGCCGAGGCCGTCGGCCGCCGCGATCTGCTCCGAGGCGACGATCACGAGGACCGCGACCCCGGCGGCGATCCGGGCGCCGACCAGCACCGCGGGGAGCGACGCGGGCAGCAGGACGTGGCGGAACATCTGCCACGGCGAGGCGCCGAAGACGCGGCCCGCGTCGCGGTGCCCGGACGGCACGGCGAGGACCGCCGCCATCGTCGAGATCCAGACGAAGAAGAAGACGGTGGCCGCCACCAGGGCGATCTGCGGCCCCTCGCCGAGGCCGAACATGTTCAGGAAGACGGGCAGGAGCGCGAGCTTCGGTACGACGTACAGGGCGTCCAGGGTCGGTTCGAGGGCGGCGCGCACCAGGGAGAGGGAGCCCATCAGCAGGCCGAGCGCATAGCCCGCGACCGTGCCGACGGCGTACCCGGCGAGTACGCGCTTGAGTGTCGCCCACACGTCCGGCCACAGGTCGCCGTCCGCCGCGCGCCGCCAGCCGTCCTCGATGATCGTCTGGGGTGCGGGGTAGACGCGGTCGTCGATCCAGCCGCTGACAGCCGCGAGCTGCCAGAGCAGGACCAGGGCGAGCGGTACGCCGACGGCGAGCGCGAGTTCGAGGGCGCGTCGTCTGCGGTGGGTGCGCACGGGGCGCAGTTCGTGCGGGCCCGGCCTTCTGACCAGTACGCCTTCCTCGTCCCGCCCTTCCTGCTCTGCCTGCTCGACCCGTGGGGTCTTGCCGGTGCGGTCGCCGATGAGGCGGCTCATGCCGCCGCCTCCGTGCCGACCTCGTCCCGCAGCAGTCGCCACAACTCGCTCTTCAGCGCGGTGAACTCGCCGGTCGCGCGGACCTCGCCGGTGCGGGGGCGGGGGAACGGCGGGCGGCGCTCGGCGATGACGCGGCCGGGCCGGGCCGACATCACCAGGACGCGGTCGCCGAGGACGATCGCCTCTTCGAGGCTGTGCGTGATGAAGAGGGTGGTCGTGCGGGTGGCCTGGGTGAGGGCGAGTAGCTCGTCCTGGAGGATCGTGCGCAGCTGGGCGTCGAGCGCCGCGAAGGGCTCGTCCATCAGCAGGATCTCGGGCTCCACGGCCAGGGCGCGGGCGATGGCGACGCGTTGGCGCATGCCGCCGGAGAGGGCGGCCGGGTAGGCGTCCGCGAAGTCGGCGAGGCCCATGCGGCTCAGCCAGTGCGTGGCTCTGGCGTCGGCCTCTTCGCGGGGGACGCGTTGGATGTCCAGGCCGAATCTGACGTTGGCCCGGACGGTCTTCCAGTCGTAGATGCCATAGTCCTGGAAGATCATCGCCACCGGGCGCCGTGCCCTGGTGCGGATGGTCAGCTTGCCGGCGCTGGGGCGCAGGATGCCGGCGGCGATGCGCAAGAGGGTCGATTTGCCGCAGCCGGAGGGGCCCACCACGCAGGTGAACTCGCCGGGGGCGATCTTCAGGTCCACGGGTCCGAGCGCGTGCACCGCCTTGGCGGCGCGGCCGAAGGTCCTGGTCAGTGCGTGTGCTTCCAGTTTGGGGTGCGGGTCTCCCACGGGGCTCAACGGGGTCTCCTCGCGGAGTGCGGGCGGATGGTCCGGGCGCCGCCGACCATATGACGCACCGTCATTTTCCGGAAGGTCCCGGCCGGGATCGGCCGCCGTGGAGCCGCACGCCGAAGGGCCCGGCGCCTTTCGGTGCCGGGCCCTTCGGGGACGTACGGAAAAGCGCTAGGCCGCCGCGCAGCTCGGGCAGACGCCGCGGTAGGTGACCTCGACGCCCTCGACCGTGAAGCCGAAGCGCTCGGAGTCGGGGAGGCTGGTCAGCGGGTTGCCCGTGGGGTGCACGTCACGGATCGCTCCGCAGCGGGCGCAGACCAGGTGGTGGTGGGGGCGGTGGGCGTTCGGGTCGTACCGCTTCGCGCGGCGGTCCGTCGAGACTTCGAGGACCTCGCCGAGGCTCACCAGCTCGCCCAGGGTGTTGTAGACGGTCGCCCTGGAGATCTCGGGCAGCTTGTCCGCGGCGCGGGCGTGCACCTCGTCCGCCGTGAGGTGGACGTGGTCCCCGTCGAGGACCTCGGCCACGACGCGCCGCTGTGCGGTCATGCGCCAGCCGCGTCCGCGCAGTCGTTCCAACAGGTCACTCATGAAAACCAGCCTAACAGGCAGGGGAGCCAGTCCCGAACGGGTGTGACTTTGGATGATTGCTTGACTTAGACAGTGTCCATTGTAGGATCAGGTATGGCATTGGCCAAGGGACAGGACCAGCAGGTTTTGAATACGCAGGAGGCGCACGTGACGCAGGGACCGCTCACCACGGAGGCCGGCGCGCCGGTAGCCGACAACCAGAACAGCGAGACCGCGGGCGTCGGCGGGCCGGTCCTTGTGCAGGACCAGCTGCTGCTGGAGAAGCTCGCCCACTTCAACCGCGAGCGGATCCCGGAGCGCGTCGTGCACGCACGCGGCGCGGGGGCCTACGGCACCTTCACGCTCACCCGTGACGTCTCGCAGTGGACGCGGGCGAACTTCCTCTCCGAGGTCGGCAAGCAGACCGAGACGTTCCTGCGGTTCTCCACTGTGGCGGGCAACCTCGGCGCGGCCGACGCGGTGCGCGACCCGCGCGGCTGGGCGCTGAAGTTCTACACCGAAGAGGGCAACTACGACCTCGTCGGCAACAACACCCCGGTCTTCTTCATCCGGGACGCCATCAAGTTCCCCGACTTCATCCACACGCAGAAGCGGGACCCCTACACGGGCTCGCAGGAGGCGGACAACGTCTGGGACTTCTGGGGGCTGAGCCCGGAGAGCACCCACCAGGTGACCTGGCTCTTCGGTGACCGCGGCATCCCGGCGTCGTACCGCCACATGGACGGCTTCGGCTCGCACACGTTCCAGTGGAACAACGAGGCCGGCGAGGTCTTCTGGGTCAAGTACCACTTCAAGACCGACCAGGGCATCAAGAACCTCACCCAGGCCGAGGCCAACAAGCTCGCCGGTGAGGACCCCGACTCCCACCAGCGCGACCTGCGCGAGGCCATCGAGCGGGGCGAGTACCCGACCTGGACCGTGGGTGTGCAGGTCATGCCGGCGGCCGAGGCGGCGACGTACCGCTTCAACCCGTTCGACCTCACCAAGGTGTGGCCGCACGCGGACTACCCGGTCATCGAGATCGGCAAGCTGGAGCTCAACCGCAACCCGGAGAACGTCTTCGCCGAGGTCGAGCAGGCGATCTTCAGCCCCGCCCACTTCGTGCCGGGCATCGGTCCCTCCCCGGACAAGATGCTCCAGGGCCGCCTCTTCGCGTACGGCGACGCCCACCGCTACCGCGTCGGCATCAACGCCGACCACCTGCCGGTGAACCGCCCCCACGCCACCGAGGCGCGCACCCACTCCCGTGACGGCTTCCTGTACGACGGCCGCCACAAGGGCGCGAAGAACTACGAGCCGAACAGCTTCGGCGGCCCGTTCCAGACGGACCGGCCGCTGTGGCAGTCCGTTCCCGTCACGGGCGGCACCGGCAACCACGAGACGCCGCGGCACGCCGAGGACGACGACTTCGTGCAGGCGGGCAACCTCTACCGCCTGATGTCCGAGGACGAGAAGAACCGCCTGATCGAGAACCTGTCGGGCTTCATCGCCAAGGTCTCGCGCGATGAGATCGCCGAGCGCGCGATCAACAACTTCCGCCAGGCGGACGGTGACTTCGGCAAGCGGCTGGAGGCCGCGGTCCAGGCCCTGCGCGGCTGACCAGTGCCTCTTGCCGAAGAGTGACGGCGGGCCGGATTCCCTCGGGGGTCCGGCCCGCCGCCGTTTCCCGGTCCCCTCAGACGGCCAGCTCCTGTGCCGCCGCGCGCCGGACCGGTGCCCAGCAGCGGATGATGTCGCGGACCGAGACGATGCCCGTGGGCTCGCCCCCGTCCATCACGATCAGGTGCCGGAAGCCGCCGTGCGCCATGGCGTCCGCCGCGTCCTCCAGGGTCCACGCCGGGGTGGCGAAGACGACGTCGGTCGTGGTGTGGGTGCCTGCGATCTCGGTGTCCGGACTCTGGCCGCGGCCTACGGAGTTGAGGACGTCGCGCTCGGTCAGGATCCCGAGCCCGCAGGTGTCGGGGTCGAGGACGACGGCGGCGCCGATGCGGCGCTCGGACATCAGCCTGGCCGCCTGGCGCAGGGTATGGGTGGGGCCGATGGTAAGGACCACCGTGCTCATGGCGTCGCGGACGAGCATGGGCGTGAGCCACCTCCTTGGTGAAACGGAGACCTCCCGGTGGGCGAAGGATTGCCTCCGCCACCGACTTGGAGAACGGTTTCACAAGTTCACAAGTGGGGGGACTCTCAATGTCGCAGCCGGAGCGGCGGCCAACAAGGGGGCGTACGCGGCCGGTTCGGGGTCAGTAACGCTGATTGAGGTAGCCGAGCAGCTCGTCGTGGAGCAGGCCGTTCGACGCCGCCGCGTTCCCGCTGTGCGGGCCCGGCCTGCCGTCGAGGCCGGTGAAGCTGCCGCCCGCCTCCGTGACCACGATCGCGGGCGCCGCCATGTCCCAGAGCGAGAGCTCGGGCTCCGCGCAGATGTCGACCGCGCCCTCGGCCACCATCATGTACGGCCAGAAGTCGCCGTAGCCACGGGTGCGCCAGACCGCGCGGCTCAGGTCCATGAAGCCGTCAAGGCGGCCCTGCTCCTCCCAGCCCGTGAGCGAGGAGTACGCCAGCGACGCGTCCGCGAGCCGGGAGACCTTCGAGACGTGCAGCCGGGTCGCCGAGGTCAGGCTGCGCCCCGTGTAGGCACCGCCGCCCTTCGCCGCCCACCAGCGGCGGCCGAGCGCGGGGGCGGAGACGACGCCGACCACCGGCTGGTAGCCCCCCTCGACCGCTTCCATCAGGGAGATGAGCGTGGCCCAGACCGGAACACCGCGTACGTAGTTCTTGGTGCCGTCGATCGGGTCGATCACCCAGCGGCGCGGCCCCGTGCCCTCGACGCCGTACTCCTCGCCGAGGATCGCGTCCCGCGGCCTCGCGCGCTGGAGCTGGGAGCGGATCAGCTCCTCGGCCGCCTTGTCGGCCTCGCTCACCGGCGTCATGTCCGGCTTGGTCTCGACCTTGAGGTCGAGGGCCTTGAACCGGTCCATGGTCTGGGCGTCGGCGGCGTCCGCGAGGACATGGGCGAGACGCAGATCATCGTGGTAGTCGGGCATGGGTGAACAGTATCGATCTCGATCCGCCCGAGCCACAGCGCCATATCGCACCGGGGTGCGCGGGCTCACGCCGGAGCTATTGACAGTGCCTCCGAGCGCGTCAACTCTGGCAACCGAAAGCCGCATCGGCCCGGGGAGGCGACGATGCCCGCAGCACGGGAATCCTTACTGGACGCGGCCTACACGGCGCTCGCCCGGCGCCCCTGGCCGGGTGTGCGCATGGTCGATGTCGCGGCCGTCGCCGGGGTGTCCCGGCAGACCCTCTACAACGAGTTCGGCAGCAAGGAAGGCCTCGCCCGCGCCCTGCTGCGCCGCGAGACCGACGGCTATCTGCACGGAGTCGAACGCGCGCTCGCCGAGGAGCGCGAACCGGCCGAGCGGCTGGCCGCCGTGGCCGCCTGGACGGTGGGCGCGGCGCGCGGCAACGCCCTCGTACGGGCCGCGCTCACCGGCTGCTGGAGCGAGCGGCTGCCCGCGCCGAGCAGGGCCGCCGGCGCTCCGTCGTCGGTGCCCGCGCAGCGCCGCGCGGACGCCGGGGTGCCCTCGTCGGCGGAGCTGCTCGGGATGGTGCGGGACCGGGCGGTGGCCGCGCTCGGCGGCCGGGGCCGGGGGCGGGACCCGGAGCTGGCCCTCGCCTGCGAGAGCGCCGTCCGCCTCGCCCTGTCGTACGTCGTCGCGCCCGCCCGGGACGACGACGACCCCGCGGAGCTGGTCCGGGGGGCCATAGGGCGCTGGGTGGCGGGCAGATAGGCGCGCGGCGGCGGTGGTGCTCAGTGCGCGGAGCCGGACAGCTGGAGTCCCACCACGCCGATGATCACGAACGAGATCGAGACGATCTTGAGCGTGGAGACGAGGTCGCCGAGGAAGATCATGCCGTAGATCGCGGTGCCCGCCGCGCCGATCCCGGTCCAGACCGCGTACGCGGGCCCGACGTCCAGCTTCTTCAGCGCCAGGGTGAGCAGACCGAAGCTGCCGAGCGCGAAACAGGCGAACGCGATCGTCGGCCAGAGCCGGGTGAAGCCGTGGGAGAGCTTCAGGCAGACGGCGAAGCCGGTTTCAAGAATCCCCGCCACGATGACCAGCAGCCACGCCATGTGTCCCTGCCTCCCGCACTCGTCCACGTTCCGCGACCGCTTCGCCCCGCTCACTCCGGCTTGGTGCGATTATGCATTTACCTGCGTCGCGGGGGGCGCAAACAACGGGGAGGTCACGCGAGCAAGGGGCGGTCAGTCGTCCTCGCGCCGCTCGCGCGTGGCCAGCAGCCGGCGCAGGGAGTACAGGCGCTGCGGGTCCGCGTGCCCGTCGGCGACCCAGGCGTCCAGCGCGCAGTCCTTCTCGTCGTGACTGCAGCCGCGCGGGCAGTCCGCCGTCCCCGGCTCCAGGTCGGGGAAGGCGAGGATGACGCGCGAAGGATCGACGTGGTTGAGGCCGAACGACCTCACGCCCGGGGTGTCGATCACCCAGCCGCCCACATCCGCCAGCGGGAGCGCCAGCGCGGAGGTCGTGGTGTGCCTGCCGCGCCCCGTGACCGCGTTGACGTGCCCCGTGGTGCGGCGCCGCTCCTCGGGGACCAGCGCGTTCACCAGCGTCGTCTTGCCCACCCCGGAGTGCCCGACGAAGGCGGTGACCTTGCCGTCGAGCAGCTCGTGCACCCGCGCCAGCTCCGCGCCGTCGGTGAACTCCTCGCGGCTGGTGACCACGTAGGGGATGTCGAGGGTGGCGTACGTCTCCAGGATCTTGTCGGCCGACGCCAGGTCCGACTTGGTCAGCACGAGGATCGGTTCGAGGCCGCCGTCGTACGCCGCCACGACGCACCGGTCGATCAGCCGCGGGCGCGGCTCCGGGTCGGCGAGGGCGGTGACGATGGCGAGCTGGTCGGCATTGGCGACGACCACCCGCTCGTAGGGGTCGTCGTCGTCGGCGGTGCGCCGCAGGACGGAGGTGCGCTCGCCGATCCGCACGATGCGGGCGAGGGTGTCCTTCTTGCCGGACAGGTCACCGACCACCGCGACCCTGTCGCCCACCACGGCGGCCTTGCGGCCCAGTTCGCGGGCCTTCATGGCCATCACGATCCGGTCGTCGACCAGGACCGTCAGCCGCCCGCGGTCGACGGTGAGGACCATGCCCTCGGCGGCGTCCTCGTGCTTGGGCCTGATGTGGGTACGGGGGCGGTTGCCCTTGCGGTTGGGGCGGACGCGGATGTCGTCCTCGTCGGGGTTCTTGCCGTAGCGGCGCATGTTCTCGTTCCGCCCGTCAGTTCCCGAGCATCCCGGTCCAGAGTTCGGGGAAGTCCGGGAGGGTCTTCGCCGTCGTCGCGACGTTCTCGATCTGTACGCCGGCCACCGCGAGGCCGATGATCGCGCCCGCGGTCGCCATGCGGTGGTCGTCGTAGGTGTGGAAGACACCGCCGTGCAGCGGGCGCGGGCGGATGTGCAGACCGTCGGCGGTCTCGGTGACGTCACCGCCGAGTTCGTTGATCTCCTTGGTGAGCGCGGCAAGGCGGTCCGTCTCGTGCAGCCGCAGGTGCGCGACGCCGCGCAGCGTCGAGGGGGAGTCCGCGAGGGCCGCGACCGCCGCGATGCCGGGGGTCAGCTCCCCGACCTCGCTCAGGTCCACGTCGAGGCCGTGGATCGAGCCGGAGCCGGTGAAGACCAGGCCCTGCTCGGTCAGCTCGCAGGAGCCGCCCATCTCCGTGAAGATCTCGCGGAGCGCGTCGCCGGGCTGCGTGGTGTACGCGGGCCAGTCGGGGACGGTGACCGTGCCGCCGGTGACCAGGGCCGCGGCGAGGAACGGCTGGGCGTTGGAGAGGTCGGGCTCGACGGTCAGGTCACGGCCGAGCAGCGCGCCGGGGGTGACCCGCCAGACGTTGGGCTCGCCGCCCGCCTCGGGGGTGTCCACCTGCGCCCCGGCCGAGCGCAGCATGTCGACCGTCATCCGGATGTGCGGCATGGAGGGCAGCGGGCCGCCCACGTGCCGGACCTCCACGCCCTGGTTGAAGCGCGGGCCCGACAGCAGCAGGGCGCTCACGAACTGGGAGGAGGACGAGGCGTCGATCTCGACCGGTCCGCCGTCCAGGGCCCCGGCGCCGTGCACGGTCAGCGGCAGCGCGCCCGGGCTCCCGAGCGAGGTGTCGTCGATGCGGGCGCCGAGCGCGCGCAGGGCGTCGATCACACCGGTCAGCGGACGCTCGTACGAACGGGGATCGCCGTCGAA
Organism: Streptomyces sp. NPDC015345; assembly: GCF_043078805.1. Lineage (NCBI taxonomy): Bacteria > Bacillati > Actinomycetota > Actinomycetes > Kitasatosporales > Streptomycetaceae > Streptomyces > Streptomyces sp. NPDC015345. The sequence continues at coordinate 297,179 of NZ_JBIBTX010000003.1, read as the reverse complement.
GCGGATCGGGCCGTCGGCGAGGGCGGCGACCGGGGGCAGGAAGCGCATGACCGTGCCGGCGTTGCCGACGTCGACCGTGGCCGGGCCGTGCAGACCCGAGGGGATCACGCGCCATGCCTCGCCGGTGCCCTCGGGGCCGCCCGAGACGGAGGAGCTGGACGACACCGTCTCCTCGATGCCGACGCCCATCGCGCGCAGGGCGCCCGCCATCAGCAGCGTGTCGCGGGAGCGCAGCGGGCGGCGCAGCCAGCCCGGCTCGGCGGCGAGGGAGGCGAGGACGAGCGCGCGGTTGGTGACCGACTTCGAACCGGGGACGTGGACCGTCGCGGTGACGGCTCCGCTTGCGTGCGGGGCGGGCCAGAGGGCGGTGTGCGCCGGGGTTTCGGTCATGCCCTCACTTTAGTGGCTGCCGCGGACCCCGCTCAGACGGCGAGGAGCCAGCGTGCCCCGCCCATCAGGGAGCAGAGCGACACGGCGTGGAAGAGGAAGAGCCACAGCCCGGCGGGGACGTGGGTGAGCCGCGAGAGCTGGTCGGCGTCCGAGTCGCCCGCGCCCCCGTGCCGGCGCTTGGCCTGGAGTTCGAAGGCGGGGCGAACACCGCCCAGGAGCAGGAACCACACCACCGCGTACGCGAACGCCGCCTGCACGTCCGTCTCCGCCAGCCAGGACACCAGGAGGAAGGTGCCGCCGGTCAGGAGGACCGTCAGGGCGCCGTACGCGTTGCGGATCATGACCAGCATCGCGACGAGCAGCGCGGTGGCGATCCACAGCAGGGCCGTGATACGCCCCGAGGAGAGCAGGGCCGCGCCGCCGAGGCCGAGCAGCGGGGGCGCGGTGTAGCCGGCCGCCGCGGTCAGGATCATGCCGGGCCCGGTGGGCCTGCCGCGCGAGACGGTCAGGCCCGAGGTGTCGGAGTGCAGGCGTATGCCGTCGAGGCGGCGCCCGGTGAGCAGCGCGACCAGGCCGTGGCCGCCCTCGTGGGCGATGGTGATGGCGTTGCGGGCCAGGCGCCACACGCCGTGCGGGACGACGACGGCGAGGGCTACGACGCCGGCCGCGATCACCAGCCACTGCTCGGGCGCGGGCTGTGTGCCGAAGACGCGGTCCCAGAGGTCGGCCAGGCTGGCGTTGGCGGTGCTTTCCATTGTCGGGACTGGCTCCTCTGGGGGACGGGGTCGTGGCAGTCTGGCACGTATGTGCGGACGGTATGCATCCAGTCGTGGACCCGGGGACCTCGCGGAGGTCTTCGGGATCGAGAAGTGGGAGCCGGAAGAGGCCCTCGCCCCGGATTTCAACGTGGCGCCCACCAAAGAGGTCTACGCGATCCTCGACCGTCCCCTGAAAGACGCCGAGGACCCGGCTCCGGTTCGCCAGCTGCGCACCCTCAAGTGGGGCCTCGTGCCGTCCTGGTCCAAGACGCCCGAGGGCGGCGCCCGGATGATCAACGCCCGTGCCGAGACCGTGCACGAGAAGCCCTCCTACCGCCGCGCCTTCGCCTCGCGCCGCTGCGTCCTGCCCGCCGACGGCTATTACGAGTGGGTGACCGCGCCCGAGGAACGGCAGCTGGAGGTCGAGGGCAAGAAGAAGCGGCCCCGCAAACAGCCGTACTTCGTGACGCCGGCCGACGGCTCCGTCTTCGCCATGGCGGGCCTCTATGAGTTCTGGCGGGACAAGACCCTGCCCGACGAGCACCCCCTCGCCTGGTGGGTGACCTGCACGGTGATCACCACCGAGGCCGAGACCGCCCCGCTCGCCGTCGCCCCCGCCGAGGGCCCGCGCGCGCTCGCCGACATCCACCCCCGGATGCCGCTGATGCTCACCCCCGACCGCTGGGACGCCTGGCTCGACCCGTCCCGCACGGACGTCGAGGGCCTGCGCCCGCTCCTGGAGCCGCCCCCGGCCGGGCTGATGCGGGCGTACCCCGTGTCGACGGCCGTCAGCAACGTACGCAACAACGGCCCGGAGCTGCTCAAGGAGCTGGACGGCCCCGAAGAGGGCACACTCTTCTGACGTGACGCACGAAACACACACGCCGCAGAGCGAGGCCACCCAGCTCGTCGAGACCGACGCCGGTACGGCGCGCATCACCTGGCACCCGGCGGACAAGAAGGCACGCCTCCTGCTGGCCGTCAGCCACGGGGCGGGCGGCGGCATCGAGGCCCGCGACCTCCAGGCCCTCGCCGCCACGCTGCCCGCGCACGGCGTGAGCGTCGCCCTCGTCGAGCAGCCCTGGCGGGTCGCGGGCAAGAAGCTGGCGCCCGCGCCGAAGACACTGGACGTCGGCTGGCGGGGCATCTGGCCCGCGCTGGAGAAGAAGGGGCTCCCGGTGATCTCCGGAGGCCGCAGCGCGGGCGCGCGCGTGGCCTGCCGCACCGCCACGGAGCTGGGCGCCGCCGCGGTCCTCGCGCTCTCCTTCCCCCTGCACCCCCCGGGCAAGCCCGAGAAGTCCCGCGCCGACGAGCTGCTCGGCGCCGGAGTGCCGACCCTCGTCGTACAGGGCGGCAACGACCCCTTCGGGAAGCCCGCCGAGTTCCCCGAGGGGACGTACGAACTGATCGAAGTGCCCTTCGGCGATCACGGGTTCAAGGCGCCGAAGAAGGCGGACCTGACGCAGGACGAGGCCGTGGCGGTCATCACGGACGGCGTCACACGGTGGGCGGGAATGTTGGGCGCGTGACCCCTGTTGTCGCGAACAGACGGTGCACACCGTCGCAGACGTGTTCGTACGAGAGGGAGTCCGCCGCATGGGTTCGACCATCTGCCCGAACCGCTCCAGCGCCTCTGACCTGGAGTGGACGGTCTTGAGCGCACCCAAAACCGCAACTATTCGGGCGGCGCGCGGAGTGGATCGTCGTCTATCCTCCGATTCGAGTGGGGCTGCATTCGGCCTCGCCACGTCGTTGGAGGAGGTGGGTCCGGTCACTGGGACCGACGCAGGGACCGAGCACGGCCAGGCGGAGCGCCCGGAAGAGGGTTCTGAGACGGCCGCGGAGCGCACGGCCCGCTTCGAGCGGGACGCGCTGACGTTCCTCGACCAGATGTACTCGGCGGCGCTGCGCATGACGCGCAACCCGGCGGACGCGGAGGACCTGGTCCAGGAGACCTACGCGAAGGCGTACGCGTCGTTCCACCAGTTCCGCGAGGGCACCAACCTCAAGGCGTGGCTGTACCGGATCCTCACGAACACGTTCATCAACTCCTACCGCAAGAAGCAGCGCGAGCCCCAGCGCAGTGCCGCCGAGGAGATCGAGGACTGGCAGCTCGCGCGCGCCGAGTCGCACATGTCCACCGGTCTGCGCTCCGCCGAGTCGCAGGCGCTGGACCACCTGCCCGACTCGGACGTGAAGCAGGCGCTCCAGGCCATCCCCGAGGAATTCCGCATCGCCGTCTATCTGGCCGATGTCGAGGGCTTTGCCTACAAGGAGATCGCGGACATTATGGGGACACCCATCGGTACGGTGATGTCCCGGCTGCACCGGGGCCGCCGCCAACTGCGCGGCATGCTGGAGGACTACGCCCGTGAGCGCGGGCTCGTCCCGGCGGGTGCCGGGGAGTCGAACGGAACGAAAGGCTCGGGCTCATGAGCTGCGGAGAGCCGCACGAGACTGACTGCAGTGAAGTCCTGGACCACCTCTATGAGTTCCTGGACCACGAGATGCCGGACAGCGACTGCACCAAGTTCGAGACGCACTTCGAGGAGTGCTCGCCGTGCCTGGAGAAATACGGCCTTGAGCAGGCCGTGAAGAAGCTGGTGAAGCGCTGCTGCGGGCAGGACGACGTGCCCACCGACCTGCGGGCCAAGGTCATGGGACGCATCGACCTCATCCGCTCCGGGCAGTCGGTGCCCGACCAGGACGTCACGCAGGACGCCGCGCCGGGTGTGACGCCCTCGGAGGCGTGAATCGCCTGAACCTCCCGGCGGTACCCGGTAGTTGAGAGTGGGAGCAGGTCGCGCATGATGGCGGCCTGCTCTTCTTTATGGCCCCGTTCCTCCCTCCTGTCACTCGAATGTGCTAATTCGCCGCCGTCGGGTACTGACCGCCGAGCCGCCGCCCTAGTCTCCGGACCTGGGTCTTGCGAGCTGGAACGGGGAGGAGAACTCCATGCGGTCGGTGCCGGCGCGGGCCCGCCTGTACATCCTCTGCGTCGCTCTGGGCGGCGCCGCCTGTGTCGCGCCCGCGCTGAGCGCACGCACCCCCTGGCCGGCCGTCGCGCTCCTCGCGGTGCTCTGCGCCGGGTGCGAGCGGACCGCCCTGCCCCACGGCCGCACGCGCGGCCTCGGCACCTTCTTCCCCGTGCTGCTCGCCGGGGTCTTCCTGCTGCAGCCCTCGGCCGCCGCCCTCGTCGCCGTGCCGGGCGCGCTGCTCGCCGGCGTCGACCGGCGCCCCCGCCGGGTACGCCGCCTCTGGCGCGCCGCCCAGCTCGCCGTGGCCTCCTGGACGGCGGCGCGGGTGTATGGGGCGCTCGGCGGGCCCGCCGCCGGTGCCGGCCCCGACTTCCCGTACGTCCTCGGGCCCGCGGGAGCCGCCGTGGCGGCCTTCTGCGCCGTGCTCACCGTGCTGGACGGCGGGGTCCTCGCGACCGCCGAGCGGGTTCCCCTGCGGAGCGCGTGGCGGGGGCTCTTCGCGCGCTCGCTCGCACCGGTTGCGGTGCACGGCCTGGCCGGGCTGATGATGGCGATCCTGTGGACCAGCCCCTACGGGCCCCCGGCCGCGCTGCTCGTGCTGCTGCCGATGGGCGTCTCCTGCTGGGTCTTCGCGCAGTACCACCACGAGCGCGCCGCCCACCAGGCCACCATCCGGGCGCTCGTGCAGGCCGTCGACCTCAAGGACAAGTACACCCGCGGCCACAGCGAGCGGGTCGGGCGCGCCTCGGTGATGATCGCGCGCGAGCTGGGCATGGACGACGAGCGCGTCGAGGTCCTGCGGTTCGCGGGCATCCTGCACGACGTCGGCAAACTCGGCGTACCCACCCGCCTGCTGCGGAAGGACGGTCCCCTGACCCAGGAGGAGCGGCGCGTCATCGAGCTCCACCCCGAGTACGGACACGAGATGGTGCGCGGCATCGGGTTCCTCGGCGAGGCGCGGGCGGCGATCCTCCACCACCACGAGCGGATCGACGGCAGCGGTTACCCCTACGGGCTCGCCGGGCGGCAGATCCCCGAGTGCGCCCGGGTGGTGGCCGTCGCCGACGCCTTCGACGCGATGACGTCCACGCGGTCCTACCGGCGGGCCCGGCCGGTGCCCGCCGCCCTGGAGGAGCTGGCCCGGTGCGCGGGGGCGCAGTTCGACCCCGCCATGGTCGCCGCGCTGACACGCGCCCTGGACCGGGACGGGTGGCACCCCGAGGTCACCTCGGACGTCCCGCGCCGGGTCCCGGAGCACGGCGCCGACCACGGCGGAAACGTACCGCCTGCGCGCGCGGCCGCACCCGCGGCGCGCGGGCCGGCCGCCCGGTGACCGCCCCCGGCGGCGCGCACCCGCCCACCCGTGTGGAACGCCTGCCCACCACGGCGGCCCACGGCCTGGCCGGCCTGCTCGCCCTCGCCTCTCTGGGCTGGACCCTGTGGCACGGCGTCGCGGAAGGGCGGGTCGCCCTCGCCTTCGGGGTGCTCATCGGCCTCGGGGAACTGGCCCGGTGGGGCAGCGGCGGCGACCGGGAGCCCGCGCCGCTCGGGGCCGCCGGAGCCCTGGCCTACGCGCTGCTCGGGCAGAACGCGGGCCAGGCCACGCACCACGGGGTGCTCCAGGTGATCGCCGTGGTCGTCGCGGCCGCCCTCGTGGGAGCCGTGCCACATGTGGCGCTCGGCCGGGGGCCCACCCTCGACCACATGGCGCGGCGCGTGCTGACCGTCGCGTTCGCCGCCGCCTGCTTCCAGCCCCTCTACAACGCGGGCAGGCTGGAGGAGTGGGTCGGCCACGGCCCCTGGTTCGCGCTCGTCATCGTCGCCGTGCTCGTCCTCACCGCGCTCTGCGACGCCGTCCTCGCCGCCGCGATGGCGCACGCCCGCACCCGCTGGCCGTTCGGGCCGCTGCTCCGCGACGAGCTGCGGGCCATGCTCGGCATCGGTTCGGCCGTCTGCGCCACGGGGGCCGTGATGGCGCTCGCCGTGGCCGTGGCGGGGCTCTGGGCGCTGCCCGTCTTCAGCCTTCCGCTGCTGCTCACCCAGCTCTCCTTCCGGCGCTACGCGGCGGTGCGGGCCACCTACCGGCAGACCATCGCGTCGCTGGCCAGGGCCACGGAGATCGCCGGATACACCCCACAGGGCCACGCCCACCGCGTCGCCGGGCTCAGCCGGGCCGTCGGGCGCGACCTCGGGCTGACGGGGCCGGACCTGACCGTCCTGGAGTACGCGGCGCTGATGCACGACATCGGCCAGCTCTCCCTCGTGGATCCCGTGCCCGAGGGTGCCACGGCCACCCTGCCCGAGGCGCAGCAGCGCCGGATAGCCCTGCTCGGCGGTGCCGTCGTACGGCAGACGGGGGTGGACTCCGCGGTCGCCGTGGTCGTGGAGTGCCAGGCCGACCCCTACCGCGACCAGCCACTCACCGCGCGAATTGTGCGCACCGCGAACGCGTACGACGAGATGGCGCGGGGAGAAGGACCCTCGGGGGCGCTCGGCGGCCCGCTCAACGCCTTGGAGAGGCTGCGGCTGGCCACCGGCCACGACTATCAGCCGGAGGTCGTGGAGTCCCTGGCGAGGGTGGTGTCGAGGGGCGGTCTTAGCTCACCCCCGGCTGGGTAACCCATGGGTAATGAGCGGCCGTCCGACCGTACGTGGTTGGATGCGAAGAAGAGGAAGAAGAGGGTGCGCGGGGGCGTTCGACCCGACGCCGCGCCTTCGCGGACGGGACTTCCGACAAATCGTGACAGGCGGGAATCAGGCGGGAATCGTGAGGATCTTCGGCAAGGGACGGCACCGGCCCTCCGCCTCATGGCGGCAGGCGACCGACCGCGCCTTCACGCTGATCGGCGACGGCCGGTACGAGGACGCGGGAGCGCTGCTCACACGCGCGGCGGACCTCGAACCGTGGCTGTCCGAGTCCTGGTTCAACCTCGCGCTGCTGCACAAGTTCCGGCACGACTGGGAGCAGGCGCGGGCCGCGGGGCTGCGCGCCGTAGCACTCCTGGACCGCTCCGCGGGCGCCCCGGACTGGTGGAACGTCGGCATCGCGGCGACCGCGCTCCAGGACTGGCCGCTGGCCCGCCGCGCCTGGCAGGCGTACGGCCTGCGGGTGCCCGGCGGGGTGGCCGCGTCCGGCGAGCCCTCGGGCATGGAGCTCGGCAGCGCGGCCGTGCGGCTCTCCCCGGAGGGCGAGGCCGAGGTGGTGTGGGGCCGCAGGCTGGACCCCGCGCGCATCGAGGTGCTGTCCATCCCGCTGCCCTCCTCCGGGCGGCGCTGGGGCGAGGTCGTGCTGCACGACGGCGTCCCGCACGGCGAGCGGACGACGGCGGCGGGACACTCGTACCCCGTCTTCGACGAGATCGAGCTCTGGGCGCCCTCACCCGTGCCGACCTGGGTGGTCCTCCTGGAGGCGGCCACCGAGGACGACCGGGACGCCCTGGAGCAGCTCGCGGCCGACGCGGGATTCGCCGCCGAGGACTGGTCGTCCTCCGTACGGCTGCTGTGCCGCATGTGCTCGGAGTCCCGGATGCCGAGTGACGAGGGCGACGGCGAGCACCTGGACCCGCACGACCACAGCGAGCCGGGCCACCCGGGGCCGCTCGGCCACCGCAGCCCCGGCGCGGTCTGGGTGCCGGAGCGGGAGTGCGGCATCGCGGCGCCCGCCGCTCTGGTGCGCGGCCTCCTGGACAGCTGGGTGGCGGACAGCCCCGACTCGCGCGACTGGCGGGATCTCGAAGAGGTCTGCTGACCCGAAGAGGCGGGCCGGGACTTCGCCGTAGGCTGTACCGGCACAACTCTTGAGGGTTTCACGGAAGGCTTACGGCGGACATGGCGCAGGACACTGAGCAGCAGGCCTCGGGCGGGGTGCTCCCCGTCGACGACGAGGGCTTCGTCATCGACACGGAGGACTGCGAGGAGCGCGAGACGGCCTACCGCGAGCGCGGCACGTCGCGGCCGATCACGGTCGTCGGCAATCCGGTCCTGCACAAGGAGTGCAAGGACGTCACGGCCTTCGACGACGACCTCGCCAAGCTGATCGACGACATGTTCGCGACCCAGCGCGTCGCGCAGGGCGTGGGCGTGGCAGCCAACCAGGTCGGCGTCGACCTGAAGGTCTTCGTCTACGACTGCATGGACGACGAGGGCGTGCGCCACGTCGGTGTGGTCTGCAACCCGGTCCTGACCGAGCTGCCCGCCGAGCGGCGCCGCCTCGACGACTCGGGCGAGGGCTGCCTCTCCGTGCCCACCGCCTACGCCCCGCTGGCCCGCCCGGACTACGCCGAGGTCACCGGCCAGGACGAGAAGGGCAACCCCATCAAGGTGCGCGGCACCGGCTACTTCGCCCGCTGCCTCCAGCACGAGACGGACCACCTGTACGGCTACCTGTACATCGACCGCCTCTCCAAGAGGGAGCGCAAGGACGCGCTGCGCCAGATGGCAGAGGGCACGCCGCGCTACCCCGTGGTGCCCAATGAGTGACGTGCGCGACGCCTGAGCGGCGCGGGAGCCACGTGACACGAGCGGCCCCTGGTCAGGAACCCCCTGACCAGGGGCCGTTGGCATGATCCGCTCACCTGTGCGAGCAGAACCGGCTGCCGAAGATCCATAATCAGTCACGTACGGGGAGGTTCTCGGCACCGGGGGGTAGTGAATGGCGCAAATCTGTTCCCTGAACGGTCAGTTGTGGTGCTGAATGGAAAGCGCGGGGATACACGACGGCGCGCGCCCGGCACGTGCGGGAGGGGTGTGCGCCACCCAGGCGGCTGAAAGGGGTTTGTCCGTGCCTGCATATTCCGGAAGCACTTCTCAGACACAGCCACACACGCGGAAGGTATCGGTCCCACCGGCGTTCGCCGTTCCGATGGTCGAGGCCGCGTTTCCTCGCCGTCTGCACCCGTATTGGCCAAAACTTCAGGAGAAGTCCAGGACCTGGTTGCGCGAAATGCGGCTCATGCCGTCGGACAAGGTCGAGCGCTACGCGGACAGCCTCTGCTACACCGATCTGGTGGCCGGCTACTACATCGGCGCGCCGGACGAGTTGCTCACCGCGATAGCCGATCTCAGCAGCTGGTTCTTCGCGTGGGACGACCGGCACGACCGCGACTCGGTGCACGGCCGGGCGGAGCAGTGGTGGCGGCTGTGCCGAGGCCTGCACGGCGCGCTCGACGCCCCCCGGCAGTATCTGCACCACTCGGACCCGCTGGTCGCGGGCTTCGCGGACTGCGTCCGCCGCCTGTACTCCTTCCTGGGCCCCAGCTGGAACGCCAGGTTCGCCCGGCACTTCCACCCCGTGATCGAGGCCTACGACCAGGAGTTCCACAACCGCCGCGGCGGCACGGTGCCCACCGTCGAGACATACGTCGAGCTGCGCCGCCTCACGTTCGCGCACTGGGCCTGGATCGACCTGCTCGAACCCACCGCGGGCCGCGAACTGCCGCACGGCGTACGCAAGCACCCCGCGTACCGGCGTGCGGCGCTGGCCACCCAGGATTTCTCGGCCTGGTACAACGACCTGTGCTCACTTCCCAAAGAACTGGCGGGAGATGAACTGCACAATCTCGGGATCAGCCTCATCCACCACGAGGGACTGACGCTCGAAGAGGCGGTGCGTGAAGTTCACCGGCGGGTCACGCAATGTGTCACGGATTTTGTCCAGGCCGAGGAAGAAGTACTGCTGTTCGCCCGTAGATTGGCCGGCGGGAACACGCGCGGAAAAGAACTCGCGGAAGCATTGGAATCCTGCGTCTTCAACATGCGGAACTGGTTCTCTTCCGTGTACTGGTTCCACCACGAATCCGGTCGTTATCGGGTGGACAGCTGGGACGACCGGTCCATGCCCCCGTATGTCACGGAAGACGCCCTGGCGGAAAAGGAACTGGTGGGTGAGGAATGAGCGTCGAGTCCACGACAACCGTACCGGCGGCCTCCGGGCCGGACCCGCTGCGCACCCCGCCGCTCGTGGCGGGCGGCGCACCCCTGCTCGGCCACGCCTGGAACCTCGTGCGCGACCCGCTCGGCTTCCTCGCCGCGCTGCGCGACCACGGGGATCTCGTAAGGATCAGGCTGGGCCCGAGGACGGCGTACGCGGTCTGCGATCCGGAGCTGGTCGGCGCCCTGCTGAAGAGCCCCGAGTACATCGTCGGCGGGCCGCTCTGGGACACCCTCGAAGTCCTCCTCGGCAAGGGCGTGGCGACCAGCAACGGCCGACTGCACCGGCGCCAGCGGCGGATGATGCAGCCCGCGTTCCGCCCCGAGCGGATCGCCGACTACGCCAGGGTGATGGAGGAGGAGGCGCGCGCCACGGCGGCCCGCTGGCGGCCCGGCGAGACGGTCGACGTGAGCACGGAGATGTTCCGCACGGCCGTGCGCATCGTCTCGCGCTCCCTCCTGGAGGTCGACTCGATCGGCGAGAAGGCGGACCGCGTCGCCGACTCGCTGCACACCGTCTTCGAGGGCCTCTACCGCCGGATGGTGCTCTCGGTCGGGCCGCTCTACCGCGTGCCGACGCCCGCCAACCGGCGCTTCGAGAACGCGCTCGCCGACCTGCACGCGCTCGTCGACGAGATCGTCGCGGAGCGTCGGGCGGCCGCCGGGCCCGGCGGCCCGCAGGACCTGCTCGCGGAATTGCTGCGTGCCACGGACGAATCCGGGCGGCCACTGGCCGACCAGGAGATCCACGACCACGTGGTTTCCCTCGTCGTGGCCGGCGCGGAGAATGTCGCGTCGACGCTGGCGTGGACGTTCCATCTGCTCACCGAACACCCCGAGCAGGAAAGGAAGTTGATTGAAGAAGTAAATTCCGTGGCCAGGGATCGCGCGATCACATTCGCCGACCTGGGCGACCTGCCGCACACCCGCAATGTCATCACCGAGGCCATGCGGATACGGCCTGCCGCCTGGATATTCACGCGCCGGTCGGTGGCCGAGACCGAACTGGGCGGCTATCGCATTCCGGCCGACGCGGACATCGTCTACAGCGTCTACGCGATGCAGCGCGACCCGCGTTCCTTCGAGCGGCACCTGGAGTTCGACCCGGACCGGTGGCTGCCCGAACGCGCGGGGCAGGTCCCGGAGTTCGCCATGATGCCGTTCGGCGTCGGCAACCGTAAGTGCCCCGGCGACCACTTCAGCATGGCCGAACTGGCCCTGATCCTCGGCACGGTGGCCCCGAAGTGGCGCCTGGAGCGGGTACCGGAGACCGACACCGGCACCCGCGTCGGCATCACCCTGCATCCGAAGCGGCTGGTCCTGCGGGTTCAACCGCGCTGAGCGTGCGGGTGTGTCCGCCCCGCCCCCGTGGCGGGGCGGACACACACGTTCTCAGAACTCGTCGTCGAAGGAGACCGAGCCCTCGACCGCGACCTGGTACGCCGACGGCCGCCGCTCGAAGAAGTTGGTCAGCTCCTGCACGCCCTGGAGCTCCATGAAGGAGAACGGGTTCGACGAGCCGTAGACCGGCGCGAAGCCGAGCCGCTGGAGGCGCTGGTCGGCGACGCACTCCAGGTACGCGCGCATCGAGTCGGTGTTCATGCCCGGCAGACCGTCCCCGCACAGGTCACGCGCGAACTGCAGCTCCGCCTCGACGGCCTCCTTCAGCATGTCCGTGACCTGCGTCTGGAGCGCGTCGTCGAAGAGCTCGGGCTCCTCCTTGCGGACCGTGTCCACCACGTCGAAGGCGAAGCTCATGTGCATCGTCTCGTCGCGGAACACCCAGTTGGTGCCGGTGGCCAGGCCGTGCAGCAGACCTCGGCTGCGGAACCAGTAGACGTACGCGAAGGCACCGTAGAAGAAGAGCCCCTCGATGCACGCGGCGAAGCAGATCAGGTTGAGCAGGAAGCGGCGGCGGTCGGCCTGCGTCTCCAGCCGGTCCAGCTTCTCGACCGAGTCCATCCACTTGAAGCAGAACTGCGCCTTCTCCCGGATGGAGGGGATCTCCTCCACCGCGTCGAACGCGGCCGCCCGGTCCTCGGGGTCGGGCAGATAGGTGTCGAGCAGCGTCAGATAGAACTGGACGTGCACGGCCTCCTCGAAGAGCTGACGGCTCAAGTACAGCCGCGCCTCGGGGGAGTTGATGTGCTTGTAGAGCGTCAGCACCAGGTTGTTGGAGACGATCGAGTCACCGGTCGCGAAGAACGCGACCAGGCGGCCGATCAGGTGCTGCTCCTCGGGCGTCATCTTCGCCAGGTCGGCGACGTCCGAGTGGAGGTCGACCTCCTCCACCGTCCAGGTGTTCTTGATCGCGTCCCGGTAGCGCTCGTAGAAGTCCGGGTAGCGCATGGGGCGCAGGGTCAGCTCGAAGCCCGGGTCGAGAAGGTTCTTCTCGCTGTTCGTCGTCGTGCTCATTACTGGCAGGCCTCGCAGGACTCGGGGTTTTCCAGGGAGCAGGCGACGGCCTCTTCGGCCGTGACCTGCGCGGGTACGGGGGCGGCTGTGGCGTTCGAGCCACCGGCCGCGCGGGCGATGCGCGTGGCGGGGCGCGAGCGCAGGTAGTACGTCGTCTTCAGGCCCTGCTGCCAGGCGTACGCGTACATCGAGGAGAGCTTGCCGATGGTCGGCGTCTCCAGGAACAGGTTCAGGGACTGCGCCTGGTCGAGGAACGGGGTGCGCGCGGCGGCCATGTCGATCAGGCCGCGCTGCGGGATCTCCCAGGCCGTGCGGTAGAGCGCGCGGACGTCCTCGGGGATCCAGCCGAAGCCCTGCACCGAGCCGTTGGCCTCGCGCAGCGCCTCGCGGGTCTGCGTGTCCCAGACGCCGAGCCGCTTCAGCTCGTCCACCAGGTAGGCGTTGACCTGGAGGAACTCGCCGGACAGCGTCTCGCGCTTGAAGAGGTTGGAGACCTGCGGCTCGATGCACTCGTACACGCCCGCGATGGACGCGATGGTGGCGGTCGGCGCGATCGCGAGCAGGAGCGAATTGCGCATGCCGGTCGTGGCGATACGGGCGCGCAGGGCCGCCCACCGCTCGGGCCAGGTCAACTCGACGCCGTAGTGGTCGGGGTGCAGGACGCCGCGCGCGGTACGGGTCTTCTCCCAGGCGGGCAGCGGGCCCTCGCGCTCGGCGAGGTCGGCCGACGCCTCGTACGCGGCGAGCATGATCCGCTCGGCGATGCGGGTGGACAGGGCGCGCGCCTCGGGGGAGTCGAACGGCAGCTTCAGCTGGAAGAAGACGTCCTGGAGGCCCATCGCGCCGAGGCCGACCGGGCGCCACTTGGCGTTGGAGCGCCCGGCCTGCTCGGTCGGGTAGAAGTTGATGTCGACGACGCGGTCGAGGAAGGTGACGGCGGTGCGGACGGTCTCGTCGAGCCGGTCCCAGGCGAGGTCGCCGTCCTCCACGAAGGCGCCGAGGTTCACCGAGCCGAGGTTGCAGACCGCCGTCTCGCCGTCGTCCGTCACCTCCAGGATCTCGGTGCAGAGGTTCGAGGAGTGCACGGTGTGGCCGGGCTCCGCCGTCTGGTTGGCGGTGCGGTTGGCGGCGTCCTTGAACGTCATCCAGCCGTTGCCGGTCTGCGCGAGGGTGCGCATCATGCGGCCGTACAGGTCCCGGGCCGGGATGGTCTTCTTCGCGAGCCCGGCGGCCTCGGCCCCGCGGTAGGCGGCGTCGAACTCCTCACCCCACAGGTCGACGAGGTCGGGCACGTCGGCCGGGGAGAACAGCGACCAGTCCTGGTCGGCGGCGACCCGGCGCATGAACTCGTCCGGGATCCAGTGCGCGAGGTTGAGGTTGTGCGTGCGGCGCGCGTCCTCACCGGTGTTGTCGCGCAGTTCGAGGAACTCCTCGATGTCGGAGTGCCACGTCTCCAGGTAGACCGCGGCCGCGCCCTTGCGCCGGCCGCCCTGGTTCACGGCGGCGACCGAGGCGTCCAGGGTCTTCAGGAACGGCACGATGCCGTTGGAGTGCCCGTTCGTGCCGCGGATCAGCGAACCCCGGGAACGGATGCGGGAGTACGAGAGTCCGATGCCGCCCGCGTGCTTGGAGAGCCGCGCGACCTGGTGGTAGCGGTCGTAGATCGAGTCCAGCTCGTCGAGCGGGGAGTCGAGGAGGTAGCAGGAGGACATCTGCGGGTGGCGGGTGCCGGAGTTGAAGAGCGTCGGTGAGGACGGCAGGTAGTCCAGGCGGCTCATCAGGCCGTACAGCGCGGCGACCTCGTCCACGGCCGCGGCGCCCTCGTCCTTGGCCAGGCCGCTCGCGACGCGCAGCATGAAGTGCTGCGGGGTCTCGATGACCTGCCGGGTGATCGGGTGGCGCAGCAGATAGCGGCTGTGCAGGGTGCGCAGGCCGAAGTACTCGAAGCGGAAGTCCGCGCCGGCGGCGAGCGCGGCGTCCACCAGCGCGTCGAGCCGGGCCGCGTGCGCCGTCACGAACTGGGCCGTGCGGTCGGCGATCAGGCCCTCGCGGTGGCCGACCGCCACGGAGTCGGTGAAGGAGCGCACGCCCTGCGTCGCCGCCTCCTCGCGGATGCCGATCGACAGGAGCCGGGCCGCCAGCTTCGAGTACGCCGGGTCCTCGGCGATGAGCCCCGCGGCCGCCTCGGTCGCGAGCTCCCGCAGCTCCGACGCGTCGGCCCTGGCCGAGCGGCCGCGCAGCGCGGCGGCGGCGACCCGGCCGGGGTCGGCGTCGGGAAGGTCGGCGGTGAGATCGGTCAGGGTGCGCAGCAGCGCGGCCCCTGGCCCGTCGGTTCCCTCGGCACCCTGGGCGGTGGGCGTCGACGGCGCTGACGCGGGTTCGGCAGGCGCGATGGTCACGTGGGGGCACTCCCTCGCTCGGCTCTGGGCCAGGAGGAGGGGGGCGGGCACACACGGGCGCACCCGGGCAGGGCGGCGTACCGCGTCCACCGGCCCACTCCACGAGGCCCGGACGGTCGGCACCCGGGCCGGACGGCACGGGTGCACTGTCGGCAGGTCCTCGGACTCCGCGTACGCGCAATACGTACACATGCACCGTTGCGGGACAGTTCCGGACTTGCACCGGATTCCCCTGCGGCGACAGCGAGCACGAGCATACATCTTGTGTCGGGTTCCTGAGGCGGCCCCACATCTTGTGTCGGTGCGCAGGGGGAGTCGGGTGGGCTCAGAGAGTCAACGCGTAGGCGAGCAGCGGCACGGTCTCGATCGGCCGCCAGTCGCGCTCGGGCGTCCGTACGAAGCCGAGGCGCCCGTACAGCCGGTGGGCGGCGTGCATCGACGTCTGCGTGGACAGGACGAGCCCGGTGCGGCCAGCCTCCTTGGCGCGCCGCACGCACTCCCGTACGAGCGTCTCGCCGGCGCCCCGGCCGCGCGCCTCGGAGGAGACGGCCAGCATGCGGATCTCCGCCTCGCTCTCGCGCGCTATGTCGGCCATGGGCCCGCCGGAGGGGACGTAGGTGACGCAGCCGAGTACGGTCCCGTCCGCCTCCGCCACCAGGACCTCCGCCGCGGCCGCGCGCGCCGCCACGTCGCGCAGCACGTCCAGATAGGGGTCCTCCGCCCCGAAGTCCAGGTGTTCGTCGTCGAGATAGGCCTGTGCGGTGAGGGCGCCCAGCGCCTCGTACTCCTCGGGGCGGGCCTGCCTGATCGTGATGGTCGTCGTATCCATGAGGCGCAGTGTGCAACACGGGTACGACAAAGGCCGCCGGTTTTCCGGCGGCCTTTGTCGGTGCGGGTGGGGAAGGGCTCAGTGCCCGGCGCCCGCGGTCGCCTTGGGCAGTTCCTGGATGACGCCCGGGTCGCCCGCGTCCGCGGTGTAGTCACCGGGCGAGGTCTCGTCGATGCCGTCCGGGGCCTTCAGCGCCTTCAGGACGAAGGTGAGGACCACGGTGACGATGACGTTCAGGACGAACGCGGTGAGGCCGATGTAGCCGATCTCGCCGATGCCAGGGATCGTGTCGGAGGAGCCGCCGAAGTGCTTCTGCGTCGGAGACGCGACGCCGTACGCCGCCAGCGTGCCGTAGACCATGCCGACCGCCCAGCCGGCGAGGAGCGCCCAGCGGTGGAACCACCGGGTGAACAGGCCGCCGACCAGCGCGGGCATCGTCTGGAGGATCCAGATGCCGCCGAGCAGCTGGAAGTTGATCGCGACGGTCTTGTCCATGGTGAGGACGAAGGCGAGCGCGCCGACCTTCACCAGCAGCGAGACCAGCTTGGAGACCTTGGTCTCCTGCGCGGGCGTCGCGTCGGGCTTGAGGAAGTCCTTGTAGATGTTGCGGGTGAAGAGGTTCGCGGCCGCGATCGACATGATGGCCGCCGGGACCAGCGCGCCGATGCCGATGGCCGCGAAGGCCACGCCCGTGAACCAGTCCGGGAACATGGTCTCGAAGAGCTGCGGGATGGCCAGCTGGCCGTTGTCCACCTTGATGCCCGCCGCGATCGCCATGAAGCCGAGCAGCGCCAGCAGGCCGAGCATCAGTGAATACAGCGGCAGGATGGTGGTGTTGCGGCGGATCACGTTGCGGCTCTTCGAGGAGAGCGTCGCCGTGATCGAGTGCGGGTACATGAACAGCGCGAGGGCCGAGCCGAGCGCGAGCGTGGCGTACGTCCACTGCCCGGCCTCGGCGGGCGCGAGCGCGCCACGCGGCTTGTCGGTCGCCGGGTTGGTCTGCGCGAAGGCGTCACCGGCCTTGGCGAAGATGTCGTCGAAGCCGCCCAGTTTGATCGGGATGTAGATGATCGCGACGACGATGACGAGGTAGATCAGCCCGTCCTTCACGAACGCGATCAGCGCGGGCGCGCGCAACCCCGACGAGTAGGTGTACGCGGCGAGCACCGCGAAGGCGATCAGGAGCGGCAGGTCCTTGATGAACCAGTTGGTGTCCGGGCCGCCGCCGACGCCCATGACGTCGAGGACGGCCTGGATGCCGACGAGTTGGAGCGCGATGTAGGGCATCGTGGCGAGGATGCCGGTGACCGCGACGGCCAGCGAGAGCCCCTTCGACCCGAAGCGCCCGCGCACGAAGTCCGAGGTGGTCACATAGCCGTGCTTGTGCGAGACCGACCACAGGCGCGGCAGGAAGGTGAAGATCAGCGGGTAGACGAGGATGGTGTAGGGCACCGCGAAGAACCCGGCCGCGCCCGCCGCGTAGATCGCCGCGGGGACGGCCACGAAGGTGTACGCGGTGTAGAGGTCGCCGCCGAGCAGGAACCATGTGACCCAGGTGCCGAACGACCTGCCGCCGAGGCCCCATTCGTCCAGGCTCTGGTCGTTCTCGGCCTTGCGCCAGCGGGCGGCCAGGAAGCCCATGACCGTGACCGCTATGAAGAAGAAGATGAAGACGGCGAGCGCGACGCCGTTGACTCCGCCGTTCATGACCGCGCACCTTCCTTGCGGGCGCGCTGGTCACGCTGCCACAGCTTGTACGCGATCATCGTGAGCACCGTGGAGATGACGACCCACAGCATCTGGTACCAGTAGAAGAACGGGATGCCGATGAGGGTCGGTTCGATCCTGGCGTAGGAACTCACCCAGAGCATCGCCACGAACGGCGCGACAAGGCAGACGGCGACGACCACGCGGACCGGCGTGACCACCGGTCTGTTCACTTCAGGCGCATCTGACATATCGCGGCTCCGTTCCCTCACTTATCCCATGCTTAACGTGCGGGAAATCTAAGCGAGAGTCTCGCGGTATGGAACCCCTGTCCGAATAACGGACGGGACTCGAAGTGCCCGACGTGCCTGCTCAGCAGCAGCGGAACCCCTGGCGGGGGTCCGACTCCTGGCGGTCCGTCCGCATCCGCTCAAAGGCGCGGCGACTGGGGACGGTTGCGGCCGGATGGTCCTTGCGCACGTGCGCCACGTACCGCTCGTACGCCGACTCGTCGGTCAGCTCACGGACGTACCACCGCATCCAGCGCACCCCGCGCAGCAGCCAGGTCATCGCACCGGCTCCCGCTTCTCGTCCCGCCGCGCTTCCCGCTTCTCCTCGGCGGTCGGGAAGAGTCCGGCCGGGGCCGTCAACTTCGACTCCACGTACGGAGCCTCGCTCAACCGGGAGGCCTCGGGGTCGCGGAGGTGCTTGAGGCAGACCCGCGCCGCGTCGGCGATCACGATGACGATGAGCAGCGCCAGCGCCGCCGAAAGGACGCCGTCCACCGTGGAGTTGGTGACGACGGTGTGCATGTCGTCCATGGACTTGGCGGGCGGCAGGACCTTGCCGTCGTCGATGGCGTCCTGGTAGATCGAGCGCTGCGTGAAGAAGCCCACGCGCGGGTCCCCGGAGAAGACCTTCTGCCAGCTCGCGGTGAGCGTCACGGTGGCGTCCCAGGCGAGCGGGACCGCCGTGATCCAGGCCCACTTGAGGCGCCCGGACTTCACGAGCAGCGTCGTGCAGACGGTGAGGGCGACGGCGGCGAGGAGCTGGTTGGCGATGCCGAAGATCGGGAAGAGCTGGTTGATCCCGCCGAGCGGCTCGTGGACGCCGACCCACAGGAAGTACCCCCACAGACCGGTGACGGCGGCGCTGGTCAGCACCAGGCCCGGCTTCCAACTCACCCTCTTGAACGGCTTGTAGACGTTCCCGAGCATGTCCTGGAGCATGAAGCGGCCCACGCGCGTGCCCGCGTCGAGCGCGGTCAGGATGAACAGCGCCTCGAACATGATCGCGAAGTGGTACCAGAAGGCCCGCATCGAGCCGCCGGTGACCTGCGAGAAGATCTCCGAGACGCCGACCGCGAGCGTGGGCGCCCCGCCCGTGCGCGAGAGCAGCGAGGACTCCTCCACGTTCTTGGCGGCCTGCGCCAGGTCGGCGGGGGAGATGCTGTACCCGAAGTTCGCGACGGCCTTCGACGCCTCCTGGACGGTGTCGCCGACGACACCCGCCGGCGCGTTCATCGCGAAGTACAGCCCGGGGTCGATGATCGAGGCGGCGACGAGCGCCATGATCGCGACGGCCGACTCCATCAGCATGGAGCCGTACCCGATCATCCGGACCTGCGTCTCCTTCTGGATCATCTTCGGCGTCGTGCCCGAGGAGATCAGCGCGTGGAAGCCGGACAGGGCTCCGCAGGCGATGGTGATGAAGACGAAGGGGAAGAGCGAGCCGGCGAAGACGGGCCCGTCGCCGCGCGAGGCGAAGTCGGTCACCGGGTCCATCTTCAGCGTCGGCAGGGCGATGACGACGCCGAGCGCGAGCAGCAGGATGGTGCCGATCTTCATGAACGTGGAGAGGTAGTCGCGCGGCGCGAGCAGCATCCACACCGGCAGGATCGAGGCGATGAAGCCGTACGCGACCAGCCAGATGACCAGCGTCGAGGGCGCGAGCGTGAAGGTGTCCGCGAGCGAGGACTCGGCGACCCAGCGCCCGGCGACCAGCGCGACGAGCAGCAGCGCGATGCCGATGAGGGAGACCTCGCTGACCCGCCCCGGACGCAGCACCCGCAGGTAGAAGCCCATGAGCAGGGCGATCGGGATGGTCATCGCGATGGAGAAGGTGCCCCACGGCGACTCGGCGAGCGCGTTGACGATGACGAGCGCGAGCACCCCGAGCAGGATGATCATGATGGCGAACGCGGCGAGCAGCGCGGCGGCCCCGCCGAACGGCCCGATCTCGTCCCGCGCCATCTGCCCGAGCGACTTGCCGTCCCGCCGCGTCGAGAAGAACAGCACGACCATGTCCTGTACGGCGCCCGCGAAGATCACGCCGACGACGATCCAGATGGTGCCCGGCAGATACCCCATCTGGGCGGCGAGCACGGGCCCCACCAGTGGCCCCGCGCCCGCGATCGCCGCGAAGTGGTGGCCGAGCAGCACGCGCCGGTCGGTCGGATGGAAGTCGATGCCGTTGTCGAGCCGCTCGGCGGGCGTGGCCCGGGTCCGGTCGACCTTCAGGACCTTGTACGCGATGAACTTGGAGTAGAAGCGGTACGCGATGGCGTACGAGCCGAGGGCCGCCGCCACCATCCAGGCGGCCGACACCTCCTCGTCGCGCGCGAGCGCGAGGACGGTCCAGCCCGCGGCGCCGACCAGCGCGACGAGGGTCCAGACGACGATGGATCGGGGTTCTGCTCTGCGCACCGGGTCGTCCTCCCGTTCACCATGCGATGACGTTCATCGTGCGAAGACGTTCACGCGATGACGGGAGGAACGTAGAGCAGTGAGGTGATCCGCGCCAGACCCCCGGTGCGCGGGTCAGTCCGTGGGGCGCTTGAGGCGGGCCACGAACTTGTAGCGGTCGCCGCGGTAGACCGAGCGCACCCACTCCACCGGCCGGCCCGCGGCGTCCAGCGAGTGCCGGGACAGCAGCAGCATCGGCAGGCCGACGTCGGTGCCGAGCAGGCCCGCCTCGCGCGGGGTGGCCAGCGAGGTCTCGATGGTCTCCTCGGCCTCGGCGAGACGCACGTCGTACACCTCGGCGAGGGCCGTGTAGAGCGAGGTGTACTTGACCAGGGACCGGCGCAGCGCCGGGAAGCGCTTGGCCGACAGGTGCGTGGTCTCGATGGCCATGGCCTCGCCGTTGGCCAGACGCAGCCGCTCGATGCGCAGGACGCGGCTGCCCGCGCCGATGTCGAGCAGTCCGGCGAGGGTGTCGTCGGCGGTGATGTAGCCGACGTCCAGGAGCTGCGAGGTGGGCTCGAGGCCCTGCGCCCGCATGTCCTCGGTGTACGAGGTGAGTTGGAGGGCCTGCGACACCTTCGGCTTGGCGACGAAGGTGCCCTTGCCCTGGATCCGCTCCAGGCGGCCCTCGACGACCAGCTCCTGCAAGGCCTGGCGGACCGTGGTGCGGGAGGTGTCGAACTCGGCGGCGAGCGTCCGCTCCGGGGGGACGGGGGTGCCGGGCGGCAGCGTCTCCGTCATGTCGAGCAAGTGCCGCTTCAGGCGGTAGTACTTGGGCACGCGCGCGGTGCGGCCGACGCTGGGGGCCTCCGAAGAAGTGCCCCCGTCGGTCCCGGTACTGCCCGCTTCGGTGCCCATGGCCACCCTTCCCGGCTCCTGTGCTGCTGCCGTCACCGGCTCCTCCGTCTGTCGCGGCTCACATCGTGGCACGGTACGGGCCGAGCAAGTCTTACTCGCTCAGGTGTCGGTCCGATAACGGACGCGACAGCCCTTCTTATACACCCTTGACACCCCTAAAGGTCTAGGCCAAGCTCCCCGTACTGGTCTACACCATTAAAGACCAGGTTCCAGTCCCACGGGCAGATCTCGGTCCATTAGGTCGCTGCGGGTGGGGGGTTGACTGGCATCCCTTGAGGAGGGTGACGTGAAGCGCAAGCTCATAGCGGCCATCGGTGTCGCGGGCATGTTGGTCTCGGTCGCGGCCTGCGGCAGTGACGACGGGGACAAGAAGTCCGGCGGGGCCGACGGCTTCAAGGGCGAGACGCTGACGCTCTGGGCGATGGACGGTTCGACGCCGGACAAGTGGCAGAAGGATGTCACGGCGGCCTTCGAGAAGAAGACCGGCGCGAAGCTGAAGTTCGAGGTCCAGCAGTGGAACGGCATCCAGCAGAAGCTGACCACGGCCCTCTCCGAGGAGAACCCGCCGGACGTCTTCGAGATCGGCAACACCCAGACCGCCGCCTACGCCAAGACGGGTGGCCTCGCCGAGCTGGGTGACCTCAAGGAGTCGATCGGCGCCGACTGGACCGAGTCGATGAACAAGGCCTCGGTCATCGACGGCAAGCAGTACGCCGCCCCGTGGTTCGTCCTCAACCGCGTCGTGATCTACAACAAGAAGATCTGGGCCGAGGCGGGCATCAAGGACACCCCCAAGACCCGCGAGCAGTTCCTGAAGGACCTCAAGCAGATCGGCGCGAAGACCGACGCCGAGCCGATCTACATGCCGGGCCAGTTCTGGTACCACTTCGTCGGCCTGACCATCGGTGAGGGCGCCGAGCTGGTCAAGAAGGACGGCGACAAGTACGTCTCCAACCTGGCCGACCCCAAGGTCGCCAAGGCCATGAAGACGTACCAGGAGTTCCAGAAGCTCTCCAAGGCCCCCAAGAACAAGGATGAGGCCACCCCGCAGCAGGGCGAGGTCTTCGGCAAGGGCAAGACGGCCACCTTCATCGGCATGCCGTGGGAGGCGGACCTCGCGATCAAGACGGACAAGAAGATCGCGAAGGACATCGGCTACTTCACGATCCCGGGTGCCACGGCGGACAAGCCCGAGGGCGTCTTCCTCGGCGGCTCCAACCTCGCCGTCGCCGCGACCAGCAAGAAGCAGGAGCTGGCCAAGGAGTTCCTGAAGATCGCGCTGTCCGACAAGTTCGAGGGTCAGTTCGCCAAGGAAGGCGGCGTCATCCCGAACAAGGAGTCGCTGGAGTCCGCCCTCAAGGGCAACCCGGCCGCCAAGGCCATGACCCCGGCCACCCCCGGCGGCGGCATCACCCCGCTGATCCCCGAGTGGGGCGCGGTCGAGAACCCGCCGAACCCGATCAAGAACTACATGACCGCGGTGCTCAACGGTAAGTCGCCTGCCGAGGCCGCCAAGCAGGTCGAGGGCGAGCTGAACAAGCGCCTGTCGCAGAAGCAGTAAGGACGCTCCTCTTGCCGGGGGCGGCGGGTGACACGCCCTCGCCGCCCCCGGCACACCTCTGCGTACCGCCGCGATGCCCACGAAAGAGATGGCGAGCATGACCGTGCAGAAGACCGAACGGCCGCCCTCCGGCCCGACGGAGGTGCAGACACCTGACGGCGGACCACGACCACGTGGCCCGCGCGCGGCCCCGGGGCGTCTCGCCGGCCTGACGCCCTATCTGCTCCTGGCCCCCGCGATCGTCGCCACCCTGCTGCTGCTCGGCTGGCCGCTGGTCAGCAACGGGATCCTGTCGTTCCAGAACCTCAACATGAGGCAGTTCATTCTGCACCTCACGGAGTGGAACGGATTCGACAACTACAAGGAGGTCCTCACCGGCGAGGACTTCTGGCGGGTCACCGGCCGCTCGGTGGCCTTCACCGCCGCCAACGTCGTACTGATCATGATCCTCGGCACGCTGGTCGGCCTGCTGCTCGCCCGGCTCGGCCGGAAGATGCGCACGCTGCTCCTGGTCGGGCTCGTGCTCGCCTGGGCGATGCCCGTCGTCGCCTCCACCACCGTCTACCAGTGGCTGTTCGCGCAGCGTTTCGGCGTCGTCAACTGGGTACTCGCCAAGGTCGGCTTCGAGTCGATGGCCGACCACGACTGGCTGGCCACGCAGTACTCGACCTTCTTCGTGGTCCTGCTGCTCATCGTCTGGCAGTCGATCCCCTTCGTGGCGATCAACCTCTACGCCGCCACGACGACCATCCCCAAGGAGCTGTACGAGGCCGCCTCGCTGGACGGCGCAGGTGCCTGGAAGCAGTTCACCTCGGTGACCATGCCGTACCTGCGGCCCTTCCTCTACGCCACGACGTTCCTGGAGATCATCTGGGTCTTCAAGGCGTTCGTCCAGGTCTTCACCCTCAACGAGGGCGGCCCGGACCGGCTCACCGAGATCCTGCCCGTCTACGCCTACATCGAGGGCATGGGCAACCAGCACTTCGGCATGGGTGCCGCGATCGCGATGCTCACCATCGTCATCCTGCTGGCCATCACCTCGTACTACCTGCGGATCGTGCTCAAGCAAGAGGAGGACGAGCTGTGAAGCGCTCGCCGCTGGGCCGGATCTGGCCCAATCTGACCGCCGTCGTTCTCTTCCTGCTCTTCACCTTCCCCGTCTACTGGATGTTCGCGACGGCCTTCAAGCCGACCGGCGACATCATCAGCGAGGACCCGGTCTGGTTCCCGACCGACGCCACGTTCGAGCACTTCAGGACGGCCATGGCCGCCGACCACTTCTGGACCATGGTCGGCAACTCCATCACCGTCACGGTCTGCGCGGTCGTCTTCTCGCTCATCATCGGCGTCACCGCGGCGTTCGCCCTCGCCCGGATGCGCTTCAAGGGGCGGCGCGGCTTCATCATCGGCTTCATGCTCGCCCAGATGGCGCCCTGGGAAGTCATGGTCATCGCCATCTACATCATCGTGCGCGACGCGGACATGCTGAACAGCCTGATCCCGCTCACCCTCTTCTACATGGTGATGATCCTGCCCTTCACTCTCCTGACGCTGCGCGGCTTCGTCGCCGCAGTGCCCAGGGAGCTGGAGGAGTCCGCGATGGTCGACGGTTGCACCCGCATGCAGGCCTTCCGCCGGGTGATCCTGCCGCTGCTCGCGCCGGGCCTCATGGCGACCTCGCTCTTCGGCTTCATCACCGCCTGGAACGAGTTCCCGCTGGCCCTCGTGCTCAACAAGGAAGCGGACGCCAAGACCCTGCCGATATGGGTGTCCAGCTTCCAGACCGCCTTCGGCGACGACTGGGGCGCCACCATGGCCGCGGCCTCCCTCTTCGCCATCCCGATCCTGATCCTCTTCGTCTTCCTGCAACGCAGGGCCGTCAGCGGCCTGACCGACGGCGCAGTGAAGGGATAACGCCTGATGACGACACTCACGACGCCCGCCGGTGACACCCTCACCCGCAACGCCCTGGCCGTCCTCCAGCCCGGCTTCGACGGCACCACCGCGCCGGACTGGCTGCGCCGCAGGATCGGCGAGGGCCTCGCCTCGGTCGGCCTGTTCGGCCGCAACGTCGAGACCGCCGAGCAGGTGGCCGCCCTCACCGCCCAGCTGCGGGCCGAGCGCGAGGACCTCCTGGTCGCCATCGACGAGGAGAGCGGCGACGTCACCCGCCTCGAGGTGCGCACCGGCTCCTCCTACCCCGGCAACCACGCCCTCGGCGCCGTCGACGACACGACGCTGACCCGTGAGGTGGCCGCCGACCTCGGCCGCCGCCTCGCGGCCTGCGGCATCAACTTCAACTGGGCGCCGTCGGCGGACGTCAACGCCAACCCCGACAACCCCGTCATCGGCGTACGCTCCTTCGGCGCCGACCCGCGGCTGGTCGCCCGGCACACCGCCGCCTACGTCGAGGGCCTCCAGTCCTCCGGCGTCGCCGCCTCCACCAAGCACTTCCCGGGGCACGGCGACACCGCGGTCGACTCGCACCACTCCGTGCCGGTCATCGACGTCGACCGGGACGTGCTGAACTCCCGCGACCTCGCGCCGTTCCGCGCCGCCCTCGCCGCCGGCACGCGAGCCGTCATGAGCGCCCACATCCTCGCCCCCGCCCTGGACCCGGAGAACCCGGGGACGGTCTCCCGCCGCATCCTCACCGACCTGCTGCGCGGCGAGTTCGGTTACGAGGGCCTGATCGTCACGGACGGCATGGACATGCAGGCCATCGCGGGCCGGTACGGCTTCGAGCGCGGCTGCGTCCTCGCCGTCGCCGCGGGCGCCGACGCGATCTGCGTGGGCGGCGGGCCCTCCGACGAGGGCACGGTGCTGCGGCTGCGGGACGCCTTCGTCGCCGCGGTGCGCTCGGGCGAACTGCCCGAGGAGCGGCTCGCCGACGCGGCGGACCGCGTGCGGGCCCTTGCCGCCTGGACTTCGGTGTCGGGCGCGGCCGAGCGTTCGGGGGGCGTGCCCGACACCGGAATCGGCCTGATCGCGGCCCGCCGTGCGCTGACGGTCACGCGCGGCGAGACCTACACCGCCCCGGTCACCGAGGCGCCCTACGTCGCCACCTTCACACCGCTCCCGAACATCGCGGTCGGCGACGAGACCCCGTGGGGTGTCACCGCCGAGCTCGAACGCCGGCTCCCCGGCACGGCCTCGGGCAGCTTCTCCGGCGACGGCGCGGGGGCGCGGGCCCTCGCGGCGGCGGGGGAGCGCCGCATCGTGGCGGTGGTCCGCGACGCGCACCGCCACGCGTGGATGTCCTCGGCCCTGGAGACGCTGGTGGCGTCCCGCCCGGACACCGTGGTGGTGGAGATGGGCGTCCCGCAGTCCGCCCCGGTCGGCGCCCTCCACATCGCGACGCGCGGCGCCGCGCGGGTCTGCGGCGAGGCGGCGGCGGAGGTCATCACCGGCGCCTGACCCCGCTGACCGCATGTCGAAGGGGCGCCCCCGGCCGGGGGCGCCCCTTCGACATGCGTCATGAACTACAGCCCCTGCCACCCCGGCTTGTTGGCGTAGGTGTGCCGGAAGTAGTCGGCGAGCTTCAGCTTGGACGCGGCGGCCTCGTCCACCACGACCGTGGCGTGCGGGTGCAGTTGCAGGGCCGACGCGGGGACGACCGAGGCGACCGGACCCTCCACCGTCGCGGCCACCGCGTCCGCCTTGCCCTCACCCGTGGCGAGCAGCACGAGGTGCCGCGCCTCCAGGATCGTGCCGATCCCCTGGGTGATGACGTGGTGCGGGACCTGCTCGATGTCCCCGTCGAAGAAGCGCGCGTTGTCCACCCGCGTCTGCTCGGTCAGCGTCTTGATGCGCGTGCGCGAAGCGAGCGACGAACACGGCTCGTTGAACCCGATGTGCCCGTCGGTGCCGATGCCGAGCAGCTGGAGATCGACGCCCCCGGCCTCGGCGAGCGCCTTGTCGTACGCCTCGCACGCCGCCTGGACGTCCTCGGCGCTGCCGTCCGGGCCCATGAACGCCGCCTCGCTCAGCCCGAGCGGCTCGACGACCTCGCGGAGCACCACGGAGCGGTACGACTCCGGGTGCCCGACCGGCAGCCCCACGTACTCGTCGAGCTGGCAGATCCGCGCCCGCGAGGCATCCACGGCACCGGCGGCGACCTTGGCGGCCAGCGCTTCGTAGATGGGCAGCGGGGTGGATCCGGTGGCGACACCGAGCAGGGCGTCAGGCTTACGGCGCACCAGGGCGGCCATGGCCTCCGCGATGAGCTCGCCGCCTGCCTTGGCGTCCGGGACGATGACAACTTCCACGCTGGGCCTGCCGATCTGGAGAGGAACTCAAGGGACCGTGGTATAGACCAATCTAGCAGAGCCCCGCCACCGGACCAGTCGTTTCCCGCCGTCCATGCTCCCTCCGGCGCCCGCCCGACGCCCACCGGGCAGACCCGCCCCGCCCGCAGAGGCGCCCCGCCCCGACAGCGGGGAAAGTAGAAGGCAT
Source organism: Streptomyces sp. NPDC015345 (assembly GCF_043078805.1). Classification (NCBI taxonomy): domain Bacteria; kingdom Bacillati; phylum Actinomycetota; class Actinomycetes; order Kitasatosporales; family Streptomycetaceae; genus Streptomyces; species Streptomyces sp. NPDC015345. The sequence continues at coordinate 270,157 of NZ_JBIBTX010000003.1, read as the reverse complement.
GAGCGCCATGACTCCGCAGGACGCGCAGGACCCGCAGAGCGAGCGGCCCGGGCGGATCATGGCCCGGGAGATGGCCGAACAGCCCGAGGTCCTGCGCCGCATCCTCGACACGGGCGCCCCGACGATCCACGAGATCGCCCGGCGGGTGGCCGAGCGCAGGCCCCGCTTCGTCCTGCTGACCGCACGTGGCACCTCCGACCACGCCGCGCTCTACGCGAAGTACCTCCTGGAAATCCGCCTCGGCATGCCCTGCGGCCTCGCCTCCATGTCCACCATCACTGCGTACGGCGCCAAGCCCGACCTGCGCGACGTCCTCGCCGTCACCGTCAGTCAGTCCGGCGGCTCGCCCGACCTGGTGGCCTCCACCCAGGCCGCCCGTGAGGCGGGCGCGATCACCCTCGCGGTGACCAACAACGCCGACTCGCCGCTGGCCGCCGTCTCCGAGCACCACATCGACATCCTCGCGGGACCGGAGAGGGCGCTCCCGGCCACGAAGACGTACACCGCGTCGCTGCTCGCCCTCTATCTGTTCGTCGAGCGGCTGGGCGGCTCGGACGGCGCGGCCGCCGCCTCGCTGCCCGCACTGGCCGGCGACCTCCTCGCCCGCCAGGCCGAGGTCAAGGCCCTGGCCGCGCGCTACCGCTTCGCCGAACGCATGGTGATCACCTCCCGTGGCTACGGCTACCCGACCGCGAAGGAGGCGGCCCTCAAACTGATGGAGACCAGCTACATCCCGGCCCTCGCCTACTCCGGCGCCGATCTGCTGCACGGCCCCCTCGCGATGGTCGACAACATCTCGCCGGTGATCGCGGTGGTGCCGGACGGCCGGGGCGGCGAGGCGCTGAGGCCCGTCCTCGACCGGCTGCGCGGCCGGGGCGCCGACCTGGTGGTCATCGGCCCGAAGGCCCAGGTCGGACAGGCCTCCGCCGGCTTCGCGCTCCCCACGGACGGCGTCCCCGAAGAGGTCCAGCCGATCCTGGAGATCATCCCCCTCCAGCTCCTCGCGTACGAGGTCACGATCGCCCGCGGCCAGGACCCCGACGCACCGAGGGCCCTCGCGAAGGTGACCGAGACCCACTGACGGGACGCCGCACGGTGCACCGCCCGTGGCCACGGCGCCGCACGGTGCACCCGCCCGTGGCCGCGGCGCCGCACCCCGGAGCCGTCGTGGCCGGCTACGGGAGCGAACCGCCGGTCGCGTCTATCCATTGCCCGGTGATCCACCGGCCGTCGTCCGACGCGAGGAAGGCCACCACATCGGCGACGTCCGACGCGGCGCCGACGCGGCCGAGCGCCGAAAGCCGCGCGGAGCTCTCCCACGCGGCGCGGTTCTCCTCGCCCCGGAGCCAGGCCGCGTTGATGTCCGTGTCGATGATCCCGGGCGCCACCGAGTTCACCGTGATCCCGCGGGGGCCGAGCACCTTCGACAGGTTCCGGGTGAAGACGTCCAGGGCGCCCTTCGTCATCGCGTACGTCATGATCTCCGGCATCAGCGCGGCGCGCGAGAGGCCGGACGAGATGTTGATGACCCGGCCGCCGTCCCGCAGCCGCTCCGCACCGAGCTGCGTGATGAAGTACGGCGCCTTCGCGTTCACGGCGAACAAGCGGTCGTACTCCGCCTCATCCGTCTCGCCGAAGGGGCGGGAGGTGCCGATCCCGGCGTTGTTCACCAGGATGTCGAGCCCCTCCGCGTGCGCGTCGAACCGGGACCACAGCGCCTCGGCGTCCCCCGCGACGCCCAGCTCCGCGCCGACCGCGAAGGCGGAGCCGCCCGCCGCCTCGATCACGTCCACCGTCTCCTTCGCGGCGGTCTCGTTGCTGCCGTAGTGCACGGCCACCCGCGCCCCGTCCCGTCCGAGCCGCTCGGCGATGCCCCGTCCGATGCCCCGGCTCCCGCCCGTGACCAGCGCCGTCTTCCCCGCGAGCCTGCCCGTGGATGCAGCCATGTCAGGCGCCCCCTCTTTCTCTAGTGGTCGCTACAGAAAGAAACCGTACCCGACCCCCGACCGATTTTCTAGTGCCCGCTATACAATTCAGCCCATGGCGACGAAACAGCGCGGACGCCCTCGCTCATTCGACCGCGAGACGGCCCTGGAGCAGGCGGTCCGCACCTTCTGGGAGCATGGGTACGAAGCGACCTCCGTCTCCGACCTGACGCGCGTCATGGGCATCGGGGCGCCCAGCCTGTACGCCGCGTTCGGCGACAAGCGGACCCTCTTCGACGAGGTCGTCGTGCGGTACGGCGTCACGCACGGCGCCTTCAGCGGGCGCGCCTTCGCGGAGGAGCCCACCGTGCGCGGCGCCGTCGAGCGGATGCTGCGCGAAGCCGCCGCCGAGTACACCGATCCGGCCCACCCGCCCGGCTGCCTGGTCATCTCGGCGGCCACCAACTGCACGACGCCCGAGGTCGAAGAGTCCCTGCGTGAGCGCCGGAACGCCAACGTGGCGGACATCGAGTCCCGCATCCGCGCGGCCGTCGCGGCGGGCGAGCTGCCCGAGGACACCGACCCCGCCGCTCTCGCGCGCTACACGGCGGCGGTCCTCCAGGGCATGTCCCAGCAGGCCAGGGACGGCGCCACCAGGCAGGACCTCGAAGCGGTGGCGGATCTCGCGATGACGGCGTGGCCGCGGCCCCCGCGGCCGCACAATGGAGTGTGATGGTCAGGCCCGAACAAAGATCTGCCGACGCATAGACATGACAGAATGGTCTAGTCCACAATGCGTGGGTAAAGCCTCCGCTCTTCCCGCACAGGAGAGCGGACCGAGGACCCGGCGCTCTCTGCCCTGACCGCGTCGGATCCTCACGATCGGCCGGCCAGTACCGCACATTCTGGCGGCCGATGCACCTGAAGGGCTGCGGTGCCGTGGGCGGGTTGAGGGTCCCGCCCTGGCGCCGCGGCTCGTCGGGAATCTCCCCGGCGTGGCACGCCACACGCGGCGGGTACGCTCGCACACGTGCCCTCCATGAACGACCTCGTACGCCAGCACACCGCCCTCGGCGACTCCGACCTCGAGTGGCTGCATCTGCTGGTCTCGGAGTGGCAGCTGCTCTCCGACCTCTCCTTCGCCGACCTCGTGCTGTGGGTCCCCACACGCGACGGCACCCGCTATGTCTCCGTGGCGCAGATGCGGCCGAACACCGGCCCCACCTCCTACCAGGACGACATGGTCGGCCACCTCGTCCCGCGCGGCCGGCGCCCGCTCCTGGATGCCGCCCTGGACGAGGGCCGCATCGTGCGCGAGGGCGACCCGGAGTGGCGCGAGGAGGTTCCGGTGCGCGTCGAGTCCATTCCCGTACGCAGGGAGGGACGCGTCCTCGGTGTGATCGCCCGGAACACCAATCTGCTGACGGTGCGCACCCCTTCGCGGCTTGAGCTGACCTACCTCCAGTCGGCGTCGGACCTCGCACAGATGATCGCCGCCGGGTCCTTCCCGTTCCCGGGGCAGCAGGTCGACATGGACGCCTCCCCGCGCGTGGGGGACGGTCTGCTGCGGCTCGACGCCGACGGCATCGTGCAGTACGCGTCGCCGAACGCGCTCTCCGCGTACCACCGTCTGGGTCTCGCGTCCGATCTGGTGGGCCATCACCTGGGCAGGGCCACGGCCGAACTCGCCCCGTCCCGCGGCCCGGTGGACGAGGCCCTGGCCAAGGTCGCCAGCGGCTGGGCGCCGCGTGAGTTCGAGATCGAGGGTGGCGACGGCGTGATCCAGTTGCGCGCGATCCCCCTCAAACCCAAGGGGCCGCGCATCGGTTCGCTCGTACTCCTGCGCGACGTCACGGAACTCCGCCGCCGCGAGCGGGAGTTGATCACCAAGGACGCGACCATCCGGGAGATCCACCACCGGGTGAAGAACAACCTCCAGACGGTCGCCGCGCTGCTGCGCCTGCAAGCCCGCCGCATCGACTCCGCCAAGGGCCGGGAGGCGTTGGAGGAAGCCGTGCGCCGGGTGGGTTCCATCGCCATCGTCCACGAGACGCTCTCGCAGAACCTGGACGAGCGCGTGGAGTTCGACGAGATCGCCGACCGGGTCCTCGCGATGGTCGCCGAGATCTCGCCCGGCAAGGTCACGGGCCGACGCACCGGGCGCTTCGGCATCCTCGACGCGGAGGTGGCGACCCCGCTCTCGATGGTCCTTACGGAGATTTTGCAGAACGCCCTGGAGCACGGCTTCCGTGAAGGGGACACCGGCACCGTCGAGGTCTCCGCGGTGCGCGGCGGCACGAGCAAGGACGCGCGGCTGCTGATCACCGTCCAGGACGACGGCGTCGGCCTGCCCGAGGGCTTCGACCCGCACCGCTCCGGCAATCTCGGTCTGCAGATCGTGCGCACCCTGGTGGAGGGGGAGCTGGGCGGCACCTTCGACATGGTCCCCGCCCCGGAGCACGGCACCCGGGTGATCCTCGACGTCCCGGTCAGCGCGGACAAGTAGCGGCGCGGACGAGTAGCGGCGAAGGTCACACACGGCTACGACGGTCGCCGCACGCGGCGGTGAACCGCCGCCGCACACAGCAGTGAGCCCCGGACCGCTGTGGTCCGGGGCTCACTGCTCACGTTGCGATGCGCATCGGGGGTACTGCGCGGCTGCGGCTCGGGGGCGGGAGATGCGTACTCGCTGTACGCGCCGCCAAGCTTGGGCTCGTGGGGGGCGTGGGCGTCAGGCGCTGGCCTGGCGAGCACGGTTGCGAGCGGCGCGGCGCTTCATTGCGCGGCGCTCGTCCTCGCTGAGGCCACCCCAGACGCCGGAGTCCTGGCCGGACTCGAGCGCCCACTGCAGGCACTGCTCCATGACGGGGCAGCGACGGCAGACGGCCTTGGCTTCCTCGATCTGCAGCAGCGCAGGACCGGTGTTGCCGATGGGGAAGAAGAGCTCGGGGTCTTCCTCGCGGCAAACGGCGTTGTGACGCCAGTCCATGGCTGCTACCTCTCCTTGGTATTACATGCAGGTTGCTTGTGAATGTGAACGCTTTCACGAATCCCCCCGCACGGGAAGGGTCGACGCCCAGTCGCCTGGTGTGGACCTGTGGTGGAGGAGGGGTTCTGGCTCTCTGTTGGGGCCGATGTTGCGGGCCGTCCCGATCGCCATGTAGAGATTCGCAAACCTCGGCGGCGGATACAACCCCTTCCGGAAAGTTTTTTTTGATTCCTCAGTGTCGGCTGGGTCACAGCCGTACTTCCATGGGGTGGACCCTGGCCTAAACGTTCGAGTGAAAGGACTTTGGGCCCTTCCACTCACACAATCACACGCAGTGCACGGCGAACGCCTGTGAACGTCACGCTGGTGCGCAGTCCCAGGTGGTCACCGTCCATCTGGAGGGGGAGCGGCACCTTGGAATGCAAGGTGAAGTCGGTGAGGTCGTGGAGCGTGACCGCGTGCTTACCGTGAGGTCCGCGCTCCGGCGTCGACATCAGGAGCTGCGTGCCGTAGCGCGCCACCGCGGCCGTGGAGAGCTTCTTCAGACCGAGCACGTCCAGACCCGTGTCGAAGGAGGCCCGCGGGGACGCGTACAGGGGGCGATTGCCCAGGTAGGAGTAGGGCGAGGTGTTGCAGACTATGGACATCACCAGGTCCGTCACCGGGTCCTCCCCGGGCCGCTCCACCGTGATCATCCCGTGCCGCCGGTGGGGCTCGTCGAGGAACTGGCGGAGCACCTGGCGCACATAGAGGGCGTGTGTCGAGCGCCTGCCGAGTTCACGCTGCTGTTCGACTCTGCCGACCACGCCGCCGTCGAAGCCGAGGCCGGCGCAGAACGTGAACCAGCGCGAGGGCACGGCCTCGTCCTCCGTGCCCGGTGTGCCCCCCGCGATGCCGAGGCCGACCGTGCGCTCGCTGCCCTCGCGCAGGGCGTCGAGCAGGGCGCCGGTGGCCTCCACGGCGTCGTTGGGCAGCCCCAGGGCGCGCGCGAAGACGTTGGTGGAGCCGCCGGGGACGACGGCGAGGCGGGGGAGGCGGTCCGGGTCGGGGCCGTGGTGCAGCAGGCCGTTCACGACTTCGTTGACCGTGCCGTCGCCGCCGAGGGCGACGACCAGCTCTATGTCCTTGCTCTCCGCGGCCTGCCGGCCCAGGTCTCTGGCGTGCCCGCGGTACTCGGTGGTGACCGCCTCGAGCTTCATTTCGCTCGCCAGCGCGTGGACCAGTACGTCACGCGTACGCGCACTGGTGGTGGTTGCCGCCGGGTTGACCACGAGGAGTGCACGCATGCGCAGCAGACTACCTAGCGCTCTTTACCTGGCCTAGACCGAGGTGCCGGGGCGCGGCTACGCGGAGCTACCCTGCTGGGGTGAGCACTGAGCGGAAATCCACCCCCGAAGCCCTGGAACCGGCCGCGTCGGGTCCGCGTCCCGCACGGCTGACCGCCGCTGCCGCCCTGACCGCGCTGGAGGGCCTCGCCCTGCTCGCCGGGGGTGCCTACATGCTCGTGATGGGCCTCGCGGGCTCACCGGACAATCCGCGCCAGGCGGAGACCGGCGGCATCACCCTGATCGTCCTCGCGCTGCTCCCGCTGCTTGCCGCGAGCGGCCTGATGAAGCTGCGCCGCTGGAGCCGCGGCCCCGCGATCATCACGCAGATCATGGCGCTGCCGGTCGCCTGGCAGCTGCTCCAGGCCGACAGCGCGGCGATCCCGGGAGGGATCGTCCTCGCGATCGTGGCGGTCACGTCGCTGGTGCTCCTGGTCAACCCCACGACGACCGAGGCCCTCGGCATCCGGGGCCCCGGCAACGTACAAGACCAGAAGTAACCGCTACTCCCGCTCCCGCTACTCCTCCACCAGGAGCTTCTCCCGCAGCTGGGCCAGCGTGCGGGCGAGCAGGCGCGAGACGTGCATCTGCGAGATGCCGACCTCCTGTGCGATCTGCGACTGGGTCATGTTGCCGAAGAAGCGCAGGAGCAGGATCCGCTTCTCGCGCGGAGGCAGGTCTTCCAGGAGTGGCTTGAGGGATTCGCGGTACTCGACGCCTTCCAGGGCCTCGTCCTCGGCACCCAGGGTGTCGGCGACGGCCGGGGACTCGTCGTCCGTGTCGGGGACGTCCAGGGAAAGCGTGGAGTAGGCGTTGGCCGACTCCAGGCCCTCCAGGACCTCCTCTTCGGAGATGGCCAGCTTCTCGGCGAGTTCGTGCACCGTGGGGGAGCGGCCGTGCAGCTGGGACAGCTCCGCCGTGGCCGTCGTCAGCGACAGGCGCAGCTCCTGCAACCGCCGCGGGACGCGGACCGCCCACCCCTTGTCGCGGAAGTGCCGCTTGATCTCACCCACGACCGTGGGGGTCGCGTACGTGGAGAACTCCACGCCGCGCTCCGGGTCGAAGCGGTCCACGGACTTGATCAGCCCGATCGTGGCGACCTGGGTGAGGTCGTCCAGGGGCTCGCCGCGGTTGCGGAAGCGGCGGGCCAGGTGCTCGACGAGCGGCAGGTGCATGCGGACCAGCTGGTTGCGCAGCTCCGCGTACTCCGGACTGCCGCTGTCCAGGCCGCGCAGCTCGATGAACATCGCGCGTGCGCCGCTGCGGTCCTGGGGATGGTGCCGGCTGTGCTCGTGCTCGCTCATGTTTCCCGCCCGTCGCCCGCCGCCCCGGCCGGAGAGCTGCCTCAGCTCGTCCTTGGCGGTCGGCTCTGCCTGCTCCGACACATCGGGCACCGTCAGCGGACCCGGCTGTCCGGGGTCCTCCGGGTGCGGTTTGGCCTGCTGTTCGGGGATCCCGGTGGCCATGCGGCGCACCCCCTCCCTGCCGTCGGCGGGCAGACTCTGTGTGCCGCGCTCTTCGTCCCGCACCGGCCCGTCCCCGTTCCTCACGCCGGCCCGGGTCCCGCGCCGCGCTTCTTGTAGAGGCTGATCGAGACGGTGTTGTCCTCGGCGACCGTGGAGTCCACCTGGCCCGCGAGGGCCGACAGCACAGTCCAGGCGAAGGTGTCCCGCTCCGGGGCCCGGCCGTCGGTCGTGGGCGCCGAGACCGTCACTTCCAACGAGTCGTCGACGAGTCGGAAGACGCAGCTGAGCACGGAGCCCGGCACGGCCTGCTGGAGCAGGATCGCGCAGGCCTCGTCGACCGCGATGCGGAGGTCCTCGATTTCGTCGAGAGTGAAGTCCAAACGCGCCGCGAGACCGGCCGTGGCCGTCCGCAGCACCGACAGGTAGGCACCCGCAGCCGGAAGGCGGACCTCCACGAAGTCCTGATTTCCGGGCTCGCCTGCGATCTGGGACACCCTCACCTCCAAGGTGGTACAAGCATTTTCGGGGCTCCAGAACCGCCGTCCAGCGGCGGTCCGGACTGCGTCACACGGGTAACGCGCCACGTGGTTCTGCGGTGACGCTACCGCGCTCCGCAGCTCCGTGTCCCGGAGACCCCGCCCCGTTGCTGTCACTCATAGTAAGCATATGAGTACGCACAGTGGCTAGGGGTCTCGCAGGCCCAATTGGAAAGAACAGGCGTCGGGTTGACGTACCCAGGCGTCAGACGATCGAACCGTCCACGAAGCACCATCGCCAGCTCTCGCCCGGCTCGAAGGTCCTCATCACTGCGTGTGAGGTCTCTTTGAAGTGCGCCGTCGCGTGCTGGAACGGCGAGGAGTCGCAGCAGCCCACGTGGCCACACTCCAGGCACAGCCGCAGCTGGACGGGGTGGCTGCCGGCCGCCAGGCACTCAAGGCACGTCTCGCTGAGCGGGGCCACCTCGGGGTGCGGCAGCGCCGCGACGTGCGGGCACTCGTTCATGATTGCCAGGTTACGACGCGAACGTGGAAGGCGGAGGGGTCTGCCGATGGACGTACTGCCCCTGGTGGCATTGATCGCGGCGAGCGCCGTGGTGGCGGGGGCCGCGCGCAGGACCCCCGTCCCGGCGCCGCTGCTCCTGGTCGGGGCGGGGCTCATCGCCTCGTACCTGCCCGGAGTGCCGGACTACCACCTCGACCCGCACATCGTGCTGCCGCTGATCCTGCCGCCCCTGCTGCACACGGCCGCCCTGGAGAGCTCCTATCTGGACCTGCGCGCCAACATCAGACCCGTCGCGCTGCTCTCGGTCGGCTATGTCCTGTTCGCCACGCTCGCCGTCGGCTGGCTCACGTACCTGCTGATCCCGGACCTTCCGCTGACCGCCGCGCTCGTGCTCGGGGCCGTGATCGCGCCTCCGGACGCGGTCGCGGCGACCGCCATCGCGCGGAGGGTGGGGCTGCCCTCACGGATCACCACGATCCTCCAGGGCGAGTCGCTGGTGAACGACGCGACCGCGATCACCGCCTACAAGGTGGCCCTCGCGACGGCCGTCGGGGAGGGCGCGAGCTGGTCGGGCGGCATCGAGGAGTTCCTGGTGGCCGCGGTCGGCGGCGTCGGTGTGGGACTGCTCCTGATGGTCCCGATCCACTGGCTGCGCACCCACCTGAAGGAGGCGATGCTGCAGAACACCCTGTCGCTGCTGATCCCCTTCGTCGCGTACGCCGCCGCTGAGCAGGTGCACGCCTCCGGAGTGCTCGCCGTGGTCGTGGTCGCCCTGTACCTGGGGCACCGCTCCTGGCAGGTCGACTTCGAGACGCGGTTGCAGGAGGCCGCGGTGTGGAAGGTCGTCGCGTTCATCCTGGAGTCGGCGGTCTTCGCGCTCATCGGTCTCCAGCTGCCGATCGTGCTCAAGGGGCTCGGGGAGTACAGCGTCGGCCAGGCGGCCTGGTACGCGGCCGGGGTCTTCGTCTTCGTCGTCGTGGTGCGCTTCGTGTGGTCCTATCCGGCGACGTATCTGCCACGGGCCCTGTCGGCGCGGATCAGGGAGCGCGAGGACGACATGGACTGGCGCAGACCGCTGATCGTCAGCTGGGCCGGCATGCGGGGCGTCGTGTCGCTGGCCATCGCCTTCTCGATCCCGCTCGTCATGGAGGACGGTGAACCCTTCCCCGCGCGCAACCTTGTCCTGTTTCTTACCTTCACCACCGTCATCGGCACGCTCGTCGTGCAGGGGCTCTCGCTGCCGTGGCTGATCCGCGCCCTGAAGCTGCCGGGCCGCGACGCGCAGGCACAGACCCTCGCCGAGGCGCAGGCGCAGAACGCCGCCTCGCAGGCCGCGGAGGCCCGGGTGGAGGAACTCATGCGGGACGAGCGCAACTGCCTTCCACAGCCCCTCCAGGACCGTCTGCGCACCGTTCTGGAACGGCGCCGCAACTCCGTGTGGGAGCGGCTCGGTCAGCCCAACCCCGTGACGGGCGAGTCGGCCGACGGCACCTATCGCCGGCTGGCGCGCGAGGCGATCGCCGCGGAGCGCGAGGTGTTCGTGAAGATGCGGGACGAGCGGCGCATCGACGACGAGATGATGCGGACGCTGCTGCGCAAGCTGGACCTGGAGGAGGCGGCCGCCTACCGGGAGGCCGAGGACTGAGCCGGTGCCTCGCGGGTGCCGGTGATCACCGCGGTCAGGCGGGTGCCGGGCCGGAAGGCGCCCTCTTCGGAGAGGGCCGTCAGGGCGTAGAGCAGTTTGGCGACGTAGAGGTGCTCTACGGAGAGGCCCGTTTCCTCGCCGTGCCGGTGCTCGAAGTCCTCCGCGAAGGCGAGGAGTCCGGCGGGCGTGCGGGCGTAGCCGCCGCAGTGGAAGCGCTCGTCCAGGCGCCAGTTGGCGGTCGGTCCGCCGAACGTCTCTTGCTGGAGGGCTCTTATGTCGTCGCCCAGGAAGCCGCCCTTGAGGACCGGTATGCCGAGGGCCTGCCGGTCCGGGCCGAGGCCGGCGGCCAGGCCCGCGAGTGTGCCGCCGGTGCCGCAGGCCACGGCGGCCACGTCGGTGTGCTCGCGCAGTTCCTCGCCGAGGGCCGTGCAGCCCTGGACGGCGAGGGCGTTGCTGCCGCCCTCGGGGATCACGTACGCGTCCTCGGTGCCCGTCTCGCGCCGGATCGCGGCCAGCGTTCCCGGCTCGGCCTTCTCGCGGTACGTCGACCGGTCGACGAAGTGCAGGCGCATGCCGTCTGCCGCACACCTGGCCAGGGACGGATTGAGGGGGCGCCCGGCCAGTTCGTCGCCGCGCACGACACCGACGGTGTCGAGGCCGAGGAGGCGGCCCGCGGCGGCGGTGGCGCGCAGATGGTTGGAGTAGGCGCCACCGAAGGTGAGCAGGGTGTGGTGGCCCGCGTCAGCCGCGGCGCGGAGGTTCAGGACGAGTTTGCGGTACTTGTTGCCCGGCAGGTCCGGGTGGATCAGGTCGTCCCGCTTGAGCAGCAGGCGCACGCCGTGACGGCCGAAACGGTCGTCCTCTATGCGCTGCAAAGGCGACGGGAGCCGGGGGCGCAGGCCGGTGGGCGGGGTGGGGTGCACCCCGCCATTGTCCCCCGGGGCGCGCTGCCCGGCGGGGGCCGGTACGGACGGGTTACTTGAGGCGCTCCTCGATGCGCTCACGCATGTGGTCCATCGTGAAGCCGCGCGGATCGATCTTGCCCGGCTGCCACTCCAGGTGGCCGATCACCGAGCGCTCCGTCCAGCCGTGCACACGGCAGATCGCTGCCGAGGCCCGCTCGATCGCGTCCAGCTGGGCTTCGGGCCACGGGTCCTCGCCGTCGCCGAGGTTCTCGCACTCGAAGCCGTAGAAGTGGCGGTTGCCGTCGATGTTCGTCTCGTTGTCCGGGGGCAGGCGCTTCTCGGCGATGACCGCGCGCAGCACGTCGTCGTCGCCCATGCCCGCGTGGTTGGCGCGGCCGTAGCCGACGAGGTGGACGCGGCCGTCCTTGGTGATCACGCCGTGGCAGAGCGGTCCGGGCAGCGACGGGTGTCCGTCGCGGCAGAGCTCGACCGTGTGCTCGCTGCCCGACGTCACGGTGTGGTGGATCATGACGCCGTGCACGGGGCCCCAGGGCCCCTTGTGGTTGCGGTTGTGGTGCTCCCAGTCGCCGACTTCGACGACGGTCACACCTTCGTCTCGCAGTGCGTCCAGGAAGCGTCCCGCGGACATGGGTGAGGCCATGACCGCCTCCTTTGCGGGGCGCGACGGCCGCCGGTCGCGGACCGCCTCGTACGCCCTGCTTGTACCGGAACGGCGGTGCCCGGACCAGCTGTTCGGAAGCGATCCGAGGCTTGTTCGGGCACCGTGCGAGCCGATCCGGTCAGTTGCCGTGCAGGAAGGCGTCGCCGTTCGTCGCGATGTGGGACTCCAGGGCCTGGAGTGCCTGCTGCGTGGCCTGCGGGGAGCCGGTGCCCCGACGCTCCGCGTAGTACGCGGCGCCGAGCTTCTTCAGGAGGGCGTCGCCCGCACGCTTCTCCTGGACCTCGTCGAGCTTCTGCTTGCCCTGCGTGAGGCCCCGCTGCGCCTGCTCTTTGGCGCGATCCAGGAAGCCTGCCATTGCTGTCTCCTGCCGGTTGAAGCGAAGGGTGCGGGCGGTGCGATGCCCCGCGACGGATCCAACGGACGCCAGGATCTTGAAGTTCCCCGGCGCTCCCGAGTGGGGCCGAACGGGTGGAAATGCGGCCTACTGCCCCACCTCGGCATGATCCATTCCCGCTCGTTCGTGTAATGGCGCGGCCACGGTCCGTGCTGGAAGGCTGACCCGTGCAGATCACCGCTGGCAGCGGGTCACGCAGGTACTCGGGAGGGCACAGTCACATGTCGGTAGGCGAAGAGGTTCGCGCAGAGTCGCAGGAGCCGCAGCGGAGCCTCGGGACATCGGCCGCGCGGAATCTGGCCACCACCACCAAGTCGGCACCGCAGATGCAGGAGATCAGCTCGCGCTGGCTGCTGCGGATGCTGCCCTGGGTCCAGGTCCAGGGCGGTACGTACCGCGTGAACCGCCGGTTGAGCTACGCGGTCGGTGACGGCCGGGTGACCTTTGTGAAGACGGGCGACCATGTGGAGGTCATCCCGGCCGAGCTGGGCGAGCTGCCTGTGCTGCGGGGCTTCGACGACCAGGAGGTGCTGACGAGGCTGGCGCGGCGCTGCCGGCAGCGGGAGTTCGCCGTCGGCGACATCCTGACCTCCTTCGGGAGCCCGGCGGACGAGGTGTTCCTGCTCGCGCACGGCCGTGTGGAGAAGGTCGGCACGGGCCCGTACGGCGGTGACGCGGTGCTCGGGACGCTCGCCGACGGCGCCTACTTCGGCGAGCAGGCGCTCCTCGACTCCGAGGCCATCTGGGAGTACACCGCGCGTGCCGTCACGGCGTGCACCGTCCTCACTCTGCCGCGGCAGGACCTCGAAGAGGTCGCCGGGCGCAGCGAATCACTGCGCGCCCACCTCCAGCGGCTGCGGTCCATCCCGGCCCAGCGGACCAACAAGTACGGCGAGGCGGCCATCGACCTCTCCGCCGGGCACGTCGGCGAGGCGGTGCTGCCGGGCACCTTCGTGGACTACGAATCGTCGCCCCGTGAGTACGAGTTGAGCGTCGCCCAGACCGTGCTGCGCGTCCACACGCGCGTGGCCGACCTCTACAACCAGCCGATGAACCAGACCGAGCAGCAGCTGCGGCTCACCGTGGAGGCGCTCAAGGAGCGTCAGGAGCACGAGCTCATCAACAACCGCGAGTTCGGGCTCCTGAACAACTGCGAGTACGACCAACGGATCCAGCCGCACGACGGTGTGCCGGGCCCCGACGACATGGACGAACTGCTCAGCCGCAGGCGCGGATCGAAGCTCTTCCTCGCCCATCCGCGCGCGATCTCCGCGTTCGGCCGCGAGCTGAACAAGCGCGGACTCGTCCCCGAGACCATCGACATGGGCGGGAACAGGATCCCGACCTGGCGCGGGGTGCCGATCTTCCCGTGCAACAAGATCCCGGTGACCGAGGCCCGCACCACCTCCATCATCTGTATGCGTACGGGCGAGGAGGAGCAGGGTGTCGTCGGCCTGCGGCAGAGCGGCATCCCGGACGAGATCGAGCCGAGCCTGTCCGTGCGGTTCATGGGCATCAGCGAGCAGGCGATCATCTCCTACCTGGTGTCGACCTACTACTCCGCCGCGGTGCTGGTGCCGGACGCGCTCGGTGTCTTGGAGAACGTCGAGATCGGCCGCTGGACGTGAGCCCTGGACCGTGCCCGTCGCCACCGTCCGCGGTCCTTCCGGGGTGAGTCCGTGACCGACACGACGACGGACATGCCGGACACGACGGCAGGTGTGACGCCGGCCCATGGCTCCGGCGACGGGCACGAGGCCACGGAGATCCTCGCCGCGGCGCGCGAGTGCGTCGATCCCGAGCTGCGCAGGGCGGTCGACTCCCTGCCAGGCTCCCTGCGCAGGGTCGCCCGCTACCACTTCGGATGGGAGGGCGCCGACGGCACACCGACCGCGGGGAACGCGGGCAAGGCCATCAGGCCCGCGCTCGTACTCGCCGCGGTGCGGGCGCTCGGCGGGGAGCCCGCCACGGCCGTGCGGGCCGCAGCGGCCGTGGAGCTGATCCACAACTTCACGCTCCTGCACGACGACGTGATGGACCGCGACACCACGCGCAGGCACCGGCCCACCGCCTGGACCGTGTTCGGCGACGCCGACGCGATCCTCGTCGGTGACGCCGTCCAGGCGCTGGCGCAGCGGCTGCTCGCCGAGGACACCCACCCGGCGGCCCCGGCGGCGGCCGCCCGCCTCGCCCGCTGCGTCGTGGAGCTCTGCGCGGGGCAGCACGCGGACTGTGCCCTGGAGCGGCGCGGTCCCGACGAGGTCACGCTCGACGAGTGCCTGGCCATGGCCGAGGCCAAGACCGGCGCGCTGCTGGGCTGCGCGTGCGCGATCGGGGCGCTGTACGCGGGCGGGGGACCGGAGGAGGTCGACGCGCTCGACGGGTTCGGCCGCGAGGCCGGGCTCGCCTTCCAGCTCATCGACGACGTCATCGGCATCTGGGGCGATCCCGGCCGCACGGGCAAGCCCGCGGGTGCCGACCTCGCGGTCCGCAAGAAATCGCTGCCGGTGGTCGCCGCGCTCGCCTCGGGCACGCCGGCCGCGGCCGAGCTGGCCGAGCTGTACGGCGCTCCGCCCGGCGCTCCGTCCGGCGACGGCACGGGGGAGGGGGAAGGCGAGCTGGAGCGGGTGGCCCGTGCGGTGGAGCGTGCGGGCGGGCGTGACTGGGCGCAAGGGCACGCGGCCGACCGGATGTCGAGGGCGATAGGCCAGCTGGCCAGGGCGGTCCCCGACCCGGAGGCGGCGGGAGGGCTGCTGGCGCTGGCCGAGTTCGTGACGCGGCGTACGCATTGAGGGTGAGGGCTTACGCGGTGGGGGCCGCGTGGGGGGGGCATACGCGGGGAGAAGTGCGCGGGCAGGTGTGCCCGGCGGGAAGGGAGGCCGGATAGGGGTGAAGTGACGTGAGGTGAGGTGATGGCGGGAGGGTCCCGGGGCCGTAGTGGTCAGTGGGGTCCCGGGAGCCTTCCGCGGGTAACAGGGGGGCGATCGCTTAGGCTGCAACCGGCGGATGAGGGCGCGGAGTTGGGTGTGCGCCTGATGCTCCGCCGTCAGTCGTGGCGAGTGGTGAGGGGCGGGCGGAGCTGTGGGCGTGGCGATCCGTAGGGCTGGGGAGGGGGACCGGGCCCATGTGATCCGGTTGCTCGACGAGGCGTTCATGTGGGACCCGGTGAGCACGTGGGTCTTTCCCGATGAGGAGCACCGCCGGCGCAGGCACGGCGCGCTGATGGACGCCTTTTTCGACCTCGCGCTGGGCGAGGGCCATATCGACATCACCGAGGACGGCGCCGCCGTGGCCCTGTGGTGGTCCGTACGGGCGGCGTCAGAGGCCGACGCGGAGAGCGCGGCGGCGGCCGACGGTCCCGCGCTGCTGCGCCAGGCCGTCGACCCGGAAAACGAGCGGATTGAACTGATCGGCCGGCTCACGGAGGCGGCCCACCCGACCGACCGGGCGCACCAGTACCTCCACATGATCGCCGTGCGGCCGGACCGGCAGGGGGAGGGGCTCGGCACGGCGCTGATCGCCCCCGTGCTCGAACGCTGCGACAAGGACGGCCTGCACGCCTACCTGGAGGCGAGCAGCGCGCGGAGCCGGGGTCTGTACGAGCGGCTTGGTTTCGCCGTGACGGAGACGCCGCTTGACCTGCCGGACGGCCCGCGGATGTGGCCGATGTGGCGTGAGCCCAGCGGGACCGTCTGAGGGCGGTGAGCCGGACGCGGAGGCTTGGAGCCGTGACATTGGGCCGTGGCATTGGTGCTCGCGGCATTGGGGCCCCCGGGCTTGGGGCAGGCCCTCGGGGCGCGCCTCGGCCGGAGCCTGGTCGAGGCGGAGCGTCCTGGGGCTGCCGGGCGGAGCCGATCAGGAATACGCTGTCCGGTATGGGCAGCGAAGGGCTCCGACCCGGCCCCGGCCCGCAGGAGGAGCCCGTGTGCGAGGCCTGTGGACAACCGGTCGGTACGGTCATCCGGCGGCGCAAGGTGCTCGGGGTGTTCGTCCCCGTATGGGGCCCCGGGCCATGTCGCAACGGGCGGTGCGAGGCCTGTGTGGACGACGCCGACGCCGCCCGCTCCTCGGCCGAGCGGCCCGTCGGCAGGCGATTCCGGTCGCGGCACGGCAGAAGGACCACGGCGTCATCGGCTCCTGGGGAGCGGGACGCCTCGGAGGGGCGGGCGGGCCCAAACGCGCCACCGTCGGCTGTTGATGACGACATCAAGTGAGCGGCGCGCACCAGTGAGCGCCACGCACCAGTGAGCGGCACGCCCAGTGAGCAGCACGCCCAGGTGAGCGGTACGCCCCAGTGAGCCGTGCGTCCCGATGAGGTGTGCGGTCACCCCGTTGTCTGTCGGGCGGCGGAGGTAAGGTCCCACGGTCGGCGCGGGCGCGGCCGTCAGGGGAGGGGTGCGATGAAGGCGCGGTGGGGTGGACTCGCCCTGGTGGGGCTGGCGTTGGCGGGGTGCGGCCACGGATTCGAGCCGGGGGCGGATGACCTGCCCGGTTACGCGCGGGAGGCCGGTGTGCCGCGGGTGAAGAGTGAGCGGGATCTGCCCGAACTGCCGTTGGATCGGTATGAGTTCAGCGCCCGTGACCACAAACGGATGGATCGGGCGCGGGCGCGTCTCGTGCGGCAGTGCATGCGTTCCTTCGGGTTCGCCGACTTTCCGCTCCATCCCGGACGTGGCCCTCAGATGAGCGAGAAGTTCATCGCGACGGCCGTATCGGTCTCCCCGTACGGAATTCTCGACGTCGGTCAGGCCCGTCGGTGGGGCTACGGCTTCGATCCCGAACGCGCGGCGGCCTGGAACGAGAAGGCCGAGCCGAAGGGGCGGGTCCCCACCCAGCGGGAGTACGAGGTGCTGCACGGCTTCGGCACGGAGGACGGCGGCGAGAAGGTGGTGCGGGGCCGCGAAGTGCCCGACGGTGGCTGTGCCGCGGAGGGGGCGCGACGGTTGATGGAAGGCGTGGGGGACCAGGAGCGCCTGTGGGGGTATGTCTCCGGGCGCACCCAGAAGATCGACAAGGCCGTGGCCGGGGACGAGCGGGTGCGGCGGGCTTTCCGGGACTGGTCGCGCTGTGTCATGGGCAGGGGTTTCAAGGAGTACGAGAGCCCGGTGGCGGCCTTCCGCGACAAGGCGTGGAGTGCGGGGCGCAAGGACGGTGACGTCCCGCCCGGCCAACGGGAGTTGGGCACGGCCGTCGCCGATGTCGAATGCAAGAAGAAGTTGAACACCGCTGGCGTGTGGTGGTTCGTCAGCGACGAGAAGCAGCGCGCCGACGTGCGCGCCAACAAGGCCGGGTACGCGGCCGTGCGGGAGGACCTGGACCGGGTGCGGGCCACCGTCCGCGAGGTGCTCGGCGAGAAGTGAGGCGCGCACCGGGGCGGACGGTCGCGCCGGATGCCGGATGCCGGATGCCGGGTGGTGGTGTGCACCGCCGCCGTCCTGCTTCGTGGCCCGACCGCGGCGCCTCTGGGGCATGACCGCGACCGCTTCGACTGCCGCGTGGGTCCGCGTGGGTCCGCGTGGGTCCGCGTGGGTTCGCGTGGGTCCGCCAAGGTCCGCGTAGACCGGACCGGTACGGGCGCCGTGGCAAAATCAACGGATGCAGATCAGGATGCTGGGTCCATTCGAAGTGCGCGCGGACGACGGCAACTTGGTCGACGTACCGGGGGCGCGGCTGCGCGGGCTGCTCATCGCTCTCGCGCTCAAGCCGGGGCACGCGGTCCCCAAGGCGACGCTGGTGGACTGGATCTGGGGGGAGCAGCCGCCCGCCGACGCGACGAACGCCCTTCAGCGCCTGGTCTCCCGGCTGAGGAAGGCGCTGCCGGACGGGGCGATCGAGGGGCGGACGGACGGCTACCGGCTGATGGTGGAGCCCGACGCCGTCGACGCCGTACGGTTCGAACGTCTCGTCACCGCGGGCCAGGACCGCACGGGGGACGCCGCCCGGCGGGTGCGGCTGTTGCGTGAGGGCCTTGAGCTGTGGCGCGGGGCGGCCATGCAGGACGTCGGGCTGCCGGATAGCGGCGCGTTCGACGCCGCGGTCGCCCGGCTCGACGGGTTGCGCCTGACCGCCACCGAGGAGCGGTTGGACGCGGAGATCACCGTCGGGCGCGGCGCCGAGGTGGTCACGGAGCTGACCGACCTCGTGGCCGCGCACCCCATGCGGGAACGGCTCGCCGCCGCGCTGATGCGCGCTCTCGTCGCCGCCGGCCGCGACAGCGAGGCGCTGCTGGTGTATGAGCGGGCGAAGGAGGCCCTGGCCGACGCGCTGGGCGTCGACCCCTCGCCGGAGCTGGCCGCGCTCCATGTCGCGCTGCTGCGCGGCGAGCTGGGGCGGCGGGAGACGAACCGCGGCTCCAATCTCCGCGCCGAGCTGACCACCTTCGTCGGCAAGGACGCCGATGTCGCCGCGGTCCGCGGGCTCGTCGCCGAGCACCGGCTCACCACCGTGACCGGGCCGGGCGGCTCGGGCAAGACCAGGCTCGCCACGGAGACCGCGCGCACGCTGCTCGGCGAACTGCCGGACGGCGCCTGGCTGGTGGAGCTCGCCGGCATAGGAGCCGACGACGACGTCGCGCACGCGGCGCTCGCCGGGCTCGGCCTGCGGGAGACCCTGCTCGGGGGGACCCCGAACGCCGAGCCGACGGACCGGCTCATCGCCGCCATCCGCGAGCGCGAGACGCTGCTGATCCTGGACAACTGCGAGCACGTGATCGAGTCCGCGGCCGTCTTCGCCCACCGGGTGCTCGGGGAGTGCAGGCGGCTGCGGATCCTCGCGACGAGTCGGGAGCCGCTCGGCATCACCGGGGAGGCGCTGTGGCCGGTCGAGCCGCTGGCCCTGCCCGGCGGTGACGCGGACCCGGGCACGATCGAGTCCTCGCCCGCCGTCCAGCTGCTGCGGGACCGGGCCACGGCGGTGCGCCGGGACCTCCCGGGCGACGCCCGCACGCTGGCGACGATGGCGCGTGTCTGCCGCGCCCTGGACGGGATGCCGCTGGCGATCGAACTGGCCGCGGCACGGCTGCGCACCATGTCCGTCGACCAGCTCGCCACCCGGCTCGACGACCGGTTCCGCCTGCTGACCGGCGGCAGCCGCACCGCGCTGCCGCGCCACAAGACGCTGCGCGCGGCGGTCGACTGGAGCTGGGAACTGCTCACCGACGCCGAGCGGATGGTCCTGCGCAGGCTCTCGGTGTTCTCCGGCGGGGCGAGCCTGGAAGCGGCCGAGCGGGTCTGCGCGGGCCACGTCACCGACGTAACCGCTGTCACGGACGCCGCCGACGCCACCGACGCCGCCGACGCCACCGACGCCGCCGATGCCGCCGATGCCATCGAGCAGGAGCAGGTGCTCGAACTGCTCACCGCCCTGACCGAGAAGTCGCTGCTGCGCGCCGACGATGACGGCACCCCGCGCTACCGCATGATGGGCACGATCAAGGAGTACGCCGCGCACCGGCTGGCGGAGGCGGGGGAAGCCGAGCTGGTGCGCCGCGCACATCTGGCCTACTTCACGGAACTCACCGAGACCGCGGAGCCGCACCTGCGCCGCGCCGAGCAGCTCGACTGGCTGGCCAGGCTGGAGGCCGAGCACGACAACATCAGCGCGGCGATGCGCGGCGCCCTCGCGGCGGGCGAGGCGCAGGAGGCGATGCGGCTCGCGGGCGGCGCGGGCTGGTACTGGTGGCTCAGCGGGCGCAGGGCTGAGGGCATCGAACTGATCACCGCGGCGACGAGGGTTCCCGGCGAGGTGACCGACGAGGCGCGGGCCATGGCGTACGCGCTGGTCGTGCTGTTCGTCAGCTCCGGGCGGGCCGACGAGCAGCAGGCGGAGAAGTGGATCCGCGAGGCGGACCGGTACGGCCGGCGCAGCCGGGGCCGCAACCCGCTGATGGGGCTCGTCACGGCGATGGTACGGCTGCTCGACGGGCCCGACGCGGCCCTGACGGCGTTCGAACCGCTGCTCGACGCCGAGGACCCCTGGGTGCGCGCGCTGGCCCGGCTGCACCTGGGCAAGATGCGGGTCCAACTCGGTCTGGGCGGGGCAGAGGCGGCGGCCGCGGACGCCTACCTGGAGGGGGCGCTCGCCGAGTTCCAGGTGCTCGGTGAGCGGTTCGGGATCTCGTTCGCCCTGACGGAGCTTGCGGAGCGGTTCGCGGTGCGCGGGGAGTTCGCCGCCGCGTGCGCGTACCTGGAGGAGGCGATCACGGCCGTCTCCGAGGTGGGTGCCACCGAGGACCTCATCCAGATGCGGGCGCGGCAGGCCCAGCTGCACTGGCTGCTCGGGGACAAGGACGCCTGCGCGGTGGCCCTCGCCGAGGCGGAGCGGCACGCGGAGCGGGTCAGCTGGCCGGACGCGCTGGCCGAGCTGGCCTTTGTGAAAGCGGGGCTCGCCCGGGGGGCCGGCAACACCGAGGAGGCTCGTCGGCAGGTCGGTGTGGCGACCGCTCTGTTGGGCGAGGAGGCGGAGTGGGCGCAGATCCGCGCGGCGCGGCACGACATGCTCGGCTACCTCACCGACGACCTCGCGGAGGCCCGTGCGCACCGCGCGGCGGCCTGCGAGGCGGCGGCCGAGGCGGGGCACCCGCTGGGGATCGCCTACGTGCTCGTGGGAGTCGCGGACCTGGCGCTGCGCCGCGACGAGCACGAGCAGGCCGCGCGGCTGCTGGCGGCGAGCGCGGGCGTACGGGGGCTGCGGGACCAGTCCCATCCGGACGTGGCCCGCATCGAGCGGGCCGTGCGGCACCACCTCGGCGACGCGCGCTTCGCCGAGGTGGCCCGGGAGGGAGCGGAGGCCGACTGGTCCGAGCTGGTCCAGGTCACGCTCGCTTCCTGAACGCGGAGGCGAGCCGGCCGGGGTCACGCCCGCTTCTTGAAGGTGGCGACCGACCACACGTACCCGAGGACGGCGATCCCGACGCACCAGGCGACGGCGGCGATCGCGTCGCCCCTGGACAGATCGCCCAGCAGCAGCCCCCGCAGTGTCTCGATGATGGGCGTGAAGGGCTGGTACTCCACGAACTGCCGCACACCGGTACCCATCGTGTCCGCGGGTACGAAGGCGCTGCTCAGGAACGGCAGCATGATCAGCGGTACGGTGCCGAGCCCGGCCGTCTCCGGGGTCTTCGCGGCGAGCCCCAGGGCGACGGTGAGCCAGGCGGCGGCGAAGCTGAGCAGCAGGATCAGACCGATGGCGCCGAGCCAGTCGAGGGCGCTCGCGGCCGGGTCGAACCCCATCGCGAAGGCCACCCCGATGATGGCCGCGCAGCCCACCAGGCAGCGCACCGTGGTGACGACGACGTGCCCGTTCAGCACGGCGCCTCGGGAGACGTCCATGGTCTTGAGCCGGTTGATGACGCCCTTCGACATGTCGGAGTTCACGGCCGCTGAGGTGGCCCCGAGGCCGTAGCTGATGGCCATCACGAGCAGGCCGGGCGTCGCGTAGTCGATGTAGGCGGCGCCGCCAACGTCGAACGCGCCGCCGAAGACCTTGACGAACAGGAGCATCATCACGATCGGGAACAGGATCGCGTTGAACACCGTGGTGGGGTTGCGCAGGGTGTGCTTCAGATTGCGGCGCAGCATGATCGCCGAATCGGTCAGGGTGGTCGCGACGGCGCTCATCGGGTGATCGTCTCCTTGGTGGTGTGCTCGGTGAGGGCGAGGAATACGTCGTCGAGGTCGGGCGTGTGCACGGAGAACTCCGCGGCGTCGATCGCGTGCTCGTCGAGCCGGTCGAGCAGGGCCCGCAGCGACCTCGACGCACCGTCGCTGGGCACCCGCAGGGTCAGCTCCTCGTCGTCCCGCGTGGAGGAGGCGAGGACCCGCGCCGCCGCGTCGAGTCCGTGGAGGTCGGCGAAGCGGAGCCGGACGTGGGTGCCGGGGATCTGGCGCTTCAGCTCCTCGGGGGTGCCCTGGGCGACCAGACGGCCTTCGTTGAGCACCGCTATCCGGTCGGCGAGCTGGTCGGCTTCCTCCAGATACTGGGTGGTGAGGAAGATGGTGGTGCCCTCGGCGACCAGCTCGCGGACGATTCCCCACATCGTGCGGCGGCTGCGCGGGTCGAGGCCCGTGGTCGGCTCGTCGAGGAAGAGGATCCGCGGCTTGCCGACCAGCGTCATCGCCAGGTCCAGCTTCCGGCGCATGCCGCCGGAGTAGGTGGCGGCCAGCTTGTCCGCCGACTCCTCCAGGTCGAAGCGGTCGAGCAGCTGCGAGACCACCTGGCCGGCGGAGCGCACGCGCTTCAGGTCCGCCATCATGCGCAGGTTCTCCCGCCCCGACAGCAGATCGTCCACCGCGGCGAACTGGCCGGTCACGCCGATGACGGAACGCACCTCCTTGGTCCGGGACGCCACGTCATACCCGGCGACGCGGGCTGTCCCGGTGTCGGCGTGCATCAGCGTCGTCAGGATGTTGACCGTGGTCGTCTTGCCCGCGCCGTTCGGACCGAGCAGGGAGAAGACCGATCCCGAGGCGACCTCGAAGTCGATGCCGTCGAGCACGGCCTTGTCCCCGTACGCCTTGCGGAGCCCTGTGACTGCAATGGCTGAACTCTTCATGCCGCTACCTTCGCCACCGGCCCTGTCAGCCCCCTGTCACACCCCTGACACGGCCGCTGACGGCACTGACACGGGCACCGAGAGCCCGCGTGACAGACGTGATAGACACATGCGATGACGATCTCCGGCCAGGTGTTCGACGCCGTACTGAGTGACCTCGACGGCGTGATCCGCTTCTACGACATGGCGGAACTGGAGCAGCTGGAGGCCGAGTCAGGGCTGCCGCGGGGCAGCACCGCCGAGATAGCCTTCGCGCCCGCGACCGACCTGCCGCTCATGCGCGGCGAGATCACCAAGGAGCAGTGGATCGACTCCATCGCCCGCGGCCTCGCCGACCGGGTGCCGTGGGAGCGGGGGCGCGCGCTCGGGACGACGCTGGCGGAGACCAAGTTCCGGGCGGACGACGCGGTGGTCGGACTCCTCCGGCAGGTCCGCGCGGCCGGGCTCCCGGTCCTGCTGGTGACGAACGCGACGCCATGGCTCGCCGACGACCTGGCGCTGCTCGGCCTCACCGGCCCGTCCGGTGTCTTCGACGCCGTGATCAGCAGCGCCGATCTCGGCGTCACCAAGCCCGGCCGCCGCATCTACGAGGTGGCGGCGGAGCGGGCCGGGGTGGCCCCCGGTCGCTGCCTGTTCGTGGACGACCGCCAGGAGAACGTCGCGGCGGCCGTGGCGCTGGGCATGACCGGCCTGCTCTACCGCGAACCGGCCGATCTGCGCGCGGTGTTGGCGCCGCTTCTGGGGCAGCCCCGGTAGCGCGAGGGCGCCCTCGGACAGGGGCGTGGCGCGGGCGTTCATTACTGTTCTGCCCAGGCATCACGTGGGTGCGGGGAACGGGAGAATGTGCAGTGGACGTCAACGCATCGGCCGAGGCCGACCTGGCCGCGCGTTTCGAGGAGCACCGGCCCCGGCTGAACGCGGTCGCGTACCGCATGCTCGGTTCGCTGAGCGAGTCCGAGGACGCGGTCCAGGAGGCGTGGTTCCGGCTCAGCCGCACCCAGGCGGCCGCGGCGTCGGGGCCCGGCGGCGCGGGCGAGGTGCGCAACCTCGGCGGCTGGCTGACGACCGTCGTCGGCCGGGTCTGCCTGGACCTGCTGCGCTCGCGGCAGTCACGGCGCGAGGAGTCCCTGGACGTCTCCCTGGAGACGCACGTGCCGGACCCGGTCGTCAGCCGCGCGGACGTCGTCGACCCCGAGCAGGAGGTGCTGCGCGCCGACTCGGTGGGCCTCGCGCTGCTCGTCGTGCTGGACACGCTCGCGCCCGCCGAGCGGCTCGCGTTCGTGCTGCACGACATGTTCGCCGTGCCGTTCGACGAGATCGCGGTCATCGTGGAGCGCACGCCCGCCGCGACCCGGCAGCTGGCCAGCCGGGCCCGCCGCCGCGTGCAGGGCTCGGCGCCGGCCAAGGAGACGGACGTCGCCAAGCAGCGCGAGGTCGTGGAGGCCTGGACGGCCGCCACGAAGGCGGGCGACTTCGACGCGCTGCTCGAACTACTGGACCCGGACGTCGTGTTGCGCTCGGACACCGGCGAGCTGTCCTCGGGCCTGTCGAAGCTGGTGCGGGGCGCGGCGACGGTGGCCGCGCAGGCGGCGATGTTCGCGCGGCTCGCCGTGCACCAGCACGTGGTGCTCGTCAACGGCCTGCCGGGCCTGGTCGCGGCCCCGGGCGGCGAGGTGTTCTCCCTCGGTTCCTTCAGCGTCGTGGACGGCAAGATCGTGGAGATCAACATCATCGCCGACCCCGAGCGGCTGCGGAACCTGCGGCTCCCGCCGCTGCCGCCGCTCGGGGAGTGACCCACCGGCCCCTCAGGCGGACGTCCTGCGCACCACCCGCAGCAGGTACTCCTTGCGATGGAGCGGATCGTTGTCGGTCCGCTCGCGCACCGGGGCCGGGCCGCGCACCGGCTCGTAGTGGTCGAAGGCGGACTCCAACTCGCCCTCGCCGCGCGTGAGTGTGGGCAGCAGCTGCTCCAGCGCGTGCACCCGCTGCGCCGGGATGTCCCCTTCCAGGCGGTACGAGGCCCCGCTCGCCGCCTGGGTGTGGGGGACCGCCCGCAGCCGGGCCAGGGCGGGCAGCACCGCCCCGACCGTGTCGGCGGGCACGTCGAGCCGGAAGCGGTGCATCGGCTCGTGCACCGCCGTACCCGCCTCGCGCAGCGCGTCCATCAGGACCAGCGGCGTCAGGTTCCGGAAGTCACCGGCGGTGCTCGACATGCTCTTGTCGAAGGTGCCGTGCGCGTGGCTCTGGCGCGGCCAGTAACCGGCGCGCGTCATCGTGACCGCGCAGTCGGGGACGCGCCAGCCGTACAGGCCCTGGTGCAGCGTCTCCCGGACGGTCTCCTCGACGGCCCGGAAGAACGCGTACGGCATCGAACCGAGCTCGACGCCCAGCCGGAACGTCACCCCCGCGCCCACCGGCGCGGGCCCGACGCGCAGCCCGACCGTGGCGAGGAACGGATTGGGCTCCTTCTCGCCCACCTCGAACGCCTCGCCCGTGCCGATGACCCGCTCCACGCAGAT
Source organism: Streptomyces sp. NPDC015345 (assembly GCF_043078805.1). Classification (NCBI taxonomy): domain Bacteria; kingdom Bacillati; phylum Actinomycetota; class Actinomycetes; order Kitasatosporales; family Streptomycetaceae; genus Streptomyces; species Streptomyces sp. NPDC015345. Next base: position 244,753 of record NZ_JBIBTX010000003.1, on the reverse strand, counting down.
GGTCGTCGTCTCGCGGAAGGAGACGTCGAGGCCGAACTCCTCGGCCAGCGTCGCCTGGATGACCTCCTTTTGCACCTCTCCGTAGAGCGACACCGACACCTCCTGCCGGACGGCGTCCTGCCGCAGGTCGATCAGCGGGTCCTGCTCGGCGAGCTGCGTGAGCGCGACGTGCAGGGCGCCCCGGTCGGCGGGGCGCAGCGGGGTGACGACCGTCTCCAGGGTGGGCGGCGCGAAGAACCGGTCGCCGGGTCCTGACCCCTTGGGCGGTACGCCGATCACGTCGCCGATCCGGACGTCGCCGAGCCCCCACAGCTTGCCGATCCGCCCCGCGCGGACCTCCGCGCGGCGCACGTCCGTGCCCCGGTCGAAGACGCTGACGGCGGTGACCTTGCCTTCGCGGCGGCCGTCGGTCCCGTCGCCCGCCGCGCCGTCGGTGATGCCGGTGACGCCGGTGATGTCGACACGGTCACGCGTGCGGACCGTGCCGGAGAACACGCGTACGTACGCGATCTTCTCCCCGGCGTTCCCACGCTCGACCTTGAACACGCTCCCGGAGAGCGGGCCTTCGGCGTCCCCGGCGGACGACGGCAGCAACTCCCGGATTCCTTCCGTCAGTTCGGCGATCCCCACGCCCGTCGCCGCCGAGCCGAAGAAGACGGGGTGCACCAGGGCCTGCCCGGTCTGCCGGGCCAGCTCACCGCGCAGGCGGTCGTATGAGAGGGACGAGGCGTCGTCCACGTAGGCCGCGAGCAGTGTGTCGTCGTGCCCGGCGAGCAGTTCGGTCAGCCGGGTGGTGAAGCCCCTGTCCTTGGCGCCACCCCTGGTGAAGGGTGTGAAGCGTGCCTCGCGTGTGCCGATGTCCGTGACCGTGCCCATCGGAACGATGTCGGGGGTGAGCCGCTCGGTGATGTGCGCCAGGACGCCGTCGTACCGGGCGCCGGCGCGGTCCGCCTTGTTCACGAAGATCAGGGTGGGGATGCGCAGCCGCCGCAGGGTGCGCAGCAGGACGCGGGTCTGCGCCTGGACGCCCTCCACCGCGGAGATCACGAGCACGGCGCCGTCGAGCACGCTCAGGACGCGCTCCACCTCGGCGATGAAGTCCGGGTGGCCGGGGGTGTCGATCAGGTTGACCGTGACGCCCTCACCGGCGCCCCGCGGGGCCTCGACGGTGAAGGAGACGACCGCGGATTTGATCGTGATGCCGCGCTGCCGCTCCAGGGCGAGCGAGTCGGTCTGCGTGTTTCCGTCGTCGACGCGGCCGATCTCGTCGATGACACCGGCGGCGTGCAGGAGCCGCTCGGTCAGGCTGGTCTTACCGGCGTCGATGTGGGCGAGGATGCCCAGGTTCAAGGTGTGCGGAGCAGGTGAATGCACGTACCGTCATGTCCTTTGAAGAGAGGTGACTTCCTTCCGGTCGGGACATGCACGAACGCCGCATCTGCTGCTCCTTCGTCGACTGCGCCGGTCTCTCACCGGCTCCCGCAAGTGCAGCAGGGGGCCGCCGCACGCGGCAAGTGATTAACCCGGCCGGCGTACGGCTGATCGGCCGCACGGCGCCGTGGTGCGCGGCGGCTTCACGTCGCCGTACCCCACAGTCCCTTCGCGAGGGTCACCGCGCCCCCGGCGAGCGCGAGCAGCAGCACGAACATGCGGGCCCGCTGTTCCGGCACCCGGTCCGTGAGGGCCCCGCCGATCAGCGCACCCGCCGCGAGCCCCGCCCCTGCCAGTGACCAGACGGGCGTACTCAGGTGGGGCAGGCCGTTGGAGAGTACGGAGACGGCGTTCACGGCCACTCCGTAGAAGAGGGCGTTCGGGACGAACTCCCGCATCGACCAGCCCGCGTTCACCGCGTACAGGGACATCGGCGGGCCGCCCACCCCGGCGGAGGCGTTCATGAACCCGCCCGCGGCCCCCGCCGCCACCGCCCCCTTGGCCCCGCGCAGGGCGGGCACCCGGGCGCCCCGCAGCACCAGCAGCACCGCCGAGCACACCAGCGCCCCCACGCCGGTCATCAGCACCGGCTCCGGCAGCCGCGCGGCCACCCAGGACCCGGCGGGCACGGTGCACATCGCCGCGCCGACCAGCGGGAGCATCACCGCGGGCCGCACTCGGCGCCAGCCGCCGACGAGCCCCACCGCGCTGATCGCACCGGCCGCGCAGTTGGCGAGGACGACGCCCTGCGCGGGGCCCAGCAGCAGCGCCAGGGCGGGGACCGTGACCAGGGCGAAGCCCATGCCGGTGAGGCGCTGCACGGACGAGCCCGCCAGGACGATGGTGCCGATGAGCAGCCCGGCCGCCCAACCGCTGCCCATGGGCGGCTCCTCGCAATTCCCGGCGGGGACACGGCGCCCCCGCCAAGCCTCACCCGCCGGGCACCGGCGATCAAGACCGCCCGCGCGGCTCCGCGTACCGCACCCACAGCCCGAGGCCCCCGGCGAGCCCGAGCATCAGGGCGCTCACCGGCGGGCCTGCGCGCCCGTACCGACCGCCTGGATCCCGCGGCGGCCCGCCGCCCACAGCACGAGCGCCGCGTACCCGCAGAGCATCACGACGTCGACGCAGACCGACATCCACTCCATGTCGGCGGCCGTCTCGTCGGAGGCGAGCGCGCCGACGACGGCGGCCGAAACCCCCATGGCCAGCAGGTTGTTGAGCACGTGCAGCGCGATGGCCGCCTCAAGGCCGCCCGTACGCACCGTCAGTGCGCCCGCGACCAGACCGAACACCAACAGGTCCGCGAACCCCCACGGCGTACCCCAGCCGTGGGCCGCCGCGAACAGCGCCGCCTGGGGCAGGATCGCCGGCCACGGGGAGCGGAGCCAGGCGCCGACCGCCTGCGTGAGCCAGCCCCGGAACACGTACTCCTCGGCTGCCGCCTGGAACGGCACGAGTACGCACACCATCGCGAGGCCGAGCAGGAAGTCGGGGAGCCCGACCCACCGCATGTCGTCCGCGCCGTCGCCCGCCGGGACGGGCAGCAGCATCATCACCCCGAAAGCCCCCGCGACCAGGGGCAGTCCCATCGCCATGCACCGCCCGAGCCAGGCCCACCGGAGCCGCCCGGCGACCGATGACACCGTCCCGGCCGGACGCCGCTGGGCCCAGCGGGCGGCGAGCAGCACCACGGGGAGCAGCAGCGCGAGGGAGAGCAGGGCGAGGCCGGTCTCCGCGACGCCGCCCCACACCCGGAATCCGTCCGCGTCCACCGGCCGGTCGAGCAGCGCGCCCGTCACCTCGGCGCCGAGCAGCACGAGCAGCGTCACGGCGACACCACCGGCCAGCACCAGGCCCGTGCCCGCCAGGGGGCGCCACCAGCGGTGCCGGCCGCTGATCATGGCGAGGCGGTGGTAGGGGAGTGGTGGCGGGGCTTCCACGGGGTGCGGGTGGTGCGGGTGGTGCGGGTGGTGGGCGTACGGGGTGGGCGCGCCGTACGGGATGAACTGGGCGTACGGGCCGGATGCGTATGGAGGGGCGGCGGGGGATGGCGCGTGCGGTGGCGGGGGCGGTGCGTACGGATCGTGCGGAGGCCCGGCCGGGGAGGGCGTCGTGGTCATGTGCCCCAGCATTCCGGCCGAGCCGGGCCATGACGTCGGCCGTCGGCAGGATCGCGCTCTCCACCCTGGGATAGAGAGGTACCGCCCCTCCGTATCATCGGAGCCCATATGGAGGGGATACGTACTGGTGGAGGGGATACGTAACTGGCTGCTGCCCGCCTTGCTGGCGATCCAGCAGCTGGCCTACTGGCCGGGGCGCGCGCTGCGGGACGGGGACCAGACCGGCGCCGCGCAGCTCACGGCGGCGCTGATCGTCGCGGTCGTGATCACCGCGGGGCTCGGCGTGCGCCGGAGCCGTCCGGTGGCCGCCGCGCTCGTCGTGGAGACGGGCCTGGTGGTCGGGTCGTTCCTGCCCGAGGACGCGACACTGCTGCACTCGGTGGCCGTGCTCGTGGCCCTGTACTCGGTCGTGGTGCGCCGACCGGTGCGGACGGCCGCCCTGGTCGGGGCCGTCCTGCTCGTCGCGGAGGCGGTCCGCGCGGCGGTGCTGTTCGACTCCGTGGTCGAGGTCGGCGGCGAAACCCTCGTGAACTGCGCGCTCTTCCTGACCGTCGTGGGGCTCGGCCGCAGCCGCCGCCGCTGGCTCGCCGGACGCCGGGCCGCCGCACGGGACCTGGCGCGGGCGGAGGCCGAACGGAACCGGGCAGCCGGGACCGAACGCCTGCGCCTGGCCCGCGAACTGCACGACGTCAGCGCCCACCACCTCACCTCCGTCGTCGTCACCGCGGACGCGGCGCTGCGGCTCGGCGACCGCCGACCGGAACTGACCGCACAGGCGCTCGAATTCGCGGCGGACAGCGGACGCGAGACGCTGGAGGCGCTGCACCGCCTGGTCGCGATGATGCGCACCCGCGCCGCTGGCGAGGAGAGCGGCATCGAGCAGCGCGTCGGTGAACTGGCCGACGGCTTCGCCCGCCTGGGCCTGCGCCCCGCCGTGGACGTGGCGCCGGACCTCGCGGCCCTGACAGGCCCGGTCGCGGACGCGGCCTTCGGCATCGTCCGCGAGGCCCTCACCAACGCCCTGCGCTACGCCCCCGGGGCCGCCGTACGCGTACGGATCGGCGTCTTCGAACGGGACGGCGCGGTCGACCTCAGGGTCGAGGACGACGGGACGGCGAGCGCGGCGCCACCCGACGCGTCCTCCTCCGGGGCTCGGCAGCGGCTCGGGGCGGGCCGGGGCACCGCGGGCATGCGGGAGCGCGCCGCCGCGCTGGACGGCACCCTGGAGGCGGGGCCGCGCTGCGACGGCCCCGGCTGGTCGGTGCGCGCACGGCTGCCGCGCACCACGGCCCCGCTGCGCCGCCACGCCTCACGCCACCGGGCCCTGCGCGGCCTGGATCCGGCCGACGGGGCGACCGTGCTCGCCGTCGCCTCGCTCCCGGTCTTCGCCGTCCTCGCGGAGAGCCCCGGCGACACCGCCCTGACCTGCGGGCCCGCCCTCGTCCACGCGCTGCCGCTGCTGTGGCGGCGCCGGGCGCCCTGGGCGGTGCTCTGCGCGGTCCTCGCCACGGCCTGGCTCGCGCCGCTCGGGGTCGCCTTCGGGATCGTGTCGCCCGCGGTGGCGTTCTGCCTGGCGGTGGGCGGGGGAGTGGCGCAGTGCGTGGCCGTGCACGCCGTGGGCGCCTTCGCGGGGCCGGCGCGCGTCACCTGGCCGGCCATGGCGGTGGGAGCGGCCGGGCTGTCCCTGTCGTCACTCGCCCTGGCGGCGGCCGACGGCATGGCGGACCTCGACCAGGACGGCGGCTTCGGCGCGGTCGTCTTCATGGCGTGCGCGCTCGGGGTGCTGTTCCTGTTCCCCTTCGCGGTGCCCTGGACCGTCGGGGCGGTGGTCCGTGCCCGGCGCGAACGCATCAGGGCGATCGAGGACCACGCGCTCACCGAGACGGTCCGCGCCGCGGTCTTCGAGGCGTACGAGGAGCGCCGCCGCATCGCCGTGGAACTGCGCGGCGAGGTCGTACGGCACGCGGGCGGAGTGGTGGCGCGGGCGGAGGCGGGCGACCTCAAGGGCGTGGCGGACGAGGCGAGGGCGGGCCTGTCGTCCATGCGGGACCTGCTGGCGGCGCTGAGAGAGGTGACGGACCCGGGTAACGTACGCGGGCCGCGTCGGCACCCGACGACGGCCGGTGTCCGGACTGCACCCGAGAGCCCGGAGAAGGAGGTACCACCATCACCACCGAGAACGCGGACGCCGGAGCCGTCCGAGTGATGGTCGTCGACGACCAGGCCGTGGTCCGCGCCGGATTCGCGGCGATCGTCGACGCGGAACCGGACCTGCACGTGGTGGCGGAGGCGCGGGACGGCGCCCAAGCCGTGCGGCTGGCCCGCGAACTCTCCCCGGACGTCGTCCTGATGGACATCCGCATGCCGGGCATGGACGGCCTGACGGCGACCCGGCTGCTCACCGCGGACGCGGGGGCGGCGGCCCCGCGTGTCCTCGTCCTGACCACCTTCGATCAGGACGCCTACGTCCACGACGCCCTGCGCGCCGGGGCCTCCGGCTTCCTCCTGAAGGACGCGCTGCCGGAGGAACTCCTCGCCGGCATCCGGGTCGTGGCCTCGGGCGAGGCCATGCTCGCGCCCACCGTCACCCGCCGCCTGATCGACGCCTTCGCCGACACGGCCCCCGCCCCGGACCCCGAACTCCTCACGTCGCTCACGCCCCGCGAACGCGAGGTGCTGACCCTGGTGGCCGCGGGCCACACCAACGCGGAGATCGCCGAGACCCTCGGCGTGACCACCGGCACGGTGAAGTCCCACGTCAACGCCCTGCTCGGCAAGTTGGACCTGCGCGACCGGGTCCAGGCCACGATCCTCGCGTACGACCTGGGCCTGGCCCGCCCCCGCCGGCCGCACCGGGGGTGAGCGGCACGGCCGCAAACGACCGCACCCGGACCGTCACGGACGCCATGTTCGGCGACCGGCGGACCGGGTGCGGTCGGGAGACAGCGCGGCCAAGGATCAGGCCTTCTTGGTCTCCCAGAAGATCTTGTCGATCTGGGCGATGTAGTCCAGCGCCTTCTGGCCCGTGGCCGGGTCCGTCGACGCCTTGGCGGCCGAGAGGGCCTTCAGGGTGTCGTTGACCAGCTGGTGCAGCTCCGGGTACTTCTCGAAGTGCGGGGGCTTGAAGTAGTCGCTCCAGAGCACCGACACGTGGTGCTTGGCGAGCTCGGCGCGCTGCTCCTTGATGACCGTGGCGCGCGCCTGGTAGTGGGCGTCGTCGTTGCCGGCCATCTTCTCCTGCACGGCCTTGACGGACTCCGCCTCGATGCGGGCCTGGGCCGGGTCGTACACGCCGCAGGGCAGGTCGCAGTGGGCGCTGACCTTCACCTTGGGGGCAAACAGGCGGGAAAGCATGTAGCTGTCCTTCCTCGTGATCGTCTTCTCAGGTGGGACATTACTCCGTGAGAGGCCGGTTTTCGCGAGTGCCCCCATGGGCTTAGGACAAAAGTCCAGGGTCAGACTGGGACCGGTGGAGGATAGGACCGGGGAGGTGGCGGTGATGCCGGAGCTGTCGCAGGAGAGCGAGCGCGGGAGGGCCGTCGTGCCGTGGGGCGCGGCCGAGGTGACGGGTCCCTCGATGGTGCCCACGCTGTATCACGGGGACCGGCTGCTCGTCCGGTGGGGCGGTCGCGTCCGCCCGGGTGACGTGGTGGTCCTGCGCCACCCGTTCCAGCAGGACCTGTTGGTCGTCAAGCGCGCCAAGGAGCGCCGTGAGGGCGGCTGGTGGGTGCTCGGCGACAACGCGTTCGCGGGCGGGGACAGTACGGACTACGGCGTCGTCCCCGAGGAGCTCGTCCTGGGCAGGGTGCGGTTCCGCTACCGGCCGCCCGCCTCCGGGCGGCGCTCGCCGTTGGCGCTGGTGCGCTGGGCCGCCTCCGCGGTGCGGCCGGTGCTCGCCGAGCGCTCCGTCTCCAGGCGCTTGCGGGCGCGGTAGGCGGCGACGTTGGCACGGGTCGCGCAGCGGTCCGAGCAGTAGCGCCGGGAGCGGTTGGTCGAGGTGTCGAGGTAGGCGTTGCGGCACGGCGCCGCCTCGCAGAGCCCGAGGCGGTCCACGCCGTGCTCGGTGAGGTGGAAGGCGAGGCCCATCGCGGCGATGGCGGCGTACCCCGCGGTGGCGTTCGAGGGGTGGTCCGCCAGGTGCATGTGCCACAGCGGGCGCCCGTCGTCGTCCCGGTGGTCGTGGCCCGAGATCTGCGGGCTCACCGGGAACTCCAGGAGCAGTGAGTTCAGCAGGTCGACCGCGAGCGTCTCGTCGCCGCCGTCCGCCGCCTCGAAGACCGCCCGGAGCCTGCCCCGCACGGAACGGAAGCGCGTGACGTCGGAGTCCGTGGCGCGGCGGGCCATCTGCGTGCTCGTCCCGAAGAGCTCCCGGATCGCTTCGACCGAGGTCAGCGCGTCCTTGTTGCGGCCCGGCTCCTCGCTGTTGACCAGGCGTACGGCGTAGTCCGAGTAATAGGCCAGTTCCACTTGTAGTCCTTACGAGGGCGGGCTAGGGTCATCTCGTCGGCGGGTAATGGCCGATTGCGGTACCAGGGTATTACGGAGTGGAGGGGTTCTGATGACGGAGACGGGGACCGGAGCCGAGACCGCGGCCACGGCCGGCACCGACTGGCGCGCCTGGCAGGACAGCTGGGACCGGCAGCAGCAGTGGTACCTGCCCGACCGCGAGGAGCGGTTCCGGATCATGCTCGACATGGTCGAGGCCGTGGTCGGCCCCGCGCCGCGCGTGCTGGATCTGGCGTGCGGTACGGGAAGTATTACGGACCGGCTGCTCAAGAGGTTCCCGGACGCGACGAGCGTCGGCGTCGACCTCGACCCCGCGCTGCTCACCATCGCCGAGGGCACCTTCGCGGGGGATGACCGGGTCACGTTCGTCACCGCCGACCTGAAGGACCCCGACTGGGCCGCCGCGCTGCCGCACGACTCGTACGACGCCGTGCTCACCGCGACCGCCTTGCACTGGCTGTTCAGCGAGCCGCTCGCCACGTTGTACGGGCAGGTGGCCGGGCTCGTCCGCGACGGCGGCGTCTTCATGAACGCCGATCACATGCCGGACCCCGCGACGCCGCGGCTGAACGCCGCCGAGAGCGCCTTCCGCCATCGGCAGATGGACCGGGCCAAGGCCGAGGGGGTGCTGGACTGGAAGGAGTGGTGGCAGCTCGCCGCGCAGGATCCGGTCCTGGCGGGGCCCACCGCCAAGCGGTTCGAGATCTACGGCGATCATGCGGACGGGGACATGCCGTCCGTGGAGTGGCATGCGCGAACCCTCCGGGAGGCGGGGTTCTCGGAGGCTCGGGCCGTGTGGGCCTCGCCGTCGGACGCGGTGGTTCTGGGGCTGAAGTAGCGTCGCGTCTTCGGCTGCGGGCCGGTGGGGCTTCTCGCGCAGTTCCCCGCGCCCCTGACGGGGCACGCCGAAGGGGCCGGTACGTGATCCGTACCGGCCCCTTCGATGACGGTTCAGCCCAGCGGAGCGCTACAGCACCTTGGACAGGAACGACTGCGTCCGCTCCTGCTGCGGGTTGGTCAGGACGTCGCGCGGGTTGCCGGACTCGACGACCACGCCGCCGTCCATGAAGACGAGGCTGTCACCGACCTCGCGGGCGAAGCCCATCTCGTGCGTGACGACGACCATCGTCATGCCGGACTCCGCGAGGTCGCGCATGACGTCGAGGACGTCACCGACCAGCTCCGGGTCGAGGGCCGACGTCGGCTCGTCGAACAGCATCAGCTTCGGGTCCATCGCCAGCGCGCGGGCGATCGCCACGCGCTGCTGCTGGCCGCCGGAGAGCTGCGAGGGGTAGTTGCCCGCCTTGTCGGCCAGGCCGACGCGTTCGAGCAGCTGTCCGGCGCGCTCCCTGGCCTCGCTCTTCGCGATGCCCTTGACCTGGACCGGCGCCTCCATGACGTTCTCCAGCGCCGTCATGTGCGGGAAGAGGTTGAAGCGCTGGAAGACCATGCCGATGTCACGGCGCTTGAGGGCGACTTCGCTGTCCTTGAGCTCGTACAGCTTGTCCCCCTTCTGCCGGTAGCCGACCAGTTCGCCGTCGACGTACAGCCGGCCGGCGTTGATCTTCTCCAAGTGGTTGATGCAGCGCAGGAACGTCGACTTGCCGGAGCCGGACGGGCCGATGAGGCAGAAGACCTCGCCCCCCTTGACCTCCAGGTCGATGCCCTTGAGAACCTCTACGTGACCGAAGGACTTGTGGACGCCCTCGGCCTTCACCATGGCGGTCATCAGCGCACTCCCGAGCGGTTGCCCAGCGACAACAGGTTGGCCTTGATCTTCTGGAACGGGGTGTCCGGCAGGGTGCGGGACGAGCCGCGCGCGTAGTACCGCTCCAGGTAGAACTGACCGACGCTGAGGATCGACGTCATGATCAGGTACCAGCAGGCGGCGAGCAGCAGCGTCTCCACCGTCGCGCCCGACGAGGTGCCGATGTCCTGGGCGTACTTGAGGAGCTCGTAGTACTGGACGGCCGCGACCAGCGACGTCGTCTTCAGCATGTTGATGAACTCGTTGCCGGTCGGCGGCACCACGACACGCATCGCCTGCGGCAGCACCACGCGGCGCAGCGTCTTGTTGTGGCTCATGCCCAGCGCGTGCGCCGCCTCGGTCTGGCCCTCGTCGACCGAGAGCAGACCGGCGCGGCAGATCTCCGCCATGTACGCGGCCTCGTTGAGACCGAGGCCGAGCAGCGCCGTCAGGAACGGCGTCATGAAGTCCGACCACTCGTCCTTGTAGACCGGACCGAGGTTGATGTAGTCGAACACGAAGCCGAGGTTGAACCAGACGAAGAGCTGGACCAGGACCGGCGTACCGCGGAAGAACCAGATGTAGAACCAGGCGATCGACGAGGTCACCGGGTTCTTCGACAGGCGCATCACCGACAGGATCACGCCACCCACGACGCCGATGAGCATCGAGAGGAAGGTGAGGATCAGGGTCTCGCGGACGCCCTTGAGGATGCGCTCGTCGAAGAAGTTGTCCGGGATCGCGTCCCAGCGGATGTCGCCTTGCGAGAAGGCGTAGACGATGGCGGCGAGGATGCCGATCGCGAGGACCGCCGCGACGTAGCGGCCGAAGTGCCGCACGGGGATGGCCTTGATGGCCTCCGCCTGCCGCGCCTTCGGGACGTCGTCCTCGGGGCCCTTCTTGGAGATGTCGGTGGTCACGTGCGTGGCCTTTCAGCGACTAGGGGGAGAGGGACGCGGTCACTTGCCGCCGTTGATCTTGGCTTCCTTCACCGCGCCGTCCTCGACGCCCCACTTCTTGATGATCTTCTCGTAGTCGCCGTTGGCGATGATCGCGTCGAGCGCGGCCTTGATCGCGTCGCGCAGCTCGGGGTTCTTCTTGGAGACGGCGATGCCGTACGGCGCCGCCTCGACCTGCTCGCCGACCAGCTGGAAGTCCTTGCCGCCACCCGAGGTCTTCACCGCGTACGCGGCCACCGGGAAGTCGGACGAGCCCGCGTCGGCGCCGCCGGAGCGCAGTCGGGTCTGGGCCTGCTGGTCGTTGTCGAACTGCTCGATGGCGATCTTCTTGCCGCCCTTGCACTTCTTCGACTCGGCCTTGGCCAGGTCGTGCGAGACGGTGCCGCGCTGGACGACGATCTTCTTGCCGCAGAGGTCGGTCCAGGTCTTGATGCCCTGGTCGTCGCCCTTCCTGGTGTAGATCGAGACGCCCGCCGTGAAGTAGTCGACGAAGTCGACGCCGTCGCCGACCTTCTTGCCGGTCTCCTCGTCGATGCCCTCCTGGCGGTTCTTGGTGTCGGTCATGGCCGACATCGCGATCTGGTAGCGCTTGGAGCGCAGACCGCCGAGGAGGGTGTCGAAGGTGCCGTTCTCGAACTCGAACCGCACACCGAGCTGCTTGCCCATCGCCTCGCCCAGGTCCGGGTCGATGCCCACGGTGTTGCCGGACTTGTCCTTGAACTCCACCGGCGGATAGGCGATGTCCGACCCGACCTTGATGACGCCCTTGTCGCGGATGTCCTTGGGCAGCTTGTCGGCGAGCGGCGCGTCGACGACCGCGTTGCTCTCCTTGTCGTTGGTCTGGTCGCCACAGCCGGACAGCAGCAGCGCGCCGGCGACCGCGATCGTGCCGACCGCGGCAATCCGGGACTTCGCGGACTTGGCTGCGGTCTTACGACAAATGGAGCTTGCGGTCATGGTGGGTCCTCCGGCGGATGAGGGAGTTGCCGATGAGTCGTGCACACACCTTCGGGTGTCGCGACCTCGTGTGATGACGGCATCTTGCCATTCGGACCGTCCGATTCTGGGTGCCGGAGATGTCAAAATCGGATAACGGGCCAGTGCCGGATGCCGGCGGCCCGGCAGGGCCCGGTGCGGCACGGCCGTATGGAGCGCAGAGCGAATCACCGTTAACCGAGTGATATCCCGCGAATCTCGCCATGTGGACTCCCGGGCGCGGCTCGGCCGCCTCGCGCCGGTCGGCCCGCGGCCGCCCGCCCCTACCCTGTCGCGCGTCCGGCGGACCCCTTTCCGGCGCGTACTGCAACCAATGTCACTCGCCCGGGCCCACCGCCTTCGGGTAGAAAGGTGGGCTACACCCCTCATCCGGGGCTCAGGGCGCGTGTGCGGCGCGCCCGCGTGTCCGTACCTCCCTCCGCCGACAGGCGGGGAACGGACGCGGTGCCCGCCCACTTCTCAACCAGGAGTGGACACCCTCAACGAATGATTAAGACTTAAGGGGTCAGACAAGTGGCAGCGGAGATCGTCAATCCTCGCAGCGACAGCAGTACGGATCACGAGGGCCCTGCCGGTGCGGCCGAGCCCTTTGATCCGGCGTTTGCGCTGCACCGCGGCGGCAAGATGGCCGTGCAGGCCACCGTGCCGGTCCGCGACAAGGACGACCTGTCCCTCGCGTACACGCCCGGCGTCGCGAAAGTGTGCAGCGCGATCGCGGAGCGGCCGGAGCTCGTCCATGACTACACGTGGAAGTCGAACGTCGTCGCCGTCGTGACCGACGGAACCGCCGTGCTCGGCCTCGGGGACATCGGCCCGGAGGCCTCGCTCCCCGTCATGGAGGGCAAGGCCATCCTCTTCAAGCAGTTCGGCGGTGTCGACGCGGTGCCGATCGCGCTCGCGACGACCGACGCCGACGAGATCGTCGAGACCGTGGTGCGCCTCGCCCCGTCCTTCGGTGGCGTCAACCTGGAGGACATCTCGGCGCCCCGGTGCTTCGAGATCGAGCGCAAGCTCCAGGAGCGGCTCGACATCCCGGTCTTCCACGACGACCAGCACGGCACGGCCGTCGTGACGCTGGCGGCGCTGCGCAACGCGGCGAAGCTGACCGGGCGCACCCTCGGCGAGCTGCGCGCCGTGATCTCCGGCGCCGGCGCGGCCGGTGTCGCCATCGCCAAGTTCCTGCTGGAGGCGGGGCTCGGCGACGTGGCGGTCGCCGACCGCAAGGGCATCGTGAGCCGGGACCGGGACGACCTCACGCCGGTCAAGCGGGAGCTTGCCGAGCTCACCAACAAGGCGGGGCTGAGCGGTTCGCTGGAGTCCGCGCTCGCCGGTGCCGACGTGTTCATCGGCGTCTCGGGCGGCACCGTGCCGGAGCCGGCCGTCGCCTCCATGGCGCCGAACTCCTTCGTGTTCGCCATGGCCAACCCGAACCCGGAGGTCCACCCGGACATCGCGCACAAGTACGCGGCCGTGGTGGCGACCGGACGGTCGGACTACCCGAACCAGATCAACAACGTGCTGGCCTTCCCCGGCATCTTCGCCGGCGCCCTCCAGGTGCGCGCCTCGCGGATCACCGAGGGCATGAAGATCGCCGCCGCCGACGCCCTCGCGGACGTCGTCGGGGACGAGCTCTCCGCCGCGTACGTGATCCCGTCGCCGTTCGACGAGCGCGTCGCCCCGGCCGTGACCGCCGCGGTCGCCGCCGCCGCCCGCGCGGAGGGCGTCGCCCGCAGCTGATCGCCCGCCCGGCACCGACCCCGCGCCCCCTGGCCTACCTCGCGTACGGCAGGGGGCGCGGCGCGTGTCACAGTCGTACGTGGTTCCGCCGCGGCCCGGCGGCGGCCTATGGTCGGCGGCATGTTCGCTGCATACGCCGCCCGTATCGACCGTGACCAGCCGCTCTCCGGCCTTGAGTTGGGGGAGCGTCCCGCCCCCGAGGCACGCCCCGGCTGGTCGACCGTGAACGTCAGAGCCGCCTCCCTGAACCACCACGACCTGTGGTCGCTGCGCGGGGTCGGTCTCGCCGAGGACAAGCTGCCGATGATCCTCGGCTGTGACGCGGCCGGGATCGACGAGGACGGCAACGAAGTCGTCCTGCACTCCGTCATCGGCCAGTCCGGGCATGGGGTCGGGCCCCGCGAGGGCCGCTCCATCCTCACCGAGAAGTACCAGGGCACCTTCGCCGAGCAGGTCGCCGTCCCCACCTGGAACGTGCTGCCCAAGCCGAAGGAGCTCTCCTTCGCCGAGGCGGCCTGCCTGCCGACCGCGTGGCTGACCGCGTACCGCATGCTCTTCACCAACGCCGGGGTGCGCCCCGGGGATTCGGTCCTCGTGCAGGGCGCCGGTGGCGGCGTCGCCACGGCCGCGATCGTGCTCGGCAAGGCGGCGGGCCTGCGGGTCTTCGCCACCAGCCGGGACGAGGCGAAGCGGAAGCGGGCGCTGGAGCTCGGGGCGGTGGAGGCGGTCGAGTCGGGCGCCCGGCTGCCGCAGCGGGTCGACGCCGTCATCGAGACGGTGGGCGCGGCGACCTGGTCGCACTCGGTCAAGTCGCTGAAGCCGGGCGGCACCGTGGTGATCTCTGGCGCGACCAGCGGCGACCGGCCCTCGCACGCCGAGTTGACCCGGATCTTCTTCCTGGAGCTTAAGGTCGTCGGCTCGACGATGGGGACCAAGGACGAGCTGGAGGATCTGCTCTCCTTCTGCGCCGCCACGGGCGTACGGCCCGTCATCGACGAGGTGCTGCCGCTGGACCGGGCCAGGGAGGGCTTCGAGCGGATGGAATCCGGGGACCAGTTCGGCAAGATCGTGCTGGAGGTCTGAGCGGCCCGCTGCCTCCGCCTCCACACCCCTTCCGTCAACCATGGTTGACGGAAGGGGTGCGTCAACGTAAGTTGACATGTATGACCGAAGCTACGGATCTCGCCGAGCGAGCGGGTGATCAGGACCCACGGGTCGGGCTGCGCGCCGTCTCCGCGCTGCGGAAGCTGGTGGAGCGGCTGGAGGCCGTGCAGGTGCGCAGTGCGCGCCGGCAGGGCTGGTCGTGGCAGGAGATCGCCACGGAGCTCGGGGTGAGCAGGCAGGCCGTGCACAAGAAGTACGGGAGGCAGTGATGTTCGAGCGGTTCACCAAGGACGCCCGCGCGGTGGTGCTGGGCGCGGTCGAGCACGCCGAGCGGAGGGGCGCCGACTCGGTCGACGACGGGCACATGCTGCTCGCGCTGCTCGACCGCGAGGCGAGCCGGGCGTCCTTCGTCCTCGCCTCGCTCGGGGCGGCGCGGCACCGGGATTCGATCGAGGAGGCGCTGAGCGGGGCGCGCCGGCGCGGCGGCCTGTCGCAGGCCGACACGGACGCGCTGGCCGGGCTCGGCATCGACGTGGCCGCGATCGTCTCCCGGGTCGAAGAGGCCCATGGGGAGGGGGCGTTGGCCGGGGCTCGGGGGAAGGCGGGCCGGGGAGGGCAGCGTTGGCTCGGGCGGGTGCCCTTCTCCCGCGAGGCCAAGGATGCCCTGGTGAAGTCCCTGCGCATCGCCACCGCCCGCCGCGACCGCCGCATCGGTGACGAGCACATCCTGCTGGCCCTCACGGCCGGCCCGGGAGTCGTCGCCGAGGTGCTCGCGGACCACGGGGTCACCCATGCGGGAGTGGACCGGGTGTTGGGGTGAGGTGACGGGAGGGACGCCGGGGCCCCGCCGGGCGGGCTGTCGGTGCCCTCTCTTCGTCCCTCCGTCCCGCCGTCCTGCCGTCAGGTCTTCGGTGGGTGCAAGGTCGCCACGATGTGTGCGGCCGCCGCGGACAGGTGGCCCCGGACCTCCCGCAGCTGGTCCTCCGAGACGCCGTGGTCGCGGGCGGCGTCGCGGATGTCGTCGCGGAAGCGGTCCAGTAGGCGGTCGAGGTCGCGGGCAGGGTTTCCGGTCGGCTCCTCCTGTGCCCAGTCGGGGGTGTAGTCCACGGTCAGGCCTTCGCGGGCACCGGTGAACTTGGGCCCGGCAGGGGAGCCGGGCTCGGAGCCCGCCCTGGCCCCGGCTCCGGATGCCGCCGCCGCCGATGTCGCTCCGGACTCCGTCCCGGAGGCCGGGCGGGGGAAGTGCTTGCCGAAGTCCATGCCGAACTCGCCGAACTCCTTGGCCAGTTCGGACAGGCCTTCCTGTACGCCCGCCGGCCAGTCACCTCGCGCGAAGTGGTCCTGGACCTGCTCCTGGACGCGCCGGGCGATGCGCTGGATCTCCTCCTGGGCGACGGTCCGCGCCTTCTCCTGGGCGTCCTTGGCCTGGCGGCGCGCGCGCTGGGCCTCCTCGCGGGCCCGGCGGCTCTCGTCCTTCGCGCGGCGCGCCTGCTCCTTCCACTCCTGCTTGGCGCGCTTGAAGTCCTCCTTCGCCTGGCGCCAGCCGTCCTTGTCGCCCCAGGCGCCGTCGAGGAAGCCGGTGGGGTCCGGGAAGCCCCGGCCGGTACCCGCGGCGCCCGAGGCGCGTGCCTCCTTGGCGGCGGCCCGCATCTCGCGGCGCAGATCGCCCGCCGCGCCCTGGACGCCCTCGTGGATCTCGGCGGCCAGCTCGGCGAGCGACTCGCGGATCTCCAGCTCCAGGTCGGCCAGCTCACCGCCGCGGCCGGCCAGTTCGGCGCGGCCCGCGTCCGTGATGGCGTACACCTTCCGGCCCCCCTCGGTGGTGTGCGTGACCAGGCCCTCGGCCTCCAGCTTCGCGAGGCGCGGGTAGACCGTGCCGGCCGAGGGGGCGTACAGCCCCTGGAAGCGCTCTTCGAGGAGGCGTATCACTTCATAGCCGTGGCGGGGCGCCTCGTCGAGCAGCTTGAGCAGGTACAGGCGCAGGCGGCCGTGGGCGAACACGGGGGGCATCTCAGAGCACCTTCTTGTCGGTCGGGGCGGCGGTCGGCGGAGGGGGGACGTCGGTGTCGGGGGAGTCCGACGGGGTGACGTCCGGAGGGACCCCGTCGTGGGGATCTTCCTCCATCGGTGGCCTGCGCAGGAGCGCGATGGCTCCGGACACCGTCGTCGCCCGGAGCCTTCCGCTGCCCGCGCCGAGCCGGCCCGTGACGCGTCGGCCGGCCCACCCCCAGGCGTGCGAACCGCCGCCGACCTTCAGCTCCTCGAAGGCGTTCGACACCGCGCCGCTCGTGGTGTCCACCTCCACCTCGACGTCGGCCGGGTGCGGGAGGCGGACCGCGATCTCACCGGAGATGTTCGTGAGGGTGATGTCCGCCGGGGTGTCCGCCGGGGCGAGGTCCACGATCAACGCGCCGCTCACCGAATCCGCCCGGACGGACGAGCCGACGGCCTCGACCATGGTCAGATCGCCCGAGACGGACTGGAACCCCAGGTCGCCGCGGAGGTCCTGCGCCTCCACACTGCCCGACACCGTCTCCGCGCGGACCGGGCCCATGAGGCCGACCAGTGTCGTGTCGCCGGTGACGCTCTTCACCTCCGCGGGGCCCTCGATGCCGGAGACCATGGCGCCCGCGCCGATCGCGCCCACCTCGACACGGGTCCCCGCGGGCACCGCCAGGGAGATCACCGCGCTGCGCTGCCATCCCTTGAGGGCGAGCCCCTTGAGCTTGAGGAAGCCCTTCCATGGCAGGTCGTCATAGGCGACGGACAGGACGCCGTCCTTCTGGGTGACGGTCAGGGGAGGGCCCTCGATCTCGGATACCTCCAGGCGCGCGGAGTCCTCGCCGGTACCCACGACGTGGACCATGCCGCCCACTAGGCGCACGCGGAGGGTCGCCACCGGGGCGTCGAACGTGAGCTTGCGGGGCTCGGCGACGGACCACTCGGGCATGGGCTGACCTCCTTGGCGGGCCCGGTGGGCCGGGCAGGACGCGCCATATCGCGTCTCTGGTATCCACGATATATCGCGGTTGTCGGAAGTCAAGACATGCCCAGGGTGAAGAAGCGTGGGCGACGGCTCGGTGCGTCGCGGCTTATGAGCCGGATCTCCCGATCTGTCCTAGCGTGGGGTCATGTCGTCAGAAGCCCCCGACCACGCCACGGGCGTCGGCGCGCTGCTGCTCAGCCAGGCCGAGCCGGACATCGTGGAGCCCGCCGCCCATCTGCTCCGCGAGCGGATGCTGCTCGCGCCGGCCGGCGGCGGCTGGAGCGTACTCGTGCCCGAGGGCAAGCCGTGGCTGCACGGCGAGGAGCCGGTCGACCGGGTGCTCACCGGCTGGGCCACCGCGCTCGCGGTCGGCTCCGGCCGGCCTGTGCTGGCCCTGTGGTGGGACACCGACCGCTCCGGCTACACCCTCGCGGCGGGCTTCCGGCGCACCGTCGGCTACGAATGGCTGGCGAACGGCACGCCCGTGGGTGAGGACGAGGCGATGCGGACGTTCGCCGCGCGGCTCGGCCTCGATCCCGTCTTGGACATGCAGGCCCTGGAGGCGCTGACCCGGCCCGACACGGAGGCCGACGCGCGCGCCAGGATGCTCGGTCTGCTCGCCGTCCTCACCCGCACGGGCCTCACCCTCCCGCCCGGCCTCGGCCCCGGCGAACCGGCCGACCGGCTGCGGGAGGTCGCGCGGGTCCAGCGGGGCCTGCGCAGGATCGAGTGGTCCGGCTGGCGTGACGCGGTGCGGGCGGAGTTCGACGTGGTCGAGAGCGGACCGCTCGGCCCCTGGGTGCGCGGCCCCAAGGCGCGGGCGCTGGCCGCGGCACAAGTGGCCGCCGGTCTGCCGCTCGCGGTGTGGGCGGTGCGGCGGCGCAGTGGGGGCTGGGCCGTGGCGGCGGGGGTGCTGCTGGTGCAGGGGGTGCTGGGGCTCGCGTATGACCGGATGAGGGAGCGGGGCTGACGGCGCTCCCGGGGGCGGAGGGGGGTGCGGGTGCTGCGATGGCTCGGGTGGTTGATTCGGTGCTGGGGAGGCTCGGTCGGTCGGCCGGGCGCGGCGCTTCAGGTGGTCGATTCGGCGGGCGCACGGCTTCCGGTGGTCGGCCGGTGTTGTGGGTGCCTGGTCGGGGCGACGTCGGTGGCGGTGTCGGGCCGGTGGCTCAGCGGTGGCCGCGTACGGCGTCGAGGACGAGTGCCAGGAGGCGGTCCGGCTGGCTCGGGTCCGCCGTCGTGTGGGCCGTCGAGAGCGCGATGCCCACCACCAGCTGGACCAGGTCGGGGGCCGTGAGGTCGGAGCGGGCCGTGCCCGAGTGCTGGGCCCGCGCCAGGAGTCCGTGTGCCGTGTCCTGGATCCGCTGGTGGCAGTCGAAGCCAAGGGCGGCGTCCTGCCGCTCCAGCTCCTCGATCAGAAGGGCACCGCCCAGCCCTTGGTTCACGCGCGCGTGGGCGAGCAGCGCGCGCAGCCACTCGGCCAGCGCCTCGTCCGGGGAGTCGGCCGCGAGCAGCTCCTCCGCGCGTCCGCACAGGGTGTCGATGCGGTCCTGGAGTACCGCGGTCAGCAGTGCGGAGCGGGCGGGGAAGTGGCGGTAGAGCGTGCCCGGGCCGACTCCCGCGCGGCGGGCGATCTCGTTGAGGGACGTCTCGGGGCCGGACTCGGCGAACGCCTCGCGTGCCGCCGCGACGATCCGCTCGCGGTTGCGCCGTGCGTCCGCGCGCGGCTGCCGGCCGGCGGGAGGCCGGTCCCCGCGGGAGCGCTCGCGCCCCAAGTCAGGAGGTCCGGAAGGCTCCGGCGACGCCGTGGCGGCGACGCGAGCCCCCAGCCGTGCCTCGGGGCGCACGGGCCCCTGTGGGCGC
Organism: Streptomyces sp. NPDC015345; assembly: GCF_043078805.1. NCBI lineage: Bacteria > Bacillati > Actinomycetota > Actinomycetes > Kitasatosporales > Streptomycetaceae > Streptomyces > Streptomyces sp. NPDC015345. Next base: position 225,304 of record NZ_JBIBTX010000003.1, on the reverse strand, counting down.
CGTTCCTGGGGTTTCCTCATCGGGTCATCGTCGCGCACCGCGCGGCTGGGGGCTAGCCAAACGGAGAGGTTCTCCATATCGTTGAGCGTTAAGTGGAGAGGCTCTCCGGAACTGGATCCGGAACCGGGACTGGCGCCGGATCCGGAACTGGCGCCGGAAGCGGAACCTCTCCGGAAGCAGGCACGGCAAGGCAAGGGGTGGGCACGTGAGCAGCGCTACGGTGCGGGGCGGACTCGGACAGGTCGGGGTGTGGACCTTCGCCTTCGAGGGGCACCCCGCGGGACGGGTCCGGGAGGCCGCCGCGGAGATCGAGGAACTGGGGTATGGCGCCCTCTGGTACGGAGAGGCCTTCGGGCGGGACACCGTGGGGCAGGCCTGGTTGCTGCTGTCCGCTACACGGCGCATCGTCGTCGCCTCGGGCATCGCCAACATCGCCTTCCGGGAACCGCTGGCCATGGCAGCGGCGGAGCGCACGCTCGGGGAGGCCTTTCCGGGGCGCTATCTGCTCGGTCTGGGCGGCCACCGGGTCGACGACACCGTCGTGGAGGTCGACGGCTACCCCGTTCCCACGCGCGGGAAGGCGCTCGCGACGATGCGCCGCTACCTGGACTCCATGGACGCGGCCCCCGCGCACGGCCCCGTCCCCGACCCCGCCCCGCGCCGCGTCCTTGCGGCGCTCGGCCCCAAGATGCTGGCGCTGGCCGCCGAACGCACCTGGGGCGCCCTCCCGTACTTCGTGCCCGTCGAGCACACGGCGCTCGCGCGAAGGACCATGGGGCCGGACGCCTTCCTGGGTGTCGAACAGGCCGTCGTCCTGGACACGGACGTCGACCGGGCGCGCGAGGTGGCCGCGCGGCACGTGGCGGGCTACATCGCGAGCGCTCCCCACCAGGCGGCGAACGTGCGGCGCATGGGATTCGGCGACGGGGACGTCACGGGCGGGCGGCCCAGCCGCCGTCTCGTCGACGCGATCGTCGCCTACGGAGACGTCGACGCGCTCCACGCGCGCGTGCGGGCCCACCTCGACGCGGGTGCCGATCACGTCTGCGTACAGGTGCTGACCGAGGACCCGGCGGCGCTGCCCCTGCCGCAGTGGCGGGAGCTGGCACCCGCCCTCGTGACCGGGTAGGAGGGGCAGGGAGTGGAGGGGCTACTCGTCCTCGTCCTCGTCGTCCAGCCGCGCCAGCCAGGTCGCCAGGCGCTCGACCGGGACCTCGAAGTCGGGGTTGAGGTCGACGAAGGTGCGGAGCTGCTCGGCGAGCCACTCGAAGGTGACCTCCTCCTCGCCGCGCCGCTTCTCCAGCTCCTCGATGCCACGGTCGGTGAAGTACAACTCATGCTCCTGATGCGGACGGTTTCTTCCGTCTCAATCGTAGGCGGTGGACGGGGGGCGCCGGTCTGGCCGGATTCGTACGGCATACGGCGGCATGCGGGGGTCGCCCTGCAACCGTGCAGGCCATTAACCTCGTCGCAGATCAAACAGCGTGTTCGAAGCGCCAGTTGGCGGAGCTCGGCAGGGCTTGGAAGAGCGGGGGATGGGCTGTGGCGGGGCATGTGCAGCGGATCGAGCTGCCCGGCGGGCAGACCGTGTACGCCAGGATCGGCACGGTCGGCGGACACGGTGCGGACGACGAGGACGTCGGCGTCCTCGACACCGCCGTCGCCAAGGTCGAGGAGCTCGGTGAGCTGATCCGCGGGGTCGGCGGCTCCGTGCTGGACGCCGCGGCCGCCGCGCGGCCCGACGAGGCCAGCGTCACCTTCGGGGTGGAGCTCAGCGCCAAGCCCGGCAAGGTCATCGCCGTCCTGGCCGACGGCGAGGCCAAGGCATCCGTGCAGGTCACGCTCACCTGGCAGCTGGACAGGCACGCCACCCGCCCGGACGGCGCCCCCGACGACCGGCCCGCCGCGGATCCGGCCCCGCATGCCTGAGCCCGCTCCCCGGCTCGACGCCCTCGCGCAGGCAGCCACCGTCCACCTCCTGGCGGCCGACCAGGACGGCGCCGGGGAGGCGCCGATGTGGGGCAGCGGGTTCTTCGTCGCGCCCGGGTGGGTGCTGACCTGCGCCCACGTGCTGCGGCCGCACCTCGTCAGGGACCGCGATCGGCCGTTCGCGGTGCGCGGCGCCGACCTCAACGACGGCATCCCCGTCGAAGCCCGCCTCGCGCACTGGCTGCTCAGCGACCACGAGCGGTCCCTGGTGCCGCCCGACGAGGACCTCGCGCTGGTCCGGCTCATCGGCGACCCCGCCGACCACGAGCACGAGTGCGTGTGGCTCGCCGACCGCGCCGTACGCCCCTTCGGCGCCGTCGTGGCGTACGGCTACCGGCCGGACGAGAACGAGGCGAGCGCGGGGGCCAAGCCCTGGAGCGCCGACGCGGAGATCAACGTCCGCGACGACGGCGCCGGGCTGCGCTTCAAGCCCGACATCGCCTTCCCCAAGGGCGTCTCCGGCGGCCCGCTGCTCGATCCGCGCACCGGCGCCGTGGTCGGCCTGATCAAGTCGCGCCGCAGGGAGCGGGACGGCGGCATGGCCGTCGCGACGCTCGCGCTGCGGCGGTTCGGCGCCGCCTACCGCGAGGTGACCGCCGCCCACGACCGCTGGCACGGCACGGCCCCGCGCGTCATCACCGGCGACAACTGGATCGACGAACAGCAGCGGCTGCTCGGCGCAGGCCGCCACGCCGGCCCCGAGCTGTGGACCCCCAAGGACCGCCGCACCGCCCTCGCCCTCCTCGCCGGGCTGCCCGACCCGGGCGCCGCGCCCTCCGTGGCGAAGATCGTCCGCAAGGTCCGGGGCCGCAGGCCGGCCGGTGCCGCGCCCGCGCTGCTGACCTGGCGCGACGGCCATGGGCTGCTCTACGACGGGGCCCTGCCCGAGGACGCGCTGACGTTCCTGCACTACCTGCGGCTCGTCGCCGCGTACGTACGCAGCCGCGGCGGCGACGCCGAGCGGCTGGAGGCCTGGGTCGCCGAGCGGCTCGGCGAGGACGACCGCACGCATCTGCACGCCCTGATCACCGACGCCCGGCTGCCCGACGAACTGCGCCCCGATCCCGGCGGCCCGGACCGCGTGGCCGTGCCCTATCCGGGGCCCGGCGAGGGGCCGACGGTGACCGTGCTGCTCGACCCGGTGATCAGCGTGACGCCCGCCCGCTTCCACTGGCAGATCTGGGTCAACCACAGCGGCCAGGAGGGCGAGTTCGAACACGGCGACACGGAGATGGCCGCGGAGGACTACTCCGGAGAGGGCTTCCTGCCCGCCGAGCTCGTCCAGGCGCTGCGTGCCCCGCTCGGCCGTACCCTGCACCGGCTGGACGGTGAGGGCGCCCCGGTGCCGCTGGAATTCGCCCTGCCCGCCGAGCACTTCGACACCCAGGTGCACCGCTGGCAGTTCGACGACATGGCGAAGCTTTACGCCGCCGAGCACCTCGGCACCCAGCGGCGCGTCGTCCTGCGCGACCTCGCGCGCCGCGCGGATCCGGACAACCCCGACTGGCACGAGCGCTGGAAGGCGATCGCCTCGGCGCGCGAGCTGGCGCCCGCCCGGGTCCCCGAGCGGGACAGCAGGCCGCAGGCCCGGCACTTCCAGAAGCTGCCGCACACCGTGATCCCGGTGATGTGCCGCCCCGCCGGACGCGGCGCGGGCCGCGACGCCATGCGCCTCGCCCTCGGCAGCGGCCACGGCGTCATGCTGTGGCACATCGAGGGACACGCCACGCGCGGCTGCCAGGAATCCTGCGAGGACCTGCACGCGGGCGTGGAGCGACTGCTCGGCGCGGTGGGCTCGGTGGCCGAACTCCCCGACGTACTGCGGCACATACGGCAGGACATCAGCAGCGGCCGGAGCGACCGGCGCTGGGCGGAACCGCTCGCCCTCCTGTACGACGACCCGCGCAGGCCGCTGCCGCCCGAGGACACGATGCCGGCGGACTCGCCGTGAGGGCGCGGCACGCGCGCGGGGGCGCCGACGGCGCCACGTCGCCACCCGCCCCGCCCCCGCGCACACCCGCCGACAGCCCGCACGCACCCGCCGACAGCCCGCGGACAGCCGCCGACAGCGGCGCACCGCCAACTCCCTGGCCGAAACCCGCTCTTGAGTGCCCCGTGCGTGGGTACATTCCCAAGGGCCCGTTGTGGGCGCGTACCGCCCCCGTCGGCCAGGACGTGGTCAGCCACCGAAGCCACCGACCGTCGACGAGGAGTACGCAGTGAGCGGATGGTTCATCTACGAGGGCGTCGGTGGTCCGGATCCGGACAAGATCGGGCGGCTCCCGGACCCGCCGCCCTGGCGTGCGTTCGACGCCGCGCCGGTGGCGTACGAGGTCCCGGCCATCGACTCGGCGACCCGCCGCCGCCTCGGTGACAGCAACGTCCCGATGTCCGTGCAGGGCTCCGAGGCGCTCGAACTCATCAACGCCGCCCTGTACTTGCGGCGCCCCCTCCTCGTCACCGGCGAGCCGGGGTCCGGCAAGAGCACCCTCGCGCACTCCCTCGCATACGAACTGGGCCTCGGCCGGGTCCTCCAGTGGGCGATCGTCAGCCGCAGCGAGCTCAAGGACGGCCTCTACACCTACGACGCGATCGGCCGGCTCCAGGACAACCAGCTCGGCCGTGACCAGGCCGAGGACATCGGGCGCTATCTGCGGCTCGGGCCGCTCGGCACCGCGCTCATCGCCTCCGACCGGCCGCGCGTCCTGCTCATCGACGAACTCGACAAGAGCGACATCGATCTGCCCAACGACCTCCTGAACGTCCTGGAAGAGGGGGAGTTCGGCATCCCCGAGCTGGAGCGGATCGCCGACCGGCCCGGGCAGGAGACCGTGCACGTCCTCACCGACGACGGCCGTCGTGTGCCGGTCACCCGGGGCCGGGTGCGCTGCCGCGCCTTCCCCGTCGTCGTTTTGACCAGCAACCGCGAGCGTGAGTTCCCCGGCCCGCTGCTGCGCCGCTGCGTCCCCCTCGACCTCGAACCGCCGCGCGACCAACGCCTCGCCGCGATGGTCCTCGCGCACTTCGGGGCCGGTTCCTACGACACCAACCTCGACCTCGTCGACCAGTTCACGGACGCCGAGTCGGACGGCGCGCTGCGCCCCACCGACCAGCTCCTGAACGCCATCTTCCTCGCCCAGCACGCCGCGCGGCAGCAGCCGGAGCGGCGCGAGGAGATCGCCGGGCTGCTGATGCGCCCCCTCGACCGAGGGCCGCAGTGACGGCATGACCTCCGCCCCGCACCGTGCCGACGCCGTGAGCGAAGCGCTCGCGGCGCTCGTCGCGCGCCTGCGGGACGCGGAACTCGACCCCACGGTCCAGGAACTGGCCGACTCCTTGTGGCTCGCCCGGCAGGTCACCGCGGGCGGCGGCGCCGAAGAGGGATCCGCCGCCGACCCGCCGCCGCCCGTACGGCCCGGTGGCGGCGCGCACGACGACGCCGGGCCGCCGCACCGGCACACCCCGCCCGCCCCCGCGCCGAGGGCGGCGCCCCGGGCCGTGCCCCGCGCCCGGCTGGTCGTACCCGGGGAGGGCGGCGACGGCGAGCGGCGCGACGGCGTCCCCGTGCAGGTCCCGGCCGCCGCCGTCCTGCCCGACCCGCTGGCCCTCCAGCGCGCCCTGCGGCCCTTGCAGCGCTACCGGCCGCCCGTGCGCCCCGTACCGCGCGACCTCGACGAACAGGCCACGGCGGAGCGGGCCGCCGACACCGGGCTCGTGGTCCCCGTCCTGCGGCACGCCCGGCGGCGCGAGGCGCGGCTCCTGCTCGTCATGGACCTCTCCACGTCCACGGTCGTGTGGGAGCAGGCGCTCGGCGAGCTGCGGCACGTGTGTGAGCGGGCGGGTGCCTTCCGCGAGGTGCAGGTGCAGTTCCTGCACGAGGGCGAGGACGGCCGCCCCGGATACGCGGCGACGGCCCGCCCCGGCGCAGCCCTCCAGGACCCCGAGCGCCTCAGCGACCCCACCGGCAGCAGGCTGGCCCTCGTCCTGAGCGACTGCGCGGGCCCGATGTGGCGCAGCGGCCGGATGCAGCGGCTGCTGTACCGCTGGGGCTCACTCGCGCCGGTCGCCGTGGTGCAGCCCCTGCCGCAGCGCATGTGGCGGCGTACGCACTTACCCGCGCGGCGAGGCCACCTGCACCGCCGGGAGGGCCCCGCCGGACGTCTGGAGTTCGAGCCCGCGAGCGGGGGCGGATCGCGGCGGCGGGGCATCCCCGTGCCGGTGCTCGCGCTGCGGAGGTCCTCCGTGGAGGGCTGGGCCAAGCTGGTGTCCGGCGCCACCGGGCAGTGCCTGGAGGCGGCCGCGGGCCACGCGGAGGCCGAGCACGGGCCGTCCGGGGCGCCGGTGCGGGCCCGTCAGGAGTTCGGCGGCGGCGAGCGGGTGCGGGCGTTCCGGCGCACGGCGTCGCCCGCGGCCTGGCAGCTCGCCGTGTACCTCTCCGCGGTGCCGACGATCCTGCCCGTGATGCAGCTCGTGCAGCGCGCCATGCTGGCGGGCAGCGGGCCCGAGGTCCTCGCGGAGGTGCTGCTCGGCGGGCTCCTCAAGCGCCGGGAACGCGACGAGGACCCCGAGGTGCTGGGTTACGAGTTCCTGGAGGGCGTGGAGGAGGAGCTGCTCGGCCATCTGGAGCGTGACGACGCGCTGCTGTTGCAGAAGCACTGCTCGGACTATCTGGAGCGGCGGTTCGGACGCAGCGTGCACAACTTCCCCGCCACCGCCGTGGCCCTGCTCGGCGACACCGGGGAGCCCGCGGGCCCGCCGGGCACGGGGCCCGGTGCCGACCACCCCGGGCTGCGCGCCTTCGCCGAGGTCTCCGGAGAGGTCCTGCGGCGCTTCCTGCCGAGTACGCGCGCGCAGGGGCGCGAGCCCGACAGGAACGACCCCGAGGCACTGCGGGAAGCCGCCGCGGAAGCCCGCGAGCGGTACGGGCGGGAGCGCCGGGCACGGGAACTGGACTACGCGGTGGAGCTGCTGGAGGCGGCGGCCGCGCGGTGCGGCGGCGCGCTCCTCGACGGGGTGCTGACCGACCTCGGCGAGACGCTGTTCCTGCGCTGGAGCGCGCGGCACGGCGTGGCGGATCTGCACGAGGCGCTGCGGATCGCCGCCGGGGTCGGGGACCGGTCGGCGCGGGCACGGCTGCTGCTCGGCGGGACGCTCCTCGCGGTCGCCGAGGAGGTGGAGCGCTCCGGCCCGGCGGCGGCCGCGCTGCCGGACGCGGTGCGGGAGCACGCGGAGCGCCTGGGCGGACAGGGCCACCTGGCGGGGTTCTGGGCGGAGTACCTCCTGTTGAACAACGTGACGGAGGTGCTCTCGTCGGTCAGGGCCCACGTGGGCGACGACGCCGCCCACCCGGGCTGGCCGGCGCAGCGGGCCCTCGCGGGAGTGCTCGACCGCCTCGCGGTGGTGGCGGCGCGGCTGGTGGCGGCGGGAGTCGAGGTGGCGGGGACGGGCGCGCGGACCCGGAGCCAGAGCGGCGCGCAGCGCGGGTCGCGCGGCGGTTCCCCGGCCGCGTACGCGCGAAGCGGCCCGGGCGCGCCCCCCTCCCCGAAGCTGGTGCGGCAGTTCACGGATGAGGCCGCTCACCGCGTCGCCGAGCAGCGCCGCATCGACCGGGGCCTGGTCGGCGTCACCCCGATGTCGGACGAGGACGAGCGGCAGTACGCCCGCGCCGTCATCGCGCAGCTCCTGGAGGAGCACGCGCGCGCCCGATCGGACGCCGGGCGCACGCCGTTGGACGCGGAGACCGAGAGGCGGTACGCGGACGCCGTGTACGCGGCGCTGTACGACGCGCGGGGCACGGAGGGCGGGGAAACGGACGGCTCTGTCGTGGAGGCCCACCTGAGGGGCGTGAGCATCACCGGCCCCGGCGGCTACGCCCCACCGGAGAGCCCCGGCCCCCGCGCGGGCCGCCTCGACCTCGCGGACGCCGCCTTCCACGGCAGCACGCTCGGCAGGGCCCGCGCCGACGCCGGGGAGCACCGCTCGCGGGACGCCGGCCGGGGCGCGGACGCGGGACGGGACCGCTCCGCCGCGGAGCCCCGCCCTCAGGACGTCTACGTCGACTTCATGCGCCGCGCCATCAGCACCACCGGCGTCCTCACCCTCGGCCCGGAGCAGGCCGCCGGGTACCTCCAGCGCGGACGGCTGCGCAAGCGGCTGGCACGGCACTACACCGGGCGCGGCGAGATCCCCAGGGACGACCTCGCGGGCCGGTCCGTGCCGGACGCCAGCGGCGTGGCCGTCGACGCCTGCGACGACTTCCGCGAAGCCCTGGCGCGCGACGGCTTCGACGCGGCCGAGCGGACCCGCGCCTGGCTCGACCTGGCCGACGCCCTGCAACTGGCCCGCGCCGACGACCCGGACGAGGGCGGGCAGCGGCTCATCCTCTCCGCCGTGGACGAGGCACTCGCGGCGGCCGACGGCGACCACGACCTGATCCTGGAGTGCCACGTGCGCGGCGCGGACGTGCACTGGGCGCGGTATGTCAGTTCGGGCCGCGACGAGTACCGCCACCTGGCCGTCGAGCGCTGGGAGATGGCGCTCCCCCTGGCCCCGAGGGACGATCCGGCCAGGGCGCTCCTGCTGCACCGCCTGGGCGCCGCCCTCGCGCAGCGCGGCGTCGACACGCACTCGGCGGCCGACACCGACGCCGCCGTGCGCCATATGCGCGAGGCGGTCGAGGCGACCCCGACGGCGGACCCCGAGTTCGACGGGCGGCGCATGCACCTGGCGACCGCCTACCTCGCCCGTTTCGAGGTGCAGGAGGTCCTCGCCGACCTGTACGAGGCGGACTGGCTGCTCGGCGCAGTGACCCGCTCCCTCGCCGCCCCGGACCTCGCCGCGTACAGCTGGCTGCGGCGCGGCGACGTGGCGACCCGGCTCGCCGAACGCACCGACGCCCTCGCACAGCTGCGCCGCGCCGACGAGTACTACCGTCGCGCCGCCGAGACCGCCACCGAGGCGGGACACGCCGACATCACCGCCGAGGCCCACCACTCGCGCGGCGAGACGCTGGAGCAGCTGGAGGAGCCCGAGCTGGCGCTCCTGGAGTACCGCAAGGCCGAGCCCCACCTCCCGGAATCCCCGCCCCCCGCGGTCGCCGCCCGCGCCGAGGAGCTGCGCGCCGCCATCGCCCGCCTAGAGTCCCGCCCGGGCGAGGCGTGAGCGCCCCCGCCGCCGCGAGCGGCATACCCCTGCCCGAGCTGCCGCCCCTCGCCGCCCTCGCACCCCACGCGGACCGCTCCGGCCACCCCGTGTACGCCGCCCTGGTCGCCGACCTCGTCGAGGGCGCGGCAGCGGCGGCCGCCGACGGCCCGGTCGTCGCCCGGTACGAGGACGCGCCGTGAGCCACCCGGCCTGGCCGCACGCCACCCTGGACCCGGCCGCCCACCGGCCCGTCCCCTTCCGCCAGTTCGTCCTGAAGGTCCACGGCCGCTGCAACCTCGACTGCTCCTACTGCTACGTCTACCGCTCCCCGGACGCCAGTTGGCGCGAGCGCCCGGCCCGCGCCGACGCCACCGTCATGCGCCGCGCGGCGGCCCGCGTCGCCGAACACGTCACCCGGCACCGGCTGACCGCCATACGCGTCGAACTGCACGGCGGGGAACCGCTGTTGACCGGCCCCGACGCCGTCATCGCGTACGCCCGTGAGATACGGGAGGCCGTGCCCGCGGGCTGCGAGGTCACTGCCACCGTCCAGACCAACGGCACCCTGCTCACCCGCGGCGCCCTCGACCGCGTCGCCGCCGCCCAGATCCGTGTCGGCCTCAGCCTCGACGGCGGCCGCGCCGCCCACAACGCCCGCCGCACCGACCACGCGGGCCGCCCGGCCTGGCCCGCCGCACGCCACGCGGCGCGGCTGCTCGCCGCGCGCCCCCGGACATACGCGGGGATCCTCTGCACCATCGACCTCGCCGCCGACCCGGCCGACGTGTACGAGTCGCTGCTCGGCCTCCGCCCGCCGGGCGTCGACTTCCTGCTGCCGCACGGCAATTGGGCGGCCCCGCCGCCCGGCATCGCGGCCGAGGAGCGCCCGGGCAGGCACCGGCCGCGCCCCACCCCGTACGGCGACTGGCTCGCCACGCTCTTCGACGCCTGGTGGGACGCGGGACGGCTGCGCACCCGCGTCCGCCTCTTCCGGGAGATCGCCGCGCTCCTGCTCGGCCTGCCAAGCACCGCCGAGGCCGTCGGGCTCTCACCGCTCGCCGCGGTCGTCGTCGACATGGACGGCGCGATCGAGCAGGTCGACTCGTTGAAGTCGGCGTACGCGGGAGCCCCCGCCACCGGCCTCGACGTCTTCCGGCACGGCTTCGACGAAGCCCTGCGCCACCCCGGCGTCGCCGCCCGTCAGCTGGGCCTGGAGGGCCGTTCCGAGGAGTGCCGCGCCTGCCCGGTGGTGCGCGTCTGCGGCGGCGGCAACTACGTCCACCGCTACGCCCCGGGCAGCGGCTTCCTGCACCCCAGCGTCTACTGCGCCGACCTGGAACGGCTGATTCGGCACATAGCCGACCGCCTTTCCACCGCCGCGGCCGCTTCCGATGCCCCAAGTCGTCTATTCTGACGCCCCTTTGACGCACAATTGGATTCCCTGTGCACACACGTGACCGTTTCGCCGTGGCGGGACCCGCCGGCGTCACCGGAGAAGGAGGCCGCGCATGACCGGACAACCCGGGGGTGACCGGCCGCACGTCACCGTGGTCTTCGCCGGCCAGAGCGAGTCCTGGGCCAAGTGGATCGAGCACCAGATCCGCGCCGCGGGACGCGCCACCACGCTGGTCCGCTGGAACCCGCTGCTGCGCCCGCCCGCCGCCGACGCCGTCACCGGCCTCCTCGAAGCCCCCGGCCGCATCCTGCTCCTCATCGACGACTGGTACGAGAGGCTCGGCGCCGACCGCTTCGAGGCCTGGGCCGCGGCCCTGCGCGAGGTGCTGCCCGCCCACCGCGACCGCATCGCCGCCGTCAGCATCACCGCGCAGCCGCTCCCCGAGGCCGTCATAGCCCTGGCCCCCGTCGAACTGCGCGGACTGCGCCCCGAGGCCGCCCGCTCCCGCGTCCTGGAGTGCGCGGGCATCGCCGCCCCGGCCGCCCTCGTCGCCCTCGCCCGCGGTCCCCGCTTCCCCGACGACCTGCCCGAGGTGTGGAACGCGCAGCGCCGCAACCGCCGCTTCACCGGCCGCACCGGCCTCCTGGAGAAGGTCCACGACACCTTCGCGGCGGCGGGCCCCGGAGGCTGCTCCGTCGCCCTGCACGGCCCCGGCGGCATCGGCAAGACCCAGCTCGCCCTCGAATACGTCCACCGGTTCGCGGGCGACTACGACATCGTGTGGTGGGTCACCGCGGGCAGCCGGGTGACCGCGCGCGAGCAGTTCGCCGCCCTCGCGCCACAGCTCGGCATCGAGGCCTCCGGACAGCTCGAACCCGTCATCGACGCCGTACGGCGCGAACTGGCCGGCACCGCACGCCCCTGGCTGCTCGTCCTGGACGGCGCGGACGCCCCCGAGAAGGTGCTCGACCTCCTGCCCGAGGGACGCGGCCACGTCCTGATCACCACCCTGCGCGCGGAGTGGGCGACCTACACCGAGGAAGCCGTCCTCGTACCGCCCTTCCGGCGCAGCGAGAGCGTCGCCTTCGTCGGCCGCAGGGCGGCCCGGCTCACCGAGAACGAGGCGGACGGGCTCGCCGAGGCCGTCGAGGACATGCCGCTGCTCCTCGACCAGATGGCGGCCTGGCTCGACGTCACGCCCACCGCCGACGTGCCGGGCTACATCAAGGACATCCGGGGCGGCAAGCCCGACCGGTTCGGCATCGTGGAGTCCCGCGACTACCCCGAGTCCTTCCAGGTCGCCTGGGCCAAGACCCTCAACACCCTGCGCGACGGCGCCGCCCCCGCCTGGCAGCTCCTGAACCTCCTCGCCTGCTTCTCCCCGGACGTCGTGCCGGTCCGGCTCCTTCAGACCTCGCGCCACGGCGACCTGCCGCGCCCGCTCGCCGAGCTGGTCTCCGAGCCGAGCAGCTGGAACACCGCGCTGCGCAGACTCTCCGAGATCACCTCGATGCGCGTCGAGTACGAACCGGGGCGCATGGACATCCAGCGCGTCAGCACCCTGCGCATGCACCGCCTCTTCCACCGGTACGTCGTCGGCATCCAGTCCCCCAAGGACCGCGAGCGCTACTCCGAGGCGGCCCGCAAGGTCCTCGTCACCGCCGACCCGCGCGACCCCGCGTCCCCCGCGAACTGGGCCCGCTACGCCGAACTCATCCCGCACCTCGGGCCGTCGGGCGCGCTGGAGTCCGAGGACGACGACGTCCGCGACCTCGTCCTCAACTGCATCGACTACCTCCGCATGCGGGGCGAGTACCGCGACGGCTGGTGGCTCAGCCGGCAGGCCGTCGAGCACTGGCGCGCCACCTCGGGCGCCACGCACCGCTCGGTGCTCGTCGCGGTCCACCAGCAGGCCAACATGCTGCGCCGCCTCGGCCGATACGCCGAGGCGGAGGCCGTCGGCCGCGACACCCTGGACCGGCTCACGGCCGAGGAGGACACCCGCCCCATCGAGGTGATCCGCGCCAGGGACGGCCTCGGCGGCACGCTCATGGCCCTCGGGCGGTACGAGGAGGCACGCGGGCTCTTCGAAGCCGCCGCCGACCGGGCGGCGGCGGAACTGGGCGGCGAGAACGTACCGCGCACCCTGACGATCCGCAGCAACCTCGCCGTCTCCCTCGGCCTCCAGGGCCGCTACACCGACGCCCTCGCCCTGCACCGCAGGATCCTGGAGGCCCGCGTCGAACTCCTCGGCGGCAAGAACCCGCTGACCCTGTACTCCGCGCTGCGCACCGCCTGGATGCTGCGGCTCCTCGGCAACTACACCGAGGCCATGGACATCCAGGGCCACAACTCCCGGCTGCACAGCCAGGTCCTGGACCGCAACCACAGCCAGACCCTGCACGCCGAGCACAACCTCGCCCTGTGCGCCCGCCGGACGGGCGACCTCCAGTTCGCCCTGGCCATGATGCGCAAGGTCCGCGAGAAGCTGCTGCGCCGACGGGGCACCCAGGACCCCGACGCGCTCATGGTCTCCTGCGACTACGCCATGCTCCTGCGCCAGCTCGACCGCCCCGACGAGGCCCGCGCGCTGGCCGAGACCACCGCCTCGCTGTACGAGGCACAGCTGGGCGACAGCCATCCGTACGCCATAGGGGCGTGGGCCAACGTCGGCATGCTGCTGCGGGACGCGGGCGAGCTGAGGACGGCGCTCGCCGTGACCCTGCGGGCCCGCGGCCAGATGGCACGGGCGGTGGGCCCGGACCACCCCTGGACGCTCGGGTGCGCCCTGAACGCCGCCGCGACGCTCGCCCTCACCGGCGACACCGAGGCCGCCGCGCAGCTCGGCCAGGACGCGGCGGAGCGCTCCGCCCGCACGCTGGGCGACTCGCACGGCCTGACCCGCGACCTCAGGGCGGGCCTCGCCCTGGACCGTGCCGAGCCGCCGGAGGCCTCCGAACGCGGCCGCCTGTACTGGGACTTCGAGCCCCAGCCCATCTGAGACGCTCCCGCACACGCCGGTGGGCCCGGCCCCGAGTGACGAGCACTCGGGGCCGGGCTCACCTTCGTACGACCGCTGAGGCCTAGGCCTCGAAGACCTCGTTCAGGAGCTGTGCCTGCTCCTGCTCGTGGCGCTTCTTCGAGCCGACCGCCGGGGACGAGCCGTGCGGGCGCGAGATGCGCCGCAGCCGCTCGCCGTGCGGGATGTCGGCGCCGACCGCCAGGTCCAGGTGATCGATGAGGTTGAGGGCGATGAAGGGCCACGCGCCCTGGTTCGCCGGCTCCTCCTGCGCCCACAGGTACTTCTCGGCGTTCGGGTACTTGGAGATCTCCTCCTGGAGCTCCGCACCCGGCAGCGGGTACAGGCGCTCGATGCGGATGATCGCCGTGTCCGTGATGCCGCGCTTCTGCCGCTCGGCGTCCAGCTCGTAGTAGAGCTTGCCCGCGCAGAAGACGACCTTGCGGACCGCCTTCGCCTCCACGGACGCGTCGCCGATGACCGGGCGGAAGCTGCCCGACGTGAACTCCTCCGTCTTGGACGCGGCGGCCTTCAGGCGCAGCATCCACTTCGGGGTGAAGACCACCAGCGGCTTGTGGTGCGGGTTGTGCACCTGCCACCGCAGGAGGTGGAAGTAGTTCGACGGCAGGGTCGGCATGGCGACCGTCATGTTGTTCTGCGCGCACAGCTGGAGGAAGCGCTCCGGGCGGGCGGACGAGTGGTCCGGGCCCTGGCCCTCGTAACCGTGCGGCAGGAGCAGGGTGACGCCGGAGGTCTGGCCCCACTTCTGCTCGGCCGAGGAGATGAACTCGTCGACGACGGTCTGCGCGCCGTTGACGAAGTCACCGAACTGCGCCTCCCACATCACGAGGGACTCGGGACGGGCCAGCGAGTAGCCGTACTCGAAGCCCATCGCCGCGTACTCCGAGAGCAGCGAGTCGTAGGCGTTGAAGCGCGCCTGGTCCTCGGAGAGGTACAGCAGCGGCGTGTAGTCGTCGCCCGTCTCGCGGTCGATGAGGACCGCGTGGCGCTGGCCGAACGTGCCGCGGCGCGAGTCCTGGCCCGCGAGGCGCACCGGGGTGCCCTCCATGAGCAGCGAGCCGATGGCGAGGGTCTCGCCCATGCCCCAGTCGATCATGCCGTCCTCGACCATGGCCGCGCGGCGCTGGAGCTGCGGCAGCAGGCGCGGGTGCACGGTGATGCGGTCGGGGATGTTGACCTGGGACTCGGCGATGCGCTTGACGACCTCCTGGGAGATCGCGGTGTTCACCGCCACGGGGAACTCGGCCTCCGGGCCCGTGACCTCCATCGGCGAGGGCTGCGAGGTGGCCTCGCGGACCTCGGTGAAGACCTTCTCCAGCTGGCCCTGGTAGTCCTGGAGCGCCTGCTCGGCCTCTTCCAGGGTGATGTCGCCGCGACCGATGAGGGACTCGGTGTAGAGCTTGCGCACCGAGCGCTTCTTGTCGATCAGGTCGTACATCAGCGGCTGGGTGAACGCCGGGTTGTCCGTCTCGTTGTGCCCGCGGCGGCGGTAGCAGATGAGGTCGATCACGACGTCCTTGTTGAACGCCTGACGGAACTCGAAGGCCAGGCGGGCCACGCGGACCACGGCCTCCGGGTCGTCGCCGTTCACGTGGAAGATCGGCGCCTCGATCATGCGGGCCACGTCCGTCGAGTACATCGACGAGCGGGACGACTCCGGGGCGGCGGTGAAGCCGACCTGGTTGTTGATGACGACGTGGACCGTGCCGCCCGTGCGGTAACCGCGCAGCTGCGACATGTTCAGGGTCTCGGCCACCACGCCCTGGCCCGCGAAGGCCGCGTCGCCGTGGAGCGCGACGGGCAGGACCGTGAAGTCCGTGCCGCCCTTGTTGATGATGTCCTGCTTGGCGCGGACGATGCCTTCCAGGACCGGGTCGACCGCCTCCAGGTGGGAGGGGTTGGCGGCCAGCGAGACCTTGATCTGCTCGCCGTCCAGGCCGGTGAAGGTGCCCTCGGCGCCCAGGTGGTACTTCACGTCGCCGGAGCCGTGCATCGACTTCGGGTCGAGGTTGCCCTCGAACTCGCGGAAGATCTGCGCGTACGACTTGCCGACGATGTTGGCGAGGACGTTCAGGCGGCCGCGGTGGGCCATGCCGATGACGACCTCGTCCAGGCGCGACTCGGCCGCGGAGTCGATGACCGCGTCGAGCAGCGGGATGACCGACTCGCCGCCCTCCAGGGAGAAGCGCTTCTGACCGACGTACTTGGTCTGGAGGAACGTCTCGAACGCCTCGGCGGCGTTGAGCCGGCGCAGGATGCGCAGCTGCTCCTCGCGCTCCGGCTTGGTGGCGTGCTGGCGCTCGATGCGGTCCTGGAGCCACTTGCGCTGCTTGGGATCCTGGATGTGCATGAACTCGACGCCGGTGGTGCGGCAGTACGAGTCGCGCAGCACGCCGAGGACGTCGCGCAGCTTCATCATCGACTTGCCGGCGAAGCCGCCGACCGCGAACTCCCGCTCCAGGTCCCACAGGGTGAGGCCGTGCTCGGTGATGTCCAGGTCGGGGTGCTTGCGCTGCTTGTACTCCAGCGGGTCCGTGTCGGCCATGACGTGGCCGCGCACCCGGTAGGAGTGGATCAGCTCGAAGACGCGGGCGGCCTTCGTGACGTCGTCGTCGTGCGAGGCGTCGATGTCCTTGAGCCAGCGGACCGGCTCGTAGGGGATCCGCAGCGCCTCGAAGATCTCGTCGTAGAAGCCGTTCTCGCCGAGGAGGAGGTTGGCGACGATCCGCAGGAACTCGCCGGAGGCGGCGCCCTGGATGACCCGGTGGTCGTAGGTCGACGTGAGCGTCATGACCTTCGAGATGCCGAGCTTGTTCAGGGTGTCCTGGGAGGTGCCCTGGAACTCCGCGGGGTAGTCCATGGAGCCGACGCCCATGATGACCGACTGGCCGGGCATCAGACGCGGGACCGAGTGGACGGTGCCGAGGCCGCCGGGGTTGGTCAGGGAGACCGTCACACCGGTGAAGTCGTCCATGCCCAGCTTGCCGTCGCGGGCGCGGCGGACGATGTCCTCGTAGGCCTGCCAGAACTCGAAGAAGTTCAGGGTCTCGGCCTTCTTGATGCCCGCGACCACGAGCTGGCGGTCGCCGTTGGGCTTCACCAGGTCGATGGCGAGGCCGAAGTTGATGTGCTCCGGCTTGACCAGGGTCGGCTTGCCGTCCTTCTCCTGGAAGGAGTAGTTCATCGACGGCATGGCCTTGATGGCCTGCACCATGGCGTACCCGATGAGGTGCGTGAAGGAGATCTTCCCGCCGCGGGCGCGCTTGAGGTGGTTGTTGATGACGATGCGGTTGTCGAAGAGCAGCTTCACCGGGACCGCGCGGACCGACGTCGCCGTCGGGACCTCGATCGAGGCGTTCATGTTCTTCGCGACCGCGGCGGCGGGGCCGCGCAGCGTCACGTACTCGGGGCCGGCCGGGGCCTCCGTCGCGGGCTCCGCCTTGGCGGCGGGCTTCGCGGCGGCGGGCTTGGCGGCGGGGGCCGGAGCGGCGGCCGCGGGCTTCGCCGCGGGGGCGGCGGGCTTCTCGGCGGCCGGGGCCGCCGGTGCGGCGGGCTTGGCGGCGGGAGCCGGTGCGGCGGGCGCGGCCGGAGTGGCGGGAGCACTGGTGGCCGCGGCCCCCGCGGCCGCGTCACCCGCCGGCTGCGCCGGGGCGGCGGCTACGGAAGCGCCCACCCCTGGCTTGTAGTCGGCGAAGAAGTCCCACCAGGCTCGGTCGACCGAATTCGGGTCCTGGAGGTACTGCTGATAGATCTCGTCGACGAGCCACTCATTGGGACCGAAGGCAGCGGCAGGGTCCTTGCCCTGCGCGTCTTGGTCGGTCGAGATGCTCGAGTTACTGGGGGACTCTGGCGACACGGCGGTAACCGCCCTCTTCCGCTTCACAAGGTGATGGACAGCGGAAATAAAGGCTACGCCTCCATCGGCGTGAGGTGCAGACCGGGCCCGTGATCCGTCGCGTAAGTCACACTGGAGGAAGGGTTTCGGGGGTGTAAATGGCGGGAAACAAGCGAGGTTCCGCAACGCGAGATGGCCGCGCGGGTACGCCAGAGGGACGTCTACGCGCGGCGGCGGCTCCCGAGTGCCCACGAGGACGCCGGTGAATCGCTTCCGCTTCGAACCCTACGTCAACTTCACGCTTCGGACAGGCCCGGAAGAGTGACCTGGATGCGACAGCCGCGCGGGGATTCGGCCACCCCGATGTGGCCGCCGTGCAGATCGACGGCCCAGCGCGCGATGGCGAGGCCGAGGCCGGTGCCGCCGTCGATGGCCGAGCCCTTGGCGGGGGCGCCCGCGTGGCCGCCGCGGTTGAACCGCTCGAAGACCCGGTGCCACTCGGACTGAGGGATTCCGGGGCCCTCGTCGAGCACCTCCAGGTCCAGGGACTCGGGGTAGGGGCCGCGCCGGGCCCGCACCGTCACACGGCCGTGCGGCGGGCTGTGCTTGACCGCGTTGTCGATGAGGTTCGCCACGACCTGGTGCAGACGCTCCGCGTCCGCGTGCGCCGTCAGCTCCGGGGGCGAGACGTCCAGGTGCAGGTGGACGTCCGTACGCGTGTGGCTGCCGGAGCCCGAGGCCATGGCCGCGCGCGCGGAGGCCACCATGTTGGCCTCCTTCAGTACGCCCGACAGATACGGCCAGACCTCGAAGCGGCGGGCCTTCAGCGGTACGACGCCGTTGTCGAGGCGGGAGAGGTCGAGCAGCGTCTCCACCAGGCGGCCGAGCCGCTCGGTCTGCTTCAGGGCGGTGCGCATCGTCTCGGGGTCGGCGGCGGAGACCCCGTCGACGACGTTCTCCAGGACGGCGCGCAGGGCCGCGATGGGGGTGCGCAGCTCATGGCTGACGTTGGCCACGAGCTCCTTGCGCTGGGTGTCCTGGGCCTCCAGGTCGTCCGCCATGGCGTTGATCGTGGTGGCCACGTCGCCCAGCTCGTCGCGCCGGTCGGCGCCGCGCACCCGGCGCGTGTAGTCGCCGTGGCTCACGGCGCGGGCCACCGCGTTCATCTCGTCCAGCGGCGCGGTGAGGCTGTGCGCCACGAACTGCGTGATCAGCAGCGTGGCGATCACCGAGAAGACGGTGATGAAGCGCAGCTCGGTCTGGGTCTTCATGGCCACCAGGAGCAGGCCCGTGGTGATGAAGACGGAGACGACCACGAGGGCCCCGAGCTTCGTCTTGATGGAGAACGGCCGCAGCCCCTGAAAAGACCCGAAAGGCCCGCTCATGGCAGGACCGGCCTCACGGCGTCGGGGTCTCTAGGGCGTAGCCCACGCCGTGCACCGTCCGGATCCGCTCGGCGCCGATCTTGCGGCGCAGCGCCTTGATGTGGCTGTCGACGGTGCGGGTGCCGGAGGCGTCGGCCCAGTCCCAGACCTCGGCGAGCAGCTGCTCGCGGGAGAGGACGGCGCGCGGGGTGTTGGCCAGGCAGACCAGCAGGTCGAACTCGGTGGGCGTCAGATGGACGTCCTCGCTGCGCACGCGCACACGCCGCTGGGCGTGGTCGATCTCCAGTTCGCCCAGGCGCAGGATGCCGCTGCGGGGCGTGGTCGCGGCGAGCGCGGCCCGCTCGACCCTGCGGAGCAGGACGTGCACGCGGGCCGCGAGCTCCCGCATGGAGAACGGTTTGGTCATGTAGTCGTCGGCGCCCACGCCGAGTCCGACCAGCATGTCCGTCTCGTCGTCACGTGCGGTGAGCATGAGGACCGGGACGGGCCGCTGGGCCTGGACCCGGCGGCACACCTCCAGGCCGTCGAAGCCCGGCAGCATGATGTCGAGGATGAGCAGGTCGGGCTGCCAGGCCTGGGCCGTGTCGACCGCCGAAGGGCCGTCCCCGGCCGTTTGCACAACAAAACCCTCGGCACGCAGCCGGGCGGCGATGGCGTCGACGATCGTCGGGTCGTCCTCGACCACCAGGACCCGGCGCTGGGCGCCGGGTGTCGCCGCCGTCGCGCCGTTGTGGGAGGTGTGTGTCTGCTCCATCGCCCGCCCCTGACACTGATCGCTTGTGTTCGGTCAGCAGGGTACGGGTCGCGAAGGCACCTCGGCTACGCAGCCCTTACGCCGAGATGCACGACGTCGGGGACGCCTCGGGCAACGGCGATCTCTTCGGTGCGTACCTGATGGAATCCGGCATTCCGTAGAGCGTCGTCGAAAGCGGACGAGGGCTTGGCGGACCACACGGCGAGCACTCCGCCGGGGGTGAGACGGGCTTTGCAGGCGGCCAGACCGGCAGGTGAGTAAAGGGAGTTGTTGCCCTCCGTCACCGTCCAGTCGGGTCCGTTGTCGATGTCCAGACAGAGTGCGTCGTACGTCTCCGGGGTGCCGGAGAGCGGTTCCGCCGCACCGTTGATGTAGGTGACGAGGTCGGTGTGAAGAATTCGCGTACGCGGATCCGCGAGCGCGGCGGCGGACAGCTCGGCGAGCGGTCCCGACCGGTGCCAGTCGATGATGGCGGCCTCGCGCTCGACCACGGTGATGCGGCCCCAGCGGGGGTCGGCGGCGGCGTGCGCGAGGGAGAAGCCGACGCCGAGGCCGCCGATCAGCACGGCGGGTTCCGGACGGCCGTCGAGAAAGTCCCGCGCCGCGTCGACGAGCAGCCGCTCGGAGCGGCCGTCGGAGGTGTCCATCAGGAAGCAGCCGTTGGCGATGATCTGGAGCAGCTCACCGTGGCGCCGCAGTACTACCTCGCCGTACGGGCCCTCGCGCCGGTCGAGGACGACGGGGGCGGTGGTGTGGGTGCGCATGGGCACAGCGTAGAAGCGGCGGGGCGGGGCGCGGGCGGCTTTTCGGCGGCTCGGGAGGCCGCCGGTGACGCGGAAGTGACCCCTGAGGTTGCTGTGAATCGCGTCCCACGTGGCGCCGGTCAATGGACAGCACTCGAAAAATGGGCAGAGGGTAGGGCGGGACGGAAGGAGCGCCTCACCCGTGAACCAGAGCGTCGAGCCCCTGGGCACCGCCGGCACCACCGGCACCACCGACGTCGCCCGCGCGCCGGGGGACCGGGAGCCGCCCGCCCTGAACGCGATCCCCCGGCAACCGGACCCGCACCCCCGGGCCGCGGCCGGGCCCGCTGTCACCGCCTCCCCGCCCGCTGCCAAGGCCTCCCCGCCTGCTGCCAAGGCCGCCGCGCCGATTGTCGGCGGGCCTGTGCCCTCTGTCACCGCCGCCGCGGCCACCGCGTCGGTCGGCGTGCCCGCCGTCACACGCCCCCGGCCGCGCCTCTGGCGGCTGATGCCCGGCCCGCGTCGTACGCCCTTCACCTTCGGGTACGCGCTCGTTCTCACCGCCACCTCGTTGCTCGGGCGCTACGCCGACCCGGAGCTGGTCGACGCGTTGCTGCGCGGCTCGAGCACTGATGTCGCCCACCTCGCGCACAACCCCCTCCTGGTCCTGGTCGCCAGCGCCCTGTGGATCGCGGGCGGCATCACCTCGCCGTACGCCATCGCCTTCCTGCTGGTCCTCACCGCGCTGGAGCGCCGCATCGGCGGCCTGCGCACGGCCGGGGTCTTCCTCCTCGGGCACGTCGTCGCCACCCTCGCGACGGAGGTCCCGGTCGGTCTGTCCGTCCTCGCGGGCCATCTGCCGGGCAGCTCGCTGCACCGCCTCGACTACGGGATCAGCTTCGGCGTGGCCGCCAGCGTCGGCGCCCTCGCGGGACTGCTCACGCCGTGGCTGCGGTGGGCCGTCCTCGCCGGCTTCGGCTGGATGCTCGTGGAGGACCTGATCGCGTTCACCGACCCCATGACGGACTGGGGGCACCTGCTCGCGCTCGCGGTCGGCGTCTGCACCTGGCCCCTGCTCAGGCGCGGCCGTCCGTTCCTGACTCCCGCGCGGCCGGCCCCGCGCCGCCGCTGAGCCCGGCGGGCACCGCCTCCAGTACGGAAGGCCACGCCGCCGTCGGCACGATCCGGGCCAGCGTGAACCCCGCCGCCGAGAGCAGCGCGGTGAACTCGGCCTCCGTCCGCTCCCGGCCGTCCACGATCGCCGCCATGGCGACGTCCAGCGTCTTGCCGGGGTGCGGATCGTTGCCCTCGGGCAGCACCGCTTCGACGATCAGGAGGCGGGCGCCGGGCGCCATCGCCGCCCGGCAGTTGCGCAGGATCCGCAGACAGGCGTCGTCCGGCCAGTCGTGCAGGACGTGCTTGAGGACGTAGAGGTCACCGCCCTTGGGGACCTCGGTGAAGAAGTCCCCGGACTCGGCGCTCCAGCGGCCCCGCACGGCCTCGTCCCCGCTCAGCAGGTGCGTGCTGATCGCCGGGGTCTGGTCGAAGAGGACCCCGGTCAGGCCGGGCCGCCCGCGCAGCAGCGTCCTCAGGAGGTTGCCGCGCCCGCCGCCGACGTCCACCACCGTGCCCTGCTCGGGAAAGGGGTACGTCCCGGCGACCGCCGCGTCGATCGGCCCCGAGAGCGACGTCATGCCGGCGTCGAACAGCTCCCGCAGCCGCGGGTCCCCGGCCAGATACGCGAAGAACGGCTGCCCGAAGGTCCGCTCGAAGGACGGCCCCTCCTTGCGCACCGTCTCCTCCAGGCCCGCCGAAGTCCGCTGGAACGCCTCGTCGGTCAGCATCACGACCGCCGCGTGCTGCGAGTGCGGCACGTCCGTGCGCAGCGGTTCCGCGAGCGGCGTGAGGTGGAAGGCGCCCGCCTCGTCCTCGCGGAAGACGTCACGCGTGGCGAGATAGCGCAGGACGCGGCGCAGATGCCCGGCGTGGGTCTCGGTCAGCCCCGCCAGCTCCTCGGCGGTGCGCGGCCCGGCCGCCAGGTGGTCGGCGACGCGGCAGCGGGCCGCCGTACGCAGCGCGGCGGAGAACAGGTGCCCGAGCGCGTGCTCCATGAGCTGCCCGGTGAGGTCGGGTGTGTCCACCGTGGATCTCCTCCGTGAGTGTCGGAAGCCTCCACGGTCCCGAGGGAACGCCGGTCCGTACAGAGGGCGATCCGGGCGGGGGCGCTGGGTGGCGCCCTGATCGCTGAGAGCGAACAACGCTTGGGGAACATTGTGGCGCTCATGAGCATTGAGTCGGTACAGCTCAACTTGAATGCCGAAAGGGAGATCATGGCTACTGAGTCCACCTCGTACAGCTCGAACACAACGCTCACTCTGCCTGTGCTGCCGCTCGACGACGAGGTGGTCCTGCCCGGCATGGTGGTCCCGTTCGACCTCTCCGACGCCGAGGTGCGCGCCGCGGTGGAGGCCGCCCAGGCCGCGGCCCGCTCCGAGGGCGACAGCAAGCCGAAGGTGCTGCTTGTTCCGCGCATCGACGGCACGTACGCCGCGACGGGCGTCCTCGGCACCGTCGAGCAGGTCGGACGGCTCTCCGACGGCGACCCCGGCGCCCTCATCCGGGGCCGGAGCCGCGTGCGCATCGGCGCCGGTACGACCGGGCCCGGCGGCGCCCTGTGGGTCGAGGGCCAGAAGCTCGACGACTCCGTCCCCGAACCCCTCCCCGGCGCCGTCACCGAGCTGGTCAAGGAGTACAAGGCGCTCGCCACCAGCTGGCTGAAGAAGCGCGGCGCCTGGCAGGTCGTCGACCGTGTCACGCAGATCGACGATGTCTCCGCGCTCGCCGACAACTCCGGCTACTCACCCTTCCTCACCGTCCAGCAGAAGATCGAACTCCTGGAGACCGAGGACGCCGTCGCCCGCCTCAAGCTCGCCACCGCCCAGCTGCGCGAGCACCTCGCCGAGCAGGACGTCGCCGAGACGATCGCCAAGGACGTCCAGGAGGGCGTCGACAAGCAGCAGCGCGAATTCCTGCTGCGGCGCCAGCTGGACGCCGTACGCAAGGAGCTGCGCGAGCTCAACGGCGACAGCAAGGACTCGGCCGAGGAGTCCGACGACTACCGGGCCCGCGTCGAGGCCGCCGACCTGCCCGAGAAGGTCCGCGAGGCCGCTCTCAAGGAGGTCGACAAGCTGGAGCGCGCCAGCGACCAGTCGCCCGAGGGCTCGTGGATCAGGACGTGGCTCGACACCGTCCTGGAACTGCCCTGGAACGAGCGCACCGAGGACGCGTACGACATCAAGGGCGCCCAGGAGATCCTCGACGCCGAGCACGCCGGGCTCCAGGACGTGAAGGAGCGCATCACCGAGTACCTGGCGGTGCGCAAGCGCCGCGCCGACCGCGGCCTCGGGGTCGTCGGCGGGCGCCGCGGCGGCGCCGTGCTGGCCCTCGTCGGTCCGCCCGGCGTCGGCAAGACCTCGCTCGGCGAGTCCGTCGCGCACGCCATGGGCCGCAAGTTCGTGCGGGTCGCGCTCGGCGGCGTACGCGACGAGGCGGAGATCCGCGGCCACCGCCGTACGTACGTGGGCGCGCTGCCCGGCCGGATCGTGCGGGCCGTCAAGGAGGCCGGATCCATGAACCCGGTCGTGCTCCTCGACGAGATCGACAAGGTGGGCTCGGACTTCCGGGGCGACCCGGCCGCCGCCCTCCTCGAAGTCCTCGACCCGGCGCAGAACCACACCTTCCGGGACCACTACCTGGAGGTGGAGCTGGACCTGAGCGACGTCGTCTTCCTGGCGACGGCCAACGTCCTCGAAGCCATCCCGGAGGCCCTGCTCGACCGCATGGAGCTGGTCCGTCTCGACGGCTACACCGAGGACGAGAAGATCGTCATCGCCCGCGACCACCTGCTCCCGCGCCAGCTGGACCGGGCGGGCCTGGAGAAGGATGAGGTGACCCTCGACGAGAGCGCGCTGCGCAAGCTGGCGGGGGAGTACACGCGCGAAGCGGGCGTACGCAACCTGGAGCGCTCGGTGGCGCGGCTGCTGCGCAAGGTGGCGGCCCAGCACGAACTGGGCGAGCGCGAGCTGCCCTTCACCGTCACGGACGAGGATCTGCGCGACCTGATCGGGCGGCCGCACCACGTGCCCGAGTCCGCCCAGGACCCGGCCGAGCGCCGCACGGCGGTGCCGGGTGTGGCCACCGGGCTCGCGGTCACCGGGGCGGGTGGCGACGTGCTGTTCGTGGAGGCGTCCCTCGCCGACCCGGAGACCGGGGCCTCGGGGCTCACGCTCACCGGCCAGCTCGGCGACGTGATGAAGGAGTCGGCGCAGATCGCGCTGAGCTTCCTGCGCTCGCACGGAGCCGAACTGGAGCTGCCGGTCGCCGACCTGAAGGACCGGGGCGTGCACATCCACTTCCCGGCGGGCGCGGTGCCGAAGGACGGGCCGAGCGCGGGCGTCACGATGACGACGGCCCTCGCCTCGCTGCTCAGCGGCCGGCTGGTCCGCACCGACGTGGCCATGACCGGTGAGGTCTCGCTCACCGGCCGGGTGCTGCCGATCGGCGGCGTCAAGCAGAAGCTGCTGGCCGCGCACCGCGCCGGCATCACCACGGTGATCATCCCGAAGCGGAACGAGCCGGACCTCGACGACGTCCCGGCCGAGGTCCTGGAGAAGCTCGACGTGCACGCGGTGACCGATGTGCGCCAGGTGCTCGAACTGGCCCTCACCGAAGCCACGGTGGGCGAGGTGAAGGTGCCGGTCGCGGCGTAGCGCGGGGGAACGGCGGCCGTCCCGGTCCACGGGGCGGCCGCCGTTCGCGTGCCCGGGCATGGGCTTTCGTGGGCTCAGCCGTTGGCGAGCGCCTGGACCCTGTCGTAGGCGCCGTTGAACTTGTTGTGGTCACCGACCGTCGGCCCGGAGGAGGTGTACTGCCACATGGTGTGGAAGCCCCAGCCGGCGGGGAGTTCGCCCGGACTGGTGTTGTAGCGGGCGATCCACAGCGGGTTGCTGGCGCCGAAGCCGCCGTAGTTGCCGGTGCACTGCTTCCACCAGCTGGTGGCGGTGTAGATCACGGCGTCGCGGCCCGTGCGCGCCTTGTACGTGTTCAAGAAGTCCCGGATCCAGCTGACCATGCCGGACTGCGTCTTGCCGAAGCAGGCCGCCCCGTACGGGTTCCACTCGATGTCCAGCGCGCCGGGGAGCGTCCTGCCGTCGCGGGACCAGCCGCCGCCGTTGTCCACGAAGTAGTTGGCCTGGGCGGCGCCGCTCGCGGTGTCGGGCGTCGCGAAGTGGTACGCGCCGCGGATCATGCCCACGTTGTACGAACCGTTGTACTGCTGGGCGAAGTAGGGGTTCTCGTAGTACGTGCCCTCGGTGGCCTTCACGTAGGCCCACTTCACGCCGCTGTTCCAGAGCGTGGACCAGGCGACGTTGCCCTGGTGGCTGCTGACGTCGACGCCCTCGGTCTGGGTGGCGCCGCCGCCGGTGGGCAGACCGCCCTGGCCGTCGTGTTCGATGACGCCCTGGCCGAGGCGGGCGGAGCCGCGCGGGGGGACGTCGTCCGCCTGGGCCGCCGTGGGGAGCGTCAGGAGGAGGGAGAGGGCGGACAGGACTGCGAGGAGGACCGCCGCCGGCGAGAAGCGGGCGGGGCGGGAGCGGCGGGAGGGGCCGGGTCTGTGCACGGACATCTGCGTGCCTCCGAAGGCCTCGGTGGTGCTCTGGGGGGACCTTGCGACAGGTTCATGGTGTGAACATGTCACTTGAAAAGCTACGCACGTAGACCGCCGCGGGGGAAGGGGGACAGAGTGGTGCCGTTGGTCCACTCCTGTGGCGGTGCCGTGGGAGCGGCACGGTTCCGACCTTGCGAAATACTGGTCAGGCCGCTGGCGCCGCGCCCGCGGCGCGAGAGTCTTCCGGCGATAACTTTCAGAATCGGGAAAGCGGGACATGGGTGCTGCAGAGAAGGGCGTGAAGGACGGGGCGTACGGTGACGCCGAACCGGGGGTGGACCGCGAGTTCCTCTCCCTGGAGCGGGAGTTGTCGCTCCTGATGCGCCGCGCGCGGGCCTCCTCCGGCGAGATGGCGCGCCAGGTCCACCCCGACCTGGAGCCCGCCGCGTACGGCCTCCTCGTCTGCCTGGACGACTCGGGGCCGCAGCGGGCCACCGACCTCGCCGCGTACATCGGGGTCGGCAAGGCGACGATGAGCCGTCAGCTGCGGGCCATGGAGGAACTCGGCCTGGTCTCCCGCGAACCCGACCCCGCCGACGGCCGCGCCTGGCTCATCCGGCTCACGCCCGACGGCCGCACCCGCTTCCGCACGGTGCGCGCCGCCCGCCGCGCGCGGTACGTGCGCCAACTCCAGGGCTGGGACCGGGCGGAGGTCGCCGAACTGGCCCGGCTGCTCGGCCAGCTGAACGCGAGCGCCGAGTCGTGAGCCGGGGGCGTCCGTGAGCGCGTGAAGCCGGTCACAGCTCCACGTACACCGCCGCGGCGTCGTCGTGGCGCTTGCCGCGCGGGAAGGCGAGGCGGTCGGGGTCGGCGTGCTCCAACTCGCGCACCCGGTCGAGGAGGTGCTGCGGGCCCTCCTTGCGCAGCAGCGCGAAGCACTCCGCCCAGTCGCCCTCGCGGAAGGTCTCGACCCAGCGCGCCGCCCCGTCGGTGAGCGCCGCCACCGCCGTCACGTCCGCCCGCGGCGTCTCGCCGGTGACCGCGCGCGCCGCGGCCGAGGGGTCCGCCGCGGCCGTGAAGAAGCCGTCCTCGGCGTTGCGCAGCGCCTCGACCGCCGCTCCGTAGGCCCGGCCCGCCACCTCCCGCTCGGCCGAGCCGCGCGGCAGGGCGCGCACCTGGTCGCGCAGGGCCTGGACGGCGGGCGGCAGTTCGGCGAGGCGGCGGTCGAGGACGGCGGTCACCTCGCCGCCCTCGCCCGTCATGAGGAGCGCCGAGTCGGACAGGACCAGATGCTCGACGCGCTCGGCGTCCCACCGCATGAGCACCACCGTTGCCTGAGGTGTACGCGGGTGAGAAAGGTCACAGGTTGAACTATGTGCGTCGGCGGTACGCGTGATGGCGGTCGCCAGGACCTCAGGGAGCGTCATATCCCGCCGCGAAACGGACAGTTCGCCCAGTGCGCCGCCGAGTCGCGCCGTGAACCAGGGAACGGAATGCAGACAGCCCATGGACCCCTCCGGTGGGGTCACGCCGTCCAGGAGGACGAGCGATCCGCCCTGTCCGGAAGCGGGAAGCGCGACCGACGCGTAGTCCTCGTTGGGGCGTGCGGGGTCTCCGGGCTCAGTGGCGAGTTCGATACGCATTCAGCCAGTCTGCACGAGCCCTTCACGGGAGCAGGTGAGAACCGGAAACGGGCCCGGCGTTGGCCCGGACCAGCAGGTCACGCGCCGGAATTGGACCGGAATGATCAACTCCGCCGGGGTGTGGCGGCGCATCCTGCCAAAGCCGGTCGGCGACGTCCAACCGGCGCACCGCATATGCCCCGTGATCCGCACGCCGGGACTTGCCCGCCAACTCCCCGCCGATGTTCACTCCTTCGGGTGGCCAGGCATGCGATGCGCGACCGCCACTCACCGGCACTGGAAGGGTCAGGGGCCGTACCGGGGGCGCGCTCGTGTTGACGGATCGTCACCCGGGCACATGGGCAGACGAAAAACAGGAATGCGAGCACCGGTGCAGAAGATGCGGCCTCGGCGCAAAGGCAAGCAGACGGCCCCGGAAGGGGCCACGCCGGGCGCGCCCCATCCGACCGAGCGTGCGGAGGGCCCCGGAGGGCCTGACATGACGGTGCCCACGACGCCCGACGGGCAGGCTTCGGCGCCCGGCGGTGCCGCGGGGCCCGCGGCACCGGGAGCTGCCGCCGAGCAGGTCGCGGGGTCCGGCGCGTCCGCGACGTCCGGCGGGCTGCCGGGTATGCCCGGCGCGTCCGCGGGGCAAGCGGCGGCCCAGGGAACCCCCGCGGGGCAGACGGCGGTGCCCGGTGCCTCCGGCGGGCGGGCCGCGACGCCGTCGGCCGAGCAGACCACCCCCGCCGGGGACGCCGCCAAGGCCGCCGCCGCGGCTGCCGCCGGCGTGCACAAGAAGCCCACCGCCCGTGTGCGCAACCGGCTGATCGTCTCCGTGGCGGTGGTGGCCGCCGCCATCGCCGGAGCGGGTGCACCCGCCATCGTCGCCGCCTCCGGCCGGCTGAACGACACGCAGAGCCTCGTCACCCTCGCCGAGCAGACCCAGCAGGCCGTCTCCCTCGGCCACTCGCTGGCCGACGAGCGCGACGAGGTCACCTCCTTCATCGCCGCGGGCCGCCCCGGGGGCAAGGGCCTGTCCGAGAGCCGCAGCGCCCGCGTGGACCGGCAGATCGACGAGCTGCGCGGCGCCGACGCCCCCGCCGGGCTGCGCGACGACCTCGCCGACATCGCCGGCGTCCGCCGCGCCGCGCTCACCGGCAAGAGCACCGCCCTCGAAGCGCACGAGGCGTACACGAAGGTCATCACCGAACTCCACGGCCTCACCCGCGACCTGGCCGAACAGCTGCCGCCCGAGGCCAACAAGGGCGCCCTCGCCCTCGCCGACCTCGACCACGCCGTCGAGCAGGCCGCCGCCGCCCGCGGCCTCCTCCTCGCCGCCCTCGCCGTACGGCCCTCCGCGTCCACGTCCACCACCGTCGACCCGGTCACGGGACTGCCGACCACCGTCACGGGCGAATCGCCGGCCGACGGAAAGCGCCGCGACGGCCTGAGCGCCGCCGCCCAGCAGGCCCACCTCCGGGAGAAGGCCGCCCTCGCGGACTTCCGCGACGCCGCCGACGACCCGGCCCGCGTCACATACGAGTCGACCGTCACGGGCGCCGAGGTCACCGCCGCCGAGAAGTACCTCGCCCGGCTCACCGACCAGCCCACGCTCTCCGCCGCCGAGCGGGACCTCGACCCCAAGAAGGTCGACGCCGCGCTCTCCGCCCGCATCGAGACGATGCGCGGCGCCGAGTCCGCGCTCGGCGTCGAGCGCACCAAGCACCTCGCCCAGCTGCGCGACGACGACGTCACGGCGCTGGAGATCCGCGTCGCGCTCGTCGGCGTCTGCCTGCTCGTCGCGGTCGGCGTCTCCATGGCGATGGCCCGCTCGCTGACCCGTCCGCTGGCCGTCCTGCGCCTCGGCTCGGCCCGCCTCGCCACCGAGCCGGCGCCCCAGGAGCCGATCCGCTTCACCGGCCGCGACGACGAGTTCGCCCAGGTCGTCCGCTCCGTCAACGCCCTGCACGGCCACGCCGCAGCCCTCACCGAGCGCCTGACGACCCTCGAGGCGGACCGCAAGCACCTCATCGGCAAGCGCCAGGCCATGGCCGACGAGCGCGAGGCCCTGCGCGCCGAACTGGCCGAGGCCTCGGCGCACCTGGACCGCGTACGCCAGTCCATCCACGGCACCTTCGTCAACCTGGCCCTGCGCACCCTCGGTCTCGTCGAGCGCCAGCTCGCCGTCATCGAGAACCTGGAGGACCGCGAGCAGGACCCCGACCGCCTCGCCACGCTCTTCAAGCTCGACCACCTCGCCACGGTCATGCGCCGCCACAGCGAGAACCTCCTGGTCCTCGCGGGCGCCGAGCACGGCCACCAGCACCCGGGGCCGGTCCCGCTCGTCGACGTCGTGCGCGCCGCCGTCTCCGAGATCGAGCGGTACGAGCGGGTGCGCATCGCCACGCTGCCGCCGCACGCGCACGTCGCCGGTTTCGCCGCGGACGACATCAGTCACCTCGCCGCCGAACTCCTGGAGAACGCCACGTCGTTCTCGCCGCCGGACGCCTCCGTCGAGGTCTCCGGGTGGCTCCTGGAGAGCGGCGAGGTCATGCTCTCCGTCCAGGACGAGGGCATCGGTGTCACCAAGGACCGCATGGAGGAGCTGAACGCGCGCCTCGCCGACTTCGACCCCGACGCGGCGTACGACCAGGAGAGCGGGGACGGCCTCGGCCTCGGTCTGTACGTCGTGGCCCGGCTCGCGGCGCGGCACGGCGCGCGGGTGCGGCTGCGGGAGCAGAAGCAGGGCGGTGTCGCGGCGGTCGTGGTGCTGCCCAAGCCGATCCTGGCGCAGGCGCCCTCGACGACCGCGGTGGTCCCGCCGCCGCGGGGCGGCGAGCCCGTGACGCACCTGCCCGGCTCGGAGGCCGAGGCCAACTCGAACGTGCTGCCGGGCCGGTCGGCCGCCGCCCCCGGCGAGGACCCGCTGATCGCGGCGGCCGAGCGAACCGTGGAGTCGGCCCTGCCGAAGCTCCAGGAAGCGCCGGCGGCCGGATCCGCCCCCGAGACCGCCCCGCAGCCCGGCGCCGGTGCCGAGCCGCAGCCCGATGCCGAGGCCGAGCCGCGGCCCGACGCCCACGCCGAGGCCGAGCCGCGGTCCGATGCCCATGCCGGTGCCGAGCCGCAGCCCGAGGCCGAGCCGCAGTCCGACGCCCATGCCGATGCCGAGCCGCGGTCCGGCGCCGACTCCGAGCCCACGCCGCCGCCGTCCGCGGAGACGACCATGGAGCTCATGGTCCCCGCCGCCCCGGAGGCGGACGGGGACGCCGGCCCGGAACCCAAGGCCGGACCCGCCCCGGAGCCCGCCCCCGAGGCGGGGCCGCGGGCCGAGAGCGAGCCCCGGTCCGAGGCCGGCCGCAGGCTCGGAGCCGAAGCCACGGCCCTGGCCGGGCGGCAGCCCGGAAGCGTGCCCGAGGCCGCGGCCGAGGCTGGGCCGCAGCCCGGAAGCGAGACCCAGGTCGACGCCGGGCGGCAGGCCGAGGCCGATGCCGTGCCCGCGCCGCCCAAGTGGGAACGCGTCACCGACAAGGGCCTGCCCAAGCGCACGCCGAAGATCACCGCGCCCGCGAGCACCGCGCCCAAGCCGCGCGGTTCCGTGGACGCCGAAGCACTCCGACGCCGCCTCGGCGGCTTCCACCAGGGCGCGCAGAGCGGCCGACGGGACGTGGAGGCCGAGATCGCCGGGGAGGCGAACCCGTCGGACCCGAAGGACCAGCCGGGTCCATCTGACGAACGTAACGAAAAGACCGCAAACGCCGCAGACGTAATGGGGGACTCAGTCGAGGAGGCAAGCAGTTGACTGCGCCCATGCGCACGCCCAGTTCTTCCGCCGGACCCGCCACGCCCGCTCCATACGGCCTGAGCAGCGAAGCCCGCAATCTGCACTGGCTGCTGACGAACCTCGTGGAGGAGGTGCCCGGGATACTCTCCGTCGCGGTGGTCTCCTCCGACGGACTGCTGCTGCTCTCCTCCGACCCCGGGCGCAACGCCGAGCGCCCGGCGGCGACCCCCAGCGGTCCCAAGGGTTCCAGCGCCGACCTGGCCACCATCGTCTCGGGGCTCGGCTCCCTCACCATCGGCGCCGCCAAGCTGATGGACGGCGGAGGGGTCAAGCAGACCGTGGTCGCGATGGCGGAGGGCAGCCTCTTCGTCATGTCGATCAGCGACGGCTCGCTGCTCGGCGTGCACGCCACCCCGGACTGCGACATGAGCGTCGTCGCGTACCACATGGCGCTCTTCGTCGGTCGCGCCGGGCACGTCCTCACCCCCGAACTCCGCAGCGAGCTGCGCCAGTCGATGGAGAGCGCCCGATGAGCAGCAGCAGCCGCAGCAGCAAGACGCCGAAGCTGCCGCAGCGCGGCGGCGACCGAAAACCCGCTCGCGTACGCCCCTACTCGCTGACCGGCGGCCGGACCCGGTTCGGTCACGTCCTGCTCGTCGAGACCTTCGTGGCGAGCAACCCCGAGCTGGAAGCGGCCGAGGAGCGCCTCGAACTGCCCAAGGGCGACCTCTCCACCCGTGTCATGCCGGAGATGCGCGCGATCGTCGAGATCTGCCGCCGCATGCGCACGGTCGCGGAGATCTCGGCCCTTCTCAAGATGCCGCTCGGCGTGGTCCGCGTACTCCTCAGCGACCTCGCCGATCAGGGAAAGATCCGCGTGTACGGTACGGGCCACGGCCCGGGACAGCCCGACCGCGCACTGCTGGAAAGGGTGCTGAGTGGACTCCGCCGTCTCTGAACTCCTCGTCGAGGACGAGAGTCAGTTGCAGGCCTGGCAGACGGACAGGTCACGCGCCCCGATCGCCACGAAGATAGTGGTGGCGGGCGGCTTCGGCGTCGGCAAGACGACACTGGTGACCGCCGTCTCCGAGATCACGCCCCTCCAGACGGAGGCGCTGATGACGCAGGCGAGCGCCGACACCGACGACCTGAGCGGCACGCCGGACAAGACGACCACCACGGTCGCCATGGACTTCGGCCGCATCACGCTCGACGACGACCTGGTGCTTTACCTCTTCGGCACGCCCGGGCAGCAGCGCTTCTGGTTCATGTGGGACGACCTGGTGCGCGGCGCGATCGGCGCCGTCGTGCTGGCCGACACCCGCCGCCTGTCCGACTGCTTCCCCGCGCTCGACTACTTCGAGAGCTGCGGGCTGCCGTACATCGTGGCCGTCAACCACTTCGACGGCAGCGAGAGGTTCGAGGTGCCCGATGTGCGCGAGGCCCTGACGGTGCCGCCGCACATACCCGTACTGATCATGGACGCGCGGCAGCGGATCTCGGTCATCGAATCGCTGCTCGCCCTGGTGGGCCACGCGCTGGACGCCACCCCCGAGTAGCCGACGCCACCCCCCACAGCCTCAGCCTCTTTGAGAACGTACGTAGGAGAAGTGCCCCCATGCGGAAGATACTTGTCGTAGGAGCCGGTCAGTCCGGGCTCCAGATCGCCCTCGGGCTCCAGGCACAGGGGTACGAGGTCACCCTGATGTCCAACCGCACGGCGGACGAGATCCGGTCCGGTCGGGTCATGTCCACCCAGTGCATGTTCCACACGGCGCTCCAGCACGAGCGCGACATCCAGGCGAACTTCTGGGAGTCGCAGGCCCCCAAGATCGAGGGCCTCGGCGTCTCGGTCGCCGGACCCGACGGCTCCCGCGTCATCGACTGGGTCGGCAAGCTCGACGGGTACGCCCAGTCCGTCGACCAGCGCGTGAAGATGGCCGGCTGGATGGAGACGTTCGCCCAGCGCGGCGGCCAGCTCGTCATCCACGGCGCGGCCGTCTCCGACCTCGACTACTTCTCCCGCGCCTATGACCTGGTGCTCGTCTCGGCGGGCAAGGGCGAGCTGGTGTCGATGTTCGAGCGCGACGCGTCCCGCTCGCCGTTCACCGAGCCGCAGCGCGCGCTGTCGGTCGCGTACGTCCACGGGCTCGGCCCGCGCCCCGAGCACCCCGAGTTCGACGCGGTGCGCTGCAACCTCGTGCCCGGCGTCGGCGAGCTCTTCGTCATGCCGACGCTCACCACCTCCGGCCGCGCCGACATCCTCTTCTGGGAGGGCGTCCCCGGCGGCCCCCTCGACGTCTTCCAGGGCGTCAAGGACCCGAGCGAGCACCTGGCGCTGACCCTCGAACTCCTGGAGAAGTTCCTGCCCTGGGAGTACGCGCGCGCCACGAAGGTCGAACTGACCGACGCGGGCGGCACCCTGGCCGGGCGGTACGCCCCCACCGTCCGCAAGCCCATCGGGCGGCTGCCCGGCGGCGGCCTGGTCCTCGGTGTCGCGGACGTCGTCGTCGCCAACGACCCGATCACCGGGCAGGGCTCCAACTCGGCGTCCAAGTGCGCCGCCTCGTACATCTCCTCCATCGTCGAGCACGGCGACAAGCCGTTCGACGAGGCGTGGATGCAGTCGGCCTTCGACCGCTACTGGGACACCGCGCAGTGGGTCACCAAGTGGACCAACGCCATGCTGGGCGCCCCGCCGGAGCACGTCCTGAACATCCTCGGCGCGGCCGGGCAGCTCCAGCCGGTCGCCGACCGGTTCGCCAACGGCTTCAACGACCCGTCCGACTTCGAGAACTTCTTCTACGACCCGGACAAGGCCGCCGCCTACCTGGAGTCGGTCGCCCCCGGCGCCTGATCTCCGCCATGGCCTAGGTCGCTGCCCGAGGTCGCGCCCTCGGGCAGCTTCGGCGGGGTGTAGCGGCGCAGGGGCCGGCTCTCGGGGTCGGGCCGCACCGCGCCGAGTACGGGGTTGGCCGCGACCGGTGACACCTTGACGCGGGCGCCGGGGCGCGGCGCCTGCACGACCATCCCGTCACCGAGGTACAGCGCCACGTGCGTGGCCTTCGGGAAGTAGACGACGAGATCGCCGGGGCGCAGCTTCGACAGCGGGACGCGGTGCAGCTTCGCCCACTGCTCCTGGCTGGTCCGGGGGATGTCGCGGCCCGCGTGCCGCCAGGCCTTCGACGTCAGCCCCGAGCAGTCGTACGCGTCCGGGCCCTCGGCGCCCCACTTGTAGGGCCGTCCGATCTGGCGCACCGCGAAGTCGAGGGCCTTGTCGCCCCGCCGTGAGGGCGCGCGCGTGGCCGGGCTGCCGCCGAGGGCGCCGGACGCCACGAACTCCTCCTGGGCGCGGGCCGTCCCCGCGTCCTCCGCCTCCCGCAGCGCGGCGAGCTGGTCCGGGGTGAGCGCGGAGAGCAGTTCGTGGACCTCCTTGAGCTGCCCGCCGACCTTGTCCCGCTGCTCCTTCTGCCGGGCGGCCAGGGCGCTCTGGGCGTCCAGGGCCCGCTGTGCCGCGCCCGCCAGCTCCTCGGCCCTCTTCTCGCCGCCGGTCAGCCGCTCGATGACCGCGGCCCGCCCGGCGGCCACGCGCTGGATGACGTGGCCCTGGTCGAGGGCGCGCTGCGGGTCTCGGGCGAGCAGCAGGCGTACGTAGGGGGAGAGCCCGGCGGCGTCCTGGTACTGCTGGCGGGCGAAGCGGCCGGCGTCGCCGCGGCTGTCGCTCAGCGAGGCGCGGGCCTGGCTCAGCTTCCGTTTCAGGTCGGCGGCCTTGGCGCGTTGTTCCTTGAGCTGCACCTCGGTGGCGTTGTAGGTCTCCGTGGCCTCTTCGGCCAGGCGGTAGCGCTGCTGAAGGTCTGTCAGCAGAGCGGCCACGGAGCGGTCTTCCGGACCCGGGGCCGCGTGGGCGGGGGGTGCGGTCGTGCACAGGGCGCCCAGGGCGGCGCCCGTACAGATCCAGCGCAGCAGCCTTGCTGACACGTCATCACCTCCGGTGCGGGGGGCGGGACTTCCGCCGCGCATCGTGAGCGTGAGGGGTCAGCGGGAGGTGCGCCTCTCGGAGGTGGGCGGTCGGCGCAATGGGGTCACTCGTATGGGGGGTGGCGGCGTGGGGGGTTGTGTTTTGGGTGCGGGTGCGTTTCGGCTGGTCGCGCAGTTCCCCGCGCCCCTGACGGGGCCGGTGGGTGGTCCGGGGGCTGAGCGCGCCCGCGCGGCGGAGCCGCATATGTCGCAGCCCCGCGCCCCTGACGGGGCCGGTGGGTGGTCTGGGGGCTGAGTGCGCCCGCGCGGCGGAGCCGCATATGTCGCAGCCCCGCGCCCCTGACGGGGCCGGTGGGTGGTCCGGGGGCTGAGTGCGCCCACGCGGCGGAGCCGCATGTGTCACAGCCCCGGGCCCCTGACGGGGCGCCCCGTACCCGGCGGCTCCTACCTGCCCCCCGGCTTCGACCACGGCCACTTCAGGCCGGTGTTCTTGTCGCCGGCCGGGTCGTACTCGTACCGCCACTTCGGGGTGAGGGCGAGGCGGCGGCCGGGCTCCGCGGGGGTTCGGCGGTAGACAAAAACCTTCGGGGGGCCGCCGGTGTCGTCCGGGACGGGCACGCGGTAGACCTTCGGCGGGTGTCCGGTCGGCCCGAGCAGGACCGGGAGGACACGGCCGTCCAGGGGGCCACCCACGAAGGGGGTCTCTTCGCTCTTCACGCCACCAGTGTCACACCGGAGCCGTCACAGCAGGTGGCCCGCGTCGGCGACCACCGGCAGCACGCGCCGCGCGAGGCCGCCCACGGGGCCCTCCGGCGTCTCCATGCCCAGGGCCCACCGCACGACCTGCGCCGTCTGCGGGTCACGCCCCGCCGTCGTCACGAGGACCGACATGAACTGTTCGACGAGCATGTCCCGCAGCTCGTCCAGGGGCGGCTGCTTCTCCTCGTCGAGCCAGATCAGCGAGGCAGCCTCCACCGCGGTGATCCACATCCGTACGGTCATCCGCAGCCGGGGCCCCGGCTGCGGCACGTCCAGGTGGGCGAGGATGTGCTCGGCGGCGGCCCTGCGCACGCCGTCCACTATGGCGGTGGTCCGGGAGGTCTCCACCACGCTGCCGCCCTGGAGCAGCGCGCTGAACCCCGCGTCGTGCTCGTCGACGAAGGCCAGGTACCGGTCGAGTGCCCGGGAGAGCCGCTGGGTGAGCGGGCCTTCCGGGGGCTCGGCGAAGCACTGCTCGAGCTCGTCGGCGGCGGACCGCAGCGCGGCCTCGTACAGCTGCTGCTTGCCGCCCGGGAAGTAGCGGTAGACGAGCGGCCGGGAGACACCGGCGGCCTCGGCCACGTCGTCGAGGTTGACCTCCTCGGGCGCGCGGTGCGCGAAGAGGGAGAGCGCGGACTCCAGGAGCTGCCGCCGCCGCGCCTCGACGCTCAGGCGGCGGTACGCGGGGGCGGTGGCAGGCGAGGTCATGCCTCGCAGCGTAACCGCCGCGCGCCCCCGAGGGGCGTGGGCCAGCGGCCGGGGAGCTACGCCAGCAGCCCCGAGGACCTCCACAGCCGCCGCCCTACCCCCCGCATCACCCCTATGTCGTCCAGGAAATCCGTCAGCCGCTTCGCCCCGGTCTGCATGACCTCCCTGCGGTGTCCGCTCGCCTTCACCTGCGCGACGGCCTCGCGGCGGTCGAGGCCCACATCCGAGTACACCTTGGGGTTGACGAAGGCGAGCGAGAAGACCCGCGCGGCCTCGCCGCAGCTCAGCCGCGTCAACTCCCGCTCCCAGCGCGGCGCGGTCACCATCTGGCGCCGCAGCTCCTCGCGGGCGTACCGGACGTGGCGGGCCTCCTCGACGACGTGGATGCGGGTCACGCCGCGGACGATGGTCTGGACGCGCTCGTCCGGGAAGGTGAGCCGCTGCATCCAGTCAAGGATCTCCTCGCCGAGCAGCGTGCAGGCGAAGGAACCGGGCGTGGTGGAGACCGTCTTCAGGACGCGCGCGAGGTTGTGGTTGAGGCGTGTGACGGGGTACGTCGGGGCCCCGCCCTTGTGGATCATGCGCGCGAACATCATCGAGTGCCGGCACTCGTCGGCTATCTCGGTCAGCGCGTAGCGTACGTGCGCGCTGGTCACCGACTTGTCGTAGATGTGCCGTACGAGCAGCTGCATGAGGATGATCTCGAACCAGATGCCGAGCGAGGCGAGGGAGGCGGCCTCGTGACGGGCGAGGTCCATCCGCTGTTCCTCGGACATCTTCTTCCACAGCGGGGTGCCGTAGAGCGAGACGAGCTCCGGCGGCCAGAACCACTTGCCCTCCTCGACGGGGGCGTCCCAGTCGAGTTCCTTGTCGGGGTCGAAGGAGTGCTTGGCGGAGGACTCCAGGAGCCGGACGGCCACCTGCTCCCGGTCCTTGAGCAGGCCGAGCGCGTCCCGCAGACCCTGGAGCGAAGCGTCTTCCGTCACGGTCGTCATGACTGTTCCTGCCTTGTCGCGGGTTGCCGGCGGTACTGACGGGCGGTCATCACTTATGAGACTGCTTGTCAGCAAGGCCGTCAATCCCTTGCGCACGACTTGTTGACCCCTTGTCCAGCAGCGTGTGAGCCTGCCCCTATGTCGACGCACGAGCTTTACACCACGCCCCCTGGTGAGCCCGACTGGCAGGTACCGTCGGCCGGTTCGGCCCGCTTCAGCTGGGAGTACGACGAAGGGCGCGACCGCCTCCTCGCTCTCTACCAGAAGGGCAAGGACAAGCAGTGGGACGGCGCCAGGCGCATCGACTGGGAGCTGGAGGTCGACCCGCTCGACCCGCTCGGCACCCCCGACGAGTCGCTGGCGCTGTACGGCACCCCCCACTGGGCGAAGCTGACCGAGAAGGACAAGGGCGAGCTGCGCAAGCACTACGCCTCGTGGCAGTTCAGCCAGTTCCTCCACGGCGAGCAGGGCGCGATGGTGTGCGCGGCGCGCATCGTCGAGTCGGCGCCCGACCTGGACGCGAAGTTCTACTCCGCGACCCAGACCATGGACGAGGCGCGGCACGCCGAGATCTACGGCCGCTTCCTGCACGAGAAGGTCGGGATGCTCTACCCGATCAACGACAACCTCCAGTCGCTCCTCGGCGACACCCTCCGCGACTCTCGCTGGGACATGCCCTACCTCGGCATGCAGGTCCTCATCGAAGGCCTGGCACTGGCCGCCTTCGGCATGATCCGCGACACCACCGACAAGCCCCTGCCGAAGCAGATCCTCGCGTACGTCATGCAGGACGAGGCCCGCCATGTCGCCTTCGGGCGGATGGCCCTGCGCGACTACTACAAACAGCTCACCGACGCCGAGCTGCGCGAGCGCGAGGAATTCGTCATCGAGGGCTGCTACTTGATGCGCGACCGGCTCCGCGGCGACGAGGTCCTGGAGAACTTCGGCTTCCCCAAGGCACAGGCCGAGGAGTACAGCGAACAGTCCGAGTTCCTCGCCCTCTTCCGGCAACTGCTCTTCAGCCGCATCGTCCCCTGCGTGAAGGACATCGGCCTGTGGGGCAAGCGGCTCCAGCAGGCCTATGTCGACATGGGCGTCTTCGAGATGGGCGACGCCAACCTCGACCAGCTCATGGCCCAGGACGAGGAGATCGCCGAGAAACTGGACGGGGAGCGCTTCGCGGCGGAGGAGCGGGAGCGCGTGTCGGAGGTGGAGGACGCGATCGCGGCGGGCGAGAGGACCTGAGGCGGCCGGGGTCAGAGCCCGTCCCGCCGCGGGGACTTCAGCACCGCCTCCATCACCGCCTTCGCGACCGGTGCCGCGCTGCCGCCTCCGCTGATGTCGCCGCGGTCCGCCGACGCGTTCTCGACGACCACCGCCACCGCCACCGAGGGCTCGGGGTCCTTCGGGGACTGGGCCCAGGAGACGAACCAGGCGTACGGCGTGCCAGCGTTGTCGATGCCGTGCTGGGCGGTGCCCGTCTTGCCGCCCACCGTCGCTCCCGGCACGGCGGCGTTGGCACCGGTGCCCTTCTCGACGACCTCCCTCATCATCTCGCGCAGCCGCGCCGCCGTGCCCGGACTGATCGCCTGGCGCACGGTCCGCGGGCCCGTGGCGGCCACCACGTCGCCGTCGTCCGTGGTCGTCCTCTCCACCAGGTAGGGCGTCTTGAGGGAGCCGCCGTTGGCGACCGCCGCCGCGACCATCGCCATCTGGAGGGGCGTCGCCCGGGTCTCGTACTGGCCGATGGCGGAGAGCGCGAGCTGCGCCTTGTCCAGGGACGTGTCGAAGTGGCTGGCGGAGACGGGTGAGGGGATGCGCGGCCCGCTGTCGTTGAAGCCGAACTTCCGCGCGGTGTCCGCCATCGGGCCCAGCCCCGTGTCGACGCCGAGCTTCGCGAAGACCGTGTTGCAGGACCACTTGAAGGCGTGCCGCAGGGAGGCGTCGGTACAGCCCTCCACCTCGTTGTTCAGCTTCGTGTTCGTGCCCGGCAGGGTGTACGGGGCGGGGGACTTCGTCGGCGCGTCCACATCCGTCACCGTCCCCGAGTCCAGCGCGGCGGCCGCCGTGACCACCTTGAACGTCGAGCCGGGCGGATACGTCCTGCGGATCGCGCGGTTCAGCATCGGCTTGTCGCGCCCGCCGTTCAGCGTCGTCCACGCCTTCGCCACCGAACGGCCCGTCCCGGAGAGCCGCTCGGGGTCGTAGCTTGGCGTGCTGACCAGCGCGAGGATCTTCCCGGTGGCCGGCTCGACCGCCGCCACGGCTCCCCGCTTGCCGCCGAGAGCGGAGTAGGCGGCCCGCTGCGCCGCCCCCACGATGGTCGTCTCCACCTTGCCGCCGGGATTGCGCGCGCGCGTGAAGTCGTTCCACAGGGGGAGCGGGGCGAGCATCGGGTCGGTGCCGGAGAGGACGCCGTCCTCGGCGTTCTCCAGGAAGGTCGTGCCGTAGAGCTGTGAGGCGAAGCCGGTCACGGGGGCGTACAACGGCCCGTTGTGGTACGTACGTTCGTACCGCAGCTGCTCCCCGGTGTCCTTGGAGCCGGTGACCGGACGGCCGTCGACCAGGATGTCGCCGCGCGGCTGTGCGTAGCGGGCGATGGCGTCCCGCCGGTTGGCGGGGTTGCCGTCGAGGGCCGCGGAGTCGACGACCTGCACGCGGGCGGCGTTGACGAGCAGCGCGAGCAGCAGCAGCGCGCAGAAGGCGGAGGCGTGCCTGATGTACCGGGTCACCGGGAGGCCCCGCCGGCGAGCGGGGCGCGGGCCGAGCCGCTGAGCCGGATGAGCAGCGCCACGATGATCCAGTTGGTCACGACCGACGAACCGCCCTGCGCGAGGAACGGCATCGCCATGCCGGTGAGCGGGATGAGCCCCGTGACACCACCGGCGATCACGAAGACCTGGAGCGCGATGATCGAGGCGAGCCCGATCGCGAGCAACCGCCCGAAGGGGTCCCGCAGCGCGAGGCCCGCGCGGTAGCCGCGCTCGACGAGGAGAGCGTAGAGCAGGAAGATCGCGCAGAGCCCGGCGAGGCCGAGCTCCTCGCCCGCCGTCGCCAGGATGAAGTCGGACTTCGCGGCGAACCCGATGAGGATGGAGTGCCCGAGCCCGAGCCCGGTGCCGAGCAGCCCGCCCTCCGCGAAGGCGAAGAGGGACTGGGCGAGTTGGTTCGGGCCCTGGCCCGCGTCGATGGAGGCGAAGGGGTGCAGCCAGTCCTGGACGCGGCTGTGCACATGCGGTTCGAGCGAGCCGACCGCGAAGGCGCCGAGCACGGCGAGGAGCAGGCCGACCGCGATCCAGCCGATGCGGCCCGTGGCGACGTACAGCAGGATCACGAAGAGCCCGAAGAAGAGCAGCGAGGTGCCGAGGTCGCGCTCCAGGACGAGGACGCCGACGCTCAGCAGCCAGATCGTGACGATGGGGCCGAGGACGCGGCCGGTGGGGAGTTGGAGGCTCCGGAACCGCCCCAGGGTGCGGCCCGTGCAGGCCAGCGCGTTGCGGTTGGCGGCGAGATAGCTGGCGAAGAAGACCGCGAGCAGGACCTTGGCGAACTCGCCCGGCTGGATGGACAGCCCGCCGAACCTGATCCAGATCCGGGCGCCGTTCACGGCCGGAAAGAGGACCGGCACGATCATCAGGAGCAGCGCGGTGACCACCGAGAGGTAGGCGTACCGCTGGAGCACGCGGTGGTCGCGCAGGGCCAGCACGGCGGCGATGAACAGAGCCACGCCGATGGTCGACCAGATCAGCTGGGCGGGCGCGGCCTCGTCGTGCGGGGTCTGAAGGTCGAGGCGGTAGATGAGTACCAGGCCGAGGCCGTTGAGGAGGACCGCGATGGGCAGCAGCAGCGGATCGGCGTACGGGGCGCGGAAGCGGACGGCGAGGTGCGCGAGGAGGGCGAGCACGCCGAGCCCGGCGCCGTAACCGGCGGCGCCGGGCGGGACGGTGCCGTTCTTCGCGAGGCCGACATCGCAGTAGCCGTACACGCAGAGCAGTACGGCGACGACGAGCAGGGCGAGCTCGGTGCCGCGGCGCCGGGGGACGCGGACGGCGGGGACCGCGGGAGGTGCGGCGGCGACCGCTCTTGTTCCGGTCATGCCGGGAACGTAGCAAGCAACCTGCCCTGAAGTCTGCTTATGCCGTATATGTCGGCTATGTCGACGATGTGGGCCATGCGGGGTAACGCGGCGTCAGCACCAGCGCGGTGCCTTTCCGATGGCGGCGATGTAGTTCGCGGAGCCCCAGGCCCAGGTCCCGTCGGTGAGGAGGTACCAGTGGTTGGTGCGGCCCACGCGGTCACCCTTGGTCTTGCAGTAGATGGTGACGACCTTGCCGTGGGGCTCGCTGCGGACCACGCGGCTGCCGCGGTGGGGCGAGTCGCGCAGCAGGAGTCCGCTCTTGGCGGTCACCCGGCCCTTGTAGACGGGGGCCTTGTAGTCGGTGACGGGCGTCTTGTGGCCGGTGGCCGGCGTCTTGTGGCTGGTGGCCGGCGTCTTGTGGCCGGTGGCGGGTGTCTTGTGGCCGGTGGCGGGCGCCTTGGGGTCGGGGTCGTCGTGCGCCGCGGCGGGGCCGGTGAGGCCGAGCGTGGCGAGGGCGCCGACGGCGACGAGTGCGCCGAGCCGGGTGGTGGTGGTCCGCAGGGACATGGGGCCTCCTCGGAGGAAAGGGGGGACGCGCGGCTTCTGACGAGTGCTCAAAGGCCGCAAGTCACAGTAAAAGCGGCACAGTGCGTACGCGAAAGCTCACGTGGTGCTTTCGGGTCCCTCCGCCGCGTCCCCGCCGGGCGCCTCCGTGAAGGGCAGCCGCAGCGTCGCCACCGCCCCGCCGTCCGGGGCGTTGGCGAACGTCAGCCGGGCGCCGAGGACCGCCGCCTGGCCGAGCGCGATGGTCAGCCCGAGGCCGTGCCCCTTGCTGGTGCCCTCGGTACGGAAGCGCTGCGGGCCGTGCTCCAC
This sequence comes from Streptomyces sp. NPDC015345, assembly GCF_043078805.1. NCBI lineage: Bacteria > Bacillati > Actinomycetota > Actinomycetes > Kitasatosporales > Streptomycetaceae > Streptomyces > Streptomyces sp. NPDC015345. The sequence continues at coordinate 182,554 of NZ_JBIBTX010000003.1, read as the reverse complement.
CAGGTAGCCGGGGTAGCCGTCGCCGTGGTCCCGCACGGTCACGACCGGCCCGTCGACCGTCACCACCACCGGCGCCCGCCCGTGCTTGAGCGCGTTGGCGACCAGATTGCCGAGCACCCGCTCCAGGCGCCGCCGGTCGGTCTCCACGCACACGTCGCGGACGACGACCAGCTCCACGCCCTCGCCGCAGCCCCGCACCACCCGCTCCGCCAGTGGAGCGAGCCGGTGGGCGTCCAGGTCCACCCGCTCGCTCCTCGCGTCGAGCCGGGAGATCTCCAGGAGGTCCTCGGTCAGCGTGCGCAGCGCGGCCACCCGGTCCCGCACCAGCTCGGTGGGGCGCCCCGGTTCGAGGAGCTCGGCCGCCGCGTGCAGCCCGGTCAGCGGGGTGCGCAGCTCGTGCGCCACGTCGGCGGTGAACCGCTGCTCGCTCAGCAGCTTGCCCTGGAGCGAGGACGCCATGGTGTCCAGCGCCCCGGAGACGGCGGCCACCTCGTCCTGGCGGCGGGGGGGCCCCTTGGTGCGCGGGTCGTTGACGCGCGCGTCGAGGTCGCCCGCGCTGATCCGCCGGGCGACCTGCGCCGTCTGGTGCAGCCGCCGCGTCACCCGCGTCACGGCGAACGCCCCGACCAGCAGCGTCGCCCCGATCGCGAGGACGGAGGAGCCGAGGATCGCCCGGTCGAGCCCGTCGATGGTGCGGGCGCCCTGCGCGTAGTCGACCTGGACGGCGATGGCGCGGCCCCCGTCGGCGGGCCCGGCCGCCCACATCGTCGGCCGTGACTCGTGGGCGGCGACCATCGTGCCGCGCTCGCCGCTCAGCGCCAGCTCGCGCAGCGGCCCGGGCAGGCCCTCCGGGTCGACACCCGCGCCGTACCCGAGGCGGTCGCCCGCCTCGTAGCGCTCGGTGGCCTCCGTCAGCCGGTCGAGGGCCCGCTCGCGGGCCTGGCCGACGGTCTGGTTGGTCACCGAGACATGGACGAGCATGCCGAGCAGCGCGGCCAGCGCGCAGCACATGACGGTGATGAAGACGGCCGCCTTCCAGGTGAGCGTCGCCGTCCAGGCGGGAAGCCGCGGTCCGCGCGGCCGGTGCCGGCTCATCGGCCGTCGCTCTCGGAGGGCGTGCCGGACCCGCTTGCGGAGGGCGAGGGCCGGGGCGTCTTGAGGCGCGGCGCGTTCGCGGAGCGGACGATCTCGTCGCGCGTCGGCAGCATCGTCTTCTGGTGGGAGTCCCAGGACCAGACCGTGTGGTACTCGTACCCCGGCAGGCTGGAGACGGCGCGGATGATCAGATCGCGCCCGGCCAGCTCGACGCCGAGCACCGCGTCGCTCATCTCCATGATCTGCGTCAGCCGCCGCTTCTGCTGGGCGTAGACCCGGATGTCGAGGTTGTCATCGGGCGTCGAGACGCCGACGATCAGGTCCTCCTCGCCGTCGCCGGTCAGATCGCGGTAGTACGCCTTGAGGACCGGGCACCGTTCCCGCGCGCCGGAGTCGTCGTCGGCGCAGTCGTCGAGCCGCTCCACGGTCTTCTCGTACACGGAGTCCGAGGTGTCGTACGTCCCCGGGTTCTGTTCGAAGTCCGCGCGGACCACGTCGGCCGGGTCCACCTTGCGCAGGTCGTCGCCGGGGACCTTGACGCCGGTGACCCGCACGCTCTCTATGGCGCCGTAGTCCTCGGCGGGCGCGGACGGGGGCGGCAGGTCGGGCCAGAGGTGCGTGGGGCCCTGGGCGCTGGGTGTCGCGCCCGCCCCGCGCAGCCCGCCGGGGTCGCCGCAGCCGCCGGCCAGGGCCGCGGCGAGCGCGGCGAAGGCGGCGGTGAGCGCGAGCCGGCTGCGGTTCACTGCACTCCTGCCTGCCGCGGGTGCGGCCTGTCGTACGGCGGCCGGCCGGACGTCATGAGACCAGGTCGGCGTAGAGGATGATGTTGTCAGACCGGTGACCGCCGACGATCGGCCCGCCACAGGTCACCAGGCGCAACTCGGGCCGCCCGGTCGCCCCGTACACCTTATGGGTGGGGAAGTCCTCCTTGTCCACCTGCTGGATCTCGCGCACCTCGAACCTCGCCGTGCCGCCGTCCGCACGGGGCACCTCGACGGCGTCGCCGACGCCGATCCTCGCGACGTCCCGCATCAGCGCGGGACCGTTCACCGTGTCGTAGTGCGCGACGATCACGGCGGCTCCCTTCTCGCCGGGCGTGACCGAGCCGGTCCACCAGCCGGGCTCCGCCGCCTCGTCCACCGGCGGCACCTGGAGCTCCCGGTCCGCGTCCAGGCCGAGGCGGAGCATCGATGACGTGTCGACGCCCGCCGCCGGGATGCGCAGGCCGGTCGGCTCGGAGGGCTTCAGCGGGGCGGCGGCCCGGCCGGTGCGGGGCGTGGCGGCGTCGTCGGCCATCTCGATGTCGGGCGCCGGGTGGACCGTGCCGCCGCCGCCCTGGCCGCAGGCGATCAGGGCGATGCCGACGGCGGCGGTCACGGCGGAGGCGAGCGCGACGCGGGGGCTGTGCCGGCGCGGGCGGTCCGGGCAGGACCCGGCTGTGGGGGAGGTCGGCACGGGGCTCCTCATGAGAGCGGGGGGAAGGACGGGAGAGCGTGGCCCCCCGGTCAGGTGTCCGTGCGGCCGCGGCGCAGCATCGCGAAGCCGAGACCCGCGGCGCCGGCCGCCGCCATGCCGCCGCCCGCCACGAGGAACGCCGGGCTGCCCGCGTCCCGCACCCCCTCGGCGCCGGCTCCGACGCCGCCGCGCGGCGTGGCGGTCACGGCGTCCTGCCCGCCGTCCAGGCGGGTGACGCCGATGTGTCCGTTGGACGGGTACAGCTCGTACCGCACGCCGCTCTCGGTCACCGTGGGGTGCCTGGCGGAGAGGGTGGCGATCTGCTGGTCCCGCACCGAGAGCGTCGCGACGTAGGAGCCGTCGCGGTTGCGGACCTCGGCCTTCGCGCCGTGGCCCAGCGTGACCTCGTGGACCGCGGCTCGCGGCGTCCGGCCCGGCGCCGGTGCGCCCGCGAAGGCCCCGGCGGCCGGCGCGAGCAGCGCACCGCCGACGAGCGCGGTGACGGCGGCGGCGTGCAGGGCGTGGCGGCGGGTGCTCACGGGGTGTTCCTTCGGTCGGTCTGCCGGTCCGGTCTCGCTGGTCCGGGTGGATGCCACCGAAGCTAGACGTCCGTCATTGCGGCCCACCCTCGGCCGTGTAACAGCGCGCCATACCTGAGCGTGCGGTGCGGTTACGGAACCGGGTTCTTGCCCCGGCGGCCCACGGCCTGTTCCCATGGTCGGGGGTGATGCGGCATGAGCGGACTGCGCGTCGTACCGGCCCGGCGGCACGGGAAGGAGCGGCTGTACGTCTGCCGCGCGGACGGCGGGAGCGTGGCCTGGTACGACCGGGAATCCGCCCGGGTGAACCTGCTCAGCGAGGACCGCGAGGCCGAAGTCCTGCGTGTCCTCGCGCCGTTCCTCGCCGGTGACGTCACGGTGGGCCCGCCGCCGGTCCCCACCCCCGCCGAGCTGTCCCGGCTCGCCCTGCACCCCGACGACGACCTCGCCCCGAACCGCCCCGGCGAGGCCCTCCACATCGCCCTGGAGCGCGACCCGGCGCCCCCGCGCAGGCTGCGCGCCGACCCCAGGCACCGCGCGCTCGCCGCGGAACAGGCGGTCGGGGAGGCCCTGGACGCCCTGGAGGGCGCGGGCTGGCGGGCGCTGCACTCCCTGCCGCTGCCCGGCGGCGCCCGCATCCAGCATCTGCTGATCGGGCCCGGCGGCCTGTTCTGCGTGGCAGCCCTCGCCGTCCGCAAGCAGCGCGTGCGCATCGCCGACCCGATGGTGACCGTGGGCCGCCGCGACCCCGTCCCGCTGCTGCGCACGCTCCGCTCCGACGCGAGCCGCGCCTCGTTCGCGCTCACGGCGGAGGTCCGCCCCGTCCTGGCGCTGGCCGGGCCCGGGACGGCGGACCTGGCCGCGGCGGAGCACCCGCGCGACGTACGGGTGCTGCGCGCGGAGGGTCTGGCGGCCCTGGCCCGGCTGGGCGGCGTACTGAAACCGGCCGATGTGGAGGCCCTGCACGCGCTGGCCAGGGACCGCCACACCTGGCGGCGGGTCTGAGCCGCCGCCGGCCGGCCTGGGGTCGCGTCAGAGGTTGTCCCCCCAACCGCCCTGGATCATGGTCTGGAAGGCCCACGATCCACCGCGCCTGATCAGGATGTCGGCGTAGCGCAGCCGCTGCGTCTCGCCGCCCGCCGTCATCACCGAGTCGGTGAAGACGACGGCCATCGCGGGGGAGAGGAAGACGGGCGTACGCGTGGACTCGAAGCCGATGTCCTCGCCGCCCTCTCCCATCACGTGGGTCATCGTCGCGACGAACCGCTCCCGGTCCCACTGCGCGGCCCGTCCGTCGCCCGCGGAGTCGTCGCTGACCAGGTTGAGCGGGAAGACGGCCAGGTCGGCCATGCGCTCCACATCGCGCTTCGCGCTGTGCGCGTCGTACTCGGCGAACCAGGCGTCCAGGCTCGCGCGGTCCTCGTCGGTCGGCACGTATCCGGTCTCGGGCAGGAAGGTCACTCGGTCTCCTCGTCGGAAGGCTCATCAACTTTGACTACTGACGGAGAAGGTATGCCTCTGAGGGTTTCTAGTCAAACTTGATTAGAGGTGATGCCGGTCACATCCGGCCGCAGCCGGTCGCGCGCATGCGGCGCCGAGCCGGTCGGTCCCGTTCACCGTTCACCGTTCACCGGAACCGGACCACGACCGCCGTCGCGTGCCGCGTGGTGTTCTGCCGTACCTCGACCATCACCACCGGCTCGGCGGGCAGCGCCGCGTACGTCAGGTCGCCGATGCCGATCGCGTTCGCCACCCCCTCGCCCACCGGCTCAGGCAGCGCCTGCGCGGCCGCCGACCGCACCGCGGGGGACAGCGGTGACGACACCACCGGGGTGCCGTCACCGGGCAGGGCGAGGACCAGCGCCTGGGGGCGGGCGGGGTTCCCGGTGCAGCCGACCACGACGGCGTCCCGGGTGTCGCTGTGCCGCAGCTTCAGCCACGCGCGGGTGCCGCCCCGGTACGCCGAGTCGAGCCGCTTGATCACCAGGCCCTCGACGCCGGTCGCGGGCAGCGTCTCATACCAGGTCAGGGCCAGCTCCCGGTCGGTCGTCGACGGCACCGCCTGGAGCGGTGGCCCCCAGGCCGCGAGCAGCCGTACGAGGCGCGCGCGCCGCTCCGTGTACGGCAGCCGGCGGCAGTCCTCGCCGCCCTCCGTGAGCAGGTCGAAGGCGGCGTACGAGGCGGGCAGGGTGCGCGCGAGGACGCCGGCACGCGCGCGGGTGGCCGCCGCCCGCCGCTGCACGGCGGCGAAGTCGATGCGGCCACCGGACCAGACCACGACCTCGCCGTCGAGCACGGTGCCCTCGGGCAGCTTGACCGCGGCCTCGGCGAGGTCGGGGAAGGCACTGGTGACGGTCCTTCCCGAACGGGCCTGGAGCGTCACCTCGCCCCGCTCGTCCCGGAGCACGACCATGCGGTGCCCGTCGAACTTGGGCTCGTACGCCCAGCCGCCGCCCTCCGGCAGCGCGCTCACCGCCTCCGCGAGGGCGACCCGTACGGGCCGCGTCAGGCTCATCGCGCGGCCCGGGCGGGCAGGGGTCTGGCCCCGTCGTGGGTGACGAGGGGGCCGAGCAGGTCGCCGTGGTCCCGCAGCCGGGGCGCGATGTCGCCCGCGGTGAAGACGAGCTGCTCCGGGTCCTCGCAGGTCTCGACCTCCTCCCAGGTCACGGGGGTGGAGACGGTCGGCTCGGCGCGGGCCCGCAGGGTGTAGGGCGCGGCGGTGGTCTTCGCGGCGGCGTTCTGGCTGAAGTCGACGAAGACCTTGCCCGGCCGCAGGCTCCGCGTCATCCGGTGCACGATGAGCGCGGGCAGCTCCTGCTCGGCCTCGACGGCCAGGGACTTCGCGTACGCGCTGACGCGTTCCGAGGGCGTCGGCTCCAGCGGGACGAGCAGGTGCAGGCCCTTGCTCCCGGACGTCTTCGCGTACACGTGGAAGCCGTCGGCCGCCAGCCGCTCGCGCAGCCACAGGGCGGCGTGGCAGCACTCCACGACGGTGGCGGGCGGGCCGGGGTCCAGGTCGAACACCAGCCGGTCGGCCCGCGCCGGGGCGTCGGCCCGCCACTGCGGCGTGTGGAACTCGGTCACCAGATTGGCCGACCACATCAGCGACGGCAGGTCCTGTACGAGGATCTGGCGCGTCGGCCCGTCGGAGCGGGGCACCTCGGCGGTCCGCACCCATTCAGGGGTGCCCGGCAGCACGTTCTTGGTGAAGAAGCGCTGGCCGTCGGGCCCGTCGGGGTAGCGCAGGAAGGACAGGGGCCGGTCCACGAGGTGCGGCAGGAGGGCGTCGGCGGTGCTGGCGTAGTAGTGCAGCACCTCGCCCTTGGTGAAGCCGCTCGCGGGATAGATGACCTTGTCCAGGTTGCTGAGCGAGATCCGTCGCCCCTCCACCTCTGTGATCGGCGTCATACGATGAGACTCCCATAAAACGCTCAGAACGCCATAAACCCCTGAAAAGCGGGGCAAGAACCGGCGCATGGCGCCCCGGCCCCGCGCCCCAGTCCCCCCAGCTCCCCAGTGAGAGGTCCCGGACGTGCGATCCATATGGAACGGTGCGATCTCCTTCGGCCTGGTCAGCATCCCGATCAAGCTCGTGAACGCCACCGAGAACCACTCGGTCTCCTTCCGCCAGATCCACACGGAGGACGGCGGCAGGATCCGCTACCGCAAGGTGTGCGAGCTGGAGGACCGCGAGGTGACCTCGGCGGAGATCGGCAAGGGGTACGAGGACGCGGACGGGTCGATCATCCCGATCACGGACCAGGACCTGGCGGCGCTGCCCATCCCGACGGCCAAGACGATCGAGATCGTGGCCTTCGTCCCGGCCGACCGCATCGACCCGCTCCAGATCGACGCCGCGTACTACCTCGGGGCCAATGGCGTCCCGGCCGCCAAGCCGTACACGCTGCTGCGCGAGGCCCTCAAGCGGAGCCGGAAGGTGGCCATCGCGAAGTACGCGCTCCGGGGCCGGGAGCGGCTCGGCATGCTGCGCGTGGTCGACGACGTGATCGCCATGCACGGGCTGCTGTGGCCGGACGAGATCCGCGAGCCCGAGGGGGTGGCCCCCGACTCCCACGTCACGGTCCGCGACGCCGAACTCGACCTGGCCGACGCCCTGATGGACACCCTTGGCGAGGTCGACATGTCCACACTCCATGACGACTACCGCGCGGCGGTCGAGGAACTCATCGCCGCGAAGGTCGAGGGCGGGGCCCCCGCCGAGAAGGTCCCGGCCGGCGAGGCGGGCGGCGCCAAGGTCATCGACCTGATGGCCGCCCTGGAGAACAGCGTCCGGGCGGCCCGCACGGCCCGGGGCGAGTCCGCCGGGGCGGGGGAGCCCGCCGAGTCCGGTGAGGGGGTCGGGGAGGCGGAGGTCACCCGGCTCGGGGACCGCCGCGCCAAGACGGCCTCCACCTCCCCGCGCAAGACGGCTTCGGCGCGCGGGTCGGCCCCCGCGGCCCCCAAGGAGGTCGGCGGCAAGAAGTCGACGTCGACCGCGGCGAAGAAGAAGGACGCGCCCGCCAAGAAGACGGCGACGAAGTCCACGGCGACGGCCCGTAGATCGACGGCGGGCAAGGCGGACGCGGGCAAGGCGAGCGCGAGCAGGGCGACCACGGGCAAGACGGCGGCCAAGACAGCGGCCAGGACGGCGACCAGGACCGCAGCCAAGAAGACGACCGAGAAGACGTCCAAGAAGACGGCGCAGAAGGCGGCCGGGGAGAAGACGGCGTCGGCGCAGAAGACCACGGCCAGGCGCCGCGCCTCGGCGTGAAGAAGCGAGCGGCAGTTCCGGATTCCGTCCGCGGTTGACGCGGAAGGGAAAATTGCAAAGTTCGTCCGCCGGACGGGCCAAACCGCACCCTCTTGCCCCTTTTGCGGTCTGTGATCTATATCACAATGGCTTGATGGAATTAGATATTCCGCGCAATGATCCCTGCGGACACAATGGGATTCTTTGGGATTTCCGGGGGGTTTAAGGTATATGGCAAGTAATCCATTCGAAGATGATGGTGCGGAATACCTGGTACTCGTGAACGACGAGAATCAGCACACCCTCTGGCCCGTCGGACCCGAAATCCCGGCCGGCTGGACCGTCGCACAAGAGGCGAGTTCACGGGCGGATTCCCTGGCCTACGTGGAAGAGCACTGGACCGATATGCGTCCGGCGAGCCTTATATCCGGCTCCTGACGTGACCGGTCGCGAAAAAGCGGCGGGGAAAGCGGCGCCGCAGGGTGGGCAAAAGCGGCGGACGGGCCCCTTCAGTGATACGGGTCCCTTGCTGCTCGTCTGGTCGGGGCAGGCCGTCTCACTGGTCGGAAGCGCCGTTCTCAGATTCGCTTTCATCATCGAGGTGTGGTCCACCGGAGAGCAGGCGTCCGCCGTCACCGCGCTGTCTCTGTGCGCGGTGCTTCCGCAGGCACTGTTCAGCCCATTCGCGGGCGCGATTATCGACCGCATTCGTAAACGGTCGGCGCTCCAGATCGCGGACGCCGGTGGAATCCTGGCCGTCGGCCTGCTGGCCCTCGTGCACTTCTTCGGCGGCGGCCTGGAACCGTGGCAGGTCTATCCCGCCACCGTGCTGCTGGGCATCTCCGCCGCGTTCCAGCTGCCCGCGCTCACCGCCGCCGTCCCGCTGCTGGTGCGCAAGGACCAGCTGGGCCGCGCCAACGGCCTGCTGGCGGGCGCCCGCAGCGCCGCGGGGATCTGCGGCCCGGCGCTCGGCGGCATCATGATCGCCCTCACCGGGATCGGCGCCATCCTCGTCATCGACCTGGCCAGTTACGCCTTCGCGCTGATCGGCATCCGCATCGTGCGGATGCGGGGCGACAAGGTCCCGGAGGGGGCCGGCGCCCCGCGCGCGAAGATCACGGCCGAGGCCGTCGAGGGCATGCGCTACCTCTTCCGGCAGGCGAGCCTGCGCGACATGACCGTGAACTTCTGCGTGGTCAACCTGGTGATGGTCTTCGGCTTCGCCGTCGTCCAGCCCATGGTCCTTCTCAAGTCGGGCAACGGCGCGCTCGCCGCGGTGAACAGCGCGATCGGCATCGGCGGGGTCCTCGGCGGCCTGGTGATGGCCGCGTGGGGCGGCCCGAAGAACCGCGGCCGGGGCATGATGCTCGGCATCCTCGGCATGTGCCTGTCGGCGCAGCTCGGCACGTCCCTGGTCGGCGGCGTCGTCGGCTGGTGCGCGGCCATGCTGGCCGGCGCGGTGCTCATGACGGTCGTCAACACCTCCATGCAGTCGATCGTGCAGACCAAGGTGCCCCACGAGTGGCAGGGCCGGGTCTTCGGCGCGGTGATGTTCCTGTCGCAGATCTCCGGGCCGCTGGCCATGGCGTTCTCCGGGCCGCTCGCCGACGGCGTCTTCGAGCCGCAGGCCGCCGACGGGAGCGGCGTCTTCGTGGTCCTCGGCCCGCTGTTCGGCGACGCCCCGGGCAGCGGCATGGCGGCGATGCTCTTCCTCGCCGGTGTCGCGGGCATCGCGGTCGCGCTCTGGGGTCTGGCGAGCCGGTCGATCAGGGACATCGACGTGCTGCTGCCGGACATCGACGACGAGACCGAGCGCGAGGGCGGTGAGAAGGATGACGCGGTGCGTGCATGAACTCTTCGAGGAGCGGGCGTCACGGGCGCCCGACGCGACCGCCCTCGTGTACGAGGACGAACGGCTGACGTACGCCGAACTGGACGCCCGCGCCGACCGGTTGGCGGGGCTCCTCACGGCGCGCGGGGTGCGGCGCGGCGACACCGTCGGGGTGTATCTGGAGCGCTCCGTGGAGCTGGTCGTGGCGGTCCTCGGCACGCTCAAGGCCGGTGCCGGGTACGTGCTGCTCGATCCGGGCTTCCCGGCCGGGCGGCTGCGCGGCATGGCGGGGGACGCGGGCATCACGGCGGTGCTCGCGCGGCGCGGGGCGGAACCGGAGCCGCTGCGTGCCGAGGCCGCGCCGGTGCTGCACGTCGAGGACGCCGGGCGCGCACGGCCGTTGCCGCGCGGCGCGGTACGGGTGGCGGCGGACGACGTGGCCTGCGTGATGTTCACCTCCGGGTCGACGGGGCGGCCGAAGGGCATCGTGGCCCCGCACCGCGCCGTCACCGAGACGCTGACCGGCCAGGACTACGCCTCCTTCGGGCCGGGCGCGGTGTGGTTGCAGTGCGCGCCCGTGTCGTGGGACGCCTTCGCGCTGGAGCTGTGGGGGCCACTGCTTGGCGGCGGGACGTGCGTCCTGCATCCGGGGCGGCGCCCCGACCCGGTCGTGATCGCGCGGCTCGTCGCCGCGCACTCGGTCACGTCCATGTACCTGTCCGGTTCCCTCTTCGACGTCATCGTCGACGAGTACCCGCGCGCCCTCACCGGACTGCGCGAACTGATCGTCGGCGGAGAGGCGTTGTCGCCCCCGCACGTGGCCCGCGCCCTGGAGCGACGGCCGGGCCTGCGGCTCAGCAACGGCTATGGCCCCGTCGAGTGCATGGTCTTCCTCACCGTCCACCGCGTCACTCCGCAGGACGTACGCGACGGCCGTCCCGTACCGATCGGCCGTCCGCTGGCGGGTAAACGGCTGTACGTCCTCGACGACCGCCTGCGGCCGGTCGCGGACGGCGTCACCGGCGAGCTCTACGCCGCCGGGGCGGGCGTCGCGCGCGGCTACTGCGACGCGAGGCTGACGGCGGAGCGGTTCGTGGCGTCGCCCTTCGGTGATGCGGCGGGGCGTGCGGGTGGCTCCGCCGGCGGCACACGCATGTACCGCACCGGTGACCTGGCGCTCAGACGCCCCGACGGCACCTTCGAGTACCGGGGCCGGGCCGACGACCAGGTGAAGATCCGCGGCTTCCGGGTGGAACCGGCGGAGGTCGAGGCGGCCCTGACCCGCCACCCGGGGGTCGACCGCGCCGCGGTGGTGGCCACCCGCGCGGAGCGGGACGGTGAGCGGCAGCTGGTGGCGTATGTGGTTCCGGGGGCGCGGGCGGCTCAAGACGGCCAAGACGCCCACCGCGGCCAGGCCGGGCCGGTGCGATCCGCCCTCTCCGAAGCCGGCCTCCGTTCCTACGCCGAGCGGGAGCTCGCCGACTTTCTCGTGCCCGCCGCCTTCGTCCTCCTGGACGCGCTTCCGCTGACGGCCGGCGGCAAACTGGACCGGGCCGCGCTGCCGGTGCCGCTGCCGCGGGGCGGGGCTCAGCGAGGGGCGGGTGATGCCTCGCCGGGTGGGGACGGTGAGACGGCGCGCGCGCTGTGCGGGCTGTTCGCCGATGTGCTCGGAGGCGGCCCGGTCGGCGCTGACGACGACTTCTTCGCCCTGGGCGGCCACTCGTTGCTGGCCGCGCGTCTGCTCGGCCGTGTGCACGCCCGGCTGGGCGCCGAGCTCGACCTGCGGACGCTCTTCGCGGCGGCCACCCCGGCCCGGCTGGCCCCGTACGTCGACCAGGCCGCCAAGTCCCCGGTGCGGCACGCGGATCCGGCATACGGGAACACCGCCCCCCTCCCCGTCTCGCCCGCCCAGCACCGCCTGTGGTTCCTCGACCGGCTCGGCGCGGGAGTCGCGTACAACCTGCCCATGCTGGTGCGGCTGCGCGGCGCGGTCGACCCGGACGCGCTGGCCGACGCCCTCGGGGACGTCGTGACCCGGCACGAAGTGCTCCGTACCGTCTTCGACGAGGTGGACGGCGCACCCGTGCGGCGCGTGCTGGACGGGGCCGAGGCCCGGCCGCCGTTCTGTCACGTCACCGTCGCGGAAGCCGAGGTGACGGACGCCGTGGAGGCAGCCGCCCGGCACCGCTTCGAGCTCAGCCGTGAACTTCCCCTGCGCGCCGCCCTGTTCAGCGTCCGCGAGCGGCCCGGCGAGCACGCCCTGCTCGTCCTGGTCCACCACATCGCCGGGGACGGCTGGTCCCTCGCCCCGCTCTTCCGCGACCTGTCACGCGCCTACGCCGCGCGGGCCGAGGGCGGAAGGCAGGCCGCGCAGCCACCCCTGCCCGTCACCTACGCCGAGCACGCCCGCCGCCACGCGGCACGCCTCGGCCCACCCGAAGACCCCGCCTCGCTCACCGCCCGCCAACTCGCCTACTGGAGGCGGACACTGGGCGGAGCCGACCCCGAGGGGCCGCTGCTTCCGCGCCGCCCTGACCGGCCCGCCGTACCGGGGCCGACCGCCGCGACCGTGGTGCGCCGCCTCGACGAGGTGGCCCACGCCCGCCTCCTCGACGCCGCCCGCGCCGAGGGCGCCACCCTCTTCATGGCCCTGCACGCCGCGCTCGCCGCCGCCCTCACGCGGGCGGGCGCGGGGGAGGACCTCACGATCGGCGCACCCGTGGCCGGGCGCGCGGGAGACGGCGGCGTCGAGGACGCCGTCGGGTTCTTCGTGAACATGCTCGCGCTGCGCACCGACGTGTCCGGCGTCCCGAACGCGCGGGAACTGCTCGCCCGGGTCCGCGGATGCGACCTCGGCGCCTTCGCCCACCAGGACGTGCCGTTCGAGCAGGTCGTGAGCGAGCTGAACCCGCCGCGCGCGCGGGGACGGCAGCCGTTCACCGACGTCGTCCTCGCCCTGCAGAACAACGCGCGCGCCGAGGTGGACCTGCCCGGCGCCGAATTGGGCGTCGAGGTGGTGCGCACCGGCGAGGCCCGCTTCGAACTGCTCGTCGACGTCACCGAGGCGACCGGACCCGGCGGCGCCCCCGAGGGCCTCACGCTCACCTTCGAGTACCGCGCGCAGTCCCTGGAGGAGCGCTTCGTGACGTGGCTCGCGGACGCGCTGCCGCACGCCCTGCTCACGGCGGCCGAGACCCCGGACGCCCGCCTCGGCGACCTCGTCCCCACCGGGCCCCCGCGCCGCGCGGACGAGCGTGACAGGGTCACCGTCCCGGCCCCGGCCGAGCTCGCCACGGGCCCGGTGACTCCGCTGGAGCGAGAGGTCGCCGCCGTGTGGGCCGACGTCCTCGGCGTCGCGGACGTCGGGCGGGACGACGACTTCTTCGCCCTCGGCGGCAACTCGCTGCGCGCGGTGCGGGTCGCCGCCCGCCTCACCACCGACGCCAGGACCGTGACGGCCGCACAGCTCTTCGCCGCCCCGACCGTCGCCGCCCTCGCCGCGGGACTGGCCAGGGCGCGCGTCACCGCCGGCCCGGCGCCCGCCCCCATCCCGAGGCGGCCGCGCGTACCCCGTCAGCAGGATCAGCAGAGCCACCCCGGCAGAGAGCAGGAGGAGAGGCCGTGGACCTCAGCGTGATGTTCTTCGGCGCGGACAGCGCCACGGCGGCCAGGAGCGACGGCGGTACGGGCGACAGCCCCACCGCGGCCACACGCGATGGGGCCCGGGGCGGCAGCCCCACCGCGGCCGCCGACGGCGGCACCCCCAGCGGCAGCCCCACGTCGCACGCCCGGACCTACGACGACATCCTCACCGTCGCCCGCACCGCAGACCGCCTCGGCTTCCACGCCATCTGGACCCCCGAACGCCACTTCCAGCAGGTCGGCCAGGTCTTCCCGAGCCCGCCCGTGCTCAGCGCGGCCCTCGCCGTCGCCACCGAGCGCATCAGGATCCGCGCGGGCAGCGTCGTCCTGCCCCTGCACCACCCGCTGAAGGTCGCCGAGGACTGGGCGGTCGTCGACAACCTCTCGCACGGCCGCGCCGGCCTCTCCGTCGCCACCGGCTGGCACTCCGCCGACTTCACCCTCGCCCCCGGCCACTACGAGGACCGCAGGCGGCGCACCCTCGAAGCCGTGCCGGAACTGCGGCGGCTGTGGGCGGGCGAACCGGCCACCTACCCGGACGGCACCGGGCAGCCCGTCACCGTCGTCCCGCAACCACGTCCCGTACAGCGGGAACTGCCGCTGTGGATCACCACCTCCGGCAATCCCGAGACCTGGGAGACCGCCGGGCGGCTGCGCGCCGGGGTGCTCGGCGCGACCGTCGGGCAGAGCAGGGACGAACTGGCCGACAGGATCGACCGCTACCGCAGGGCCTGCGCCGCCGCCCCCGACCAGGCGGGCACCGACGCGCACGGGCGCGTGACGCTGATGGCGCACACCTACGTCGGCGCGGACGACGCCGAGGTGCGGCGCCTGGCCGCCGCGCCCCTCAAGGCGTACCTCGGCTCGTACCTGCGCCAGACCGCCGCCAACCGCGCGGCGGACGCCCGCGGGGGCGCCGAGCTGACCGGCGAACAGACCGCGATGCTCACCGAGTTCGCCTTCCATCGCTACCTGAACTGGGGCAGCCTGCTCGGCTCGCCCGGCACCTGCGCCAAGATGCTCGCCGACCTGCGCGACCTGGGCTGCGACGAGGTGGCCTGCTTCATCGACTTCGGCATCGGACGGGACGAGGTACTCGCGGGGCTGCACCGCCTCGCCGAGTTGAGAGAGGCCGCACTGTGACCCCGAACCAGCCTTCCATGGCCGACCGCTTCAGCGCCCTCCGCGGCGAGCAGCGCGTGCGCCTGATGCGCCGTCTCGTCGAAGCCGGCCGCACCCGGGAGATCCCCCACGTCGTCCCGCCCCGCGACGCCGGCGGACCCGTTCCGCTCAGCCCCGCCCAGCGGGACCTGTGGGTGTACGAGTCGCTGTATCCCGGCACCCCGGCCCTCAACCTCTGCTGCGCCTACCACTTCGACGCCGCCGAGGGCCCCGTCGACCCCGCCCGCCTGGAGGCCGCGCTCACCCTCGTCCAGAGCCACCACGACATCCTGCGCACCCGGATCTCCGGCACGGCGGACGACCCGCGCGTCGACTTCCCCGACGAGGGCCCCTTCGTCCTGGAGCGCGAGGACCTGCGCGGCACGGGCACCACCATCGAACAGGCCTTCCGCGCCTTCCGCCGCCGCCCCTTCGACCTCACCGCCGACCGGCTCATCCGAGGCCGCTTCGTCCGCGTCGACGACACCCGTACGACGCTGATGCTGAGCCTGCACCACATCATCACCGACTGGTGGTCCTTCGACGTGTTGCAGAGCGAGTTCGCCGAGGCGTACCGCGCCGTGCGCGAGGGCACCGAGCCGAAGCTCACCCGCCCCGCGATCCAGTACGCCGACTTCGCGTCCTGGCAGGGCGAACTGGAGGCCGCCGGAGTCTTCGACGACCGCCTCGGCTTCTGGCGCCGCTACCTCGCCGACCCACCGGGCCCGCTCACCGTGCCCGGCCACGGCAACCCCCGGGCAGGCGGTGAGGACGGCATCGTCCAGATCCGCTTCCGCGTCGACGCGGACACCACCCGCGCCGTCCGCGCGCTGGCCCGCGAGCGCGGCGCCTCCGTGTACGTCGTCCTCATGACGGCCTTCGCGGTCCTCGCGCACCGCGTCACCGGCGCCGACGACCTGGTGCTCGGCACCCCGGTCGCCAACCGCTCGGCCAAGGGCCTGGAACACGTCATCGGCTATGTGATGAACGCCGTGCCGACCCGCTGGCGCATCGCCGAGGACGACTCCTTCGCCGACGTCCTCGCCCGCTTCGGCGCCGACTTCCCCGCCCTCATGGCGGGCGCGGACCTGCCGGTGGGCCGCATCGTCTCGGCCGCCGCGCCTGAACGCAGCGCGGGCCGCTCCCCCCTCTTCCAGTGGGTGTTCATGCACCTGACGGAGCAGCCGAGCGTTGCCGCCGTACGGGAGTTCGCCGAGCCCGAGCGCATCCACACCGGCGGCGAACACGACCTGGTGGGCGTCGTGCGGGACAACGGCGACGGCATGGACGGCAGCTTCGAGATCCGCACCGACCTGTTCGCCCCGGACGCGGTGACCCGCTGGGCGGACAGTTATCTGACCCTGCTCACGCGCGTCACCGCCGACCCGGCCGCGCCCTTGCGGGATCTCGACGTACTGCCGGATGCCGAGCGCCGCCGCCTGCTCGCCCTGGCGCGCGGACCGGCCGCCCCGGAGCCCGAGTCGCTGCCGGACATGGTGGCCCGGCACGCCGCCCGCACCCCCGACGCCCCCGCCCTCGAAGCCGACGGGCTGCGCCTGTCGTACGCCCAACTGGCGGACCGGGTCGAGCGATTGGCGGGCGTCCTGGTCCGCCACGGCGCGGGGCCCGAGCGGACCGTCGCCCTCGCACTCGGGCGCGGCGCGGACCTCCCGGTGGCCGCGCTGGCCGTGCAGCGGGCCGGGGCCGCGTATCTGCCGGTCGATCCCGACTACCCGGCCGAGCGCGTCCGCCGCGTCCTCGACGACGCGGCGCCCGCGCTCCTCGTCACCGACGCGCGCACGGCCACCGCCGGTGTCCTGCCGCCGACGGACGTGCCCCGCCTCGTCCTGGACGACGACGCGTACGACGACGCGTATGCGGGCGCGCCCCTGACCCCCGCGCCCCTGGGCCCGGCGCACGCCGCCTACGTCATCCACACCTCCGGCTCCACCGGCACCCCCAAGGGCGTCGTCGTCACCCACGCCGGGGTCGCCGCACTCACCCGCGGCCTCGTGGACCGTTTCGCCCTGGACGCCGACGCGCGGGTCCTCCAGCTCGGATCACCGGCGTTCGACATCTCCGTCGCCGAGATGTGCATGGCCTTCGGGCCCGGCGCCACCCTGGTCGTGCCGCCGCCGGGCCCCCTCGCTGGAGACGGACTGGGCGCGGTCCTCGCCGAGCGGCGGATCTCCTGCGCCATGGTGCCGCCGTCCGTCCTCGCGACCGTGCCCGACGCCCCCTACCCGGCGCTGCGCGCGCTCGCCGTCGGCGCCGAGGCCTGCCCGCCCGGCCTCGTGGCCCGCTGGGCCGTCGCCGGGCGCCGCTTCCACAACGCGTACGGCCCCACCGAGGCCACCGTCGCCGCCACCCTGTCCGGCCCCCTGACCGGCGACGGCACCGCCCCGCCCCTCGGCACCCCGGTCCCGGGTACCGCCGCCCACGTCCTCGACGCACGGCTGCGGCCCGTGCCCACCGGGGTCGCGGGCGAGCTGTACCTCTCCTCGGCGGGCCTGGCCCGCGGCTACCTGAACCGGCCGGGCGCCACCGCCGAACGCTTCGTCGCCGACCCGTACGGACCGCCCGGTTCCCGCATGTACCGCACGGGCGACCTGGCGTACCGCGACGACGACGGCACCCTCCACTACCTGGGCCGCACCGACGACCAGATCAAGCTGCGCGGCCTGCGCATCGAACCCGGCGAGATCGCCGACGCCCTCACCCGGCACCCCTCGGTGGCGCGAGCCACCGCGGCCGTACGCGAGGACGCCGACGGCCGCCCCCAGCTGACCGGCTACGCCGTACCCGCCCCCGGCCACACCGTCGACCCGACCGCCCTCCTCGCGTACGCCGCCACGCTGCTGCCCGCGCACATGGTGCCCTCGGACGTCGTGGAGCTGCCCGGACTGCCCCTGACCCGCAGCGGGAAGCTCGACCGGGCCGCCCTGCCCGCACCCCGGGCCGCCGCGGCGACACGGGCCCCCGCCTCCGCCCGCGAGAAGGAGCTGTGCGGCCTCTTCGCGCGGATACTCGGTGTCGGCGAGGTGGGCGCCGACGACGACTTCTTCCGGCTCGGCGGCGACAGCATCATGGCCATCCAGCTCGCGGGCCAGGCCTCGGCGGCCGGCCTCGTCCTCGCACCGCGCGACGTGTTCACCCTGCGTACGCCCGCACAGCTCGCCGTCCACGCGCGGTCGTCGTCGGACGGCGGGGCCCCGGACGCGTCGGACACCGGCGTCGGCCGCTTCCCGCTCACACCCGTCATGCGGTGGTGGCGTGAACTAGGCGGAGACCCTTGGGCGTTCACGCAGTCGATGGCGTTTCCCGTGCCGCCCGGCACGGACCGGGAGCGGATCGAGGCCGCGGTGCGCGGGCTCACGCGGCGCCACGGCGCGCTCCGGATGCGGCTGCTGGCACCGGAGGCCGAGATGGAGGTGGCCGATGAGGTGCCGCCGGGCGTCGGCATCGAACGCGTAGAAGTGGCCGACGAGGCCGAAGCACGCGCCAGAGCGGGGAAGCTGGCGGCCGTGATCCGCCTCGCCCCGGAGGACGGCGAGATGCTGCGCGCCGTCTGGCTCGACGCCGGTCCAGGGCGGCGGGGCCTGCTGCTCCTGACCCTGCACCACCTGGCCGTCGACGGCGTCTCGTGGCGGGTCATCGGGCCGCAGGTGGCGGCCGCGCTCAGCGGCGTCCCCTCCGACGCGGCAGCCGCCCCGGCGACCTCCTTCCACCGGTGGGCCGGGCTGCTCGCCGAGGAGGCCGTGCGCCCCGAACGCGTGGCGGAGGCGGCGTGGTGGCAGGACCGGCTGGCGGCGGCGGACGACGCGCGGTTCGCCGCGGGCCGGGGCGCCGGATCCCGCCGGGCGGCCGTCACCGTCGAGCTGCCCGCGGCCCTCACCGCGGCCGCGCTCACCACGCTGCCCGCCGCGTTCAACTGCGGACCCGACGCGGTGCTGCTCACCGCGCTCGCCTCGGCGGCCGTACGCCACCGGGGCACCGGCACCGGTCTGCTCGTGCACCTCGAAGGGCACGGCCGGGAAGCGCTGTCGGCACCGGCGGACGTGTCGCGGACGGTCGGCTGGTTCACGACGCAGTACCCGGTCCTCCTCGACACGGCCGCACCCGGCGCCGACGGAACGGGCAAGGGCGCGGCTGTCGAGGCGCTCAAGGCGGTGAAGGAGCAGCTGCGGTCCGTGCCCGACGGCGGCATCGGCTGGGGGCTCCTGCGCCACCTCAACCCGGACACCGCCCGGCTCCTCGGTGAACTCCCCGTCCCGGACGTGCGGTTCAACTATCTCGGCCGGCTCAACGCCCGGGACGCGGGCGGCGGCGAACTGCTCGACGCGGGCCCCGGCGCCGTACCACTCGGCCACGCGGTCGAGATCGACGCCCTCGCCATGGAGGGCCCGGACGGGCTGCGCCTCGAAGCGACGTTCTCGTACGCCGAAGGGGTCATCGCGGAGGGTGAGGTGCGGGAGCTGGCCCGGCTGTGGCGCGAGGCCGTCGCCGTACTCGTCCGGGAGGCGGAGGAGGGCGGTCCGGTCGGCGCCACGCCGTCGGACTTCCCCCTGGTGGACCTGTCGGCTGACCAACTGGCCATGCTGGAGGGCGGCTTGGACGACCTGCCCGAGCCGGGGGCGGAACCGGCGGGCGGTCTCCCCGCGCCGGGGGCGGAATCGGAGGATGGCCGATGAGCGGGCGCATCGCCGACGTCCTGCCGCTCACCCCGGTCCAGGAAGGGCTGCTCTTCCACGCCGTACGTGACGGCGAGGGCCCCGACCCGTACCTGGTCCAAGCCCGCTTCCGCATCGGCCCCGGGCTCACCGCCGAGACGGTACGGGGCGCGCTCGCCGCGCTCCTGGACCGGCACCCCAACCTGCGCGCCTGCTTCCGGCACGAACGCCTCGACCGCCCCGTGCAGGTGATCCCGCACAAGGTCGCGCTGCCCTGGAAGGAGGCCGACCTGACCGGGCGCGCGGCGGCCGAAGCGGCGGCCGCGACGGAGGAGTTGCTGGCCGAGGACCGTACGCGCCGCTTCGACCTGGCACGCCCGCCGGCCGTCCGCGCCCTGTTCGTGCGGCACGACACCGGAGGCGAACTCGTCCTCTCCTTCCACCACATCCTGCTCGACGGCTGGTCCGTCCCGGTCCTGGAGCGGGACCTCGCGGCACTGGTCACCGGCAGGCCCCTGCCGCCCGCCGTTCCCTACCGGCAGTACGCGCTGTGGCTGAGCCGCCAGGACCAGGACCTCGCGGAGGCGGCCTGGCGCGAGGCGCTCGCGGACCTGGAACGGCCGGCACCGCTCGTGCCGCCGCAGTCACCGGAGCCGCCGGAGGCCGGTGGCGAGGAAGGAGTACAGGACACCGCACGGCTGCACCTCACCGCCGAGCTGACCGCCGCCCTCTCCCTGCGCGCCGCCGAGGCGGGCGTCACCCTCAACACCGTCACGCAGGCCGCCTGGGCCCTGGTGCTCGCCCGGCTGACCGGCGGCCGGGACCTGGTCTTCGGCGGCGTCGTCGCGGGCCGCCCGCACGACCTGCCCGGGGCGGGGGAGATGGTGGGCCTGTTCATCAACACGCTGCCGGTACGGGTGCGGCTGCGCGACGGCGAGACGGTCGGGGAGCTGCTGACCCGGATCCAGGACGAACAGTCGCGCCTGGCGCCCTACCACCACGTGCGGCTCGCGGACGTGCGGCGGACAACGGAGGCGGCTGCGTCCGGGGAACTCTTCGACTCGGTCCTGGCCTTCGAGAACTTCCCGCGCGGATCGCGTGAGCCCAGGGACGACGGCCCCGACACCGTGCGCGTCACGGACGTACGCGATGCCACGCACTACCCCGTGACGCTCGCCGTCGTCGCGGGGGAGCGGCTGTTCCTGTCGGTGGGCTGCCGGCACGGCCTCGACGCGGCGGCGGTCGCGGCACGCGTCGTACGGGCCTTCGAACAGCTGGCGGGGGACCTCGCGACGCCGGTGGACCGGATCGACGTACTCCCCGAGGAGGAGCGCCGGCGGCTGCTCGCGCGGTCCGCGGGCGCCCCGGCGGCGCCACTGCCCGGCCCCGCCACCGTGACCGGGCGGTTCGCCGCGCAGGCGGCCCGTACGCCGGACGCGCCCGCCGTCGAGAGCGGCGACGACGTCCTCACGTACGCCGCGCTCGCCGCGGAATCGGACCGCCTGGCGGGCCGCCTCACCGCCGCGGGCGTGACACCGGGCTCCACGGTCGCCTTGCTGCTGAGCCGTTCGCCGTCGCTGGTCGTGGCGCAGCTGGCGGTGCTCAAGGCGGGGGCGTGCTGGCTGCCGCTGGACCCGGCCCAGCCGGCGGAGCGGCTCGCGCGTCTGCTGGACGGGGCGTCGGCGGGGCTGGTCCTGACGGAGGGGGAGCCGTCCGTGCCGCTGCCCGCCGGGGTGCGCCCCATGGCCGTACGCGGCCGCTCGCCGGAGTCCGCTGCACCCCCAGCCGTCGCGCCGCATCCCGAGGCCCCGGCGTGTGTGATGTACACGTCCGGGTCGAGCGGTGAGCCCAAGGCGGTCGTGGTGCCGCAGCGGGCCATCGCGGACCTGGCCGCGGACACGTGCTTCGGGGGCGAGGACGGCTCGGGAGCGCACCACCGGGTGCTGCTGCACAGCCCGCACACGTTCGACGCCGCCACCTACGAGATATGGGTGCCGCTCCTGAACGGCGGCACGGTCGTGCTCTGCCCCGCCGGGCCGGTGACCCCCGCCCTGCTGGCGCGGGTCCTGCCCGAGCGGCGCGTGACGGCGCTGTGGCTCACGGCGGAGCTGTTCCGCACGGTCGCGGAGCTGGCGCCCGGGTCGCTGCGCGGGCTGCGCGAGGTGTGGACCGGCGGTGACGTCGTGGACGCCGAAGCGGTGCGCCGCGTCAGGCGCCACTGCCCCGGCACGGTCGTCGTGAACGGCTACGGCCCCACCGAGGCCACGGTGTTCGCGACCGCCCACCGCGTCACCGGGCCCGGTCCGAGCGGCCCGCCGCCCATCGGCCGCCCGCTGGACGGCACCCGCGTCCACCTCCTCGACGCCCGGCTGCGCCCGGTGCCGGACGGCTGCGCGGGGGAGGTGTACCTCGCGGGAGCCGGACTCGCCCACGGCTACCTCGGACGCACCGCCGCCACCGCCGAACGCTTCGTGCCCGACCCGCACGGAGCGCCCGGCACCCGCATGTACCGCACGGGCGACCTGGCCCGCAGAACCCCCGAGGGCATCCTCGTCTTCGCGGGCCGCGCGGACGACCAGTTCAAGATCCGCGGCTTCCGCGTCGAACCGGCGGAGGTGGAGGCGGCACTGACGTCCTGCCCCGGAGTAACCCGCGCGGTGGTCGCCGCGAGGCCCGCCCCGGGGGGCGGCAAGCGGTTGGTGGCGTGGGTGGTGCTGGGGGAGGAGCGGGGCCGGGCGGTCCTGGACCCGGCCTCGGGCCTGGCGGAGGACGGTCAGTCGGCTTCGGAGCCGGGGGAGTGCGGCCGTGTGGCTTCGGGCCCTGCCCCAGCCCCGGCGGGCGGTGACCCCGACCCTGGATCCGGCCTCGACCCCGACCCGCTCGCGCACGTGCGGGAAGCCGCCGCCCGCCTCCTGCCCCCGCACCTGCTCCCCACCGCCTGGGCCCGCGTCGACGCCGTGCCGCTCACCCCGCACGGCAAGGCCGACCGCGCCGCGCTGCCCGAGCCCCCGGCCGGCCCCGCCACGGCGACGCGTGCGCCGCGCACCGCCCGGGAGAAGGAGCTGTGCGCCCTCTTCGGCGAGGTGCTCGGCGGTACGGAGGCCGGGCCCGACACCGACTTCTTCGCGTCCGGCGGCCACTCGCTGAGCGCGCTGCGCCTGGCCGGGCGGATCGAAGAGGCCTGGGGCGTACGGGTCCCCGTGGCCGCCCTCTTCGCGGCACCGACGCCCGCGCGGCTCATCGCCCGCCTGGACACGGCCGGGCCCGGCGATTCCGTACGCGGGCACCTGGCACCCGGCGGCGCGGAGAGCCTGGCCCCGCTGCTCGCCCTGCGCCCGGACGGCGACCGCGCCCCCCTCTTCTGCGTGCACCCGGGGCTCGGCGTGAGCTGGGCGTACACGGCGCTGCTGCCCCACCTCGCCCCGGACCGCCCGGTCTACGCCCTCCAGACCCCGGCCCTCTCGGCAGCCGGGGAGGGCGCCCCCGCACAACTACCGCGTTCCGTGGCCGAGTTGGCGGGCCAGTACCTGAACCGCATCCGTACCGTGCGACCCCACGGCCCCTACCTCCTCCTCGGCACGTCCTTCGGTGGCCCCGTGGCCCACGAGATGGCGGTGCGGCTGCGCGCGTCCGGCGAGGAGGTCGCGCTGCTCGCCGTGGTGGACGCCATGCCGAAGCCGCCGGAGGCCGTCCGCACCCCGCTCGCACCGGCCGTCGTCGAGGCGGAGGCCCGGCGCATCCTCCGCGAGGACGGAGCCGCGCTGGCGGGTATGGGCGACCACCGCCTCGCCGCGCTCGCCGAAGCGATCGCCAACCACGTGGCCATCGGCAGGAGTTGGGTCCCGTCCCCCTACGACGGCACCGTGACCCTCTTCGCCGCCACCCGCGACCCCGAGGCCATCCCCACGGAGGAGAAGGCCGCGGCCTGGCGCCGCGCCGCCACGGCGGTCGACGTCCACGAACTGGCCTGCGCCCACGCCGAGGTGCTCCACGCGGCCCCGGCCGCACACATCGCCGCCACCCTCGAATCCACCCTCACCGGCCGCCCCCAAGCCCCCCTCCAGGGAGAGTGAACCCAGTGGACGCACCGCACCCGGCCGACACCACCCCCGAGCCCGTACCGACGGCCCCCACCGGCGAGGAGTACGAGTTCCCCCTCTCCGACGCCCAGAGCCGCCTGCTCGTCCTGGACCGGATGAACCCCGGCACCGCCCAGTACAACGTCCCCGCCGCCTTCGCCGTGCACGGCCCCTTCGACCTCGGCGCCCTCACCCGCGCCCTGGACGCCGTCGTGGCCCGCCACGAAGCCCTGCGCACCGTCTTCCGCACCGCCGCCGACGGCACACCGGCGCAGATCGTCTCCGCCACGGGCCGCGCGCACCTCACGGTCGAGAAGGACGTGCCGGTGTCCGAGGCGGACGCACGGATGCGTACCGACGCGGCCCGCCCCTTCGACCCGGCGACAGGACCGCTGCTGCGCTGCACGGTGTACGCCGTCGACGACGGCAGCCACCGCGTACTGCTCGTCGCCCACCACTTGATCTGCGACGGCTGGTCCCTCGGCGTCATCCTGCGGGACCTGTCGACGGCGTACGAAACCGCGACAGAGGCGGCGGCAGGTGCGGCGGTCCCCCTGCCCGAACTCCCGCTTCAGTACCCGGACTTCGCCGCCTGGCAGCGCGAACGCCAGGCCGAAGGCGCCTACGCCGATGCCGTCGCCCACTGGGCCGGGCGGCTGCGCGGCGCCTGTGAGGTCGTCTCGCTACCCCTGGACCGGCCGCGCCCGGCGGTGCGTTCGGCGGCGGGCGGCAGCGAACGGTTCCTGCTCGACGCGGGGCTCCGGGCACGCCTGGCCGAGGCGGCGCGGGCCCGGAGCGCCACACCGTTCATGGCGCTGTTCGCCGCGTACGCCGCGTTCCTCGGTCGCCTGACGGGCCGCGACGACCTGGTCATCGGCTTCCCCGTCTCCGGGCGCGACCGCCCCGAGCTCCAGGAGATGGCCGGCATGCTGACCAACACCCTGGCGCTCCGCGTCGACCTGTCAGGCGACCCCTCGTACGGCGAGCTGATCGGCCGGATCCGCGCGGAGCTGCTTGCCGGACAGCCGTACCAGGACGCGCCGTTCGAGACCGTCGTGGACACCCTCGCCCCGGCCCGCGACACGAGCCACGACCCGGTGGTGCAACTGGTCTTCGCCTACGACGACGACACGGAACTGTCCCTCGCGCTGGCGGGAGCCCGGGTCGAGCGCCTCGAACTGCCCCTGGACGCGGCGAAGTTCGACTTCCACCTGCATGTCGAACGCTGGGGAGGGACCGCAGGGCAACTGGCCCCACTCGCCGCCCAGTTCATCTACCGCAGCGACCTCTTCGAGGCCGCCACCGTCCGCGCCTGGGTACGCACCTTCCGGACGCTCCTCGACGCCGCCCTCACCCACCCCGATGCCCCGCTCCGCACCCTCGACGCGGTCCCGGCGGACGAGCGCCGCCGCGCCGTCACGGCCGCCGACCGCACCGCCGAGGCCGCGCCCACCGACCGACTGGTGCCCGACCTGATCGCCGACGTCGCCGCCGCCCGGCCCGACGCCACCGCCCTGGTCTGCGGCGACGTACGGCTCACCTACCGCGAACTCCTCGCCAGGGCGGACGCGTTGGCGGACCGGCTGCGCGCGGCGGGCGTACGCCCAGGCTTCCGGGTCGGCCTGCTGCTGCCCCGCTCACCCGAGATGGGCATCGCGGCGCTGGCCGTCCTGCGCGCGGGCGGCGCGTACGTCCCGCTGGACCAGGCCCACCCACACGCCCGCCTCGCACACATGACCGAGACGTCCGGCACGGGACTGCTGATCACGGCGGCGGAGACGGAGTCCCAAGGGGAGAAGCTGGGCATCCCGCGCCTACGCGCGGACGCCCCCGAGGACATGGGGCCCGCCCCGTCACCGGCATTGGCCCCGGCCTCCTCCCCGACAGCCACCCCCACCCCCCAAGACCTCGCCTACGTCCTGTTCACCTCAGGCTCCACCGGCGTCCCGAAGGGCGTCGCCGTGGAGCACCGCGCGCTCGCCAACCTCACCGGAGCCGTGCGCCACGCGTTCCCCGTCACCGCCGAGGACCGCGTCCTCCAGTTCGTGTCCTTCGGCTTCGACGTCGCCGTGTCCGACCTGTTCTTCCCCTGGGTCGCGGGCGCCGAACTGCACATCGCCCGCGACGACGAACGCCTCGGCGACGCCCTCCACGCCCGCCTGCGGGACTCCCGCATCACGTACGTGGTCCTTCCGCCGTCCGCCGTGATGCTGCTGCCGGACACCCCAGGCGGCCCCGCCGCCGACGGACGGCTGCCCCACCTCCGTACGCTCGTCGTCGGCGGCGAGCCCTGCCCCGCCGAACTCGTCGAGCGGCTCAGCGCGCCGGGCCGCCGCATCGTCAACGCGTACGGACCGAGCGAGGCCACCGTCTACGCCACCACCGCCGACCTCGAACCCGGCGAACCCGTGGTGATCGGCACCCCCGTGCCGGGCGCCCGCGTCTACGTCCTGGACGCCCGCCTGCGCACGGTGCCCACCGGCGTGACGGGCGAGGTCTACATCGCGGGCGCCCCCCTGGCCCGCGGCTACATCGGCCGCCCCGCCCTGACCGCCGAACGCTTCGTCGCCGACCCGTACGGCCCGCCGGGCGCCCGCATGTACCGCACGGGCGACCTGGCCCGCGTCGACGCGCGGGGCCGCCTCCACTACCTCGGCCGCTCGGACTCCCAGGTGAAACTGCGGGGCATCCGCATCGAACTCGGCGAGATCGAGGCCCTGCTCGCGGGCTCCCCGGACGTCGCGGTCGCGGCCGCGGCCGTCCACGGCGACGGCGCCGAACAGCGCCTCGTCGCGTACGTCGTCCACCGGCCCGGCGCCACCGCCTCCGACGAGGACCTCCGCGCCCACCTCGCCGAACGCCTCCCCGGCTACATGCTCCCCGAGGTCTACGTCCACCTCGACGAGCTGCCCTTCAACCGCTCCGGCAAGATCGACAGGGCCCGCCTGCCCGCACCGGGTGCTCAGCGGCGCGCGTCACGGCGTACGTACGTCGCCGCGCGCACCGCCACCGAGCGGCGCGTGGCGGGCGTATGGGCCCGCGCGCTGACCCTGGACCAGGTGGGCGTGGACGACAACTTCTTCGAACTGGGCGGCAATTCGGTGCGGCTGCTGAGCGTCCTGGACGCCCTGCGCGCCCCGGCCGCCGAGGGGCACGGGGCCGCCCCGGACCTCACCCTGGTCGACCTCTTCCGCCACCCGACCGTCGCCTCGATCGCGGCCCACCTCGACCGGGCCTCCGACAGGGCCACGGCAGACGCCACCGCCACGGCGGCCGAGCGCCGGGGCGGCGAGCGCCGTGCCCGTCAGAACGCCGCCGCACAGCGGCTCCGCTCCAGTCGCTCCAGAAAGGGCACGTCACGATGACCGAGCCAGCACGCAAGGACGACGAGCTCGCCCTCGACCCCGACCTGGGCTTCGACGCCGACGCCGACGCCGACTCGGCGATCGCGATCGCGGTCGTAGGGATGAGCGGCCGCTTCCCCGGCGCCCCCGACCTGCACACGTACTGGGCGAACCTCCGCGACGGCGTCTGCTCCCTCACCGACTTCACGGAAGCCGAGCTGCTGGCCGACGGCGCCGACCCCGAAGAACCGCGCCGCCCCGAGTACGTCCCCGCCAAGGGCTACCTCGCCGGCGCCGACCGCTTCGACGCCGACCTCTTCGGCTTCAACCGCACCGAGGCGGCCGCCCTCGACCCCCAGCACCGCCTCCTCCTGGAGACCGCCTGGGCCGCCCTGGAGGACGCGGGCCAGGACCCGCTCGCCGTCACCGCCCGTACCGGCGTGTACGTCGGCGGCAGCCTCACCGAGCACATGCTGGCCGCCCAGACCGACCGCGCCCTCGCCGCGTCCCTCGGCGCGATGCAGGTCCGCATCCTCACCGACCGGGAGTTCCTCGCCCCCTGGATCTCCTACCGCCTCGGCCTCGAAGGCCCGAGCCTGACCGTGCAGTCGGCTTGCTCGACCTCGCTGACCGCCGTACACCTCGCCGCGCAGGCGCTGCTCCTCGGCGAGTGCGACACGGCGCTCGCGGGCGGCGTCAGCGTCGACACCGTACGCAGGCAGGGGTACGTCCACCACGCGGGCGGCATCTTCTCGCCCGACGGCCGCTGCCGCCCCTTCGACGAACGGGCGGGCGGCACCGTGCCGGGCAGCGGCGTCGGCGTCGTCGTGCTGCGCCGCCTGTCGGACGCGCTCGCCGACGGCGACCCGGTCCGCGCGGTCCTGCGCGGCAGCGCCCTGACCAACGACGGCGCCACGAAGGTCGGCTTCACCGCCCCCGGCGTCGAACAGCAGACGGCGGCGATCGTCGAGGCCTGGTCGGCGGCGGGCCTCGCACCCTCGGCGGCGCAGTACGTGGAGACGCACGGCACGGCCACGGAGCTGGGCGACCGCATCGAACTGGCGGCGGCCACCGCGGCGTTCACGACGGGCGGCGCGCCGGACATCCCCATCGGCATCGGCTCCGTGAAGTCGAACATCGGCCACCTGGACGCGGCCGCGGGCGTCGCCTCGTTCATCAAGGCGGTCCTCATGCTGGAACACGCCACACTGGCCCCCACCGTCAACCTCACCACGCCCCACCCCGAACTCGCCCTGGACACCACGCCGTTCCGCGTCGTGGACCGCACGGCCCCCTGGCCACGCCCCGCCGAAGGCCCGCGCCGCGCGGGAGTGAGCTCCCTCGGCATCGGCGGTACGAACGTCCACGTCGTCCTGGAGCAGGCCCCGGACCGCCCCACACCCACCGCCCCGCAGGCACCGCGCCCCGCGACGGCGGAGCTCCTCCCCCTGTCGGCCCGCACGGAGGAGGCGCTCACCACCCTGGCGGCCCGGCTCGCGACGGCTCTGCGCGCCCCCGACGCCCCCTCCCTCACCGACACCGCGCACACCCTCCGCACCGCCCGCACCCCTTTGGACGTACGGGTGTACGTCCTGGCCGCGCACCCGGAGCAGGCGGCCGACCGGCTGACGGCGCTCGCGGAGGGCCGCCCAGCGGACAACCGGGAGGAGGACCCCGAAGCGGACGGGCTCCGCGAACTGCGCGAACTGGGCGAGCTGTGGCTGAAGGGCGGCTCGGTCCCGTGGCCGGAACCGGCGCCCGGCGCGCGCCGGGTGAGCCTGCCGACGTACCCGTTCGAACCCCGGAGCTTCGGCGCCCTCACGCTGCCGCGGCCGGGCACGACGGCCCGCGCCGACACGCCCGAGGACACCGGGCCGGCGGCTTCCGCCCGGAACGACCTCACCCGAGCCGTCTCCGCCCTGCTGGCCGAGGCGCTGGGCCTGGACGACAAGACCCCGCCGGCCCCGGAGACGACGTACTTCTCGGCGGGCGGCGACTCACTGACGGCCGTCCACCTGGTCGGCAGGCTCCGCGACGACTTCGGCATCGACGTACCGATCACGCTGTTCCTGGAGGAACTGACCCTCCAGGAACTGGCAGCACGCGTCGTCGAGTCGAAGGAAGCGGAGGAAGCCGACGAAGCCGACGAAGGGGCCGGGGCGGAGGACTCCCTGGGCGCGCTTCTGGCGGAGTTCGAGGCGGAGTAGCCGCGGGGCCGGGCCCCGCGGCTGACGGCTACGGAGCCGTCATCGTCTCCCGATCGGACAGCGAGGAGGCGACGACACCGGCGACGTAGGGCAGATGGGCGTCCAGGAAGAAGTGCCCACCGGCCAGCACATGGCAGGAGAAGCCGCCCCGCGTCTCGCTCTCCCAGGCGCGGGCCTCGTCGGGAGTGACGCGGGGATCGTCGTCACCGGTCAGGACGGTGACGGGACAACTCAACGGGGGCCCTTCGCGATAGACGTAGTCGTCGACGATCTGGTAGTCGGCACGCATCGGCGGCAGGAAGATGGACAGCAGCTCGGGGGAGGCGAGGAGTTCGTCGGCCGTGCCCGCCAACTTCCGCATCTCCTCGATGAGTTCCGTGTCGTTCATGTCACGTACGGCGCGCTTGGCGGCGGTCCGCCCGGGCAGCGAGGGAGCCGCCCTGCCGGAGAGGAACAGGGCCACCGGAGGCCGCCCCTCGCTCTCCAGTCGCCGCGCGGCCTCGAACGCCAGGAGGGCGCCCATGCTGTGCCCGAACAGGGCGAGGGGCGCGGTGTCCGCCTCCGAGGCCAGTTCGCCGAGCACGGCGTCGACGATCTCGTCCGCCCCCGCGGCGAACGGCTCACCGAACCGGTCCTGACGCCCCGGGTACTGCACGATCAGCGGCTCCACGCCTCCCGAAACGGCGGCCGACAGCGCGTGATAGGCGCTGACGGAACCCCCGGCGTGCGGGAAGACGATCAGACGGGCCCCGGCGTCGGGTGCGGGATGGCAGCAACGTATCCAGTCGCCCACGAGCGCGCCCTCCTTTCCTGTACCGCGGCGAACCGCCGACCGGTCCACCGCCGCGGGCCAGCATGCCGGACGAACGCGGCGGAGGACGAGGTTTTCCGGGAGGCCCCGGGGTACCGGAACGAGAACAGGGCACCCCACCGCGAACCGCACACACCATCCACACCACAACCGAAGGAGCGGAAACCCGATGGCATCCTCACTGCTAGAAGCCGTCGACATCAAGGCACCCGTGGCTGTGAGCTGGGCACTTTGGGAAGACGTGGAGCGCTGGCCGGTATTCCTGAGCCACGCGAAGCACGTGAAGCGCATCGACGGAAGCACCTTCGCCTGGCAGGTCTCGCTGCCCGGCGCGGACAAGAGCTTCGTGGCCGAACTCACGGAGGTCATCCCGGGCGAACGGATCGCCTGGCGCACCACGGAGGGCGTCCACCACGCGGGCGTCGTCACCTTCCACCGCCTCAGCGACACGGAGAGCCGAGTCACCCTCCAGATCGAGTACGACCCCCAGGGCTTCGTGGAACACCTGGGAGCCCTCACCAACCTGGACTCGACCTTGGCCAACTACGACTTGGGCGAATTCCAGCGCATGGCGGAACGACAGGCCGCGACGCCCTGCCGGCGTCAGGACCACGAACGAACGGCCCTGTTCCCTGGACCCGGCAGCCCTGAGATCATGAGCGTGACTGCGCGTCGGAGCGGCCTGAGGGGGAGCTGGTGGCCCAGTCCGAGATACCGGTGGCGTGGATCGGCCTGGGCGGCATGGTCATCGGGGCGGTGGCAACCGCGGTGGGGGCGCGCTACACGACGCTCGGCGGCGTCAAGGCGGCCACCATCGACCAGCTGGTGCCCCTCCAGACTGAACTCCACTCCTTCACCTCACCGTTCGTGGAGGCAAGGCACCGCCTGGTTCCGTTACTGGGCGGCCTGACCCCCTCCGACCCCTGGACAAGAATCGCACCGAGCCTGCCGCGCCACCCCCCGACCTGGTGCTCCATGACGCCGAATCCCCTGGCGCTGTACGACAGACCGGAAACGGTACGGCGCAGCGCCAGCCAGGTGGACGACCACATCCGCTCCCACCAGGCCCGCGGCGCGCGAACCCTGGCCCCGGACGCCCACATCTCGGTCCGCGCCCTGTACAGAGAACTGGGCGACGCGGTGGACGACTTCACCCGAGCCCTGAAGCGCCTCGCACGCCGCGGTCTGGGCGTCATCTAGCCGCTTGGCCACTGGTGGCGTCAGAGGGAGAACTTCTCCTGCTCTTCGGACGGCTCGTGCGCGGTGACTTGCTGGACAAACCAAGACATGACGTCGAGAAGTACCTCGGGCCGGTTCGCCAGCACCTCAAGAGGGAACGACGGCCGCAGTTCGAGCTTCGCCTCCGCCAGTTCGATGCCCGGGATGGCATTCAGCCGGGACATGAAGTCCTGGCGCAGCCCGCTGTCGTCGAAAGGCGGCCTGGAGCGCATGTACTGGAATACGACTTCAACCGTGCCGAACACGGGATAGAGCGTGAACGGCCAGATGGCAGCGGCACGGGACGAGGACTTCTTGCGCAGCATCAGGAAGCAACTGGTCTCGGTCGCCTTCCCGTAGTCGAGATGGCATCCGGGGGCGAGCCCTTCCCACGCCCTGAGGAAGGCCAGGATGGCTTCCGCGGCGTCAGGTCGGTTCGCCCGGAGCAGTTCGGTGAAGCGCGTGCCGCGCGCGTCGATCGTCATGTTCGTGGCCGCCGCATTCGAGGAGCCACTCGATGTCTCGGTCTCGGGCACCTCCTTGCCCAACAGCGAAGCGAGATCTTCCGCGGTCAGGCGGTGGGAACCGCGCGCTTTGCCACTGGCGTCGAACGGCACCCCCTCCGCGTGCAGGAGTGAGAGAGGGTTGCCGCCATGTTCGTCCTTCGACCAGCGGAACGACCCGGAGACCCGGCCCGCGGCGGTCAGGACCCGGTACGCCCCGTGCACCCCGGATTTCGTGGCGAGAAAGTTGCCGACCGGCACGGGATGGCTGCCGATCAACTCGGCGATGTCCCCGTAGGTGGTCCACGTACCGGCCGGCATGGCGATCAGCGCGGCACGCAGATCGGCCCACCCCGACCACTCCTCGCTGTCCACGCGCTGCTCCCCTTGGGGGCCGGGCCACAGGGAGATGGCCCGCGTCGCCAGGTTGCCGGCACGTCTCAGGATCTCCTTGCGGCCCCACCGGGGCGTGGCAGCGATCTCCTGGTTCATGCGGAGCGAACTCGCCTCCAGGATCTGCTGCTTTCGCTCGAAGGGGTGGTTGGACAGCTTGGAGTTCTCGGCCGACAGCGTCAGGTTCCCCAAGGTGTGCACGAGCAGATCGTGCAGGTCCTGAGGCGTCTGGCCGTCGTCCGCGTCCTCGGCGAGGATGTCGAGCCAGGCCTGAGCCGGCCGCTGCGGGAGCACGTGTTCCACCGTGAGCTTGGCCTTGTCGAAGTCGACGGGCTCCGTCGAGCCGTAGCTCTCCTCCAACCGCCGCAGAACGTATGCGCGCTGCTGAGCCTGCCCGTTCCAGTAGAACGGCTTGCTGCGGATCCCCTCGGCGACCTCGGCGTCGGTGGGCCAGCCGCGGCGCCGGCCCAGGAGGTAACGCTGGACCGCCTCGGCGGGCGACCGGTCGGACTCCATGTCGCCGGGCATCGACATGAAGAGCCGGTTCAGACTCTGGGTGCTGGCCTGACACAGCATGCGGCGGACGAGGAAGCCCTCCACGTACGAAAGGGCCTCCGCGACCTCGCCGGCCTCGGCACGCCCCGAGTCCACGAGGTCGAGCAGGTGGAGTGCGATCGGATAGTGAATGCGGCCGCCCCAGTCGGCGAGGTGGCGCAGCTGTCGGCGCAGTTCGTCATGCGGCTCCAGGCCGGGGTCGAGGATCCGCCGCAGCAGCTCTGCGCGCCGAGCGAGCTCGCCGACCTCTTTCTCCAGCGCCTCTTCGTTCCCCGCCAGCGGCTCCAGCCGTTGCTGCTGGACACGGTAGATGTCGGTCTGCTTCGTCTTGCTCTCACCGCGGACAACGAGGTCGAGCCAGACGAGGAGCTCCAGGTTCTTCGGCCCGAGCTGCTGCTGCATGGGCAGCCACAACTGTGCGTACACGCGCTCGCCCCGGCCGGGGAGCAGCATGAACACGTAGTTCCGGAGCAGATCACTCTGGCTCAGACCGACGCCGGTGTTGTTGATCGACTCGAAGATCCGGTAGACGTTGTCGCCGCGCTCGGCGGTGATCTCCACGATGGAGAGCAGGTCCCGCAGGACAATCTCCACCGAGGCCGTCCACCCCTCGCCGTACTGGTCCTGCCCGCTCGCCAGCACGCCCCGGAAGAAGCGGTAGGAGGCCCCGATGTTGTCGGCGCCGCCCGAACGGGGGCTGTTGGAGATGCAGGCCCCGAAGGAGGCACGGTCGGCTTGCGTAGGAAGCAGCCGGAAGTGCTCGTCCCCCTCCAGGAACTCATTGACGAGGTACTGGCGATGGATGCGGTCGGCAATCCGGGCGGAGCCCTCGGCTGCCGAATCCCTGATGTGGTCGCGCAAGGCGGCAAAGGCCAACATGAGGGTGGTGAGCCGCTGTTGCCCGTCCACGACGAGCCAACGCTGTACCCCTCCGGCCTGCAACTGCCCTGGGGCAAGCACGACCGAGCCGAGGAAGTGGGAAGCGGGACTGCCTCCTTCGAGCTGCTGCTCGGTCAGGTCGATCAGGTCATCCCACAGCCGTTCCAACTGCTTCCGTGTCCAGCTGTAAGTCCGCTGGTAGAGAGGAACCTGAAACTGCTTCTCCCCTTGAACGAGCTTTAAAAAGGTGATCTCTTGCGCGCGCAAGGAGCGGCCCCCTCCGATGTGAACGTCTTACTCGTCGGCCTCGCGACCTGTGACGTCTCCCCACGGGAATCGTAGTCCGCGGCTCCACCACTCATGACGCTGTCGGCGAGGACCCCCGTCTGCTGTGTCTCGGCCGCGTGCTGCCGACCTCCGGTCGGGCAGTCCCGCTGCCCTGACTGCGGGCTGCCGCAGGACCGGGTGCCGACACTCGGCCCGCCTGCCTCACAGGGGCGGGCGTGATCTTCGACGAGAACGCCCAGGACCGCACACGCGAAGACCCCGTCCTCAGCGAAGCCGCTGATGGCGGGGTCTTTGGGCACCTTAATCCAAGGTGCCCCCGGCAGGATTCGAACCTGCGCACACGGCTCCGGAGGCCGGGCGAGGGCGATCGTCGACAGGGCCTTTGATCTGCGGCGCAGCGCTGCCGGGTCGGTTTCGTGGCCAAGGCCATCACGTCCCCATTACGTGGACGCCCTGTCCCGAGGTGGGGTGGCCAGGAGCAGGAGATGAACGACCGGACGTGCAGGGACTCGGTGAGGGGATGTCGTAGCTTGACGCCTTGCAAGCGTCGCTGAAGGGGCTCC
Source organism: Streptomyces sp. NPDC015345 (assembly GCF_043078805.1). NCBI lineage: Bacteria > Bacillati > Actinomycetota > Actinomycetes > Kitasatosporales > Streptomycetaceae > Streptomyces > Streptomyces sp. NPDC015345. Next base: position 148,571 of record NZ_JBIBTX010000003.1, on the reverse strand, counting down.
GGAGGCATCTGGGGCCCCTTCAGCACGTCCTGCCGCCCCAAAGCAATGCTGTGGCGCTGGAGTGCCAAAATGTCTCCAGTGAAAGAAGCAGGGGGGAAGATGCAAGATCGGCGTGCCGCCATTCTGAGTGAGCTTGAGGCAGACCATGGCGTCACCGCGGTGACCATGGGATGGCTTCGGGAGCGTTACGACCCGGAGTGGGGGCGCCTCAGCACCAGTCGGGCCGCCGAGATCAGCCGTTGGCTTGCGAAGCAGGAGATCGCGCACCTGCCATCGCCTTTGCCTTCGCGAGAAGTGGAAGAGGTAGTGCTCTACAAGCCGTCCTCCCCCGTCGGCGTGTACATCAACGCGGCGCGCTTGGAGGGCCCGTTTGAGCACCGCCCAGCCGCTGCCGCGTTCTTCCTGCAAGACATCGCCCAGAGGCTGACCAGCGCGGCGCAGGCAGAGGCGGAACTCGACTGACGACGTCTCTGAACCTCGGGATGCGCTTCAGCTCCCGAGAGTGAGCCTGAAGCCTCCGAGTCGAAGCAATGGCGCTTTACAGGGAACCTGACCTGCACAAAGGCCATCAAGATCATTAAGCCGTCATTACGTGATCACTGGCAAACGGCTGCTTCCGGCGGCATTCGCCTGCACATACGCGAAGACCCCGTCCCCAGCGAAGCTGCTGGTGGCGGGGTCTACAGGCACCTAATCCAAGGTGCCCCCGGCAGGATTCGAACCTGCGCACACGGCTCCGGAGGCCGCTTGCCACGCAGCCAGCGCAGCAGGTCACGGTCCTGTGTATGGCAGATCAGGCCGGACGAGTCCACGGACAGTCCACGGTCCACCAAGCACTGCTCTCGGAGGATCAACAAGCCTTCTGAGCATGAGGTGGGTCCGCTGCAGGCTGCTCGTGGCTGCTGCCGTACGACGTCGTTGATGTCCAGCCTCGATGTAGAAGCGGCGCCCGGTGGGCTCGATCCATGTCCGTTCCGACGCGCTGGCGTCCGCCCTGTGCTGCACACAAGCTCGAGCAGCATGCTTCTGGGCTGGGCTTGGTCAAAGCAACACGCGCCGCTGGCCGGTACCTTGAGCCTCAAGCAAGATGCGGGAGCGTCGCGGAGGGTGCTGGTGGCTGGTCGGATCCGCAGGGGATACCGAAGGATCAACGAAGATCGGGCAATTGTATCTGCCCTATTTGCCGCTCTGGGGTCAGCCATGGTGGCCGGAACGTTCCCTGAGTTGCTGAAGTTGATCCCAGGGAAGACGGCGACACTTACGGTAATATTGATCGTCGGATTTCTAATCCTGGCAACAAGTTGGCTGAACCTTCATGGTCGCACTGGAGTCGGCGTGGCTGTTTTTCTGCAACCCACGCCCACATCGGGGTGGTCCGATACCAGGCTAATCGAGCATTCTTCAGCGGCTAAAAGTCGCCACATTAGCTTTTTCTATGTGAATGTGGACGAGTTGCATCCAGGTCTCACTTCTGATGCGCGAGCAAGCCTCACCCAACGGGCGATTGAAGCGAGATTGAAGGAAGAGGAGGCGAAGAATTCAAGCCACATCTCCTTCTATCTTGCCTGCGGCCTAGCCAACGCATTTCGGCTAGGGCAGCGAATTTTCAAGGCGCAGGGCGCCCAGTTGCGAGTGTTCGAGTTTCAGGAAATCTCAGTCCATCAGGTGTCAAGTTCGGGGCCGAACTTGACGCTTCCGCCGCTAGTCTTAGAGGGAACCCCAAGCGGACCGCAGACTACACAGGCAAGCTATCAACTTGCGTCAATCATGCGTCGCGACACAGTTTCACTGCATCCAGCCGGCGGGCAGAGTCCAAATAGGCATGCATTGATTCTCAATATCACCAATAACCCGAACATGATTACGGAAGCTCAAGAAGCAGCACAAGGCACCCAAGGTCAGAACGGCAGATATGCAGTAGGGGCTCACGACATCTGCAGCAGCGCACTCGTCTATCAGTGCATGGCACCGACCTTCCCAGATGATCGATCCGCATACAATGAACTATTGAAAGACATCGTTCAATATTGGGATTTCTATCTGTCCGCTCAGGCGAGCACCCATGGATCTGCTCCTGAAGGCCGCCTGTTCATCTCGGCTCCAAGTTCGTTGGCATTTTCGCTTGGAGCCCTTCTGTCTACCTCGACATCAGTGGTCGACTATATCTAACGCACCTCTGAGAAGTGCTTTGGGAGAAAGGGTGCACCCCTTGCTATTCGCCATCGTCGATGGTGACGATGTAGGTAATAAAATCGAGTCCCATCTCTTGGCGAATGATGTCGCTGGCTTCGTGCAGACCTCCAAGATGATTTCCCTCACCATGGAAACAGTAGCTGGTAGTGCATCTAGAGTTCCCGGAGTGGCAGTAATATCGACGGGAGGAGATAGTATTCTGCTTCAGCTGGGTGAAGACTCCATTACTCGATTGACTGATGCGCTCGAAGTATTGCAGCAGCCTGGACAGTTTACATTTTCTGTCGGCGTTGGGAGAACGCTGCGAGAAAGCTTCATCGCCCTGCGTATGGCCAAGTCCTCTGGAAAATGCAGGGTTTCAATTTACCCAGAGCGCTAACGGCGAAGCGATGAAGCTAATAGTTAGGCGGGCAAGACCTGTCTTCTTTCCCTGGGTGTTGTCGGGGATCTTGGGGAGCTGGGTTTTTGCAGCTCAGGAGTAGTGGGCCCGTGCGCCTGGTGGTCGTCGTTGGTCATCATTGGCCACTGCTGAGCGACCTCGGACGGCCTAGGGACGGCCCAGCTCCTCGGTCTGAGTGGGTCGCCCGCAGCCTCAGCGCGAGGGGCGCCTCTTCGGGGGAACCGGGCCCGGGATCACGTCCTTGCCAAGGTGTTCCTTGATCAGGTACTTGAGTTCCGGCCCTTCGATGAGCTGGAGCCGACCATGTTGGCGGGCAAAGTCGTGGCTGGCCCTGCCGAACCACGATGTGGTGATCAAGACCCCCTTGGCAGCACGCTTGTGCTCGACCACTCCGGCAAGCGCCTGGACGGACTCAACACCCACGAGCTTGCTGTAGCGCTTCGCCTGAATGATGCACTCACCGTTGAAGACCGGGTCCTTGCTGACGGCCACCGCGTCAACCCCCTCGTCTTTGGACGCCTGGGTGTTCCAAGCCTCCATGCCGATCGCCTCAAACAGTTGGCGAATCAGGTGCTCGAACTCGGTGGGCGTCAGCTTCACCAGCACGGGCCTGCTGTCCAGGCCGGCGACTACATCCATGCTGTCCATGAGCCGGTACTTCGACAGGTCGAACTCGACGATGGGACGAATCGGTTCGAGATCGTAGGGGTTGGGCGACACCAGGGCGTTAAGCCCTCTGAGGCACTGCGCTGGATCAACCTGACTGAGACGGAGCTTCCCGAACTGCTCCCTGCTGGCGCTGAGCGTCACCAGACAGGGCGAGACCTCCTGACCGGTAGCCCGGTCGATGGTTTTCACATGGCCGTTCAGGATCACGCCGTTGACGACCCGGTCCGGATCGCTCGTCAGGACCTCGTGGACTGTCCTCAGAGCGACTTGGGCCAGGACAGAGGCGTAGATCTCCTTGCGCTCCTTCTCCGGGCGAGGCAGCACGGTCGTCTCGTCTCGGTTCTTCACGTACCGGTAGCCCCGCGCGGTAGGAACGATCGCCTCAGGAGGCAAATGGATCTCAACGAGTACGTCGCCGGTTGCAGGGCGAAAGGCGATTCGATGCTCGTGTGGGAAGCCCACTGGATACACCGACGCATCCAGAACAGCCCCTAGATGAGCCTCGACCGCCGCGGGCTCCCCTGCCCTGTATGCCTCACGCTCTTCATCCAACTTCCCGTTAAAGGTCGCCACCTCATCAAGGGCCTTCGCTTCGGCCTGGCGGTGCTCGGCACGCTTCCGCTCCAGCGTTGCCAGCCGCTTCCCTTCCGCCCGCCTATGGCGATCCTGTGCTTCGCCGAACCGCACACGCGCCTCGGCAACCTCAGCTTCATAGCGCTTCCTGCCAAGACCCAGGACAGCAGCCAGACCACCGGGCTCCGGTGGTGCGAACTCCTCCCATCGCGGGGAAGGCTCCGGACGAGACCAAGGACGCTCGTCTAACTTCCTCGGCGTGTGAGTCCTCCGCCGGCGCTCAAAGGTCGTCGGCGGATCCCCAACCAGCGCGTCACGGAGCAACTGCCCAAGCTGCTCGACCTCGTGCTCTACCCCGATCGTGCGAACCCGCGCCTGCTCGGCCTGCTGCTCCTGATACGCGGCCTTCCGCTCGCGTTCCTGCCGCTTGCTGGCCGTCTCAGCAGCCTTGCGTTCCCGCTCCGCTTGTCGTGCCCGTTGCTCCTGGGCACGTCGTAAAGCTTGCTGCTGCCGCTGATAGTCGTTACCTCGGCCGCTGCCCCGTTGCGCCACCTGTTTGCCCCTCCCCTGGCCTACTCCGCCACAGGGCTGCATTCCCCTTCCACATCGCAGAATCACGCCCAGTAGGGACGTCACGCGGGTTTGCCGACCGTCAGGCGCGCGTGCATCGCTGCGCCCCTACTGCCGTCAGCCACGCTGTCGAGGTGTCGTCGGCCGGAGGAACTTAGGACGCCCGGCCCGTGAGAACACTGCTGAGCCATCAGCTTGGGAAGCTTGGGTCTTCTGGGGGTCAATTGCCGCATCGACCTGCGACGGAGCCGGGGCTACGCTCCGGAGGTTGCCAGCTCGATTGCCCGTGTTTCCCGTGGTTCCCCGCACGATCTGGCACGGGTCTGGCACGCCGCCAGCGGTGGGTTAGGGTCCAAGTCGCTCAGCCGCTACAGGGCGGTCGCGGTCAACACGGCAATGCACCTATTGCGAAGCCGGGCCGCAACTGATCTCATCTCACCAGACGCTTACGCATTCTCTGGGAACATGGAGCCAGCGGCCTGGACAACGAGGAATGTCCGTGCAAATTGAACGGGAAATATCTCACGAAGAATTTTTGGCGTACGCAGATGTCATCAATTCTTACGAGTCATTGGTCGAGAGGAGCGCCTACTCGCTAATTAACAGGAGCTACTCTAACATCAAGGCAATGATTGACGCATTCGCGAACGTCGAAAGATATGGGGGCGAATTTCGCCACGCCAGCAGAGATATCGTGAAGAAGTCCCTGATGGCCGAGCTGACCAACTGGCTGGCCGCCACCAGGTTGTAATTGGAGAACGAGAGAGACTTCGTCCTGACGGAGTTCGGCGCCGCCAGCGATGAGATGGCAGAGTACAAGACCGCCACATCTTCATCGTTTGACAGGTATGAGGGTTACCGATTTCTGTATAACTTGCGAGACTATACGCAGCACTGCGGGATTCCACCGGGCCATCTTAACGTGTCAGGGGTTGCCCCCAATCGAAAGGTGCAGTTGACCCTCGACAAGTCTCGATTGCTCACAGCAAGGTTCAATTGGAGTAAGCATGCACAGACCTTGTTGGGCCAGTGGCCTGGGAGTATCCCACTCATTCCCCTCATGGAAGAGGCCATGGAGGGGTATTCTGCGATAGAAGAGCAGATGCTGCGCATTAATCTTCGGCGCTGCAGCGAATCGACCCCTATGCTACTAGAAGCTGTTCGATCTCTCGATCTACCTGAGGGGCATTCGGCTATATTTCGAATGCCGCGAGAGATGCATGGGCAGGAATCCGCAGATTTCGCAATGCGGACTCTGCCTAGCCTGACCGACTTGAATGCTGTGATCTCGGCTTCGGAGACAGAGGATCCTTTCGAAGCATTGCGAGAAACTGAGATAAGTCCGCCCCCTTCCATGCCAACCGATGGGTCGAGGGCGTCTGCCGTGCTGTCTTCCTTTTTTGCGGGAGGGTCTACAGGTGGGACTGCTAGGACGGTGAATCGCATCTTGCAGAATGACGGAGAAGCAGGCCCACTCATCAGTGACCTGATAAATACATCGACCATCTTGGTTCAAATGTTGAGTCAGATGCTAGGCGCTCCTCCATACGCGCTTCTAGGGAGCTTGGGGCGCACAACTGAGGAGCGAGGCGGGGCGGCTTGCAGTTAACTTGTTCGAGAACCGCCAAACGAGAACCGCCAAAGGGCCCAAGTCAAACGGATGAGTAAAAATCACACCCCGAGGCGAAAATCTTCTATTTTCTGCCGAATGAGCTCAACCGGATCGTTTCCAAAGGATTTGTCGGTTAGCATCTGCAGAAGGTCAGCATCCTGTAGGATAATGATCATTTTATCGTGCAAGATCCATTGCTCGCGGATGGTGTGCAGCGCCGACCTGTCTGCTCCATTTCGGCAGACTATTATGCCAAACAGACCTGTTCCGTGTCGCTGTAGGTAGTTGGCTACTTGCAGAACCCTCTCCTTGCCGATCTTCCCGGCGTAGTTTTTGGGATCCACAACAATGTAGTCCGCTCGGTACTCTTTCCTGAGAAAATCCCAATAACCGTCCGAAGAGTAATTGGGGAGAATGAAGTCCCTTCTGTTTACGCCATTCTCATTGCGGCTTTCCCTGATCGGCGTGCGTAGTGGTGGGCAGAAGAGATACTCGAAGATCTCCTGACAGAGGCGCTGGTAGAGAGTCCAATTGTCTCGGCCCGGCGCGAGGTTGGACAGTCGATCTCCAAACGTAAATGCGTCTGCGTTGTCGCTTACCTCTGTATTTCCGACATATCTCTTGGCTTCATCTTGCAGGCCGAGTCGAGTCGCCTGCTGGTAGATCCATGGGCCATCCCATACCGAAACATCGTTTGAGGCCAGGTAGCGTTGATGCGTCGCTGCGAGTTTCCCAGGTGTAGCAAGGGTAAGTTTTTTCTCTAGCCCCCTATAATGCCCGCTTTGGGCTGATGCGGCGTACCGTTTAATTTGGCCGATAAATTCCTCCAGTCGCGATGAAGTTTGCGGAGCACGTTTCTTGCATTCAATTATCCGCAGTGCGCTGCTCGAAGTTACTGCGATGTCAATCATTGCATCGTGGGAGAGGCGGACTCCGGATTCCACTCGGCCGACCCCTGCTCTTTCGAGTAGGGTGGTCAAAAATTCTACGAACTCCGATTCTCTGAAGTCACTTCCTACTACAGATGACTTGCCGGAAATGAACCTCTCTGGTGTGAGGATGATGGGTTGCCCGTCACGATCAATGGGGAGCTCGCGGAAGTCGCTTACCCACTCATTAGTGGCGACATCCCAATCAAGGTTGAGAACTGCAACCTCTTGCATAGGGACATAGTGGCGACGAGCTATCGACTGGGTGTATTGAATCAGCGGCTCTTTAAGGGCCACGCATGTCATGTCGCTGATGCGGTCGAATGAACCGAGGTGTCGCAGAAAGTCTCGGGTTACCCCTGCCTCCCACGGCCCTTGCATGTCGGGCACCGGGAGCTTTATTCCACCAAGTGGATTCCGTAGTCCTCGTCCGGCTGACCGTGGGTATTTTCCCGCTCCCAAGCGAAATTCTCGCGGCTCGGCCATGTTTAGAATTTTTGGGGGTGCCGGGTTGTCAAGGGATGCATCAATTGACGCAAGTGCTGAATGTACTTTTGCATAGAATCCATGCAGACGCATTCTAGCTTCTGCCCATTTCGGGCTCTCGTCCCGGAGTATCAGATATGGGTCCAGGAAATACGGCAGGTTTACTTCAACGTCTACGTCGAACCAATCATCATCGTCGTGACGGTTGATCTTGAAGTACTCGCTGAATCGCACGGCGTCCCCTTGGTCGCTGAGTAAGAGATCATCTCACTGATGGGCGCAATACTGCACCCCATATGAAGAGGCCGTTGAGGCCAGGGCATGATCGAGACAGAAGGTCGACGGGGCGGCTTTGGGCTGGAGCTGCTTCGGTGCGAGTGATCATGGCCCCGTAAGCTTCCGGCGCGTCGGGCAGTCTGTGGACCTGCCCGGTAAAGCACGACGTTGGGGCCATGATCTTCGAGGCTCGCGCCAAAGTGGCTGCCTAAAGCCGTGGAGTCGACCGCCCAAGCCACGACGCACCCCTTCTCTGGCACCAGGCGGCTGATTGCTGTGTGCGGGGCACGGGCGCCGGCCGGGCTGGAGCGGGGCGGAGACAGGAGCGCAGGCCCGGCCGGGGGCCGGCCGCGCGCGGTGAGCGGAGCGAGCCGCCTTGAACCAGTAGAGAAAGTTGTAACTCAGTCTGTGGCGCGGGGCGTGAAGTCGTATGCGCAGGCTGGGAGATCGACGCCTTGACGGTGGGTCATCGGTAGGAAGACCACTGGCCGGATCGTCCATGTGATGCGGGTGCTGGCGTGGGTCAGAGAGACCGTGCAGGGTTCCATGCGTAAGAGGGCTCGTCGCGTGTCGATGCGGCCGTCGTAGAGCCAGGCCCAGGCCTCGTCGGAGGCGTCCGGGTCGAGTGCAGGTGAGATCGTGCGTAGGGCGACCGCTACCCATCTGTCCGCCTGAGGTGCCGAGTAGGCGTCGAAGGATGCCCGGAGTGCCGGCCACCCTGCCTCGTCGTTGATGTCTTGCGTCCAGCACTCGCACCAGAAGCCGCGCTGGGGCTTGTCCATCAGCACGGGTGTCCTCCCGGCTGGGTGTCCGTGAAGAGTTCGGCGGTGACGGTGTAGCCGCTGTGGCTGCCGTGGACGAGGACCCGGTGTGCGATGACGCTGACCATGCCCAAGCCGCGGCCATGCACGGCATCCTCGCTCGGCTGCTCGACCTTCGGGGCGGTGCCCGTCCCTCCCTCGTCGGTGACCGACAGGGCAACCACCTTGGGGGAGACCGCAAGGGCCAGGTGAAAGCTGCCTACCCTGCCGCTCGCGGTGTGGAGGATCGCGTTCGCGCTCAGCTCGCTCACGATCAGTTCGGCGTCGTCGGCCAGGGGAGATCCGCGCAGGATGTCCCGGGTCCAGCGTCGGGCCCGGCTGACCTCTTCCGGAAAACCTGGGCAAGTGAGTCCCCAGACCCGGGCGGTGCTCGTATACTCGTGCATACAAGTTCCTTTGTGCTGGTAGGCCGCCATGTGCAGCGGGTTCGGGCTAGACGAGTTTCACGCCGTCGTGGGCGCGGATGGCCGGCGGGGATACCGCGTCGAGTGCGTCCAGGACGCGGATCGCGTACGCCTCGTCGGCGAGTTGGATGACCTCTTCGCGGGTGGCCCAGCGCAGTGCGCGGGTCTCGTCCCCGGTGGTGGGTGTGCCGTCGACGGCCTCACAGCGGAAGACCATGGAGACGATCAAGCCCTTCATGTTCTTGTAGATCCCGGTCAGCATCGCGGGAAGCGCGATCTTGATGCCGGTCTCTTCGAGAACTTCGCGCTGGAGGGCCTCGGGGATGGTCTCCTCGCGTTCGAGGACTCCGCCTGGGGGTTCCCAGTGGCCGTTGTCGCGGCGCTTGATCAAGAGGGCGCGGTCCTGGTCGTCGACGATGACTCCGGCGACGCTCACGGAGTGCGGACGGTCGGTGCTCACGTTCCTCTGCCCTCTCGGATGGCTAGGCTCTCCACCGTAGCAACAAAGCTCGCCCACTCGTCTAGATACCTAAAGGAGTACACGTGCCCTCTCTTTCCTCCGGCCTCCTCGGCGATCTCGACCCCACGAGCGATCGTGCGGTCTTCCGGCAGATCGCCGACCAGCTGCGCGAGGCCATCGACCGTGGGCGATTCAAGGAGGGCGAAAAGCTGCCCTCCGAGGCCGAACTCGTCGAGCATTACGGGGTTTCCCGTATGACGGTTCGAAACTCCTTCTCCGTCCTTCAGGGCGAGGGCCTGGTGCACGCCGAGCATGGCAAGGGCGTCTTCGTGCGACCACGACCGCCTGTCAGGCGGCTCGCCTCCGACCGGTTCGCCCGGCGCCACCGCGAGCAGGGCAAGTCCGCGTTCATCGTCGAGGCCGACGCCGCCGGCAGTCACCCCCAGGTGGACAGCCTGGAGGTCAAGGAAGAGAAAGCCAGCCAGGACGTCTCTACTCGGCTCGGTTCCGTGCGGCGAGTGCTGGCCCGGCGTCGCCGGTATCTGCTGGACGGGCGGCCGGTGGAGTTCGCCACCTCGTATCTGCCGCTCGACATCGCGCGGGGCACGCCGATCGCCGAGCCGAACCCCGGGCCCGGTGGCATCTACGCCCGGCTTGAGGAGCTAGGTCACCGCCTCGACCACTTCGAAGAAGAGATCCGTGCCCGGATGCCCTCGCCCGATGAGGTGCGCACGCTGCGGCTGGCCTCCGGTGTGCCGGTCATTCACCTGATCCGGACCGCGTTCGACCAGGAGGGGCGGGCCGTGGAGGTCTGCGACACGGTTATGGCGGCGGACGCGTACGTCCTGTCGTACCAGCTCCCGGCGACGTGAGCGTCTGACCGGTGGTGGTGCGCGGGGAGGTTTCTCCGAACTCGCACACCCCAACAGGCTCACTCATATAGACGAGCGGGCAAGTTGTGTGGCAAGGTGGTTGCCGTTCCCGAGAGATCGGGTTCGAACGCCGCATCTTGTATAGACGAGTAGATGGAAAGGAGTCTTGCGCACCATCCCGCACCGGAACACCCATCGACACCCCGACCCTCCGAGCCCGCCTCGGAGTGCCCGAACCCATGGCCGAACCCATGGCCGAAGCCATCGCCACCCACCTCTGAAGGAGACCTGCGTGACCGCCAACCGCCGCTTCCGCAACGTCGTCCGCATCGGCCCCGTCCGGGTCGGCACGTACTACGACGGCCGGGGCCGGGAGAAGCACACCGCCGCCTGCACCGCCCCGCGCTGCGGCTCCGCATGCTCCTCGCCCACATCGAGGAGTTCGGCACCGCCAAGGACGGGCGGCTGTTCGCCAACGACCGTGGGGGAGTGGTCGCCTCCACTACGTACTGGCGCGTCTGGGACGAGGCCCGGCACCTGGCGCTCACGCCGGAACAGGTGGCTTCGCCGCTGGCCGCTCGGCCGTACGGCCTGAGGCACGCCGCGCTCTCCTCCTGGCTCACGCCGGCGTCGACCCCACCGAGGTCGCAGAGCGCGCGGGCAACAGCGTCGAAGTGCTGCTGAGCCGGTACGCGAAGTGCCTCGACGGTCGCCAGGACATCGCCAACCGCCGCATCGCCGAGCTCCTTGGTGAGGACGACGGCCAGGAGGACGAGCCCAGCCACGGGGTGGCGGAGCACTCCACGCTTCCTAGTTGAGCCGGGGAAGACTGGCTGTTACGGCCGGGGCCTGCTTCGGACGGGCCCCGGCTGGTCGCGACCTTCGATGTCCTACAGGTGTCGCCCACCGGTCGGCAGCGTCACGTCCCGGTCCTCGGGATGTGGGTAGTAGATGGTTGTTTCCCCGGTGCGCGGATGATCCCGGAAGAGAGCGTGATCGAGGCTCACTCGAGCCTGGTTGAGTGCTTGTTCGGCCGCCCTGAGCCTGCGATAGGGCTCGCCCTCGACGCCGCTCCTCGGGTAGGCGTTGGCGAGCTGAGTGACACGGTGGACGAGTTCGGTGTGGATGGCCGCGAGAGTGCGGCCGAGGTCCTCGTGTTCTTCGAGGGACAGGCGTGGCTTGGTCACGGTTTCTTTTTCCTCCCGTTCGGCATGGCGCTGGCCTGTGTGGTGACGGTACGACCGGGGAGGGCGCTCCGTCCGGGAGTTGGATCAGACGGCGGTGATGGTGATAGTGGGCGAAATGATCCGAAGGAAACGGCCTAACCCCCACACGCGTGCCTGCGGCATGATGGCCCCTGGACTACGGTCCGGGGGCCTCGGCGTTTTCCGGCCCTGACCTGCGGATTCCTGGCCTGTGGCCAGTCCACGGATAGTCCACGGCACCCGACATACAGCCGCTCCGAGCGGCATACGGCTGCACATACGCGAAGACCCCGTCCTCAGCGTTTGCGCTGGTGGCGGGGTCTTTAGGCACCTTCTTCGAGGTGCCCCCGGCAGGATTCGAACCTGCGCACACGGCTCCGGAGGCCGTTGCTCTATCCCCTGAGCTACGGGGGCGTATCGTCGCGGTTGCGCGGCGACGGGTAGAACCCTACCAGCTCTCCGGGGCTCTCCATGAACAGGTATTTCGGGGCCCCGGGCGGCCGCGGCGGGGCCGGCCCGGACCTCGCGGATCCCGGGCCCGCGGCCCCCGCGCCTCGCACGGGGCGGAAGTGGGGAAAACCGGGACGCGGCGGTGGGCGTGGACCTACTCTCGAGTTGTGTCAGGCGCGCCCGGCCGTGTGCTTGTTGTGGACGACAACAAGGTCATTCGGCAACTGATCAGGGTCAATCTCGAGCTGGAGGGCTTCGAGGTCGTGACCGCGGCTGATGGTGCCGAGTGTCTGGACGTCGTGCACCAGGTCCAGCCCGACGTGGTCACCCTCGACGTCGTGATGCCCCGCCTCGACGGTCTGCGGACCGCCGCTCGCCTGCGTGCCGACGCTCGGACCCGGCATCTGCCCATCGTCATCGTCAGCGCGTGTACGCAGTACGAGGTCGAGAGCGGCCTCGAAGTCGGCGTCGACGCGTTTCTCGCCAAGCCTTTCGAGCCCGGCGAACTGGTCGGGACCGTCCGGCAGTTGCTGGAGCGCGTGGGGCGGCGCGGGTCGTTGGGCGACGACGGTTGCCGCGGTGGGGACGGCGACGGTACGGGTCTTGTCGGCGAAGCGGAGCGGGCCACGCAGCCCGGTGCCTGAGACCCACCCCATGCAGACCTGGACCGTCGGGCCGTCCGGCCGTATGGGGGGCGGGCTGACCATTCGGGTTCGGGTCGGGTTCGGGTCGGATGATGATTCGCGTCGGATGATCAGGGTGCGCCGCTGCCCTGCCCCCCCGCTCGAGTACCTCCCCCCGCCGGCCACGCCCCAGCCCCCGCTCGCCAGGCCCCCGCCCCGCTCGACAGGGCACCATCACCACCGCCTCGCGGCACGCATGTGCCTGGCCCGATCACCCCGCCACCCGAAGCCGGCCCTGCACACCGCCGACGAAGCCCCCGCCCCCTCACACACACCCAGGCGAAGCCCACCCCCGTCCACATCCCAAGACCACCGGGAAACCAAGTCGCCGACCCACCCCCCTCCTCCCCTACGCTTGACCCGTGACCCCCGCCGAACTCTCCCGCACCGTGCTGCGTGCCACGCGTCATGCCGTTGACGCGGGCGAGCTCAGCGTGGCCGTGCCGGAGAAGGTGGGGGTGGAGCGGCCCCGGCCAGGAGGCCGCGGGGACTACGCCACCAACGTCGCCCTCCAGATCGCCCGCGCCGCCGGCCGCACGCCCCGGCAGGTCGCCGAAGCCGTGGCCCCGCGGCTCGCCGCCGAAGCAGGGATCGCGGGGGTCGACATCACCGGGCCCGGGTTCCTCAACATCACTCTCGCCGAGTCGCCCGCCGAAGCCCTCGTACGCGATGTCCTCGCGTGCGGCCGCTGCTATGGACACGTCCACCCCGGCACCGGGCAGCTCGCCCAGATCCACGCCCCCCACGAAGTCCGCGCCGTCGTCGTCGCCGACGCCGCCCGCCGCATCCTGCGCTCCCAGGGCGCCCTCGTCCGGGTCACCTGCGACGCCGCCCCCGACCCGCGGTGGGTGGACATCCTCGGGGTGCGCGTCGACGCGTACGGCATCCCGCCGCAGCCGCTCCCCACTCTCCGGCCCGTGCCCGCCCCCGCCGACCCCCTCCCCCTCGGCCGCGACGCCGCCCGCTGGGCCCTGCTGCACCCGGCCGCCCATGACCGCCCCCGCATCACCCCGGCCGCCCCCGTTCCCCCCAGTGATGACGCCGGGCGCCGCCACCCCCGCCCCACCCCCGACCACGACGACGCCGCCGGACACCTCACCCAGCGCGAGAGCAACCCCCTCTTCCGCGTGCGGTACGCCCACGCCCGCTGCCGCGCCCTCACCCGCAACGCCGCCGCCCTCGGCTTCGACGCCCACCCCGGGGACGTGCAAGGCCAGGCACAGAGCGACGCACAAGGCCACACACGAGCCGGCGCGCCGAACCCGCACCGCCTCCTCGCCGCCCTCGCCGACCACCCCCCGGTCCTCGCGGCCGCAGCCCACCACCGCGCCCCGGACCGCCTCGCCCGGCATCTCGTCGTCACCGCCGACGCGCTGCTCGCGTACCAGCACGCCGTTCTGCCCCGCGGTGACGAGAAACCCTCGGCCACCCACCGCGCCCGGCTCGCGCTCGCCGAAGCCGCCGGGGCGGTGCTCGCCGGTGGCCTGTCCCTGCTCGGCATCAGCGCACCTGAACACCTGTGACATCTGTGACACCCATGACATCCGTGACCCCCGCGACGCCAGCGCCACCCGCGACGCCACCCGCGACGCCAGCGCCACCCGCGACGCCCGCGAGCCACGAGTCCCGCGTGTCACCCGTGAGAGACGAGACATACGAGCCATGAGCCGCTCCGCACACCCCGCAGGTCCCCGCCACGCCGACGTGCTGCCCGAGGGCCACTACAGCGCGCCGCCGACCGATCTCAACGCCCTGGACGCCAAGGTCTGGTCCCGCACCGCCACCCGTACCCCCGAGGGCGTCCTCAGCATGGGCGGCATCGAAGTGACGCGCCTGGCCGAGGAGTTCGGCACCCCCGCGTACTTCGTCGACGAGGCCGACTTCCGTGCCCGCTGCCGCGCCTGGCGCGACGCCTTCGGCACCGACGCCGATGTCTTCTACGCCGGCAAGGCCTTCCTCTCGCGGGCCGTCGTGCGGTGGCTGCACGAGGAAGGGCTGAACCTCGACGTGTGCAGCGGCGGTGAGCTCGCCACCGCCCTCGGCGCCGGCATGCCCGCCGAGCGCATCGCGTTCCACGGCAACAACAAGAGCGAGGAGGAGATCGAGCGGGCCGTCGGGGCCGGCGTCGGCCGCATCGTGCTCGACTCCTTCCAGGAGATCGTGCGCGTCTCGCACATCGCCGAGCGGCTCGGCCGGCGCCAGCCCGTGCAGATCCGCGTGACGGTGGGCGTCGAGGCGCACACCCACGAGTTCATCGCCACCGCGCACGAGGACCAGAAGTTCGGGATCGCGCTGGCCGGGGGGCAGGCCGCCGAGGCCGTGCGGCGTGCCCTCAAGCTCGACGGGATCGAGCTGATCGGGATCCACTCCCACATCGGGTCGCAGATCTTCGACATGGCCGGCTTCGAGGTGTCCGCGCGGCGCGTCGTGCAGCTGCTCGCCGAGGTGCGCGACGAGCACGGCGTCGAACTCCCCGAGATCGACCTCGGCGGCGGCCTCGGCATCGCCTACACCTCGGACGACGACCCGCGTGAGCCGCACGAGATCGCCAAGGCGCTGAACGAGATCGTGACGCGCGAGTGCGCCGCCGCGAACCTCCGCACGCCCCGCATCTCCGTCGAGCCCGGCCGCGCCATCGTCGGCCCGACCGCCTTCACGCTCTACGAGGTCGGCACCATCAAGCCGCTCGAAGGACTGCGTACGTACGTCTCCGTGGACGGCGGCATGTCCGACAACATCCGTACCGCGCTCTACGACGCCGAGTACACCGTCGCCCTGGTCTCCCGCCGCTCCGACGCCGAGCCCATGCTGGTGCGCGTGGTCGGCAAGCACTGTGAGAGTGGTGACATCGTCGTACGTGATGCCTTCCTGCCGGCCGATCTCGCGCCCGGTGACCTGATCGCCGTGCCCGCGACCGGCGCGTACTGCCGCTCGATGGCGAGCAACTACAACCACGCTCTTCGCCCGCCCGTCGTCGCCGTCAACGAAGGTGCGGCGCGGGTGATCGTCCGGCGTGAGACGGAGGAAGATCTCCTGCGTCTCGACGTCGGATGACGAAAAATATGGAATAGATGTCTCACCATCCGGACAATGGACGGAAAGTCCGTTCCGGTGGGTGAGACTGGTCCCACTGTAGATGTATGAGAAGTGAGGTCGGATGATGCGTACGCGTCCGCTGAAGGTGGCGCTGCTGGGCTGTGGGGTTGTCGGCTCAGAGGTGGCGCGCATCATGACGACGCACGCCGACGACCTCACAGCGAGGATCGGCGCCCCGGTGGAGCTCGCCGGGGTCGCCGTCCGGCGCCCCTCCAAGGTGCGCGAGGGAATCGACCCGGAGCTCATCACCACCGACGCGACCGCGCTGGTCAAACGCGGTGACATTGACGTCATCGTCGAGGTCATCGGCGGCATCGAGCCCGCCAGGACCCTCATCACCACCGCCTTCGAGCACGGCGCCTCCGTCGTCTCCGCGAACAAGGCGCTCATCGCGCAAGACGGCGCCGCGCTGCACGAGGCCGCCGTCGAGCACGGGCGTGACCTGTACTACGAGGCCGCCGTCGCCGGCGCCATTCCGCTGATCAGGCCGCTGCGCGAGTCGCTCGCCGGTGACAAGGTCAACCGCGTCCTCGGCATCGTGAACGGGACGACGAACTTCATCCTCGATGCCATGGACACCACCGGTGCCGGGTATCAGGAAGCGCTCGACGAGGCCACCGCGCTCGGGTACGCCGAGGCCGACCCCACCGCCGACGTCGAGGGCTTCGACGCAGCCGCCAAGGCCGCGATCCTCGCCGGCATCGCCTTCCACACGCGCGTACGCCTCGACGACGTGTACCGCGAGGGCATGACCGAGGTGACCGCCGCCGACTTCGCGTCCGCGAAGCGCATGGGCTGCACCATCAAGCTCCTCGCCATCTGCGAGCGGGCGGCCGACGGCGGCTCCGTCACCGCGCGCGTGCACCCCGCGATGATTCCGCTCAGCCACCCGCTGGCGTCGGTCCGCGAGGCGTACAACGCCGTCTTCGTCGAGGCGGAGGCCGCGGGACAGTTGATGTTCTACGGGCCCGGCGCCGGTGGCTCGCCCACCGCCTCCGCCGTCCTCGGCGACCTCGTGGCCGTCTGCCGCAACAAGCTCGCCGAGACCACCGGACCCGGCGACTCCGCGTACACGCAACTGCCCGTGGGCTCCATGGGCGAGGTCGTCACGCGCTACCACATCAGCCTCGACGTGGCCGACAAGCCGGGCGTCCTCGCCCAGGTCGCGACGGTCTTCGCCGAGCACGGCGTATCGATCGATACGGTCCGTCAGACGGGCAAGGACGGCGAGGCCTCCCTCGTCGTCGTCACCCATCGCGCGCCCGACGCCGCCCTCACCGGTACCGTCGACGCGCTGCGCAGACTCGACACCGTGCGTGGTGTCGCCAGCATCATGCGGGTTGAAGGGGAGTAGGCAGTAATGAGCCACCAGTGGCGCGGAATCATCGAGGAGTACCGGGAGCGTCTGCCGGTCTCGGACACCACGCCGGTCGTGACGCTTCGCGAGGGCGGCACGCCGCTCGTGCCCGCGCAGGTGCTCTCGGAGCGCACGGGCTGCGAGGTCCACCTCAAGGTCGAGGGCGCGAACCCCACCGGGTCCTTCAAGGACCGCGGCATGACCATGGCGATCACCAAGGCCAAGGAGGAGGGGGCGAAGGCCGTCATCTGCGCCTCCACCGGCAACACGTCGGCCTCCGCGGCCGCCTACGCCGTACGCGCGGGCATGGTCTGCGCCGTCCTCGTGCCGCAGGGCAAGATCGCGCTCGGCAAGATGGGCCAGGCGCTCGTCTACGGCTCGAAGATCCTCCAGGTCGACGGCAACTTCGACGACTGCCTGAACCTCGCGCGCGCCCTCTCCGAGAACTACCCGGTCGCGCTCGTCAATTCGGTCAACCCGTTCCGCATCGAGGGCCAGAAGACCGCCTCGTTCGAGATCGTGGACGCTCTCGGCGACGCCCCCGACATCCACGTCCTTCCCGTCGGCAACGCCGGCAACATCACGGCCTACTGGAAGGGCTACAAGGAGTACGCCGCCGACTCGGTGTCGACCCGTACCCCCCGGATGTGGGGCTTCCAGGCCTCCGGTTCGGCGCCCATCGTGCGCGGCGAGATCGTCAAGGACCCCTCGACGATCGCCACCGCGATTCGCATCGGCAACCCCGCGTCGTGGCAGTACGCACTCGCCGCGCGCGACGAGTCCGGCGGCTTCATCGACGAGGTGACGGACCGTGAGATCCTGCGCGCCTACAAGCTGTTGGCGTCCCAGGAGGGTGTCTTCGTGGAGCCCGCGTCGGCCGCCTCGGTCGCCGGTCTGCTGAAGGCCGCCGAGCAGGGCAAGGTCGACCCGGGGCAGCGCATTGTCTGCACCGTGACCGGAAACGGCCTGAAGGACCCCGACTGGGCCGTCGCCGGCGCCCCGCAGCCGGTCACCGTCCCGGTCGACGCGGCCACCGCCGCCGAGCGCCTCGGCCTGGCGTGACCCGCCGGCCGCGGGCGTAAGCCTCCGGCCGTATACGAGGGGTGGCACAGGGGGCTTACGACACGCATCGTGCGCCTCCTGTGCGCCCTATGTCGCCACAGAACCTTCCTTCGATAGGCTGTACCGAACCCGCCCCGCCGCATATGCCGCGGAGCCGCCGTAGTTCGCGGCCTTCGGGTGTTCCGTACATGTGGCACGTACCGAAAATACGCAGCCTCGAAAACACGCAGCTCAAGGAGAGTCATCGAGCGATGGCCGGTCCAGCGTTCCGCGCCGCCGCCGTCCGGGTGCGCACCCCCGCCACCAGCGCCAACCTCGGTCCGGGCTTCGATGCCCTGGGCCTGTCGCTGGGTCTGTACGACGACGTGGTCGTCCGGGTGGCCGACTCCGGCCTGAACATCGACATCGCGGGGGAGGGCAGCGACACCCTGCCGCGCGACGAGTCGCATCTGCTCGTACGATCCCTGCGCACCGCCTTCGACCTGCTCGGCGGACAGCCGCGCGGTCTTGAGATCGTCTGCGCCAACCGCATCCCGCACGGCCGCGGCCTCGGCTCCTCGTCCGCCGCCATCTGCGCGGGCATCGTCGCCGCACGCGCCGTGACCATAGGCGGCGAGGCCCGGCTCGACGACGCGGCGCTGCTCGAACTCGCCACCGAGATCGAGGGCCACCCCGACAACGTCGCCGCCTGTCTGCTCGGCGGCTTCACGCTCTCCTGGATGGACGCGGGAGCGGCGCGGGCGATCAGGCTGGAACCCGCCGATTCCATCGTTCCAGTGGTTTTCGTGCCCGGGAAGCCCGTCCTCACCGAGACCGCGCGCGGCCTGCTGCCGCGCACCGTCCCGCACGTCGACGCCGCCGCCAACGCGGGCCGGGCGGCCCTGCTCGTCGAGGCCCTCACCAGGCGCCCCGAGCTGCTGCTCCCCGCCACCGAGGACCGACTGCACCAGGACTACCGCGCCCCGGCCATGCCGGAGAGCGCCGCCCTGGTGGAGCGGCTGCGCGCCGACGGCGTGCCCGCGGTGATCTCCGGCGCGGGACCCACGGTCCTCGCGCTGGCCGAAGACAGTGCGGCCGACAAGGTCGCACGCCTGGCGGGCGAGGGCTGGGCGGCCAACCGCCTGGCGCTCGACGCCGGGGGAGCGAGCGTGCTGCCGCTCGCGCCCTAGTGAAGGCAGGGATTTCGGGGCGACCCGATTTCGAGAGGGGGAATGTTTGTTGGATCCGGTAGTGTTAATCTCAAGTCTGCACCCGACCTCACCATGGCGAGGTGCTTTGTGTCCCCGTCCGGGACAACCATTCTTCCGGGAGCCTCCCAAACTGCTTCGTGCCCCGCACTGAGCGGTCCTGAGCACGCTCCGGAACCGGCGTGACCGTGCCGAGTGACACCGCACATCAGTGGCACCGCATCGCAATCGCCATCACCAATGAATTCTTCCGCCTCGTTGGCGGACCACCGCCCCGGCACGGTCCATACGCATAGGACCGCCGGACAGCACAACCGGTCGCCGAGCCAGACAGGCCGACGTCCGCTCCAGGGAAGGACCCTTCGTGAGCGACACCACCGATCTGATGGGCGTGACTGCCGACACGCCCGCCACGGACGCCTCCGCGGCGCCTGCCACCGGTGCTTCGGCCGGGTCCCGGCGGCGCCGTGGCACCGGCCTTGAGGGCATGGTGCTGGCGGAACTGCAGCAGGTCGCCTCGGGCCTTGGGATCAAGGGAACCGGGCGCATGCGCAAGAGCCAGCTGATCGAGGTCATCAAGGAGGCGCAGGCAGGGGGCGGAGCCCCGGCCAAGAGCGCCGCGCCTTCCGCGGACACCACCGAGACCAAGCCCAAGCGCCGGGCCACCTCGAAGGCCCGTACGGGCGAGGCCGAGGGTGCCGGCAAGGCGAGCAAGGCCGACAAGACCGAGAAGGCCGACAAGGCCGAGGGCGGCAAGACCGAGAAGGCCGTCGCCCAGCAGCAGATCGAGATCCCCGGCCAGCCGGACGGGGGCGCCGTCCGCGCGAGCGAAGCCGAGCGCGGGGCAGACGACCAGCCCGCCGGTGAGCGTCGCCGGCGCCGGGCCACCGCCGACGCGGGCAGCCCGGAGACGGTCACCGCCGAGGCGAAGGCCGACACCAAGACCGAGGTCAAGGCCGACGCGGCCGAGGCCAGGGGTGACAGGGGCGGGGACGGCTCCGGCGACGGCGCCGAGGGCCGCCGCGAGCGCCGCGACCGCCAGGGCCGCGGCCGTGACCGCGACCGCCGCGGCAACAGCGGCAACAAGGGCGACGACCAGCAGGGCGGTGGCCGTCCGGACCGCCAGGAGCGGCAGGACCGCCAGCAGCAGGGCGGCGGCCGTCCGGACCGCCAGGACCGTCAGCGTGACAACGGCCCGCAGGATGACGGCTACGACGATGAGGCGGGTGGCCGCCGCGGCCGCCGGGGCCGTTACCGCGACCGCCGTGGCCGTCGGGGCCGCGACGAGCAGGGCTTCGGCAACGAGCCGCAGGTCTCCGACGACGACGTCCTGATCCCCGTCGCGGGCATCCTGGACATCCTCGACAACTACGCGTTCATCCGTACGTCGGGCTACCTCCCCGGTCCCAACGACGTCTACGTCTCGCTGGCCCAGGTCCGCAAGAACGGCCTGCGCAAGGGTGACCACGTCACCGGCGCGGTCCGCCAGCCCAAGGACGGCGAGCGCCGCGAGAAGTTCAACGCGCTCGTGCGCCTGGACTCCGTCAACGGCATGGCGCCCGAATCCGGGCGCGGGCGCCCGGAGTTCAACAAGCTGACGCCCCTTTACCCGCAGGACCGGCTCCGCCTGGAGACCGACCCGGGCGTGCTCACCACCCGCATCATCGACCTCGTGGCGCCCATCGGTAAGGGCCAGCGCGGTTTGATCGTGGCCCCGCCGAAGACCGGCAAGACCATGATCATGCAGGCGATCGCCAACGCGATCACGCACAACAACCCCGAGTGCCACCTGATGGTCGTCCTGGTCGACGAGCGTCCGGAAGAGGTCACCGACATGCAGCGGTCGGTGAAGGGCGAGGTCATCTCCTCGACCTTCGACCGCCCGGCCGAGGACCACACCACGGTCGCCGAGCTGGCCATCGAGCGCGCCAAGCGCCTGGTGGAGCTGGGCCACGACGTCGTCGTACTGCTCGACTCGATCACGCGTCTGGGCCGTGCGTACAACCTCGCGGCCCCGGCCTCGGGCCGCATCCTGTCCGGTGGTGTCGACTCGACGGCCCTTTACCCGCCGAAGCGCTTCTTCGGTGCCGCGCGCAACATCGAGGACGGCGGCTCGCTGACCATCCTCGCGACCGCGCTCGTGGACACCGGGTCCCGCATGGACGAGGTCATCTTCGAGGAGTTCAAGGGCACCGGCAACGCCGAGCTCAAGCTCGACCGCAAGCTCGCCGACAAGCGCATCTTCCCGGCGGTGGACGTGGACGCGTCCGGCACCCGCAAGGAAGAGATCCTGCTCGGCAGCGACGAGCTCGCCATCACCTGGAAGCTGCGCCGTGTGCTGCACGCGCTCGACCAGCAGCAGGCGATCGAGCTGCTCCTGGACAAGATGAAGCAGACGAAGTCGAACGCCGAGTTCCTGCTCCAGATCCAGAAGACGACCCCGGCGCCGGGCAACGGCAACGACTAGTCGTCCCGGCACCGAAAAGGGCCGCCCCGTCACTCCTGTGACGGGGCGGCCCTTTTGGTGCGGGCGAGACCTTCGCCACACGCATAAGAGATTCTCACGGTCACCGCTGGTAGCGCCGCTCCGTATGAAACCGCAGGTGAAAGGCGGAAATCAGGCGGTGGTACGAACGGTGCGTAATGGTCGCGTACCGGGGCGCACACAGGGTGCCGTGCAACCCTTCTTTCGGCTTTCACGTCTGACAAGTGACGGAAAGCCGCGCCTGACCCTGAAAGCAGGGGGTAACCGACCGACGAGGACTGAGGAGCCCATGACTGACGAGAGCACCCCGGCGGGCCCGGCCGATACGCGGCCCAGACGTCCCCGCGGCGGAGGCGGCAGGCGCCGCAAGCCGCGCCGGCGCAGCAAGGCGCTCGTCATCACGGCATGGGCCGCGGCCTCGGTGGTCGTCCTCGGTGGTACCGGACTCGGTGTCGTGTACTACAAGCTCAACGGCAACATCAAGGGCGTCGACATCAACGCCGCGCTCGGCACCGACCGCCCCTTGGACATCGACAACGGCTCCCAGGACATCCTCGTCCTCGGCTCCGACTCGCGCTCCGGCGACAACGCCAAGTACGGCAAGGACGAGGGCGCCGCCCGCTCCGACACGGCGATGATCGTGCACGTCTACAAGGGCCACAAGAAGGCCAGCGTCGTCTCCATACCCCGCGACACGCTGATATCCCGCCCCGAGTGCAAGACGGACGACGGCACGACCGACCCCGGCGGGCAGCGGCAGATGTTCAACACGGCGTACGAGGTCGGGGGCCCCGCCTGCGCCGTCAAGACCGTCGAGAAGATGTCCGGCATCCGGATGGACCACTACCTCGAAGTGGACTTCACGGGCTTCAAGAAGCTCATCGACACCCTCGGCGGCGTCGACATCACCACCAAGAAGGCCATCCGCGACAAGGACAGCCACCTCGACCTGGACGCGGGCACCCACACCCTGACCGGCGAGCAGGCGCTCGGCCTGGTCCGCACCCGGCACGGCGTCGGCGACGGCAGCGACCTCGGCCGCATCCAGCTCCAGCAGGCCTTCATCAAGGCCCTGCTCGACCAGGTCAAGGAGGTCGGGGTCTTCAGCAACCCCAAGAAGCTCTACGACCTGGCGAACGACGCGACCAGCGCCGTCACCACGGACTCCGACCTGAACGACGTCAAGAGCCTCGCGAGCTTCGCGGGCGGCCTCAAGGGCATCGGCGCGGGCGACATGAAGATGGTCACGATGCCGGTCCAGTACGACCCCGCCGACCGCAACCGCGTCCTTCCCCTCGAAGAGGCCGACCAGAAGGTCTGGGACGCGCTCAAGGCCGACAAGCCCATCCCGAAGTCCGCCACCGAGAAGTCCGCGGGCGACAAGGGTGACGTCGGCGGCGTGGTCGCCGGTCACTGAGGGTCGCGGGAACAGAGCCGGAACAGAGCAGGTACAGCTCCGGACCAGAGCCGGAATAGATCGGCCCCTACCCCCGTTTTGGGAGATACGGCCGGTCCTGGCAGACTGGTACGTCGGCCCCGGTTCACGTACGAGCAATCCGCGCGTACGACCCGGCGCCCTCCCGAAACTAGGAGACACCTTGAAGCGCGACATCCACCCCGAGTACGTCGAGACCCAGGTCAGCTGCACCTGTGGCGCCGAGTTCACCACCCGCAGCACGATCTCCAGCGGCACCGTCCGTGCCGAGGTCTGCTCCGAGTGCCACCCGTTCTACACGGGCAAGCAGAAGATCCTCGACACCGGTGGCCGCGTGGCCCGCTTCGAGGCCCGCTTCGGCAAGGCCGCGGCTGCCAAGAAGTAGCGAGCCACTGCGCCGGTCATCGGCCGCCCTCGCCAGGGGGCGGCCGGGACCGGCGCTTTTGCCGTCCCGCAGCCGATTCGCGTAGAACGCTCGCGTAGAACCTTCGCGTAGAAAACCAGGAGCCCCCGATGTTCGAGGCGGTCGAGGAACTGATCGGCGAGCACGCCGATCTGGAGAAGAAGCTCGCGGACCCGTCGGTCCACGCCGACCAGGCCAACGCGCGCAAGCTCAACAAGCGCTACGCCGAGCTGACCCCGATCGTCGCGACGTACCGCAGCTGGAAGCAGACCGGGGACGACATCGAGACCGCCCGCGAGCTGGGCGCCGACGACCCGGAATTCGCCGCCGAGGTCAAGGACCTGGAGCGCCGCCGCGACGAGCTCACCGAGAAGCTGCGGCTGCTGCTCGTGCCCCGGGACCCGTCCGACGACAAGGACGTCATCCTGGAGATCAAGGCGGGCGCGGGCGGCGACGAGTCCGCCCTGTTCGCCGGCGACCTGCTGCGCATGTACCTGCGGTACGCGGAGCGCGTCGGCTGGAAGACCGAGATCATCGACTCCACCGAGTCAGAGCTCGGCGGCTACAAGGACGTCCAGGTCGCCGTGAAGACCAAGGGCGGCCAGGGCGCCACCGAGCCCGGCCAGGGCGTCTGGGCGCGGCTGAAGTACGAGGGCGGCGTGCACCGCGTGCAGCGCGTGCCCTCCACCGAGTCGCAGGGCCGCATCCACACCTCCGCCGCCGGCGTCCTGGTGACGCCCGAGGCCGAGGAGATCGACGTCGAGATCCACGCCAATGACCTGCGCATCGACGTCTACCGCTCCTCCGGGCCCGGCGGCCAGTCCGTCAACACCACGGACTCCGCGGTCCGCATCACCCACCTGCCGACCGGCGTCGTCGCCTCCTGCCAGAACGAGAAGAGCCAGCTCCAGAACAAGGAGCAGGCCATGCGCATCCTGCGCTCCAGGCTCCTCGCGGCGGCCCAGGAGGAAGCGGAGAGCAAGGCCGCGGACGCGCGCCGCAGCCAGGTCCGCACCGTCGACCGCTCCGAGAAGATCCGGACGTACAACTACCCGGAAAACCGGATCTCGGACCACCGCGTCGGCTTCAAGGCGTACAACTTGGACCAGGTGCTCGACGGCGAACTCGACGCGGTCATCCAGGCCTGTGTCGACGCGGACTCCGCGGCCAAGCTCGCGGCAGCCTGACGCCCCCATCCCTCGTACGACGCCCCCGGAGGACCAGCGTGAACCTGCTGCTCGCGGAAGTGGCCCAGGCCACCCAGCGGCTGGCCGACGCCGGCGTGCCCTCGCCGCGCAACGACGCGGAGGAGCTCGCGGCCTTCGTGCACGGCGTGAAGCGGGGCGAGCTGCACTCCGTCAAGGACTCCGACTTCGACGCCCGCTACTGGGAGACGATCGCGCGCCGTGAGGCCCGCGAGCCGCTCCAGCACATCACCGGACGGGCCTACTTCCGCTACTTGGAGCTCCAGGTGGGCCCCGGCGTCTTCGTGCCCCGCCCGGAGACGGAGTCGGTCGTCGGCTGGGCGATAGACGCGGTGCGCGCCATGGACGTCGTCGAGCCGCTCATCGTCGACCTGTGCACCGGCTCGGGCGCCATCGCGCTCGCCCTCGCCCAGGAGGTGCCGCGCTCGCGCGTGCACGCCGTGGAGCTGTCCGAGGACGCCCTGAAGTGGACGCGCAAGAACGTCGAGGGGTCCAGGGTCAAGCTGGTCAAGGGCGACGCCCGTGACGCCTTCCCGGAGCTGGACGGCCAGGTCGACCTGGTGGTCTCCAACCCGCCGTACATCCCCCTCACCGAGTGGGAGTACGTCGCTCCGGAGGCCCGTGACTACGACCCCGAGCTCGCCCTCTTCTCCGGCGAGGACGGCCTCGACCTGATCCGCGGCATCGAGCGCACCGCCCACCGGCTGCTTCGCCCCGGCGGTGTCGTCGTCATCGAGCACGCCGACACCCAGGGCGGCCAGGTCCCGTGGATCTTCACCGAGGAGCGGGGCTGGGCCGACGCCGCCGACCACCCCGACCTGAACAACCGGCCGCGCTTCGCGACCGCCCGCAAGGCGATGCCGTGACGACCAACATTTCAACGCAGCAGTACGTGTACGAGGAGGCCCGCTGATGGCACGGCGATACGACACCAACGACGCGACCGACCGCTCGACCGGTCTGCGCGAGGCCGCGTCCGCCGTCCGCCGCGGCGAGCTGGTCGTGCTGCCCACCGACACCGTCTACGGCATCGGTGCCGACGCCTTCAGCCCGGAGGCGTGCGCCGACCTGCTCGACGCCAAGGGCCGCGGCCGCAACATGCCGACCCCCGTCCTCATCGGCTCGCCGAACACCCTGCACGGCCTGGTCACCGACTTCTCCGAGATGGCCTGGGAGCTGGTCGACGCCTTCTGGCCCGGCGCCCTGACCCTGGTCGCCAAGCAGCAGCCGTCCCTCCAGTGGGACCTCGGCGACACCCGCGGCACGGTCGCCATCCGCATGCCGCTGCACCCCGTCGCCATCGAACTGCTCACCGAGGTCGGCCCCATGGCCGTCTCCTCGGCCAACCTCACCGGGCACCCCGCCCCCGAGGACTGCGACGCCGCACAGGAGATGCTCGGCGACTCCGTCTCCGTCTACCTGGACGGCGGCCGGACCCCCGGCATCGTCCCCTCGTCGATCGTCGACGTCACGGGCAAGGTGCCGGTCCTGCTCCGCGCGGGCGCCCTGGACGCGGACGAGCTGCGCAAGGTGGTACCCGACCTCGAGGTGGCGAATTGACAGCCCCTGAGACGGGGCGTGGCATAGCGGGCTTCCCGGGCTCTGCGGGCACCTTCCGCATCCTCCACGTCAGCACCGGCAACGTCTGCCGCTCGCCGATCACCGAGCGGCTGACCCGGCATGCCCTGGCCGACCGCCTCGGCGACCCCCTCACCGGCGGCCTGATCGTGGAGAGCGCGGGCACCTGGGGCCACGAGGGCGCCCCCATGGAGACCAACGCCGAGACCGTCCTCGCGGACTTCGGGGCGGACGCCAGCGGCTTCATGGGACGCGAACTCCTCGACGACCACGTGATCCGCGCCGACCTGGTCCTGACCGCCACCCGCGACCACCGGGCGCAGGTCATCTCCATGGGCCACTCGGCGGGCCTGCGCACCTTCACCCTCAAGGAGTTCACCCGGCTGGTGCGGGCCATAGACCCGACGACCCTGCCCGAGCCGGACGGCAACGGCGTGGTGGAGCGCGCCCGCGCCCTGGTGCGGGCCGCCGCCGCCCTGCGCGGCTGGCTCCTCGCCCCCAACGTGGAGGCCGACGAGGTGTACGACCCCTACGGAGCGCCCCTGCCGTTCTTCCGCTCCGTGGGCGACGAGATCAACCAGGCGCTCGACCCCGTGGTGACGGCGCTGACCGGGGTGCCCGCGCACACGTAGCGGCCTACATTGGACCTGAGGTCACCCCCCGCCAGGCCTCGGAGCCCACGATGTCGCTCAGCACGGTCAGCACCGCACCCTCCGCCCCCGAGGCGTCGTACACCGACCTCGGCGCGCTGCGCAGGCAGGACCCCGAGCTGGCCGAGGTCATCGCCGCCGAGGCCGACCGGCAGTCCGGCGGCCTCCAGCTGGTCGCCGCCGAGAACTTCACCTCGCCCGCCGTCCTGACCGCCCTCGGCTCCCCGCTCGCCAACAAGTACGCCGAGGGCTACCCCGGGGCCCGCCACCACGGCGGCTGCGAACTCGTCGACGTCGCCGAGCGGATCGCCGTCGACCGCGCCAAGGCCCTCTTCGGCGCCGAGCACGCCAACGTCCAGGCGCACTCCGGCTCCTCTGCCGTCCTCGCCGCGTACGCCGCGCTGCTGCGGCCCGGCGACACGGTCCTCGCGATGGGCCTGCCGTACGGCGGCCACCTCACGCACGGCTCGCCCGCGAACTTCTCCGGGCGCTGGTTCGACTTCGTCGGCTACGGCGTCGACGCCGAGAGCGGCCTCATCGACTACGACCAGGTGCACGCCCTCGCCCGCAGCCACCGCCCGAAGGCGATCGTCTGCGGCTCGATCTCCTATCCGCGGCACATCGACTACGCGGCCTTCCGCGCCATCGCCGACGACGTGGGCGCGTATCTCATCGCCGACGCGGCCCATCCCATGGGCCTGGTCGCCGGGGGAGCGGCGCCGAACCCCGTGCCGTACGCCGACGTCGTCTGCGCCACCACCCACAAGGTCCTGCGCGGCCCCCGAGGCGGCCTCCTGCTGTGCGGGGCGGACCTGGCGCACCGGATCGACCGGGCCGTCTTCCCGTTCACGCAGGGCGGCGCACAGATGCACACGATCGCCGCCAAGGCGGTGGCCTTCGGCGAGGCGGCGGCCCCGGCCTTCACCGCGTACGCCCATCAGGTGGTCGCCAACGCGCGGACGCTGGCGGACGGCCTGGCCGCCGCCGGGTTCGCGATCATCACCGGCGGCACCGACACCCATCTGATCCTGGCCGATACGGCACCCCTCGGCGTCGAGGCGCACACCGCCCGCGGCAGGCTCGCGGCCGCCGGGATCGTCCTCGACACCTGCGCCCTGCCGCACGGCGACGCCCGCGGACTGCGCCTCGGCACCGCCGCCGTCACGACCCAGGGCATGACCGGTCCCGACCTGGTGCGCGTCGCCGGCCTGCTGGCCGACGCGGTCCGCGGCACGGGAGAGCCCACGGACGTACGGAACGAGGTGCGCGAACTGGCGGGCAGATTTCCGCCGTATCCGGGATAGGACGGGGTAGGCGCGTCAGGGACGCACACGTACTCGTGCAACCATCGTCGCTACCCGTAAGTCCCCAACCGTATGCGCGCAAAGCTAGGGTGTGGGGCTGAGATGGCCAGCGATACCTGTGGGGAAGCCCGTGCGTGAATACCTGCTGACGCTCTGCATCACGGCCGCGGTGACCTATCTGCTGACCGGGCCGGTGCGGAAGTTCGCGATCGTGGCCGGCGCCATGCCGGAAATCCGCGCCCGCGACGTACACCGGGAGCCCACGCCCCGGCTCGGCGGGATCGCGATGTTCTTCGGCCTGTGCGCGGGTCTCCTGGTCGCCGACCACCTGCCGAACCTGAACGCGGTCTTCGAGAACTCCAACGAACCGCGCGCGCTGCTCTCCGGAGCGGCGCTGATCTGGCTCATCGGCGTCCTCGACGACAAGTTCGAGATCGACGCCCTGATCAAGCTCGGCGGCCAGATGATCGCCGCCGGCGTCATGGTCATGCAGGGCCTGACGATCCTGTGGATCCCGGTCCCCGGCGTCGGCACGGTCTCGCTGACCTCCGGCCAGGGCACCCTCCTGACGGTCGCGCTCGTCGTCATCACCATCAACGCCGTCAACTTCGTGGACGGCCTCGACGGCCTCGCCGCGGGCATGGTCTGCATCGCCTCCGCCGCGTCCTTCATGTACGCCTACCGGATCTGGTACGGCTACGGCATCGAGGCCGCCGCGCCCGCCACGCTCTTCGCCGCCATCCTCATGGGCATGTGCCTGGGCTTCCTGCCGCACAACATGCACCCCGCGCGGATCTTCATGGGCGACTCCGGGTCGATGCTCATCGGCCTGATCCTCGCGGCGGGCGCCATCTCGGTGACGGGACAGGTCGACCCGGCGGCGATGAAGCTGAACTTCGGCGGCACCCGCGACGCCACGCACGCGATGCTGCCGGTCTTCATCCCGCTGCTCATGCCGCTCACGATCATCGCGATCCCCTTCGCCGACCTGGTCCTCGCCATCGTGCGCCGCACCTGGAACGGCAAGTCGCCCTTCGCCGCGGACCGCGGGCACCTCCACCACCGGCTCCTGGAGATCGGCCACTCGCACAGCCGCGCGGTGCTGATCATGTACTTCTGGTCGGCGCTCATCGCCTTCGGCACCGTCGCGTACTCGGTGCACTCCACGAGCGTGTGGATCCTGCTGCTCATCGTCGCCCTCAGCGCGCTGGGCCTCGTCCTGCTCCTGCTGCCGCGCTTCAGGCCGCGTACTCCCCGCTGGGCCGAGGCCTTCGTGCCGCCGCGCTACCGGCGCCGCCGGGCGGAGGGCGTCGAGGCGGAGACGGCCCAGGAGGATGTCGCCCGGCCCGCCGACCCGAGCCCCGCCCCCGTGCCCGAGCTGAGCGGAGCCATGCGCCCGCACGGCAGTACCGCGCTCTCCGAGCGGCCCCGTGTACGGTCGCATGAGCGTGACTAGGCGCGGCTATCACCGCGAGGCCTTCACGACCAACACGAAACGCGCATGGTGGACCGATCGTGTGATGGTCGGCACACTTTCAGGTAAAGACTGCATCAAATAGTTTGTGATACGGTTCACGAGAACCCGAGATATATTGGGGCGGCCCCGACGAGACCGGCCGCCCTGGTGAGGTGCGCCTCTTCGTCTCCGTGCGCCTCGCGTCCGGATCAGGGCCATCGCTCGACGATCGCAATGCCGCAATGCCACGTCCCCCAAATTCCGCCGGAGGAGCTGCCGCCATGCAGTCCAACGACGCCCGCACACTGCTTCACTGTGCCCTGCCCACCGCTGCCGCGGGTGTGGCGGGAGTCGCGGTCAGTGCCGCCGTTGCCGGCGGCAAGGGTGCGCTCGGTGCCACCTTCGGCGCACTTCTCGTCCTGCTGTTCATGGGTGGCGGGCTTGTGGCGCTCCAGCGAGGCGCGCGTTCCTTCCCCCATCTGTTCCAGATGATGGGCCTGCTGGTCTACACCGTGCAGATCCTGATCCTGATGGTGGTGCTGAGCATGATCAGCGGCACCTCGGCGTTCAACTCCAAGTGCTTCGCGTTCACGCTGCTCGCCGCCACTTTGGTGTGGATGGGAGCGCAGGTGCGTTCCCATATGAAGGCCAAGGTCCTCTATGTGGAGCCGGATTCCGCCCGGCCGCAATCGTGAGCTGTAGGGCCAGCGTAAGGAGACCTCCGCTCATTTGCTATGGTCTCGCCACAACTGCGGCAGAGCTGGCGCGGGAGGCGGCCGTGCCTGTGAAGCCATACGGCTCGGAGCCCAGCCGCCGCCCCCAAATCCGCAAGTCCAGTCCAGTGCCGCTCCGCGGACATCGACCGCGCCGACACATCGAGGTTGCCGTACCCATGCGCCACGTTGAAGGAGCTCGCGGTGAGTAACGCCCAGACGCTCGCCTTCGAGACCGATTGCCACATTTTTGAAGGGTGCGGTTTCCCGACCCCCGGCCTGCACTCCTTCCTCTTCGAGCCGATTTTCACCGTTGGCGGCTTTGAGTTCAACAAGCCGATGCTGCTGGCCCTGGTGAGTTCGGTCGTCGTCATCGGCTTCTTCTGGGCCGCTTTCAATAAGCCGAAGCTGATCCCCGGCAAGCTCCAGATGGTCGCCGAGATCGGCTACGACTTCGTGCGCCGCGGGGTCGTCTACGAGACGCTCGGCAAGAAGGAGGGCGAGAAGTACGTCCCTCTCATGGTCTCGCTGTTCTTCTTCATCTGGATCATGAACCTCTGGTCGATCGTTCCGCTCGCCCAGTTCCCGGTGACCTCGGTCATCGCCCTTCCGGCGGGTCTCGCGGCCATCGTCTACGTCCTCTGGGTGAGCGTGACCTTCAAGAGGCACGGCTTCATCGGTGGCTGGAAGAACATCACCGGTTACGACCGCTCGCTCGGCCCGGTCTTCCCGATGGTCATGTTCTTCGAGTTCCTCTCGAACATGATCATCCGGCCCTTCACCCACGCGGTGCGGCTCTTCGCCAACATGTTCGCGGGCCACGTCCTGCTGGTGATCTTCACCATCGCGAGCTGGTACCTGCTGAACGGCATCGGTATCGCCTACGCGGGTGTCTCGTTCGTGATGGTCATCGTGATGACGATCTTCGAGCTGTTCATCCAGGCGCTCCAGGCCTACGTCTTCATCCTGCTGGCCTCCAGCTACATCCAGGGCGCGCTCGCCGAGCACCACTGAGTACGCCTGGCCTCTCCCCCCGATACATCCGGTGGCCAACCCCCACCGGCCCGTAAAAAGAAGGAAGTTACGGCATGTCCGCTCTCGAGACCCTCGCCGCGGTCAACGTCCAGGGCAACTTCGGTGCGATCGGCTACGGCCTCGCCGCCATCGGCCCCGGCATCGGCGTCGGCATCATCTTCGGTAACGGTACGCAGGCCCTCGCCCGCCAGCCCGAGGCCGCCGGCCTCATCCGCCAGAACCAGATCCTCGGCTTCGTGCTCTGTGAGGCCCTGGCGCTCATCGGTCTGGTCATGGGCTTCGTTTACCCGGTTCCTTCCTGATCCGGTCTCGTTGACGAGAAACTTCAACGGAAGGCACTGATGTGATCTCCCTGGTACAGCTGGCGTCGGAGGAGCCTCAAAACCCTCTGATCCCGGCAATCCCCGAGCTCGTCATCGGCCTGATCGCGTTCGTCATCGTCTTCGGCTTCTTCGCCAAGAAGTTCCTCCCGAACATCAACAAGGTTCTGGAAGAGCGCCGCGAGGCGATCGAAGGCGGCATCGAAAAGGCCGAGGCCGCTCAGACCGAGGCCCAGAGCGTTCTTGAGCAGTACAAGGCTCAGCTCGCCGAGGCACGGCACGAGGCCGCGCGTCTGCGCCAGGAGGCGCAGGAGCAGGGCGCTCAGCTCATCGCCGAGATGCGGGCCGAGGGCCAGCGTCAGCGCGAGGAGATCGTCGCCGCGGGCCACGCCCAGATCGAGGCCGACCGCAAGGCCGCCGCGCAGTCGCTGCGTCAGGACGTGGGCCAGCTGGCCACCGACCTGGCCGGCAAGCTCGTCGGCGAGTCCCTTGAGGACAGCGCCCGGCAGAGCCGCACCATCGACCGCTTCCTCGACGAGCTCGAGCAGAAGGCAGAGGCGGCTCGATGACAGCGCACGGAGCCAGCCGCGAGGCACTGGCCGCCGCGCGTGAGCGTCTGGACGCGCTGACCGACAACACGTCGGTCGACGCCAAGCGGCTCGCGGACGAGCTGGCCGCGGTCACCGCGCTGCTGGGCCGCGAGGTCTCGCTGCGTCGGGTCCTGACCGACCCGGCGCAGTCCGGTGAGGCCAAGGCCGAGCTGGCCGGGCGCCTGCTGAGCGGCCAGGTGGGCGGCGAGGCCGCCGACCTGGTGGCCGGCATGGTCCGCTCGCGCTGGTCGCAGTCGCGGGACCTGGTGGACGCTCTGGAGGAGCTGGCCAACCTCGCCGACCTGACCGGCGCGCAGCAGGCCGGCGCGCTGGACAACGTCGAGGACGAGCTCTTCCGGTTCGGCCGGATCGTCTCCTCCAGCACCGGGCTGCGGGCGGCACTGACCGACCGCGCCGCCTCGCGCACGGCCAAGAGCGAGCTGCTGCGCAGCCTGCTCGGCGGTCGCGCCGAGGACGTGACGGAGCGCCTCGTCGAGCGCCTTGTGACCGCGCCGCGCGGACGTAGCCTGGAAGAGGGACTCGAGTCCCTCTCCAAGCTGGCCGCGGACCGACGCAACCGCATGGTCGCCGTCGTCACTTCCGCTGTTCCGCTCACGGACCAGCAGAAGCAGCGTCTCGGCGCCGCGCTGGTCAAGATGTACGGACGGCAGATGCACCTCAACCTCGACGTGGACCCCGAGATCCTCGGCGGGATCAGGGTCCAGGTCGGCGACGAGGTCATCAACGGCTCCATCGCGGACCGCATCGAGGAAGCCGGCCGCCGCGTGGCCGGCCAGTAACTCAACACGCACGAAATACGGCCCTAGTTGGGCCGTGCAGAGGATTCCTGGGGGCTGACCCCAGACCCCCCAAGAAAACTTCGGGCCCAACAAGGAGAGCAGGGAACCCAGATGGCGGAGCTCACGATCCGGCCGGAGGAGATCCGGGACGCGCTGGAGAACTTTGTCCAGGCGTACAAGCCGGACGCGGCCTCGCGCGAGGAGGTCGGTACGGTCACCGTCGCCGGCGACGGTATCGCCAAGATCGAGGGTCTGCCCTCGGCCATGGCGAACGAGCTGCTGAAGTTCGAGGACGGATCTCTCGGCCTCGCGCTGAACCTCGAAGAGCGCGAGATCGGCGCGGTCGTCCTCGGCGAGTTCAGCGGTATCGAGGAAGGCCAGCCGGTCAGCCGTACCGGCGAGGTCCTGTCGGTCGCCGTGGGCGAGGGTTACCTCGGCCGCGTCGTCGACCCGCTCGGCAACCCGATCGACGGCCTCGGCGAGATCGAGACCAGCGGACGTCGCGCCCTCGAGCTGCAGGCACCGGGCGTCATGGCCCGTAAGTCGGTGCACGAGCCGATGGAGACGGGCTACAAGGCCGTCGACGCGATGACCCCGATCGGCCGTGGCCAGCGTCAGCTGATCATCGGTGACCGCCAGACCGGCAAGACCGCCCTGGCCGTCGACACGATCATCAACCAGCGCGACAACTGGCGCACCGGTGACGTGAACAAGCAGGTCCGCTGCATCTACGTCGCCATCGGTCAGAAGGGCTCCACCATCGCCTCCGTGCGTGGTGCGCTCGAAGAGGCCGGCGCGCTGGAGTACACGACCATCGTCGCCGCCCCGGCGTCCGACCCGGCCGGCTTCAAGTACCTGGCGCCGTACACCGGCTCGGCCATCGGCCAGCACTGGATGTACGAGGGCAAGCACGTCCTCATCGTCTTCGACGACCTCTCGAAGCAGGCCGACGCCTACCGCGCCGTGTCCCTGCTGCTCCGCCGCCCGCCGGGGCGCGAGGCCTACCCGGGTGACGTCTTCTACCTGCACTCGCGTCTCCTCGAGCGTTGCGCGAAGCTCTCCGACGAGCTGGGCAAGGGCTCGATGACGGGTCTGCCGATCGTCGAGACCAAGGCGAACGACGTGTCGGCGTTCATCCCGACCAACGTCATCTCCATCACCGACGGCCAGTGCTTCCTGGAGTCGGACCTCTTCAACGCCGGTCAGCGCCCCGCGCTGAACGTCGGTATCTCCGTCTCCCGAGTCGGTGGTTCCGCGCAGCACAAGGCGATGAAGCAGGTCTCCGGCCGCCTCCGCGTGGACCTCGCCCAGTTCCGTGAGCTGGAGGCGTTCGCCGCCTTCGGTTCCGACCTGGACGCCGCGTCGAAGGCGCAGCTGGAGCGCGGTCAGCGCATGGTCGAGCTGCTCAAGCAGCCGCAGTACGAGCCGATGGCCACCGAGGACCAGGTCGTCTCCGTGTGGGCCGGTACCACCGGTCGCATGGACGAGGTGCCGGTGAACGACATCCGCCGCTTCGAGAAGGAGCTCCTGGAGTACCTGCACCGCAAGGAGCAGGGCCTCATGACCTCCATCAAGGAGGGCGGCAAGATGTCGGACGACACCCTCCAGGCCGTCGGCGACGCCATCGCGGAGTTCAAGAAGCAGTTCGAGACCTCGGACGGGAAGCTTCTCGGCGAGGACGCTCCGGCCGCCGCCGGCAAGTGACGACGGAAGGGACCTGACTCATGGGAGCCCAGCTCCGGGTCTATAAGCGTCGCATCAAATCCGTCACCGCGACCAAGAAGATCACCAAGGCGATGGAGATGATCGCCGCCTCGCGTGTCGTCAAGGCGCAGCGCAAGGTGGCGGCCTCCACGCCGTACGCGACCGAGCTCACCCGCGCGGTCACGGCGGTCGGTACCGGTTCGAACACGAAGCACCCGCTGACGACCGAGGCCGAGCAGCCGACCCGCACCGCGGTTCTGCTCCTCACGAGCGACCGCGGACTGGCCGGCGCCTTCAACTCGAACGCCATCAAGGCCGCGGAGCAGCTGACCGCGCGCCTGGAGGCAGAGGGCAAGGAGGTCGACACGTACATCGTCGGCCGCCGTGGTCTGTCCCACTACAACTTCCGCGAGCGCAAGGTCGTGGAGTCGTGGTCGGGCTTCACCGATGAGCCCACGTACGCGGACGCCAAGAAGGTCGCGGCGCCGTTGATCGAGGCGATCGAGAAGGAGACGGCGGAAGGCGGCGTGGACGAGCTCCACATCGTCTACACCGAGTTCATCTCGATGATGACGCAGACGGCCATCGACGGCCGCCTGCTGCCGCTCAGCCTCGAAGAGGTCGCGGAGGAGAAGCCCGCCAAGGGCGAGATCCTTCCGCTGTACGACTTCGAGCCGTCGGCGGAGGACGTCCTCGACGCCCTGCTGCCGCGGTACGTCGAGAGCCGTATCTACAACGCGATGCTCCAGTCGGCTGCCTCCAAGCACGCCGCCACGCGCCGCGCGATGAAGTCGGCCACCGACAACGCCGGGGATCTGATCAACAGCCTCTCCCGGCTTGCCAACGCGGCCCGCCAGGCCGAAATCACCCAGGAAATCAGCGAGATCGTCGGCGGCACAGCAGCGCTGGCCGACGCGACCGCGGGGAGTGACAAGTAATGACGACCACTGTTGAGACGGCCGTTGCCACGGGCCGCGTCGCCCGGGTGATCGGCCCGGTCGTCGACGTGGAGTTCCCCGTCGACGCGATGCCGGAGATCTACAACGCCCTGCACGTCGAGGTCGACGACCCGGAGACCGCGGGCGGCCGCAAGACGCTGACCCTCGAGGTCGCCCAGCACCTGGGTGACGGCGTGGTCCGCGCGATCTCGATGCAGCCCACCGACGGCCTGGTCCGCCAGGCGCCCGTCACCGACACCGGCCGCGGCATCTCGGTGCCGGTCGGCGACGTGACCAAGGGCCGTGTGTTCAACACGCTCGGTGACGTGCTGAACGACGACCCGTCCGTGGTCGCCGACGCCGAGCGCTGGACGATCCACCGCAAGGCCCCGGCCTTCGACCAGCTCGAGTCCAAGACCGAGATGTTCGAGACCGGCCTGAAGGTCGTCGACCTTCTCACCCCGTACGTCAAGGGTGGAAAGATCGGTCTGTTCGGTGGTGCCGGTGTCGGCAAGACCGTGCTGATCCAGGAAATGATCGTCCGTGTGGCCAAGCTGCACGACGGTGTCTCCGTCTTCGCCGGTGTCGGCGAGCGCACCCGTGAGGGCAACGACCTCATGGTCGAGATGGAGGAAGCCGGCGTTCTGGACAAGACCGCGCTGGTCTTCGGCCAGATGGACGAGCCGCCGGGCACGCGTCTGCGCGTCGCCCTGGCCGGTCTGACCATGGCGGAGTACTTCCGCGATGTGCAGAAGCAGGACGTGCTGTTCTTCATCGACAACATCTTCCGCTTCACCCAGGCCGGTTCCGAGGTCTCGACCCTGCTCGGCCGCATGCCCTCCGCGGTGGGCTACCAGCCGAACCTGGCCGACGAGATGGGTCTCCTCCAGGAGCGCATCACCTCGACCCGTGGTCACTCGATCACCTCGATGCAGGCGATCTACGTCCCCGCGGACGACCTGACCGACCCGGCCCCGGCCACCACGTTCGCCCACCTCGACGCGACGACGGTGCTCTCCCGTCCGATCTCCGAGAAGGGCATCTACCCGGCCGTGGACCCGCTGGACTCCACGTCCCGCATCCTGGACCCGCGCTACATCGCGCAGGACCACTACGACGCCGCCATGCGCGTCAAGGGAATCCTGCAGAAGTACAAGGACCTCCAGGACATCATCGCGATCCTCGGTATCGACGAGCTCAGCGAGGAAGACAAGCTCGTCGTCGCCCGCGCCCGTCGCGTGGAGCGCTTCCTGTCCCAGAACACCCACGCCGCCAAGCAGTTCACCGGCGTGGACGGTTCGGACGTGTCCCTCGACGAGTCGATCGCGGCGTTCAACGCGATCTGCGACGGCGAGTACGACCACTTCCCGGAGCAGGCGTTCTTCATGTGCGGTGGTCTCGAGGACCTCAAGAAGAACGCCAAGGAGCTCGGCGTCTCCTGAGCCCCGTAGCTCGACCGCACGGAGGGGCGGGTTGCACCCCGCGGGGGCCGTGTCCCGCCCCTCCGTGTACGCCCACTAGAATTTGACCCAACACCCGGCGAAGCCGCCGGGTGGTGACCCGAGGAGCCACCCTTGGCTGCTGAGCTGCATGTCGAGCTGGTCGCCGCGGACCGCAGCGTCTGGTCCGGCGAGGCCACCCTGGTCGTCGCGCGCACCACGTCCGGCGACATCGGCGTCATGCCCGGTCACCAGCCGCTGCTCGGTGTGCTGGAGTCGGGCCCGGTGACCATTCGTACGAGTGGCGGCGGCACCGTCGTCGCCGCCGTCCACGGGGGATTCATCTCCTTCGCGGACGACAAGCTGTCGCTGCTGGCCGAGATCGCGGAGCTGTCCGACGAGATCGACGTCCAGCGTGCGGAGCGGGCGCTGGAGCGCGCGAAGTCGGAGGCCGACGCCTCCGCCGAGCGGCGCGCCGACGTCCGACTGCGTGCGGTGGCGGCGCGCTGACCCCAGCGCGCGGCGTAACGTGACTCAGCCGCGGCCAGGTCCGGGAACATTCCGGACCGGGTCGCGGCTGAGGCAATGCGGGTGCAATGTATTGGTCCGTTGTCGGTCCGCTGACCGACAGTAGAGGCGAGGAGGTCGGTGCCGATGATCCTCACTCTGCTCGTGTGCGGACTTGCGTTGATCGCGCTGGTATTGGTGGGGCTCTTCGTCTTCGGGCTGCGGCGCCGGCTGATCCAGCGGTCCGGCGGCACCTTCGACTGCTCCTTGCGCTGGGAGGCCCCGGAGAAGGGGGACACCTCCGGCAAGGGCTGGGGGTACGGGGTCGCCCGCTACAACGGTGACCGTGTCGAATGGTTCCGCGTCTTCTCCTACGCTCCCCGGCCCCGCCGCGTCCTCGAACGCTCGGCCATCGAGGTCGTCGACCGCCGCGCGCCGGACGGCGAGGAGGAGCTGGCACTGCTCTCCGACGCCATCGTCCTCGGCTGCCTGCACCGTGGCGTCCGCCTGGAGCTGGCGATGAGCGAGGACGCGCTGACGGGTTTCCTGGCCTGGCTGGAGGCGGCGCCTCCGGGGCAACGGGTGAATGTGGCGTAGCGCTTACAACCCCCGTAAGAGGCGCCCCGTAAGGGGCGCGGGGAACGGCGCGACCAGCCACAAACAACCCGCAGAACACAGAGAAGCCGGGGAGACAGGGGGCGATCCTGTCTCCCCGGCTTCGTTCCGTGGACGGCGCTTACTTCAGGCCGTCATTGATGGCGCTCACCAGCTCACCGTTGCTGGTGTCCCCGCTGAACTCCCAGAAGAACGCCCCGCCCAGACCCTGCTGCTTGGCCCAGGCCATCTTGGAGCGGATGGTCTCCGGGGTGTCGTACGACCACCAGTTGCTGCCGCAGTGGGCGTACGCCGTACCGGCCACCGTCCCGTTCGCGGGGCAGGAGTTCTTCAGGACCTTGTAGTCCTCGATGCCCGCCTCGTAGGTGCCCGGCGCCGCGCCCGTCGCCGTGCCGCCCGGCTCCTTCTGGGTGACGCCGGTCCAGCCCCGCCCGTAGAAGCCGATGCCGAGCAGCAGCTTCGCCGAGGGCACGCCCTTGGCCTTCAGCTTGGAGATCGCCGCCGCGGAGTTGAAGCCCTCCTGCGGGATGCCGGCGTAGGAGGTGAGCGGGGAGTGCGGGGCCGTCGGTCCCTTGGCCGCCCACGCGCCGAAGAAGTCGTACGTCATCACGTTGTACCAGTCGGCGTACTGCGCCGCGCCGCCGTAGTCGGCCGAGTCGATCTTGCCGCCGTTGGAGGCGTCCGCGGTGATGGCCGCGGTGACGAGGTTCTTGGCGCCGAACTCGTTGCGGAAGGCCTGCATCATCGTCTTGAAGACGGCCGGGCCCGAGGTGTCGCAGGACAGGCCGCAGGCGTTCGGGTACTCCCAGTCCAGGTCGATGCCGTCGAAGACGTCGGCCCAGCGCGGGTCCTCGACGAGGTCGTGGCAGGACTTGGCGAAGGCCGCCGGGTTCTTCATGGCGTCGGTGAAGCCGCCGGACCAGGTCCAGCCGCCGAAGGACCAGAGGATCTTGATGTTCGGGTACTTGGCCTTGAGCTTGCGCAGCTGGTTGAAGTTGCCGCGCAGCGGCTGGTCCCAGGTGTCGGCGACGCCGTCGACGCTCTGGTCGGCGGTGTAGGCCTTGTCGGTCGCCGCGTAGGCGTCGCCCATGGTGCACTTGCCGCCCTGGACGTTCCCGAAGCTGTAGTTGATGTGGGTGATCTTGCCGGCGGAGCCGGAGGTCGCGATGTTCTTCGCGTGGTAGTTGCGTCCGTAGACGCCCCACTCGGTGAAGTAGCCGAGCTTGACCTTGTCGCCCGGGCCGGGGCCCGGGTCGCCGCCGCCGGTGGTGCGGACCTTGACGGCGCCGCTCGCCGGGCCGTTCTGGCCGGCGGTGTCACGGGCCTGCACGGTGTACGAGTAGTCGGTGCCGGCGGTCAGGCCCTCGTCGGTGTACGCGGTGTCCGTGACCGTGGCGACCTTGGCGCCGTCGCGCAGGACGTCGTAGTTCTTGACGCCCTTGTCGTCGGTCGCGGCCTTCCAGGCCAGCTTCACCGACGTGTTGGTGACGTCGGAGGCCGTCGGGGTGCCGGGCGCGGAGGGCGGCTCGTCGCCGGGGACGCTGCCGCCGTCGCAGCTGCCGCCGTTGAGCGTGCACTGGGACGGGGCGCCGGAGCCGGTGCCGTTGAAGCCGAAGGAGACCGAGGCGCCGGGGGCGAGCGTGCCGTTCCAGCCGAGGTTCTTCGCGGTCCAGCGGGTGCCCGAGTTGGTGACGGTGGCGTCCCAGGCGGAGGTCACCTTGGTGTCGGCGGGGAAGTCCCACTGGACGTTCCACGCGCTGAGCGTCGTGGTACCGGTGTTCTTGATGGTCCACTTGCCCTCGAAGCCGCTGCCCCAGTCCTGGGTCTTGGCGTACGTGGCGGTGGCCTCGGGAGCGGCTTCGGGGGCCGCCTCGGCGGGAGCGCCGAGGGCGACCAGGGTGGCGAGCGGGAGCAGGAGCGTGGTGAGTCCGGCCACGGCTCTGTGTCTGATTCTGAGTCTCGAGCGGGTGTCGCTCTGTGTGAAGCGCACGAGGTGCTCCTCGGGTGAGATCCGGGGGTCTTAGGGGTGGGACCCTGCGCCGCCCGTGAGCACGTGGACACGTGGGGGAGTGCTCACCGCAGTGCGGTGAGAATAGAAAGGTCTGGACCAGCGGTCAAGAGGTCTGAACCAATGGCCGAATTGTGCCGGTCCGGCGCGATCGCATCCCCGTTCAGACCCCCAACTCCTGCGCGAGCACGGCCGCTTGCACCCGGCTGCGCAGCTCCAGCTTGCCGAGGAGGCGGCTCACATGCGTCTTCACCGTCGCCTCCGCCATGGCGAGGCGGTCCGCGATCTCCGCGTTGGACAGCCCCTCGCCGATGCAGGACAGGACCTCGCGCTCGCGGCGCGTGAGACTGTCCAGGACGGCGGGGTCCGGCGCGTTCTCCCTGCGTACGGGCTTCGCGGGGGCGGCGAACTCGGCGATCAGGCGGCGGGTGACGGCCGGGGCGATGAGGCCCTCGCCGCGCGCGACCGTGCGGACGCCCTCGATGAGGTCCTTCGCCTCGGTGTTCTTCAGGAGGAAACCGCAGGCGCCCGCGCGCAGCGCCCCGAAGACGTACTCGTCGAGATCGAAGGTGGTCAGGACGAGGACGTCCGCAAGACCCTCGGAGACGACCTGGCGCGTCGCCGACACCCCGTCAAGGCGTGGCATCTGTATGTCCATCAGGATCAGGTCCGGGCGCAGCTCGCGGGCGAGGGCCACGGCCTGCTCGCCGTCCGCCGCCTCGCCGACCACCTCGATGTCGGGGGCGCTGCGCAGGATCAGGACGAGTCCCGCGCGTACGGCTGACTGGTCCTCGGCGACCAACACCCTGATCATTCCTTGGCTCCTTCGTCTGCGGGGTCGACGGGCAGGGTCACGGAGACGGTCCAGACCTTGCCGCCGGCCTCGCTCTCCGGGCTGGTCTCGGGGCCCGACTCGAAGGTGCCGCCGAGCAGTTCGGTGCGCTCGCGCATGCCGACGAGGCCGGCGCCCGAGCCGGGGGCGCGGGGCCCGGCGGGATCGTCGTACGGGCTGGTGACACGGACCTTCAGGGCACGCGGCTCCTGGACGAGGCTCACGGTGACCCGGCCGGGGGAGGCGTGCTTGAGGGCGTTCGTCAGGGACTCCTGGACGATGCGGTACGCCGCCAGCTCGACCGGCGCGGGCAGCTTCGGGTCGTCCGGGGCTCGGGCGTCGTCGAGCGTGACGTCGAGGCCGTTGGTGCGGGCGCCGTCGAGGAGGGCGGTGAGGCCGTCGAGGGTGGGGGCGGCGGCCGGTTCCAGGTCGCCGCTGTCGTCGCGCAGGATGCCGATGAGGCGGCGCATCTCGGCGAGGCCCTCGACGCTGTTCTCCCGGATGACGCCGAGCGCGTCCTTGCTGGTCTGCGGGTCGTCCAGGGAGAGCGCGGCCGTGGAGTGGATGGCGATCGCCGAGAGGTGGTTGGCGACCATGTCGTGCAGCTCCCGGGCCATCCTGGCGCGTTCGGCCGTGACGGCCTGGGCACGGTCCATCTCGGCGAGCAGCGCGGTCTGCTCGGCCCGCAGCTTCGCCGCCGCGGCGGCCTCGCGGTGGTTGCGCACCAGGACACCGGTGGCGGCGGGCCCGAACGACACGATGCCGGTCAGCACACCGACGAGCACGGCCTCGGGCTCGCGCCACCACGCGAGGAGCCCGAGCGTCACCGCGACCGTGATGGCGCCCGTGGTCAGCGGGATGCGCCGGGCGGCGGCCGGGGTGCCGTAGACGACGGCGGCGTACATGATGTCCGTGAACATCATCACGGAGGCGAGGCTGCCCGCCGTGAACTGGTCGAACACCAGCGCGCACGTGGCGAGGACCAGGGCGGCCTGCGGCCTGCTGCTGCGGAGCAGTTCGAGCGCGGCGAGGACGAAGAGGGGGATCAGCGCCCAGTCGG
The DNA here is from genome assembly GCF_043078805.1 of Streptomyces sp. NPDC015345. Taxonomy (NCBI): domain Bacteria; kingdom Bacillati; phylum Actinomycetota; class Actinomycetes; order Kitasatosporales; family Streptomycetaceae; genus Streptomyces; species Streptomyces sp. NPDC015345. The sequence continues at coordinate 106,189 of NZ_JBIBTX010000003.1, read as the reverse complement.
CGCCGAGCAGCCGGTCCGTCTGCATGTGCAGCCCGAGCGCCCACAGCGCGAGCCCGCTGAGCAGGCTGACGACGGAGATCTGCACGTCGACGCGTTGCGGGCGGGGGAGGGCCAGGACCATGGCTCCATCCAACACGCAGCGGGCGCCGTACGCCTGATCCTGAGGGAGGAACCGCCCGCTACATCGAAGGATGCAGTCCCACTTCGTCACTGGCGACGATGATCCGCGCCCGGTCCGGCGGGAGCCTTGAGGGGTGACCGAGAGGAGCGAGCCGTGATCGTCACGCTGATCGTCATCTGTGAGGTCGGATTCTGGGTGCTGCTCGCGGCAGGCCTCGCCGCCCGCTACCTGCTGCGCAAGCCGGGCCTCGGCCTCGCGCTCCTGCTGTGCGAGCCGCTGCTCGAAGTCCTGCTGCTGGTCGTGACCGCCGTCGACCTGAAGAACGGCGCCGACCCGAGCTGGAAGCACGGCCTCGCCGCGGTCTACATCGGTTACACCGTGGGCCACGGCCACCGCACGGTGAAGTGGCTCGACGGCCACGCCGCGCACCGCTTCGACGGCGCGCCGCTGCCGCGACCGCCGCGCTACGGCCGGGCCCGCGCCCTGCACGAGGCGAAGGTCTGGCTCGGCACCCTGGTCGCGGCGGCCGTCGCCAGCGCACTGCTGCTGCTCGCCATGTGGTACGTCGACGACCCGGGCCGCACCTCGTCGCTGGAGGGCTGGATGCACATCGCCTGGCGGGCGGCGACCATCCACGGCGTGGTCGCGCTCACCTACGCGCTGTTCCCGAAGCGGGCCCCGGCCCCGCAGGAGCGGGACGAGGACCGGCCCCTGACCAAGGTCTGACGGCGCCTAGCGCTCGCCGCCCGGCACCCACAGCACGTCCCCGACCTCCTTGTTGGCCGTACGGGCCAGGATGAACAGGAGGTCGGAGAGGCGGTTGAGGTAGGTGGCCGTCAGCGGGTTCATGGTCTCGCCGTGGGTCTCGAACGCGGCCCACGTGGAGCGCTCGGCCCGCCGCACCACCGTGCACGCCTGGTGCAGGAGCGCGGCGCCCGGCGTGCCGCCCGGCAGGATGAAGCTGCGCAGCTTCTCCAGCTCTTCGAGGAAGCGGTCGCAGTCGGCCTCCAGCTTGTCGATGTACGACTGCTCGACGCGCAGCGGCGGGTACTTCGGGTCCTCGACGACCGGCGTGGAGAGGTCGGCGCCCACGTCGAAGAGGTCGTTCTGGACCCGGACCAGGACCTTCACGACCTCCTCGGTGAGCCCGCCGAGGGCGACCGCCGTGCCGATGGCCGCGTTGGCCTCGTTGGCGTCGGCGTACGCCGCGATCCGCGGGTCGGTCTTGGCGGTGCGGCTCATGTCGCCGAGGGCCGTCGTGCCCTGGTCGCCGGTCCTTGTGTAGATGCGCGTCAGATTGACCATGCGGGCCAGCGTAGAGGGGGACGCCGATGAGGTGAGTGCCGAGGAGCCGCCGCCCGGGGTGTCAGAAGGGCATGCGCCCGCGCGCGCGTCGGCCGGCGGACCCGCTGCGGCCCACCGCCTTGGAGCTGCTGCGGAAGGGCTTGCTGAAGAGGCGGCCCAGGATTCCGGGGGCCTTGCCGCCGGCGCGTGAACCGGCTCCCAGGGTGCGCTGGGTGCCGCGTTCGGGGTGCCGGGACATGCGGGGGACGAAGAAGGCCAGGACGGCCAGGACGACGCAGACGGCGACGATACCGACAACCATCATGAGGGGCTCCCTGAGGTGGGGTACGCCTCCCGTCTGCCCCGGCAGCCATGGCCCATGCGCCGACCGCGGCCCGCTCATGGGGGCGGGGGTACAGTCGGCTCGCCGCTCAGCCCGTGCCGGACCGGGCGCCGCGGCCCGACGTATCCTCGTCGTGCTCCGGCCAGGGAATGCCATGACCGGTACGCAGGAGTCCCCCGAGCTGACCTCGGACGTCACCGGAGGGCCGGGTCGCCCGTCCGCGACGGATCGCGTCGCGCGGATACGGCGGCGTCTGGAGCGGCTGATCGGCATCGCGGCGACCGAGGGCAACGCGCTGACCGTCCTGCGCAACGGCGACGAGATATTCGCCGCCATGCTGGCCGCGATCCGGACCGCCGAGCACACGGTCGACATGATGACCTTCGTCTACTGGAAGGGCGACATCGCCCACCGGTTCGCCGACGCCCTCGCGGAGCGGGCCCGCGCCGGGCTGCGGGTGCGGCTGCTGCTCGACGGCTTCGGCAGCCGGTTGATCGAGGCCGACCAGCTGCGGGTGATGGAGCGGGCCGGGGTGCAGGTGGCGTGGTTCCGCAAGCCGCTGCATCTGTCGCCCTTCAAGCAGAACCACCGCTGCCACCGCAAGGTCCTCGTCGTCGACGAGGAGACCGCCTTCACCGGCGGGGTGGGCATCGCCGAGGAGTGGTGCGGCGACGCCCGTAACCCCGACGAGTGGCGCGACACCCACGTCGAGGTACACGGCCCCGCGGTGGACGGCATCGCCGCGGCGTTCGCGCAGAACTGGGCCGAGTGCCACGGCGAACTCTTCGACGACCGGGACCGGTTCATCGGGCACCGCCCGCAGGGCGACGCCGTCGTGCAGGTGGTGCGCGGCTCGGCCAGCTTCGGCTGGCAGGACATGCAGACCCTGATCCGCGTCATGGTCGAGTCCGCGGAGGACCGCTTCCGGCTGGCCACGGCCTACTTCTCGCCGGACGCGTACTTCGTCGAGCTGCTCTGCGCCGCCGCGCGGCGCGGCGTCGAGGTGGAGATCCTGCTGCCCGGCCCGCACACCGACAAGCGGGTGTCCCGGCTGGCCGGGCAGCACCACTACGAGGACCTCATCCGCTGTGGGGCGAGGATCTACGAGTACCAGCCGACGATGCTGCACGCCAAGGTCATCACCGTCGACGGTGTCGCCGCGCTGATCGGCTCGACCAACTTCAACCGGCGCTCCCTCGATCACGACGAGGAGGTCATGCTCGCCGTCCTCGACCAGGAGTTCACCGCGACACTGGACGCGCACTACGACGAGGATGTCAGGGCCAGTGAACTGATCCGGCGTGGCCGGTGGCAGAGACGCTCCCTCGTTCAGCGGGCCCGTGAGATGAGCGTCCAGCCCATGCGCCGGTTCCTGTGACGCGCCCACGGCGCCGTGGGCGCGTGCCGGACGCGACGCGTTCTCGTCACGCCCCGGCCTTCTTGAAGACGCGTGTGCCCACCGTCACGGACAGCAGCACGAAGGCGAGCGCCATCAGGACGCCGTACAGCATGGTCGTGGAGGCGTAGTCGCCCACGTAGCCGGCCCGCACCGCGTCGACGAGGTAGCGGAACGGCATGAAGTGCGAGAGCACGTCCAGCCAGGCCGGCGCGAGCGCCATCGGCAGCATCAGGCCAGACAGCAGCACCGAGGGCAGGCTGATGGCGTTCACCGCGGGCCCGAACTCGTGCGCCTTGGCGACCTTCATGGCCAGCGCGTACGAGAGCGCGGCGAGCGAGGCGCTCAGCAGCGCCACGAAGGCGAACCCGATGAGGATGCCGCCGAGCGGCGCCCTGAGCCCCATCAGCAGCGCGGCGAGCACCAGCAGCACCGCCTGGAAGACGAAGAGCGTGGCGTCGCGCAGGACCCGGCCGAGCAGCAGCGCGAGGCGGCTGACGGGCGTCACCCGCATCCGCTCCACCACGCCGAACTGCTTCTCGATGATGAGCGCGAAGCCGCTGAACGAGGCGCCGAGCAGCCCGAGCTGGAGCAGCAGGCCCGGCACGAGCACCTGCCAGGAGTCGCCCTCGGGGCCGAGCGGCAGATCGGTGAGGAGCGGTCCGAAGAAGAGCAGGTAGAGCAGGGGCGTCAGGACGCCGAAGAAGATCTGGAACTTGGAGCGCAGGGTCTGCCGGGCGTACCGCCCGAAGATCAGCGCGGTGTCGGAGAGCAGTGCGGGCATCGGTGGGGTCCTGGGGTCTCAGACGGCGAGGGGAGCCGTGTCGGCGGTGTGATGGGGGTCGATGTCGCGCCCGGTGATGGCGAGGAAGGTGTCCTGGAGCGAGGCGTCGATCGAGCCGCCGTACTTGAGCTTGAGCGCGCTCGGCGTGCCCTCGGCGACCACGACGCCCTTGTCGACGACGACCAGGCGGTCGGAGAGCGCGTCGGCCTCGTCGAGGTAGTGCGTGGTGAGGAAGACCGTCGTGCCGTGCTCGTCGCGCAGCCGCCGCACCAGCGCCCACAGGTCGGCCCGGCTGCCCGGGTCGAGTCCGGTGGTCGGCTCGTCGAGGAAGAGCACCTCGGGCCGGTGGGTCAGCCCCATGGCGATGTCGAGCCGCCGCCGCTGACCACCCGAGAGGGCGGCGCAGGGCCGCTCCATCAGCTCGGTGAGACCGAGGTCCCGCGCCAGTTCGTCGGCCCGGGCGGCGGCCTGATCTCTCGTCAGGCGGTAGAGGCGCCCCTGGGTGATCAGTTCCTCGCGTACGGAGATGCTGAGGTCGACGCCGCCGGACTGGGCGACGTAACCGATCTTCTCCCGTACGCCGGCGGGGTCCTTGAGCAGGTCGTGGCCCGCGACGGTGGCGGCGCCGCCGGTGGGCGCGAGCAGCGTGGTGAGCATGCGCAGCGTGGTCGTCTTGCCCGCGCCGTTGGGCCCGAGGAAGCCGAGGATCTCGCCGGGCTGCACGGTCAGGTCGATGCCGCGCACGGCCTCGACGGCGCCGTTCTTCGTCGCGAAGGTCCGGGCGAGCCCGGCGGTGCTGATGATTGCCATGGCGACCACAAAAACAGAGTCACTGAAAATTTGCAATGCCACCAAGTTTTCAGGGCGCCTAGGATGGCGGCATGGCTGAGGGGCTCAGGGAGCGCAAGAAGCGGCAGACGAAGCAGCGGATCTCGGACATCGCGACCGGGCTCTTCCTGGAGCACGGCTTCGTCACGGTCACCATCGCCGACATCGCCGAGGCCGCCGACGTCTCCGTCAACACGGTCTACAACTACTTCCCGGCCAAGGAGGACCTCTTCCTCGACCGGGGCGAGGACGCCGTCGACCGGCTCTCCCGCTACGTGCGCGGCCGCCGCGACGGCGAGTCCGCCGCCGCCGCGGTCCTGCGCGAACTCCGCGCCGACGTCGAGGGGCTCTCGCCGGGCGTCGGGCTCTTCCCCGGCTGGGCCGACTTCATGAAGGTCATCACCGAGGCGCAGCCGCTGCGCTCCCGCCTCTGGGCCATCCAGCAGGAGGCCCTCGACCACCTCACAAGGACCCTCGCCGAGGAGACGGGCGCGGCCGAGGGCGACCCGCTGCCCGCGCTCGTCGCCGGACAGCTCTCCTGGATCCACGGCACCCTCATGGGCTGGATCGGCGACGAGATGACCAAGCGCCGCGAGGCCGCCGAGGTCTCCCGCGAGGCGCTCGGCCTGCTCGACGAGATGGAGGAGCTCCTCGGCGAGAAGGTGCTCAACTACGCGGTGCGGGGCGCCGGGTGACACGTGAGCGGCGCGTACGGGTGTGATGTCCGTCAGTTGAGACGTGACGCGCATCTCTTCACCGCCACAGGCGCCCTCACGGCCGCTAATGTCCGCTCCAGAGGCATACGTAAACAGCGTGCAGGCCAAGCGTGACAAGCGGTAGGGGAGTCGGAACAGTGGCACGGAAGCTCGCCGTCATCGGAGCCGGACTCATGGGGTCCGGCATCGCTCAGGTCTCCGCCCAGGCGGGCTGGGACGTCGTCCTGCGCGACGTCACCGACGAGGCACTGACCCGTGGCACCGACGGGATCAAGGCGTCGTACGACAAGTTCGTGGGCAAGGGCAAGCTCGCCGCCGACGACGCCGAGGCCGCCCTGGCCCGCATCACCACCACCACCGACCTGGACGCCGTCGCCGACGCGGACATCGTCGTCGAGGCCGTCTTCGAGAAGCTCGAGGTCAAGCACGAGATCTTCCGCACGCTGGACAAGCTCGTGCGCGACGACGCGGTGCTCGCCTCCAACACCTCCGCCATCCCGATCACCAAGATCGCGGCCGTGACGGAGCGTCCGGAGCGTGTCGTCGGCGCCCACTTCTTCTCGCCGGTCCCGATGATGCAGCTGTGCGAACTGGTGCGCGGCTACAAGACCAGCGACGAAACCCTCGCCCGCACCAGGGAGTTCGCCGAGTCCGTCGGCAAGACCTGCATCGTCGTCAACCGCGACGTCGCCGGCTTCGTGACGACCCGTCTGATCTCCGCGCTCGTCGTCGAGGCCGCCAAGCTCTACGAGTCGGGCGTGGCCACCGCCGAGGACATCGACATCGCCTGCAAGCTCGGCTTCGGCCACGCCATGGGCCCGCTCGCGACCGCCGACCTCACCGGCGTCGACATCCTGCTGCACGCCACGAGCAACATCTACACGGAGTCCCAGGACGAGAAGTTCGCGCCCCCGGAGCTGATGCGCCGGATGGTTGACGCCGGTGACATCGGGCGCAAGAGCGGGCAGGGCTTCTACAAGCACTGAGCCAAACCCACGTCTGCCACGGATGCCTTCTGACGCCTCGTCCGACGGTTCGTCGCTTCCTTGGGTCACTCCTCGGAGTGAATTCGGTATCGGTTCGCTTACAGACGGCAACTTCCTTGCCCATGCGGCAGTCAGTTGCAGTGACATACGCAGACGACTCACGGATCAGACGTCACAGCAGACACGGCACTCTCGGGAGCGCATATGCACATCAGGGGCGACCAGGCCCAGCTGGTCGTCGGGGGCCGCCTCGACGTACGCAGCGCGGCGGACGCCCGTACGGTCCTGCACTCGGCCGTCGACGACGGCGCCGGCGACCTGGTGCTGGACCTGTCCGAACTCGACTCGTGGGACGCCACGGGACTCGGCGTCATCATGGGCGCCCACCGCCGCGCCGGGCGGTGCGGACGCAGGCTCGTCCTGCGCCACGTGCCGCCGCAGATGCAGCGCCTGCTCGTCGCGACGAGGCTGCACCGCATCCTCGCCATCGAAGGCGGCATCGGCGTCGAATCGCTCCCCAGGGCCTGAACCGGCACCTCACGCGCAATCCTCACGAGACTGTGACGTCTCGGGCGGAGCGGTACCCCGCCCTCTCGTAGATACTGGGCGAAGGCCTAGGGTTCGGTCGCCCACCGATAGACGAACCCGCGCGGGGGCACCGGACCAGAAGCGACAGCACAGTGTGCACGAAGGCCGGAGGGGGCTCTGCACACACGCATCTGGGGGGCTTTGACCATGAACCCGATGGACCCGACGACCCCGATGGGCCACGGTCCCGAAGAGTACGGCCACGACCACGGTGGCGACGGCCATGACGACCACGACGGGCCGGCGCGCCCGCCGCGTCCACGTGATCCTCTGACGCCCGACTTCGGCCAGCCCGCACCCGCGCTGGCCCGCACCGTCCAGCTGGTCTCGGGCGACTTCCTGCTCACCGTCAACCCCGTCGACGGCAGCGAGATAGAGCCCTGCCCGCCCGGGGAGCGGCCCGAGCGCCCCACCAAGCGCACCGCCGCCGAACGCGCCGAACTGCGCCGCGCCGCCATGCCGCCCGTCCCGCCGGGCCCCGCCCTGCCGAGGCTCCCCCTCCTGGAACGCCAGGAAGAGCGTGAGCGCCTCGTACGGCTCCTCGCGCGCGGCCGCTCGGTCCGGCTCACCGGGCCCGCCGGATCGGGCCGCACAGCGCTCCTCAACGCCGTCGCCGACGACTGCGCGGACCTCGCACCCGACGGCGTCGTCCGGCTCTGCGGCTACCGCAAGACGCCCGGCGAACTGCTCCACGACCTCTTCGCCACCGTCTACAACGCGCCCCTGCACCGCCCCGAGCGCTCCCTGCTGCTCGAACTCGTCCGCGACATCGGCGCGGTCGTCGTCCTCGACGACCTGGAGTTCGGCGGGGAGGCCCTCGACGAACTGCTCGACGCGACACCCGAGTGCGCCTTCCTCCTCTCCACGACACCCGACGTCGCCGCCCCCTCCGTCGACTCCCGCCTCGAAGAGGTCTTCCTCGCCGGCCTCGGCCGCGGCGGCGGCCTCGAACTCCTGGAGCGCGCCGTCGGCCGTGTCCTCGACGACGAGGAGGCCAACTGGGCGGGCGACCTGTGGTTCGAGTCCGAGGGCCTGCCCCTGCGCTTCGTCCAGGCGGGCGCCCTGCTGCGCCAGCGCGACCAACTCCGCGCCGACCCGCACGCCTTCGAGGAGAACGGCCACTACGTCCAGGCCACCGCCCAGACCTTCGCCGACGCGCCCTTCGACGCCGACGCCGCCGAGGTCCCGCTGCCCTCGCTCGCCGACGGGGCCGCGCCCGCCGCGCTGCTCGCCTCACGGCTCAGCCCGTCCGCCCGCGACACCCTGAAGTTCGCCGTCGCCCTCGGCGGCGAACTGCCGCACCAGGCCCACCTGCCCGCCCTGGTCGGCGACACCCACGCCGACGCGGCCCTCGCCGAGCTCGTCGGCTGCGCCCTGGTCACCGCCGTCGGCTCGCGCTACCGCCTCGCCGCCGGAGTCCGGGCCCAGCTGGAGGGCTCCGGGTACGCCGACGGGGCCGCCGAGCACGCCAGGACCGCCGGCCGGCACTACGCCTGGTGGGCCGGGCACCCCTCGGTCACCCCGGAGCGGGTGGCCGCCGAGGCGGACGCCGTGCAGGCAGCCCTCGCCGCCCTGGTCGCCTCCGAGAGCGGCGCCGCCGTACTGCTGGCCCGCACCGCCGCACCCGCCTTCGCCGGAGGGCTCCACTGGGGCGCCTGGGAGCGTGCCCTGCGGTCCGGCCAGGAAGCGGCACGCAACGCCGGAGAGGTCGCCGAAGAGGCTTACTTCCACCACGAGTTGGGGATCCTCGCGCTCTGCGGCGGGCAGCTGGACCGGGCCCGCGCCGAGCTGGAGGCCTCCATCGGGCTGCGCGGCGCCCTCGCCGACAAGCGCGGCATGATCTCCGGGCGCCGGGCCCTCGCCCTGGTCGCGGACCGCTCCGGCGGCACACCGCCCGGCGGGCGCACGGCCGCGGGCGAGGAGGTCCCCGACGCGCGCTACGAGGAGTCGGCGTCGCCCCCCGGCGGCGTCCCCGCGGCCTTCGCGCTGCCCGAGCCGCCCACCGAGCCGGTCACCCTGGTCGCCGACAAGGCCGTGCCCGGCGCGGGCCCGGCGCCGAGCCGCCGCTCCATCCTCGGCGGCACCCGGCGCAACCTCGTCGCCGCGGGCGCCGGAGCCCTGCTCGCCGCCGTCCTCGGCACCGTCGTCACGCTCGGCGCCACCTCCGACAACGACCGCCCCGAGAGCGACCGGGTCAAGACGGAGCAGTCCGCCGAGGAGGACCGCGACGGCGGCGGCCTGAGCGCCGACGAGCCGCAGGAGGACTCCACGAGCCGCCCCCGCGACCCCGGCAAGGACGGCGTCGTCGGCACCGCGGACGACCCGAAGCCGTCCGCGACCGGCGAGCCATCGGGCAGGCCGAGCGGCAGCGCGGAGCCGTCGGACAAGCCCACGGACGAGCCGACCGGCAAGCCGCCGGACAAGCCGACCGACAGGCCCACGGACAAACCGACGGACAAGCCCACCGACAAACCGACCGACAAGCCCACCGACAAACCGACGGACAAGCCGACCGACAAGCCGACGGACCCGCCGACCACACCCCCGACGGTCCCGCCCACCACCGAGGCCCCGCCGTCCTCGCCCGACATGTCGAGCTCGGCGGGTGGCCCGGCCGCCTCGTCGTCGGCCGCCTGACCGTCCCCACGCGTGAGGGGCCGGGTCCAGCTGGACCCGGCCCCTCACGCGTACGTGTGATGTCTCTCAGAACAGCCGCAGCTTGTCGTCCTCGATGCCGCGCAGCGCGTTGTAGTCCAGGACCGTGCAGCCGATGCCGCGGTCCGTGGCCAGGACGCGGGCCTGCGGCTTGATCTCCTGGGCGGCGAAGATGCCCCTGACGGGCGCAAGGTGCGGGTCGCGGTTCAACAGCTCCAGATAACGCGTCAGTTGCTCGACGCCGTCGATCTCGCCGCGCCGCTTGATCTCCACCGCGACGGTCTGCCCGTCGGCGTCCCGGCAGAGGATGTCGACCGGGCCGATCGCCGTCATGTACTCGCGGCGGATGAGGGAGTATCCCTCACCGAGGGTCTCGATCCGGTCGGCGAGGAGCTCCTGGAGGTGCGCTTCCACGCCGTCCTTGATGAGCCCGGGGTCCACGCCCAGCTCGTGCGAGGAGTCGTGCAGGACTTCCTCCATCGTGATGATGAGCTTCTCGCCCGCCTTGTTCACGACGGTCCACACACCGGCGTCGTCCCCTGATCCCTCCTTCAGCGTGCAGGGCGGGGACATCCAGTTGAGGGGTTTGTAGGCCCTGTCGTCCGCGTGGATCGAGACGCTGCCGTCCGCCTTCACAAGGATCAGACGGGGGGCCGACGGGAGATGGGCGGTGAGCCGGCCCGCGTAGTCCACGGAGCATCGGGCAATGACGAGACGCATGGGGCGCAACGCTACTCGACTCGGGGTGGTGCACGCGATTCGCCCGTCGGGGGCCGGTGGGCACCGCGGGGATCGTGTGACTTGTCCGCCGATGGACCCGTTCGATCCTGGCCGGTTATGCGCCCAATCTCCTGGTGCGGTCACCGCCCGTTGCCTACCGTAGAAGCGGGAGGTCGCGATCCGTGCACGCTGCGTATGCGGACTCCATCCCTGTCCGTAAGCCCTCGCTCGACGGGGGTGCGAGAGGAGAACCCATGTCGCTCGACGTCTCACCGGCACTGTTGGAACAGGCCGAGCGAGGCGAGGTGGACGAAGCAGCTTTCGTCGACTGCGTCCGGACCTCCCTGCCTTACGCATGGGAGATGATCAGCTCCCTGGTGGCCCAGCTGAAGGTCGACGGCGGAGAGTTCGCCGACAACCAGACGCCGCCCCCGGACGAGCAGGCACGTGGACAGCTGCTGCGCGCGCTCGCGAGTGACGCGATTCGCGGCGCTCTGCAGCGGCACTTCGGAGTGCGTCTGGCATTCCAGAACTGCCACCGTGTGGCGGTCTTCCCGCTGGATTCCTCGGTGGACGACAGGCTTGCCCGCTTCACCTCGATCCGGGGCCAGCTGCTCAACCAGTCGCCCGGACTGCGGGACTGCTGACGCTTGTCGCTGCCGCTCCGTACGCGGGAGGTGTATCAGTCCGGAGCGGCAGCTCCCGGCCCGGCCCGGTCACCGGGTCGGCCGTCACGCCAGTTGGGGCAGCACCTCGGCTCCCAGCCGCCGTACGTTCTCCTCCGTGGCCGCGAGGTCGCCGGAGCCCTCCACGAGCAGCGCGAAGCGCGTGATGCCCGTGCGCTCCGCCGTGGCCGCGAGACGGTCCGCGCACACCTGCGGAGTCCCCACGGGGTGCAGCCCGCAGAGCAACTCGGTGTACGCCAGCGGGTCCCGCATGGGGCGGCGGCGGCCGTCGACCGTCAGATGGGCGTCCAGGCCCTGCTTGAGCCAGCCCGGCATCGCTTTCTGTAACGTCTCGGCGGCCTCCAGGCGGCGGTCCCCGATCTGCACCACCCCGGCGGACACGTGTGAAGCCGCGGCGATTACCTCCGGCGTGTGCCCGGCGGCACGTGCGTGCCGTTTCCACAAGGCCACCATTTCGGCCTTCTCGTCGTCGCCCACGTGCATGCCGAGCAGCATCGGCAGACCGCGCTGCGCGGCGAGCCGCACACTGGTCGGCGAGGTGCAGGCGAGGACCACCTCGGGACCGCTGTCGCCTTCGCCGCCCAAGGCCTCCTGCGGGCGCGGCACGACGGTGACCTCCCGGAAGGGGAACCGCCCGCCCGTGCTCTCGACCCGCGGCTCGGTCAACCACCGCAGCAGCAGGTCGAGGGAGTCGGGGAACCCCTTTTCGTATGCCTCCAGGCCCGCGCCGAAGACCTCCAGGTCCACCCACGGCCCGCCCCGGCCGACGCCGAGCGAGAAGCGGCCGCCCGAGGTCACGTGGAGCAGGGCCGCCTGCTCGCCGAGTGCGACGGGGTGCACGGTGGGCAGGACGCTCACGGCCGTGCCGACGCGGATCCTCTGGGTCCGTCCGAGGAGCAGCGCCGCCAGGGTCACCGCCGAGGGACATGTGCCGTACGGCACGAAGTGGTGCTCGGCGAGCCAGACCGAGTCCAGCCCCGCCTCCTCGGCCACCTCGGCGGACCGCACCGCCCGGTGCAGTGCCTCCCCCTGCCCCTGCCCGGGGAACTGGGCGGCCAGAACAAAACTACCTACACGCATCGAACTCCTGCCTCCTTGGCACCGACGCAGGCACTCCCCAAAGGGCAACAACGCATGACACGTGCCAAAGGCACGGCCTGGCATGAAGATTGTTGGATTTTCCGTGCAGAGTTCCTGTCCAGAGTTTCTGTCCAGAGTTTCTGTCCAGAGTTCCTGTCCAGGGGTTCCGTGCGGTGTTCCGTGTGGTGTTCCGTGCATGTTCAACGCGGTGTGTGTGGGGGGGCGCTGCGGGAGTAGGTACGCGACGAGTACCCCGCGGCGCGGCGCGTAGGCTGGTCACACCCCTGACCGTCGTACAGCCAGCGAGGTGTCCCGTGTCCCCGCGTCGCAACCGCCCCAAGGGCGCCGGAGAGCCGAGGGCGTCCGCGGACGCGGAGCCGTCGGGCCGCTACGGCGGGTTCCAGAACGCCGAGACCTGGCAGGGCGAGCGGTGGAGCGTACGCCATGTCGCGGGGGCGAGTTCGGCGGGCAAGCGCTACCGCTGCCCCGGCTGCGACCAGGAGATCCCCTCGGCGCTCGCGCACGTGGTGGCCTGGCCCGAGCACTCAGGGGTGGACGAGCGCAGGCACTGGCACAAGGCGTGCTGGAACGCGAAGGACCGCCGCACCACGCGGGTGCAGCGGTCCCGTAACGCGCCGCGGTACTAGGGCCTGTCTGACACTTCCCGCCTGCCTCGCGACGCCATGCACGCACTCTCGCCGCACCGGGCGCAGAGCCAAGTACATCCAGTACGAGGCCCTACGCCCGGCACGCCGAGAGCACGCACCTGACGCCGCGAGGCCGCCCTCCGGGCGACGACGCGAATTGTCAGACAGGCCCTAGCGGCCCTCGCGCGCGTCAGACGTCGCGCTTCTCCAGCAGGGCGAAGGCGCCGGCGATCGCGACGGCCGTCACGACGACGAGCACGAGCAGCTGGGACGTGCCGCCGGAGCCGTCCACGCCGTCCGCGCCGAAGATCTTGGCGAGCGAGTTGATGGCGTTGTAGTCGGACATCTTCTCGGCGAGCGTCTGCGTGCTCTCCCAGATCATCAGGAACACGGGCATGATCGCCGGTACGAGGACCAGGCCGAGCATCGCGGTGATGGCGCCCGCGGAGTGCCGCAGCATGGAGCCGACGGCGAGCGCGAGGACGCCGAGGAGCGAGACGTACAGGCCGCCCTTGAGGACCGTGCCCGCCCACGGCAGGTCGCCCGAGCCGGGACCGCTGTTCATCGACGACGTCACGAGGCCCACCAGCAGGATGGAGCCCGCGGAGACGACGAAGGCCGTGACGAAGAAGACGATGATCTTCGCGGTCAGGACGCGGTAGCGCTGCGGGGACGCCGTGAACGTCGTACGGATCATGCCCGTGCCGTACTCCGACGACGTGACGAGGACGCCGAGCGTGATCAGGCAGATCTGGCCCAGCATCAGGCCGAAGAAGGCCGGCACGGTGTACGGCATGTCCGAGTAGTTCTCGGGCGTGGTGTTCGCGGCGGCGAGCAGGCCGATGCCGATCACCAGGAGGAGGAAGATGCCCAGCGTCCACATGGTGGAGCGCACCGACTTGATCTTCGTCCACTCGGAGGCGAGGGCGTTGCCGAGGTGGGTCTTCCTGACCGGGATCGGCGAGGTGTAGGCGTTGGCCATCGCCTGCTGCCAGGCGGAGGGCGGCGCCGGGGCGGCGGGCGGGGGAGCCATCGGGGTGGCCATGGGAGCGCCCATCGGGGCACCCTGCGCGGGAGCGCCGGCCTGGGCGTACGCCTGCTGGGGCTGGGGGGCCTGCTGCGCCTGCGGCTGCTGCTGCGGAGTCTCAGGCGTGGTCATCGGGGAGCGTCCTCGTTGTCGTTGGCGCGCTTGGTCATCTCGGGCGCGGGAGCGGGAGCGGGTGCGGGTGCGGCCTGTGGGGGCGCGGCGGCGTACGGGTTCGGCGTCCCGGCGCCCTGCGGCTGCGGCATCGCGAAGGGCTGACCGCCCTGCTGGGGCGGCGGCGGCGCGTACCAGCCGGGCTGGTCCTGGCCGGGCACCGGCAGCTGGCCCTGCGGCGGCACGCCGGGCATGGCGCCGGGCTGCATCGGCTGCTGGAGGCCCGCGCGCTGGTCGACCGTGGAGCGGTAGTCGACGGCGCCCTGCGTCATCCGCATGTACGCCTCCTCCAGCGAGGCCTGATGCGGCGAGAGCTCCCACAGGCGGACGTCCGCGCCGTGCGCGAGGTCGCTGATGCGGGGCAGCGGCAGACCGGTCACGCGCAGCGCGCCGTCCAGCTCGGGCAGGACCTGGCCGCCCGCCTCGGTCAGCGCGGCCGTCAGCTTCTCGCGCTGCTGGGGGTCGGTGTCCGGCGTACGCACCCGCGCGAAGTCGGCGGAGTTGTGCGAGATGAAGTCCTTGACGCTCATGTCGGCGAGCAGCTGGCCGCGGCCGATCACGATCAGATGCTCGGCGGTGAGGGCCATCTCGCTCATGAGGTGCGACGACACGAAGACCGTGCGTCCCTCGGCCGCGAGTGACTTCATGAGGTTGCGGACCCAGAGGATGCCCTCGGGGTCGAGGCCGTTGACGGGCTCGTCGAAGAGCAGCACCTGCGGGTCGCCGAGGAGCGCCGCCGCGATGCCGAGGCGCTGGCCCATGCCGAGCGAGAAGCCCTTGGAGCGCTTCTTCGCCACGTCCTGGAGGCCGACGACGCCGAGCACCTCGTCGACCCGGCGGGCCGGGATGCCGGAGAGCTGCGCGAGGCAGAGCAGGTGGTTGCGGGCGTGCCGGCCGCCGTGCACCGCCTTGGCGTCGAGCAGCGCGCCGACCTGGCGGGGGGCGTTGGGCAGCTTGCGGTACGGGTAACCGCCGATCGTCACCTGCCCCGTGGTGGGGGTGTCGAGCCCGAGGATCATGCGCATCGTCGTCGACTTGCCGGAGCCGTTGGGCCCGAGGAAGCCGGTGACGGTCCCGGGCCGCACCTGGAAGGAAAGGTTGTACACGGCTGTCTTGGCGCCGTAGCGCTTCGTCAGGCCGACTGCCTCGATCATTCTCCGCACCCATCGAATGGTTCAGGACGTCGGGGCACACGCCCCCGTAAGGGTTAGGAGGATATCGGGGAGCTGACGGTTCCAGCCAAGAGCGAGTAAAGAGAACCGAACGTGCGGAGCGGGGGCGCGGCCTACGCGTCCCGCTTCTTCAGCACCGCGTACCCGCCCACCAGCGCCACCACGACCCACGCCACCATGATCGCCAGGCCGCCCCAGGGCCCGTACGGGGTGTCGTCGTCGAGCGGTGACCTGACCTGCATGATCTTGCTGCCGGCCTGGTCGGGCAGGAAGCGGCCGAGCTTCTTCGTGGCCGACACGTTGCCGAGGATGCTGGAGATCAGGAAGAAGAAGGGCATCAGGATGCCCAGCGACAGCATCGGGCTGCGCAGCATCGCCGCCACGCCCATCGAGAACATCGCGATGAGCGTCATGTAGAGGCCGCCGCCGATGACGGCCCGCAGCACACCGGGGTCGCCGATCCCCGCCCGGTAGGGGCCGAGCATCGCCTGCCCGACGAAGAACGCGACGAAGCTGGTGGCCAGGCCCACGGCGAAGGCGAGCAGCGTGGCCACGAGGATCTTGCCGAACAGGAACGTGCCGCGCTGCGGGACCGCCGCCAGGGAGGTGCGGATCATCCCGGTGCTGTACTCGTTGGAGACGACGAGCACCCCGAAGACGATCATCGCGAGCTGGCCGAGGGACATCCCGGCGAAGCTGATGTACGTCGCGTCGAAGGTCAGCCGGTCCCCGGCGTCGAGGCTGTCGTAGTCGTTCCTGGACAGGATGCTGATCAGCGCCCCGAGCGCGACCGTGACGACACCGGCGAGGCCGAGCGTCCACACCGTCGAGGAGACCGAGCGGATCTTGGTCCACTCCGATCGAAGTACCTGCGCCGCGGCCATCGCTCAGGCTCCCTTCCGCCGCTGCTGCCAGCTCTCGCCCCAGCCGGGGGCACGGTCGGGCGGGAGCGGGCCGGGGTGGTCCGGGTGGCCGGTGTGGTCGGAGTGCGCGTGGTACTCGACCGACTCGGCGGTGAGCCGCATGAAGGCCTCCTCCAGGGAGGCCTGCTGGGGGCTCAGTTCGTGCAGGACGACCCGGTGGCTCGCGGCCAGCTCACCGAGCTCCTCGGCCGCCGTGCCGTCCACTTCGAGGACGCCGTCGCCCGCTTCGGTGACGGTGACGCCCGCGCGGTGCAGCACATCGAGGAGCCGCTCGCGCTCGGGGGAGCGCAGCCGGACGTACGAGCGTGAGTTGCGCCGGATGAAGTCGGACATCGACGTGTCCGCGAGGAGGCGGCCCTGGCCGATGACCACGAGATGGTCGGCGGTGAGCGCCATCTCGCTCATCAGATGCGAGGAGACGAAGACCGTGCGCCCCTGGGAGGCGAGGGACTTCATGAGGTTGCGGATCCAGTGGATGCCCTCGGGGTCCAGGCCGTTGACCGGCTCGTCGAACATCAGGATCTCGGGGTCGCCGAGCAGCGCGCCCGCGATGCCGAGGCGCTGGCCCATGCCGAGCGAGAAGCCCTTGGCCTTCTTCTTGGCGACGGCGGTCAGCCCCACGGTGTCGAGGACCTCGCCGACGCGGGCGCGCGGGATGCCGTTGCTCTGCGCGAGGCAGAGCAGATGGTTGAAGGCGCTGCGCCCGCCGTGCATGGCCTTGGCGTCGAGGAGGGCGCCGATGCACTTGAGGGGGTCCCTGAGCTGGGAGTAGTGCTTGCCGTCGATGCGGACCGTGCCGGCTGACGGGTTGTCGAGCCCGAGCATCATGCGCATCGTGGTCGACTTCCCCGCGCCGTTCGGACCGAGGAAGCCGGTGACGACGCCGGGGTGCACGGTGCAGGTGAGGTTGTTGACGGCCACCTTCTCGCCGTACCGCTTGGTCAGCCCCTCGAGCTCGATCATGCGGCAACGCTAAAACGGGTGAAAGTCCCCTGCCACTGGAGAGCAGGGGACTCAGGTGTGCCCCAAAGGGGCGCGGGGAACTGCGCGACCAGCCACAGCGGACCGGCAGATCCCCACGGACCTCAGCGCGTTTGCTGCGCGGGCACCCCGCGGCTGATCGGCTCGTCCTCCGCAGGAGTCCCCGCGGCAGCCACCGCCGCACCCGTGAGCGTCGCCAGCATCTCCCGCACATTGGTGAGCTGCGCGTTGATGCTGTCCCGGCGGTTGGTGAGCGCCGCGAGCTCCCGCTCGGATTCGCTGCGGATCCGGTCCGCCTTGGCGTTCGCGTCCGCCACGATGTCCTCGGCCTGACGCTGCGCCGTCTCCACCGTCTGGCGGGCGCGACGCTCCGCGTCCGTGCGCAGCTTCTCCGCCTCGAGACGCAGCTGCTCCGCGCGGTGCTCGATCTCCGCGAGCCGCTTCTCCGCCTTGGCCTGACGCGACGCCAGGTCCCGCTCGGACTGCTCGCGGCGCTTGGCGAGGTTCGTCTCGAAGTCGGCGGCGGCCTGGGCGGCCTTGGCGCGCGTCTCCTCGAAGAGGGCGTCCGCTTCCTCACGCTTGGACTGCGCGTCCTTCTGGGCCTCGGCGCGCAGGGCGTTCGCCTCGCCCTTGGCCTTCTCGACGATCCGAACGCCCTCGTCCTCGGCCTTCGCCTTGCGCTCGGACGCGAACGACTCGGCGTCGTTGCGCACCTGCTGCGCGGCGGACTCGGCGAGCTCGCGGTGCTGTTCGGCCGCGCGACGGGCCTCCTCGCGCAGGTCCTTCGCCTCCTCCTCGGCGAGGCGGAGGATCTTCTCGACGCGGGCGCCGAGCCCGGCGTACGACGGCTCGGCGTCGGCGACCTGGGCCTGCGCGTTCTGCGTCTCGAGGTGCAGCTCCTCGATGCGCTTTTCCAGAGCAGTGATACGAGCAAGAGCGTTGTCACGGTCGGAGACGAGCTTGGAGATACGTTCGTCCACCTGAGCGCGGTCGTACCCACGCCGCACAAGCTCGAAGCCGTAGGGGGAAGTGTCGCTCATGGGGTTCCTGTCGAATGAGACCGGTGAGGTGATAGAGGGAATCCTAGGGGTCCAGGCGGCGTGTCATCGAGCAGATGCCCGTTTGATCTGGAGAATGACACCCCTTTTGAGTGGCAAGACGTCAGAGGCCTTGCCAGGGACAGGGCCGAAGGTCCTCACTCAGCACGGTAAGCCCTCTTTGGCTAGCCCTCTGACGTCTTGCCACCCGATCGAGTAGATCCGGCCGCCGCGCCGGCCTTGACACCGCCCGCGCCGGAACCGCCGCCCGACGTCGACTTCCCGCCGCCCGTCGGCGCCTCGAAGGACTCCAACGCCTCCAACACGTCCTGGACACGGGAGATCTCCGCGTTGATGTCCGCCCGGCGCCGCACCAGGACCTCCAGCTCGCGCTTGCCCTCCTCGACCATGCGCGTCGCCTCGGCCTCGGCCTCCGCCTTGATCCGCTCGGCCTCGGCGACCAGCGACGCCTTCTTCGTCTCGGCCTCCTTCAGGAGCCCCTCGGCCTTCTTCACCGCGGCGATCCGGACCTTGCCCGCCTCGGAATCGGCGTCCGAGACCAGTGCCTTCGCCTTCGTCTGCGCCTCGGCGAGCTGCGTCTCGGCAGCCTTCACCAAAGCGTCACAGCGCTCGCCCGCGGTCTTCATCGCCTCCGCCGACTCGCGGCGCGCACGCTCGTGCAGCTCCTCGATCTCCGTCGTCAGCCGGTCACGCTGCTCCTCGGAGCGCTCCCTTATGGCCGTCGCGTCCCGCCGGGCCCCGATGAGCAGCTCGTCCGCGTCCGTACGGGCCTTCTCCACCAGGGAGTTGCCCTCGATCGTGGCCTCGGTGACCAGCCGCTCGGCCTCCTTGCGCGCCGCGCCCACCATCGTGTCGGCCTGCGCCTCGGCGTCCGTGGTCGCCTTCAGCGCCTTCTCCTGGGCGTCCGCCGTCAGCTTCTCGGCCTCGGCCGCGGCTTCCGTGATGAGCGTGTCGACCTGCTCGGCCGCCTCCTGACGCTTCTTGTTGGCGGCCTGCCGGGCCTCGTCCAGGGTGCGTCCGGCCTCCTCACGCGCCTCGGACGTGAGCCGCTCGGCCTCCGCCGCCGCCTCCGCCTTGACGCGCTCGGACTCGCTCCGGATCCGCTCGGCGTGCTGCTGGGCGGAGTTGACCGCCTCGGCGGCCTCCGCACGCAGCCGCTCCGCGTCGCCGGAAGCGTCCGAGATGAGCTTCTCGGCCTTGGCCACGGACTCCGCGCGCACCCGCTCGGCCTCCGCGGCCGTCTCGGCGAGCAGCCGCTCCGCCTCCGCGGTGGACTCGGCGCGCACCCGCTCCGCCTCGGCCGTGGACGTGGCGCGCAGCCGCTCGGCCTCCGCGGTCGACTCCGACTTGAGGCGCTCCGCCTGCTCCGTCGACTCGGCACGAAGGCGCTCGGCCTCCGCGATCGTCTCGTTCTGCAACCGCTCGGCCTCGCTGCGGGCCTCGCCGATCAGCGTGTCGGCCTGACCCGCCGCGTCACTGCGGATGCGGTTGGCGTCCTCGCGGGCGTCGGCCCGCGTGCGGGCCGCGTCCTGCTCGGCCTGCGCGATGGTGTCGGAGGCCTCCGTGCGCACCCGCTGGGCGTGCTCCGAGGCGTCCGAACGCATCCGCTCGGCCTCCGCGATGGCGTCCGAAACCGTGCGCTCCGCAAGGGCCTTGGCGGCCTCCGAGGCCTCCGCAGCCTCGCGCCGGATGCGGCTGGCGTCCTCGGCGGCGCGTTCCCGCTCGGCGTACGCGTCGGAACGGACGCGGTCGGCCTCCTCCTGCGCCTCCGTGCGCGTACGCTCCGCCGCGTGCTCGGCGGCCGAGCGCAGGCCAGCCACCTCTTCCTGCGCCGCCTCGTGCAGGCCGGCGACGGAATCGCGTACGGACTGAGCGGTCTGCTCGGCCGCCGACACCATCTCCGTGGCGCGGCGGTCGGCCTCCTCGACCAGACGCAGGGCCTCGGCCTGCGCCTCCTCGACCCGCTTGCGCGCCGAGGCGAGCAGCTCCTCGCTCTGCTCGCGGGCCCGCTCACGCTCCTGGTCGGCCTCCGCGCGCGCCGACCCCAGCGTCTCCTCGGCCTCGCGGCGGCGGCGCGCCGCCTCCTCCTGCGCGGCGGCCAGCGCCTCGGCGGCCTCCGTGCCGACCCGCTCGGCGGCCGCGGCCGCCTCCGCGCGCACCCGGTCCGCGGACTCCTGCGCCTCGGTCTTCAGCCGCTCGGCCTCCGCCGCCGCCTCCGAACGCAGGCGCACCGCGAGGGTCTCGGCCTCCGCGCGCGCCTGCGAGGCATCGGCGGCGGCCTCGTCGCGCAGCCGCTCGGCCTCCGCCTCGGCCTGCGCCTGGAGCGCACGGATCCGCTCGGCGGACTCGGCCCGCAGCCGGTCGGTCTCCTCCGTGGCCTCCTTGCGCATCCGCGCCGCTTCCGCGCGGGCGTCGCTCAACGCCTGCTCGGCGGTGGCGAGGCGCTCCTCGGCCTCCGCGTGCAGCCGCGTCAGCTCCTCCGCGGCCTCCGCCTGCCGGGCGGCGATGGCACGCTCGGTCTCCTCGCGCAGCGCCCGCGCCGCGTCCTCGGCCTCCGACCGGGTGGCCGCCGCCTGCTCGTCGGCCTCCTCACGGTGCCGCTCGGCCTCCGCGCGGGTGCGCTCCAGCGTCTCCTCGGCCTGCTTGCGCAGGGTCGTGGCACGCTCGACCGCCTCGGAACGCAGCCGCTCGCTGTCGGTGGCCGCGGCAGTCCGCAGCTCCTCGGCGTCCGCCTTCGCCTTGGCGAGCAGCTCCTCGGCGGACTTGGCCGCCTCCTCGATCTCCTTGACGGCCTCGCGCCGCGCCTCGCCCCGGATGCGCTCACCCTCGGAGACGGCTTCGGCCCGCAGCTGCTCGGCCTCGCCGCGCAGCCTGCGCGCCTCCTCCTGAAGCTCGACGGTCTTGGCGCGATACTCCTTGGTGTCGTCCTTCGCCGCGCCCTTGAGCTCCTCGGCGATGTCGTGCGCCTCGGCGCGCAGCCGGTCCGCCTCGGTCTCCGCCTCCGAACGGATCCGCTCGGCCTCCTCGGTGGCGGCCTTCGTGGTCTCCTTGGCGTTCTTCGACGCCTTGTCGAGGACTTCCTCGGCCGTCCGCGCCGCCTTCGCGAGCTGCCCCGCGGTCTCCTCGGCGGTGATCGTGCGCGCCTTCTCGGCGGCCTCCGCGATCAGCTTCTCGGCCTCGGCCCGGGCGTCGGCGATCAGCTGCTCCGCCTCGGACTTGGCGGACTCCGCCTCCTTGGTGGCCTCGCCGACGAGGCGCACCACCTGCTCCTTGGCGGTACGCGTGCGCTGCTCACCCGCGGCCTCCGCGGCCGCGAGCTGCTTGGCCGCCGTCTCCTTGGCCTCGCCGAGCACCTTCTCGGCCTCGGCCCGCGCCGCACGCAGCGCGGTCTCCGCCTCGGTCATGCGCTGCTCGGCGGCCCGGCTCGCCTCCGCGGCCTGACGGCGCGCCTGCTCGGACTCGGTCGCCGTCGTCGAGCGCAACTGCTCGGCGTGGTCGGTGGCCTCCTGGGCCTGCGTGGATGCGGCGTTCAGCAGCCGCTCGGCGTCCGAACGGGCCCGGCGCAAGATGGCCTCGGCCTCGGCGCGCGCCGACTCGGCGTCGTTCGCGAGACGCTGCCGCGCCTGTGCCGCGATCCGCTCCGCCTCCGCGCGGGCGGCGGCCAGCGCCTGCTCCGCCTCGGCGCGCGACTCGTCGAGCAGACGGCGCGCCTGCTGTTCGGTACGGGCCCGCAGCTGCTCGGCCCACGCCACATTCTCGTTGACGTGCGACTCGACGGTCTGGCGGCGCTCGGCGAGCTCCTGGTCCAGCTGCTGACGGCGTGAGACGGCCTCGGCGTGCAGCTCCGACTGGAGCCGGGCCTGCTGCTCCGCGTGCTCCTGAAGGATGCGCTGCGTCTGCGCACGGGCCTCGCGCAGCTCGCGCTCGGCGTCGGCACGCAGCTGCTCGGCCTGGATCTGCGCGTTACGCAGCAGCTGCTCGGCCTGGTAACCGATGTCCGCGCTGTCGTAGGCAGGGCGGGACGCGAGGTTGCGGCGCGCCTCGTGCAGCTTGGCGCGCAACACCTCGACCTGATAGCCGAGGTCCTCGGCGTGCTGGACGGCCTTCTCCCGCTCGGTCTTCAGCCGGTCCATCTCGGCCTCGAACCGCGAAAGACTGTCGGTCTCAGCCCGCGAGTTCTCCTGGCGTTCGTAGCCCCGCACTGCGCGGTCCCATCCTTCCCCGAGCTCTTGGCTGCGCTCGAGCAGGGGACGCCCCACTCCTGGTCGCAAGTCTCTCCAACGAGCCCCGTCCATCCGCCGAACGGTGCCCCCGGGGGAATGGTGTCAGATCAACGGCGGAGCATGGGTTGCTGCCCCGACGCTCGTCCCCCGAAACCCGGACCCCGGCACGCGGCCGCCCAGCGTACGGACAGCCTGCCGCCCCGACTTCGGACGGCCGCCCCTAACCCTACCGGCCCAGATATACGGAGGTCAGTGCTGCGGTGACTCGGAGGGCGCCGAAGTGACGAGTTCCGTCAGGACACCGTGGCAGTCCTTGGGGTGGAGGAACGTGATGCGTGACCCCATCGAGCCGATCCGCGGCTCTTCGTACAGGACCCGCACGCCCTTGTCCTTGATGGCCGCGGCGTCACCGTCCACGTCCGCGGTGCCGAAGGCGATGTGGTGCACGCCCTCACCGTTCTTGGCCAGCCACTTGCCGACCGCCGAGTCGTCCCGGGTCGGCTCCAGGAGCTGCAGGTACGAAGCACCTCCGTCGCTCGTATCATTGATCTTGAGCATGGCCTCCCGCACACCCTGCTCCTCGTTCACCTCCGTGTGGAAGACCGTGAAGCCGTACGTCTCCCGGTAGAACTCGACGGTCTTGTCGAGGTCGAAACAGGCGATCCCGATGTGGTCGATTCGCGTCAGCATGGTTCAAGTGCAGCGCTTCATGCGGTGATTACGCAACGTGCGCGCGATCACACTCGCCGCCCGATGACGCGCGACGTACCGCTCAGTACATTCAGATAAACCCTCGTTAACTCCTCCTCCCAAGGGGCCGTGGCACATGTCTCGAACGTCCGGTACCACCTCAGTGATCGTCGCGGGCGCGCGCACGCCCATGGGCCGCCTCCTCGGCTCCCTGAAGTCCTTCTCGGGTGCGGACCTGGGGGGCTTCGCGATCAAGGCCGCGCTCGACCGCGCCGGCATCGGCGGCGACCAGGTCCAGTACGTGATCATGGGCCAGGTGCTCCAGGCCGGGGCAGGGCAGATCCCGGCGCGCCAGGCCGCCGTCAAGGCGGGCATCCCCATGAACGTCCCCGCACTCACCGTGAACAAGGTCTGCCTCTCGGGCCTCGACGCCATCGCGCTGGCCGACCAGCTCATCCGCGCGGGCGAGTTCGACATCGTCGTGGCGGGCGGCCAGGAGTCCATGACCAACGCGCCGCACCTGCTCCCCGGGTCCCGTGAGGGCCACAAGTACGGCGCCATCGAGATGCTCGACTCCATGGCGTACGACGGCCTGACCGACTCCTTCGAGGGCGTCGCCATGGGCGAGTCGACCGAGAAGCACAACGGCCGCCTCGGCATCGCCCGCCCCGAGCAGGACGAGATCGCCGCCCTGTCGCACCAGCGTGCCGCCGCCGCGCAGAAGAACGGCCTGTTCGAGGCGGAGATCACCCCGGTCGAGATCCCGCAGCGCAAGGGCGACCCGGTCCTTTTCGCCAAGGACGAGGGCATCCGCCCCGAGACCACCACCGAGTCCCTCGGCAAGCTGCGCCCCGCCTTCGCCAAGGACGGCACGATCACCGCCGGCTCGGCCTCGCAGATCTCCGACGGCGCCGCGGCCGTCGTGGTCATGTCCAAGGCCAAGGCCGAGGAGCTCGGCCTGCACTGGATCGCCGAGATCGGCGCCCACGGCAACGTGGCGGGACCGGACAACTCCCTCCAGTCCCAGCCGTCCAACGCCATCCGCCACGCCCTGAAGAAGGAGGGCCTGGACGTCTGCGACCTGGACCTCATCGAGATCAACGAAGCGTTCGCCGCCGTCGCGGTGCAGTCAATGAAGGACCTCGGAGTTTCCTCCGAAAAGGTGAACGTCAACGGCGGGGCCATCGCCCTCGGCCACCCGATCGGGATGTCCGGCGCGCGCCTCGTACTCCATCTGGCCCTGGAACTGAAGCGGCGCGGCGGCGGCGTCGGCGCGGCCGCGCTCTGCGGTGGCGGTGGGCAGGGCGACGCGCTGATCCTCAAGGTGGCCAAGGGCTGAGACCACCGGCCGCCCTGTCCCGTACGTAGCGAACGGAGCTGTTTCATGCAGGACGTCCCCTCCCTGGTGGCGCAGGCCCGCGAGGGCAGGCCACGGGCCGTGGCCCGGCTGATCTCACTGGTCGAGGGGGCGTCACCGCAGCTGCGCGAAGTGATGGCCGCGCTTGCTCCATTGGCGGGACACGCGTACGTGATCGGGCTCACGGGATCACCCGGTGTCGGCAAGTCGACGTCGACGTCGGCGCTCGTGAGCGCCTACCGGCGGGCCGGCAAGCGGGTCGGCGTGCTCGCGGTCGACCCGTCGTCACCCTTCTCCGGCGGCGCCCTCCTCGGCGACCGGGTGCGCATGTCGGACCACGCGTCCGACCCCGGGGTCTACATCCGCTCGATGGCCACGCGCGGCCACCTCGGCGGGCTCGCCTGGGCCGCCCCGCAGGCTATCCGCGTCCTGGACGCGGCGGGCTGCGACGTGGTGCTCGTGGAGACCGTCGGCGTCGGCCAGTCCGAGGTCGACATCGCCTCACAGGCGGACACCTCGGTGGTCCTGCTCGCGCCCGGAATGGGCGACGGCATCCAGGCGGCGAAGGCCGGGATCCTGGAGATCGGCGACGTGTACGTCGTCAACAAGGCGGACCGCGACGGCGCGGACGCCACCGCCCGGGAGCTGAACCACATGCTCGGCCTCGGGGAGTCCCGCGGTCCGGGGGACTGGCGCCCGCCCATCGTGAAGACGGTCGCGGCGCGGGGCGAGGGCATCGACGAGGTCGTCGAGGCGCTGGAGAAGCACCGGGCGTGGATGGAGGAGCGGGGCGTCCTCGCCGAGCGGCGTGCCGCAAGGGCGGCGCGCGAGGTGGAGACCATCGCGGTCACCGCGCTACGGGAGCGGATCGGGTCCCTGCACGGGGACCGGCGGCTGTCGGCGCTGGCGGAGCGGATCGTGGCCGGGGAGCTGGATCCTTACGCGGCGGCGGACGAACTGGTCGACGGAGTCACCGAGGGGTGACCTGTAGCGCCGCTTCCGGCGCGGCACGTGTCACTCGCCAGGCACGAGAACGCCTCAGGGGCGGCGTCCGTGGGGCGCCGCCCCTGAGGCGGATGCGTGCGGTTGCCTGCGTGCGGCTGCCGGCCAGTGGCTGCCGACCAGCGGCTGTGAGCCAGTGGTCGTCGGTCAACCCGGCTGCCGACCAGTGACTGTGAGCCAGCGGCTGCCGGTCAGTCGTCGGAGGCGTCGTCCTGGTCGTCACGGTCGTCGTGGCTGTCCGCGCGGTCCGCGGTGACCTTGCCGTTCTTCAGGTCGACGTGCCACTCGGACTCGGCGCCCTTGGCGCCCGTCGTCTCCACGCCCCAGGCGCCCGCCGTGCCGTCGTCGTCCAGGTCCACGGAGGTCACCGTGCCCTTGGCGGCGGCGGTGCGCGCCGCGTCCTCGGCGCTGGTGGACGCGCCCTTCAGGGCGGAGTTCACCCGCGCGGCGTCGGCGGCGTCGTCGCCGTCGTCATCCTTGTCCACCCAGGTGCCGAGCACCTTGCCGGTGCCGGGGTCGACCTCGACCTCGTGCCAGGTGTTGCCCTTCAGGATGTCGACGCCCCAGACCAGGCCGCCGTCCTCCTCGTCGAGCTCTGCGGAGACGGCGGTGCCGGGCGTCTTCGCGAGGGCCGCCCTGATGGCGTCCGCGGCCGTCACCTTGGCGGCCTTGGCCTCCGCGGTGTTCTCGGCGTCGTCGTCGCGGTCGTCCTTGCCGTCGTCGTCACTCTTGTGGTCGTCGTCCTTGCGGTCGTGGTCCTTCAGCTGGACGCTCGACCGGTTCGCCGCGCCCTCGTCGTCACCGGTGGTCGCGAGGGCGGTGGCGGTACCGCCGGTGATCAGGGCCGCGGCGGCGACGGTGGCGATGACGATGTTGCGCTTCATGAGGGGTTCCTCCCGGGACGGTGGGCGTGTGCGGCGGCCGGGGGGCCGCTGCCGTTCGCTTTCGACGAGGACCAATCTGGCCGAACGTTCCTGAACCGAAGCTGAAGCCGCCTGAAGACTTCTTCAGCTTCGGCCTCCTGAAGAACTCTTCAGGTTCGCTCTGCCACCCTTGACGCATGCGCCCACCCGTCTCCCACCACCACCCTGCCGGAGGCGCTACGCGCCACACCTATCGACTCCTGATCGTGGAGGACGAGAAGCGACTGGCCCTGTCACTCGCCAAGGGCCTGACCGCCGAGGGCTACGCCGTCGACGTCGTCCATGACGGCATCGACGGACTGCACCGGGCGAGCGAGGGCACGTACGACTTGATCGTCCTCGACATCATGCTGCCCGGCATGAACGGATACCGCATCTGCTCCACCCTGCGCGCCGCGGGCAACGACGTGCCCATCCTGATGCTCACCGCCAAGGACGGCGAGTACGACGAGGCGGAGGGGCTGGACACCGGCGCCGACGACTACCTCACCAAGCCGTTCTCGTACGTGGTGCTCGTGGCCCGCGTGAAGGCGCTGCTGCGCCGCCGCGGCAACGGCGGCCCGTCGCCGCTCCACACCCTCGGCGACCTCAGGGTCGACACGGCCGCGCGCCGCGTTTTCCGCGGTGAGGGCGAAGTGGTCCTCACCACCAAGGAGTTCGCGGTTCTGGAGCAGCTGGTGCTGAGGGCCGGGGAGGTCGTCTCCAAGGGCGACATCCTGGAGCACGTCTGGGACTTCGCGTACGAGGGGGACCCGAACATCGTCGAGGTGTACGTGAGCACCCTGCGCCGCAAGCTGGGCGCCGGCCTCATCAAGACGGTGCGCGGCGCCGGCTACCGCCTGGAGGCCCCGCGATGAGCCGGCTCCTCGGCTCCGTGCGGGCCCGCGCCACGCTCGGCGCGAGCCTGGTCGTGGCCCTCGCCCTGGTGGCGGCGGGCGCCGCCGTGCTCTTCTCGCTGCGCGCCAACCTCACCGGCCAGGCGGACGGCCGGGCGAACGCCGCCGCCCGCGAGGTCGCCTCGCAACTCGTGGCCAACCGCCCGTACGGCGATCTCGACCTGCCGGACGGCGACGAGGCGCCGGTCCAAGTCGTCGACGAGAACGGCAAGTTGGTCGCGGCCAGCGAGGACCTGGAGCGGATCAGCGGCACCGGGTCCGACGCGGTCAAGCCCGGCCCCGCGGCCCGCCCGGCCGGCGGTGGGAGTGACGGGGAGAGGCCCGAGCCGGGCGAGACCGGCGAGATCGACGACGAGGCCGAGTACACCGACGGCTCCGCCACCGTCGACGGCGAGAGCGGCGACTACCGCTTCGCAGCCGTCGAGGTGAGCACGGAGGACAAGGGTGACCTCACCGTCTACGCCGGCGGCTCCCTGGCCGACGAACAGAGCGCGGTGTCCACGGCGCTGACGTCCATGCTGATCGGTTTCCCCCTGCTGCTCGGTGTCGTGGCGGGCGTCACCTGGCTGGTGACGCGCAGGGCGCTGCGCCCGGTGGCCGCCATCACCGCGGAGATGTCCGCGATCACGGCGTCGGAGGACCTCGCGCGCCGCGTGCCCGAGCCGGACACGCACGACGAGATCGCCCGGCTCGCCCGCACCACGAACGAGACGCTCACCGCCCTGGAGACCTCCGTGGAGCGGCAGCGGCGCTTCGTGGCGGACGCCTCGCACGAGTTGCGCAGCCCCATCGCCTCGCTGCGCACGCAGCTCGAAGTGGGCGCGGCGCACCCGGAGCTGCTGGACGTCGAGGGCGCGGTCGAGGACACCGTGCGGCTCCAGGGGCTCGCCGCCGACCTGCTCCTGCTCGCCCGCCTCGACGCGGGCGAGAAGCCCGGCGGGGCGCGCGTGGATCTGGCGGCCTTCGTCCGGGAGGAGCTCTCGCAGCGCACCCGTGACCGTGTGGACGTGCACACGGATCTCAAGAGCGTCGAAGTGGCTGGCTCCCGCGGTCAGTTGGCGCGGGTGCTCGGCAATCTGTTGAACAACGCGCAGCGGCACGCCCGCTCCCGCGTCACGGTCACCACGCGGACCGATGGCATGTGGGCGGTCCTTGAGGTGTCCGATGACGGGAGCGGGGTGCCCCCGGGCGAGCGGGAGCGGATCTTCGAGCGGTTCGTCCGTCTGGATGACGCGCGGACCCGCGACGAGGGCGGGGCCGGTCTCGGCCTCGCGATCGCGCGGGACGTGGCGGCGCGGCATGGCGGCACGCTCGTGGTCGGTGAGGCGCCGTCGGGAGGTGCGTGCTTCGAGCTCCGGCTGCCCAGCCCTCAGTCGTCGGCGGATTGAGGGACGGTACGGCCGGTCGCCGCGGCGTGCGTCAGGGCTTGCCGCGCTGGGAGCGCAGATGTTCCGCGATCGGGGTCAGGGCCTTGTGCAGCTCGCCGAGCGCCTCGGGGGAGACGAGGTCGACGAAGTGCCGCCGCACGGAGGCGACGTGGTGCGGGGCCACCTTCTGCATGGTCTCCATGCCCTCCTCGGTGAGGACGGTGTAGAGGCCGCGCCGGTCGGACTCGCAGTTCTCCCGGCGTACCAGGCCCGCGTTCTCCATACGGGTGATCTGGTGGGAGAGGCGGCTCTTGGACTGAAGAGTGGCTGCGGCGAGGTCGCTCATGCGCATCCGCAGGTCTTCCGATTCGGAGAGATGCACGAGAATGTCGTAGTCGTTCATGGTCAGGTTGAACGGCTGAAGGTCCTTTTCGAGCTGATATGTCAGCATCCTGTTGACCTCCACGTGGGTGCGCCAAGCGCACTGTTCCTCGTCGGTCAGCCACTGCGGGGCCGTCTCGGTCTCCATGGAATCGATTCTACCTAAGAAGTTGAAAGGTGAACGAATGGTGGGATGTGACGCGCCTCGCATCCCCTGGTCATGGGGAGGGGCACAGGCGTTCGCCGTCACACTCCGCAGACTACCGCTCACAGCCCGAAGCGACGCTGGAGGTCTCCCAGTTGTCCGGGAAGGCGCGGTGCCCCCGACGGCTGACCCGATTGAGTGGGAGCGCTCCTCCCTCCCGGCACCCCCTCCTGGTCCGGCGCCCCTCCCGCCGCCCGCTCGGGCATGAGTGCCTCGGTGGACTGGAGCAGCACCGTGCCGGCGCCCACGAACTCGAACTGATGCTCCTCGCCGGAGGTGCCACCGACGCCGGTCAGTGCCCGCACGCCCCCAATCACCCCTGTGAGGTAACCGTGGTCGTAGTGGTGGCACGGTGAAGGGCAGTCGGCCCACCCCACGAGCGCCTGTGGATCAACGCGGATCGGCGGCTCCATGAACACCACGGGGCCGTTCGACGCGGCCACGAACTTCCCGGTGCCGATCAGCGTCAGGAACCCCGGAACGATCGACTGCTTCAGCGCGAGAGTTGGCTGAAAAGCGAGGAGGTTGCCCGAGCGAATGGTCAGGTTGCCCTCATTCAAGTCATACGAATTCACGTCGAAGGCCCGGTCGGCGAGGAGCATCTTGCCCTGGCCGTCCGCCACGACCCAGTCACTTGCGTGCAACGGCGAATGAAAACTGGTCCGGACCAGCCGGTCGAGGCGGCCGTGCCCGATGCCGTTGAAGTCGATCCGCCCGTAGTAGGCGATCATCTTTCCCTTCTGGAGGAACCACTGGTTTCCCTTGAGCTCCACGCAGAAGATGTACGCGTTGACGTTGTCGTCGCTCGGCAGCGTCAGGGGGTCGAAGACCGCGGGCGCGCCCGCCGGGGTCGAGACGTTGGGGTTCACAGCTTCTCCTCCGAGGCCTGGACGTACACCGCGCCGCTGCCCGACAGCTCCAGCTGGAACGCCTCGCCGGAGCCGCGGCCCACCATGTCGCGCCAGCCGAGCGCAGTGGAGAGTCTGTTGCGCACGTCGCCGTGGTGTGCCACGTACGCCTGGGGGTCCACGTGGACCGGGCGCTGCGGGGTGATCGGGACCTCGATGACGCCGCCGTGCGCCATGACGGCGACCGCGCCGTGCCCCTTGAGGGTCGTGGTGAACAGGCCCTGACCGGTGACCTGGCCGCGCACCATGCCCATGACGCCGCCCTGGGAGCCCATGAACATCGTGCCCTGCTGGAGCGTGCCGTCGAAGGCCAGCAGGCGGTCCGCCTCCACGTACAGCGTGTCTCCGGAGAGGCCGATCACCTGGATGTGGTGGCCGCCGTGCCCGAACAGGACCGTCCCGCTGCCTTCGACGGTCATCAGAGGCGTCGCCTCGCCCGCGACCCGGCGGCCGATCATGGAGGCGAGGCCGCCCTGCCCGCCCTGGACGTTGGGCGTGAACGAGACGTCTCCCTTGTAGGCGAGCATGGCGCCGCGCTGACTGAAGATCTTGGCGCCCGGCTGGACCGTCGCCTCGACCATCTTCGCGTTGATCTCCCGGAAGGGCATGTCAGACGTCCCCCGCGATCGTGGTGCGCTCACTGGGCTGTACGTAGACGAGGCCGTCGCCCTCGAAGCGGATCTGGAAGGCCTCGCCGCCGCCCTCGCCCATGAAGGTGCGGAAGGTGACGCCGGACTGGAAGCTCTGGCGGACGTCCCCTTGGTGCGCGATGTACGCCCCCGGGTCGACCGTCAGCGGATACTGCCGGGAGACCCGCAGCGCCACGGCCGGCCCGTCGGAGACGATGGCAGCCTGGCCCGTGCCCTCGACGGTGGTCGTGAAGAGGCCATTGCCCTGCGTCGCCCCGCGCAGCCCCGTGAAGCTGGTGCCGGTGCGCAGGCCGGCATCCGCGCACAGCAGATTACTGGCCTCCACGTACAGCTTCTCGCCGCTCAGCCGCACCAGATTGATCTCGGTGGCGCGGTCGGCGAACCAGCAGGTGCCGTGTCCCTTCACCTCCATCACCGTCATCTGCTCGCCGGTGACGCGGCGGGTCACCATGCCGCGTATGCCCTCACCGCCGCCGGACATCTTCTTGAAGGCCATCTGGCCGTCGTAGGCGACCATCGAGCCGTTCTTCGCCTTCACGGCGTCGCCGGTCATGTCGACGGCGAGCACTCTGCTCCCTTGGAGCCGGAACGTAGCCACGAATCGACGGTAGCCGCCGCGTACCCACCCAGAACAGGGTGAAGTCCCCTGAGCGAACCCGGAGAGCACCCCGATGTCACAATGGGGGTCGCTTGTGCGCGCGTTCACAAGATCGGCGCCGCCCGAGCCCGCCCCCGCCCGCTGCCCCACTCACCGAAGGTGACCCGTGGACATCAAGACCGCTTCCGCACTCCGCCGCCTCCGCCTGGTCTCGGCCCCCGAGGCCGTCTCCTTCCTGCTGCTGCTCGTCTGCTCGGTGCTCAAGCGGACCACGGAGTTCAACGCCGTGCCGGCGATGGGCATGATCCACGGCGTGCTCTTCGTCCTGTACGTGCTCTTCTGGCTGGATGCCTGGAACCGCACGAAGTGGGACGTCAAGACCGGTGCCCTGTACTTCGTCCTCTCCGTCCTGCCGACCGGCGGCTTCTTCGCCGAGCGCAAGCTGAAGCGGGAGGCCGAGGCCGCGGTGATCGCCTCGCGCGCCCGCAAGGAAGGGATCGTCAACGCATGATCGTCGCCTTCTCCGTGACCCCGCTCGGCGTCGGTGAGGACGTCGGCGAGTACGTGGCCGACGCCGTCCGGGTCGTCCGCGAGTCGGGGCTGCCGAACACGACCGACGCGATGTTCACGTCCGTCGAGGGCGAATGGGACGAGGTGATGGACGTCATCAAGCGTGCCGTCGCCGTGGTGGAGGCGCGGGCGCCGCGCGTCTCGGTCGTCATGAAGGCCGACATCCGCCCCGGCGTGACGGACGGCCTCACCTCCAAGGTCGAGACCGTGGAGCGCCACCTCTCCGCATAGCCGTCGCGCATACAGGCAGAGCCCCCGCCTCCCGGCGGGGGCTTTTTCTGTCGCCATAAAGAGGATCCGGACCGCGACTTGAGCGACTGCTCAACCACCCGCTACCTTTCTCTTGAGCACTCGCTCAAGAACAAGCTGACGTGGGGGTTTCGGATGAGCTTGTACATAGAGACACGGATACGCGCCGACCTCGACGACCTCTGGGCCCGCACTCAGGAA
This sequence comes from Streptomyces sp. NPDC015345, assembly GCF_043078805.1. NCBI lineage: Bacteria > Bacillati > Actinomycetota > Actinomycetes > Kitasatosporales > Streptomycetaceae > Streptomyces > Streptomyces sp. NPDC015345. Next base: position 73,803 of record NZ_JBIBTX010000003.1, on the reverse strand, counting down.
CCCGGCCAGCACCAGCGCTGGGACCTGCGCTTCACCGAGATCAGCTACCTGCCGTGCGCGGAGGGCGAGCCGCAGCACTTCCGGTACGCCACGCGCGTGCTGCCCTTTGTGACCATCGCCGGCACCGGGATCAGCGCGGGGGAGAAGCGGCGCTCGGACGGCACCCGCACCTCCGCCCTGCGCTTCGCGTCCCCGCATCCGCTCTCCCTCCTCGAAGAAGGCAGCGGCTACTGGCGCTACGTGCCCGAGCCGGACGGCGACGGCATCCGCTTCCTCACCGGATACGACTACCGCCCGCGCTGGGGCCGCCTCGGTGCCCTCGCGGACCGCGCGGCCCTCCGCCCCCTGATGGGCTGGGCGACGGCCTGGTCCTTCGACCGCCTCAGGCTCTGGCTGGAGCGGGGCATCACCCCCGAACGCGCCCTCGTCCACGCCGCCGCCGAGGTCGCCCTGCGCGCCCTGCTCGTCGCGGCGGCGGTCCTCCTCGCCCCCATGACGGCCCTCGCGGCAGCGGCGCTCGCGGTGATCCTGCCGCCGCTGCCCATCACCCCCGCCGCCCGCCGCTGTCTGCGTACCCCGCCGGCACGCGCGCGTGCCCCACGCGTCCTGTCCACCCTCGCCACCGCCAAGGAGCCGCGCTCATGACATCGATCTTCGAAACCGTGATGGGCGCCGACTTCGAACGCCTGCACCCGCAGCTGCGCCGTCGCTTCTCCGTGGGTCTCGCGAGCGGCGAGGCCTGTACGGGCAGGGGCGTGATGGACCGCATCTGGCACGGCGGGGGCTTCGTGAAACCGTTCCTCGCGGTCGGCGGCACCCGCAACATCCTCGTCCCGCGCCAGGGTCGCGCCGTCCCCTTCATCATCGAGAACGTGCCATACGTCGACACGTACGGCCGTGAGACGGTGACCTTCGTGCGCACCTTCGACCTTCCCGGCGGGCCCCGCCGCTTCGACGCCCAGATGGTCCTGAGCCCCAAGGGGGACCGCGTGCTCGACTACCTCGGCACGCACCAGCACCTCGCCAGCGACCTCCACTTCCGGGCCGAGCCGGACGGCTCGCTCGTGATCCGCTCCGGAGAGCACCGGTTCCGGGAGGGCCCCGTGGACTGCCGGGTGCCCGCACTGATCGGGGGTGACGCCGAGGTCCGCGAGTCGTACGACGACGAGAGCGGGCGCTTCCGTATCCAGGTCCGGGTCGTCAACCGGCGCTTCGGGCCGCTCTTCGGATACGAGGGGTCGTTCGAGGCGACGTACACCGACGTCCGTACGTGTGGGGTGCGGCCAGGGTTGCGGCCCGTCCGCGAGGAGGCGCGCGCGTGAGTGCCGCCAAGGATCCCGCGAAGGGGCAGGAGACCCGCGAGAAGCTGCTCGACGGGGCGTTGCGCACGCTCACGGAGCAGGGCATCGCCAAGACGTCCGCGCGGACCATCGCGGCGGCCGCCGGGGTCAACCAGGCGCTGGTCTTCTACCACTTCGGCTCGGTCGACGAACTCCTCTCGGCGGCCTGCCGCCATGGCACCGAGCAGCGGGTGGCCCGCTACCGGGACCGGCTGGCGTCGATCGGCTCCCTCTCGGAACTGCTCTCCTTCGGGCGTGAGATGCACGAGGAGGAGCGGGCGGCGGGGCATGTCGCGGTCCTCGGGCAGTTGCTGGCCGGCGCGCAGACGCAGCCTCGGCTCGCGGCGGCGACGGCGGCGGGGCTCGCGCTGTGGATCGAGGAGATCGAGAAGGTCCTGACGCGGGTGCTCGGGGCGTCGCCGCTCGGGGAGTTCGCGGATCCGGTGGGGTTGGCGCGGGCGGTGGCGGCGTCGTTCGTGGGCATGGAGCTGTACGAGGGGGTGGACTCGGCGGGTACGGAGCGGGCGCTGGTGGCGCTGGAGCGGCTGTCCCTCTTGGTGACCGCGGTCGAGGACCTGGGGCCCCTGGCCCAGCGCGCGGTCCGCCACCGCCTGCGGCGCCTCTGACCTGCCGGTCGCCCGGCGGTGTCCCTGGCGGGTGGGTGGCCTGGCGGTACCCCTCCTGCCCCGCCGCGAACGGGTGCCCGGCGGTATCCCCTATCCCGCCGCTCCGCGCCGGACGTCTCCCACCCACCCGCCCGTTACTCGGCGTCGAGATGTCGGGGTAGGGGCGGGGGGTGGCCGTTGCTCGGCGTCGAGGCGTCGGGGTAGGGGCGGGGGGTGTCCGTTGCTCGGCGTCGGGACGGTGGGGTGGGGGGTGTCTGTTTCTCGGTGGTGAGGTGTCGGGGTAGGGGGCGAGGCGGGTGCCTGGTTTCTCGGCCGTGAGACGGCGATGGAGGAGCAGCAGGGCAGGTGACGACGGCCCGCAGCCGCGTACGTGCCGGAGGGGACGTGGGGGTATGTGCGCGCGGAGCACAGTGGTGGTCGTCAGGGCCCCGAAGCAGCGAGACGCCCGCGCCAAGATGGCGAGCACGGACATACCCCCGCGGCCCCGTCCCCACAGACGAACCCAAGGCGACCAGCAGACACACACCCAGCCGCCCCCGCCCAACCGACGGAGTCACCAGCAGACCCCCCGCCCCACCGCAACCCCACCAAACCCCCCCACCCCAAAACCGCCCGCACGGACGCACCCGGTTCGACACGTCATGGAAACTCCACTTTGGTGGGGGTATCGGCTCGTTCGATCACCAGTCACCAGAACCTGGAGGGCGCTGTGCGGCAGCCGGAGGGTTACGACTACGACACCCACAGCACGCTCGCCGGCCCGCTCACCGAGCCGCGCAGCGGCGAGGACGGCGGCGGCAACGGCGGCGGCTATCGGGTCCAGTACCGCAAGCTTCTCTCCTCGGAGCCCCATCGAATACGGGCCGTGTTCCTGATGACGCTGGCCCCCGTGCTCACGGGCCTCCTGCTCGTCTACCTCGTATGGCCCACCCACTGGACCGAACGCGAGGGCGGCGAACGCTGGCTGATCGGCCTCGACGTCACGATGCTCGTGGCCATCGGCCTGATCGAGCTCTTCATGCTCGTCAACGTCATATCCATCGCCCACGCCACGCTGGTCGCGAGGGACCCGATCCCGGTGACACCGGAGGCAGGCACCCGCGTCGCCTTCCTCACCACGTACGTGCCGGGCAAGGAGCCCCTCTCCATGGTCCGGGCCACCCTTGAGGGCGCGGTCCGGATACACCACCCGGGCCCCCTGGACGTATGGCTCCTGGACGAGGGGAACGACCCCGACGCGAAGGCCCTCTGCGAAGAGCTGGGCGTGCGCCACTTCACGCGCCTCGGCATACCGGAGTGGAACCGCGAGAAGGGCCCGCACAAGGCCCGCACCAAGCACGGCAACTACAACGCCTGGCTGGCGATGCACCACGCGGAGTACGACTTCTTCGCGTCCGTCGACACGGACCACATCCCGCTCCCCAACTTCCTGGAGCGGATGATGGGCTACTTCCGTGACCCGGACGTCGCGTTCGTCGTCGGACCGCAGGTGTACGGCAACTACGAGACGCCGGTCACCAAGGCCGCGGAGTCCCAGCAGTTCCTCTTCCACGCGCTCATCCAGCGCGCGGGCAACCGCTACCGGGCGCCCATGTTCGTCGGCACCAACAACGTCGTACGCATCAGCGCGCTCACCCAGGTAGGCGGCCTGTACGACTCGATCACCGAGGACATGGCGACCGGCTTCGAACTGCACCGCCGCCGCAACCCGGCCACCCACAACCACTGGCGCTCGGTCTACACCCCCGACGTCCTGGCGGTCGGCGAGGGCCCGGCCTCGTGGACGGACTTCTTCACCCAGCAGATGCGGTGGTCGCGCGGCACGTACGAGACGCTGTTCAAGCAGTTCTGGAAGGCGCCGTTCACGATGCCTCCCGGGCGCCTCTTCTCGTACACGCTGATGCTCGTGTACTACCCGATGACGGCCGTCAACTGGCTGCTCGGCATCCTCAGCTGCATCCTCTTCCTGTGGTTCGGCGCGTCCGGCACCCAGGTGGCGGCCTCGGTGTGGCTGATGCTCTACAGCGACGCGGCGGCCCTCCAGATCGGCCTCTACCTGTGGAACCGCCGTCACAACGTCTCCCCGCACGAGCCGGCGGGGTCGGGAGGCCTCGCCGGCATGGCGATGTCGGCGCTCTCCGCACCCATCTACGCCAAGTCCCTCGGCGCGGCCGTCATGCGCCGCCCGTGCCGCTTCGTGGTCACACCGAAGGGCAACGACGCCAGCCCGGACCGGCTGCTGACCTTCCGCATCCACCTCTTCTGGGCGGTGCTGCTCGCCACCTCGCTGGTCGTCTCCGTCGTACTCGGCCACACGCATGTGGCGATGCGCACCTGGGCGGTCCTCGCGATGGCCATCTCGCTGGCCCCGGTCGCGGTGTGGACGTTCACCGTCACCAAGGAGCGCAGGCAGGCCAGGCAGGAGCGGGAGGCGCGCCGGGAGGCCGGACATCCGGTCCCGGAGGCGGAGGGCGAGCCTGAGCCGGCGTTCGCCACCGGCACGACGACAGGAGGGAACTGACACATGGCACCCATGGCCTACCGGCCCTCTAGGCGTACGAGGAAGACGTTCATCGGAGTCGGCGCGGGCGCGCTGCTCGTGGGGCTGAACGCCCCCGCCGCGCTCTCCTTCGCCGAGGAGCAGTACCACGAGTACAAGATCTCCCGGCCCGGCTACAAGGCGAAGTACGGCTCCTGGAAGATGGTCGACATCCCCAAGGAGTTCCGCACCAACGCCATCCACGCCGCGCTCCTGCACACCGGCAAGGTGCTGATCGTGGCGGGTTCGGGCAACGAGCAGAAGAAATTCGACGCGGGGTCGTTCGACACGGTCCTGTGGGATCCGAAGAACAACACCTTCAAGAAGATCGCCACGCCCGAGGACTTCTTCTGCTCCGGCCACGCCCAACTGCCGGACGGGCGGCTCCTGGTGGCCGGTGGCACCGCGCGCTATGAACTGCTCGACGGCGAGGTGGAGCGGGCCGGCGGCGGCATGCGGGTGAAGAACGAGAACCCGGACAAGGCGGTGTTCCTGAAGAAGGGCACCAAGTTCCGCTCACCGTCCGGCATCGAGTACGTCAGCAAGTTCGACGTCCAGGTGCCGAAGGCCCAGCGGGACTTCAAGATCTCGTACTCCAAGACCGGTGAGATGGAGCCCTGGAAGACGCAGATCAAGGCGAGCGAGGCGCGCGTCTTTGTCGAGGCGCTCGAGCCGGGCGAGCAGTCGGTCAACGAGACGACGGCGCAGTACGAGATCGAGGGCCTGACCGGCGACGAGGCCGACAACACGTACGGCATCGCCGAGAAGATCGACATGGAGAAGCAGGATTTCCAGGGGATCAGGGCGGCGTACGAATTCGACCCCAAGGCCGAGAGGTACGTGCCGGTCCAGCCGATGAAGAAGGCCCGCTGGTACCCGACGCTGGTCGGCCTGGAGGACGGCAAGGTGCTCGCGGTCTCCGGTCTCGACGACGTGGGCGTGATCGACCCGGGCGACAACGAGATCTACGACCCGAAGACGAAGAAGTGGACGGACGGCCCGAAGCGGTACTTCCCCACCTACCCGGCGCTCTTCCTCACCAAGGGCGGCAAGCTCTTCTACCCCGCGTCCAACGCGGGCTACGGGCCCGCAGACAAGGGGCGCGAGCCGGGGCTGTGGGACCTGGAGACGAACAAGTTCGAGAAGGTCCCCGGGCTGACCGACATGGACCAGACGGAGACGTCGGCGTCCGTGCTGCTGCCGCCCGCGCAGGACCAGAAGGTGATGATCCTCGGCGGCGGGGGAGTGGGCGAGTCCGACAAGGCGACGCGCCGCACGGCCGTGATCGACCTCAAGGAGGAGAACCCGTCCTTCAAGACCGGACCCCAACTGCCCGAGGGAACACGCTACTTGAACAGCGTGATCATGCCGGACGACTCGGTGTTCACCTCGAACGGCTCCTCCGACTACCGGGGCCGCAGCGCCAGCAACATCCTCAGGGCGCAGTTCTACGACCCCAAGCAGAACGTCTTCCGTGAGGCGGCGGCACCCAAGGTGGGCCGCAACTACCACTCCGAGGCGCTGCTCCTGCCCGACGGCCGCGTCGTCACCTTCGGCTCGGACCCCCTCTTCGACAACCAGCAGAACACCAAGCTCGGCCACTTCGAGCAGCGCATGGAGATCTTCACGCCGCCGGCGCTGCACAGGGGCGGCAAGAACCGGCCGGTGCTCGGCGAGGGCCCGGAGCAGCTGGCGGCGGACGGCCGCGCGACGTTCGCCGCCGACCGTCCCGGGGACATCGTCTCGGCCCGCCTGATGCGGCCGAGCGCGGTGACGCACACGACGGACGTCGAGCAGCGCTCCATCGCGCTGGGGGTCACCAAGGGCAAGGGGTCGGTGACGGTGGAGGTCCCGGTGCGCGACGCGGCGCTGGTCCCGCCGGGCTGGTACATGCTGTTCGTCACCGACAAGGACGGCACGTCGTCCGAGGCGAAGTGGATCCACGTGGGCCGGGAGGGCTGACGGGCGCGAAGGCCGCGGGGGGAAGGCGGCTCACGCCTCCTTGGCGTTGCGCGCGAGCCCCAGCGCGTAGTCCGGCCACCACTGCCCCGCCGCCGGGCCGCCCCGGCACGGGCCGTCCGAGTCGCCCGGCCGCTTGATCCACAGGACGGCGTCGAGCAGCGGGTCGCCCGTGCGGTCGGTGGGCGGTGTGCCGAGGCCGCGGCCGGGCGGGTTGCACCAGGCGTCCTCCCGGTCGCCGGCCAGCGGGCCCCTGCCGTTGCGGCTGGTGTCCATGACGAAGTGCTTGCCGTCGACCGTCGCCGACAGGGTGCGTCCGTACGCCTTGGTGACCTCGTCGCTCTGGAAGTTGGAGACGTTCAGCGAGAAGCCGTCGGCCCGCGCGATGCCCGCCTTGATGAGCGGCTCGGAGAGTTTGTGCGCGTCGGTGATCCAGCCGGGGTTCCCGGCGTCGAGGTACACCTTCACCTTCGGCTGGCGCTTGAACCGCTCGATCGCCTCGGAGAGCAGCTGGTAGCGGTCGGCGTGGTACTCGGCGGGGGTGCAGCCGTCCACGATATGCGGGATCGCGTCGGGTTCGAGGACGACCACGGCGGGGGCGTCGCCGATCGCCCCGGCGAAGGCGTCCACCCACTGCCGGTAGAAGGCGGAGCTGTGGGCGCCGCCCGCCGAGTGCTGGCCGCAGTCGCGGTGCGGGATGTTGTACGCGACGAGCACCGCCGTACGGCCGTCCTTGGTCGCGCCTTCGGTGGCCGCCCTGACGTCGGGCGCCGGGTCGTCGCCGGCGGGCCACACCGCCAGCGGCTGCTCGGAGATCCGCTTGAGGGCCTCGGCGTCCTGGGTGCGGCCCTGCCGCTCCCACTTCTCGACCTGGCGGGCGGCGGGGCTGTCGGGGTCGACCCAGAACGTGCCCGGGGCCTTCGCGGCGTCGGTCGAGGGCCCGGCGGCGACGTCGGCGGCCGGTGACCTGGCGGGGTCGGCCGTGGAACCGGATCCCGAGGAGCAGCCCGCCGTGAGCCCGATGGCGGTGAGAGCCGTGAGTGCCGTGAACGTGCGGAGCAGCCGGTACATCCAGACCCCTTGGGCGACGGTGACGGTCAGTCAGCCCGGCAATCGTTGCATATGGGGCTAATCATCCCCTTGTGCGACACCGGCTCCGCCCGCACGGCATATCGGGCGGTCAGCGGGTCGGCCCAGGGCTTCGAAGGAACGTACGCCCGAATTGCGAGACGGTGCTGACCAGCATGTGACCGGCGGGTAAGGTCTTTGGCGTGCCGAAGCCGCTCAGCCTTCCCTTCGATCCGATCGCCCGCGCCGACGAGCTCTGGAAGCAGCGCTGGGGATCGGTCCCGGCCATGGGCGCGATCACCTCGATCATGCGCGCGCACCAGATCCTGCTCGCCGAGGTCGACGCGGTCGTCAAGCCGTACGGACTGACCTTCGCGCGCTACGAGGCGCTGGTACTGCTCACCTTCTCGCAGGCCGGCGAGCTGCCGATGTCGAAGATCGGCGAGCGGCTCATGGTGCACCCCACCTCCGTGACCAACACCGTCGACCGGCTCGTGAAGTCCGGCCTCGTCGACAAGCGCCCGAACCCCAACGACGGCCGCGGCACCCTCGCCTCCATCACCGACAAGGGCCGCGAGGTCGTCGAGGCGGCCACGCGCGAGCTGATGGCGATGGACTTCGGGCTCGGGGTGTACGACGCCGAGGAGTGCGCGGAGATCTTCGCCATGCTGCGGCCGCTGCGGATCGCCGCGCGGGACTTCGAGGAGAAGTAGAGGCCCGCGTTCCGCTCGGGCGGGGGCGGCGAAGATCACGCGAGACGGGCCGTTACGCTCGTACGCATGAAGCGAAGCGTGCTGACCCGCTACCGGGTGATGGCCTATGTCACCGCCGTCATGTTGCTCGTGCTGTGCGCCTGCATGGTGTTCAAGTACGGCTTCGACAAGGGCGAGGGTCTGACGCTCGTCGTGTCGCAGGTGCACGGCGTGCTGTACATCATCTACCTGATCTTCGCCTTCGACCTGGGCTCCAAGGCGAAGTGGCCGTTCGGCAAGCTCCTGTGGGTGCTGGTCTCCGGCACGATCCCGACCGCCGCCTTCTTCGTCGAGCGCAAGGTCGCCCAGGACGTCGAGCCGCTGATCACCGACGGCTCTCCGGTCGCCGCGAAGGCGTAACAGCTGCCGCCGTACGGATTCGTACGGCGGTTGCCCATCGACTTTTACTAGGACGTCCTAGTAAATTCGGGGGTATGGACGCTGACGCGATCGAGGAAGGCCGCCGACGCTGGCAGGCCCGTTACGACAAGGCCCGCAAGCGCGACGCGGACTTCACCACGCTCTCGGGCGACCCGGTCGACCCCGTCTACGGGCCGCGCCCCGGCGACACGTACGACGGGTTCGAGCGGATCGGCTGGCCCGGGGAGTACCCCTTCACGCGCGGGCTCCACGCCACCGGGTACCGCGGCCGGACCTGGACCATCCGCCAGTTCGCGGGCTTCGGCAACGCCGAGCAGACGAACGAGCGCTACAAGATGATCCTGGCCAACGGCGGCGGCGGGCTCTCCGTCGCCTTCGACATGCCGACGCTCATGGGCCGCGACTCCGACGACCCCCGCTCACTCGGCGAGGTCGGGCACTGCGGCGTCGCCATCGACTCCGCCGCCGACATGGAGGTCCTCTTCAAGGACATCCCCCTCGGCGACGTGACGACGTCGATGACGATCAGCGGGCCCGCCGTGCCCGTCTTCTGCATGTATCTCGTCGCCGCCGAGCGCCAGGGGGTCGACCCGGGCATCCTCAACGGCACGCTCCAGACCGACATCTTCAAGGAGTACATCGCGCAGAAGGAGTGGCTCTTCCAGCCCGAGCCCCACCTGCGTCTCATCGGCGACCTGATGGAGCACTGCGCGCGCGACATCCCCGCCTACAAGCCGCTCTCCGTCTCCGGCTACCACATCCGCGAGGCCGGGGCGACGGCCGCGCAGGAGCTGGCGTACACCCTCGCGGACGGCTTCGGGTACGTGGAGCTGGGGCTCAGCCGTGGCCTGGACGTCGACGTCTTCGCGCCCGGCCTCTCCTTCTTCTTCGACGCCCACGTCGACTTCTTCGAGGAGATCGCCAAGTTCCGGGCCGCCCGCCGCATCTGGGCCCGCTGGCTGCGCGACGAGTACGGCGCGAAGACCGACAAGGCCCAGTGGCTGCGCTTCCACACCCAGACCGCCGGTGTCTCCCTCACCGCCCAGCAGCCGTACAACAACGTGGTACGCACCGCCGTGGAGGCACTCGCCGCGGTGCTCGGAGGCACGAACTCCCTGCACACCAACGCCCTCGACGAGACCCTCGCCCTGCCGAGCGAGCAGGCCGCCGAGATCGCGCTGCGCACCCAGCAGGTGCTGATGGAGGAGACCGGTGTCGCCAACGTGGCGGACCCGCTCGGCGGCTCCTGGTACGTCGAGCAGCTCACCGACCGCATCGAGGCCGACGCCGAGAAGATCTTCGAGCAGATCAGGGAGCGGGGACGGCGGGCCCGCCCCGACGGCCGGCACCCGATCGGCCCGATCACCTCGGGCATCCTGCGCGGCATCGAGGACGGCTGGTTCACCGGCGAGATCGCCGAGTCCGCCTTCCAGTACCAGCGCTCCGTCGAGAAGGGCGACAAGCGCGTCGTCGGTGTGAACTGCCTGGAGGGCTCCGTCACCGGTGACCTGGAGATCCTGCGGGTGAGCCATGAGGTCGAGCGGGAGCAGGTGCGGGAGCTCGCGGAGCGCAAGGGGCGGCGTGACGATGCGCTGGTGCGGGGCTCTCTCGACGCCATGCTGGCGGCGGCGCGGGACGGGTCGAACATGATCGGCCCCATGCTGGAGGCGGTGCGGGCGGAGGCGACGCTCGGGGAGATCTGCGGGGTCCTCCGGGACGAGTGGGGGGTCTATACGGAGCCGCCGGGGTTCTAGGCGCCGGGGTGTTCCGGTGAGTGGGGAGCCGCGGGTCTGATGTGGCTGGGCGCGCGGTTCCCGGCGCCCCTTTCGGGGCGGCGCCGGAATCCGCAGGTTTAGATATCTGGGGATGGGTAGGCGCGGCGCGTCCCCGTGTTCCCTGCCCTGGAGTCGTCCGTGACCTCGACCGGCCACGCCCGCACCGCCGCCATCGCCATAGGAACCGCCACCCTCACCGTCCTCGGGGCGCTGCTGGTGGGCGGGTCCGGTGAGGTCAGCGCGAGCCCGCCGCCCGAGCCCAAGGTGCAGGACGACTTCGACTCGCTCGGCCCCGAGGTGCGCGCCGCGAAGCCGGCCGGCGGCCGCACCGTCCACTACATCGACCAGGGGCCGCGCGACGGCCGGCCGGTGCTGTACATCGGCGGCACCGGCACGAGTGCCCGCGCCGCGCACATGACGGACTTCTTCCGCAGCACGCGCGAGGACCTCGGCCTGCGGCTCATCTCCGTCGAGCGCAACGGCTTCGGCGACACGGAGTTCGACAAGGGCCTCGGCAAGGCCGACTTCGCCGAGGACGCCCTCGCGGTCATGGACCGGCTGAAGGTGAAGGACTTCGCCGTCGTCGCGATCTCGGGTGGCGGCCCCTACGCCGCGGAGCTCGCCGCCAAGGCCCCGGACCGCGTCTCGGCGCTGCACCTCGCCGCGGCGCTCCCGCCCTACGGCGCCAGGCCCGCGTTCTGCGACCTGTCCGACGACACGCTGACCGCCGCCGTGCGGGACCAGATCAAGGACCCCCGCAAGTGGTGGGCCTTCCCCGACGACAGCGCCGTGAAGTCGATCCCCGGCTTCGCCGACACGGCGTACGAGGAGGGGGCACGCACCTACAACCAGCGCGGCCAGCGGTCCGACCCGGCGCCCCAGGTGCACGAGCAGCGGCTGTACTGCGAGCGTCCCGGCCCCGACCTGTCGGAGTTGGACGCGCCGGTCTACCTCTACGCCGGGAAGAAGGACACCACCGTGCCCCCGTCGACGATCGAGACGTGGCGGCGGGAGCTGCCGGGTACGCCGAAGGTGCGGACGTACGACGACTCCGGGCACGACGTGCAGTACCGGCACTGGGACCAGATCCTGGTGGACCTGGCGGGGCACGGCGAGCGGACGGTCGTCTGCAAGGGCAAGCACACGCGGGTCCTCGTCGCGCGCGAGGCGGACCGCCTCGTCGCCAAGGGCAGCGCCACGCTCGGCAGCTGCGCGTGGGCTAAGGAGTAGGCAGCGCGAGGCGGAACAGCGCGCCGCCGCCCGGCGCCCGCTCGGCCGTCAGCTCCGCGCCGTGCGCGTGCGCGATCTGGCGGGCCATCGCGAGGCCGAGGCCCGAACCGGGCAGGGCGCGGGCCTTCTCGGCGCGGTAGAAGCGGTCGAAGACGTGGGGCAGGTCCTCCTCCGCGATGCCCGGACCGTGGTCGCGCACCGTCAACTCCCACGGCGTCAGGGAGAGTTCGACGGGAGCGCCCGGCGGGGAGAACTTGGCCGCGTTGTCCAGGAGGTTCGTCAGCAGCCGGGACAGGCGCGCCGGTACCCCCGGGACGCTGAGGTCCGCCGCCTCCGGCGCGACCTGGAGGGTGAAGGGGACGGCGGGCCAGTGGCCGCGCGCCGCGTCCACCGCGTGGGCGGCCAGCGGGGCGAGCCGCACCTCCTCGAGCAGCGGCTGCGGCTCCTCCTCCCTGGCCAGCTCGATCAAGTCGTTCACCAGGCCGGTGACTTCCCGCAGCTGGCGGCCGAGCGCCCCGGCCGCGCGCTCCCGCTGCGCCGCGGTGAGACGGTCCGCCTTGGCGAGGAGCTCGGCGTTCGTACGCAGCGCGGTCAGCGGAGTGCGCAGTTCGTGGGAGGCGTCGGCGACCAGGCGGCGGCGGGCCGCGACGGACTCCTCCAGCTCGGCGAGCATCGTGTTGAACGTGGCGGCCAGGCGCGTGACCTCATCTTGGCGGCCGTCACCGCCCTCCCGGCCCGGCGGCAGCTCGATGCGGTGCCGGGCGTCACGCGTGGCGGCGATGCGCTCGGCCGTGGCGGTGAGCCGGGTGATCGGGGCGAGGCCGGTGCGCGAGACCCAGTAGCCGCCGACCGCCGAGAGCAGCACGCCCGCGCCGCCCACCGCGGCGAGCAGTGTCGCGGCCTGGCGCACCCCGCGCTCGGCGATGTCGGCCCGCAGGGCGACCTGCACGGCCTCGCCGTCGCCGAAGGTGGTGGTGTACATCCGGCCCGGCCTGCCGCCGGGGAGTGTGAAGCTCGCGTAGTACGGGGCCCGCCGGCCGGCGGCGACCTCACGTGTTGCCCCGCTCACCGGCAGCAGATACGGCTTCGCCGGATCGTCGGCGGAGTCCGCCGGGACGATCTGGGAGCAGGCGGGCGCCCCGAGGAACCGGCACTCGCCCGCCATCACGCCGGGGCCCTCGTCGCGGTGCTGCTGGACGGTGAGCGTCGCCGACTGGGCGAGGTTCTGGTCCAGCTGCTGGTACAGCTTGAAGCGGATCACGAAGAACGCGGCGGCGCACACCCCGACCGCCACCAGCGCCACGGCCGCCGCCGCGGCCACCGCGAGGCGGGTGCGCAACGGCCTGCGGCGCCGCCAGCGCGCGCCGAGCCCGCGCCGCGCGCTCACGGGGAGCCCAGGCGGTAGCCGACGCCGTGCACGGTGTGGACGAGCCGCGCCTCGCCGCCAGACTCCAGCTTGCGGCGCAGGTAACCGACGTACACGGCGAGGGAGTTGGAGTCCGGGCCGAAGTCGCGGCCCCACACCGTCTGCTGGATCAGCTCGCGCGGCAGCACCTGCCCGGCGTTGCGCAGCAGCAGTTCCAGGAGGGCGGCCTCGGTGCGGCTGAACTCGATCCGGCGCCCGCCGCGTCGGCCGGTGCGGGTGGCGGGGTCCAGGACGAGATCACCGTACGCGAGGTCGTCACCGGAGTCCGTGGCCCGCTCCGGGCTCGCTCGGCGCAGCAGGGCCCGCACGCGGGCGACCAGTTCGTCCAGGGCGAAGGGCTTGACCAGGTAGTCGTCGGCGCCCGCGTCCAGGCCGTCGACGCGTTCGCTCACCGAGTCCAGGGCGGTCAGGACGAGCACGGGGGTGCGGTCGCCCGCCGCGCGCAGCTGACGGCAGACCGCGAGGCCGTCCATGACGGGCATCAGCACGTCGAGGACCACCAGGTCCGGCTGCCAGCGGGCCACCGCCGTGAGCGCGCGGTGGCCGTCCTCCGCGCCCCGCACCAGGTGCCCCTCGACGGTCAGGGCGTCCTCGACGGCGGCGCGGACCTCGGGGTCGTCGTCGACGACGAGGATCTTGTGCGGTACGGGATCGGGCCCGCCGCCCCTGCCGGTCAAGCTCGTGCCGCTCATGAAGCTCATGGACCAAAGGTGCCAAACGCGGCTCTTAAAACCCTCTTAGACCCCCGCGCGAAGCTCCACTGCCATGCGAACCTCTCTCTCCGTCGTCATCGGCGCGGGCGGCACCGGCGGCCACATCTATCCGGGCCTCGCCCTCGCCGACGCGCTGCGCCGCGCCGTGCCGGGCGCGGTGATCTCCTTCGTCGGCACCGAGCGGGGCCTGGAGACCCGGCTGATACCGGACGCCGGGTACCGGCTGCACACCGTCGACATGATCCCCTTCGACCCCTCGCTCGGCGCCCGCCGCTATCTGCTGCCCGCCGCGCTGCTGAAGTCCGGGGCCCAGTGCCGGGCCATCCTGCGCGAGCAGGGCGCCCAGGTGGCCGTCGGCATGGGCGGCTACCCCAGCGCCCCGGTCATCGTCGGCGCCCGCATGGCGGGCCTGCCGAGCCTCATCCACGAGTCCAACGCCGTGCCGGGGCGCGCCAACCGCTTCGCCGCCCGCCTCACCCCGAACATCGCGGTGGCCTTCGACCGCAGCCGCGCGCACCTGCCGGGCGGCGACCGCGCGCACACCACCGGCATGCCGATCGCCGCGCCGCTGGCCGCGCTCGACCGGGCCGCGCTGCGCACCGAGGCGCGGCGCGCGCTCGGCGTGCCGGACGGGGCCCGCCTGGTCCTCTTCAACGGCGGGAGCCTCGGCGCCACCCGGCTCACGGAGGCCGCGGTCGGGCTCGCGCGACGGTGGCGGGACCGGGCGGACGTTCAGCTGCTCATCAAGACCGGCCCCGCCGCGCTGGTGGAGACATGTGCCCGGCTCACGGCCTCGGGCGGAGCATCGGTGGCCCGCGCCGTCCCCTACCTCGACCGCATGGACCTGTCCTACGCCGCCGCCGACCTGGTCGTCTGCCGCGCGGGCTCGGCGACCGTCGCCGAGCTGGCCGCCACCGGGGTCCCCGCCGTCCTCGTGCCCTACCCGCACGCGCCCGGCGACCACCAGACCCACAACGCCCGCGTCCTGACCGACGCGGGCGCCGGCCTCCTGCTGCCCGACGCCGAGACCACCGCCGACCGTCTCGCGGAGCTGGTCGGCCCGCTGCTCGCCGACCCGGCCCGGCTCACCGCGATGAGCGGCGCCGCCGACCCCGGACCGCACGCCCGCGCCGCCGGCCTGCTCGCCGAGCGGGTCCTTCACCTCGCCCACGTCACCCCTCACCTGGAGTACGCATGACCACGCCCACCGCCTTCTCCTGGCAGCACCGCACCGTCCTCGTCATCGGAGCCGAGGGCTTCATCGGCTCGACCCTCGTCGACCTGCTCCTCGAAGCGGGCGCGAAGGTCCGCGCCTTCGTCCACTACAAGCCGTACGCGGAGAAGGGCCACCTCGCGCATCTCCTCGGTGACCCGCGGGTCGAGATGATCGCCGGGGACGTGCGGGACGCGGGGCGTGTGATGGACGCGGTCGCCGGGTGCGACACCGTCTTCCACCTCGCCGCGCTGATCGGCATCCCGTACTCGTACGACTCCCCGGGCGCGTACGTCCAGACGAACGTCGTCGGCACCGAGAACGTCGCGGAGGCCTGTCGGCGGCACGGTGTGCGGCGGCTCGTGCACACCTCCACCAGCGAGGTGTACGGGACGGCGCTGACCGCGCCGATCAGTGAGGACCACCCGCTCCAGCCGCAGTCCCCGTACTCCGCGTCGAAGATCGGCGCCGACATGATGGCGCTCTCGCACTGGCATGCCTTCGAGCTGCCCGTGACGGTGGTGCGGCCCTTCAACACGTACGGCCCCCGGCAGTCGGCCCGGGCCGTGATCCCGACGATCCTCGCGCAGCTGCACGCGGGTGCGCGGGAGATCAGGCTGGGGTCGCTGACGCCCACGCGGGACTTCACGTACGTGACGGATACGGCGCGGGGGTTCATGGCGATGGCGGTGTGTGACCGGGCGCTCGGGCACGCGGTGAATCTGGGGGTGGGGCGGGAGATCTCCATCGGGGAGCTGGCGCAGGCGTTGATCTCGGCATCGGGGCGTGAGGCGTCGGTCGTGGTCGACCCGGCGCGGCTTCGGCCCTCGGGCAGTGAGGTGGAGAGGCTGCTGTCGGACAACTCCCGGGCGCGGGAGTGGGCGGGGTGGGTTCCGGAGGTGTCTCTTACGGAGGGGCTGAAGCGGACGTCGGAGTGGGTCGCGGGGAACCTGCGGTTGTTCGCGCCGGAGCGGTATCAGGTGTGAGGCGCGGTTGTGGGGTGCGGGGTGGTGGGGGGTTGGGGCGACTACGGGGCGGTCTGTGCCGCCGCCAAGCCGCCCAGCAACAGCAACGTGAAGCGGCGGGCCCACTCCGCGTCCACCGGTTCCGCGCTGACCAGAGCGCGGTGGACCACCGCGCCGGCGATGACGTCGAAGATGAGGTCCGCCGTGCGGGCGGCGGCGGACGCGTCCGGCTCCACGGGGAGTTCGCCCCGTTCCTGCGCCCGCTTGCGCCCCGCGAGGACCAGCCGCTTCTGGCGGTCGACGATGGACTCCCGGATGCGGTGCCGCAGCGGCTCGTCCGTGGTGGACTCCGCGACCACCGCCATCAGCGCCGTCTTCGTCTCGGGGCGGCCGAGCAGCGCCGCGAACTGGAGGACCACGCCCTCGATGTCCGCGGCGAGGCTGCCCCGGTCCGGCAGTTCCAGCTCGTCGAAGAGCTCGGCCACCGCGTCCACGACCAGCTCGCTCTTGCCCGCCCAGCGCCGGTACAGGGTGGTCTTGGCGACCCCCGCGCGCGTGGCGACCGCGCCGAGCGTCAGCTTGGACCAGCCCAGTTCGACGAGGCCCTGCCGGGTCGCCTCCAGGATCGCGGCGTCGGCGGTCGCGCTGCGCGGGCGGCCGCCGGTGCGGGAGGGTGGAGTGGTGGACGTACGGCTCTGCATGGCCGCGACCATACCGGTCGGTACGGACCGGCCAGGGACCCCTTGTGCACCGGCAGTGAGGGAGATCACCGACGGGGGCTGTTCACGCCCGGGGCCCGCCGGTTACGCTACGACCCGTAGCGAAAGCCATGAGCGGCAACCACGAACGGCAACCTCGCACACACGCACGACGGCACGGGGTGGGGACCCCGGGCCAACCACCGGTCCTCCTCGGGACCTTGGACCAAGGCCTCCGTGGCCCCGCAATCCGGCGGGGGGTCACGGACGGGCGCGGTTCCCGCACGGCTTGGGGGAGGATGTACTCATGCAGCCACGGAACATGTCCATGAGCGGAGTCGTCGACCTCGCCGCGGTGAAGGCGGCCCAGGAGGCCAAGGCGAAGGCGGAGCAGGCGCGCGCCGAAGCGGCCCGGCAGGGCGGGGGCGCGGCGGGCGCCGCGATCGCCCCGTCGAGCCTCGTCATCGATGTCGATGAGGCGGGCTTCGAGCGCGAGGTCCTCCAGCGCTCCACCGAGGTCCCGGTCGTCATCGACTTCTGGGCCGAGTGGTGCGAGCCGTGCAAGCAGCTGAGCCCTCTTCTGGAGCGGCTCGCGCAGGAGTACAACGGCCGCTTCCTCCTCGCCAAGATCGACGTCGACGCCAACCAGATGCTGATGCAGCAGTTCGGGGTCCAGGGGATCCCGGCGGTCTTCGCGGTGGTGGCCGGGCAGGCCCTGCCCCTCTTCCAGGGCGCGGCCCCCGAGGCGCAGATCCGCCAGACCCTCGACCAGCTCATCCAGGTCGGCGAGGAGCGCTTCGGCCTGACCGGCCTGGTGGTCGACGCCGACGCCCAGGGGCAGCAGGCCCCCGCGCCGGCCGAGGTGCCCGCCGGTCCTTACGACGCCCTGCTCGAAGCGGCCGTGCAGGCGCTCGACGCGGGTGACCTGGCCGGCGCCGTACAGGCGTACAAGAACGTGCTCAGCGACGACCCGGCGAACACCGAGGCCAAGCTCGGTCTCGCCCAGGCCGAACTGCTCCAGCGCGTGCAGGGCCTCGACCCGCAGCAGGTCCGCAAGGCCGCCGCCGACCGGCCCGCGGATGTCGCGGCCCAGATCGCGGCCGCCGACCTGGATCTGGTGGGCGGTCATGTCGAGGACTCCTTCGGGCGGCTCATCGACACGGTGCGGCGCACGGCCGGTGACGACCGCGACGCCGCGCGGGTGCGGCTGCTCGAACTCTTCGAGGTGGTGGGCTCGGACGACCCGCGCGTGACGGCGGCGCGCACGGCGCTCGCCCGGGTGCTCTTCTGAGCCACGCGGCGAGCCCGCGGCCGGTCCCTCCACCGGCCCATCGGCTGACCAGACCCTAAACACTGGGGCTTGTGATGCCGGAGTGAAAACTCTGTTCCCAGGACGCGACGGTGGCCGTGCTTTGCCAAAACTTGGCAAACACGGCCACTGTTACTTGGAGTAAGTCGGAGGCGTCGGTCCGAACGCTTTCGCCCGGACATGTCCCGTTCCGCTCCCACCTGTTGGGCCACCGTCCGTGGCCGACCGATATCGCGTGGTCGCGGTTCGGTTATCCGCCCGTTACTAGCCAGTAACGAACCCCCTTGTGCGGGGACCGAGAATGCACCACGATCGGCCACGCTCGGTCCGATGAACCGCGACCCCGACAGCCGGTCGGGAGCGGGACCTTCGGGTCCCCACCGAGCAGACCGGTGACGCCGTCGCCGGTCTTGGACAGGGGGGTCTCTGCCGCTCCCGGCAGGGCCTGTCCATGAGGTTGTGCGTGATGCGTCAGGCGCGACCAGTGGTTGTCGCTCGGGGGTGATCGCCGGTGATGTGCGGTGCGGTTAGCGCCCTACGATGCGGGCGCTCTCCTTCCCGAGGACGTAGCACTTCTCCCATCCCTGCCCGGCTGAGCCGCCCGAAAGGGAGCAGTCAGGGCCGGAGATGTACGTCCGAGAAGGAGGAAAGTCATGGAATCTGTGGCTCGTGGCGGAACCAGATGGAAGCGGTTCGCCGTAGTCATGGTGCCGAGCGTCGCGGCTACCGCCGCGATAGGTGTCGCCCTCTCGCAGGGCGCGCTCGCGGCATCGTTCAGCGTGTCCGGCCAGTCGTTCAAGGTCTCGGCCGACAAGCTCGACGGCCGTGGAATGGTGCAGTACGGCGGCGTTGACGTCGGCGTCGACATGGAGGGCAAGAAGGCCGCCCACCCCGTGTCGGTCTCGGCCTTCAAGAAGGCCAAGATCACCAACATGTGCCAGTCCGTCGTGACGCACATCCCGGTGCTGGGCGATGTCACGCTCCAGTTGAGGGCGGGCGGCGGCAAGACGCCGGTCGTGGCCAAGAACCTGTACATCGACGTGGCGCAGCTCGATGCCGACGCCGAGTTCAGGAACATCAACATCGGTGTCGCGGCCGGGGAATCCACCAAGGGCCCCGGCATGAAGGGCGGCAAGGAGCAGGCGAACCCGAACGGCTTCGCCCAGGAAGCCGACCGCGCCATCCTGACCGACATCGAGCAGACGGCCTGGGCGACCAGCGCGGGCACCTTCAAGCTGAGCGGCCTCAACATGAAGCTGCACAAGGGCAAGAAGGAGTGCTTCTAAGCATCCGCTTGAGCACTCGCTGAGCCTTGACCCGTCGGCCCGTCAGGGCGGGCACGGGGCAGCGACTGGCCCGGCGGGCGCGGAGATCCACTCTCCCGCCCGCCACCACAGAGCTTCACCGAATTCACGTACCGCCGGTTCCAAGGAGCTGTTTTCCCATGAGCGCCAAGTCACCGGGGCCGAACGATCACTTCCTCAACGTCTACCGCAGGAAGTTCCGGGCCTGGCGGGGCACCCGTCCGTTCTGGGCGGGCCTCCTCACCATCCTCGGCGGCGTGCCGATCGCCTACCTGCCCTACGGCAACATCAAGCTCGGCAACCTGACGCTCGCCCTGGCGACGACGGCGGGAGCCGGCTCGCTGATCATCGGCGTCCTCCTGATGGTGCTCGGCCTGACCATGTGGTTCCAGGTGCATACGCGGGTCTTCGCGGGCGTCGCGGCGATCCTGCTCGCCCTGGTCTCCCTGGTCGTCTCCAACATCGGCGGCTTCGTCGTCGGCTTCCTGCTCGCGCTGATCGGCGGTGCCCTCGGCATTTCCTGGGGCGAGGGCGAGACCGTTCCCGCGAAGGGGAGTACGGAGAAGGAGCCCGAGCCCGCGGCCGGGGGCGGCCCGAACGGTGTCGGCGGTGCGAGCGTGACCGACGATCTGTCAGGAACGAGCCCGGTGGACGGGACGAACGGGAGGCACCGTGCAGGCTGACGAGGTGCGTCACGAGGACATGGCGGGGGCGACCCGTGCGAGATCCGGGCCGCGTCACGCGGCCCCCAGGAAGCCGCTGCTCACCCGTCTGCAGATGCCCGCGGGCAAGGCGATAGCCCTGGCGGCCATGCCGAGTGCGGTCCTCATGGGAATGGGCCTGACCCCCACGCTCGCGCAGGCGAAGCCGGGCGTCCCGAAGAACCCCTTCCAGGACGGCCCGTGTGTCACGGCGCCGGACGAGGCGTCCAAGGACGTCGAGAAGGAGGCCAAGGACGCCGAGGACGCCAAGAAGGCCGAGGACGCCGAGGACGCCGAGAAGAAGGCCGGTCAGGGCGAGGACGCCAAGGGCGAGACGGGCGAAAAGGGCGGCGGGGGCGGGGACACGGACGCGGCGGGCAAGGACTCCACCGGGCCCGCACCCTCCACCGACCCGGACGCCGGCGAGAAGGCCGGGGACACGCCGTCCGGCGACGCGGAAGACAAGGGCGAGGCGGCGGAGCCGAGCCCCGAACCGTCGAAGCCCAAGAACCCCTTGGACCCGCTGGGCCTGGGCGACGCGCTCAAGGACGTCTTCACGCCCGACGACAAGGAGTCCCCGGACCGGGCGCCCGTCCCCTCCGCCTCGGAGGAGACCAAGTCCCCAAAGGACACGGCCAAGGACACCGCGGACAAGGTCACCGAGCCCGCCGACGACGCGAAGGACACGGTCGACGGGACCGGGGACCGTGCGGACAAGACGGAGGACAAGGCCGGGGACACGGCACGGGACGCGGCAGGGAACGCGGACAAGGCCGGCGGCCTCGACGACGCGGCCGGGAAAGCCGCCGAGGGCGCGGACGGCAGCGAGGACGAAGGGGCCACCGACCCGATGGCCCCGGACGCGGACGGCAAGAAGCCGTTCCCGTGCGTGGTCGAGAAGAAGGTCGACGGCGAGGCCGAGGAGACCCCCGTCCGGGTCGCGGACGAGCCGTGGGAGCTGGAGGCCAGCTCCCTGCTCCTCAAGGGCCTTGACTACAAGGGCGTCGTGAACCTGACGACGGCCGGCGGCAAGAAGAAGCAGGCGCTGAAGTTCACCGTCGACAACGGCACGGACATCGGCGACCTGCACCAGATCGCCCCCGGCCCCGACGGGACGAAGTACCACATCCGGGCGGACGAGGGCTCCACGTCCACGATCCGCGACGGGCAGACGGTCATGTACACGGAGCGGTTGCAGGGCAACCTGTTCGGCCTGATCCCGATCGTCTTCGACCCCGAGCACCCGCCGCCGCTGAACATCCCCGTCGCGTACTTCACCAAGGTGAAGGTCCTTCAGGCCGCCCAGTTCGGCGGGACCCTGAAGGTGCCGGGCCTGGAGCAGACGATCACGCGGTGACGGCGCCGCCCCCCAAAGGCCTTTCCGGGCCCTGCGGGAGCCGCGAACGCCGAGGGCGCCCCCCTTGAACCAGGGGGGCGCCCTCGGCGCGTACGCAGGAAGGGACGGCCCGTCAGTCGCGGTCGCCGTTGCCCAGGTGGTGCACCCGCACCATGTTGGTGGTGCCGGGGACGCCGGGGGGCGAGCCCGCGGTGATGACGACCGTGTCGCCGTCGTTGAAGCGGTTGAGCCTGATCAGCTCGGCGTCGACGAGCTCGACCATCGCGTCGGTGTTGTCGACGTGCGGCACGACGTAGGTGTCCACGCCCCAGCTCAGCGTCAGCTGGTTGCGGGTCGACTCGTCGGTGGTGAAGGCCAGGATCGGCTGGGCCGCGCGGTAGCGGGACAGGCGGCGGGCCGTGTCACCGGACTTGGTGAAGGCCACCAGCGCCTTGCCGCCGAGGAAGTCGGCGATCTCGGCCGCGGCGCGGGCCACCGAACCACCCTGCGTACGCGGCTTCTTGCCGGGCACGAGCGGCTGGAGGCCCTTGGAGAGCAGCTCCTCCTCGGCCGCCGCGACGATCTTCGACATCGTCTTGACGGTCTCGATCGGGTAGGCGCCGACGCTCGACTCGGCCGACAGCATGACCGCGTCCGCGCCGTCCAGGATCGCGTTGGCGACGTCGGACGCCTCGGCGCGCGTCGGGCGGGAGTTGGTGATCATCGACTCCATCATCTGGGTCGCGACGATCACTGGCTTGGCGTTGCGGCGGCACATCTCCACGAGGCGCTTCTGCACCATCGGGACCTTTTCGAGCGGGTACTCGACCGCGAGGTCACCGCGGGCCACCATCACGGCGTCGAACGCCGCGACGACGCCCTCCATGTTGGCGACGGCCTGCGGCTTCTCCACCTTGGCGATGACGGGGACACGGCGGCCCTCCTCGTCCATCACCTTGTGGACGTCCTTGATGTCGCCCGCGTCGCGGACGAAGGACAGGGCGACCATGTCGCAGCCCATCTTCAGGGCGAAGCGCAGGTCCTCGATGTCCTTCTCGGACAGCGCGGGCACGTTCACGGCCGCGCCGGGCAGGTTGATGCCCTTGTGGTCGGAGATGACACCGCCCTCGACGACGATCGTCTTCACTCGCGGGCCGTCCACCTCGACGACGCGCAGCTCGACGTTGCCGTCGTTGATGAGGACCTGGTCGCCCTTGGAGACGTCGCCCGGCAGCCCCTTGTAGGTGGTGCCGCAGATCGACTTGTCACCGGGGACGTCCTCGGTGGTGATGGTGAACTCATCCCCGCGCACCAGCTCGACGGGGCCCTCGGCGAAGGTCTCCAGACGGATCTTCGGGCCCTGGAGGTCGGCGAGGACGCCGACCGCGCGGCCGGTCTTCGCGGCGGCCGAGCGGACGCGGTCGTACCGGCCCTGGTGCTCGGCGTGCGTGCCGTGGCTGAAGTTGAAGCGGGCCACGTTCATGCCGGCCTCGATCA
The DNA here is from genome assembly GCF_043078805.1 of Streptomyces sp. NPDC015345. Taxonomy (NCBI): domain Bacteria; kingdom Bacillati; phylum Actinomycetota; class Actinomycetes; order Kitasatosporales; family Streptomycetaceae; genus Streptomyces; species Streptomyces sp. NPDC015345. The sequence goes on along the minus strand of NZ_JBIBTX010000003.1, from coordinate 50,971 downwards.
GCGAGACGAGCTGCTCTTCGGAGTCGACGGCGGGGCCCAGCGTGCAGACGATTTTGGAACGGCGCATGGGGCGATCCTATCGGTTTGTTTCGCTACGGAATATTCCGTCTGGTGGAATATACAAATGGGCGGACACGCGCTCAGGCGTTGCGGTCGTCGACCAATGCATACGCCTGAGTGGCGATCTCCAATTCTTCGTCCGTCGGCACCACGGCGACGGCGACGCGCGCGTACTCCGGCGAAATGAGCCGGGCCTCATCGGAACGTACGGAATTGAGCGCGCCGTCGACCGCGAGCCCCAGCTCCTCCAGGCCCGCCACCGCCGCCTCGCGCACCGGGGCCGCGTTCTCGCCGACACCCGCCGTGAACACGACGGCGTCGACGCGGCCGAGGACGGCGTAATAGGCGCCGATGTACTTCTTCAGCCGGTGGACATAGATGTCGAAAGCGAGCGCCGCCTCCTGATCACCTTCGTCGATACGGCGCCGGATCTCCCGCATGTCGTTGTCGCCGCAGAGTCCGATCAGACCGCTCTTCTTGTTGAGGAGAATGTCGATCTCGTCGATGGACATTTTGCCGACCCTGGCCAGATGGAAGATGACCGCGGGGTCCATGTCGCCGGAACGGGTACCCATCACGAGCCCCTCAAGCGGCGTGAGCCCCATCGAGGTGTCGACGCAGCGACCGCCGCGCACGGCGCTCGCCGAGGCGCCGTTGCCCAGGTGCAGCACGATGACGTTCACGTCCTCGGGCGCCTTTCCCAGCAGCTTGGCGGTCTCGCGCGAGACGTACGCGTGGGAGGTGCCGTGGAAGCCGTAGCGCCGCACACGGTGCTCGTCGGCGGTCCTCACGTCGATCGCGTAGCGCGCCGCGGACTCCGGCATCGTCGTGTGGAACGCGGTGTCGAAGACGGCGACCTGCGGCAGGTCCGGGCGCAGTGCCTGGGCGGTGCGGATGCCCGTGATGTTGGCCGGGTTGTGCAGGGGGGCCACCGGCACCAGCCGCTCGATCTCCTTGAGCACCTCGTCGGTGATCACGGTCGGCGCGGTGAACTTCAGGCCGCCGTGCACCACGCGGTGGCCTATCGCGGCCAGCTCGGGGGAGTCGAGCCCGAGCCCGTCGGCGGCCAGCTCCCCGGCGACGGCCCTCAGCGCCGCCTCGTGGTCGGCGATCGGCTCCTCGCGCTCACGGGACCGGGCGTCGCCGCCGGTGAGCGGGGTGTGCTTGAGCCGCGAGGTCTCCTCGCCGATCCGCTCGACGAGACCGACGGCCAGACGTGAGCTGTCGCGCATGTCGAGCAGCTGGTACTTCACCGACGAGGAGCCGGAGTTGAGGACGAGGACGCGCGTAGCAGTCACGGATTCGGGGTGCTTTCTGTGGGGGAACTACTGGGTGGGCGTCTGGGACTGGATCGCCGTGATGGCGACGGTGTTGACGATGTCCTGGACGAGCGCGCCCCGGGACAGGTCGTTGACCGGCTTGCGCAGGCCCTGGAGGACCGGGCCGACGGCGATCGCGCCGGCCGAGCGCTGCACGGCCTTGTAGGTGTTGTTGCCGGTGTTGAGGTCCGGGAAGATCAGCACGCTGGCCTGGCCCGCGACATCGGAGCCGGGCAGCTTGGTGGCCGCCACCGACGGCTCCACGGCGGCGTCGTACTGGATCGGGCCCTCGATCTTCAGGTCGGGGCGCTGCGCGCGCACCAGCTCGGTCGCCTCGCGCACCTTGTCCACGTCGGCGCCCGAACCGGACGTGCCCGTCGAGTACGACAGCATCGCGATCCGCGGCTCCACCCCGAACTGCCCGGCCGTGGCGGCCGCCTGCACGGCGATGTCCGCGAGCTGCTCGGCGTTCGGGTCCGGGTTCACGGCGCAGTCGCCGTAGACCAGGACCTTGTCGGCGAGGCACATGAAGAAGACCGACGACACGATCGAGGCGTCCGGCTTGGTCTTGATGATCTCGAAGGCGGGCCGGATGGTGGCGGCCGTGGAGTGCACGGAGCCCGACACCATGCCGTCGGCCAGGCCCTCCTGGACCATCAGCGTGCCGAAGTAGTTCACGTCCGCCACCACGTCGTACGCCAGCTCGACGGTGACGCCCTTGTGGGCGCGCAGCTCGGCGTACTTCCCGGCGAAACGATCCCGCAGCTCGGAGGTCTGCGGGTCGATGAGCTCGGAGTCGGCGAGGTCCACGCCGAGGTCCGCGGCCTTCTTGCGGATCTGCTCGACGGGACCGAGCAGCGTCAGGTCGCAGACGCCCCGGCGCAGCAGGACGTCGGCGGCGCGCAGCACCCGCTCCTCGGTGCCCTCGGGCAACACGACGCGGCGCCGGTCGGCGCGGGCCCGCTCCAGGAGCTTGTGCTCGAACATCATCGGCGTGACGCGGTCGCTGCTCGGCGCGGAGACGCGCTTCAGGAGGTCCGCGGTGTCGACGTACCGCTCGAAGAGGCCGAGGGCGGTCTCCGCCTTGCGGGGCGTCGCGGCGTTCAGCTTCCCCTCCAGGGCGAAGAGCTCCGCCGCCGTCGGGAAGGAGCCGCCGGAGACCGCGACGACCGGGGTGCCGGGGGCGAGGCGGTCGGCGAGGGTGAGGATCTCCTGGCCCGGCTGTTCGTTCAGGGTCAGCAGGACGCCCGCGATGGGCGGCGTGCCGGCGCTGTGCGCGGCGAGCGAGCCCACCACCAGGTCGGCGCGGTCGCCCGGGGTGACCACCAGGCAGCCGGGGGTCAGGGCGTTCAAGAAGTTCGGCAGCATGGCGCCGCCGAACACGAAGTCCAGGGCGTCGCGCGCGAGCCCCGAGTCGTCGCCGAGCAGCACGCGGCCGCCCAGCGCGTGGGTGATCTGCGCGACGGTCGGCGCGGAGAGCGCGGGCTCGTCGGGCAGGACGTAGCAGGGGACCGGCAGGCTGGCTTCCAGCCCCTGGTGGATCTCGTCGCGGTCGGCGGGCGCCACCCGGTTGGTGACCATGGCGAGGACGTCGCAGCCGAGGCTCTCGTACGCGCGGTGGGCGTTGCGCGTCTCGGCGTGCACGGACTCCGCGGTCTGGTTCTTGCCGCCGACCACGGGGAGCACGGAGGCGCCGAACTCGTTGGCGAGGCGGGCGTTGAGCGCCAGCTCGTCGGGGAGCTGCGTGGCGGCGAAGTCGGTACCCAGGACGAGCACCACCTCGTACTCCCCGGCCACCCGGTGGAAGCGGTCGACGAGCCGCGAGACCAGCTCGTCGGTGCCCCGCTCGGCCTGGAGCGCGGACGCCTCGTGGTAGTCCATGCCGTACACGGACGCGGCGTCCTGCGAGAGGCGGTAGCGGGCCCGCAGCAGGTCGAAGAGGCGGTCGGGGCCGTCGTGGACGAGGGGCCGGAAGACGCCGACCCGGTCGACCTGACGGGTCAGGAGTTCCATCACTCCCAGCTCGACGACCTGGCGGCCGTCGCCGCGGTCGATCCCGGTCACGTACACGCTGCGCGTCACGCGTGCTCTTCCCTTCCTCGCTGCCCGCTGCTCACCCGGCGGGGGCGCCGGGTGAGCAGGACAAATTACCCGATATCGCGGCTGTGCCCTCTTGACAATACCTCTGCGGCTGGCTAGGTCGCCCGCCGGCCGAAGGCTCCGGCAGGAGGGGTCATAAGGCCTCTGCCCCCGCATCGCCCCCGTATTTCCCCTGTAGTGCCCCTCTGGTGCCCCCGCATCGCACACGCGTCCCTCGGACATCGGTGAGCGGCGACCCCCTTCCGGCCGTGGAACAATCGGATCGGCTCACAAGTACCAACAGCGAGCAGGAGACACAGCGCGATGCGTATCGGAATTCTCACCGCGGGCGGCGACTGCCCCGGCCTCAACGCAGTGATCCGGTCGGTCGTGCACCGCGCCGTGACGCACTACGGCGACGAGGTCATCGGCTTCGAGGACGGCTACGCAGGCCTGCTCGACGGGCGCTACCGCCCCCTCGACCTGAACGCGGTCAGCGGCATCCTGGCCCGCGGCGGAACGATCCTCGGCTCCTCTCGCCTGGAGCGCGACCGCTTCCGCGCCGCCTGTCACAACGCCAAGGAGCTCATCGAGAAGAGCGGCTTCGACGCGCTCATCCCGATCGGCGGCGAGGGCACGCTGACGGCGGCGGGCATGCTGGCCGACGCGGGCGTGCCGGTCGTCGGCGTCCCGAAGACGATCGACAACGACATCTCCTCCACGGACCGCACCTTCGGCTTCGACACGGCGGTGGGCGTGGCCACGGAGGCCATGGACCGCCTGAAGACGACGGCGGAGTCCCACCAGCGCGTGATGGTCGTCGAGGTCATGGGCCGCCACGCGGGCTGGATCGCCCTGGAGTCCGGCATGGCCGGCGGCGCGCACGGCATCTGCCTGCCCGAGCGCCCCTTCGACCCCGCCGACCTGGTCGCGCTGGTCGAGGAGCGGTTCTCGCGCGGCAAGAAGTTCGCGGTGATCTGCGTCGCGGAGGGCGCGCACCCGCAGGACGGCACGATGAACTACGGCAAGGGCGCGATCGACCAGTTCGGCCACGAGCGCTTCCAGGGCATCGGCACGGCCCTCGCGTACGAGCTCGAGGCCCGACTCGGCAAGGAGGCCAAGCCGGTCATCCTCGGCCACGTGCAGCGCGGCGGCACCCCGACCGCCTACGACCGTGTCCTCGCGACCCGCTTCGGCTGGCACGCGGTGGAGGCGGTGCACCGCGGGGAGTACGGCAAGATGACGGCGCTGCGGGGCACGGACATCATGATGGTGCCGCTGGCGGAGGCGGTCACGGAGCTGAAGACGGTGCCGAAGGACCGGATGGACGAGGCGGAGTCGGTCTTCTAGCGGTTCTCCGCGGGCCCCTCGGGCCATGGTGGCGGCGGGGGCGGGACACGGCAGGCCGGTGATCAGGCCCGGCCGCCCCCCGCCCCGCCGCGGACCAGCGTCCAGAAGTGCTCCAGGATCCGGTCGAGGAAGTCCCGCCCGGCCTCCCCGGACGCGTCGGAGCTCGCGCCGCCGCCCCAGCTCAGGGTCCGCGTCATCCGGGACTGGTAGTCGTCGTGCATCTGCCGCAGCACGTCCTCGACGTGCCGCTTCTCCACGGGCAGCAGCTTGCTGACGGGCCGCACATAGCCCTGCCACCGGGTGGTGACGGCACTGCGCAGCAGCTCGGCGAGCTGCTCGGCCCGGCCGGTGACGGTGACGAAGTCGGGCACGGAGAGCCGCAGGACCCGGGCGAGGGCCTCGGACTGCCGCTCGTTCCCGCGCCAGCTGTTGGTCTCCTCCATGCGCAGATACGCCTGGACCTCCACGCCGGACTCCCGGGCGACGTCCTCCGGCGCGAGCCCGCGGGCGACGCGGTGCTCACGCAGGGTCCGGGGGGCGCCCATCAGCTCCCCCGGCGCACACCAGAGCGTGGCGGCGAGCGCGGTGAGCTCGGCGGAACTGGGCGAGGCGAGCCCGCGCTCCCAGGCGGCGATGGTGTCGGCGGTGACGTACGTGAGCCCGTAACTGGCCCGCATCCCATACGCGACGTGCCCATGCGCCATCCCGAGCGCCTCCCGCAGGCGCCGGGCGGCGGGGAAGTTGAAGGGGGGTGTGGGCTGGTGCGGTGACTCGCTCGGTTGGCTCGGTTGCACGGGCACACGGTAGGCGCCTGGGGGGCCGGCGACTACGGTGCGTTCCTACGAGGTTGCGGGGTGGTGGGAAGGTACGTCCTGTGCTGAGCGGCCCGGGGAGGGCGTCAGCGGTACCAGTCCTCGCCCGCGTTCCCAAGGCAACTCCGAAGAAAACTCTCGAGGTCGGGCGAGATCAGGCTCCGGGAGTCCGTCTCGTGGTCCCACACGAATACTTCCTCGCGTTCCGGAGTCCGGACGAAAGCGAATTGGTCACCGCCGCCGTTGTCCCCGAAGAAGAGCAAGGAATCGAACGGCATGTACAGCGTGCGGTATTGCCCGTCACTCCTGAACGCCAAATTCTCCGACAGGATCTTCGCCGCGCTCCAGATCACTTCCGTTCCGAATTCGTCTTCGACGCCGTCCGTCTCCAGGAGCAGCGTCGAAAGGGAGGCGGGCACGGACTGGCCGAGGCCGCTCTCAATTGCGCGAACCGTGTCACCGTTCGCACCTTCGGACAATTGAACATCCGGGAATTCTGCAACAAGTTCACGCCACATATTGTCTGATCAAGAACTTCCTGCTCGCGGATTTTCGAGCGAGTGTATCTCGTCCGCGAGAACGGGTTCGGATAGCGCTTCAAGACCTGCTGCTCGATGACGTGGTGGACCACCACCTTGCCCTTGAGGTGCGGATGCTCGTCGAAGAAGGTCTTCTTGCAGCTGTGGCTCGTGGTGCTGCCGACAGAAGCCTCAGTTCTTACTGGAATACCCTTGCCCCAAGACGGTTTCATTCCTGACGGCAGCCCGCTTGACCGCCTCCTCGCGAGGCGTGGGGCCGAGAGGGGCGATCCGCGTGAAAGTGTAAGTGCAGGCCGCTTTCGGGGTCGAAGTGCTGCCCTGGAAATCGCAGTGGCGTATGGGTCACCTGCTTCGTGGATGAGTTCGGTGGGCGTACCGACGAGATCAGTGACGATGGCGAAGAATCGAGCGTCGATCTCATGACCCGGGACTTCCGACCCGGCTATTCGCTCGGTCCGGGCAATGGGTGTCAGGCCCTTGTGGTCCCAGGCGAGAATGACCTGATGCGGTAGTTCATCGGACGTCGTCTCGGGGTGACGACGCCGATGAGGCGGTCCTTGACGTCCCATGCGTAACGCCAGGTGTCCGGGGCACGGGACAGGCGCCGCTTTCGGCGAACGGTCATACGGCCGAGCGCATCGCGCTCGTAACGGACCTTGCCCGCGCGGTCGATGCGGGTGCCGCTGTACTCGTGCGTTCCTGTGGCCTCATGACCCGGATGAGTGCGGAGCCAGTCGCTGCGAATCAGGTTGCCGACCGTGTCGTACGCGTAGGTCTCGGTCCAGTTCGCGGCATGTACGGCCGTGACGCGGCCCAATGGCCAGTTCGAAGCGCCGGCTGCCGGAGAGCTGATCGTCGATGGCCGTGAGGCCACCGTCGGCGCGGTAGGAGTACGAGCGGTGCTGGAGGGACCGGCCGTAGGGGCCGGTGACCGACTGAGGCGTCCGCGGTCTTCCCCGCCCACCGCGGGATCGCGTCCTCGCCCGCCATCCCCTTGATGTCCCGCAGTACCTTGCCGACATCATCGGAGAAGTCATGCAGATCCTTGGCGAGCTTGCGCACCCGGTGCGGATCACCCGGCGTCGGATCCTTGTCCAGATCCAGGACATGCCAATCCCTCGGCCGATGGCCCCCCATGCGCCGTCCCCCGTACCTCTTGCGACTTCAGTAACCACACGCACGAAAGAAGCTATCGAATGCGGGTGCGACCGTGGAGGTCGGGCCACGGGGCCCGAATGGCATGCTCAGCGGCGCGTCGGCTCGAACTCCGTGTCGACCTTGCCGATCTCCGTCCAGCTGTTCCCCTCGCGGCGGTCGAACCACACCGGGCGCCCGCGTGCCGAGCGCCGCTTCTCGAAGGAGATGTCGTCGAGGACGCCGTTCACGGAGACGCGCTGGATCTCGCGGTCCAGGGTGTGGCGCAGCGAGGTGGCCGACGTGTCGGTGGACGGGAGCTTCTTGAGGGCCGTGGCCAGGGCCAGGGCGCCGTCGTACAGCTCCTGGTTGCCGCGTGCGGGGAGGTTGTCGCCGGGTTCGCCGGAGTAGTTGCGGGTGCGCAGGACGCCGGCGGGGACGTTCTTGTCCCGTGCCTCCGCCTTGGAGCGGTCCTCTGAGTCGGCGCAGGTGCCGTCCGGGTCGGCCTGCGTGAGTATGGGGCCCTTGAAGCCGTCCGTCCGCAGCGCCTTGGCCCATACGTCGGCCCGCGTACCTGTGGGCACCACGAGCGCGTCCGCCCCGGCCGCGGCGACCACGGAGGGAATCCGCGACGCCTCCACCTTGCCGGGCTCGACGTCCAGCGCCCGTACGGCGATCCCGCCCTTGCGCAGTGCGGTGCCGATGCCGTCCTCGCGGTCCGCCCACAGCTTGTCCTCCGCCACGAGCACCCGGCGCGCGGTCGTCTCCGTGCGCAGGTAGCGGGCCATCGCCTCCCCCTGCCGGGCCTCGTCCGCCGGAATCGCGAATGCCCCGTCGGCGTGGGCGTACTCGGCGCATGTGCTGATCTCCGGCAGGAACGCCTCGTCCGTGTCGTGGACCCAGGAGAAGTCCGTGGTGTCACCGACGACGGCGAGCATGCCCGGGTGCCGGGCCAGCAGTTCGCGCGAGGTGGTGTCCGGGTCGGCGGTCACCGGCACGATACGGAAGCGCGCGGCCTTCTCCGCGCCGAGCGTCTCGGTGAGGGCGGACTTCACCGTGCGCAGCTGCTGGGTTTTGAAGGCGGTCAGTTCCGTCTTCTCGTACTCGTTGGGGCGGGCGTCCGAGCCACGGGAGTTGCCCACGTGCCGGTAGCTGTGGGCGACGCCTATTTCGAGGGGTGCCGCCTTGCCGCCGGTGACCGACGGCGCCCCTGACGTCGAACCGGCATCCGGCGCGGTGAGGGCCTGCACGCCGAAGCCCGCGGGGATGGCGACCGCGAGGATCAGGGCCGCGGGGAGCAGCAGGGAGCGTCGCTTGCGGGGGCCGGGGCCCGGTGTGATCGGGGCGGTGGTCTTCCCGAGGCGGGGGGTGGGCTGGTTCGCGCGAGGCGGTGCGGGCCGGGTGTGGGCGGCATCCTGGGGCTCCGGCCGTGCGTGAGCGTGAGCGGTGGTTGACGGCGCCTCGTCGGACGGTGCCGGCTCGCGTCCGGCCGGCGCGTCGGCCTCGGGCACCGTCCCCTCACCCGTCGGCAGCGACCGCGCGACCGTCAGGATCCGGTCGAGTGCCGTCGCCGCGTCCGCCGGGCGGTCCTCGGGGGCCTTGGCGAGGAGGTCGAGGACGAGGCGCTCCACCGGCCGCGTCACCTCGCGGCGCGCCGCGCCCGGACGCAGCGGCGCGTCGTTGACGTGGTTGTACATCATCCCGACCGCCGTGCCCGTGAACGGGGGCCTGCCGACGAGGAGTTCGTACAGCACGCAGCCGAGCGCGTACAGGTCGGTGCGGCCGTCACCCGCCTCCTGGCGGAACCGCTCCGGGGCCAGATACGGCACGCTGCCGAACGGCAGCTGCCCCGTCCGCGTCAGGCGCGAGTCGCCCGCCGCGCGCTCGACGAACGTCGCGATGCCGAAGTCCACGACCTTCGCCGTGCCGTCCCGCGCGACCATCACGTTGCCCGGCTTGATGTCGCGGTGCACGATGCCCGCCGTATGCGCCACGTCCAGCGCGCGGCAGACGTCCGCCGCCCAGCGCAGCGCGTCCGCCACCGGCACGCGGACGCTCTCGCGCAGGATCTGGTCGAGCGAGCGGCCCTGTACGAGGGCCATCACCAGGTAGGGGGTGCTGTCGTCCTCGCCGTGGTCGTGCACGGCGACGATGTACGGGCTGTCCAGGGAGGCGGCGGCGCGGGCCTCCTGCCGGAAGCGGGCCAGGAGCTGCTCCTGCTCGCCGTCGTCCGCCGACGCGGACGGCACGAGGAGTTTGACCGCCACCTCGCGGTCCAGGCTGCGGTCCCGCGCCCGCCAGACCTGGCCCATGCCGCCCGCGCCGATCGGCGCGAGCAACTCGTACCGACCGTTCAGCAACCGCCCCTGCACGGCGTTCCCCCTTCGACGCCGGTGATCCTAATGGCAGCGGTTTTCGGTTACCGGTTGATGGACTGGATCTCCTGCACGACCACGTCCTGCTCCGCGCCGAACTCGCCGTCGGGGAGCGGCTGTTCGCCGTCCACGCCCGTCCCTGTCCAGCGGATCTTCCAGGTGACCGTCGCCTTCAGCGGATACGAACCGTCGCCCGAGGACCGCAGGTACTTCACGCCGCAGGGCGGGGTCTCCTTGGCCTTGCCCTTCGCGTACGGGGTGCCGATCTTGTCGCCCACGAGGTCGCAGACGCCGGACGCGGGGTAGGTCTCGGCGTCCGGAGTACCCGGGTCGATCTTGAGGGAGACGGGGGTGGCGGTCGTCGTCGCCTCGATGTTGAGGACGTCGACCCTCGCCGTCACCGACACCGGCTTGAACTCCGTGCCGTCCAGCCATGCCCAGGTGGGGAGGTTCACCTTCGTCTCGCCCTCGGGGGCCAGGGACACCTTCGTACCGGGTACGCGGATCCTGGCGTACGCCAGCTTCGCCAGGATCTCCGCGTCGATGGCGGGGATGTCGGCGGGGGGCGGCTCGTTCTCGTCGACCCAGAAGGTCTCCCTGTCGCACTTGTCCCAGCCGGGCGGGTAGGCCTTGTTGGGGAAGCCCGACCACCAGTAGCCCTTGCCGGCCTTGTCGAGGTTGAAGTTCTTGTACGGCTCGCCCTCGACGTACCGCTTGCGCTGCTCCAGGTCCCAGGAGGCGCCCGTGGAGTCCACCGCCCAGACGGCCTCGCGCTCCTTCTTGAACTGCGCGGGGGTGTAGGCGGGGCCGTACCAGCAGGGCGGTGGGCTGTAGTCGCCCGTCGGGGCGATGGTTCCGGACCTGGGTCCGGAGCCGTTCTTGGACTCGTCGTAGCTGATGCCGCCGGCGGTGGCCGTCAGGGAGCCCCCCTGCTGGTCACCGGATACGACCGGCGGCGCCTCGGTTCCGCCCCCGATCTCCTTCTCGGCCACGGCGGGTGTGGTGGTCAGTGCCACTGCGGCCATGGCGGCCATGGCTGTCAGCGCGAGTGCCCTCGTCTTCACGGCCGGCATTTGTCGCTCCCCCGAGTCGCGTTCAGTTCTGTCGTGACCCAGACACCCGCGTCGTTCCTGGTCAGCTTCGCCGCGTAGAGCACGTAGCTGTTCTTGGTGGCGGGTCCCTTGTCGACCTTGTCCTTCTTGAGGTACTTGTCGTACACCTTGCTCTGGTCCTCGCAGTAGGTGAGGGCCGCCGTGTCGCCGTCCGCCGTGACGGTCGGGGCGTAGTAGCGGTAGGCGCCGGTGGTGCGCGCGTCCGCCTTCACGTAGGCCTGGATGTACCTCTGCGCGTTGGCAGCGGCGTCGCCTTCGTAGTAGAAGCGCATGGCCTTGTGCGACGGGTCGTGCTCGGCGATGGCCAGGTCGACGGACTTGATCGCCTGCTGCCTGTCGGCCAGGACCGCGTCCTTGTTCTTGTCGCCCGTCTTGGCCCACGCGAACTCGTACGTCAGATCCGAGGGCAGCGAGATCTTCGGCCGCTCGGCCGCGGTCTCGGCCGGCTCGCTCGGAGGCGCCGACTTCTTCGCCTCCCCCTGTTCCGCTCCGGCGATCTTCTCATCGGCCCCGGAGGACTTGTCGTCGCTGCCGCAGGACGTCAGCAGCAGGGCCGCGGACGCGGTGAGCGCGGCCGTCGCGAGGCGGAGGGGGCGGTTCACTGTCGACTCCTGGCAGGTGGGGAGAGGGCGCGGGCTCAGCACGCTAGTGCGAGGCCGGGGCTGATGCCAGGGAGTCGTCTCGTCACGAATGGGACGTGGGGGATGTATCGCCCCGAACGCATGTCACAGTTCTGTGCCCACGGCCACGGCCACGGCACCACGGTCACACGACGGCCACGCCACCACCCCTCAGCCCTTCACCGCCCCGCCCAGCGCGAAACCGCCGCCCAGGCGGCGCGAGACGAGGACGTACAGCAGGATCACCGGCGTCGAGTAGAGGATCGAGAACGCCGCCAGCTGGCCGTAGACCACGGTTCCCTTGTTGCCGAAGAAGTCGTTGATGCTGACCGACGCCGGCATCTGTTCCGGGGTGAGCAGGAGCATGAAGGGGACGAAGAAGTTCCCCCACATCATGACGAAGGAGAAGACCGTCACCACGGCCACGCCCGGGCCCATCAGGGGGAGCACGATCCGCAGCAGGGACTGGAAGGAGGACGCGCCGTCCGTCCACGCCGCCTCCTCCAGCTCCTTCGGGACGCCGTCCATGAAGTTCTTCATCAGCCAGATGGCGAAGGGTAGTTGGGACGCGGCGAAGAAGAAGATCGTGCCCTGCATCGTGTCGATCAGGTCGACCCGCACGAACAGCGCGTACACCGGGACCATGATCGCCGTGATCGGCAGGCTCGTCGCGAAGAGGATCGTCAGCATGAACGGGCGGTTCAGGCGGGACCGGTAGCGGGACAGCGGGTACGCGGCGAGGGCCGCGCAGACCACCGTGAGGAGCGTGCCGCCGCCGCACAGGAGAAGGCTGTTGAGCAGCGGGGTGAAGGTGATCTCGGGGGTGAGGACCTTGTCGTAGTTGTCCAGGGTGAGGCTGTCGGGGAGCCGCACCCTGAGGTCCGCCTCCGGGTCGAAGGAGGACAGGACCACCCAGGCCAGGGGGAGTACGAACGCCGCGGCCACGGCCAGCAGGCCGGCGTCCGCCGCCAGGCGGTGCCTGGCGCGTCGGGAGCGGAGCGTGCGGGGGCGCTTGTCGGCGGGCACTCAGACCTCCGTACGCAGCAGGCGCATGTAGACGAGAGAGAAGAGCGAGCCGACCAGGAGGAGGAGCAGGGCCACGGCCGTGCCGTAGCCGATCATGCTCTTCTGGAAGGCCTGCTCGTACATGAACAGCGGCAGGGTCTGGCTGCGGTTTCCCGGGCCGCCGCGCGTCATCACCCAGATCAGGCCGAAGACGGAGAGGGTCTGGAGGGTGTTGAGCATGAGGTTCGTGCCGATCGAGCGGCGGATCATCGGCAGCGTGATGTGCCACATGCGGCGCCAGCCGCTCGCGCCGTCGACCTGCGCGGCCTCGGTGATCTCCTTGGGGATCTCGTTGAGGGCGGCGGAGTAGACCAGCATCGAGAAGGCCGTCCCGCGCCAGACGTTCGCGAACGACACGGCGAGGATCGGGAGCGTGAACAGCCAGTTCTGGGACGGGAGATGGAGGAGGTCCAGGACGGCGTTGAGGGTGCCCTCACGGCGGAAGAAGGCGTAGAGCAGGAAGCCCGCGACGACCTCCGGCAGCACCCAGGCCGTGACGACGATCGCGCCGGTGAGCGTGCGGACCGGCCTCGAGGCGCGCTGCATGAGGGAGGCGAGGGCGAGGCCCAGGACGTTCTGTCCGATGAGGGAGGAGACGACGGTGAAGACGAGGGTCAACCAGACCGCGTTGAGGAACCGCTCGTCGCCGAACGCCTCACGGAAGTTCTCGAACCCCACGAAGCTGGACTCGGCCTGACCGGTCAGCTGGAGGTCGGTGAAGGCGATGTACGCGCAGTAGCCGATCGGGCCCGCGAGGAACAGTACGAGGAGCACGACGGCGGGGGAGACGGGCAGGGCTCGGAGCAGGCCCCGGCGGGCACGGGCGGAGGATGCGGTGGTCACGTGCGGGCACTCGCTCTCTGGTACCGGTGGCTGGAGGCGCTACTTGTCGATGACCTCGCCGTCCGTCGCCGACTCCACCTCCTCGTCGTAGCCCTTCGCCGCCTCCTCCACCGAGCTGTCGCCCGTCGTCACCGACTCCATCGCCTCCTGGATCGCGGTGGAGACCTTTGGGTACGCGGGGTACGCGGGCCGGTAGTGCGTCGTGGCGACCAGGTCCGTGAAGAACTTGATGCCGGGCTGCGCCTTCACGTACGAAGGGTCGGCCGCGACGTCCTCGCGGACCGCGATGCCGGAGTTGGCGATGTACCACTTCTTGGCGTTGGCCTTGGTCTGCATCGTCTCGATGAACTCGAAGGCCAGGTCGGGGTTGCTCGCCTTGGCTGGGATCGCCCACGTCCAGCCGCCGGACATGCTCACCTTGCCGGGAGCCTGGCCGTTCTGCGTCGGCATGGCGGCGAGGCCCAGCTTCCGTGACCACTCGGGCCACTCGTGGCCCGCGCCCTTGCCCCAGTCCTGCGGCAGCCACGAGCCGTCGAGGGCGATGCCCAGCTTGTCCTCGGGCAGCAGTTCACCGCGTACGCGCGTCGCGAAGTTCGGGTCGAGGGCGTCCGAGACGTCGGGGCCGAGCTTCTCCTTGTAGACCGTCTCGACGAACTTCAGGGAGTCCTTGAAGCCCTTGCTGCCCGTGACCCACTTCTTGGCCTCCGTGTCGTACAGCGGGTCCTCGCCCGTGCCGTACGCGAGCATCTGGAACCCCTGCATGGCCGCCGCCTCACCGGCCGGCTTGCCCGTGTAGACGTTCAGGGGGGTGACGCCCGGGACCTTCTTCTTGATCGTGCGGGCCGCGTCGAGGAGCTCGTCCCAGTTCTTCGGCTGCCAGTCGGCCGGCAGGCCCGCCTTCTTGAAGACCGCCTTGCTGAACCACAGGCCGCGCGTGTCCGTGCCGTCCGGCACGCCGTACGTCTTGCCGTCGGCCGCCTTCGCCGCCGTCTTGGCCGTGTCGATGAACTGGTCCCAGTCCTTCCACTTGTCGAGGTAGGGGTCCAGCGGCTTCAAGTACCCGCTCGTGATGTCGGAGTTGATGAGGAACGTGTCCTCGTACACCAGGTCGGGCGCGGTCTTGGGGGAGCGCAGCATCTGCTGGAGCTTCGTGTAGTACTCGGAGTCCGGTGCCTTGATCGGCACCAGTTCGACCTTCTTGCCGGGGTTCGCCTTCTCGAACTGCTTCTTGATGTCCGCCAGATAGGTGTCCATGACCCGGATCTCGTTGTCCGTGGACTGCTTGAACGAGATCCGCACGGTGTCGGGGTCGTCACCGGATCCGCCGCCGCACGCGGAGAGGGTGCCGGCGGCCAGCAGAGCGGCGGTGGCGAGGATCAGCGGAGTGGTGGTGGGACGCACGGGCACGACCTCCTACAACGCGGGCTACAACGCGCGGTTGCGACGCGGGGCTGCCCGGTGAACGTACGGGCGCGCTCGGAGCAAGGTCAATGCCCGTGCCACGGATGGGCGTTGGCGCTCGTCATCCGCGTGACAACGTTGTTATAGGACGTACGGTGACGGCGCCTTCCGAAGGGGCGCTCACTCCGCCGCCGTGAGCCACCGGTAGACCAGCTCCGGCCGCCCGACATGGCCGTACTGCGGGCTGCGGACCGCGCGGGCCGTGTCGACCAGGTGTTCCAGGTAGCGGCGCGCGGTGATGCGGGACAGGCCCGCCGCCTGGGCCGCCGCCGTGGCGGTCAGGCCCTCGGGGGCGGCCCGCAGGGTGCGGATGACGCGTTCCAGGGTGGGGCCGCTGAGGCCCTTGGGGAGTGCGGCCGGGCCGGGGGCGCGCAGCGTGGCGAGGGCGCGGTCGACCTCGTCCTGGCCGGTGGCCTCGCCCTCGGCGGCGGCCGAGCGGAACTCCGCGTAGCGGCTCAGGCGGTCGCGGAGGGTGGCGAAGGTGAACGGCTTCAGGACGTACTGCACGACGCCGAGCGAGACGCCCTCGCGGACCACCGCCAGGTCGCGCGCCGACGTCACCGCGATCACGTCCGTGGGGTGGCCGGTGGCGCGCAGGCTGCGGGCGAGCTGGAGGCCGTGGCCGTCGGGGAGGTGCAGGTCGAGCAGGATCAGGTCGACGGGGGTGCGCTCCAGGGTGCGGCGGGCCTCGGCGGCGGTGTGCGCCGGCTTGGGGACGGCCTCGAAGCCGGGGACGCGGTTGACGTAGAGGACGTGGGCGTCGGCGGCCACCGGGTCGTCCTCGACCACGAGTACGCGGATCACCGGGCGTCACCTCCCTGTCGCCGGCTGCCGGAGAGGGCCCCGGCAGGGGTGGCCGCCCCGGTGGTCAGCACCACCTCGAACTCCGCCCCGCCCTCCGGCGACTCGCGCACCGTCAGCGTGCCGCCGTCGCGCGCCACCGTCTGGCGGACCAGCGCGAGGCCGAGGCCCCGGCCCGCCGCGGCCTTGGTCGACCAGCCCCGCTCGAAGACCGTTTCCCGTTGCGCGGGGTCGACCCCCGGGCCGGTGTCGCGGACGCGCAGGAGCAGGCCCGCCTCGTCCGCCCGCGCCGTCACCGTGACCCGCGCCGCCGGTGAGCCCTGGGCCGCGTCGACCGCGTTGTCGATGAGGTTGCCGAGGATGGTCACGAGGTCACGGGCGGGCAGGCCGGGCGGCAGCATGCCGTCGTCGATGCTGCTGTCGGGCGAGACGACGAGCTCCACGCCGTGCTCGTTGGCCTGCGCCGCCTTGCCGAGGAGCAGGGCCGCGAGGACCGGTTCGCTGACGGCCGCCACCACCTGGTCGGTCAGGGCCTGCGCCAGCTCCAGTTCGGCGGTGGCGAAGTCGACGGCCTCGTCCGCGCGGCCGAGCTCGATCAGCGAGACCACCGTGTGGAGGCGGTTCGCGGCCTCGTGGGCCTGTGAACGCAGCGCCTGCGTGAAGCCGCGCTCGGAGTCCAACTCCCCGGTCAGTGCCTGGAGTTCGGTGTGGTCGCGCAGGGTGACCACCGTGCCCCTGCGCTCGCCGCCGGTGACGGGCGAGGTGTTGACGACCAGCACCCGGTCGGCGGTCAGGTGCAGCTCGTCCACGCGCGGCTCGGACGCCAGGAGCGCTCCCGTGAGCGGCGCGGGCAGCCCGAGCTCGGCGACGTTGCGCCCCACGATGTCACCGCGGACGCCGAGGAGTTCGCGGCCGCCGTCGTTGATCAGCGCGACCCGCCGCTGCCCGTCGAGCATCAGCAGGCCTTCGCGCACCGCGTGCAGCGCCGCCTCGTGATAGTCGTGCATGCGGCTCAGCTCGGCGGCGTTCATGCCATGGGTGCTGCGGCGCAGGCGGGCGTTGATGACGTACGTCCCGATGCCGCCGAGGACGAGCGCCGCCGCGGCGACACCGAGCAGCGCGAGAAGCTGGCCGCGCGCCTTGGCGGTGATCTCCTCGATGGTGATGCCCGCGCTGACCAGGCCGATGATCCGCCCGTCTGCCGCCTCGCCCGCCCGGATCGGCGTGACCACCCGCACGGACGGGCCGAGCGTGCCCGTGTACGTCTCCGCGAAGGTCTCGCCGCGCAGCGCCCGCGCCGTGTGACCGAGGAAGCGCTCGCCTATGCGCCGCTCGTCGGGGTGTGTCCAGCGGATGCCGCGCGGATCCATGATCGTGACGAAGTCGACGCCGGTGTGCCGCTGCACCCGGCTCGCGTACGGCTGGAGCCGCCGCGAGGGGTCGTCGGCGCCGCGTATGGCCTCGCGTACGGAAGGGGAGTCCGCGACCGCCCGCGCCGCCGCGGTCGCCTGGTGGCGTGCGGCGTCCTCCGCCTGGTGCTTGTCGCTCAGGTAGGTGAAGAGCGCGCATCCGGCGACCACGACCGTGACCAGCACGATCTGCATCGCGAAGAGCTGGCCCGCCAGACTGCGCGGCAGGCGGCGACGGCGGGGCGGACGGGTGCGGGACATGCTGTCAGTCTGCCTCTTCGGCGAAGGGGGTGCGGCGGCGGTCGTACGGCGGCCGTACCCGCGGTGACACCGGAGGGTCGTGCAAGCGCGAACTAAATGAACGCAAGGGTGACCGCCCTCACAGAGCGGGAGATAGTCGCCGGGATCGCCCAGGACGTGAGCCGCACGCACTCCAGGCACCGCAAACGCCGACGTCGTCGTTCAAGGAGGGGCCCCGTGACCAGCACGGCTGACCCGCAGAAGGCACCCGCAGCCAAGCGGGACCGCACGCATTACCTCTACATCGCCGTCATCGGCGCCGTGCTGCTCGGCATCGCCGTCGGCTTCCTCTGGCCGGACTTCGCCAAGGAGCTGAAGCCGGTCGGCGCCGGTTTCGTCAACCTGATCAAGATGATGATCTCGCCGATCATCTTCTGCACGATCGTTCTCGGCGTCGGCTCGGTCCGCAAGGCCGCCAAGGTCGGCAAGGTGGGCGGCCTCGCCCTCGCCTACTTCGTCGCGATGTCCGTCGTCGCGCTCGCCATCGGCCTCGTCGTCGGCAACATCCTCCACCCGGGCTCCGGCATGGACCTCACCGAGTCCGAGAAGGGCGCGGGCCACGAGGCGGCCGACGAGGCGAACAAGGGTCTCGTCGACTTCGCGCTCGGCATCATCCCCAAGACGCTGGTCTCGGCCTTCACCGAGGGCGAGGTGCTCCAGACGCTGCTCGTCGCGCTGCTCGTGGGCTTCGCCCTCCAGGCCATGGGGCGTACGGGCGAGCCGGTGCTGCGCGGCATCGAGCACATCCAGAAGCTGGTCTTCCGGGTGCTCGGCATGATCATGTGGGCCGCTCCGGTCGGCGCGTTCGGCGCGATGGCGGCCGTCATCGGCGAGACCGGCACCGACGCCCTCAAGGCGCTCGCCACGATCATGATCGGGTTCTATGTCACCTGCGCGCTGTTCATCCTGGTCGTGCTCGGCACGCTGGTGCGCCTGGTGGCCGGGGTGAATCTCTTCCAGCTCCTGAAGTACCTGGGCCGCGAGTTCCTGCTGATCCTCTCCACCTCCTCCTCGGAGTCCGCGCTGCCGCGGCTCATCGCGAAGATGGAGCACCTGGGCGTCAGCCGCCCGGTCGTCGGCATCACCGTCCCGACCGGCTACTCCTTCAACCTCGACGGCACCATGATCTACCTGACCATGGCCTCCCTCTTCATCGCCGACGCCATGGACCAGCCGCTCGGCATCGGTGAGCAGATCTCGCTGCTGCTCTTCATGATGATCGCGTCCAAGGGCGCGGCGGGCGTCTCCGGCTCGGGCATCGCGGTCCTCGCGAGCGGCCTCCAGTCGCACAAGCCCGCGCTCGTCGACGGCGTCGGCCTGATCATCGGCGTCGACCGCTTCATGAGCGAGGCCCGCGCCCTGACCAACTTCGCGGGCAACGCGGTGGCCACGCTGCTGATCGGCACGTGGACCAAGGAGGTCGACAAGGGGCGGGTCGCGGAGGTCCTCGCGGGCCGACTGCCCTTCGACGAACGTACGTTGGTCGACGACGGCCACGGGCCCGAGCTGCCGGAGGCCACGGGCTCCGTGCCGGAGCACCGGAGCGAGGGCGGCAAGGAGCCCGCGAAGGTGTGACCGCGGCTCCCGCCCCCCCCGCATCGCAGGTGTCCTCCGCCCTCGGACGGGGAAGCCTCGCCGACGGGAGGGGTCGGAGAGCCGGCGGAGGAGCGGGGCGAGGCGGGGATGCAGGGACTCGAGACGGTGCTCGTCCGGCTGGCCGCGACCGTCCTGGCGACGCTCGCCAAGACGGTCGCGGCCCCGCACCCCGGCGCCGGCCTGGTCACGGCCCGCGTACGGCCCCTACCGAAACCGGCGGGGCCGGAGAGGCTGGCCAGGGTGCTGTCCCGGCGGATGGCCGACGCGTACGGGCGCCTCCCCGAACACGAGCGGCTGGCCGCCGTGGCCGCCGTACAGGACGGCTTCGCGGCGGCAGGGACGCTGGACGCGGAGCGGCTGTTCGCGGTGGACCTGGATCCGCGGCGGCTCGCGGCGGAGATACGCCGCCCCGTGCCCGACCTCGCCGAGGAGGCGCAGGCCCTCTATGCGGAGTTGCTGGACCTGTGCTGCGCGCACCTGGTCGAACAGCTCACCGCTCACCCGTCCTTCGCGGCGCGCGCCGCTGTGGAGCAGACCCGGCGCACCGGAGAACTGCTGCGTGAGCAGCGGCCGGTGGCGCCCGCGCCGGGCCCGGCGGACTTCGAGGAGCGGTACGCACGGTTCATCGTCGAGACCCACGGCCGTCTGGAGCTGTTCGGCGTCACCCTGGGCGGCCGCGCACGCGCCGAGTGGTCGCTCGACACGGCCTATCTGAGCCTCGCCGTGAGCGGGGACCGGCCGCACGGCCCGCAGGCCCACGAGGACGGCCTGCCGGGAGGCCTCGCGCAGCCCGCCGTACGAGTGGAGCAGGCGCTGACGGGCGGCCACCGGCTGATGCTGCGCGGCGCGGCGGGCTCGGGCAAGTCGACCCTCGTGCAGTGGCTGGCGCTGAATGCCGCCCGGCAGAGCTTCGGCCCGGAGCTGGCCGACTGGAACCGCTGCGTGCCGTTCGTCCTGCGGCTCCGGTCCTTCCGCCTGCCCGAGGGGCTGCCGCTGCCGGAGGACTTCCTGGGCGCGGCGGGCGTGCCGCTGCGGGCGCCGGAGGGCTGGGTGCAGGGCCTGCTGGACAGTGGGCGGGCGCTGGTGTTGGTGGACGGCGTCGACGAGGTGCCGGTCAAGCTCCGCAGCCGTACGGAGAGCTGGCTGAGGTCGCTGATCGCGGCGTTCCCCCGCGCGCGTTACGTGGTGACCACCCGCCCCTCGGCGGTCCCCGAGGGCTGGCCCGCGGGGCAGGGCTTCAGGGCGTTCACCCTGCTGCCCATGGAACGGGACGAGGTACGTGCCTTCATCGCGCACTGGCACGACACGGCCCGGCGGGAGTGCGCGGCCCCCGGCGAGCGGGAAGTGCTGCACCGCTATGAGGCGAGCCTCGACGAAGCGGTGACGACCCGGCGTGACCTGGGGCGTCTTGCCACCAACCCGCTGATGTGCGCGCTGCTGTGCGCCCTCCACCGGGACCGCCGCATGCACCTGCCGCGCGCCCGCAAGGAGCTCTACGACGCGGCCCTTGACCTGCTGCTGATCCGCCGGGACACCGAGCGCGATGTCACGTCGGTCGAGGGCGTCTCCCTTTCCCGCGACGAGCAGACCGCGCTGTTGCAACGGCTGGCGTACTGGATGATCCGCAACGGCCAGGCCGAGGCGGACCGGCAGGACGCCGTCGCCATGCTGGACGAATGGCTCGCGGCGATGCCGCAGGTGCGCGCGCAGGGCGACGCCGAGCAGGTCTTCACCCACCTGCTCATCCGCAGCGGCCTGCTCCGCGAACCCGTCCCCGGCTCCGTCGGCTTCGTGCACCGCACCTTCCAGGACTACCTGGGCGCGAAGGCGGCGGTCGAGGCCCGCGACTTCGGGGTGCTGGTGCGCAACGCCCACGACGATCAGTGGGACGACGTGGTGCGGATGGCGGTGGGACACGCGCGCGTGGAGGAACGTACGCGGTTGCTGCGGCAGTTGCTGCGGCGCGCGGACAAGGTGCGCCGCCATCGGGAGCGGCTGGTGCTGCTGGCGGCGGCGAGTCTGGAGCACGCGCCGGAGGTGGATCCGGGGGTGCGGCGGGAGGTGGAGGAGCGGACGGGGGTGTTGATGCCGCCGCAGACGTACGCGGAGGCGGATTCCCTCGCCAAGGTGGGTCAGCTGGTGCTGGAGTTGTTGCCGGGGCCCGAGGGGCTGACGGATTGGCAGGCGGCGGCGGTGGTGCGCACGGCCGCGCGGGTCGGAGGGCCTGCGGCGCTGATGGTGATTTCCCGGTTCCGTTCCGATGGGCGCCCTCGCACGCGCTCCTCCCTGGGCGCCGCGTGGTCGATGTTCGACACCCGTGAGTACTTCGAGTCAGTCCTTGAGGGCGCCGTGGGACCCGACCAGGTCGTGCCCATGGCCAGTGCGGAGGAGTTGGCGTACCTCCCGCGCCTGCCGGAGCTGACCCACCTCAACCTCTTGGGTGATCACGGCATGCCGGACATCGTGTTGGCCCACACCCCCCTGAAGTTCCTGCAGTTCTGGGACAACCACTCGCTCGACGACCTCTCGCGCCTCAGTCGGCTGCCGCGTCTGGAGACCCTGAGCCTCAACTGGTCCCCGTCCGTCACCGATCTGCGGCCGCTGGCGGGCCTGCCTCTGCGTCAGGTCTACGTCTACTCGCCCTCGACCCCGCTGTCGCTGGCCCCGCTGGCCGACCTGCCCGAGCTCCGCCATCTGGTGTTCGACTTCCTGCCCACGGAGAAGACCCTGGACGAGCTGCCGTTCGCCCCTCGGCTCACCGGCCTCGGGTTCTACCGGCAGGCCTGCCGGATGCGGTTGTCCGGGCTGGAAGCGCTGACCTCCCTGCGCTGGCTGACCGTCAATGAGGACCACCAGTGGCGCAGCTTCCTGGCCGCAGGCGTCTTCTCCCCTCTGTCCACGCTCCAGATCATCGACGTTCCCCTGGTCGACGTGTCCCCTCTCGCGGTACACCGGGAACTCGCCACGCTGCATGTCGGCAACGTCCAGCAGGTCGACGGGCTCGCCGCGCTCGCCGAGCTGCCCCGGCTGGAGGCGGTCGAGTTCGGCAACTGCGGCCCCCTCGATCTGGCTCCCCTGGCCGACCTGGAGAACGTCCGCGTCGAGCTCTACAACTGCCCTCAGGTCACCGGCCTCGACCTCATCCCGCCGGAACGCCTGGTCATTCAATGACCCGACGGGTACGGCCCTACCCCAGCCCCGCGATGATCCCCCGCGCCCTCTCCACCGGAACCCCCGCCGAGAGCAGAGCCGTCGACGCCGCGGCGCGGCCCGCGTCGCCCGGCGGGAGCAGGCCGTCGTTCACCGCCTCCATCAGGCCGAAGAGCTGCTGCTCATGCACGTACGCGAGCGCGGCGGGCGGCAGTGATGAGGTGAAGGAGCCGTCCGCCAGGCCGGCCCGCAGGACGTCCACGCACTTGGCGCGGACCGGGGCGAGGCGCTGCCTGATGCCCTCCATCGCGACGCTGCGCTGCGCCAGGCCGACCAGGAGGCGGTAGCCGTCGGCGATCTCCCAGACGGCGACCATCGAGTGCGCGAGCGACTCGGCCGGGTCGTCCGACTGCGCCCGCCCGGAGGCGTGGGCCGCGGCCACCGCCTCGACCGCGCCGTCGATGAGCGCGCCGATGAGGGCCTCGCGGCTCGGGAAGTGGCCGTACACGGTCCTGCGCACGACCCCCGCCGCCCGCGCGATCTGGTCCATGGACGCGTCCGGATCACGGAGGAGCTCGGCGAGAGCGACCTCCAGGATGCGGCGGCGGTTGGCGTCGGCTCGGCTCATGGGCTCCATTCTGCACGCGCGTCCCGGGGCTGTGACCGCGACCGTTTTGCACAGCTGTGTGCAGTGGCGTAAGTTGCGCACCAGTGTGTATTTGCACAGTGCTGTGCAAGGTCACCGGAAAGCAAGAACGCGCGGCAGCAGGGAAGGGTGAGACTTCGGTGGCTCTACTCATGAAGCAACCGGTCGAAGAGATGAAGGGGCCGTACGCACGCCGCTGGTGGGCGCTGGGCGTGCTCTGCCTGAGCCTTCTGATCATCGTCATGGCGAACACGGCACTGACCGTCGCCGCCCCCGACATGACCAAGGACCTCGGCCTCTCCAGCTCCGACCTCCAGTGGGTCATCGACGGCTACACCGTCCCGTACGCCGCGCTGATGCTGCTGCTCGGCGCCATCGGCGACAAGTACAGCCGCCGCGGCGCGCTGGTGCTCGGCCTCGTCGTCTTCGGTGCGGGCTCGGTCGCGGGCTCACTGGTCGACAGCTCGGGCGGGGTCATCGCGTCCCGCGCGGTGATGGGCTTCGGTGCGGCGATGATCATGCCGGCCACGCTGTCGCTGCTCGCGGCGACCTTCCCGCGCGCGGAGCGGGCCAAGGCCATCGTGCTGTGGACCGCCACCGCCGGCCTCGCGATCGCCGCCGGTCCGCTGGTCGCGGGCGCGCTCCTGGAGGACCACGGCTGGTCCTCGACCTTCCTGATCAACGTGCCGGTCGCCGTCCTCGCGATCGCCGGCGCCTTCGTGCTGATCCCGCCGTCCAAGGCCGGGCACCACGACCGCATCGACTATGTCGGCGGGCTGCTCTCCGTCATCTGGACCGGCGCGCTGGTCTACATGATCATCCAGGGTCCGCACTTCGGCTGGGACGTCAAGGCGGTCTCCGCGGCCGTCGTGGCGGGCGTCGGCCTGCTGGCCTTCGTCGCCTGGGAGCTGCGGCACCCGCACCCGATCCTGAACGTCCGCCGCTTCCTCGACCGCCGCTTCGCCGGCTCGAACCTCGCGGTGGCGCTGTTCTTCCTCGCGGTCTTCGGCGCGTTCTACTACCTGACGCAGCACCTCCAGTTCGTCCTCGGCTACAACCCGTTGGAGACGGGCGTACGCATGCTGCCGCTCGCGGGCGCGGTCTTCGTCGGCTCGGCGCTCACCGGTTTCCTCACCCCGCGCATCGGCATGAAGATCACCGTGTCGGCGGGCATGGTCGCGGGCACGGTGGCGCTCGCCCTGCTCACCCAGGTCGACGTCCACTCCTCGTACGGGGACTTCGTCGCCCCGCTGATCGTCCTCGGCCTGGCCATCGGCCTCGCGCTGTCGCCGTGCACCGACGCGATCATGGGCGCGTTCCCCGAGTCGGAGCTGGGCGTCGGCGGCGCGGTCAACGACACGTCGCTGGAGCTGGGCGGGTCGCTCGGCATCGCCATCCTCGGCTCGGTGCTTGCCAGTTCGTACTCCTCGAAGCTGGAGGACGCGGCGTCGGCCTCCGGCACCAAGCTGCCCGACGGCACGCTGGAGACCGCGCAGGACTCGGTCGGCGCGGGCTACGCGGTGGCCCAGGGCATCGGCGACAAGGCGCACGCGGTGGCCGAGAAGGCCGCCCACGCCGGTTCCAAGGAGCAGGCGGCCCAGCTCAAGGGCCAGGCCGAGCAGCTGGCCCAGGGCGCGGGCAAGATGGCCGACGCGGTCGGCTCCGCCTTCTCCGACGCGGTCGCGCACACCAGCCTGGTCGGCGCGGTGATCCTCGGCGTCGGCACGGTCCTGGTGGCGGCGCTGCTGCCGCGCAAGGGCAGGGACGCAGAGCCCGAGGCCGAGGCCTCGGCGCCGGAGCCGGTCGCCGCCGGGTCCAGCGGCCGGAAGTAGCAGTAGCAGTAGCAGCACATGGGCCGGGGCAGGGAGGCGAAACCTCCCTGCCCCGGCCTTGCGTTCGGCGCCCGCCCGAAGGCGGGCCCGCCCTCCAGGCGGCGATGTTCCGCGCGGGAGAGCAGCCCGAGCCGGGCGCGGTGGAGGCGTTCTGCGGCCGCGCGCGAAAGGCGCTCGCCGAGGCCTGGGCGCGCCCACGAGGGCCCGTGCCACACCACTCCGAAAAGAAGTCGCCGAAATTCGTTGACACCACTCCAGGTGGAGTACTACGTTCTAACCACTTCAGCCACAGTACAACGATCGACGTGCTTCTCGGCGCGTCGGACAAGGAGCCAGATTGCGCAGCCCCAGGCGCTTCCCGCGGCCCGTCAAGCCGCAGTCCGTGCCGCGGCCCCGGCCGCTCCCCAAGCCGGGGAGCCGCAGCTGACCGGCCACCGCGCCCGCGCCCTCGATGGACCTACCGCCCCCGACCGCCGCTTCCCAGGAGTCCGCATGCGAAAGCTCGTCTACTTCATCGCCGTCAGCATCGACGGGTTCATCGCCGGGCCCGACGGTTCTGACCCCACGGGCCCCGACGGCTTCTGGCCGGTCGCTCAGGACTACGTCCAGCACCTCGCGCAGACGTACCCCGAGACCCTGCCGGCCCCGGCCAGGGAAGCCCTCGGCATCACCGCCGAGGGGGCCCACTTCGACACCATCCTCGAAGGCCGCAGGACGTACATGAACGGCGTGGACGCCGGATTCGCCAACTGCTACCCGCACTTGAGGCACTACGTCTTCACCCGCACCCTCACCGAGAGCCCGGACCCCGGCGTCGAACTCGTCGCCACCGACCCCCTCGCCAAGGTGCGCGAGCTGAAGCGCGAGGACGGCAAGGACATCTGGCTCTGCGGCGGCGGCGAGCTGGCCGGAGCGCTGCGCGGCGAGATCGACCGCCTGGTCGTCAAGCTGGCCCCGCTGACGCTGGGTTCGGGCACACCCCTGTTCGGCCGGGGTGCCGCCTTCGAACCGCTGCTGTACGAGCGGACGGACGCCGTCGTCCTCGACAGCGGCACGGTGTTCCTCACGTACGACAAGACGGCGAAGAGCGACGCCTAGGCGCCCGTCGCGGCGGCGAGGCGGTGTCCCTCGCCCGCCGCCGCCCGCAGCAGCACCCCGGCCAGCTCGTCGGGCGTGGAGAGCATCGGCCAGTGCCCGGTGGCCAGTTCGAAGAAGGTCGCCCCCGGGCCGGCGAGACGCTGGACCAGCGGCATGCCCGAGGCCACGAGGGCTTCGAGCGCGGCGATGTCCGTCGTCCCGCCGACGGTGCAGAAGACGCCGCTCATCGGGAGCGCGTCGACCGCCTCCGAGATCCGCAGCTGCTGCGCGGCCGGGCCGAGGGGCATCGGCGAGGCCAGGCGCGCGATCCGGGCGAGCCCCTCGGGCGAGACACCCGCGAGGTTCCCGTGCTCCCGCCACTCCTCGGGGGTGGGCGCGGGGACCAGCCAGCCGTCCTCGGCCCGCTCGGCCATGCCGAGCATCCGCTCCCTGGCCGGCCCGGCGGGCATCAGCTCCCGCACCTGGTCGAGCATGGAGCGGCCGTCCTGCGGCAGTGGCGAGTCCAGGTACACGAGGCGGGCGATCCGCTCCGTGCGCCGGTCGGCGGCGCCCACCGCCGGGTAGATGCCGTAGCAGTAGCCGACGAGCACGACCTCGTCCGTGTCGACGTGGTCGATCGCCTGGACCACGTCCTCGATGTGCGTCTCCAGGCCCGTCTGCGGGCCCGCGAGATGGCGGCGGTCCCCGAGCCCCGTCAGCGTCACCGCGTGCACCTCGGCCCCCGCCGCGCGCAGCGGCGGCGCCACGTCCCGCCAGATCCAGCCGCCCGTGTGACCGCCCGACACCAGCACGAACGCCGTCATGATTCCTCCCGATACGACCTCTGGTACGCCGTTGCCCGCACGGCCGGGCCGATCACCCCGCCGCGCTCGCCCGTACGCTAGGAACTCCCCCTGAGGGAGGTTCAAGTGGTGCCGGAAGACGGCCAGTGGGAAGACGGCCGGCGGAGCAACGACTCGTGGAGCAGCGGTTCGTGGAGCATCGGGCAGCTGGCCGAGCGGGCGGGCGTCACCGTCAAGACCGTCCGCTTCTACTCCGACCGGGGCCTGCTGCCCGAAGCCGCCCGCAGCGGCGGCGGCCACCGCCGCTACGGCCCCGAGGCGCTGGAGCGGCTCCGCCTCATCCGCTCCCTGCGCGGCCTCGACGTGCCGGTGCCCGACGTCGGCCGGCTCCTCGGACAGGAGGACGCGCTGGACGACGCCCTGGAGGGCGTCATCGACGACCGGCTGCGCGAACTCGGCACGCGCCTGACCGTCCTGCGCTGGCGGCAGGCCGCGCTGCGCCTGCTGCGCGACTGCCCCGCCGAGGAGCGCGCCGAGCGGCTGAGGCTGGTCGGCGGGCTGCCGACGCCGCCCAGCACGGCCGCGCTCGCGCGGTTCTGGCGGCGCTGGCTGCCCGCGCGGCTGCCGGCCCGGGTCGTGTCGGCCGTCGTCGAACAGGCGGTCCCCCAGCTGCCCGATGACCCGGCCCCGGCCCAGGTGCTGGCCTTCGCCCGGCTGCACGCGTTCGTGTCCGACAGCTGCTTCGACGCGGGACCGGGCCCGGACGGCTGCCGGCCCGAGGCGCACCTGCCCGGCAAGGGCTACCGCCCCGCCGTGCTCTACGAGGGTCTGCCCGAGGCCTTCGCGCTGGCCTCGGCGGAGCTGCGGGCGGGCCGGGCGCCGCGCCGGGGCGAGGCGCTCGACTGCTTCGTCGCCGTCCACGCCGCCGCCCTCAACACCCGCGACAGCGCCGGTTTCCGCCGGGGCCTTGGCCGCATGCTCGCCGCCGAGGAGCGCATCGACCACTACTGGCAGCTCGCCGCCGAGGTCATGACCCCACCGCCGGGCCCGCCCGAGCCGACGCCCGGCACCGCCGACAACTGGCTCCGCGCGGCCCTGACCGACACCACCGGGCTCGGTCGGCAGGCCCGCGCCGGTCGAGGTCAGACCGGGGCGTAGGCCTCTTCGAGCTCCGTCAAGGACTCCTGCCACAGCCGCGGCAGCCGACCGGGATCGGCGTCGCCGCGGTCGCTGGTGAAGCTGATGGTCGCCCGCTCTTCGTAGGTGGTCAGGGCCACGCTCAGCGGGTGGCCGAACAGCAGGGGCGGCAGGCAGGCGAGTCCGCGGACGGGGTGGCCGTTGACCACCAGCCCTGCCCCCAGGGGGACGTTGGTGGTCAGGAGGGCGGTCCTGCTTCGGTTGAGCAGACAACGGGTGGCGAGGCCCGCGGCGCGGGGCAGGGCGCGCAGGGCCGCCCGCTGCTGCGGGACCTCGGCGGCGTGCCTGTCCGTGCTCGGGCGCATCAGGTCCAGCCGGCGGCGGGGGTCGGGCTCCGCGCAGTGCAGTTCGGCCCGCAGAGCGGCCAGGTGGTTGCCGAGGGTGGCCGTCTCGTGGCCCGGAGGGCGGCTCTCGGCGGGGACGAAGGAGTGCAGGGGCCCGGCGCCGCGGGCCGCCCAGTCCTCGGGTGTCCAGGCGCGCAGGGCACCGGCGGTGGTGGCGAGGTAGATCTGGTTGAGGGAGGCCCCGGCCGCACGGGCGAGTGCCTTCAGGCGCCCCGTGTCGCAGCTCGTGACGTGCAGCGTGCGAGTGGTGCCCGCCGCCTGACGTGCCGGGCTCCAGCGGGCCGTCGGCCGCAGCAGGGCCGGCAGGGTGCGGACGGCCCAGCGGGCGGTGCGGACCGGCCGGAACGGCGGCTCGGCGTCCGGTGGGACGCCCAGTGGGAGCTCCAGGCCAGGGACCATGAAGGCGGCCACCCCCGCCATGGCTCCCAGGGCGTCCTGGAGGGCGTGGTGCACGCGGCAGGCGAGGGCGTAGCGGTCGGGGGCCCAGCCGGTGACGAGCCAGACGCCCCAGTTGTCGGCCCCTTCGGGAAAGGGCACGTCGTGCGCCGCCCGGGCGATCTCCTCAAGTGTCACGGGACCCCCGGGCAGGCGCAGTTCATGGACGTGCCCACGCGGGTCCTGGCCGTGGGCCGGCTCCCAGACCCGCCGGTTGTCGGCGCACACCCGGTACTGCCACGCGGGGACGCGGGCCACGGCGTCGGCGACCAGGTCACGCAGCTCTTCGACGCCCGGCGGCGGTCCATCCAGGATGCCGACGAAGCCCAGATAGCCCCCGTGGTGCGGGAGTGCGCGGGTGGCACGGTGCAGGTGCCGGTCGACGGGTGAGGGCCGGGGCGGGGTGGTGCGGCTCATGGCGCGAGGGCCTCTCCGTGCTGGTGGGGGCTCGCGGGGGTGGTCGGCACGGCTCGCCGCAGGGTGCGGTGGATCCGCTCGGTGAGGTCGGCGAGGGACCGGACGGTCACCAGCTCCATGAGCGGCAGTTCGCAGCCGATGGTGCGCCGTACGGAGACGGTGAGTTCGGCCAGCATCAGGGAGTCCAGGCCCAGAGCGCTGATGTCCTTGGTGGCGTCGAGGCGCTCGGCCGGGGTCTGCAGGACACCGGCCGCCAGACGGATCAGTGTCTCGGTCAGGACGGCACGGGCCTCGTCGTCGCTCTTGGCACCGGAGTAGCGGGCGGTGAACTCCTCCGCGGCGCCCACACCCTCTCCCGGGTCCCCCTCGCCGGTCAGCGGGACGAAGCGGGCGGCGGACCGCAACACAGCCAGGGCGCGCGCCATGCGCGGCCAGTCGAACCGCCCCACGGCCCTCACCTGTGCCCGCTGCCCCAGCAGGTCGTCCAGGCAGGTCAGGGCCTGGGCGGGGGCGATGGCACCTGCCCCCAGGCGGTCGAACGTCTGCGTCATCCCAGCGCGGTGGAGGTAGCCCGTTTCGCCGATGCCGCCCCAGGCCACGGCCAGACCGGCGGCCCCGCCCGCCCTGCGGGCACGTACGAGCGCCTCCTGGAAGAGGTTCCCGGCGGCGTAGGGCGCTTGCGTCGGGTTGCCGATGAGGGCGGAGACGGAGGAGTAGAGGACGAAGTGCTCCACCTCGTGTTCCCGGCTCACCGCGTCGAGTACCAGAGCCCCTTGCATCTTCGGGGCCAGCACCGCGTGGAACCGGTCGGCGTCCAGTTCCGCCAGGGGCGCGTCGTCCAGCCGCATCGCCGCGTGCACGACGCCCCGCACGGGACGGCCCGCGTCGTACGCCCGGGTGAAGATCTCGCGCACCGCCACGGGATCGGTCACGTCGGCGGCGTGCACGTGCGCGGTGGCCCCCAGGGCGGCGAGCTCCCGCACCAGCCCGGCGGCCTCGGGGGCCCGGGGGCCGCTGCGGCTGACCAGCGCCAGGTGCCGGGCGCCGCGGGCCGCCAGATGGCGGGCGGTGGCCGCGCCGAAGCCGCTGGTGCCGCCCGTGACGAGGTAGGTGGCGTCGGGCGTCGGGGCCGGGGCGGGGGCGGGCCGTTCCAGTGGGGGCGGTTCGGCGAGGGAGATGACGACCTTGCCGAGGTGCCGGGAGTGCTGGAGGGTGCGGAAGGCCTCGTGGATCCGCGCGGCCGGGTACACCTCGTGGGGCAGGGGACGGTAGACGCCCTCGGCCACGCGCTCATTGACCTCGGCGAAGGCGGCGGCCAGCGCCTCGGGGGCGTGCACGGTCAACTGGTTGACGTCCAGGGCGTGGAAGGAGATGTTGCGGCGGAACGGACGCAGCAGCAGCGGCTGGTTGGCGTAGATGTCGCGCTTGCCGAGTTCGATGAACCGCCCGCCCGGCCGCAGGGTCTCCAGGCTGCGCGTGATCGCCTCCCCGGACAGGGAGTTGAGGACGACGTCGACGCCGTGTCCGTCCGTGGCGGCGCGTACCCGGTCGGCGAAGTCGAGCGTGCGGGAGTCGAAGACATGGGTGACGCCAAGGGCGCGCAGCAGGTCCCGCTTGGCGGGTGTCCCGGCGGTGGCGATCACGTGTGCGCCGAGGTGGTGTGCGTACTGGAGCGCCGCCATGCCCACGCCGCCCGCCCCTCCGTGCACCAGCAGCGTCTCCCCGGGCCGCAGGTGGGCCAGGTGCGCCAGCGCGTAGTGGACGGTCAGGAAGACGACCGGCAGCGTGGCCGCCTCCTCGTGGCTCATGCCGGCGGGCGTGCGGCCCACCGACTCGGGCCGTACGCGCACGTGTGACGCCAAGGAGCGCGGCGCGAGGCCGTGGACGCGGTCGCCGGGGGCGTAGCCGGTGACGTCGCGCCCGACGGCGGTCACCTCACCGGCGCATTCCAGACCGAGGGCGGGGCCGCC
Organism: Streptomyces sp. NPDC015345; assembly: GCF_043078805.1. NCBI lineage: Bacteria > Bacillati > Actinomycetota > Actinomycetes > Kitasatosporales > Streptomycetaceae > Streptomyces > Streptomyces sp. NPDC015345. Next base: position 20,225 of record NZ_JBIBTX010000003.1, on the reverse strand, counting down.
GGGCAGCGGTACCTCGGCGTCCGGGGGCAGCATGCCGGTGGCCAGCATCACGTCGCGGTAGTTGAGCGCGGCGGCGCGGACGCGTACGAGGAGTTCGTCGGGGGCGCAGGCGGGCGGGGGCCGTAGGGCCCAGGCGGTCCGGCTGCGCAGGCCTTGGTCGCGCAGTTCGAGGGCGTAGGGCTCGTCGCGGTCCGCCGGCGGGCCCGCGGTGGGGTGGCGGTCGGTCAGCCGTGCCACGAAGCGGCCCCTGGGGGTCAGCACGACTTCGTCCTCGGCGGGCCCCGCGGCGGGCGCCGAGGCGTGCAGGAATTCGCGCACCAGCCGACCTGCGTCCGCGGTGGCGTCTGGGCCCTCCTCCAGCGAGACGCGGCGCACGGCCAGGCCGGGCCGCTCGTTGGCCAGCGTGCGCGCGGTGCCCCAGAGGGCCGCGGCGGCGGGATCGAGGGGGCGTTCGGGGCGGGGCAGGGCGCCGGTGGGCCGGGTGACCAGCCAGAGCGTGGCGTGCCGGTCCGGGGAGCCGGCGGACAGGGCCCGCGCCGCGGCGCGGAGGGTCTGCGCCCGCTGGACGGCCCGGCGGGTGAGCGCCCCGGCGTCGGAGGGCGCCTGCCCGTCCACGATCAGTACGCAGTGAACGGCCTCGGCGCCGGCCGTCAGCTCCTCCCAGCCCTCGGGTCCGGGAACCGTGCCGCATACGACGTCGACGGCGCCGGCGTCGGTCACGGCGGCGGCCAGCGCCGGGGGCAGCGGGGTCGTGGCGCTTTCCGAGAGCAGGAGCCACCGGCCGGACAGGGCAACCGTGCCGGCGGCGGGTGCTGATGTCCCGTTCGCCTCGGGCCGCGGCGGGCGGGCCAGGAGCACGCCGCCCGTCCCGTCGGCCGCCCCGGCGGCCGTGATGTCGGTGAAGCGCGCGTCGCGCAGAGCCGAGCGCAGCGTGTCCAGTGTGTCGCCGCCGTCGCACGGGCGAGTGGGCGCGGCGGGGTCGAACAGCCCCTGCAACAGCGCCGTGTGGTGCAGCGGGCCGCGGTCCAGGGCCAGCAGCAGCCCGCCCTCGGCGAGCAACCGTCCGACGCGGCGCGCGGCCGCGGCCGGTGCCTCCGCCCGCTGGAGGGCGCCGGAGCTGATCACCAAGTCGTACGCGCCGGGAAGATCCCATTCGGCCGCCCCGTCGCCGGAGTCATCGGTGGCATCGGTGGCATCGGGGGCAGCGGGATCGAAGGTCCGGTAGTCGACGAAGTCGTAGGCCTCCAGGCGTGCCCGTGCGCGCGGAAAGGTGTCCGCGGAGCGGTCGGTGAAGACGTACTCGGTCACCTCGGGCGGCAGCAGCGGCAGGAGTTCGGCGCTCAGATCACCGGTCCCGGCACCGATCTCCAGCACCCGCAGGGGGCTGTCGGCGGGCCGGTCGGCGAGGGCCCGCGCGAGCAGCAGCCGGGCGTCGCGCCGCAGGGCGGGGTGCAGGGTGCGGGCCTGGAAGCGTTCCCACAGGTGCCGGTCGCCCTCGGTGGTGAACAGCTCCCGCGGATCGCGTTCTCCGCTCAGTACGGCCGCGAGCCGCAGCCCACAGCGCTGGTGGACCGCGAGTAGCGCGGCCATCCCCGGGTGTTCGGCGAGCAGGGCGCGGGCATGGCCGTCCGTGTCCCTGGCCGTACGCCACTGCCAGCCGGGCCGCGCGGGATCGTCGGTGGCCGACAGCAGGCCGTGGTCGACGGCGAGCCGGGCCAGCAGGGAGGCCTGCGCCGCGTACCGCTCGGGCATTCCGGCGGCGTGCAGATCGGCCAGGGCGAAGCGGGTGCGCGTGGGCAGCAGCTCGGCGAACGCGTGCGCGCTCCAGTGCGCCGTCGACTCCCGCAGACGCTCCATGAGGCGGGTGACCCCCTCATCGGCGCGTGCGGCGCGGGCGGCCGCTGTCGCCGCCGCCACCTCCCGGGGCGCGGGCAGGGCAGCGGGGCGGGTCGTGCCGGGATGTGCCGCCGAGCGCAGTACGACGGAGGCGTGTCGCACCGCTGTGGCGGACAGCATGTCCGCTCGCCGCATCCGGCAGTCACGCAGTTCGGCGGTGACCTCGCCGCTCTCATCGGTGATCAGGGCGTCGAACCGGGCATCGCGGCCGGTGACGTGGACGGACCGGACGTACAGGTGCCCTCGGGGCGCGGGGGACCGCCACACACGGGCGGCGCCGATCGCGGCCGGCAGGAACAAGCGGTGCTCCCCGGACCCGGAGAGAAGGGCCGCGGCGCTCTGCAGGGCGCCGTCCAGGATCGCCGGATGGGCCTCGAAGCCGTCGGGCGGCACCGTGAGGTGGTATCCGCTCAGTACTTCACCGTCACCGGCGCGGACCCCGGTGACGACGCGGAAGGCGGGCCCGTAGTGCAGACCCACGGCGGCGAACGACGCGTAGAAGGCGTCCGGGTCCATCTCCACGGCGCGCAGCCCTGAACGCACCGCCGCGAGGTCCAGCGGGCCGGGCGCCGGGGCGAGGAGCCTGCGTACGCGGCCACGGGCGTGCAGCTGCCAAGGAGCTCCGGTGTCGGGCCGGCCTGCGACGCGGACGACACCGTCCTCCGGTGACAGGGTCGTCTGCACCAGGACCTCCCGGGTGTCCGTGCGGCCCGGCAGAGACAGGGCTTTGACCAGGTGCAGATCGGTGACCTCCGCGGGGCCGTCGAAGTGGCGGCGGCCGGCGGCGCACGCGGCCTCCGCGAAGGCGGCGGCGGGCATGACCACCGCGTCGCCCACCCGGTGGTCCGCCAGCCACGGCAGGCGCGCGGTGTCGATCTCCTGGCGCCAGGCGGGCTGAGCGAGCTGGGCGGACTGGCCCAGCAGCGGGTGCGGGATGCCGCGATCGCCGCGTACGCGCTCCCAGTCCCACGGTGATCCGTTCCAGCACCGCTCACGCTGCCACGGGTAGGCGGGGAGCGTGGTGACGCGTCCGGGCTGCGGGAAGTGACTGCCGGCCGTGCGTGCGCCGAGGGCGATGGCCGCCGCGGCGGCGGCCCGCACGGCGTCCGGATCGTCCTTCCCGCGGCGGCAGACGGCGACCGCACCCGGGAGGGGACCGGCGTCCGCCCGGCGCCGCCCGAGGTAGGGGGTGAGCACGCCGTGCGGCCCGATCTCCAGGAAGACGGCGGGCCCTTCGGCCAGCAGCGCGGTGACCGCGCGGTCGAAGGCGACCGGCTCACGCACGTTGCGCCACCAGTACGAGGCGGTCAGGTGAGGGCCGTCGAGTGGCCCACCGGTGACGGTGGAGAAGAAGGGAACGCGGTGATCGCGGCAGGTGAGGGAGGCCAGGGCGGCGAGGAGCTCGTCCTTGACGGGATCCATGGCCCGGCTGTGGAAGGCGTGGTCCAGGTCGAGTTCCCTGAAGTAGACGCCGCGCGCCGTCAGTTCCGTGCCGAGCCGGGCGAGCGCCTGCCGCTCCCCTGCGACGGTGCAGTCCCCGGGGCTGTTCACCCCGGCCAGCTCCAGCCTGGGGGCGAAGGCGGCCAGTTCCTTCGTCAGGTCCTCGGCGCCCATGCCGACCGCGGCCATCCTGCCCGTGCCCGCCGTGGCGGCCTGGGCGTGGCTGCGAGCGGCCACGACCCGGCACGCCGCGGGCAGGTCGAGGGCGCCCGACACACAGGCGGCGGCCACCTCGCCGATGCTGTGGCCGACGGTGGCCTGCGCGTGGACGCCGTAGGTGGCCAGCAGCTCGACCAGGCCGATCTGCACGGCGAACAGCAGTGGTTGGGCCACCTCCGTCAGGTGCAGGCGCGTCTGCCGTGCCGGGCGGCGCAGTTCCTCGGTCACCGACCAGCCGAGCCGGGGCCGCAGCAGACCGTCGACCTCTTCGACCGCCCGGCGGAAGGCGGGTTCGGCGTCCAGCAGGGCCGTCCCCATGCCGGGCCACTGCGAGCCGTTGCCGGAGAAGGCGAACACGGTACGGCACGGCGCCCGGCCGGTGGTCCCGGCGCCGGTGACGGTACGCAGCGCCGCGTCCGGGCGGACGGCTGCCGCGTGCAGTGCCTGCGCGGCCCGGGCGGGGGTGGCGGCGAGGACGGCGGTGGCGTACTCGTGCCGGCCGCGGCGTTCGGTGGCCGTGTAGGCGATGTCGTAGAACTCCTCGGGCGCGGCGTACTCCAGGCGCTGGGCCATGTTCTCGGCGGCCTGGGCCACCGCCTCGGGGGTGCGTGCCGAGACGACGACGGGCAGGGGACCGGGCGCCGTCCGGGCCGCGCGGGGAGAGGGGACCCGTGGCGCGGGCGCGAGGACGAGGTGGGCGTTGGCCCCTCCGAAACCGAAGGAGTTCACCCCGGCCAGCGGCCGCCGCGGCCCGGCGAGGTCTTCCGCCTCGACGACGGGTCGCAGGCCGAGGGCGTCGAAGTCGATGTCCGTGTTCAGCGGCTCGGCGTTGACGGTCGCCGGAACGCGCCGGTGCCTGAGCACCAGCAGCGCCTTGAACAGGCCCGCCATGCCCGCCGCGCCCTCCAAGTGGCCCAGGTTGCCCTTCACCGATCCGATGGGCAGGGTGCCGGTGCGGCGGCGGGCACCGAGGGCGCGGCCGATGGCGGCGCATTCGACGGGGTCGCCGACCGGGGTGCCGGTGCCGTGCGCCTCCACGTAGCCGAGTTCGTCGGCGCTGATGCCCGCCTCTTCGTACACCTCGGTGAGCAGGGCCTGCTGGGCCGTGCTGCTGGGCAGGGTGAGGCCGGGGGTGTTCCCGTCGCTGTTGACACCGCTCGCCACGATGAGTCCGTGGATCCGGTCCCCGTCGGCCGTGGCGTCCGAGAGCCGCTTCAGGAGCACGAGGCCCGCGCCCTCGGAGCGGACGAAACCGTCGGCATCGGCGGAGAAGGGCCGGCAGCGCCCTGTCGGGGAGAGCATGCCGGCCGCCGAGAAGCCGATGAACGAGGAGGGGGCCAGGAGGACTTGGACACCACCGGCGAGCACGGTCCGCGAGCGCCCGTGGCGCAGGATCTCGCAGGCCTGGTGCACGGCCGTCAGCGCGGAGGAACAGGCGGTGTCCACGGTCGTGCTCATGCCGTGCCAGTCGAAGGCGTGGGACAGGCGGTTGGCGAGGTTGCAGCTCGCCAGGCCCGCCATCATGTGCGGGTCCGGCTCGCCCCCGGCGAGCGTCTGCAGTTGTTCGTAGTCGTGGGAGCTGCCGCCGATCACCACGGCTGTGTCGGAACCCGCGAGGACCGGCCGGCAGGCCCCCGCGTCGTCCACGGCCTCGACCGCCAACTCCAGCAGCAGCCGCTGCTGGGGGTCCATCGCCGCGGCCTCACGGGGCGAGATCCCGTCGAAATAGCCCGAGTCGAACCCCGCGACGTCGTCGAGGAAGCCGCCTGCCGCGGTGTAGCTCTTGGATGCCCTGCGCCGCGACGGGTCGGCGAACCGGTCGGCGGGGAACCGGTCGTCCGGCACGGTCGTCACCAGGTCGAGCCCCAGTTCCAGAGCGCCCCACAGATCGTCCAATGTGGCGATGGCGCCCGGCAGCCGGCAGGAAGCCCCCACGACGGCGATGGGTTCGTTGGCGTCGGGTCCGGAAACAGGCATGCGGCATCCTCGGAGCGGGGGACAGAGACCGGGCCGACAGGCCCGCCCGGGGTAACGGACATGGGCCCTTCGGGTTGCGGCATGTGCGACAAATCGCCCGACTGCTACGCGGTGACCCCCGTACGGGTGGCGTAGCGCACAGCGGGGCCGTGCCCCAGTGCCGCCCGCACGTAGGCCGCGTCGAGCGGCGGTGGGTCCGCCAGGTCCGGTACGAGTGAGAGCAGGCCCGACCGCTCGTAGCCGCGTCGTTGCCCGCCGTACCGCCAGAGGAAGCCGGGCAGTCGCGCGACGATCCGGGTCTCGGCCGGGTCCGGGTCGGTGACGTGTCCGGCCTGCTCCAGCCGCAAGCCCGGATGCCGGCTCTCGACGGCCTCCAGGAGCAGGCGTACGGGGGTGGCGACCGGGTGGACCACGTGGAAGGTGTGGACTCCGGGCCGGTCCGGGGCGCGCGCGGCGAGCCGCAGCATCGCCTGGACCGCGTACTCGACCTGCACCGCGTTGAGCGTGCACTCCGGCGGCAGGGGCAGCCGCACGCGTCCCGTCGCTTCCTCGGGGAAGCCGTCGCCCGAACTCCCGGTACTCCGCCCCAGCACACCGAAGGGGTGCTGCGGCTCGCCCTCCTCGGGGCGGCTGCCCGTCACCAGGACGCTGGGGCGCAGCACGGTCACCGGCCGCTGCCGGCGCTGCGCCCAGGCGCGCACGAGCCGTTCGGCCTCGAACTTGGTCTGCTCGTAGGGCGTTTCAAAGCCGGGCGAGTCATCGAGTTCCGTCTCCGCGATCCACCCCTCCCGCCGACGCCCGGCGACGAAGGCGGTGCTGATGTGCGTGACGCGGCAGTCCTGGCCGGCGTACTCCGCGAGTTCGAGTACGTGTGCCGTGCCGGCCACGTTGACCGCTCTCAGCGCGTCCAGTGGCGCGGAGAGCGAGATGTCGGCGGCACAGTGCCAGACGGCGGTCGTGCGCTCCGCGAGCCGGCGGTAGTGGGCCGGGGGCAGGGCCAGGCGGGGCCGGGAGACGTCGCCCGACAGGCAGTGCAGGCGGTCCAGTGCCGCCTGGGGCAGCGGCCCGTCGGCCAGGCCGGTGAGGGACGCGACGACGCGTGCGCGCAGTGCGGCGGGTGTGCCGCGCCCCAGCGCCGTGACCTCGCGGCCCTCTTCCACGAGCAGGGAGTACAGCAGGCGGGAGCCAAGGAAACCGGTGGCTCCGGTGAACAGAATGGACATGCGCGACACCATCGCACTGGACCCCGCCCCGTCGGCCCCGGCGGCGAGGGGATCGGGGAAGCACGACCGGTGACCGCGCCGCCGGTCACCCGGATGGCGGGCACACCTCCGGCGCAGACGGCACGTTAACCGGCGAGAGACCGTCTTGCGGAAGGCAACCTCATGAGGCGCAGCGGCGCATGCGTACCAGGTGTCACCGGGCCTCGTCACCGGGCCGCCGGAGGGCGGACGGACTGGAGGCGTTTCGCGCTCGCCGCGACAGGCGCGCTGGTGCTGGCCGGTGCGATGGTCGCGGCCACGACGGCCGCGGCGGTCCCGGTGTCGTTCGCCGTCGCCGGCAGCCCCTTCGCCGTCACGGCGCACCGGCTGGAGGCCAAGGGGGTGACGCAGTTCGCCTCGTTCCGTGAGGAGACGTCAGGGAAGCGGCACGCGGTCGCCGCGGTCGGGCTGGAAGAGGCGGCGCTGTACGGGCTGTGCCAGTCCGCGGTGGCACGGACACCGCTGGGGACGGCGACGCTGCGGATCCGGTCCGGCGACCACCGGGCGGTGAGGGCTTCGTCGCTGGCGCTCGACCTGTCGTCCATCCGGGGCGACATGCGGTTCCACGAGGTGGAGATGGGACGGGACGCCGCCACGCTGCGCGGGGGCGCCCGGGGGACGGCGGGAACGTACGGCCAGCAGGCGGACGCACTGACGATCCGGCACCTGGAGATCGACGCCTGGTCGCTGACCGCAGGGGTGTTCACGCTGGGCGACGCCACCATGGACGTCCGCGCCGGGGAGCAGCCGTGCGCGTGAGGCGAGGACACCGTCCACGGGGAGCCATCGCGTGCGTCGCCTGCGCCGGGGTGGAGATCGGCTACTTTCCGCTGGCCCAGGTCGGTCTGCTGCCGGTGCAGGGAGTCAGCGGGGCGGCCACCGTCATGTTCGCCCTCGCGCTGGTCGGCTGTGCGGCGCACCTGTGGGCCGTGCCGGCGCGCGCCCACCTCAGCGGGGCCGCCGCCATCGTCCTGGGCGTCCTCTCCTATCCGTTCGCCAACCTGGGCGGCTTCCTCCTCGGCATGCTCCTCGCGCTGGTCGGAGGGGCCCTGGCGCTGGCGTGGCGGCCCCCGCCCGCCCAGGCCGCGGGGAGCGGCGGGTGAGCCCTGGCCGTGCGCGGTGGTGGCTGGCCGTGGGCGCCGGCCTGACCGCCGCCCTCGCACCGGCCTGGGCGGGCACCGCCGTCGACACGGAGCCCGACGATCACTTCGGCGAGGTCTCCGCTCCCGCCCGGGAGACTCCCGGGCCCTCCGACGGGCCGAAGGGCACCGCCGCGGGGGGCGACCGCGACTGCGCGCCCGGCGCCCTGCCTTCCGCGCAGCCGCGGCGCGGGGAGCGTGTGACGGCTGCGCGGGCGCTGGCCGGCTGCCTGGCCGGGGCGGTACCGAGCGGGCGCACCACAGGGTCCGGGGGGACCACGCTGCGGGCGGCCACACTGTCCGTCACCGGCCTCTACTGTCCTCCCGGCGCGGACGTGTGCCGGGCCTCCGCGATCCACCTGTCCCGGCCCCGCATCCGTTACGGGCAGGGAGAGGCCGCTTCCTGCCTGGCCGCCGACGAGTTGTCGCTGACCGGTGCCGTCCGCTTCCGCGCGGCGAGCCTGCACGGGCGGCTCCTGGGTGTGCTGCCCCTGACCGTCTCCACCCGGGCGGTGCCGCCCGTCCCCGTCCCGTTCCTGCGGCTGGACGCGGTGGTCGCGCGCGGGCTGTGGGTGAAGGCCGGCGAGGGCACGGGCTCGGCGGTGACGGTCGGCCCGGGGAGCGGCGCGTGCGGTGCCGCCCGCCCCGGCCCGGCCCCGGACCCGTCCTCAGGAGACGTATGACGCCCGCTTCGCCGTCGACACCACCTTCGCGCCGTCCGCCGCGCTCAGCCTCCCCGCGGCCACCCAGGAGTCCACGGTGGCCCGGACGTGCTGGACGAGCGCGTTCTTGTTCTTGAACGGGGCGGCCGACCAGACGGCGTCGAGGAACGTCGTGCCGTCCGGGCCCGCCGGGTTGGCGACGCCCGCCTCGTTCCCGCCGAACACCACCTGGGGCTCGGCCCGCCGGAAGTAGGCGTGCGTCGGGTCCTGCGTGCCTTCGAGGAAAGGCGCGAACTCGACGTCGCCCAGCCGGTGGTGGAGCGGCTTGCCCGGCACCGGGGTGAGGCTGGGCAGCAGGTCCCCGGAGAGCGCGGCGTCGCGGTAGAGGCCGAGGCGCAGATAGCCCTTGCTCGCGTCGCGGGCCACGAGGTTGACCGGGCCGTAGAAGAGGGTCTGGATCTCCGGCTCGTCCGGGCACTTCTCGGTGCGCAGCCGGAAGGGCACACTGACGCGCACGGTGTCACCGTCGCGCCAGGTGCGGGAGACGGAGCAGTAACTCCCCGGCTCCGCGTCCGCCGTCGCCTTGCGGCCGTTGACGGTCACCGTGAACCCGTCCTTCGCCCACGCCGGGACGCGCAGCCGCAGCTCGAAGGCGGTGGTGGCACCCCGGACCGTGAGGGTCGTGCCCTGCTCCCTCGGGTAGTCGGTGGTCTGCGTGACCGTGACGCCCTTGGCCGCCCACGTCAGCGTGGAGGGGCTGTAGAGGTTGACGTACAGGGCGGAGCCGTCGGCCCGCTGGAAGTAGACCGAGTCCTGGTACTTGGTGGCGCTCTCCAGGCCGGTGCCCTCACAGCAGGTCGTGCCCTGCTTCGGCGTGTAGTCGCGGACGTGCCCGGGCGACAGGCCGATGAAGTACGTGACGAGGGGCTTCTCCGCGTCCGGCTCGTCCTGCTTGGAGCCGAGAACCTGGTTGTAGAGGGCGCGTTCGTAGTAGTCCATGTACGCCGCGTCCTGCTCGTGGAAGAACAGCGTGCGGCTCAGCTTCAGCAGGTTGTACGCGCAGCAGGTCTCGGCGGTGGCCTCGCCGAGTGTCCCCGCGATGACACCGCGCGCCTTCCAGAACTCCGCCGTGCTGGTGCCGCCGATGCCGTACATCCGGTGCGGCACGACCATCTTCCAGAAGTTCCGGGCGGCCGTGAGGTAGCGCCGCTCACCCGTCGAGTCGTACAGCCGCAGCAGGCCCGTGAAGATCGGGATGTGCTGGTTGGCGTGGAGCCCGTCGAGGGTGTCGGTGCCCGCGGCGCACGCGTCGATGAGCTTGTCGAGGTCGAAGAGGCGGGCCAGCGCGAGGTGTTCGGCCTTGCCCGTGACGGCGTGCAGGTCGCAGATCGCCTCGACGATCCCGCCGAACTCGCCGCTGGAGAAGATGCCCCACATGCGCTGGCGGGTGGCTTCGGAGAGCCGGGAGAGCCGGGAGTACATCCAGTCGCACATGCCCGACGCGAGATCGAGCGCCCGCTCGTCGCCGACGTGGAGGTAGGCGTCGAGCACACCGCGCAGGATCTTGTGCGCGGTGTAGTACGGCGCCCACACCACGTGGTAGTCGGGGCCGGTCATCGACTCCAGGGTGATGAACTGCGTCTCGGGATACGCCGCGAGGAACCCGGGATGGCTCGGGCGGCCCCAGGTGCGGCGCAGGGCGGCCGGACGGTCGCGGCCGGAGGCGTCGGCGAACACGGCGCCGCTCGTCTCGTCGAAGGCGTACGACGCGAGGTCGCCGCGCCCGGCGGCCGTCCGGGCGGCGGGGGCGTCCTGGAGTCCCGCGACCTCGGCGGCGGTCAGCGCCCGCGACCAGAGGTTGACCTCGTCGAACGCGCCGGCGAAGACGGGGTCGGAGGCGAAGTGGGAGCGGCCGAGCCAGTGGTCCTCAAGGGTGCCGAGCGCCGCCGGGTCGAGGGTCATCGCGGTGTTCCTGGCGACGACGGCGCCGTTGACGTAGAGCGTCCCGGTGCCTTCGCCGAGGGTCACCGCCACGTGGCTCCACTTGTCCAGGGGCAGCGGCGCCGTGCCGTCGAGGGCCTGCTCGCCGCCGGGGCCCTTGGTGGTGAGGGCGAACCGCGGGGCGCCGTCGGCACCCCGCGCCGTCAGGTAGAGGTAGCGGGTGGTGTCGTCGCCGCAGTCCAGGATCCGTGCCCAGGGGGCGTCGTGGGCGGGCTTGACCCACGCCGAGAACGTGAGCGCCGAGCCGCCGCCGAGGACCCCCGACGGCAGGTCGACGTACTGGTGGGAGCCCCGCACCTGCATGGTGGCCGTCCCGAACCTGCCCTCGACGGAGAGGACTTCGGGACCGTCGCGCAGCGCCGACCGGACCTCCGTGAGCGCGCCGATCATGTGGCGGACCTTCTCCGCGTACACCTTCTCGCCCGTACCGGCGTACGCCTGCGACAGCATGGTGAGGAAGTGGCCGGTGTAGTGGCCCCGCAGATTGCCGTTCGCCTCCCCGTCGAGGCCCTCCCAGCCGCCGGGGGCCACCGCGCCGCCCGTGGCGAGGCCGGCGTTGGCGCGGAAGACCTGGAGCAGGCGGTTCACGTCGTAGCCGCGGCCGTGGTCGAGGATCAGGGCGCGCTTGGTGGCGAAGACGCCCTTGCGGAGCGAGACGTCCTTGAGGGCGAAGGGGCGGGCCGTCCAGGTGGCCGGGGCGGCGACTCCCGCCGCGCCGGCGGCCACGCCCGACGGGGGTCTTTGGGAGGCCGCCGCCCGGCCGTCGGCGAAGGAGGACAGGGCGGTCGCCGAGGCCGCGAGGGCCGCCGCGCGCAGGACGGCGCGTCTGGCGGGCCGGGGCGCGGAGCCGGGTGCGGGCGAGGGTATGGGGGCGGGGGCCATGGGGGTCTCATTCCTCGGCTGCGCGCGGGCAGCGCATGTTCGAAATCCCGGACGTGGTTCGGATGTTCGACCAGACGCTAGGAGTGACGGAGGGGTACGTCAATGGCTGCGGCACAAGCCAGGTCTGACGCGGCGTCAGCGACGGCGTGCCGCCTCCGGGCCGCACCCTTACCTTCCGGTGAGTACCTGACTAATTAGTCGGTACTTGTGGGCAGTTGGGCCCCGGCCGACGATGGGACGCATGACCACCGCACCAGACCCCCGCCCCGCCGTCACCGTCCTCGGCCTCGGCGCCATGGGCCAGGCCCTCGCCGGCGCCTTCCTGAAGGCCGGCCACCCCACCACCGTCTGGAACCGCTCGCCCGGCAAGGGCGAGGACCTCGTCTCCCTCGGGGCCACGCGCGCCGCCACCCCCGCCGAAGCCGTCCGCGCCGGTGAGGTCGTCGTCGTGTGCGTCCTCGACTACGCCGCCGCGGACGCGATCCTCGACCAGGTCACCGCCGCCGACCTCGACGGCCGCCTCCTCGTGAACCTCACCTCCGACACCCCCGAGCGCGCCCGCGAGGCCGCCGTCAGGGCCGCGGCCCTCGGCGTCGACTACCTGGACGGCGCGGTCATGGTGCCGGTCCCCATGATCGGCACCCCGGACGCGCTGATCTTCCACAGCGGTGCGCGGGCCGCGTACGAGAAGTACGAGGGCACGCTGAAGGCGCTCGGCGGGCAGAGCGCCTACGTCGGCGAGGACCACGGGCTCGCCGCGGTGTACGACCTCTCCGCCCTGGACTTCTTCTGGACCGCGATGCACGGCCTGGTGCACGGCTTCGCCCTCGCGGCCACGGAGGGCGTGCCGGGGGCGGCCGTCGCCCCCTATATGAAGACCCTCGCCGCCCTCCTCACGAGCGTCGTCGACGGCACGGCCGAGGATCTGGACGCGGGGAAGTTCCCCGGCGACCTGGACAACCTCACCGTCGAGGCGGCGAACGTGCGGCACATCGTGCGCGCCGCCGAGCACCGCGGCCTGGACGCGGCCGCTCTGCGCGGCGTCCTCACGGCGGCCGACAGGTCGATCGGCCTCGGGCACGGCGGCGACAACTGGACCTCGATCGTCGAGGGCATCCGCAGGCCCGCCTGACCCGGGGGCCGGAGCCGGCCTGGCCTTGACGCCCACGTCAACGATTACCGTCGGGGCATGCGAATCGGCGAGCTCGCGGCGCGCGCGGGGACCACCACGCGGACGCTGCGCTACTACGAGTCCCGCGGGCTGTTGCCCGCACAGCGTGCCGGAAACGGGTACCGCACCTACGACGAGGATGATCTGCGGCTCCTGGAACAGATCAGGACCTTGCAGGACTTCGGGTTCGACCTGGAGGAGACCCGGCCCTTCGTGGAGTGTCTGCGCTCCGGCCATCCGGAGGGCGACTCGTGCCCCGCGTCGCTCGCCGTCTACCGCCGCAAGCTCACCGAACTCGACGCGCTGATCGGCGAGTTGAACGCGGTGCGCGCGCAGGTCGGCGCGCAGCTCGTGCGCGCGGAGGCGGCGCTCGAAGGCGGCCCCGAGCCGCGGTGCGAACTGACGGGATGAGGAGAGTGGTGGCAGTGAAGGCAGCAGGTGTGGCCGAGGTGACGGACGCGGACTTCGAGGGGGAGGTGCTGCGTGAGACGGACCGGCCCGTGCTCGTGGAGTTCACGGCGGACTGGTGCGGCCCGTGCCGGCAGCTGGCGCCGGTGCTGAGCGAGATCGCGCGGGAGGAGGCGGACCGGATCAAGATCCTCCAGCTGGACGTCGACCGGAGCCCCGAGACCGCGATCGCCTACCAGGTGCTCTCGGCGCCGACCATGATCGTGTTCCGGGGCGGTGAGCCCGTGAAGCAGATGGTGGGCGCGCGGGCCAAGCGCAAGCTCCTCGCGGAGCTGGCCGACGTGCTCTGAGGCTCCGCACGCGCCCAAGGGAAATGCCCCGGACGAATTGACGTCCGGGGCATTTCCCTGCGTATTATGGATTCTTTCGAGAAGTTGTATCCGCTGAGATGCAGCGACTTCACGAGAAGCTTTATACGAGCACTGTAACTGGCGAGGGGCTGAATTGTCAACCGAGGAATTGCGGAAAGAGCAGCAATTCGTCTCCGGGCTGTACGCGCGCCTTGACGCGCTGCGCGCGGAGGCCGAGGACGCCGTGCGGTCTTCGTTGTCGCAGGTGGGCAACGGTCTCCAGGCGCGCCTTGAGCGCGATGTCCTGGTGGCGGAGCAGTCCGGCCTGCTCGCCGCCTTCGACGCGGGGGAGAACGGCCTCTGCTTCGGCAGACTCGAATTCCGCGACGGCCGCGACCACCACATCGGACGCATCGGAATCCGCGCCTCTGACGCCGAGCGGACCCCGCTCGTGATCGACTGGCGCGCCGATGTCGCCCGCCCCTTCTACCTCGCGACGGGCCATACGCCGATGGGTCTGCGGCGCCGCCGGCACATCACCACCGAGGGCCGTGAGGTCACCGGTCTGCACGACGAGATCCTCGACCTCGGCGACACGACCCGCACCGGTCACGAGAGCGCCGACGCGGACGAGGTGCTGCTCGCCGCGCTCGACTCGGCGCGCACCGGCCGCATGCACGACATCGTGCAGACCATCCAGGCCGAGCAGGACCGGATCATCCGCGCCCCGCACCGCGGCGTCCTCGTCGTCGAGGGTGGCCCCGGGACGGGCAAGACGGTCGTGGCGCTGCACCGCGCCGCGTTCCTCCTCTACGCCCACCGCGAGCTGCTCGCCAAGCGCGCGGTCCTCGTCGTCGGCCCGAACCCGGCGTTCCTCGGCTACATCGGCGAGGTCCTGCCCGCGCTCGGTGAGACCGGCGTCCTGCTGTCGACGGTCGGCGAGCTGTTCCCCGGCGTGAGCGCCACCGGCACCGACAGCCCCGAGGCGGCCGAGGTGAAGGGCCGCGCCGAGATGGCGGAGGTGCTCGCCACGGCGGTGCGCGACCGCCAGCGCATCCCCGAGCCGGGCGAGCCGCTGATCATCGCGCACGACGACGGCGACCTGATCCTGGACTGGACGATCGCCTACGAGGCGCGGGAGGCGGCCCGCGAGGCGGACGTGCCGCACAACCTGGGGCGCCCCTACTTCGCGTTCCGGGTCATCGACTCGCTCACCGAGCAGCTCGCCGAGCGCATCGGCCACGACCCGTACGGCGGCCCGAACTTCCTCGGCCCCGACGACATCGCCCAGCTCGGCAAGGCCATCGCGGCCAGCCCCGAGGTGCACGCGGCCATCGAGGAGCTGTGGCCCACGCTGACCCCGCAGGGCTTCCTCGCCGACTTCCTGGAGGAGCCGACGGGCCTCGGCGAAAAGGACGCGAGGGCGATCCGGCGGCCGCGCGGCGCGCCCTGGACGGCGGCCGACGTCCCGCTGCTCGACGAGGCGGCCGAACTGCTCGGCCACGACGACAGCGCCGAGCGGGCGGCGGCGGAGGCCGAGCGCGCCCGGGAGATCGCGTACGCGCAGGGTGTCCTCGACGTCTCGCGGGCCTCGCGGACGTACGAGTTCGAGGACAAGGACGAGGACGACGCCGAGGTCCTGCTCGCGCACAACATCATCGACGCCGAGCGGATGGCCGAACGGCAGGAGGAGGCCGACCACCGCAGCGCCGCCGAGCGCGCGGCGGCCGACCGCACCTGGGCGTTCGGGCACATCATCGTCGACGAGGCGCAGGAGCTGTCCGCCATGGCCTGGCGGCTGCTGATGCGGCGCTGCCCGACCCGCTCCATGACGCTCGTCGGCGACCCGGCGCAGACCGCGGAGGCGGGCGGCTGCGGCTCGTGGGAGAGCATCCTCGCGCCGTACGTCGAGGACCGTTGGGAGTACACCCGGCTCGGCGTGAACTACCGCACGCCCGTGGAGATCATGGAGGTGGCGGCCGAGGTGCCGCGCCTTGCCGGGAACCCGGACTTCCGCCCGCCAAGCTCGGTGCGGTCCACGGGCGTACGGCCCTGGGCGCGCCGCGCCGACCACCTCGCCGCCGCCGTGGCCGACGTGGTGGCGGCCGAGGCCGGGGACGACGGCCGCCTCGCGGTCATCGCCCCGCGCGAACTCCACCAGGAGCTCGCCGCACGGCTCCCCGGGGTGACGGCCGGGGAGGCCCCGAACCTGACGCGGCCGGTGGTGCTGATCGACCCGCGTCAGGCGAAGGGCCTGGAGTTCGACACGGTCCTGGTCGTCGAGCCGGTGAGGTACGGCGCCAGCGACCTGTACGTCGCCCTGACCCGGGCCACCCAGCGCCTCGGCGTGCTGTACACGGGGGAGCTTCCGGTGGCCCTCAAGCGCATCGAGGAGGTCACGCCGGCCGCAGCCACACCGTAGCCAGCGGCGGCAGGGTCAGGCGCAGGGACGCGGGGCGGCCGTGGGACGCCACCGGCTCCGGCTTGAGCGGGTCGGGGTTGGTGACGTCGCTGCCGCCGTAGCGCGCCTCGTCCGTGTTCAGGACCTCCTGCCAGGCCGCGAACTCGTCCGGCACGCCGAGCCGGTAGGCGTGCCGCACCACCGGTGAGAAGTGGGAGACGGCGAGCAGGGGCGCCCCTTGCGCGTCGTGGCGCAGGAAGGCGAAGACGTTGTCCTCGGCCGCGTCGCCCTCCACCCAGGCGAAGCCGCCGGGGTCCGTGTCGCGCTGCCACAGGGCGGCCTCGCCGCGGTAGACGGAGTTCAGGTCGCGGACCAGGTCCCGTACCCCCCGGTGGTCGGGCTCCGCGCCGTACGCCGGGTCGAGCAGCCACCAGTCCGGGCCGTGCGCTTCCGACCACTCGGCGCCCTGCGCGAACTCCTGGCCCATGAACAGGAGTTGCTTGCCGGGGTGGGCCCACATGAAGCCGAGGTAGGCGCGGTGGGTGGCCCGCTGCTGCCACCAGTCGCCGGGCATCTTCGAAACCAACGAGCGCTTGCCGTGCACCACTTCGTCGTGCGAGATGGGCAGGACGTAGTTCTCGCTGTACGCGTACACCATCGAGAACGTCATCTCGTTGTGGTGGTGCTTGCGGTGTACGGGCTCCTTCGCGACGTAGTCGAGGGAGTCGTGCATCCAGCCCATGTTCCACTTCAGGCCGAAACCGAGCCCTCCGAAGCCGCCGGGCCCCTGGTGGTGGGTGGCCCGGGTCACGCCGTCCCAGGCCGTGGACTCCTCGGCGATCGTGACGACGCCGGGCGCCCGGCGGTAGACGGTGGCGTTCATCTCCTGGAGGAAGGCGACCGCGTCGAGGTTCTCGCGGCCGCCGTGCGCGTTCGGTGTCCACTGGCCGTGCTCGCGGGAGTAGTCGAGGTAGAGCATCGAGGCGACCGCGTCCACCCGCAGGCCGTCGATGTGGAACTCCTCGCACCAGTAACAGGCGTTAGCGACAAGGAAGTTGCGCACCTCCCTGCGGCCGTAGTCGAACTCCAGGGTGCCCCAGTCGGGGTGCGCCGCCCTGAGCGGGTCCTCGTGCTCGTACAGCGGCCGCCCGTCGAACTCCGCGAGCGCCCAGTCGTCGCGGGGGAAGTGCGCGGGCACCCAGTCCATCAGGACACCGATCCCGGCGCGGTGCAGCGCGTCCACCAGGTACTTGAAGTCGTCGGGGGTGCCGAGGCGGGCCGTCGGCGCGTAGAAGCCGGTGACCTGATAGCCCCAGGAGCCGCCGAAGGGATGCTCGGCGACGGGCATCAGCTCGACATGGGTGAAGCCGAGATCGCAGACGTACGCGGGCAACTGATCCGCCAGTTGGCGGTACGTCAGGCCCGGTCGCCACGAGGCGAGGTGCACCTCGTACACGGAGAAGGGCGCCTCGTGGGCGGGTCGTTCCGCCCGGCGGGCGAGCCACTGCGCGTCGTGCCACTCGTGGTGCGACTCGTGCACGACCGAGGAGTTGGCGGGCGGCGCCTGCGTGTGGCGGGCCAGCGGGTCGGCGCGCATCGTCTTCGTGCCGTCCGGCCGGGTGATCTCGAACTTGTACAGCTCGCCCTCGCCGACGGACGGCACGAACAGCTCCCAGACGCCGGTCCCGCCGAGCGAACGCATCGGAAAGCCGGTGCCGTCCCAGAAGTTGAAGCCGCCGACGACCCGTACGCCCCGGGCATTGGGCGCCCACACGGTGAAGCGGGTGCCGGTCGCGCCCTGGTGGGTCATGGGATGCGCGCCCAGCGCCTTCCACAGTTCCTCGTGCCGCCCCTCGCCGATCAGATGCAGGTCGAAGTCGCCGAGCGAGGGCAGGAAGCGGTACGCGTCGTGGATCTCCAGCTCCGCGTCCTCGTACGTGACGTGGAGCCGGTAGTCGTCGGGCGCGGCCGGCAGCGGCAGCACCGCGGAGAAGAACCCGTCACCGTCGTCCCGCAGCTCGGCCCGGACGTCCTTGGCGACGACCGAGACCGCCTTGGCGTAGGGCCGCAGGGCGCGGAAGGCCGTGCCGCCCGGGACGGGATGGGCGCCGAGGACGCCGTGCGGGTCGTGGTGGGTGCCCGCCAGGAGGCGCGCCCGGTCCTCCTCGGGGACGGGCGACGCGGCGACGGCGGTC
The DNA here is from genome assembly GCF_043078805.1 of Streptomyces sp. NPDC015345. Taxonomy (NCBI): domain Bacteria; kingdom Bacillati; phylum Actinomycetota; class Actinomycetes; order Kitasatosporales; family Streptomycetaceae; genus Streptomyces; species Streptomyces sp. NPDC015345. Next base: position 2,222 of record NZ_JBIBTX010000003.1, on the reverse strand, counting down.
ACGGGGGACGGCGCCTCCGCGGGCGGGGGTTGTGTCTTTGATGGATTCGGTGTCTTCGGCGTCTTCGGCGTCTTCGGTGTCTTCGGCGTGGCCTTCGGGGGCGTCTTCGCGGCGGCCTTCCGGGAGGCCCTCGGGCTCTTCGCGGCCTTGGCCGCGTCAGCCGCCTTCGCTGTCCCGCGCGCCTTCTGGGCCGGTGTCTTCCGCGTGCCCTTCGGGGCGGGCCGCTGCTCGGCGGGGTCCGGTTCCGGGGTGCGGGGCGGGGGCGGGGCCGGGGCTTCGGCGGACGGTTTGCGGGGGCGGGGGGTCACGGGAGAGGCCTCCTCCGAAAGGGATGGTCAGTGGGCGGCGTCGGCGGAGCCGTTCTCGGCCAGGCGGCGGGCCGCGGCCAGCGGCACGGGAAGCCAGTCGGGCCGGTGCCGGGCCTCGTAGAGGACTTCGTAGACCGCCTTGTCCGTCTCGTGGGCGCGCAGCAGCACGGGGTCCGTCCGCGGGTCGCGGCCCGAGACGTCGGCGTACCCCACGCAGAAGGCGGCCCGGCAGTCCGTGGCCCACTCCCGCGCCCACGGGTCGCGGGTGGCGGCCGCGTAGTCGAAGGAGCGCAGCATGCCCGCCACGTCGCGGGCCGGCGGCTGCGGCATGCGCCGCTCGGCGAGGGGACGCGCCGGCTCGCCCTCGAAGTCGATGAGCGACCAGTGGCCGTCAGGGGAGCGCAGGCACTGCCCCAGGTGCAGGTCGCCGTGGATGCGCTGGGCGGTCCAGGACTGGCCCTCGCCGCCCAGGTCGGCCAGCGCCTCGAAGGCGGTGAGCAGCCCCGGGGCGTACGGCCGCAGCGCCGGGACGGCCTGCGCCGCCGCGGCGAGGCGCCGCGCCATGGCGTCGGCGATCAGCCCGATCTGGGCCCGGCCGAGCGTGACGGTCGGCAGCGCGTCGGCGAGCGCCGCGTGCACCTCGGCCGTGGCACGGCCGAGCGCCCGGGCCTCGCCGGTGAAGACCTCGCCCTTGCCGAGCATGCGCAGGGCCAGTTCCCAGCCGTCCTCGGCGGCGGCCAGAAAGGGCTGGAGCACGCCGAGGCCGCACGCCTCACCCGCCGTGCCGGCGTCGGCCGCGCCGCCCGTCAGCTCCGCGAGGAACCACGCGGCGGGCGCGGGCACGCGCGCGCAGCCCTGCCGGGCCAGGTGCAGCGGCAGCTCCAGGTCGGGGTTGACGCCGGGCACGACGCGGCGGAACAGCTTGAGGATGAACGTATCTCCGTACACGACCGAGGAGTTGGACTGCTCGGCGGCGAGTGGGCGCGGCGTGAGGCCGGAGGGGATGCCGACGCTCATGTCACGTTCGAAGCGCAGCACACCGTGCCGGCCCGGCATCCGCAGCCGCTCCAGTAGCAGCGCGGCGAGCCGCGGGTCGTGCAGCGCCTCGTACACCGTCTGACCGGCGAGCGGGCCCTCGGTGACGTGGCCGATGAGGGCGGGCGCCAGCTGGGGCGGCAGGGTGCGGCGTACACCGAGCAGCAACTGGTAGCAATCGCCCATGTGTTCGGCCGACGGGCCCTCCAGGGCGGTGTCCTGTGCGGGCACGAGCGGTCGGCGGACCCGCAGCAGCAGGTGCAGCAGGCCCGACGGCGCGGTGCGGGGCAGGAGTTCGGTCACGGCCACCGGCTCGAAGGAGCCGATCGGACGGCCCTTCCCGGCGAACCACCGCTGCCTGGGCAGCCACTCGCGCAGCAGTGGATCGAGTGAGGCGAGCAGCGCGGTGGCGTGCGCGGTGGGGCGGGTGGCGGCTTCCGACATGGCGTCGCGTCCTTTCCGCGAGGCGGACAAGGCAGAGTGCGGGAGTGCCGGTTGTGCGTAGGAGTGCCCAGGGCGGGGCGGTGGAAACCGCCCCGCGAAGGCGTCGCGCCGCTGGAGCCTACGACGGTTCCCGGCGCAGACGGAACCAGTAGAAGCCGTGCCCGGCCAGCGTGAGGAGGTAGGGCAGTTCACCGATGGCCGGGAAGCGCACCCCGCCGGTCAGCTCCACCGGATGGCGTCCGTTGAAGGCTTGGAGATCCAACTCCGTGGGCTGCGCGAAACGCGAGAAGTTGTGCACGCACAGCACGAGGTCGTCGTCGCCCTCCTCCTCCGCGGGCGCCTCGCGGAGGAAGGCGAGGACGGCGGGGTTGGAGGAGGGGAGTTCGGTGTAGGTGCCGAGGCCGAAGGCGGGGTTCTGTTTGCGGATCTCGATCA
>NZ_JBIBTX010000002.1:1371102-1414205 GCF_043078805.1 Streptomyces sp. NPDC015345 | reverse complement strand
AAACTGAACGACGCGAACTGCAACACACGAACCCCCGGACCCACCCCCATCAACGGCCCGAACACCGACACCAGATTCGCCAACCCACCATGACCAACAGCCACACCCTTCGGCCGCCCCGTCGAACCCGACGTATAAATCACATAGGCGAGGCAGTCCCGGGCTTCCGGCCGCCGCGGCGCGCTGACCGGCAGGCGTTGCAGGGCCGCTCCCGTCGCCGGGTCGTCCAACCACAGCACGTGATCGACGCCGAGCCTTTCGGCGACGCCGTCGGCGGCGTCGTAGCTGCTCACGACCACGCGGGCGCCACTGTCGGCCAGGATGTAGGAGAGCCGCTCCTCAGGGTGCTCGGGGTCCAGCGGCACGTACGCACCGCCGGCCTTCCACACGCCGAGAACCGCCGCCACCATGTCGATGCCGCGCGGCAGGCACAGGCCCACCACCGACTCGGCGTGGACACCGAGGCCGAGGAGGTGATGCGCGAGGCGGTTGGCCCGTGCGTCCAGCTCCGCGTACGTGACCTCGCGGCCGTCCGCGATCACCGCGACCGCGGACGGGGTCGACACCACGTGCGCCTCGAACAGCTCAGGCACCGTGGCGGGAACGATCTGCACGGCCGTGTCATTCCACTCGGCCAGCACCTGGTGACGCTCGGCAGCGTCCAGAACGTCGACAGCACTCAGCCGGGTCTGCGGTTCGACGACGAGCTGGCGCAGGACGCGCGTGAGCCGCCCGGCAAGTCGAGCGGCGAAGTCGGCGTCGAACAAGTCGGCGGCGACGATCACCGAGGCGCGCAGGCCGGCGGGGGCGCCCCCGGCATCGAAGGCCTCCTCGACACCGATCTCGAGGTCGAACTTGGCGACGGTCCTGGCGGCAAGCTGCTCCGACACGTCCGCCGAGGCCACGTCGGCCAGCGAACCCGTCTGCGCACCCGGCAGTCGGACCTCCGCCTGGGCGACGTTCTCGACGGTGAGCATGACCTGGAAGAGCGGATGGCGGGTCAGCGAACGCGTCGGCGCGAGCTCCTCCACCAGCTTCTCGAACGGCACATCCTGGTGGGCGAAAGCCGACAGACCCGTCTCCCGCACACGACCCAGGACCTCCCGGAACGTCGGATCACCCGACAGATCCGTGCGCAGCACCAGCGTGTTCACGAAGAAACCGACCAGGTCGCTCAGCGCCACGTCCGTGCGACCGGCCACGGCGGCGCCGACCGGGATGTCCGTGCCCGCGCCCAGCTTCGACAGCGTCATCGCGAGGACGGCCTGGAAAACCATGAAGGTCGTGACGCCCTCGGCGCGCGCAAGCTCTTGCAGCTGTGCGTGCACGTCGGCCGGGACCTCGAAGGGCACGCTGTGGCCCTGGTGCGAGGCAACAATCGGACGCGTGTGATCGAAGGGGAGCTCCAGCTCCTCGGGCGCGCCGGCCAGCGTCTCGCGCCAGTAGGCGACCTGGCGCGTCATGACGCTGTCGGGGTCGGCCGCGTCACCGAGCAGCTCGCGCTGCCACAGCGCGTAGTCCGCGTACTGGACCGGCAGCGGCTCCCACTCAGGAGCCCGGCCCTCACACCGGGCCGCATAGGCGGCGGAGACGTCGCGGGCGAGTGGGCGCATCGAGTAGCCGTCGCCAGCGATGTGGTGAACGACCACGGCGAGCGCGTGCTCGTCCGGGCCGGCGGAGAACAGCCAGGCACGGATGGGCAGTTCAGCCGCCAGGTCGAACTCGTACCCGAACACGTCTGCGACCGCGCCGGCCAGGTCGGCCGGCGTCGCGGAGTCGGGCAGGTCAACGGTCCGCAGGTCCCAGTCGAGTTCCTCAAGACCGAGGATGCGCTGGTACGGCTCACCGTCGTGCGTGCCGAAGGTCGTGCGCAGCACTTCGTGCCGCTCCAGGACGTCCCGCAGGGCCGCGGCCAGCGCGGCGCGGTCGACCGATCCCGAAAGACGCAGCGACACCGGGATGTTGTAGGTCGCGCTGGGGCCCTCGAGCTGCTGAATGAACCACAACCGACGCTGCGCGAAAGACAACGGAATCATCAGGAACCTTCCTGGTTTCGTCCCGGCCGCAACGTCGGCGCGGATCGGTCAAGGCTTTCCGGAGCCTTGTACACCCGAACAAGAAACAAATGGATAAAGGCCGGTGGGGGATGCCACCGGTAAGACGGGTAATTGGTTCACCGGTCCGAGGCTCCGTCCTTCTTCGGCGGATCCCGGGTTTGGCGCGACTCACTATGACCCAGGCCGTACTGACGATCAATCTGCTCACCTGGAGGCTGTTCAACCGCTCCCTCACGGCAGTTGAACGGCCGGACCGCCCCGGGAACGCGCTTCGGCCGCCGCATCCGCATTCACGGGACACGGCGGCCGAAGCGCGCTTTCTCTTGGTTCAGTCGTTCAGCAGTAACCGCCTTGACTTATGCGCTTCCTACTCAACACGCATTCGACGAAGAGCCGGGCGGGTTGACTTTTCGGTACCGAGCTGCTGTGCGAGACCAGCCACGGTCGGCGCATTGAAGAGGGCCCTGATCTCGACGTCGATGCCGAGGGCGGCGCGGATGCGGATGACAAGTTCGGTCGCGAGCAGCGAGTGGCCGCCGAGCGCGAAGAAGTCGTCGTCCACGCCGACCTTCTCCAGTCGAAGGACCTGGGCGAAGGCCTCACACAGGACCTCTTCCTCGCGGGTGGCGGGTCCGCGCCCGGATCCTGCCGACATAGAGGCGTCCGGGGCCGGCAGTGCCTTGCGGTCGAGCTTGCCGTTGGCGGTCAGCGGGAGAGCGTCGAGGACCACCACGGCCGCCGGCACCATGTGCTCCGGCAACCGCGTCGCCGTGAATTCCAGTACGTGGGACGGCAGTTCAGGCTCGGCGTCGTCGAGGTCGGTGGGGACGATGTAGGCGACGAGACGGGTGTCCCCCGGGATGTCCTCACGGGCCACCACGGCCGCCTGGGCGACCCCGCGATGGGCGGCCACGACGGCTTGGACCTCACCCGGCTCGATCCGGTAGCCACGGATCTTGACCTGCTCATCCGCACGACCCAGATACTCCAGGAGCCCGTCGGTGGTCCAGCGGGCCACATCCCCCGTGCGATACATCCGTCCGCCCGGCTCGAAGGGGTTCGCTGCGAATCGCTCGGCCGTCAGACCCGGACGCCTCACATAACCACGCGCCAGTTGAACACCCGCGACATACAACTCACCAGCAACCCCTGGAGCGACCGGCTGAAGATACTCATCCAGCACATACAGACGCGTGTTGGCGATCGGCCGCCCGATCGGCACCGACTCCCCCACCACCTGACCCGCCGAAATCTCAAAGACACAGCACCCGACCACCGTCTCGGTGGGCCCGTACTCATTCACGACCACCGACTCCGGAGCCCGCGACAACCAGTCACGGACCACACCGCCCGGCAGAGCCTCACCACCGACAACCCACGTACGAGCCGAGGTCGCCACCTGCTCCGCAGAGAGCATCTCCGTCAGCAGCGGCAGGTGGGCGGGGACTGCCTTGACCAGACCGAACCCACCAGGCTCACGAATCAGGTCCGCCAGCCCTTCAGCGCCACCGGCCTCACTGACCACGACCGCGGACCCGGACACCAGCGGCACCAGAACACTGGTCACCGTCAGATCGAACGCAAGAGACGAATGCAACGGAGCACCACCGCCACCACCCATGCAATACGCATCCGCCGCCCACATCACATAGTTCGCCAGACCGCCATGAGTGACGGCCACACCCTTCGGCCGCCCCGTCGAACCCGAGGTATAGATGACATACGCGAGCGACTGCGGCTCAACCACCACCTCAAGCGCCTCACCAGAAGCGGCCGCCAGCTGCATCTCCACCAACGTGCTGTCCAACGCCACGAACCGGTTCCGCCCGGCCGGAAGATCGTCCAGGACCTCCTCGGTCGTCAACGTCAAAGCCACACCCGAATCGGCCAGCATGAAACCGATCCGCTCAGCCGGATACCCCGGATCAACCGGCACATAAGCCGCCCCCGCCTTCCACACCGCCAGGACCGCCACCACCGCCTCAACCCCACGCGGCAGACACAACCCCACCAACGACTCCACACCCACACCCTGAGAAACCAGATAGCGGGCCAACCGATTCGCCCGCGCATCCAACTCCGCAAACGAAACCGACACACCCTCCCCGACAACAGCCACCGCCTCCGGAGACCGCACCACCTGCGCGGCGAACAGACCCGGCACCAGCGCGGTGCCCAGGTCGGCAGCCGTGTCGTTCCACTCCTCCAACACCCGACACCGCTCCACCTCCCCCAGCACCTGAAGCGCACTGAGCCGGGTACGGGGTGCGGCGACCAGCAGTGCGAGTACCCGGACCAGGCGCTCGCCCAGCCCCTCGACCGTCTCCCGGTCGAAGAGGTCGGCCGCTGCCGTGACGGTCCCGCGCAGGCCGGCCGGGGCGCCGTCCTCGTCGAAGATCTCGCCGAGGCCGACCTCCAGGTCGAACTTGGCCATCGAGGTGCCGGCCGACATCCCGCCGGCCCGTACGCCCGGCAGGTCGAGGACGGCCTCGGCGTTGTTCTGGAGGTCCAACTGGACCTGGAACAGCGGGTGCCGGGCCATCGACCGCGAAGGCGCCAACTCCTCCACCAGCCGCTCGAACGGCACCTCCTGATGCGCCAAGGCCGCCAGACTCGTCTTGCGAACCCGGCCGAGGACGTCGCGGAACGTGGGGTCGCCGGACACGTCGGTGCGCAGGACCAGGGTGTTGATGAAGAAGCCGACGAGGTCGTCCAGTGCGACGTCGGTGCGGCCCGCGTTCGCCGAGCCGATCGGGATGTCGGTCCCCGCACCCAGCCGCGAAAGCAGCATCGCCAGTGCGGCCTGCAGGACCATGAACGTGGTCACGCCCTCGGCGCGGGCCACCTTCACCAGTTGCGCGTGCACCTCGGCCGGAACGACGACGGGGACGGCGTGGCCCTCGTGGGACGCGACCGCCGGCCGCGTCCGGTCGACGGGGAGCATCAGTTCCTCGGGCGATCCGGCCAGAGCCTCTCGCCAATAGTCCATCTGTCGGCTCAGCAGGCTGGCCGGGTCGGATTCCTCGCCGAGCAGTTCGCGCTGCCAGAGCGCGTAGTCGGCGTACTGGACCGGCAGCGGCTTCCACGCGGGAGCCCGGCCCTTGCTTCGTGCCGCGTAGGCCGTGGAGAGGTCGTCCGCCATGGGCCCCCAGGACCAGCCGTCGCCCGCGATGTGGTGGACGACGACGAGCAGCACCCGCTCGTCCTGAGAGCCTGACTCGAACAGCCAGGCGCGGATCGGGAGGTCGGCCTCCAGGTCGAACTCGTACTCCGCGGCCTTCTTCACCGCGTCGGGCAGATCCTCCGGGGCGATCGGGGCGAGCGCGAGCTGCCAGTCCACCTCGTCGAGGGGCAGGACGCACTGGTGGGGCCGGCCGTCCGCCGTCGGGTAGACGGTGCGCAGCACCTCGTGGCGTCCGATGACGTCGTGCAGGGCGAGTCCGAGGGCTCGGGCGTCGACATCTCCGGTCATGCGCAGGGCGACCGGGATGTTGTAGGTGGCGCTCGGTCCCTCCATCTGGCGGATGAACCAGAGGCGTTGCTGGGCGAAGGAGAGCGGCACCCGCGCCGGCCGCTCCGTGGCCGTCAGCGCCGGCCGTGCCTGCCCGGCGCCGTCGAGCTCGGCGGCGAGTTGGGCGACGGTCGGGGCGTCGAACAGGACCCGGATGTCGAGGTCCACGCCGAGGACCGCCCGTACCCGGCTGGCCAGGCGCACCGCGAGGAGCGAATGGCCGCCGAGGGCGAAGAAGTCGTCGTCGACCTCGACCTTGGGCACGCCGAGGACCTGGGCGAACACCCCGCAGAGCAGTTCCTCGCGGAGGTCGGACGGGCCGCGGGCACCGTCGCGTCCGGCCGCCGCCGTGCCCGTCGAGTAGTCGGGGGCGGGCAGGGCCTCGCGGTCGAGCTTGCGGTTGACCGTCAGCGGCAGGGCGTCGAGGGCGACCACGGCGGACGGGACCATGTACTCGGGCAGGCGGTCGGCCGCGTGGGCGAGGACCGACGCCGTGGTGGACGGCGACCAGGAGGAGGCGCCGTCGGCGGGCACGACGTAGCCGACGAGCCTCTTGTCGCCGGGGGTGTCCTCCCGGGCGATGACGGCAGCCTGGGCCACCAGCGGATGTCCGGTCAGGACGCCCTGGACCTCGCCCGGCTCGATACGGAAGCCGCGGATCTTGACCTGGTCGTCGGTGCGGCCGGCGAAGACGAGCTGTCCGTCAGCCGTCCACTTGGCCCGGTCGCCGGTGCGGTACATCCGCTCGCCCGGTGCGAAGGGCGAGGCGACGAAGCGTTCGGCGGTCAGTTCGGGGCGTCCCAGGTAGCCGCGGGCGAGGCCCACGCCGGAGACGTACATCTCGCCCGCGACGCCGACGGGGACGGGTGCCAGGTACTCGTCGAGGACGTACACCTCGGTGTCGAGCACGGGTCTGCCGATGGCGACCTCGGCGGACCGCGGGTCGCACCGCCACAGGGTGGCGTCGACGGTGGTCTCGGTGGGCCCGTAGGAGTTGAAGAGGCTGCGGCCGCGCGCCCAGCGGGCCATCACGTCGGGCGGGCAGGCCTCGCCCGCGACGACGAGCACGGTGTCCGGGTCGACGCTGTTCTCGTCGAGGGTGGCGAGGACGGCGGGCGGCAGGGTGGCGTGGGTGACGCGCTGCTCGGTCAGGAAGGCCGGCAGGGCCTCGCCCAGGCGCTTCTCGCGCGGGACGACCACGAGGGCCGCCCCGGACAGGAGGGCCATGAGCCACTCCCAGCCAAAGGTGTCGAAGCTCGCGGAGGCGAATTGGGCGACCCGGGCGCCGGGGCCGACGCCGAGGTCGCGGACGTGGCCCGCGACGAGGCCGGCGACACCCGCGTGGGAGACGAGGACGCCCTTGGGGCGGCCGGTCGAGCCCGAGGTGTAGATGACGTACGCGGGGTGGGTCACCGCGAGGTCGACGGGCGGGGGTCCGTCCGCCTTCTCGTGTTCCGCGTCCGCCTTCTCGTGGTCCGCCTCGTCGACGAGCAGGGTCTCGACGGGGATCCTGTCCGCCGTGCGGGCGGAGGCGAGGACCAGGGCCGGTGCCGCGTCGCCCAGCATGTACGCGATCCGGTCGGCCGGGTACTCCGGGTCGATCGGCATGTACGCGCCCCCGGCCTTCAGGACGGCGAGCAGCGCCACCATGAGGTCGGTGCCGCGCTCCAGGCAGACCGCGACGACGGACTCGGGTGCGACGCCCCGCCTCACCAGCTGGTGCGCCAGTCGGTTCGCGCGGGCGTCCAGGTGTGCGTACGTCACCTCGGTACCGTCGGCTATGACGGCGGTGGCGTCCGGCGAGCGGGTCACATGCGCGGCGAACAGCTGCGGCACCGTGGCGGGCGTGATGCCGGCGGCGGTGCCGTTCCACTCGACCAGGAGCCGGTGGCGCTCGGTGTCGTCGAGGACCGGGACCCCGCTGAGACGGGTGTCCGGCTCGGCGGTCAGCGCGTCGAGGACCTGGGTCAGGCAGGCGACGAGCCGCTCGGCGGTGGCGGGTTCGAACAGGTCGGCGGCGGCGGTGACGAAGCCGCGCACCCCGGCCGGACGCCCGTTGTCGTCGAAGGCCTCGCCCACGATGACGTCGAGGTCGAACTTGGCCCGCGAGGCCCCGGTGGTCAGGGCCCGTGCTCCGAGTCCGGGCAGTTCGAGCACCGCCTCGGAGGTGTTCTGCAGGGTGAGCATGACCTGGAAGAGGGCGTGGCGGGCCATGGAGCGGCTCGGCGCGAGTTCCTCGACGAGCCGCTCGAAGGGCACGTCCTGGTGGGCGAAGGCCGACAGGCTCCGCTCCCGTACGCGTGCGAGGACCTCCCGGAAGGTGGGGTCTCCGCTCAGGTCCGTGCGCAGCACGAGGGTGTTGACGAAGGATCCGATCAGGTCGTCGAGCGCTTCGTCGGTGCGGCCGGCGTTGGGCGAGCCGATCGGGATGTCGGTGCCCGCGCCCAGGCGGGACAGCAGCATGGTCAGTGCCGCTTGGAGAACCATGAACGTGGTGACGCCCTCGGCGCGAGCGATGTGCACGAGCCGGGTGTGCACGGCGGCCGGGATGTCGACCGGGACACTGTGGCCCCGGTGGGAGGCGACGGCCGGACGGATGTGGTCGAACGGCAGCTCCAGCTCCTCCGGGGCACCCGCCAAGGCGTCCCGCCAGTAGGCGACCTGGAGTTCCATCATGCTCGTGGAGTCGTCGCGCTCGTCGCCGAGCAGTTCGCGCTGCCACAGCGCGTAGTCCGCGTACTGGACCGGCAGGGGCTCCCACGCCGGTGCCCGGCCCTCGCGGCGGGCCGCGTAGGCGACCGACACGTCGCGGGCCAGGGGGCCGGTGGACCATCCGTCGGTGGCGATGTGGTGCACGACGACGACGAGGACGTGTTCCTCGGGCGTCAGCTCGAACAGCGTGGCACGTACCGGCACTTCGGATGCGAGGTCGAAGACGTGCTCCGCCGCCGCGGCGACCGCGGCCGTCAGGTCCTTCTCGGCGACCCGTGTCACCTCCGGCGCCCACGTCAGCTCGTCGAGGCCGACGACTTGCTGGTACGGCTCGCCGTCGGCGACCGGGAACAGGGTGCGGAGCACCTCGTGCCGCCCGATGACGTCTCGCAAGGCCGTGGTGAGCGCCGAGCGGTCCAGGGCGCCGGTCAGCCGCAGGCCCATCGGGATGTTGTAGGTGGAGCTGGGGCCCTCCAGCTGGCCGATGAACCACAGGCGGCGCTGCGCGAAGGAGAGCGGGGTGCGGGCCGGCCGCCGCATGGGCGTCAAGGGGGTCCGGGCCGCTCCTGCTCCGGTGAGCCGGGCGGCGAGCGCGGCGGCTGTCGGGGCCTCGAACAGCGTGCGCAGCGGCACCTCGACGCCGAGCACGGTGCGGACGCGGCTGATGAGCCGGACGGCTAGCAGGGAGTGGCCGCCGTACGCGAAGAAGTCGTCGTCGACGCCGATCGAGGGCACGCCGAGGACCTGCGCGAACACTCCGCAGAGGATCTCCTCCTGGAGGGTTGACGGGCCGCGCGCGGCGCTCGTGCCGTCGGCGTGGGCCGGGGCGGGCAGGGCCCTCCGGTCCAGCTTGCCGTTGGCCGTCAGGGGCAGCGCGTCGAGGACGACGACGGCGGCCGGGACCATGTACGCGGGCAGCCGGTCGGCCGCGTAGTCGAGGATGGCGGCGGCCGGTACGCGGGAGGCCTCTGCCGGGACGACGTACGCGACCAGGCGCTTGTCGCCGGGGGTGTCCTCGCGGACGACGACGGCGGCCCGGTCGACGCCCGGGTGGGCGACGACGACGGACTGGACCTCGCCCAGCTCGATGCGGAAGCCGCGGATCTTGACCTGCTCGTCGACGCGGCCCAGATACCGCAGCCGCCCGTCGGGGCTCCAGCGCACCAGGTCGCCGGTGCGGTAGAGACGGTCCCCGGTGGTGGAGAACGGGTCGGCGACGAACCGTTCTCCGGTGAGGGCCGGGCGGCCCAGATAGCCGCGGGCCAGGCCGTCGCCGGCGACGTACAGCTCCCCTGCGACGCCGACCGGGACGGGCGAGAGCGAGCCGTCGAGGACGTAGGTGCGGGTGTTGCCGATGGGCGTGCCGATCGGGACGTCGGAGACGCCCGGCTCGCAGCGCCACACGGTGGCGTCGACGGTCGTCTCGGTCGGACCGTAGGTGTTGTACATGGTCCGGCCGCGCGCCCAGCGCTCGATCAGCTCGGGCGAGGACGCCTCGCCGCCGACCTCCAGGACGACGTCCGTTCCGATCGATCCTTCTTCCAGGCCCGCCAGGACGGCGGGCGGCAGCGTCGCGTGGGTCACGGCCTGCTCGGCGAGGAACGCCGCCAGGTCCGCGCCGAGGCGGCGATGGGCCGGCACGACCACGAGGGTGGCACCACAGGTGAGGGCCAGCGACCACTCCAGGCAGAAGATGTCGAAGCTCACCGAGGCGAACTGCGCGACCCGCGAGCCCGGACCGGCCTCGAAGCGGGCGAGACCGGCGATCGTGTTGGCGAACCCGGCGTGGGTGAGGACGACGCCCTTGGGGCGGCCGGTCGAGCCGGAGGTGTAGATGACGTACGCGGGGTGCTCGGGCCGGATCGGTGTGCCCAGCGGACCGTCCGCCAGGCCTTCGAGGTCCGTGTCGCCCAGGACGACGAGCCGCGCGTCCGAGGGGGGAACGGCCGCGACCGTGGCCGTGGTGGCGATGACCGCCACCGGTGCGGCGTCGGCGAACATGTACGCGATGCGTTCCACCGGGTAGTCCAGATCGACGGGCAGATAGGCGCCACCCGCCTTCAGGACGGCGAGCACCGCCGTGACCAGGTCGGCGCCGCGCTCCAGGCAGAGCGCGACGACCGACTCGGGACCGACCCCCTGGCCCGCGAGGTGGCGCGCCATCCGGTTGGCGCGCGCGTCCAGTTGGGCGTACGTCACCTCGTCTCCGTCGGCGACGAGGGCCACCGCGTCCGGCGTGCGGGCCGCATGGGCTTCGAAGAGGGCGACGGCGGTGGCGTCGGGGACCTCGGCCGCCGTGTCGTTCCAGGCGCCGAGCACCTGGCGCAGCCCGGCCTCGTCCAGGACCTGGACGGAGCTGAGCGGCACGTCCTGACCGTGGTCGAGCGCGGCTTCAAGAGCGTCCACCAGGTTGTGGGCGGCGGTGCGCATCAGGCCGCCGACCATGCGCGAGTCGATCGGGGCGACCGCGTCGACGGCCAGCTTGATGCCGTCGCCGTGGTCGTCGACGGAGAGCGCGAGGGGGAAGTTGTCGCGTTCCTCGGCGAACCGCAGCGTGATGCCCGGAAGCTCGCCGCGCGGCGCGCTGCCGTCGGACCGGTCCGTGTGGTGGCGGTAGTTGAACAGGGCGGTGAACAACGGTGTGTGACCGGTGACGCCGCTGGCGCGCTGGGCGACGGAGAGCGGGGCGTGCTCGTGCTCGAGGAGCCGGGCGAGCTGGTCACGCATGGCGGAGACCGAACTCAGAGCCCCGTAGGAGTCCGTGCGGACGCGGACGGGCAGGGTGTTCATGTACGGGCCGGGCACCCGGTCGGCACCCTCGCCCGCGTTCATGCGGCCGAACAGGACCGTGCCGAACACCACGTCCGTACGGCCGGACACGGCCGCCAGGACCCGGGCCCACGCGACGTGCAGCAAGGTCGCGGGGCTGGCGCCCAGGCGCCGGGAGACCTCACGCAGGCGCCGGGTCGACTCGTCCGCGAAGGGAACCACTTCGCGTACCGAGGAGCCGCCGTCGCCCCGGATCTCCGCGACACCGAACGGCGCGGTGGGCTCGGTGACGTCGCCGAGCAGGTCGGCGAAGTAGCGCTCGTGCTCGGAGCGCTCGACGGCGCCGCGCGTCTGGGCGACGAAGGTGCGGAACGGCAGCGGCTCGGGCAGCTCCCGGCCGCGCCCGGCGAGGATCGCCTGCACCTCGCCGAAGACGATCTCCAGGGCGGTGTGGTCGCGCACCACGTGGTGCGCCCGCAGCAGCCCCAGCCAGCGGCCGGCGCCGCCGGGTACGGCCGCGACGTGCAGGCCGAGCAGCGGTGCCCGGTCCAGGGCCATCGACAGGCCGCCCGCCGTGAGCAGCCGCCGCACCGGGTCGCTGCTCTCGTCGCCCTCGTCGAGCGTGACCTCGACGACGGGCAGGATGGCGTCGCGCCACACGACTTGGACCGGCTCGCGCAGGCCCTTCCACACGATGGACGTGCGGTAGATGTCGTGCCGCTCCACCACTTGGCGCAGGGCGTCCGTGAACGCGTCGAGCCGCTCGCGCGAGTCGAACTCCAGGACCGTGGGGAGCACATAGGCGTCGTCGCCGCCGTCGGCGAGGAGGTGGTGGAAGAGCAGGCCTTCCTGGAGGGGAGCCAACGGGTAGACGTCCGCGACGTTGGACGCGCCGCCGTCGACGGTCGCGACGACGGTCGCGATCTCATCGACGGTCAGATCCACCAGCGGCAGCATCTCCGGCGTAAGGCTCGTGGCACCCGCCGGAATCAGGTTCGCCGGCACCTCGACCCGGACAGCGTCCACCGAAGCCGCGAGACCAGCCGGCGTCGGCGCCTGGAAAAACGTCCGCACAGAGACGGAAACCCCGCGCTTGTGGAGAAGAGCAACGAGCCGGATGGCAAGAAGCGACTGACCCCCCAACTCGAAGAAATCATCATCCACACCAACGCCCTCCACCCCCAAAACCTCGGCGAAGGCCGCACACACGATCTCCTCACGCGCGTTGGACGGACCCCGCACCCCCGCGGCCGCCTCATGCCCGGGAACGGGCAACGCCCTGCGGTCCAGCTTGCCGCTGGCAGTCAACGGCAGAGCATCAAGGACAACGACAGCCGACGGAACCATGTACTCAGGCAGACGCCCAGCCACGAACCCGGCAACCGGACAAGCCAGTTCACCAGTAGTGACGACATACGCGACAAGACGACGGTCACCAGGAATGTCCTCCCGCACGACCACAACGGCCTGCGCGACCTGCGGATGCGCGGCCACCGCCGCCTGGACCTCACCCAGCTCGATACGGAACCCACGCACCTTCACCTGATCATCCGTACGCCCCAGGAACACCAACTGGCCGTCCGCCGTCCACTTCACCCGGTCACCCGAGCGATACATCCGCTCACCACAGGCAGAGAACGGCGAGGCGACGAACCGCTCAGCGGTCAGAGCCCGACGGTTGACATACCCCCGCGCCACACCCGCACCCGACACATACAACTCACCCGCCACACCAACCGGCACAGGCCGCAACGCCTCATCCAGCACGTGAACACGCGCGTTGGGCACAGGCCGGCCCACCACCACATCGGACGACGAGGAAAGCCGGGCGATCGCGGTGTCAACGGTCGCCTCGGTCGGACCATAGAAATTGAAGCCCTCCACACCCTCCAACGACCGCAGCCGCTCCCACAGACCGGCCGGGACCGCCTCACCACCCACACCAATACGCGACGGACCCCCAGACCCCCCGAACAGACCCTCCTCCACCAAAATCTGAAGATAAGAAGGAGTGACCTCGGCGAAATCGATCCGCGACGCACGCATCCACGCCACCAGACGCCCCGCGTCCAGCCACGTCTCCCCGTCCACCACATGCAGCTCATGACCCGTGAACACAGCCGCCAGCTGATTCCACGACGCGTCGAACGACACCGAAGTCGTCAACGCGACCCGCAACACATCACCACCCGCCGCGAACACCCACCGGCCATGACCCTCACACAAACTCACCGCACCCCGATGGGTCACCACCACACCCTTCGGCCGACCCGTCGAACCCGACGTATAAATCACATACGCCGGAGACTCAGACCCCACCACCACACCCAGCGGACCACCATCCAACACCGCCAACGCCGAAACCGTCTCCACGTCATCCACAACCACCAGCGGCGCACCCGACACCGGCAAGACACCCGCCGCCGCATGCGAGGTGATCACCACCACGGGCGCCGCATCCTCGACCATGTACGCGATCCGCTCCAGCGGGTACTCCGGGTCCACCGGCAGATACGCGCCACCGGACTTGAGCACCGCAAGCAGCGCGACAACCAGATCCGCTCCCCGCTCCAGACACACCCCCACCAACGACTCAGGACCCACACCCTGCGCCCGAAGATGACGGGCCAGACGGTTCGACCGCGCGTCCAGCTCCGCATACGAGAGCGACACCTCACCCGCGACCACGGCAACCGCGTCCGCCCGACGAGCCACCTGCACCGCGAACAGCTCCGGCAGCGAACCCGCCACCACCGGAACAGCCGTCTCGTTCCACCCCGTGGAGAGCGACCGCTCACGCTCGTCCAGAACATCCAGAGCGCTCAGCGACAGCTCCGGATCCGCGGTCAACCGCTCCAGGGCCCGCACCCAGCGGGCAACGAGCCGGTCGGCGGTCTCCTCGTCGAACAGATCCGCGGCGGCCACCACCGAACCGCGCAGGCCCGCCGGGGCGCCGGTCTCGTCGAAGACCTCCGACACCGACGCGTCCAGATCGAACTTGGCGGTCGAGGCACCGGCCGGGAACCCAGCGGCGCGCACACCCGGCAGGTCGAGGACGGCCTCGCCGGTGTTCTGCACCTTCAGCATGACCTGGAACAGCGGATGCCGCGCCAGTGAACGCGTCGGAGCGAGCTCCTCCACGAGTTTCTCGAACGGCACGTCCTGGTGCGTGAACGCCGACAGACTCGTCTCGCGTACGCGGCTGAGCACGTCCCTGAAGGTCGGGTCGCCGCTCAGGTCGGTGCGTATGACGAGAGTGTTGATGAAGAAGCCGACCAGGTCGTCCAGGGCCTCGTCCGTGCGGCCGGCGTTCGCGGCGCCGATCGGGATGTCCGTGCCCGCGCCCAGCTTCGAGAGGAGCATCGCCAGCGCGGCCTGCAGGACCATGAACGGTGTCACGCCCTCGGCGCGCGCCACCTCGGCGAGGCGGGCGTGTACGTGTGCCGGGACGGCCAGGGGGATGGTGTGCCCCCGGTGCGAGGGGACGGCGGGGCGCCCGCGGTCGGTCGGCAGCTCCAACTCCTCCGGTGCGCCCTCCAGCGCGGCGCTCCAGTAGGCGACCTGCCGGGAGATCATGCTGTCGGCGTCGTGCTCCTCGCCCAGGAGGGCCCGCTGCCACAGCGCGTAGTCCGCGTACTGGACGGGCAGTGGCTCCCATGCGGGGGCCTCGCCCTGTCGGCGGGCCGTGTACGCGACGGACAGATCGCGCGCCAGCGGCTCCATCGACCAGCCGTCGCCCGCGATGTGGTGGAGGGCGAGGACGAGGACGTGCTCGTCGGTGCCGGCCCGGAACAGCGTGGCCCGGAGGGGGACTTCGGCCGAGAGATCGAAGGGCCGGCCGAGGGCTTCGACGACCGCGCGGTCCAGGTCGTGCGGGGACACGTCGACCACCGTCAGCGCCCGGTCCAGGTCGGCCGGGCCCAGGATCCGCTGGTACGGCTCCCCGTCGGCGGCCTCGAAGACGGTCCGCAGCACCTCGTGCCGCCCGATCACGTCGCGCAGGGCCGCGTCGAGCGCGTCCCGGTCGAGCGGGCCCGTGAGCCGCACGGCGACCGGGATGGTGTAGGTGGCGCCGGGGCCGTCGAGCTGGCCGACGAACCACAGGCGGCGCTGAGCGTAGGAGAGCGGGACGCGCGAGGGGCGGGCGGCGGGAGCGAGCGCGGTGCGCGACGCGGTGGCGCCGCCGAGGCGGGCCGCGAGCGCGGCGGCCGTGGGCGCCTCGAAGAGGGTCCGCAACGGCACCTCGACGCCGAGGACGGCGCGTACGCGGCTGATCAGCCGGGTGGCGAGCAGCGAGTGGCCGCCGAGGGCGAAGAAGTCGTCGTCGACGCCCACGGCGGGTACGCCGAGGGTCTGGGCGAACACTCCGCACAGCAGCTCCTCGTGGAGCGTGGCGGGGCCGCGGTCCGCGTTGGCCGTGTGCACGGGTACGGGCAGGGCGGCGCGGTCGAGCTTGCCGTTGACGGACTGGGGCAGGGCGTCCAGGGCGACGACGGCGGCGGGCACCATGTGTTCGGGCAGTCGAGCGGTGAGGAACTCCCTTACGGTCGCGGTGATGTCGGCGCCGGGCGCGATGGCGGACGGCACGACGTAGGCGACCAGTCGCCGGTCTCCCGGGGTGTCCTCGCGGGCGACGACCGCCACGTGGGCGACGTCGGGGTGCGCGGCGGCGGCGGTCTCGACCTCGCCGGGCTCGATGCGGTAACCGCGGATCTTGACCTGGTCGTCCGCGCGGCCCAGATACTCGACACGGCCCTCGGCATCCTGGCGCACCAGGTCGCCGGTGCGATACATCCGCCGCCCCGGATCGAAGGGGGAGGCGACGAAGCGTTCGACGGTCAGGTCCGCGCGTCGCACGTAGCCGCGGGCGAGGCCCGCGCCCGACACGTACAGTTCGCCGGCGACGCCCACCGGGACGGGCCTGAGCGAGGCATCGAGGACGTAGGCGCGCGTGTTGGGCAGGGGGCGGCCGATCAGCGGGCGTCCGCTCTGCTCGGTGTCGTGGTACAGGACGTGCACGGTGGCCTCGGTCGGGCCATAGAAGTTGAGGCCGAGCGTTCCTTCGGCGGCCCGCAGTCGCTGCCACAGGTCGCTGCCCACGGCGTCACCGCCGAGGAGCAGCGCGCGGGGCCGGTGCACGCGGGCACCGAGGAGGCCTTCGTCGAGGAGCTGTTCGGCCTGGACGGGGGTGACGGCCATGAGGTCGATGCGGGCGGTGTCGACGTAGCGGGCCAGGGCTGTGGTGTCGCGGCGCACGTCGTCGGGGACGATATGCAGTTCGTGGCCCGCGACCATCCACAGGAGCGGCTCCCAGGAGGCGTCGAAGGACAGGGAGTACGTCAGGGCGACGCGCATGCGCGGTCCGGAGCGCGTGATGACACCGGCGCGTTGGAAGGCGGCGAGGTTGGCGAGGCCCTCGTGGGGCACGGCGACGCCCTTGGGGCGGCCGGTCGAGCCCGAGGTGTAGATGACGTACGCGGAGTGGTCGGGGCGGATCGCGACGCCGAGGGGGCCTTCGCCGACGCCGTCGAGGGCCGCCTCGTCCAGGACGAGCACGGGGGCGTCGCCGTCCGGCAGGGCGCCGGCCGTGGCGGCGGTGGCGAGGATGACGGCGGGGGCCGCGTTCTCGACCATGTAGGCGATGCGGTCGGCCGGGTAGCCGGGGTCGAGGGGCAGGTGGGTGCCGCCGGCCTTGAGCACGGCGAGGAGGGCGACGACCGGTTCGGCGCCGCGTTCCAGGCACACGCCGACGACGGACTCGGGCCCGACTCCCCGGTCGACGAGCAGGCGCGCCACCTGGTTGGCGCGCGCGTCGAGTTCGGCGAAGGTGAGGGAGTGGCCGTCGGCGGTGACGGCGACCGCGTCGGGGGTGTGCGCGGCCTGGGCCTCGAAGAGTTCGGGGACGGTGGCGGGCGGCACCTCGGTGGCGGTGTCGTTCCATGCGGTGAGGAGCTGGTGGCGCCGGTCCTCGTCGAGAACGTCGATCGCGGCGAGCGGTCGGGCGGTGTCCTCGGTGAGGGCGTCGAGGAGTCGGGCGAGGGCGGTGCGCAGCAGGGAGCCGACCTCGTGGGGGTCGACGGGGTCGCGCGCGTCCACGGAGAGTGTGAGCTCCTCGCCGTCGTCGTCGACGGAGACGGCGAGGGGGTAGTTCGAGCGCTCCTGGGCGAGGAGGACGCGGATGCCGTCGAGCTGCCGGCCTCCGGTAGCGCCGCGCCGGTAGTTGAACAGGGAGGTGAACAGGGGTGTGTCACCGGTGACGGCGGCGGCCCTCTGCGCGGTGGCGAGCGGCGCGTGCTCGTGTTCGATGAGGCCGGCGAGCTGCTCGCGGAGCGCGGACAGGGCGGTGCGGGTGTCGAGTTCGCCGGTGCGCACGCGCACGGGCAGCATGTTGATGTACGGGCCGGGGGCCTGCCCGTCGCCGGTGGCGGCGCTCATGCGGCCGGACAGCACGGTGCCGAAGACCACGTCGTCGCGGCCGCTGACGGCGGCGAGGACACGCGCCCAGGCGAGGTGCAGGACGGTGGCGGGGCTCGCGCCGAGGTGGCGGGAGACGTCGCGCAGGCGTCGGGTGAGTGCGGGCGCGAAGGGGAGCCGGGCTCGGGACGACCGGGCGCCGTCGCCGCGTGTGTCCACCAGGCCGTAGGGCGCGGTGGGTTCGGTGACGTCGCCGAGCAGTTCGGTGAAGTACCTTTCGTGTTCGGCGCCTTGGAGGCTCGCGCGGGACCGGGCCACGAAGTCGCGGAAGCGCGCGGGCTCGGGCAGTTCGGCGCCGCGCCCGTCGAGGAACGCCCGCACTTCGTCGAGGACGACCGCGAGAGCGGTGTGGTCCTGCACCGTGTGGTGGGCCCGGACCAGGGCGAGCCACCGGCCGCCGACGGGGTCCGCCGCGATGTGCAGGGTGAGCAGCGGGGCCCGGGTCAGGTCCATGGGGGCGTCGCCGAGGGCGAGAAGCTGCTCGGCGGGTTCGCCGTCCTCGTCGAGGGTGATCTCGGTGACGGGCAGGGGGGCGTCGCGCCACACGACCTGGACCGGCTCGCGCAGGCCTTCCCACACGAGGGAGGTGCGCAGGATGTCGTGGCGCTCCATGACGCGGCGCAGTGCGTCGGTGAACGTTTCCAGCCGCTCGCGCGTGTCGAAGGCGAGGACGGTGGGCTGCACGTAGGCGTCCTGGCCGCCGTCGGCGAGCAAGTGGTGGAAGAGCAGGCCCTCCTGGAGGGGGGCGAGCGGGTAGATGTCGGCGATGTTCGGCGCCCCGCCGTCGACGGTCGCGACGATCGTGGCGATCTCGGCGGTGGTCAGATCGACGAGCGGCAGCATGCCGGGGGTGATCGCGGTCGCGTCGGCGGGGATCGGGTTGGGCGGGACGGCGAGCTGGACGGCGTGCGCCGAGGCGGCGAGGCCGGCCGGGGTCGGGGTCTGGAACAGGGCGCGTACGGGTATGTCGGCGCCCAGGACGGCCCGGACCCGGCGCGCGAGTTCGACGGCGAGCAGCGAGTGGCCGCCCAGGGCGAAGAAGTCGTCGTCGACGCCGACGCTCTCCAGGCCGAGGACGTGGGCGAAGACACCGCAGAGCAGCTCTTCGCGCAAGTCGGCCGGCCCGCGGCCCGCCCCGGTCGCGTAGTCGGGCGCGGGCAGGGCCTTGCGGTCGAGTTTTCCGTTGGCGGTCAGCGGCAGCGCGTCAAGCACCAGCACCGCGGACGGCACCATGTGACCCGGCAGGCTCGCGCCCACGTGGGCTCGTAGCTCCGCGGCGTCGGCTTCTCCCCGCTCTCCGTTCGCGGGCGTGGTGTAGGCGACGAGCCGGGCGTCGCCCGGGGTGTCCTCGCGGACGACGACCGCGGCGCGGGCGACCCGGGCATGGCGTTCGAGAACGGCCTCGATCTCGCCCGGCTCGATGCGGAAGCCGCGGATCTTGACCTGGCCGTCGGTGCGGCCCAGGCATTCCAGGGCGCCGCCGGGGCGGCTGCGGGCGACGTCGCCGGTGCGGTAGAGCCGCTCGCCGGGGACGAAGGGGGAGGCGACGAACCGTTCGGCGGTCAGGGCCGCGCGGCCCAGGTAGCCGCGGGCCAGCTGGGCGCCCGCGAGGTAGAGCTCTCCCGTGGCACCGGGGGCCACGGGTCGCAGCCGGTCGTCGAGGACGTAGGCGCGGGTGTTGGCGAAGGGCCGGCCGATGAGGACGGGACCGTCGGTGACTTCGGCGGAGGTGGCCCAGATGGTGGCTTCGGTGGGCCCGTACAGGTTCACGGCGCGGGCGCCGAGGGCATGCAGCTCGGCGGCCAGTTCCCGGGGCAGGGCCTCGCCGCCGACGAGGGCGCGCACGGAGGCGGGCCAGTCGCCGGCGTCCAGGAGCGCGCGCCACAGGGAGGGCACGGCCTGCAGGGCGGTCGCGGCGCTGGTGCGGACCAGGTCGAGGAGGGCGTGGGGGTCACGGACGGTGTCGCGGTCGGCGAGGACGACGGTGGCTCCGCTCACGAGCGGCAGGAACAGTTCCAGGGCCGCGATGTCGAAGGAGACCGTGGTGACGGCGACCAGCCTGTCCCCCGCGCCGAGCGGGACGCGCTCGGCGACCGCGTGCAGGTGGTTGACGAGGGCCTGGTGGCTGACGACGACGCCCTTGGGGCGGCCGGTCGAGCCGGAGGTGTGGATGACGTACGCGGGGTGCTGCGGCAGCAGGGTCGCCCGGCCGGGCGGGGTGGCCGTGTCGCACGCGGTGCGCCCTCCGTCGAGGACGAGGACTGTTTCGGTGGCGGGTATCACGGAGGCACAGGTGAGGTCGGTCAGCACGCAGACCGGGCGCGCGTCGGCGAGCATGTACGCGATGCGCTCCTGGGGGTACTCCGGGTCGACGGGCAGGTAGGCGCCGCCTGCCTTGAGCACGGCGAGCAGCGCGGCGACCAGGTCCGCTCCCCGCTCCATCACCACGGCGACGATCGACTCGGGGCCGACGCCCCGCTCGGCGAGCAGGTGCGCCAGCTGGTTCGCGCGGGCCGCGAGCTGGGCGTACGTGTACGGGTCCTCGCCGTCGACGAGGGCGATCGCGTCGGGGGTGCGGGCCACCTGGGCCTCGAAGAGGTCCGGCAGTGTGGCGGCCGGGATCTCCGTGTCGGTGTCGTTCCACCCGTGGAGTGCCTGGTGCAGCTCGGCGTCGTCCAGGAGTCGTACGTCGCCGACGCGGGTGGCGGGGTCGTCGGCGAGGGCCTCGACGACGCGGGCGAGCCGGTCGGCGATCGCCCGTACGGAGTCGGCGTCGAACAGGTCGGCGGCTGCGATGACGGAGCCCCGCAGCCCGGCCGGGGCACCGTTCTCGTGGAACGTCTCGCCGACGCCGATCTCCAGGTCGAACTTGGCGGCGGTGTCGCCGGTGGGCACCGGTTCGGCGTGGACGCCCGGCAGTCGGAGCGCCGCGTCGCCGGTGTTCTGGAGCATCAGCATGACCTGGAACAGCGGGTGGCGGGCCAGGGAGCGGGTCGGGGCGAGCTCCTCGACCAGCTTCTCGAAGGGGACGTCCTGGTGCTCGAAGGCCGCCAGGCTCGCTTCCTGGACGCGGGCGAGGAGTTCGCGGAACGTCGGGTCGCCCGACAGGTCGGTGCGCACCACGAGGGTGCTGACGAAAAAGCCCACCAGGTCGTCGAGGGCCTCGTCGCCGCGGCCCGCGTTGACGGAGCCGATCGGGATGTCGGTGCCCGCGCCGAGCCGGGACAGGGTCACGGCGAGGGCTGCCTGGAGCACGGTGAACAGCGTGACGCCCTCGGTGAGCGCGACCTCGG
This sequence comes from Streptomyces sp. NPDC015345, assembly GCF_043078805.1. Taxonomy (NCBI): domain Bacteria; kingdom Bacillati; phylum Actinomycetota; class Actinomycetes; order Kitasatosporales; family Streptomycetaceae; genus Streptomyces; species Streptomyces sp. NPDC015345. The sequence goes on along the minus strand of NZ_JBIBTX010000002.1, from coordinate 1,393,389 downwards.
CGAGGCGCGCGTGGACCGCGGCGGGCACCTCGAAGGGGATGGTGTGGCTGGTGTGGCCGAGGACGGCCGGACGCGTCCGGTCGTACGGCAGCTCCAGTTCCTCCGGCACGTCGGCAAGCGCCTCGCGCCAGTGCGCGGTCTGCCGGGAGAACAGGCTGTCGGGGTCGCTCTCGTCGCCGAGGAGTTCGCGCTGCCAGAGCGTGTAGTCCGCGTACTGCACGGCCAGCGGCTCCCAGGCCGGGGGCGTGCCCCGGGTGCGGGAGGTGTAGGCGGTGGACAGGTCGCGGGCGAGCGGGCCCATGGACCAGCCGTCGCCCGCGATGTGGTGGACGACCATGACGAGCACGTGCTCGTCGGGTGCCGTGGTGAACAGCCAGGCCTTGACGGGTATCTCGGCCGTGAGGTCGAAGGCGTACCCGACAGCGGCGGCGATCTTCCTGTCCAGGTCGGCCGGGGCGACGTCGGCGGCCGTGAGGTGCCAGGCCAGGTCGGTGGCCTTCAGCACGCGCTGGTAGGGCTCACCCGCCGCGACTCCGTACACGGTGCGCAAGATCTCGTGGCGGCCGATGACGTCCCGCAGGGCGGCGTCGAGGGCTGCCGGGTCGACCGCGCCGGTCAGGCGCTGTGCGACGCGGATGTTGTAGGCCGCGCCAGGTCCCTCCAACTGGGAGATGAACCACAGCCGACGCTGCGCGTATGACAACGGAATCATCGGGACTCCTCCTGGTTACGCATCGGCCGCAGCGCGGGCCTAGCAGAGCTCACATTTCCAAGCTGACGTACGAGCCCGGACACCGTCCGCGCTCGGAAAAGCACCCGCAGGGACACCTCGACCCCGAGCACCGTCCGCAGACGGCTCGTGAGGCGGGCGGCGAGCAGGGAGTGCCCGCCGAGGGCGAAGAAGTCGTCGTCGACGCCCACGTCGGGCAGGCCGAGCACCTCGGCGAACGCCACGCACAGGGCTTTCTCCCGCGCCGTGGTGGGCGCCCGGCCGGTGCGCGCGGCGGGTCCCGCGGCGGGCAGGGCTCCGTGGTCCACCTTGCCGTTGGCCGTCAGGGGGAGGGCGTCGAGGACGACGAGCGAGGACGGCACCATGTACTCGGGCAGCCGCGCCTCGGCGAACCGCCGTACGTCCGGAACCAGTTCTTCCCCCACGGATGCGGCGGGCACCACGTAGCCGATCAGGCGTCTGCCGCCCGCGCCGTCCTCGCGGACGACGACGGCGGCCTGGGTGACGCCGGGGTGGGCGGCCAGGACGGCCCGGACCTCGCCCGGCTCGACGCGGAAGCCGCGGATCTTCACCTGGTCGTCGACGCGGCTGGCGAACGCCAGCCGGCCGTCGGCCGTCCAGCGCACCCGGTCGCCCGTGCGGTAGAGCCGCTCGCCCGCCCCGTCGAAGGGCGAGGCCACGAACCGCTCGGCGGTCAGGGCCGGGCGGCCCACGTAGGCGCGGGCGAGCCCGGCGCCCGCGACGTACAGCTCGCCGTCGACGCCGGCCGGGACGGGGTTGAGGCTCTCGTCGAGCACGTACACCCGCGAGTTGGTGATCGGCGTGCCGATGCCGGGCCGGTCGTCGTCCTCGGCGAGCGTGTCCGACATGGTCGCGCACACGGTCGTCTCGGTCGGGCCGTACGCGTTGACGAAGCGGCGGCCGGGCGAGAAGCGGGCGACCAGTTCGCCGCCGAGCGCCTCACCGGCCGATACCAGGGTGGTGACCGGGGCGAGGTCCTCGGGTTCCAGCACGGACAGGACGGCGGGCGGCAGTGTGGCGTGGGTGACCCCGTGGCGTGCCACGAGTTCGGCCAGCCCGCCGCCCGGCAGCAGCGTCTCGGCGGGCGCCACCACCAGGCGGGCACCCGAGCACAGCGCCATGACCAGCTCCCAGGTCGCCGCGTCGAAGCCCGGCGAGGCGAACTGGAGGACCCGGCTGTCGGCGCCGACCTCGAACCGCTCGATCTGTGCGGTCACCAGGCTGGCGACGCCGGTGTGGGTGACGACCACCCCCTTGGGCCGGCCTGTCGAACCCGAGGTGAAGATCATGTACGCGGGGTGGGCGGGCCGCAGCCGTGCGTTCCGCTCCTCGTCGCTGAGGACTCCCCCGTCGTACGCCTCGATCTCCGTCGCCAGCGGCGGTTCGTCGAGGACGAGGACCGGTGCCACGGTGCCGCCCGGCACGACGGGCGCGCACAGCGCCGATGCGAGGACCATCGCCGCACCCGACTCGTCGAGCATGAACGCGATGCGCTCCGCCGGGTACTCCGGGTCGACCGGCAGATAGGCGCCGCCCGCCTTGAGGACACCGAGCAGGGTGACGATCAGGTCGATGCCGCGCTCGCGCACCACCGCGACCACCGACTCCGGGCCGACGCCCCGGCCGGTCAGGAATCGTGCGAGCCGGTTGGCCCGCGCGTCCAGCTCCGCGTACGTCAGCTCCGCGCCGTCGGAGGCGACGGCGACCGCGTCCGGACACTGGCGGACCCGGGCGGCGAACAGCTCGGGCACTGTCGCGGGTGGCACGTCGGCGGCCGTGTCGTTCCACTCGGCGAGCACCCGGTGGCGCTCGTCGTCGGCCAGCACGCCGACCGTGCTCAGCGGCGGGTCGGCCGCGCCGTCGAGGGCCTGCTCGGCGGCGCTCACCAGTTCCTCGACGGCGGTGCGTGCCAGGACGGCCACCGTCTCCGGGTCGATCGGGGCGACGGCGTCGACGATCAGCTCCAGGCCGTCGCCGTCGTCGTCGACGAGCAGGGCGAGCGGGTAGTTGGTGCGCTCGCGGGTGAACAGCAGCCGAGTGCCCGGCAGGGACGCGTTCCAGCGCTCGTCCAGGTCCTCGCCGACGCTGCGCCGGTAGTTGAGGCAGGCGGTGAACAAGGGGGCATCGCCTTCCAGTCCGGCCGCCCGCTGCGCCACGACCAGCGGCGCGTGCTCGTGTTCCAGGAGCCGGGCGAGCTGGCCGCGCATGGCGGTGATCGCCCCGAGCGCGCCCGTCCGGGCCGTGGGGACGCGTACGGGAAGGGTGTTGATGAACGGGCCCGGCACCCGGTCGGCCCCGGCGCCCGCGTTCATGCGGCCGAACAGGACCGTGCCGAACACCACGTCCTGCCGGCCGCTGACCGCGGCCAGGACCCGCGCCCAGGCCACGTGCAGCACGGTCGCCGCGCTGACGCCCGCGCGCCGCGCCACCTCTCGCAGCCGCCCTGCCAGTTCGGGGCCGGCCGCGACGCGGGCCCGGGCCAGCGAGGCGCCGTCGCCGCGCACGTCCACCAGGCCGAAGGGCGCTGTGGGCTCGGTGACGTCGCCCAACAGCTCGGCGAAGTACCGCTCGTGCTCGGCGCGGGGGACGCCGCCGCGCGCCTGGGCGACGAAGGTGCGGAAGGGCAGCGGTTCGGGCAGCTGGTCGCCGCGCCCGTCGAGGAACGCGGTCACCTCGTCCAAAAGCACTTCCAAGGCGGTGCCGTCGCGGACCATGTGGTGGGCGCGGAGGAGCGCGATCCAGTGCTCGGGTTCGGTCCCCGCGGGTACGGCCGCGACGTGCAGGTCGAGCAGCGGGCCCCGGCCCAGGTCCATGCGGGCGCCACCCGCGGCGACGAGCTCGGCGACCGGGTCGGTGCCGCGCGGGTCCAGGACGACCTCCGTGACGGGCAGGGGCGCCTCGCGCCACACCACCTGCACGGGCTCGCGCAGTCCCTCCCACACATAGGAGGTCCGGTAGATGTCGTGCCGCTCCACCACGCGCCGCAGCGCGTCGGTGAAGGCGTCGAGCCGGGCCCGCGAGTCGAACTCCAGCACTGCCGGCATGACGTACGCGTCGTCACCGCCGTCCGCGAGCAGGTGGTGGAAGAGCAGGCCTTCCTGGAGCGGGGCGAGCGGGTAGACATCCTTGACGTTGGCCGCCCCGCCCTCGACGGAGGCGACCACGACGGCCACCTCATCGGCGGTCAGGTCGACCAGCGGCAGCATCGCGGGCGTGATCTCGGTGGCACCGGCCGGGATGAGGTTGTCCGGGACGACGACCTGCTCCGCGCCGGCGGACGCCGCGAGGGAGGCCACGGTCGGGTGGTCGAACAGGGCACGCACGGAGACGGACACGCCGCGCCCCCGCAGGATCTCGATCAGGCGCACGGCCACCAGGGAGTGACCGCCCAGCTCGAAGAAGTCGTCGTCGACGCCGACGCTCTCCAGGTCCAGGACCTCGGCGAAGGCGGCGCAGAGGATCTCCTCGCGCACGTCGGCCGGTGCCCGGCCCGCCCCCGCGACCGCCGCGAAGTCGGGGGCGGGCAGGGCCTTGCGGTCCAGCTTGCCGTTGCCGGTCAGCGGCAGCCCGTCCAGGACGACGACCGCCGACGGCACCATGTGCTCGGGCAGCCGCTGCCCCGCGAAGTGCCGGACGGACTGGGTGAGTTCGGCTCCCGCCTCGATCCGGTCGTTCGGGACGACGTAGGCGACGAGTCGCCGGTCGCCCGGGGTGTCCTCGCGGGCGATCACGGCGGCCTGGTCGACCAGCGGGTGGCCGGTCAGGACGCCCTGGACCTCGCCGGGCTCGATGCGGAAGCCACGGATCTTGACCTGGTCGTCGGCACGGCCGAGGAAGACCACCTGGCCGTCCGCCGTCCACTTGGCCCGGTCACCCGTGCGGTACATACGCCCGCCCGGCTCGAAGGGGCTGGCCACGAAACGCTCGGCCGTCAGGCTCTCGCGCCCGACGTAGCCTCGGGCCAGCTGCGCCCCGGAGACGTACAACTCGCCGGCGACGCCCTGCGCGACCGGCCTGAGCCGCTCGTCCAGGACATAGAAGCGGGTGTTGGCGATCGGGCTGCCGACCGGAACCTTCTCCCCGGCGACCATGTCGACGGTCAGACGGGCAGTCGCGACACCGATCGTCGTCTCGGTCGGCCCGTAATGGTTGTGGACCTCGCACTCGCCCGCAGCGGCGAGCAGCTCCCGCAGCCAGGCCGGGGAGGCGGCCTCGCCACCCAGCACGAGAGACTTCCTCGGCAGGACACCTTCCACGCCACCGGCCGCGGAGAGCGCGGCAAGGTGGGAAGGGACGGCCTTGAAGTGGTCGATCCGGTGCTCGGCCAGGTACGCGGACACCGCCTGCGGGTCGGTGACCGCACCCTCGTCCAGGATGTGCAGCTCACCGCCGGATGCCAGGCTGGCGAAGACCACCGTGTTGCCCAGATCCGTCGCCTGCGCCTGGAGCAGCGCATACCGCGCACCCTGGCCACCGAAACCGACCCGCCCGGGAACAGAAGCCACATAGTTCGCGACTCCGCCGTGCGTCACAGCCACACCCTTGGGCTGACCGGTCGAACCCGACGTATAGATCACATACGCGAGCGACCGCACATCAACAACCCTGCCAGGACGCTCCCTCGAAGCCGCCGCAAGCTGCATCTCCACAAACGCGTCATCGATCGCCACCAGACGCGAACGGCCCGCCGGCAGCTCGTCCAGGATCTCCTCCGTCGTCAGCGCCAACGCCGCACGACTGTCACGCAACATGAACGCGATCCGGTCCGTCGGCTGCTGCGGATCGATCGGCAGATAGGCCGCACCCGCCTTCCACACACCCACGATCGCCGCGATCATGTCGGTTCCACGCGGCAGACACAGACCCACCACCGACTCCGCACCGACCCCTTGGCCGATCAGGTAATGCGCGATCCGGTTCGCCCGCGCGTCCAACTCCCCGTACGACGTACCGGAGCCGTCCGAGACGATCGCCGACGCGTCGGGCGCCACGGCCGCCCTCGCCTCGAACAACTCGTGCACCAGCTCTGCCGAGACATCGGACGCCGTGTCGTTCCAGCCGGCCAGCACCCGGTGGCGCTCATCATCGGCCAGCACCTCGACGGCGCCGAGCGGGACGTCCGGGCCGCCTTCGAGCGCGGATTCCAGGGCGGATACGAGGTTTCCGGCGGCGGTGCGTACGAGGACGCCGACCGCGTGGGAGTCGATGGGCGCGACGGAGTCGACGGCGACCTCGGTGCGGTCGCCGTAGTCATCGAGCAGTACGACCAGCGGGTAGTTGGTGCGCTCGCGCACGGACAGAAGCCGCGCCCCTTCCATGCCCTCGTCGACGGCACGGCCAGGGTTGCGCCGGTAGTTGAGGAAGGAGGTGAACAGCGGGGTGTCGCCGGTGACCCCGCTGGCGCGCTGGGCGACGACCAGCGGCGCGTGCTCGTGCTCCAGGAGCTCGGCGAGCTGACCACGCATCGCTGACACCGCCGCGAGCGCGCCCGGTTCCTCCGTCCGTACCCGCACGGGGAGGGTGTTCATGAACGGTCCCGCCACCCGGTCGGCCCCGGCGCCCGCGTTCAGGCGGCCGTACAGGACGGTGCCGAAGACGACGTCCTCCCGGCCGCTGACAGCGGCGAGGACCCGGGCCCAGGCGACGTGCAGGACGGTCGCCGTACTGGTGCCGACCCGGCGCGCGACGGCCCGCAGACGCCGGTCCAACTCGGCCGGGAACGGCACCACCGCGTGGACCGTGTCCGCGCCGTCGCCGCGTACGTCCGCCATCCCGTACGGGGCTGTCGGCTCGGTGACGTCGCCGAGGAGGTCGGCGAAGTAGCGCTCGTGCCCGGCCCGGTCGGCTCTGCCGCGCACCTGGGCGACGAAGTCGCGGAACGGCAGTGGCTCGGGAAGCTCGTCACCACGCCCGGCCAGCAGTGCCTCGACCTCGTCGAGGACGACCTGGAGCGCGGTGTGGTCGCGGACCGTGTGGTGCATGCGCAGCAGCACGAGCCAGCGGCCGCCGGCCGGGTCCGCCGCGACATGGGCACCCAGGAGGGGGGCCCGGCCCAGGTCCATGGAGGCGCCGCCGGCCTCGACGAGCTCGGCGACCGGGTCGGTGCCCTTCGGGTCGAGGACGACCTCATCGACGGGCAGCGCGGCGCGGCGCCACACGACCTGGACGGGCTCGCGCTGGCCCTCCCACACGAACGAGGTCCGGTAGATGTCGTGCCGGTCCACCACACGCTGGAGGGCGGCGGTGAAGGCATCCGCCCGGTCCCGGGAGTCGAAGTCGAGGACCGCGCGCATGACGTAGGCGTCCTCGCCGCCGTCCGCGAGCAGGTGGTGGAAGAGCAGGCCTTCCTGGAGCGGGGCGAGCGGGTACACGTCCTTGACGTTGGCCGCCCCGCCCTCGACGGAGGCGACCACGACGGCCACCTCGTCGGCGGTCAGGTCGACCAGCGGCAGCATCGCTGGCGTGATCTCGGTGGCACCGGCCGGGATGAGATTGTCCGGGACGACGACCCGCTCCGCGCCGGCGGACGCCGCGAGGGAGGCCACGGTCGGGTGGTCGAAGAGGGTGCGCACAGAGATGGAGACACTCTGGGCGCGCAGGATCTCGACGAGGCGTACGGCCATCAGCGAGTGGCCGCCGAGCCGGAAGAAGTCGTCGTCGACGCCCACGTTCTCCAGACCCAGGACCTCGGCGAACGCCGCGCACAGGATCTCCTCGCGGACAGTCTCCGGGCCACGCCCGGCGCCCGCGAGGCCGGCGTAGTCGGGGGCGGGCAGGGCCTTGCGGTCCAGCTTGCCGTTCACGTTCAGCGGCAGCGCGTCCAGGACCACGACCGCCGAGGGGACCATGTACTCCGGGAGCCGCCCGGCCACGAACTCGCGTACGACTGCGGCCTGTTCGTCCGCCTCTTCCCTCTCGTCCATCCCGCCCGCCTGGCCGGTCGGGACGACGTAGGCGACGAGGTGGGTGTCCCCGGGCATGTCCTCACGGGCGACCACAGCGGCCTGAGCGACCTGCGGATGCGCCGCCACCACCGCCCGCACCTCACCCGGCTCGATACGGAAACCACGGATCTTGACCTGCTCATCCGCACGCCCCAAATACTCCAGCTGCCCACCCGCGTTCCACCGCACCACATCACCCGTGCGATACATACGCTGCCCTGCGGCGAAAGGATCCGCCACGAAACGCTCAGCGGACAGCCCCGGCCGCCCCACATACCCACGAGCAAGCTGAACACCCGCCAGATACAACTCTCCACCCACACCCACCGGCACCGGCTGAAGACCCGCATCAAGAACAAACACACGAGTATTCGCAACCGGAGCACCGATCGGCACCGACGACACCCCCGGCACACACCGCCACGCCGTCACATCCACGGACGCCTCGGTCGGCCCATACAAATTGTGCAGCTCCACCCCCGGAAACACATCGAAGAACCGCTCCTGCGCCGCCACCGACAACGCCTCACCCGAGCAGATCACCCGCCGCAAACCACCACACTCCCCCACCGACACCTCGGCAAGGAACACCTCCAGCATCGACGGCACGAAATGCACCGTCGTCACACCCTGCTCCCGGATCAACGAAGCCACATAACCCGGCTCCCGATGCCCACCCGGCCTCGCCACCACCAGCGCCGCACCCTCCAGCAACGGCCAGAAGAACTCCCACACCGACACATCGAAACCGAACGGCGTCTTCTGCAACACCCGGTCACCAGCACCCAGCCCAAACCGGCCCTGCATCCACACAAGACGATTCACGACCCCCGCATGCGGCACCACCACACCCTTCGGCCGCCCCGTCGACCCCGACGTGAACATCACATACGCGGGATCCTGTGGCTTCGAACTGCGCTCGCCGGGGCGCAACTTCCCGCCCCGGACGCCCGTGAAGTCGGCCTCGTCCAGGAGCACGCGGGCCGTGCCCTCGGGCAGCAGCCCCGCCAGCCCGGCGAGGGTCACCACCGAAGCGGCTCCGGCGGCCTCAAGGACGTAGGCGATCCGCTCCGCCGGGTACTCCGGATCCACCGGCAGATACGCCGCACCCGCCTTCACCACACCAAGCAGCGCCACCACCAACTCGACACCACGCTCCAGACACACCCCCACCACCGACTCGGCACCCACACCCCGAGCGATCAGCAACCGCGCCAACTGATTGGCCCGGAAATCCAGCTCCGCATACGAAACCGACTCGCCCTCGAAGACCACCGCCACCGCATCCGGCGTCCGCGCCACCTGCGCCTCGAACAACTCCGGAAGAGTCGCGGGCACCAGGGGTGCGTCGGTGTCGTTCCACTCGACGAGCACCCGGCGGCGCTCGTCCTCTCCGAGTACCGGGATCGCACTCAGCGGCAGGTCGGGCCCGCCGTCCAGCGCGGACTCCAGGGCGGCGACGAGGGACGCGACGGCCGTGCGGGCCAGCGCGGCCACGGCGGCGGAGTCGATGGGAGCGGTCGCGTCCACGGAGAGACCGATCTTGTCCCCGTTGTCGTCGACGAGGAGCGCGAGCGGGTAGTTGGAGAGCTCGCGCGCGAAGAGCAGGCGCGTGCCCTCCATCGCCGCGTCCCAGCTCGTCTCGGCGTCCTGGCCTGCGTTGTGCCGGTAGTTGAGGAAGGAGGTGAACAGCGGGGTGTCGCCGGTGACCCCGCTGGCGCGCTGGGCGACGGCCAGCGGCGCGTGCTCGTGCTCCAGGAGCTCGGCGAGCTGACCACGCATCGCTGACACCGCGGCGAGGGAGCCGGCTTCGGCGGTGCGGGCGCGCACCGGCAGCATGTTCATGAACGGGCCGGGCACGCGGTCCGCGCCCGAGCCGGCGTTCATGCGGCCGAGCAGGACGGTGCCGAAGACGACGTCGTCGCGGCCGCTGACGGCGGCGAGGACCCGGGCCCAGGCGACGTGCAGGACGGTCGCCGTACTGACGCCCGCGCGGCGGGCGGCCGTGCGGAGCCGTACGGTCAGCTCCTGCTCCAGCGGGAGCGGTTCGAGGACGGCGTCCGAGCCGTCGCCGCGTACGTCCGCCATCCCGTACGGGGCTGTCGGCTCGGTGACGTCGCCGAGGAGCTCGGCGAAGTAGCGCTCGTGTTCGGCGCGGTCCACGGTGGAGCGGGCCTGGGCGACGAAGTCGCGGAAGGGCAGCGGCTCCGGCAGCTCGTCGCCCCGGCCCGCCAGAAGCGCCCGCACCTCGTCGAGGACGACCTGGAGCGCGGTGTGGTCGCGGACCGTGTGGTGCATGCGCAGCAGCACGAGCCAATGGCCACTGCCCGGCTCGGCCGCGACGTGCAGGTCGAGCAGCGGGGCCCGGCGCAGGTCCATGCGGGCGCCCCCGGTGGCGACGAGGTCGGCCACCGGGTCGGCGGCGTCCTGGTCCAGGGTCACGTCCACGACGGGCAGCGCGGCGCGGCGCCACACGACCTGGACCGGCTCGCGCAGGCCCTCCCAGGCCAGGGACGTGCGGAAGATGTCGTGCCGGTCGACCACCTGCTGAAGGGCGTCGGTGAACGCGTCGACGCGCTCTCGGGCGTCGAACTCGAAGACCGCCGGCATGACGTAGGCGTCGTTTCCGCCGTCCGCGAGCAGGTGGTGGAAGAGCAGGCCTTCCTGGAGCGGGGCGAGCGGGTAGACGTCCTTGACGTTGGCCGCCCCGCCCTCGACGGAGGCGACCACGACGGCCACCTCGTCGGCGGTCAGGTCGACCAGCGGCAGCATCGCTGGCGTGATCTCGGTGGCACCGGCCGGGATGAGATTGTCCGGGACGACGACCCGCTCGGCGCCCATGGAGCGTGCGACGCCGGCCGGTGTGGGGGCGTCGAAGAGGGCTCTCATGGATACCGAGACGTTCTGGGTGCGCAGGATCTCGACGAGGCGCACCGCGAGGAGGGAGTGGCCGCCGAGCCGGAAGAAGTCGTCGTCGACGCCCACGTTCTCCAGACCCAGGACCTCGGCGAACGCCGCGCACAGGATCTCCTCGCGGACAGTCTCCGGGCCACGCCCGGCGCCCGCGAGGCCGGCGTAGTCGGGGGCGGGCAGGGCCTTGCGGTCCAGCTTGCCGTTCACATTCAACGGCAACGCGTCCAGGACCACGACCGCCGAGGGGACCATGTACTCCGGGAGCCGCCCTGCCACGAACTGCACGATGGATTCGGGGAGCCGACTGCCGTACTCCTCGCGGGGAACGACGTAGGCGACGAGGTGGGTGTCCCCGGGCATGTCCTCACGGGCGACCACGGCGGCCTGAGCGACCTGCGGATGCGCCGCCACCACCGCCCGCACCTCACCCGGCTCGATACGGAAACCACGGATCTTGACCTGCTCATCCGCACGCCCCAAATACTCCAGCTGCCCACCCGCGTTCCACCGCACCACATCACCCGTGCGATACATACGCTGCCCCACGGCGAAAGGATCCGCCACGAAACGCTCAGCGGTCAGCCCCGGCCGCCCCACATACCCACGAGCAAGCTGAACACCCGCCAGATACAACTCTCCACCCACACCCACCGGCACCGGCTGAAGACCCGCATCAAGAACAAACACACGAGTATTCGCAACCGGAGCACCGATCGGCACCGACGACACCCCCGGCACACACCGCCACGCCGTCACATCCACGGACGCCTCGGTCGGCCCATACAAATTGTGCAGCTCCACCCCCGGAAACACGTCGAAGCACCGCTCCTGCGCCGCCACCGACAACGCCTCACCCGAGCAGATCACCCGCCGCAAACCACCACACTCCCCCACCGACACCTCGGCAAGGAACACCTCCAGCATCGACGGCACGAAATGCACCGTCGTCACACCCTGCTCCCGGATCAACGAAGCCACATAACCCGGCTCCCGATGCCCACCCGGCCTCGCCACCACCAGCGCCGCACCCTCCAGCAACGGCCAGAAGAACTCCCACACCGACACATCGAAACCGAACGGCGTCTTCTGCAACACCCGGTCACCAGCACCCAGCCCAAACCGGCCCTGCATCCACACAAGACGGTTCACGACCCCCGCATGCGGCACCACCACGCCCTTCGGCCGCCCCGTCGACCCCGACGTGAACATCACATACGCGGGGTTCTCGGGCCGCACCTCGACGCCCAGGGGCCCGTCGTCCAGGCCGGCCTGCTCCGGGTCGTCCACGCGCACCCGCGTGACGTCCGCGGGCAGCAGGGACTCCAGCGCCCCGGTCGTGACCACCGAAGCGGCTCCGGCGGCCTCAAGGACGTAGGCGATCCGCTCCGCCGGGTACTCCGGATCCACCGGCAGATACGCCGCACCCGCCTTCACCACACCAAGCAGCGCCACCACCAACTCGACACCACGCTCCAGACACACCCCCACCACCGACTCGGCACCCACACCCCGAGCGATCAGCAACCGCGCCAACTGATTGGCCCGGAAATCCAGCTCCGCATACGAAACCGACTCGCCCTCGAAGACCACCGCCACCGCATCCGGCGTCCGCGCCACCTGCGCCTCGAACAACTCCGGAAGAGTCGCGGGCACCAGGGGCGCGTCGGTGTCGTTCCACTCGACGAGCACCCGGCGGCGCTCGTCCTCGTCCATGAGCTCGGCGCACGCGACGAGGTCGTCGGGTGCGGCGTTCGCGAGCCAGTGGGCGACGTTCAGATAGCGGCGGGAGAGGTCGGCGGCGTCGGTGAGGTCATGGTGGTCAGGGTTCGCGTCGACGTTGATCTGCATGCCCGCGCGGTCATAGATGTCGATGCGGACGTCGTCGACGGGGCCGGTGGACAGGTTGTGGGTGACGGTGGGGCAGTCGCCGAAGCGCAGGTCGTAGTCGAAGGCCATGACGTTGATGTGCAGCCCGCACAGGTCGCCGTCGGCGATGTTCAGGTCGTGCAGCATGTCCTTGTAGCGGTACTGCTGGTGCCGCAGCCCTTCGCGGACCGCACGGGAGGTGTGTCGTACGACGTCCTCGACGGTGGAGTCCGGGCCGATGGTGAGCCGGAGCGGCAGGATGTTGGAGGTCATGCCGGGCACGCCGAGGGTCCGCTTGTCGTAACGGGCGCGCACGGGCAGACCGACGGTGACCTCGCGTTCGCCGGTGACTCGGTGCTGGTGGAGGGCGGCGGCCGCGATCATCAGGCCGGCGAAGCTGGTACCGAGGCGGCGCGCGCCGGTCTTGAGGACGTCGACGGCGTCCGTGTCGATGCCGTCGGTGTGGCGCAGGGGGGCGCGCTGGGCGCGGCGGGACTTGTACGCGTCGCCGCCGTGGACGGCGGGGTGGTCTGCGAGGAGCTCGCGCCAGTAGCGCCGGTCCTCCTCGAACTGCTCGGACTCGCGGTAGGCGCGGTCGGCGTCGAGGAGTACGGAGACGGGGTCGGCGGCGCCCTCGGAGGGGTCGCGGCCTTCCAGGAGCGCGGTGTAGATCTCGGCGGCACGCCGGGCCATGACGACGCCGCCCTGGCCGTCGAGGACGAGGTGGTGGGGGCGTACGTACCAGTAGTGGAGCTCGTCCGCCACCTTGATGAGGGCGTTGCCGAACAGCGGGCCGCCGTCGAGTTCGGCGGGGCGCGCGAGGTCGGCGTCCATCCAGGCGCGGGCGGCGGCGGACGGGTCGGGCTCGCCGCTGACGTCGACGATCTGGACGGGGTAGTCGGCGGCGTCGTGCAGGTACTGCATCGGTGTTCCGTCGACGGTGCGCACGCGCAGGCGCAGCGTCTCGATCTCGCGCACACGCAGGTCGGCGGCGCGCACGAGGAGCTCGTGGTCCACGGGGCCGTGGATCTCGATGTACTCCGAGATGAAGAAGGCCCGGTTGCGGGGGGCGAGTTGCTGTGCGTACCAGATGCCGAGCTGTCCGCCCATCAATTCGCGGAGCTCACCCTCGATCTTGGCCATTCCCGCGCTCTCCAATCGTTCGACTCATCGACTGGAACAGCACGGGCCGCCTCAACCGGGGCATGCGCATGACCGCCCAGCTCCTCTTGCAAAAAGCTGTGACCTGTTTATCTCGGACTTTCTTCAGCGCCTGGCGCGGCGACTCACTATGACTCAGGGTCCAGCGGTGATCAATGTGCTCCCGGTGGGCGTTCAACTGCGTGAGCACGGCAGTTGAACGCGGGATCGGGGCTGGTCCGGACGGCTTGACGTAGGTGTGCGCGCCCTGCGACGGTGACTGCCGCCTCTATCCGAACGCGCGCGTCGGAAGAATTTCGTGAATCATTTCCCGACCACCCCACTATCTGCGAGGCACCCGTATGCCCGATTCAGCGCCGCACATAAATCTGGTGGATCCCGCACTGTATTCCCACGGTGATCCCTTCGCGCAATGGCGCTGGCTGCGCGCCAACGATCCGGTGCACTGGCACCAGCCGGGCGAGCTGCCCGGTTTCTGGTCGCTGACCCGGTATGACGACATCCGCACGGCCTACCGTGACGCGGAGACGTTCAGTTCGGCGCAGGGGATCCTGCTGCGGCCCGCCGGCCACGGGGCGGACCCGGGCGGCGGGCGCACACTGGCCCTGACGGACGCGCCCCGGCACCGGCAGCTGCGGGGGCTGGTCGACGGCTGGTTCGCCGTGCGGTCGGTCCGCGCCCTGGAGGCGGAGATGAAGGACATCACCCGGGGAGTCGTCGACCGGGCGCTGGAGAGCGGCAGTTGTGACTTCGTGGCCGATGTCGCGGCCCGTGTCCCGCTGTACGTGATCTGCAAGATGATGGGCGTGCCGGAGTCCGACTGGGAGTACCTGTACGAGCTGACGAGCCAGGCCTTCGCGGCGGGCGACCCGGCGGCGCGCAGGTTCGCGCACCTCGACATCCTGGGCTACTTCGAGACGTTGCAGGCCGACAAGGCGGAGGACCCGGGCGACGACCTGGTGAGCATCCTGGCGACGGCGGAGATCGACGGGGAGCGCCTGAGCCCGGACGACGTGATCCTCAACTGCGACAACCTGTTGGTCGGCGGCACGGAGAACACGCGCATCGCGGCGGCCGGCGGGATGCTGACCTTCCTGGAGCGGCCGGACCAGTGGCAGGCGGTGCGCGACGAGCCGGGCCTGCTGCCGTCCGCCGTGGAGGAGGTGCTGCGCTGGACGTCGACGGCGACGCACATCATGCGTACGGCCGTGCGGCCCGCGGAGATCCGCGGGCAGCGTGTGGAGGAGGGCGACAAGGTCGTCTTCTGGCTGCCCTCGGCCAACCGCGACGAGTCCGTCTTCGACGACCCGGACGTGTTCGACGTGCGCCGCACCCCCAACCGGCACCTGTCGCTGGGCTTCGGTGAGCACTTCTGCCTGGGGAGCATGCTCGCCAAGGTGGAACTGCGCCTGCTGTACGGCGAGTTGTCGGAGCGGGGAGTGGACGTCGAGCCGGACGGCGAGCCGAAGCTCCTCGACTCGATCGTGGTGAACGGGCCCGAGACGCTGCCGGTGCGGATGAAGGCGGCCTGAGAGCCGGCACATGGTGAAGGGGCCCGCCTCGGGGAGGCGGGCCCCTTCACCTGTGGCGTACCGGTCAGCCGGACATGGCGACCAGGACCCGGCGGTCCCCGCCGAAAGGGCGCCGGCCATGACCGACCGCGACGTTGTCGATGACCATCAGGTCGCCCTGGCGCCAGTCGACGTCGACGGCGACCTCCAGGCCCCGGTCATGGACGTGCCGGACGTAGGCGTCGGGGATGGGGCCACCGTCGGCGAAGGTGACGGACTGGGGCAGCTCCTCGGCCGGGAGGATCTGTGCGAGTTCTCGGGCGGTCTCGTCGCCGAGCGCGGCCGGATGGAAGTGGTCGGCCTGGTTGAACCAGACCTCGGTGCCGGAGTGGGGGTGCTTGAGGGTGGCCGGGCGGATCGGGCTGATCACGCGCAGGCCGCCGTCCGGCATCCACTTCCAGTCGAACTCGCCCTGGTCGAGGAATGCTTCGACGACCGCGCGGTCGTCGGTCTCGAAGGTCTGGCGCCAGCCGCGGCCGAGTCCGAAGCCGTCGTGGAGGTTCTGGGTGTAACGGATGCCCGCCGCGAACGCGTCGCGCACCTCCTCGTCCAGGGAGTCCAGCCACAGCCCGCCGTCGACGACGGGCGTCGCGCCGCCGGAGCCCGGGGTGGTGGCGCAGTAGAAGAAGAGCCGCTCGGGCCAGTGGTGGCTGTAGGACAGTTCGTTGTGCATGGCGATGGTCATGTGCTGGGGGTACTCGGTGGACGTGTAGAGGTTCCCGCCGAGCTTGGTACGGGGCGAGGTGCCGTGCGTGTACGCGAGCCGGTTGGGCAGCAGCAGGTCCATCGCGGTCTCGACGTCCTGCTCGGCCACGTCGAAGTCGCGGAACACGACGGCCTTCTCGCGGGCGAGCAGCTGTCCGAAGTCGCCGATGCCGGCGAGGACTTCGCGTATCCCCGCGGCGCCGGTGCGGCCGCTTTCGGGGCGCAGCTCCAGTGGCTTCCAGTTCTCGGGGTCGGTGGTTCCCCTGGTGTCGGTCATTCCGGCCTCTTCTCGGTGTGCGTGCTGTGTCGTCCGTGGTCCCGCAGCCGTGCCCAGGCCGCGGGGTCGTGCTGGAACACCTGGTCCTTGATCTCGGGGGGTCTCATCCCGGCCGCCAGGCGGTGGTGCCAGTGCTCGGTGAAGGCCGAGGCGGCCACGGGGACCACGCGGGCGGCGCCGAGCGCGCCCGTCGACCGCACGTGCCGGTAGTCGTGGCTCACCCGGCACAACTCCTTGTCCACCAGGTCCTGGAAGGCCGGGAGCCGGGCCGGGGGCAGCGGCCGGTCCGGGGCGACGACCAGAGTGTGGTGGGGGCGGCCGGGCCCGTTCTCGGGGCGGCAGGTGACGTTGGTGACGCCGATGCCGGCGACGCGGCTCGCCTCGCGCAGGGCGCGTACGACGTGCGGTTCGCGCAGCCGCTCGCCCACCGTGTCCGAGAGCGTGGCTCGTCCGGCGTACTCGACGCGGGGGACGCCGTCGACGTGGTCGACGACGTGCGCGAGGTCGCCGAGCACATAGCGGTAGAGTCCGCCGAGGTGGGAGAGGACGACGTGGTAGTCGCGGCCTTCCTCCAGCTCGTCGTGGAGCAGCGTGGGGCTGTCGGGCGCGACGTCCCGTGACGCGTCGACGAACTCGTACAGGACGCAGGAGACGGCGAGGGGGCCCGCGCTCGGGTGCCGGTCGACGGGCACGCCGACGGGCCCCTCGGAGGCGGCGGGAGGCGTGGGCAGGATTGTGACGGAGGGGCCGTACGCGTCCTTGAGGCGGGGCAGGTAGAGGGAGGCGACTCCGCTGGTCCAGCAGTACAGGAGACTCAGGTGCGGCCAGATCGCCGCCGGTGTGGGGCGGCCCCCGGCGCGGCGCTCCAGTTCGGCGGCGCGGGCGGGGGCGGGGGTGCCGCCGGGCGCGCCGAGGCAGGTGCCGTCGCGGATGTCCTCGATCAGCCGTGGCCACCACTGGGCGATCAGCTCGGGCAGCATCGCGATCATGGTGGGGTTGTGGCCGATGACGGAGCGCACGTCGTGCTCCGCGGCCGTACGCACGCGGACGTACAGCTTGTCGAGGTACGCCTGGTCGTCGAGGGCCGCCGGCAGCTCGGCCCAGGGGGCGCGGCTGCCGGGCTCCTCCAGGTCCACGCCGAAGCCACCGCGCAGGTCGGCCTGGCTGGGGCCGAGGCTGGGGCGGCCGGAGTCGCTGAGGGCGGGGCGCGCGAGCCGGTCGTGGCGCAGGTTCAGGGTGACGGCGCCGCGCCCGAAGGCGTCGGGGTGGTACTGCGCGGGCACACCCATCGCGGCCTGGAAGAAGGGCAGGTAGACGCGTCTGACGAAGCTCTCGGTGACGGGGACGCGTTTACGGTCGCCGGTGGAGCCGCTGGTGGTGAAGAACAGCCTGGGCGGCTCGGCGGTGAGCACGCGGGCCTCACCGGCGGCGGAGCGGGTCAGCCAGGGCCGGTACTCCTGGTGGGTGCGCAGCGGGACGGCGGCGCGGTAGTCGTCGATCGTGCGGAGGCGGGCGAAGCCGTGTTCCCGGCCGAAGGCGGTGTCGGCGTTGTCGGTGAGGATCTCGGCGAGGATGCGCCGCTGCCGTGCGGCCGCGTCGGGGAGAGCCGCCGCGAACCGGTCTTTGGCGGCGACCAGTCGGGCCCGCCAGGCGGCGTCCTGGTCGCTCTGGATCCGCGGTGCGGTGTCGGTGGGTCTCATGCTCACTCCTTGATGGCCCACAGCACGTGGTCGGCGGTGGCTTCGGCGTCCTGGCCGGCGGGGATGTGTTCGACGCGCAACCCCTGTGTCTCGGCCAGGAGTTCGGCACGCAGGTCTCTCTGGAAACGGGTGAAGGCGTCGAGGTGAGGGGTGGCCCCGTAGTGCTCCAGTGGGTTGAGCCGGGCGCCGTCGCCGGCGCGCCGCCAGGCGGTCGCGGGATCGACGTCCAGGAGGACGACTCCGCGCGGGCGGGGCATGGACCGCCAGTACTGCGGCCACGGGCCGTCGGCCAGGCCGAGCAGCCGGCTCTTGGCGAGGATCTTGTAGTAGTAGGAGTCGATCAGGAGGGTGCGGCCGGGGGGCGCGCGGAAGATCCGGTCGCGGAAGTAGGCGACGGCGAGGTGGAGGAGGGCCTGGACGTACTCCGCCGAGTGGCCGCCCGCGACAGCCCGGCCGAGCGTCCCGGGCAGGGGGGCGAGGTCGCGGTACTCCTCGGGGAGGAGCGCCGCGTCGTAGGAGACGGGCAGCACGGAGCCGCCGCGCGCGGCGACCCGGTCCAGGGTGGTGGACTTGCCGCAGTGGTCGGTGCCGAGCAGGACCCAGAAGTCACTGTTCATCGCGGGCCGTCGTCTTCTCCAGGCAGGTGTACGCGCGCAGCCGCGCGGTGTCCGTGACGTCCTCGTGGACCCGTAGGTACGCCGGGTGCCGGGGCTGTGCCCCCAGGTGCGGTACGTGGGTGACGGCGATCCGCTCGCCGGGGGCCAGGACGCCGGTGAGCAGGGCTTCGGCGAGGGTGTGGCCGAGGTGGACCAGGTAGCGCTGGAGCGTGAGCCCGTCGGTCGCGACGGTGAGCCGCCACCGCCCTGGGGCGTGGCCGTGCGGAACGCGCAGGGTGTAGGGGGCCGGGGGCGCCCCGTTGGGCAGGGTGCCGCTCACCGGGCGCAGCAGGAGCCGCAGTGCGCGTCGGCGGGGCCCCGTCGCGGGGGCGTACCAGGCGACCTCGCCGTCGGTGCTCGTGAAAGCGGGCGGCAGGCGTACGGCGAGGTTGCACGGGTCACCCGCGAGGTACACGGTGCGGGTGAAGTCCGCGAGCCAGGCGTGCGCGGCGGCGGGGTCGAGCGTCGCCGTGAAGTCCAGGACGGACTGGGCGAAACGGGGCGGCTCGCAGCTGCGGAGCACGGCTACGGCGGCGGCCCCGGGGCCGGGTGGGCCGGCGGCCCGTACGCGGGCGTCGAGCACGTCCTGGAGCTCGCGCTGGGTGCGGGGCGGCCGGGCGGGCGTCACAGGTACACCTCATCCAGGAGGCCGCTGTCGGCTCCGGCCTTGCGGTGCTGGGCGAGCAGCGCGGTGGTGAGGCGATAGGGGTCGACATAGGCGTGGGGGCGGGAGTGCGCGCGCAGCGCGTCGGCGGTGTCCGCCCGGGGGCCCTGCTCCTTGAGGACGCGCGCGGCCCGGCCCATGCAGCGGTCCAGGAGGTCGGGGCGGTGCGGCCGGCCGTCGCCGTGGCCGAGGGTCCCGGTGAAGTACAGGCGCAGCCCGAGCCGGTACACGGCGGGGCCGACCCGGTCGAGGTAGCGCTCTGCCAGATCGGCGGCGGTCAGACCCTGCCAGCCGCCGTGCCGCGAGGAGGGGATGCGGCCCCGCGTGCCACCGGTGCGCACGCGGCCCAGGCCGATGAGTCCGACCCGGGCGCCGAGCCGCCGCAGGACGTGGCGTACGAGGATGTAGTCGGGGAGGGAGTCGCGATCGCAGGCGAGGACGACGTCGTCGTAGGCGCGGACGCGCGGGACCAGTTCACGCAGGACCGAGGCGAGGTAGTTGGCGGTGCCGTCGGCGGCCACGAGCAGCCGCAGCGGCATGCCGGCCCGGGTCGCGTCGAGGTGCACCGGTCCGCCCCAGCGCCGGTGATCCACGGCCAGGCGCAGGTCCACGAGCATCGCCACGAGGCCGTCGAGGCCGATCGGCGGCTCGGTCGGAGTCCGCAACCCCCCTTCGGCGATGCCCATGTCGCGCAGCCGCGTCGCCCACAGTTCCAGGACGCGCGCGCCCGCGGGGTGGAGGGCGCCGTCGGAGGCGGAGACGTCACCGGCGGTGCGGGTGCGCTGGTATTCCACGTACAGGGCGCCGATCTCCTCCTCGTCGCAGGTGCTGTAGTCCGCGCCGGGGCGGGTGCGGTCGAGGTGGTTCCAGAAGCCGAGTGTCTGGGCGTTGCGGACGCCGACGGTCCAGCTGTGGAGGAGGTCGACGTGGTGCAGCAGGCCGGTGGCCCGGTGCACGAGGTCGCTCCACAGGAGCCCTTTGATGTGGCTGAGGGTGAGCGGCTTGGTGGGGGCGACGGGTACAGGCGCGAAGAGCACGCGGCGGGCGTGCCCCGCCGCGAGCGGCGGCTTCGGCTGGCGCAGGGGCACGTCGTCCTCCGTGGGATGCGGGGTGGCGAGGGGGCCGGGCTTCCGGCTCCGCCGGGACGGGGGATTCCTCGGGCGGGGCCGGAAGCGTGCGGGGAGGGGGTCCCCGGGGCCGGCGGTCCGCGCCGGGGCTTCCGACGGGCACGGCCGCGGACCCACTATGTGCCCGGCCGGACGTCCCGGGTCAACAGCCGCCGACTGTTCGTTCAACTGCGTGCGCGGGCCGGTTGAACAGCGCGTATGTGTCTGATCGTGGCCTCGGCAGACAGGCTTGATGGCGGAGTCGGGGCGGTGTCATGGTGGTGCGCCCGGCAGCGCCCGGCGCCCATCCACGCCCCTCGTCAACGAGTTCTCCCCCGACGACTGGAGACCCTCTTGCACACCACGACCGTGACCGAGGGCCCGCCATGCCCTATGTGACCTCCAACGGCATCCGGCTCTCCTATCAGCGCTCGGGTCAGGGGGAGCCGGTACTCCTCATCATGGGCTCGGGTGCCGCCGGCCATGTCTGGACCACACACCAGACGCCGGCGCTCAACGAGGCGGGCTACGAGACGATCATCTTCGACAACCGAGGCATCGGCGCCTCCGACGCACCTCCCGGGATGTACACGCTCGCCGAGATGACGGCCGACACCAGGGGCCTGATCGAGGCCCTGGGCCTCGGCCCGTGCCGGATCGTCGGCACGTCCATGGGCGCGATGATCGCTCAGGAGCTGGCCGGCCAGGCACCGCATCTGGTCCGTTCTGCCGTCCTGATCGCCACGCGTGCGCGTGCCGACGCGACGCGGCGGGCTCTGACGGAGGCGGACCGGGCGCTGCGGGAGAGCGGTGTGCGGCTGCCGCCGAGGTACGAGGCGATGCGCACGGTCCTGGAGATGCTGTCCCCGGCGACCTTGAACGACGACACCGCGGCCTCCGGCTGGCTGGAAATCTTCGAGCTGGCCGGTGGGATCACCGGCGATGGCGGTCAGGCCGGGGTGGACCGGGCGGGCGACCGCCGGGAGGCGCTGCGCACGATCACCGTGCCGTGCCGCACCATCGCGTTCACCGACGACCTGATCTGCCCGCCGCATCTGGTGGCCGAGGTCGCCGACGCCATTCCCGGCTGCGACCACGTGGAGATCCCCGACTGCGGCCACCTCGGCAACCTGGAGCGCCCTGACGCGGTGAACGCCGCGATCATCGAGTTTCTCGCCAAGTACTGAGGCTCCGGCACACGGGAGGATTCGCTGTGACACAGACAGAGATGCCGGATGCGGGATTCGCGGCGAAGACCGTGAGCCGCGGAGTGACCACGTGGACGCTACGGATGTCCTCGCCCGAGCGGCTGCGGCCGGTGCGCGCGGACGTGCCCATGAGGGTGGAGCGGTCCCAGGTGCCGTCGGTCGACCTGAGCCGTGCCCTGTACGCGGCGGTGGGCTCCCGGGTGTGCTGGACCGACCGGTTCGAGTGGGACCACGAGACGTGGGAGGCATGGGTCGGCCGCGACACCGTGGCGACGTGGATCGCCACGGTCCGGGGCACCGTCGCCGGCTTCTTCGAGCTGGAGACGCAGCCGGGCGGGGCGGTGGAGATCGTGCTGTTCGGCCTGCTCCCGCAGTTCTACGGGCAGGGTCTGGGCGGTGCGCTGCTGACCGCGTGCGTGGAGAACGCCTGGCGCGGCGGCGTGGACTGGAGCCCGGGTGCCGGGCCGACGTCGCACGTCTTCCTGCGGACCAGCACGCTCGACCATCGACACGCCGTGCGCAACTACCTGGCGCGGGGCTTCGAGACGGCCGAGGCGGAGACGGCCGACAAGCCGATCCCCGACCTGCGGCTCGCTCCCTGGCCGCTGCCGCGCGACCCGCGGTCGGTGCCGACCAGCGGTGATCTGTAGGCGGCGCCGCGGCGTGGGGGGGGGGGGGCCGGGGGGGGGGGGGGGCGGCCACCCCGCCCCCGCCGGGGACGGGGGGCGCGGGCCCCGGGGGGGGGGCCAGCGGCACGGGCGGCGA
>NZ_JBIBTX010000002.1:1206435-1371092 GCF_043078805.1 Streptomyces sp. NPDC015345 | reverse complement strand
GGGGCGGGGGCGCCGCCCCCCGCGGTGGGGGCCGCCCGGGGGTGTGGTGGGGGGGCGCGGCCGGGCGCGGGGGGGGGGGGGGCCCCGGGGGGGCCGCGCCACCCGCCGCACGCTCATGTCCGGGTGCGGGCCGCCTCGTGGCTGACGAAGCGCGCCAGGCGTGCGATGCCGTCCTCGATCTGATCATGCGTGAGATAGCTGACGGACAGCCGGAGACTGTTCTCGCCGCCTCCCTCGGGATAGAAGTACGACATCGGGGTCCAGATGACCCCGAACTCCTCCGCCGCACGCGTGAGCGCGTCGTTGTCCGCGCGGAACGGGACGGTGACGGAGAGGAAGAAGCCTCCGCTCGGCTCGTTCCAGCTCACGCCGAGCGCGGCGCGCCGGCTGTAGGGGAAGGCCGACTCCAGTGCCTGGAGGGTGACCCGCATCGCGTCGCCGTAGTACGCGGCGGTGGCCTTGGTGAGGTCCGAGGCGCGGCCGTCCACGGTGAGCAGCATGCCGGCCACGACAGCCTGGCTGAGCGGTGAGGTGTTCACCGTCACCATGGATTTGATCTTGGTGAGTTCCTCGGCGAGCAGGCCTGTCCGGCCCGACGCGTCGGTGACGGGCTGGTCCGCGACCGCGAAGCCCACACGGGCCCCGGGGAAGAGCGTCTTGGACAGGGAGCCCACGTGCAGGACCCGGTGCGCCCGGTCGAGGAACTTGAGGGTCGGCAGCTGCCGACCGGGGCTGACCAGCCGGTATGGGCTGTCCTCGATGAGGAGGATGTCCTCGTGAGCGGCCAGTTCGAGCAGTTCGCGCCGGGTCTCCAGCGGCATCGTCGTGCCGGAGGGGTTGGAGTGGTCGGGGATGACGTAGAAGGCGCGGGGGCGGCGCCCTCGGGCCCGCTCGGCGCGGATCGCGGCGGCCAGGTCGGCGCAGCGGAACCCGCCCTCGGCCTCGGCGACCGCGGTCGGGTGGATGTCGAGCAGCCGGGCCGCGCCGGTGATCCCGACGTAACAGGGGCTGGAGACGAGCAGGACGTCCTCGGGGCCCCGGATCAGCGCCCGGATGGCGAGGAGCATGGCCTCCTGAGCGCCGACGGTGACCACGACCGCCTCCGGAGGGACGTCGATGTCCTCGTCCTCGCGCAGTGAGTCGGCGATCAGCTCGCGGATCTGGCCGGCGGCCGGTCCGTACTGGAACAGCGCGGAGCGAACCCGCGCGGGTGTGGCGCCCTGCGCCTCCAGGTGGCCGATGTAGCGGCGCAGGTACGTGAAGATCTGCTCGGTGTCGAAGAAGCCGTCGTAGGGACGCCCCGGCGCGAAGGAGACCGCGTCGGGGTAGCGGGTGGTGATCTCGTTGAGGAAGTTCATCGTGTCCAGCACCGGGTCCGAGACGCTGCCGTGCAGGTCCTCCCGGCGCAGGGCCGAGGGGCCGGGAGCGCGGACCGTGCGGGCAGGCACGGCGTGTCCGCCGACGAGTTCCGGTCCGCCGACGAGTTCGGGTCCGGCCTCGCGGACCGAGCCGGTGCCGGTGAGCGCCATCGCCTCCGTCAGCTCCTCGGTGACGAGGGCCAGGACGTCCTCGACGCCGCGGTCCCCGGCCACGGCAAGGCCGTGCATGACGGGTCGGCCGATGAGCACGGCGTCGGCGCCGAGCGCGAGGGCCGTGAGCACGTCCGCGCCGCGCCGGACGCCGCCGTCGACGAGGAGCGGGCACGCTCCGGCGACGGCCGCCGCGATCTCCGGCAGGACGTCGAGGGTGGCCGGGGCGCCGTCGAGCTGGCGGCCGCCGTGGTTGGACACCACGATGCCGTCGACGCCCGCCGCCAGCGCGCGCCGGGCGTCGTCCGGGGCGAGGATCCCCTTGACCAGGACCGGCAGCGAACTGACCGACCGCAGCCAGGAGATCACCGACCAGTCGAGCGCCGGGTCGAACTCGGTGGCGGCGTGCGCGCTCGGCGAGGTGAAGTCGGAGCCGGTCCCGTCCAGGTTGGCGGGTCCGATGCCCTCGGGCAGCCGGAAGCCGTTGCGCACGTCACGCAGCCGCCGTCCCAGGCGCGGGGTGTCCACGGTGAGCACGAGGGCCTCGATGCCCGCCCGTTCGGCCCGTTCGACCAGCCGCCGCGTGACGGTCCGATCGCGGAAGCAGTACACCTGGAGCCACAGCGGGCCCCGGGCTTCGGCCGCGATGTCCTCGAAGGTACGGCTCGCGAAGGTGCTCACGACGAGCGGCACCCCGGCCGCGCCCGCGCCGCGCGCGGTGGCGTTCTCACCGTCGGGGTGGGCCAGGGTGTGGTAGGCCATCGGCGCGACCGCGAGCGGGGCGGCCCAACCACGGCCGAGTATCTCGGTCTTGGTGTCGGGCGTACCGCGTCCGGCCAGCACCCGGGGCCGCAGCGACACCCGGTCGAAGGCCGCGAGGTTGGCGGCGAGGGTGCGTTCATCGCCCGCGCCGCCCTCCAGGAAGTCCCACACGTCGGGCTCGAAGGCCGGACGCGCCCTGGCCGCGTAGTCGGCCAGGGCGTGCGGGCGTACGGCTGCGGGGTCCGTGGCGCTCATCCGGCGGTCAGCCGCTCGCGCTCCACCGCTTCGTAGAGCGCACGGATGTTGGAGCTGCCGAAGCCGCGCGAGCCCTGGCGCTGGATCAGCTCGAAGAAGAGCGTGTTGCGCTCGTACGGGGACCGGCTGAAGAGCTGGAGCAGGTGCCCCCACTCGTCGCGGTCGGCGAGCACCTGAGTGTCCCGCAACTCGTCGACGATGCCGCGCAGCTGCTCGAACCGCTCGACGAGCACGTCGTAGTACGTGTCCGGGGTGGTCAGGAAGTCGATGCCGCGGTCCTTGAACTCCCGTACGGCGGGGATGATGTCGTCGACGAGGAACGCCAGGTGCTGGACCCCGGGGCCGCCGTTGCGCTCGAGGAACGCGTCGAGCTGGCCGGGTTCCTTGCCCGGGTCCGGCGCGACGAGGGTGAAGGTGACGCCGCCCGTCGCGCTGCGTACGACCACGGAGTCCATGGCCTGGCCGCCGACGGAGACGTACTCGGAGTAGAAGCGCGAGAAACCGAACGCCTCGCGGTAGCGGTCCGCGTACCCGTCGAGCGAGCCGCCCTGGAGACAGACCGCGATGTGGTCGAGGAGCCGGATCCGTCCCTGCGGGCGAGCGGCGCGCCCAGCGGGTCTCCAGGTGCGGCCGGGGGGCATGCGGTCGGCGGGGCCGCCGGTGGCGGGGACGAGCGTGTGCACCACGTCGCCGAAGCCGGACACGACGGTGCTGCCATGCGGGGAGGCGACCGGCTCGGCGCCCGCGAGGAGGGCCGCGTCTCGCGTCGCGGCCACATCGTCGCAGGTCATGGCGATGTCGGCGATGCCGTCACCGTGTTCGTCCAGGAACTTCCACAGGCCCCGTCCTGAGGTGACGACGATCTGGGCGTCGCCCTGTCTGAGCAGGATGGAGCTGCGGTCGACCTCCACGGAGTCGGCGACGCGCGTGAAGCCCATGGCGGACTCGAAGTAGTCGACGGCAGCGAGCTTGTCCCTGGTGAACAGCTCCACGTAAGCCATGTCATGCGCAACCACGGGGGGAACCTCCTGTTTGCCGGGGGCGGGGCACCCGAGCCGCGCGGTGCGGCGTCCGGGTCCCCGCCCTGGGGTTGTCACTTGCGTGGTCAGGCAGCGGCTACCAGCGCCACTCCTGCTGCTTGAAGAGGTGGCCGGCCTTGATGTCGCGGTCCTTGCACCAGGTCAGGAACTCCTCGATCTGCTTGATCTGGTAGGTGTCCTCCGTGTACGTCGTGGCCATGACGTGGCCGAGCCAGTCCTCCTCGCCCATCGCGTAGACGTACGCCTCACCGGCGCCCAGCTCGGTCATGATCGCGGCGGCCTGCTCGGCGTTGGAGCCGGACAGCTTGCGGGAGTTGCTCATCTTCTTGGTGACCGGGATGGTGAGCAGGGCCTGATAGAGCCAGGTCAGCGGGGCGCCGTCGCACTCCATGCCGAGGAAGGCCATGTCGGCGCGGCCCAGGTGGTTCTTCACGTAGCGGTAGAGGTTCGGCTCGATGCCGGAGGAGTCGGCTCCGATAAAGATCTTCCTTCCGGCCAGCTCCGCCCAGTACGTCGACTTCGCGCGGATGTCCAGGTCGCAGTGCTCGCCGAGGAACGGCGTCGCGGTGATCTTGCCGCCGGGGAACTCCACTTCGTCGAAGTCGTCGACCTCGATGACGTGGAAGCCCTGGTTACGAAGCATCAGGGCCATCGACGGGTCGGCCAGGTTGCCGCGCGAGGAGCGCGGGACGACGATCGCGCCGAGGCGGCCGCGCAGCTGGAGCAGCGTCTCGAGGACGATGTGGTCCTGGTGGCCGTGCGTGATCAGGACGAGATCGATGTAGTCGGGCAGGTCGTCCAGCGTGTACCGGTCGGTCTTGTCGCTGTCCGCGCTGATGAACGGGTCGGTGACGATGGCCGCTTCGGGTGTCTGCAGGACGAGGCAGGCGTGGCCGAAGTAGCGGATGCGGCCGCCGCTGTCGATGTGGCGGTCCTCGGAGAGGCTCGGCTTGTCGGTGAGCAGGGTACGCAGCTGCTTCGCCTGGGCATCGTCGAGGCCGAGCGCGTCGCGCAGGTGCGCCAGCGTCGTCGGGTGCACGCGGGCCTTGAAGAGCTCCGCGAGGCCCTCGTGGCGGAACGGGATGTCCAGCTCCAGGACGTCGGGCGAGGGAAGACGCGGGGTGCTGAGGATGAACGGGCGCTCGATGCCCGTCTCCATCGACAGCTGCACCGACTGGCGGGCCTCCTGGTAGACGGCGCTCTTGTAGACGACCGGCTCCATGAAGCGCATCTGAGCCTGGTTGTCGGTGTCGTACGCGAGCTCGACCAGGCCGCCGAGCTCGGCGGGAAGCTTGGGGTAGAGCGGGGTGAGGTCGAAGCCGGTGGCGTTGGCGCGCAGGATCTCCTGGCCCGCGGCGATCGCCTCGGCGAACCTGAGCATGTCGGCCCGGTCGCGCTTGATCGCGGCGAGCAGGTCGCGGACCTCGTCGGCGCGCTCCTCCGGGATGTTGATGAAGTAACCGCCGCGCAGTTCCGGGTTGTTGCTGGCCGCGACGTGTACCTGCGGCGACTGCAGGTAGGACTCGAGCAGCGGTACCTGGAGAAAGGCCAGGTTCATCGCCGCCTGTACGGGCGCGATCGTGTAGGGCCAGGCGAAGAACCTGTCCACGAGCGGCTCGATGATTGCTTTCGACCGCAGATACAGCTGCTCGTCAGCCATGTGCGCGTTCCCTCCAGGAAAACCGAAGAAATTGGACCGCCCGGGGCGCACGCGCCAATTACCCATGACGCAACCGCGGACCGTGAAAATGACAAGGGGAAAAACGCAGGGCGGGGAATGCTCGGTTCACGGCACGCCCTGCCGCAGCAGAATGCCCCGGGGGCGTCTCATGGCTCAATACCGGCCGGTCTGAACACGTACGAAAGGCGATGGCCCGCTCGTACCGGCGTTCAACCGCTGACTCGGTGCGGTTGAACGGCCGGCCACGGCGGGCCATCGCCTTTCTCTCTGGTTCGGCCGCGTCGTCACACGGCTATCGGCGCGACGGTCGGTTCCGCCAGGTCGAGGTAGTCGGACACGGACAGGGCGACGGACAGGTCGAGCCGACCGGCGTTGAAGTAGATCTCCTCGTGGACGAGCAGGTTCTCGTCGACGAGGAGATCCAGTTCGGACGAGAAGGCGAACGGCGTGATGGACCCGCTGACGCTGCCGGCCAGTCGCTCGGCGACCGCCCGGTCGGCGAACGACGCCTCCCGCCCGCCGTAGCGTTCGGCCAGCGCCGCCAGGTCGACGCGGCGGTCGCCGGGGACCACCGCGAGCACGTAGCGCCGTGAGCGCTTGCCCGTGGCCACCCGTACGACGATGGATTTGGCGGCCTGTTGCAGGGGATGTCTTCGCAGTCTGCTGGCAGCCTCTGTGGAGCCCTCGGGCTCGTGGGGAATCATCCGGTACGAGACCGAGCCGGACGAGAACATGTCGGTGAGCCGTCGGAAGACGTCGGGTTCGTCTGTTTCATCAGGGCAGCGGTGCACGATGCCTCCGCGAGGGAGAAGAAGGGGGAAGAGGGAGCGTGCCCAGCGGGATCTGACCGCCCGTTCGCGCATGCGCGTACGACTCGTGGTGTACGCGATGATCTTGAGTGCGCCCATCCTAGGAACCCCTGCCGAAATGGGCACCTGTTCAACTGCTGTCGCGCAACCTCTTGAAAAGAAGGGGCGCGCGAAAGGGCCCGGAAAGAGGCGCGGGAGGAGTGCGCGAAAAACGACGAAGCCGCCGTCGGATCTCCGACGGCGGCTTTCCGTGTGACGCGTGGGCTACTGGTCCCGGCGCTCTACCGCGACCACGGTGATCACGGCGGAGACGAGGCCCCACGCCGCGTACACGGCCCATGCCCCGCCCTCCGACCACGGGAAGTGCACGGGCTTCTCGACGACCTGGGCGAGCCGTGCCCAGGCGCTGTAGGGCAGCAGGTGGTCGACGACGGCCGTACCGTGGTGGTCGTCGCTCACGGCCATCGGGACGAGCAGCAGCACGGCGAAGCTCACGCCCATGGTGGCGGCGCTGGCCCGTACGAGCGCGCCGATCGCCATGCCGACGAGCGCGGCGACCGGGGCGATCAGGGCGGAGGCGAGGAGGGCGGGCACGACGCCCGCGTCGCCGATCGAGAGGCCGGTGTCGCGTCCGGACAGGATGGCCTGGGTCAGCCAGAAGGAGCCGCCGGCGGCGACGAGGCCGAGCCCGGTCGTCACCAGCGTGACGACGATGACCTTCGCGGCCATCACCGAGCGGCGGGCGGGGACGGCGGTGAACGTCGTACGGATCAGTCCGGTGCTGTACTCGCCGACGACGGTGAGGGCGCCCATCGCGCTGGCGGTGAGCATCAGGCACAGCACGGCGGCGTCGGTGAACGCGTCGAGCATCGCCCAGTTGGGCATGAACTCGGCTTTCTGCTGGGCGCTCCAGCCGGGCCAGTTGCTGTAGTCGTTGTACGCGGTGAACACGTTGAAGCCGATGATGGCCAGCGTGCCGCCCAGGAACGACCAGAGGGTCGAACGCAGCGACCAAAGCTTGATCCACTCGGCGGCGACGAGGTCGACGAAGCGGGCACGGGGCTCGGTCGTGTCGCGGGACCGCACGGACGACGCGGTGGGGGGAGTGGCGGTCACGCTCATCGGGTGTCTCCTGCGGCGTATTCGACGCTGTCGGCGGTGAGTTCCATGAAGGCCGCTTCCAGCGAAGCGGCGTGCGGGGTCAGTTCGTGCACCGGGACCATGTTCTGGAAGGCCAGGTCGCCGATGCGTGAGGCGCTCAGGCCGGTCACCGTCAGGGAGTTGTCGGCATGGGGCTCGACGTGGGCGCCCTCGTCGGTGAGGACGGTGTGCAGCACCGCGACGTCGGGCGTGCGCACGCTGACGCTCTGGCGGGTACCGCGCGCGGCGAAGTCCTTCAGGCTCTCGGCCGCGATGAGCCGGCCCCTGCCGATGACGACGAGGAAGTCGGCGGTGTTCTCCATCTCCGACATCAGGTGGCTGGAGACGAACACGGTGCGCCCCTCGGCGGCGAGCCGGTGGAACAGACCGCGCACCCACTTCACGCCTTCTGGGTCGAGCCCGTTGAGCGGCTCGTCGAAGAGCAGCACCGGCGGGTCGCCGAGCAGGGCGGTGGCGATGCCGAGGCGCTGCTTCATACCGAGCGAGAAGCCGCCGATACGGCGCCCGCCCGCGTCACCGAGGCCGACCTCATCCAGCACCTCGCCGACCCGGCGGCGCGGGAGGCGGTTGCTGACGGTGAGGGCGGTCAGGTGCGCCCGGGCGGTGCGGCCGCCGTGGACGTCGTGCGCGTCGAGCAGTGCCCCGACGTGGCGCATGCCGCGGGGGCGGTCCGCGAAGGGGCGGCCGTCGATGGTGACGCTGCCGCTGGTGGGGCGGTGCAGCCCGAGCATCATGCGCAGGGTCGTGCTCTTGCCGGCGCCGTTGGGCCCCAGGAATCCGGTGACATGGCCCGGGCGCACGGTGAAACTCAGGTCACTGACGGCGGCCTTCGGACCGTAGCGCTTCGTGAGTTCGTTGACTTCGATCATGTGGTTCATCGTGGCCCCGGGCCACCCCGGGCGTCATCGGACCACCGTGGACACTCTGCGGGCGCTCCTGTCGACCTGGGTTGTACAACCGTGGTCCGATCCCCGCCCCACAGCGCCCGGTTACCATCGGCGGCATGCTGGTCACTCCCCGTCTCTCGCCGCTGAAGCGGATCCCGCCGGGTGTCTGGACGGGCGCCGCCTGGTGCGCGGCGGCGCTGTACCCGCTGTTCCTGTCGCCGTCCATCGCGGCCGGTGCGACGGCCGGGCCGAGCGGTGCTCTGGCGTCCCTGTGGGGGCAGCTGTTCCTGGCCCTGTCCGCGGTCCTCGCCCTGTCCGGCTGCGCACTGCTCGTGCACCGCCCCTGGCCCGGGTTCGCGCTGCTGCTCGCCGGGGCGGGCGCCTTCACGGCGGCGTGGCGGCAGTGGGAGATCCCGCCCCCGCAGTTCCTCTCCGTCGACGTGGCCCTCGCCTACGTCGCCGCCACGCGCCCGCGCCGCTCCTCGCTCCCGTTCGCCGGGGCGGCGCTCGCCGTCCTCGCGCTCTGCCTGACCGGGCGGCTGCTGTACGGAGAGGAGGGCGGGACGCCGTCGGAGCCGTATGTGGCGCTGACCGTCGTCATCGCCTGGCTCGTGGGCAACTCCGTGCATCAGTCCCGTGATTACGCCGAGAAGCTGCGCGCACAACTCGCGGCGCAGGCGGCCGGACGCGCGGTGGCCGCCGAACGGCTGCGGATCGCGCGGGAGTTGCACGACATCGTGGCCCACAGTATCGGCATCATCGCCTTCCAGGCCGGTGCGGCGGCCCGGGTGGTCGACTCCCGGCCGCAGAGCGCGCGCGAGGCGATGCTCGCCGTGGAGAGCGCGGGCCGGGAGACCCTGTCGGGGCTGCGGCGGATGCTCGGCAGCCTGCGCGAGGCGGATTTGGCGGACGGCGAGGGGGACGCCGCCGGGGCACCGCTCGCTCCCGTGGCGGGGCTCGCTGACGTGGACCGGCTCGCCGAGACCACGACGGCGGCGGCCGGGGTGCGCGTGGAGGTGCGCCGGCTCGGTGAACACAGGCCGCTGCCACCGGAGATCGACCTCTCCGCGTTCCGGATCATCCAGGAGTCGGTGACCAACGTCGTACGCCACGCGCGCGGCGCCGACGTGTGCCGGGTGACCGTCGACTACCGCGCCGGTGATCTCGCCATCGAGGTCGCCGACCGTGGCCGGGGAGACGGCTCGACATCCGGAATGGGATACGGTCTCGCGGGGATGCGCGAGCGAGTCGCCCTGCTGCACGGGGAGTTCAGCGCGGCGCCGCGCCCCGGCGGCGGCTTCCTGGTCACCGCCCGTCTTCCCCTGCCGAGCACCGCGACCTCAGGAGCCCGATGACCGTCCGTGTCGTACTCGTCGACGACCAGCCCCTGGTGCGCACCGCCCTGGAGATGGTGATCGCCCAAGCGCCCGACCTGGAGGTCGTCGGCCAGGCCGGGACGGGCGAGGAGGCGGTCCGGCTGGTCGCGGCCGAACGGCCCGACGTCGTGGTGATGGACATCCGGATGCCCGGTATGGACGGCATCGAGGCGACGCGGCGCATCACGGAGGGAGCCGACGGCCCGCAGGTGATCGTGCTGACGACATTCGACGAGGACGACTACGTATACGGTGCGCTGCGCGCCGGGGCGTCGGGTTTCCTCGTGAAGGACATGGCGCTGGACGACATCCTGGCCGCGATCCGGGTCGTGGCGGCGGGCGACGGCCTGATCGCGCCGGCCGTGACGCGGCGGCTGATCAAGGAGTTCGCGCTGCGCCCGGCGGCGACGGCCACGCCCGCGCGCGTACTGGGCAGCATCACCGACCGCGAGCACGAGGTTCTGACGCTGGTGGGCAGCGGGCTGTCCAACACGGAGATCGCCGCCGAGCTGAGCATCAGCGTGGCCACGGCGAAGACCTATGTGACCCGGCTGCTGGCCAAGCTCGACGCGCGCGACCGGGTCCAGCTGGTCATCACCGCCTACGAGACGGGGCTGGTGGGCGGCCCGAGGTAGGCACCGCCGGGCCGGCCAGGTCGCCTCCGAGACCGGCGCCGAGGGCCTTGAGGCCGGTTGGTCCCCGGTGGTCCCCGAATGGTCCCCAAGAACGATCAAAGGGCCGTTTCAGATTGCTCTGAAACGGCCCCTGACCTGCGACTCTTTCGAGTCGGGACGACAGGATTTGAACCTGCGACCCCTTGACCCCCAGTCAAGTGCGCTACCAAGCTGCGCCACGTCCCGTTGCCCGTGTGACCTGGGGTTTCCCCTGGCCGAACGCGCACGGAAACAATACCGCACTCCGACCGGTGATCGCTCACCCCTTTCCTTCCGGGGCCACCCCTTGACCTCAAGTGCGGTTGAGGTCGCACGCTTCTTCGCATGACGACGACCACGGAACCCACGTACGGATACGCGGACCTGCCCCGCCTCATGGGGCTGATGACCGGGGACGAGAAGCACGGGCCCGCCGCGACCTCGACACTGGACGCCCTCTGGGTGCTCTACGACCGCGTGCTCCACGTCACGCCGGAGCGGGCCGACGACCCGGCCCGTGACCGGTTCCTGCTGTCCAAGGGGCACGGGCCCATGGCCTACTACGCCGTCCTCGCCGCCAAGGGGTTCCTGCCCGTCGAGTGGCTGGAGGGCTTCGGGGCGTACGACTCGCCGCTCGGCCACCATCCGGACCGGGTGCTGGTGCCCGGGGCCGAGATCGGCAGCGGGTCCCTCGGGCACGGGCTGCCGATCGCCGTGGGGACGGCGCTCGGCCTGAAGGCGCAGGGCCTCACCGAGCCGCGCGTATGGGTGCTCGTCGGGGACGCGGAGATGGACGAGGGCAGCAATCACGAGGCAGTCGCCTACGCGGGACCGGCCGCCCTCGAACAGCTGCACGCCCTGGTGATCGACAACGCCTCGGCGAGCTACGCCAGGCCCGGCGGGATCGCCGCCCGCTTCGAGGCCGCCGGGTGGTCCACCGAGACGGTCGACGGGCGGGACCACGACGCGCTGTACGCGGCCTTCACCGCGCCGCATCCGGGCCGGCCGCGCGTGGTGGTCGCCCGGGTCGAGCCCAAGGAGTTCTCGGGCGAGCCCAAGAGCAAGTGAGTCGACCGACGTCCCCTTGCTCACCCACTCCCCTTACCCACCCCCCGTAACTCCGGAAGGACCGTTCTGTCATGGACACCATGCGTGACCGCTTCGCCCCCGTCGTCTCGCGGCTGCTGGACGAGGATCCGCGCGTCGCCGTCGTTCTCGCCGAGATCGGCAAGGATGCCTTCGAAGGGGCGATGCACAGGCACCCGGACCGGGTGATCAACGTCGGGATCAGGGAACAGCTGCTCGTCGGGGCGGGTGCCGGGCTCGCGCTCGCCGGGCTGCGGCCCGTGGTGCACACCTTCGCGAGCTTCCTGGTGGAGCGGCCCTTCGAACAGATCAAGCTCGACTTCGGACACCAGGGCCTCGGCGGCGTCCTCGTGAGCGCCGCCGCGTCCTTCGACTGGCCCGCCGGGGGCTTCACGCACATGTCGCCCGGCGACGTCGCGCTGCTCGACACCCTCGACGGCTGGACCGTGCACGTGCCGGGCCACCCCGACGAGGCCGAGACGCTGCTGCGGCACGCCGTCGCGGCGGGCGACGACAAGGTGTACGTACGCCTGTCCGTGCAGTCCAACGCGCGGGCGCTGCCCGTGGACGGTGAGCGGTTCCTCACCGTGCGCGAAGGGCGCGGGGGTGTGGTGGTCGCCGTCGGGCCGCTCCTCGACGAGGTGCTGGCCGCGACGGAGGGGCTCGATGTGAGTGTGCTCTACGCCACCACCGTGCGGCCCTTCGACGAGCAGGCGCTGCGCCGGGCCGCCGGAGCCGCTCACTCCGCCGACATCGTGGTCGTCGAGCCGTACCTCGCCGGCACGTCGACCGGCGCGGTGAACGACGCGCTCGCCGACCTGCCGCACCGCGTGCTCGGCCTGGGCGTGAGCCGCCGCGAGCTGCGTCGTTACGGTCAGGTCGAGGAGCATCTGGCCGCCCACGGCCTCGACGCGGGGTCGCTGCGCGAGCGGATCAGCGGCTTCCTGGGCGAGGGGGCACTCACCCGTACGCCGTGAGGTGCGGGCGCGGTTTCACTCCGGGGCAGGGAGCCCCAACTCGGGGTGCTCTTCGAGGAGTCGGGGCGGTGCTGCCTGGCGCCAGGAGTCGGCCAGGATGTCGGTGAGCTCCTCCTTGTCCAGCGCCGCGAGGCGCACCCGGACCCAGGCGGAGCTCGCCTCGTGCGCGGCGACCCAGAACTTGTCCGGCTCGGCGAGGACCAGTTCGTCCCGCTCGACCTTCGGGCAGCGCACCGCGATCGACGTCTCGTCGTCCGGAACCGTCACGAACATCTTTCCGGAGACACGGAACGTGGGCATGCTCCACGCGATCTTCTCCACCGTGTCCGGCAGGGCGAGGGCGATGCGGCGCACGTCATCGGAGGTGACGCGGGCCCGGGATCTGGACTTCGACATGGCATGAACCGTAGCCAACGCCACTGACAGGAGGCCTCACAGCACCCGCTTGTCCAGCCACACCGTGAGATCCTCCTGGACCTCGTCCCGGTTGGTCTCGTTGAGGATCTCGTGGCGCGCGTCGGGGTAGCCCTTCCACGTCAGGTCCTCCACGCCCACGTACCGGAAGTCCTCCAGGAGTTCGTGGACCAGCGTCATCCGCTGGTTGCAGGGGTCCTGCTCGCCGACCGCGACGTGGATCGGCAGATCCACGGGCACGCGCGCGAGGTTGCGCGGGTCGTTGATCTTGCGCACGGCGCGCACCCAGTCCAGGCAGAGGCCCGCGGAGAAGGCGAACCCGCAGCGTTCGTCGGCGACGTACGCGTCCACCTCGGCCTCGTCCCTGGAGAGCCACTCGAAGCCCGTGCGGCGGGGGTACGGGTCGTTGAACGAGGCGAAGAGGTCGGGGACGTACGAGGAGATCGCGGCGCGCCCCCGCTCGGCGACCTCGCGCTCCAGGCGGGCGATCGCTCCGTCGAGCTCGGCTCCGGGCAGCGAGCGGAACGTGCCCGAGAGGATCACGCCCGCGAGGCCATCCGCGTACTCCTGGGCGTAGTCCCGCGCCAGCATCGAGCCGAGGCTGTGCCCCAGGAGGAAGAACGGCACTCCGGGATGCAGGGTGCGGACCTGGTCGCCGATGGCCTTGAGGTCGTCGACGATCGCCCGCCAGCTGTCGGCGTCCGAGGCGCCGTCGGCTCCGGAGGTCACCCCGTAGCCGCCGGTGGCCTGCGCGGTGGCGCCGTGGCCCCGGTGGTCGGAGGCCACCACGCCGTAGCCGTGCGCGGTCAGGTGGCGGGCGAAGCGGTCGTAGCGCAGGGCGTGTTCGGCGGCGCCGTGCGCGATCTGGACGTAGGCGCGCGGCCTGCCGTCGGCGGGCAGCCAGGTGTACGTGGCGACGGGCACGCCGTCCGCCGCGTTGAGCAGCCCCGCGGTGTGGGTGGCGCTGGGGGTGGTGGTGTCGTCGTCGGGCCGGTCGGGCATCGCGCGGGCTCCCTTGGGTGGTGGTTCCTGCGGCTGAGCCTCCCCCACGTGCGGCGCCTCATGCGGATCACTCGCCGAACCGGCTCCGCGTCCGCCCTTTCCGACCCATTGACCCCCTTGGGTATGTCGCTGGGGCTCGCGGCAGCGGTCGGTGGGGCACTGCCGGCGTCGGCCGAGGAGGCGCCGGGCCGCCGGCGCCGCATTCCGCGCGGCGGCATCGGCATGCACCTGTACACGATGCGCGACGCCCTGGCGCGGGACTTCACGGGCACGCTGGAGCAGCTCGCGGAGATCGGGTACGCGACGGTGGGCGTCAGCGGACGGCACGGGTACGACGCCGCCGGCATCCGGCGGATGCTGGACGCGGCGGGCCTGCGCGCGGTCCTGGAGCACGTCCCGTACGCCACGCTCACCGGTGACGGGCTGACCAGGGCCCTCGACGATCTGCACACCCTGGGCGCCCGGTGGCCCGTGGTGCCGAGCCTGCCGGGCGCGCTGCACACGCCGGGCGGGTTCCGGGAGGCGGCACGGCGGTTCAACCGGATCGGCCGTGCCTCACGCGAGGCGGGGCTCGGGCCGGTCCTCTTCCACAACCACGGCACGGACCACATGGTGGTCGACGGCGTCAGCCTGTACGACATCCTCGTCACGGAGACCGATCCGGAGCTGGTCGGCTTCGAACTGGACGTGTACTGGGCGGTGAGGGGCGGCTCGGATCCCGGCACGTACTTCCGGCGCCACCCGCGCCGTTTCCCCGCGCTGCACGTAAAGGACATGGCGGCCGACGGGGGCTTCGCCGACGTGGGTTCGGGGACGCTCGACTTCGCCGCGATGTTCGCCCACGCGCGCGTGGGCGGCGTCCGGCAGTGGCTGGTCGAGCACGACAGCCCGGCGGATCCGTTCGCGACGGCACGCGACAGCTACGGCTACTTGGCGGCGCTGCGGTACTGAGGCGCGGCCCTCACGGCGGCTGCGGGGCCGGGGGCCGCCAGGCGGCGGATGCCGGGCGGCTTGCCGGGCCGGGCGTTCACGTGAGCCGCTCGTAGAAGAGCGTCGTCGGGTGCGGGGTCCCGGCCGGGTCCGTCGCGTAGTCGGGGATGGTCCCCGCCCGGACCCAGCCCGCCCCGCCGTAGAGAGACTCGGCCGGGCTGCCGGTCTCCGTGTCGAGGACGAGCAGGGTGACGCCCGCGTCCGCCGCTGCCTCCTCGGCGGTGGCCAGGAGGGCGCGGGCGAGGCCCCGACCGCGCGCGGAGGGGTGCACCATCAGCTTGATGATCTCCGCGCGGTGGCGGCCGTTCGGCTTGTCGACGAAGGCGACGCCGACGGTACCGGTGACCCTCGTGCCGTCATGGGCGGCCCAGACCGCGAGGCCGCCGGACTCGACCGCTCCGGCGAGCCCGCGCCACCAGGCGCCCGCCTCGGCGCGGTCCAGACCGGCGAGGAAACCGAGCGAGGCGCCGCCCCGCACGGTGTCGACGAGCAGGCCGGCCAGGCTGTCCGCGCAGTCCAGGAGCCGGGCGGCGTCGAGGCGGGTGACGACGTCCCGGCCGGTGGCGGCCGAGCCCGCCCTCACGGCTTCACCACCACGAGCGCGTACCGCACGGCCTGCTCCCCCAGGCAGCGGAAGCGCGACGCGCCCCACAGACGGAACCGCAGGCAGTCGCCGGTGCGCAGAGCGTGCGCCTCCCCCTGCACCGTGACCTCCAGGCCGCCTTCGAGCACCCAGATGTGCTGCTCCAGGCCGGACACGGGCGGCCGGTCGTAGGCGATGTCGGCGCCCGGCTGAAGTCGGCCCTCGACCAGCTCGGCGCGCATCCCGATGTGCGGCGGAGACACCGCCCAGCGCATGAACCCCGCGTCGTCGTCCGCCCAGACCGCCTGGTCGACGGCGCGCACCAGCTGTGCGGGCTCGGCCTCGACCTCGCTCAGGAGCTGCGACATGGTCCGTTCGTAGACGGCACAGAGGCGGTTGAGGAGGGCGGCGGTGGGGCTGATCTCCGCGCGCTCGGCCCGGGACAGGGTGGAGCGGCTGATCCCGCTCAGTTCGGCCAACTCGCCCAGGGACCAGCCGCGTTCGGCGCGCAGTTCGGACAGCCGGGCGGCCAGGCGCGCATCGACTCCTTCGTGTTCCATATCTGGCACGCTATCCCGCATATGAGATGACGGGCAAGTGTGTTCCAGCTCTCAGTCGTCGACCGGGACCGCCCCCAGAAGTGCCCTGATCCGCCCGGTCGCGGCCCGGAAAGCGGCGGACGCGAGCGTGCCCGCGTACTCCCTCTCCGCGGGCAGACCGACCTCGACGGTCTCCGTGATCGTGCCGGGGCGCGGGCTCATCACCACGACACGGTCCGCGAGATAGGCGGCCTCGGTGATCGAATGCGTCACCAGGAGCACCGTGGTGCCGGTCCGGCGCCAGATGCGGTTCAGCTCCACGTTCATCTGCTCGCGCGTGAGCGCGTCGAGCGCGCCGAACGGCTCGTCCATCAGCAGCACGGGCGGCTCGTGCAGCAGCGCCCGGCACAGCGCCACGCGCTGCTGCATGCCGCCGGACAGCTCGTGCGGGTACGCGTCCTCGAAACCGCCGAGCCCGGTCATGCGGATCAGTTCGTCGGTACGCGCGCGTGCCCGGTCCGCGGGGATCTTCCGCATCTCCGCCTGGAGCAGGATGTTGCGCCGGGCCGAGCGCCAGTCCAGCAGGGCGGCGCGCTGGAAGACGTATCCGATGTCGCGCCGCGGCCCCCGCACCCGCTCACCGCCGAGGAGCACCTCGCCCGCCGACGGCGCGAGCAGCCCCGCGACGAGCTTGAGCAGCGTGGACTTGCCGCAGCCCGACGGCCCTACGATCGCCGTGAACTCGCCGGTGGCGACGTCGAGCGAGACGTCGCGCAGCGCGGTGACGTCCTTCTTCTTCGTACGGAAGCGGACGGCGACGTCGTCGATCCGCACGGCGGGCGTGCGGCCCGGGGAGGCCGGGGCCCGCACGAGCGACGCCGTTTCGTCAGGAGCGTTCACCCCTTGGCCCCCTTCTCACCTTCGGAGTGCTCACCATGGGAGTCCTTGACGCCGTTGGCCGCATCCCAGTACTCCGTCACGGACTTGGGGTTCTTGACCAGGCCCGCCTCGGAGAAGATCTCGATGGTCCGCTTCCAGTCCGCCTCCGTGTTGACACCGGGCGCCTTGCCCTCGGTGGCCTCGGTGTGCAGCAGCGTCAGGGTCGTCTTGAACTGCTCGGACAGCACGTCCTTCGGCGGGAGTTGCTCGGAGGCGCCCTCCATGGCCGCGACCGCGGGCCCCGGGCTCTTCTCCGCGGCGGCCCACGCCTCGCTGACGGCCGCGGCCATCCGCCGCGCGAGGTCACCCCGGCCCTGGAGGGTCCTGGCACCGGCGATCAGGCCGTTGGAGTAGAAGTTCAGGCCGTGTTCGGAGAACCGCAGATACGAGACGTCCTTCTCCGCCTTGTGCCGCATCGTGGGCCCCTGGTCGCTCGCGTAGCCGAGCAGGGCGTCCGTCTTGCCGGAGATCACCGCGGCGATCTTGCCCGCGGGGTCGGTGTTCTGGACGGTGACGTCCTCGACGTCCATGCCGTTCTTCTCCAGGAAGATCGGGAAGGTCTTGGTGAGCGCGTCGCCGGCCGATCAATAGGTCGGAGTTGGGTTTCGTGTGCGTCGGGGGACGGGAGCGGCGGAGGGTCGGCCTGTGACGGGAGCGGCCGGAGCGCCGGAGGAGGAACGCCGGAGGCGGAAGGCGTCGAGCGCCTCAGCTCGCCGCGGCTTCTCCGAGCGCCGCCAGGACCGGGCGGATCAGGGGATGGCCTTCCGCCCCGCACCGCACGGCCGCGAACACCCTGCGCGTCGGGGCCGCGCCCTCCACCGGACGCACCACCGCGCCCGACACGTCCATGCCGCGCAGCGCCGAACGCGGTACGAGGGCGACGCCCGCCCCGGCCGAGGCGAGCGCCACCACCGCGCGGAAGTCGTCCGACCAGTGCTCAAGCACCGGCTGAAAGCCGGCCTGCTCGCAGGCGAGGACGACGACGTCGTGGCAGGGGTTGCCGACGAAGGGGCCGATCCAGGCGTCCTTGGCCAGCTCGGCCAGCGGGACCCGGTCGGCCTCGGCGAGCCGGTGGCCGAGGGGGAGCACCGCGTCGAAGGGCTCCGCGTAGAGGGGGACGCGCGTCAGCCTGGGGTCGTCCGCGCCCGGCGCGCCGCGGTACTCCACGGCCACCGCGACATCGACCTGCCGGTCGAGCACCATCGGGAGGCTGGCGTCGCCCTCCGCGTCCTGGACGCGCACCCTGATGCCGGGCGCGGTGTCGGCGAGGCGGGCCAGGGCCGGGCCGACGACCAGGCCGATCCCCGTGGCGAAGGACGCGACGGTGACCGTCCCCGCCTCACCGGAGCTGTACGCGGCGAGCTCGGCCTCAGCCCGCTCCAGCTGGGCGAGGACCGCGTTGGTGTGCGTGAGCAGGATCTCTCCGGCGGCCGTCAGGCGTACGCCGCGCGCCGAGCGGTCGACCAGGCGGTGGCCGGTCTCCTGCTCCAGGGCCGTGAGCTGCTGGGACACGGCGGACGGGGTGAGGTACAGCGCGGCGGCAGCGGCCGTGACCGTGCGGTGGTCGGCCACCGCACGGAGAATGTGCAGCCGCCGCGCTTCGATCATGCGGCCGATTCTCCCAAACCGCCGGGCTCCCCCGCACCACCGGTCTCGCCGGGCTTCCGGCGCCCCGGTGAAAAACGGTGGGGCTGGTTGCCGCAAGCGGTGTGCGGACGGTGCTGGTCATACTGGTGCAGCCACGGTGGCAGAGCGTCTCGGCGTTGTTGCTCGCTGGTGTAGCAGCGGGCGTAGGCCCAGCCGTCGGCCATGGTGCGGTGGAAGCGCTCGACCTTGCCGTTGGTCTGCGGACGGTAAGGGCGTGTGAACTTCGGCGTGATCGAGAGGGCGTCGCACGTGTCGCGCCACACGTAGGACCGGTAGGCGCCTCCGTTGTCCGAGAGCACCCTCTCGATGGTGACGCCGTGCTCGGCGAACCACTCCACCGCGCGATGCAGCACGCCGACTGCGGTCACGGCCGTCCGGAGTCGCGACGCGGTGCTTCTCGCCTTGGCGGCGGCCGACGTAGCGCCGGCCGGATGTGACATTTCTGAGCTCCTGGACAGACTGAAGGGCCGACCATCGCGTGTGGCCGGCCCGTCGACAACTAGACGTGTGGGTAGGGGGCGTGCAGATCAGTCCACCGGGGAGACTCGGATGAGATTGCCGTCGGAGTCGGTGATCACAAACGTGCGGCCGAAGACAGCGTCGTGCGGCTCCTCCACGACATGGACTCCCTTCGAGACCCAACTCGTGAAGATCTCGTCAATCGCAGTCGCTGCTCCGGAGACCATCAGCCCGACTTCGCTTGTGCGAGGGGTGCTCGGGACCGCTTGCTCGCCGTAGCCCGTCCACAGCGCGAACAGGACACCGGGGGCAACCTCGAAAGCTACGTAGTGGGGACTGATGAAGGTCGGTTCGATCTCGAACAGGTCGCTGTAGAAGGCGGTAGCGGCCTCGGCGTCGCGGACGCCGATCAGGAACAGGTTGGGTGCGGGCATAGAGCGCTCCTCAGATCGTTGAAGTCTCGATACCGCTCCAGGTGATCGCCTCATCACGACAGAACCTGTCACCTTTTCTGCGAACATCAGTCAGCATGAAGGCTTCGAGGCTGTTGCACCTCTTGCTGCTCCTGCAGACCCGTCAGCGCATCACCACCACCGATCTCGCCGAGCGTCTGGGAGTGTCTCGGCGGACCGTACTGCGGGATGTCGAGGCGCTCTCGACAGCAGGTGTGCCTGTCTATGCCGAACGCGGGCGGAACGGCGGGATCGTCTTGCTCCCCAGTGCAAGGCTCAACGCATCCCATCTGGAACCGCCAGAGCTGGAGGCCCTCTCCGTAGCCGGTTTGGACAGCGCGCAACTTGAGCGTATGGGCCTGTCTGCGGTGTGGGAGTCGGCCGCGCGCAAGATAGCCGCCCGGCAGGCTGTAGCACCTGGGTCGCCGAGCCTGCTGCAACTGGCGGACCTGGTGCTGGTGGACAGCACCGCGTGGTTTGCTGACTCAAAGGCAGCGGTCGACGTATCGGATCTGGCCTCGGCCCTGCGACGCCGACGACGGCTGCGAATCCAGTACCGGCGCAGCGCCGAGAATCAGGCCTCAACGCGGGTGGTCGACCCGTACGGGATCGTGGCGAAATCAGGCCGCTGGTATCTCATCGCCGAT
Source organism: Streptomyces sp. NPDC015345 (assembly GCF_043078805.1). NCBI lineage: Bacteria > Bacillati > Actinomycetota > Actinomycetes > Kitasatosporales > Streptomycetaceae > Streptomyces > Streptomyces sp. NPDC015345. The sequence goes on along the minus strand of NZ_JBIBTX010000002.1, from coordinate 1,351,204 downwards.
GACCAGGGGGACGGTCGACTGTTCGCTCTGGAACGACTCTCGTCCTACGAACAACTCGACGCGCCCGCTGCTCTCCGACCAGGCGAAACCCTCCGCACCAGATGGACCGCATTGAAGGAAGGTACCGAGGGGCAAGGTCGCGTGAGCGTGACCGTCCGTCTGCCAGAAAATGGCCTCGACCTGGCATGGCGCATCCTCGGCAACCGCATCCACGATATCTCCGACCCGGAGAACGGCTGGTGCACCGTCGTCGTCCGCTACCCCGACATCGAGTCAGTGCGTCAGCTCCTCCAGTTCGGCGACCACATCGAGGTACTCACCCCAGAGACAGCCCGCGAACGCATCAGTCAGCTCGCCAGAGACCTGGCTGAAAGGCACTCAACCCCAGCTTCGTGAGCGCCGATCGGAACGTTCTGCCCTCAATCAACGTCTCCGTTCAGTACACCCAGACGCCCGCCTGCCGCCCCGCACGAGCGGGTGACCACGACGAGGAGCCCACTTGCCGACCGAGAGCACCGCATCCGCCGGAAACGACCGCCGTCCGATGATCGACGCGGCTCTGGCCGGGCGACTGGTCGAAGCGCAGTTCCCGCAGTGGGCCGGACTGCCGCTCGAGCGGCTCGGCCCGGCCGGCTCGGATCACGTGATCTACCGTCTCGGCGATGAGCTGTCCGTCCGGCTGCCCCGGCATTCGGGGGCCATCAGGCAGGCCGAGAAGGAGTTCACGTGGCTCCCCCGGCTCGCCCCGCATCTGCCGCTGGCCGTCCCCGAACCGGTGGGGGTGGGAAAGCCCGGCTTCGGTTACCCCTGGCCGTGGGCGGTGACCCGCTGGCTGGACGGCGAGGTGGCGACCACGGAGACGCTGGGCGGCTCGCCGGGCGCCGCCGTTCAACTGGCGCGGTTCCTCAAGGCTCTTCAGGGGTGCGGGACCGAGGGCTCGGGGAGCGGAGGTGCCCGCGAGGCGCTCACCGTCAACCGCCTCGCCGACCGCGATCACGACACACGGGCCGCCATCGCGGAGGTCGACGGCGTGTTCGACGGCGCGGCGATGACCGGGCTGTGGGACGCCGCCCTCGCCGCCCCCGCGTGGGACCGGCACCCGGTTTGGTTCCACGGTGACTTCCACACCGGCAATCTGCTGACCGTCGACGGACGTCTCAGCGCGGTCATCGACTTCGGCGAGCTCGGCGTGGGCGACCCGGCCTGCGACCTGACCATCGCCTTCACCCTGATGTCGGCCGAAAGCCGGGCCGTGTTCCGCGCCGCGCTCGGCGTGGACGACGCCACATGGCTCCGGGGCCGCGGCTGGGCACTGGCCACCGGCCTCAACGCCTACACCTCCTACGCCGCCACCGACCGCCGGGTCGCCGCGCAGACCACCCGCCAGATCACCGGGGCGCTGACCGGCTGAGCCGCGGCGCGAGCTCGTCACCCGAGGCGTAGCGATAGGACGCCGCGACGACCGCTTGGGCGCTCGCCAGTTCCTCGTCGGTGCGGGGGCCGTAGAGCATCACCACATTGACGGTGGGCGAGTAGAGGGGATGGCGCTCGCCCCAGCCCTTTTCGATGACTTCCCGCTGGTCCTCGCTCGACAGCGCCAGGTGGAGGCTGCCGTCGGTGTGGACGTGGGCGAACTCGGCGTTCAGACGGGGCGGCAGCAGCACCGCGCCGGGCGAGAGGGGCGTGGTGTCGCCGAGGAAGAAGGCCAGCGCTCCCGGCTCCGAGATCTCGCTGGGCCGGATGACGGCGCCGTGCAGATGGCCGGTCATCCACTCCTTCAACCGCTCCCGCAGCGCGTCCGGGCTGTTCTGGCCGAGCTGGACGTGGGGAACGGAAGGGCCGGTCGGGGGGCGTTCACCGGCGCGGCGGGGCAGGGAAAGCGTGCTCATGGCGTGTTCCTCCTTGTGCCGGTGCCGGACGGCCCGGCATCCGCCACGGAAGCTAACAGCCGCGGGATAGTAGGTTCCTAGAAGATAGTGACTCCCCAGCAGGCAGGTACTGGCTCTATGGAGGCCGTATGACGTCGCGCCCCGATCCCGTCCAGGCGTGCCCGATCAGCCCGGTGGTGGACCTGGTCTTCAGCCGGTGGTCGACGCCGATCCTGTGGGTGCTCAAGGAACACGGCCGGCAGCGGTTCGTCGAGGTCCAGCGGCGGCTGCCCGAGATCACCCCGAAGGTGCTCACCCAGCGGCTGCGTCAGCTGGAACGGGACGGGCTCGTCACACGCACCTACCACGCGGAGATCCCGCCCCGGGTGGAGTACGAGATCACCGCGCTCGGGCGGTCGCTCGGCCCGGTGTTCGCGGCGCTCACCGATTGGTCGGACGTCCACTTGGCGAGCGTGGAAGCGGCCCGCCACGCCTACGACGCGGCGCAGGCGTAGGCGTGGCGTGGGGGGGAGGCGTGGCGTAGGGGTAGGGGCAGGCCACCGACGCCGTCAGGCCCCGCCCGGCTCCCCCAGCTCCGCGCGCGCCGCCACGAAGGCGTCCACCGCGCGGTTCACGTCCTCCGTCGAGTGCGCCGCGGACAGCTGTACGCGGATGCGGGCCGCGCCCTGCGGCACCACCGGGTACGAGAAGCCGATCACGTACACGCCCCGCTCCAGGAGCAGCTCGGCCATGCGCCCCGCGACGGCCGCGTCGCCGATCATGACCGGGGCGATGGCGTGGTCGCCCGGCAGGATGTCGAAGCCCTCCTCGGTCATCCGCGAGCGGAAGAGCGCCGTGTTCGCGGCGAGCCGCTCGCGCAGGTCGCCCGCGGACTCCAGGAGGTCGAGGACCTTCAGGGAGGCCGCCGCGATCACCGGGGCGAGCGTGTTCGAGAAGAGGTAGGGGCGCGAGCGCTGGCGCAGCAGCGCGACGATCTCCGCGCGGGCCGCGACGTAGCCGCCGGAGGCGCCGCCGAGCGCCTTGCCCAACGTACCCGTGATGATGTCGACGCGGTCCATGACGCCATGCAGTTCGGGAGTGCCTCGGCCACCGGGGCCGACGAAGCCGACGGCGTGCGAGTCGTCGACCATGACCATGGCGTCGTACCGGTCGGCGAGGTCACAGATGTCCGCGAGCGGGGCGACGTACCCGTCCATGGAGAAGACGCCGTCGGTGACGATGAGCCGCCGCCGCGCACCGGTCGCCTCCTTCAACTGCTGCTCCAGGTCCGCGAGATCACGGTTCGCGTACCGGAAGCGGCGCGCCTTGGACAGGCGGATGCCGTCGATGATCGAGGCGTGGTTGAGGGCGTCGGAGATCACCGCGTCCTCGGGGCCGAGGAGCGTCTCGAAGACACCGCCGTTGGCGTCGAAGCAGGAGGAGTAGAGGATCGTGTCCTCCTGGCCGAGGAAGGCGGAGAGCCGCGCCTCCAGCTCCTTGTGCACCTCCTGCGTACCGCAGATGAAGCGGACGGAGGCCATGCCGTAGCCCCAGCGGTCCAGGGCCTCGTGCGCGGCGGCGACGACCTCGGGGTGGTCGGCGAGGCCGAGGTAGTTGTTGGCGCAGAAGTTGAGGACCTCGCCGGGGCGGCCCCCGGAGGTGACGGCGACCGTGGCGGACTGCGGGGTGCCGATGACGCGCTCGGGCTTGTGCAGCCCCGCGGCGGTGATCTCGTCGAGCGTGGCCTGGAGGTCTTCGCGTACGGAGTCGAACATGCGGGATTCCTTCAGAGGTGGGCCGGTGATGGGCCGGTAGTGGGCCGTCAGTCGGCCTTCGGTGAGCCGGGGAGGGTCAGGAGGTCCAGTCGAGGATGACCTTGCCGCCGCGGCCGCTCGCCGCGTCGTCGAAGGCCGCCTCGAAGTCGTTGTGGCCGTAGCGGCCCGTGATGACGGGGGCCAGGTCGAGGCCGCCTTCGAGCAGCACGGACATCGCGTACCAGGTCTCGAACATCTCGCGGCCGTAGATGCCCTTGATCGTGATCATCGAGGTGACGATCCGCGACCAGTCGACGGGGAACTCCTCGGCCGGCAGGCCGAGCATGGCGATCTTGCCGCCGTGGGTCATGTTGGCGACCATGTCGCGCATCGCGCGCGGGTTGCCGGACATCTCCAGGCCGACGTCGAACCCTTCGCGCAGCCCCATTTCGCGCTGGCCGTCGGCGATCGTCGAGTCCGCCACGTTCAGGGCGAGGCTGACGCCCACCTTGCGGGCCAGCTCCAGGCGCTCCTCGCTGACGTCGGTGATCACGACGTTGCGGGCCCCGGCGTGCCGGGCCACGGCCGCCGCCATCAGGCCGATCGGTCCGGCGCCGGTGATCAGTACGTCCTCGCCGACCAGCGGGAAGGACAGGGCGGTGTGCACGGCGTTGCCGAAGGGGTCGAAGATCGCGGCCACGTCGAGGTCGACAGGGACACGGTGCACCCATACGTTGCTCGCGGGCAGCGCGACGTACTCCGCGAAGGCCCCGTCCCGCCCGACGCCGAGACCCACCGTGGCGCGGCACAGGTGGCGGCGCCCGGCCAGGCAGTTGCGGCACTTGCCGCAGACCAGGTGGCCTTCGCCGCTGACCTGGTCGCCGGCCTTGATGTCCACGACGTCACGGCCGGTCTCCACGACCTCGCCGACGAACTCGTGCCCGACCACCAGCGGCGCGGCGACCGCCTGCTGCGCCCAGCCGTCCCAGTCCCGGATGTGCAGATCCGTTCCGCAGATCCCGGTGCGGAGCACCTTGATCAGGACGTCGCCGTGGCCGATGACCGGCTCCGGCACGTCCATCAGCCGGAGTCCCGGCTCTGCCTTCTCCTTGACCAGCGCCTTCAAGGCCACGGCTCCTGTCGTACGTCGCGTATGTCGCTGCTTGCTTCGACGAGAGAGGAATCTTCCCTACGGCGGCGCCCCGGTCCATCGAGGATTTCTTAAGCGCCGCCGCAGGTTTCCTTACAACCTCGTGGGTCGGCGGCTCTGATCGCGTTCGATATAGGCGGTCAGTCCACCACCGCCAGCCGGGCGGCGACTTAGTAATCGTTTACTGCCGTATCTGCGACCGCGCGCCGCGAACGGTTACCCCTCGACCACAGCTCGCCCTGCCCACGCCGGGCACAGAAAGCCACAGAAAGATTCCCCGGCCTCTTGCGCGTTATAGCAACCGCTTACATGCTGACGCGGAATCGTCTCGTGGGCGCCCCCGACCATGTCCCCCGACACCTCTGGGAGTTCGCATGCCCCTGCCTCTTCCCGGCTCCACCGGCCCCAGCCGTCGCGCACTGCTCACCGCCGGGGCGGCTTCAGCCGTCGTGTCGACGGCGGGCGGCGCGGCCCGGGCCGCCGACCACGAGAACGCCCAGGGCGCCAGGGGCGCCGAGAACGCCGACACCTACGACACCCTCCTCACCCGCGCCGCGACACAGCTGACCGGCGGCGCGTTCGACGCCACGGACCCCGACTTCGCCGCGGCGCTGAAGACCCTCGACACCCAGGCGGCCTCCTGGTGGCGGCAGTTGGACCGCTCGGCGGGCAGAACCGCCCTGTGGCTCGACCTCTCCCCCGCCTCGGACCCCGGCAACTTCAGCCAGAGCTACACCCGCCTGCGCACCCTCGCCACGGCCTGGGCCACGCCGGGCACCTCGCTCACCGACCGCACGGAGGTCGCCGACGCCCTGCTCGAAGCGCTGCGCCTGCTCCACTCCACCGGCTACCACCCGGGCCGCCCGGAGTCCGGCAACTGGTGGTTCTGGGAGATCGGGGCGCCCCGCGCGCTGATGGACACCTGCGTCCTGCTGCGGGCTCGGATGCCCGCCGCCGACCTGGCCGCGTACACGGCGACGGTCGCGAGGTTCTGCCCGGACCCGGACCGCCGCACCAACGCCCCCTCGCTCTCCGAGACCGGCGCCAACCGTGCCGACAAGGCCGTGATCGTGGCCCTGCGCGGGCTGCTGGCCCGGGACGCGGCGACGGTGGCGCTCGCCCGCGACGGTCTGTCCGACGTCCGGGACGGCGGCAGGAACAGCCTTCTCCGGTACGTCACTTCGGGCGACGGCTTCTACGAGGACGGGTCGTTCGTCCAGCACGGCTCCGTCGCGTACACGGGTACGTACGGCAGCGTCCTGCTCGGCAGCACGGGCCAGCTGATCGCGTTGCTCGCGGACTCTCCGTGGGCGGTCACCGATCCGAAGACCTCCGTGCTGTACGACGCGGTGGAGCGGACCTTCGCGCCGGTGGTCTTCGACGGGCTGATGATGGACGCCGTGCGGGGCCGGGCGATATCCAGGGAGCGGGCGCGGGACCACAACGACGGCGCGGCGACGGTCTCCCACATCCTCCATCTCGCCTCCGGAGCCCCGGACGCGTACGCGCGGCGCTGGCGGGCGCTCGCCAAGGGCTGGATCCGCCGCAACGCGGCCACCCCCTATCTGGGCCTGGTCGGCATCCCCGCGCTGGCACGCGCCAAGGCCGTCCTCGACGATCCGTCGGTCCCGGCCACGGAGCGGCTCACCGGGCATTTCGTCTTCGCTGACATGGACCGCGTGGTGCACCGGCGGCCGGGCTGGGCGCTGACGCTGTCGCTCTCCTCGAAGCGGATCGCCGCGTACGAGGCGGGCAACGGCGAGAACCTGCACGGCTGGTACACCGGTGACGGCATGACGTATCTGTACGACGGCGACGACCTCCGGCAGTTCGGCGACGGCTTCTGGGCCACCGTGGATCCGTACCGCCTGCCGGGCACGACCGTGGACACCCGCGCGCGTGCCGACATCGGCTCCGGCGCCGGCACGGGGACGTACCGCCCGAAGAACGCCGTGGCGGGCGGCGCGGTCCTGGACGGACGCCATGGCGCTGCGGCCATGGAGCTCATCGCCGACGGCAGCTCCCTGCGCGCCCAGAAGGCGTGGTTCTGCCTGGACGACGTGGTCGTCGCGCTCGGCGCGGGCATCGGCGCGCACGACGGCCGCACCATCGAGACGGTGATCGAGAACCGGAATCTGTACGCCGGCGGGCCTGCCCGGACGCTGACCGTGGACGGCCGCGGACAGCCGGACCACGACGGCTGGTCGGCGCGGCTCGACGAGGCACGGTGGGCTCATCTCCAGGACACCGGCGGGTACGTCTTCCCCGACTACCCCGGCCGGGCGGACGGCCCTGGCACGAACGTCCTGCGCGCCCTGCGCGAGCAGCGCAGCGGAAGGTGGCGGGACATCAACACGGGGGCGGACACGGCGGGCGGTACGACTCCGCTCAGCCGCCGCTATCTGACGCTGTGGCTGGACCATGGCGCCTCCCCGGACGCGGCCTCGTACGCCTATGTCCTGCTGCCCGGTGCGAGCGCGTCCGCGACCGCCGCGTGGGCGCGGGCCCGGCCCGTGCGGATCGTGGCCAATGACGCGGTCGCGCAGGCGGTCGAGGCGCGCCGGTCCGGGGTGCTCGCCGTGCATTTCTGGCGGGCCGGCGTGGTGGCGGGGCTGGCGGCGTCGGGCCCGTGCACGGTCCTGGTGCGGCGGGGGCGTGGGGGTGCGTCGGTGGCTGTGGCGGATCCGGGGCGTACGGGGGTGACGGTGCGGGTGGAACTGCCCTTTGCCGTGCGGGGGGTTCGGCGGGCGGATGATTCGGTGTCCGTCGTGGTGGGGCGGCGGGGTGTGGTGACCGTGCGGGTGGGGGGTTCTCGGGGGCGGACGCATGCGGTGGAGGTGGTGTGAGTCGTCCGCCGCCGTCCGTTGGTTGTCGTGTGCGGGTTCGTCGTGGCTTGTCGCGCAGTTCCCCGCGCCCCTTAAGGGCTTGCCCGTCCCATCACTGACCAGGAGTGGCGGAAGCCCATGACCGTGGCACCTCATCTGTTTCTGCCGCCCGGCGACCGTGTTCTGTCGCCGTTCACCGGGTGGAGCCGCGCGCACTGGGAGGCGCTTGCTGACCGGCAGTTGGAGGCGTTGGTTCCTTACGCTACGCCGAGGTTCGCGCAGTACCGGCTGCCGGGGCGGGTGAGCTGCTCCGGGGTGGTGTCGGACGGGCTTGAGGGATATGCGCGCTCCTTTCTGCTGGCCTCCTTCCGGATCGCGGGGGCGGGCGGCGAGGTGGACCCCCGCCTCGTGGGACGCTACGCGCGAGGGCTGGCGGCGGGCACCGACCGTGGCAGCGGCGAGGCGTGGCCCGAACTCACCGACCGGTCCCAGCAGATGGTCGAGGCCGCCTCGGTCGCGATCGGCCTGCACGAGACCCGCCCCTGGATCTGGGACACGCTCGACACCCGGGTCCAGGAGCGGGTGGTCGACTGGCTCTCCGGGTTCGTCGGCGCGAAGACCTGGGACAACAACTGGCGCCTCTTCCAAGTGGTGTCCGAGCAGTTCCTGGCCTCGGTCGGCGCCCCGCACCGCAGGGCCGACATCGAGGGCGGCCTGGACCGCATCGAGGACTGGTACCGCGGTGACGGCTGGTACAGCGACGGCGACGGGCGCAACTACGACTACTACAACGGCTGGGCGATGCACCTCTATCCGCTGCTGTCGGCGCGGATGGCGGGCCCCGGTGGCGACGGAGGACGCGCCGAGGTCTACCGCGAGCGCCTCGGCCGGTTCCTCGCGACCTACCCGCACTTCTTCGGCGGCGACGGCGCCCCCGTCCACCAGGGGCGCTCGCTCACCTACCGCTTCGCCGCCGCCGCACCCGTGTGGATGGGCGCCCTCGCGAACTGCACGCCGCTCGCCCCTGGCCTGACCCGGCGCCTCGCCTCCGGCACGGCCCGGCACTTCGTGGAGCGCGGCGTGCCCGACGAGCGGGGCCTGCTGCCGCTCGGCTGGTACGGGACGTTCCTGCCCGCCACCCAGGCCTACTCGGGTCCGGCATCACCGTACTGGGCGAGCAAGGGGTTCCTCGGCCTGCTGCTGCCCGCCGGCCACCCGGTGTGGACCGAACGCGAACTCCCGCTGCCCGTCGAGGAGTCCGACCAGTACACCGCGCTCCCCGCACCCGGCTGGCTCCTGCACGGCACCCGGCACGACGGCATCGTGCGGCTGGTCAACCACGGCAGCGACCACAACCCCCTCGAAGGCCCGGCCCAGGACGACCCGCACTACGCCAAGTTCGGCTACTCGACGGCGACGGCCCCCGAGACCGCCCCGCGCGCGTGGGAGCGTACCGTCGACGGCCATCTCGCCCTCATCGCCGCCGACGGCACGCCCTCGCGCCGCCTGCGCATCCACCCTCTGAGGTGCGAGGGACGCCTCGCCTCGTCCCGCCACGACGCCCGGCTGCCGGGCCACGACGACCTGTTCCCCGTCGTGACGACGAGCGCCCTGCACGGCCCCTGGGAGATCCGCGCGCACCGGCTGCGGGCCCCCGAGGGCGCGACGGTCCGCGAGGGCGGCCACGCGGTGGCGGACGGAACACCTCCGCACGCCGAACGCGGTCCCGGCTGGGCCCTGGCCCGTACGTCGGCGGGGCTCACCAGCGCCGTGGTCGCGCTGCGCGGCTGGCATGAGGAGACGGGCATCGCCCGCGAGGTCGCCGCCAACGCCTACGGACCGCACTCCGCGACGCCGTTCCTGACCCTCCCTCAGCACCCGGGCGGGCCCAGCGTCCACGTCACGCTGGTCGCCCTCTCGCGGGACACGGTCGACCCGCGGGCGCTGCGCGCGTCCATCACCTGTGCCGTGGACGACGACGGCGTACGGGTCCGCGTCCGCTTCCCCGACGGGACGGAGCTGGAGCTGTGACCGGCGTTCGACCGGCGTCAGATGCCGCCGTCCTCCCGCCGGTGGATCTGCTCGACCAGCTCCGCGGCCAGCATCTTGATCGTGTCGAGCCCCGCCCGCCCCCAGCGGCGCGGCTCGACGTCGACGACGCAGACCGTGCCGAGCACGATGCCCGTACGGTCGATGAGGGGCGCGCCCAGATAGGAGCGGATGCCGATCTCGTCCACGACGGGGTTGCCCGCGAACCGCGGATAGTCGCAGACGTCCTCCAGGACGAGTGCCTTGCGGCGCACCACCACATGCGGGCAGTACCCGTGGTCGCGGGCCATGTAGCGGCCGAGGCCGCCGTCCGCCGCGGCCGCGGCGGCCAGGTCCGTGCCGGGGCGCGTGCCCTCCGGGGTGTGCAGCCCGGCGAAGAACTGCCGGTTCTCGTCGATGAAGTTGACCATCGCGTACGGCGCGCCGGTCAGCTCCGCGAGCCGGTCCGCGAAGAGGTCGAGGGCCGCATCGGGCCGGTCTCCGATGCCAAGACCGCGCAGCCGCCGCACGCGCGCGGGCGCCTCCTTGTCGACGGGGGTGAGCAGCAGGTGTCGGTCGGGCATCATGTGTGGGCTCCGTAGCTGGGCGCCGGGGCGTGGTTGATGAGGTGCTTGACGAGGACGAGGAGCGTCTGGATGCCCGAGCTGGAGATGCGCGCGTCGCAGCGCACGACGGGCACCTCGGGGTCGAGGTCGATCGCGGAACGCACCTCTTCGGGTTCGTAGCGGTAGGCGCCGTCGAATTCGTTGATCGCGACGATGAAGCCCATGCCGCGCTGTTCGAAGAAGTCCACGGCGGCGAAGCAGTCCTCCAGGCGGCGGGTGTCGGCGAGCACCACCGCGCCGAGCGCGCCTTCGGAGAGCTCGTCCCACATGAACCAGAACCGCTCCTGGCCGGGTGTGCCGAAGAGGTACAGCACGTGTTCGGGGTCGAGCGTGATGCGTCCGAAGTCCATGGCCACCGTCGTCGTGGTCTTGTTCTCCACGCCCGACAGGTCGTCGGTGGCCTCGCTGACCGTGGTGAGCAGTTCCTCGGTGCTCAGCGGCGCGATCTCGCTGACCGCGCCCACGAAGGTCGTCTTGCCGACCCCGAAACCACCGGCGACCAGGATCTTCAGGGCGGTGGGGAAGGGGTCAGAGCTGTCGTCGTAATCCATCGAGCACTGCCTCCAACAGGGACCGGTCAGTGGGGTTGTGGTAGAAGTCCGGGGCCTTCATGGTGAGAGCCCCGGAGTCGAGGAGATCGCAGAGGATCACTTTGGTCACGACCGCGGGCAGCTTCAGCTGGGCCGCGATCTCGGCGACGGAGGCCGGGGCTCCACAGAGGCCGAGGGCCGCGGAGTGCTCGGGTCCGAGGTAACCGAGCGGGGTCGAGCCGGTGGCCATCACCTGGGAGAGCAGGTCGAGTTGTGTGGTCGGTCTGGTCCGTCCGTCGCTGACGGTGTAGGGACGGACGAGCCGTCCCGCGGCGTCGTCGAGCCAGGGCCCGTCGTGCGGGGCCGCCATGGTCAGCGCCTCATCGGCGCGGGTTCCCCGGCCGGCTGCCGGGGCGCGGTGATCAGGTACGGACGCACGCTCTTGACCAGCATCGCCATCTCGTAGCCGAGGACGGCCGCGTCCGCGTCGCGGCCCGCGAGCACCGCGAGGCAGGTGCCGGAGCCCGCCGTGGAGACGAACAGCAGCGTGGAGTCGAGCTCCACCACGACCTGCCGGACGTCTCCGCCGTCCCCGAACCGGATGCCGGCGCTGCGCCCGAGCGAGTAGAGGCCCGAGGCGAGGGCCGCCATGTGGTCGGCGCTGTCCGGGTCGAGGCCGTGCACCGACTTCACGAGCCCGTCGGAGGAGAGCAGGACGGCGCTGCGGGTGTGCGGCACGCGCTGCACGAGTCCGCTCATCAGCCAGTCGAGATCGGATACATGGCCGGTCGGCGCATCGCTCGCCATGGTGGATCGACTCCTTGAGGTACGACGTACGAGGGTCTGCGTGTGCAGAGGTGGTGGAGGGTGGTGGGGCGTCATCGTGCTGCTCAGCCGCCTTGGCCGCTGCCGTCGCCGTCCCGGGGAAGGCCGCCGTCGCCGGGTGCGCTCCCGTCGCGGGGGCGGCCGGTGCCGTTCTCCCAGGGGGTGAGGTCACGCGCGTCCTGCGCCTGGGCCAGCCCGATGCCGCGCTGGAACGCGGCCATCAGCCCCGGGTCGTGGCCCACGGGGTGGTCGCTGTCGGGGCGCGGCGCCGGGGAGCCCCGCAGCTGGGGCGCGAGGTGTTCCTGCGCGCGTCGTTTGGGGAGCCGGGGCCTGCCGACCCGCCCCCGCACGGCCCCGCCGAGGGGCGTCAGCGGCGCGGCGGCGTGCTCGGCCGCGGCCTGCCGGTCCTCGGGGCGGATGCCGGGGACGGCGTCGGCGGGCGTCGGCCGGTCCTGGCGGGCGCCGCGCACGGGCAGGGGGCGGGGCCGGGTTCCGGCCTGGTCGGTCGCCGTGTCGTGCCGCGGCTGGAGCGGCACGGACACGGACTCCTGGCGGAGCTCCGGCCGGGCGGACGCCGGCGGCTCCGGCTCACAGTCACCGCGTACGTCCCGCGAGTCCCGCAGGTCCCGTACATCCCGCACGTCCCCGACACCCTGCGCGTCCCACCCATCCTGCTGGTCCTGCTGGTCCTGCTCGTCCTGCTCGTCACGACGCCCGGCGGGCAGAGCGGGTCCTGCGGGCGCGTCCAATACGCCGTCGGGGGCACCCGGGGCCACCGCCTCCGCGGCCGGACACCGGCGGGCGGCGGGCTCGTCCCTCGGTTCGGCGCCCAGCAGTTCCTGCGGCAGGATCAGTACGGCCTGCACCCCGCCGTAGATGTTGGCCTGGAGCCGGACCGCGACACCGTGCCGACGGGCGAGCGCCGAGACCACGAAGAGGCCGATACGCCCGTCCTGCAGCAGACTCGCCACGTTCACCTGGTCGGGGTCGGCGAGCAGCCGGTTCATCTTGTTCTGCTCGGCGAGGGGCATGCCGAGGCCCCGGTCCTCGACCTCGACGGCGAGCCCGGCGGTCACGAGGTTGGCGCGCAGCAGGACCTGGGTGTGCGGCGCGGAGAACACCGTGGCGTTCTCGACGAGTTCGGCGAGCAGGTGGATGACGTCGGCCACCGCGTGCCCGCGCAGGGTGCCGTCGATGGGCGGCACCAGCTTGACGCGGGAGTACTGCTCGACCTCGGCGATGGCGGAGCGCATCACCTCGGTCATCGAGACGGGGCTGCTCCACTGGCGGCGCGAGACGGCGCCGCCGAGCACCGCGAGGTTCTCGGCGTGCCTGCGGATGCGGGTCGCGAGATGGTCGACGTGGAAGAGCCCCTTGAGCAGTTCGGGGTCCTCGACCTCGTTCTCCAACTCGTCGAGCAGGGAGATCTCGCGGTGCACCAGCGACTGGAGGCGCCGGGCGAGATTGACGAAGACCTCGACCTTCTGTTCGCTGCCCGCGTGGCTGGAGAGCTGCGCGGCCTGGAGGACGGCGTCGACGGCGACGTCCTGGGCGCGGGTCAGCTCGTCGGCGAGCCGGTCGAACTCGTCGCCGTCCGGCCGGGCCCGCGGCGGCGTACCGCGCGCGGGCGGTCCGTCGCCGCGGCGCAGCCGCTCGACGACATCGCGCAGCTCGGACTGGCCGCGCGCGGTGGCGCGGCGCAGGGCGCCGACCCGGTCGCGCACGGACCTGGCGGCACGGTCGGCCGCCACGGCGGCGACCACGATGCCGGTGAGCCCGACGAGCGCCGCGGCGGTGAGGACGGCGAGCAGGGCGGGGCCGGGGCGCGCTCCGGTCGTCCGCAGCGTGAACAGCACGGCCGCGCAGGCGCTCAGACCTACGGCGACGGCGGGCAGCACGGCGATACGCAGGAGCTGCGGCCGTATGTGGGTCTCGGGCAGGGCGGTGGCGGTGCGGCTCCCGGGCCTGCCGTGCCGGCCGCCCTCACGGCGGTCTGCGCGGGCGGCCGGTGCGCGTAGGTGAGACATCTGCGTCCTAGGTACGTGGCGACGGGGCTCCAGCGGGCGGCCCGTCTCCCTTTTGCGGCATGGTTTTCGGCAGGTTCGGCAGGTTCAGCATGGTTTGGGTATCGCCGTGCCGACCGACAGGTCGCGATGGCATGCCTGCGTCGTGATCGCTGCGTCGCCCGACGGCCACTCACGGTAGTCGGCAGCGCATCATGTGCGGTGGGCAGTTGACAAAGTCAGCGGGGGTGCGTCCCGCTCTGGTATGACGCCTCGCACGACCATGCGATTCAACTCGCACTCAAGTCCGATTCGGCGGCCGGAGGCCAGTTCGGGCGCCGACAACGAACAGCGGCGCCCCGGCCGGTGGGCCGGGGCGCCGCTGTTCTTCTGCTCGCTAGGAGGACCGGGGCCGGGCTATGCCACGGGCGCGGCTTCCTGGTCGCCGCTGTCCGTCGTCGTGATCTGCGGCCCGTTGCTGCCCATCGGCGTCTCGGGCCAGCCGCCGTCCGGCACGATCGCGACGCCGCGCCACCAGGGGGCGCCGGGCACGGCCTTGGCCCCGGGCTCGAAGGGCTCGCCGGGGCAGGGCAGCGCGATCCTTGCGCCCGCGCCGCGCGCCGCGGCGAGGGTGCCCTCCCCCGGCTCCGACCACGGGTGCGGGGCGAGGTTGAACGTGCCCCAGTGGATCGGCAGCATCAGCCCCTGTGCGTGGCCGCCCTGGAGGTCGAGGTGGGCCCGCATGCCCTCCTCGGGCGTCATGTGGATGTCGGGCCAGAAATCGCTGTAGGCACCGATCTGGATCATCGTGACGTCGAACGGTCCGTGCGCGGCGCCGATCTCGCGGAAGCCGGGGAAGTAGCCCGTGTCCCCGCTGTGGTAGACGCGGTGCTCGGGCCCGGCGACCACCCAGGAGGCCCACAGCGTGTGCTGCTGGTTGCGCAGGCCGCGGCCGCAGAAGTGCCGTGCGGGCGTCGCCGTGAGCGTCAGCCCCGCCACCTCCGCCGACTCGTGCCAGTCGAGCTCGCGGAGCCGGTCGGCGGGCACGCCCCAGCGCTCCAGGTGGGCGCCGACGCCGAGCGGCACGGCGAACACCGTGTCCGTACCGGCCAGCGCCTTGATCGTCGGCATGTCAAGGTGGTCGTAGTGGTCGTGCGAGATGACCACGGCGTCGACCGGGCCGAGGGCCGCCAGCGGCACCGGCACGGGATGCAGCCGCTTGGGCCCGGCGAAGGAGAACGGCGAGCACCGCTCGCCCCACACCGGGTCGAAGAGCACGCGCCGCCCGTCGATCTCGGCGAGGACGCTGGAGTGCCCCATCCAGGTGATCCGCAGCCCGTCGGCCGGTGGCTTGGCGAGGTCGGCGAGGGTCGTGGCGTGCACGGGGACCGTGCCGGCGGGGCCACGGCGTACGCGCTCCTCCTTGCGGAAGTAGATCTTGGCGAACTCCATGGTGGACCCCGAGGGTCTGGTCCGCGCCCCCACGGGGTTCTGGAAGGAGCCATCGGCCACGGAGAAGTTCGGCGAGCTGCGGATCCGCGCCAGCCGCGCACCGGCCGGATCCGCTCCGAAGGCGGGGGTCCGCAGCGAGCGGAGCCCGGGAATCAGGGACCGGGACACGGGACCTCCTGAGGGGGGTGGATAGGCCTAACCATTATGTCCACGCCCCGCGATGCCACATTCCCGGAGGCCCGATCCGACCGATTCCGCAGGGGCCGGCCTTCGGCATCCGGGAGTCGCGGGCCTGGGTAGGGTGCACGGCGTGACTGGGGTGCGGTTGAGCGTGGCGGAGCGGCGGGCGGAGATGCTCGTCGCGACCGTCGAACAGATCGAGCTGCGGGGCGTGGCGGCCGTGCGGATCGCGGACGTCGCGGCCGCCCTCGGGGTGAGCAACGCGCTGGTGTTGTACCACTTCTCGTCCAAGGAGAAGCTCCTCGCCGCGGCCTTCGAGCACGCCGCCCGGCGCGATCTCATCCGGCTGCGCAAGCTGCTGGGCCGCCGCACCTCGGCGCTGCGCCGGCTGCGCGCGGCCGTGCGGTGGTACGCGCCGACGGGCCAGGCCAAGGGCTGGCGGCTGTGGATAGAGGGCTGGTCCGCGGCCCTGCGGGAGCCGACGCTACGCGCGGTGACCCGTGACCTCGACCAGCAGTGGAAGGCGGCGCTGGCGGCGGTCATCGCGGAGGGCTCGGCCGCGGGCGAGTTCCACTGCCCGGACCCTGAGGGGGCGGCCCTGCGCCTCACCGCACTCCTCGACGGCCTGGCGGTCCAGATGACGGCCTACGACGCAGCACTTCCCCGAGCCAAGGCCCGCAGATGGACGGACGAGGCCCTGGCCCGAGAACTGGGCCTGAACCCCACCCAACCCCGGCCCCGTGAGGGGCGCGAGGAACTGCGCGAGCAACCACAAGAAACCCGCACCCAAAACCCAACCCCATCCCCCACCCCCTAAGGGGCGCGGGGAGCGGCGCGAGCAACCACACTCACCCCGCACCCAGAAAGCGCCCCACCCGGCGGAGCGCTAAAGCGGCAACAAATCCGGCCGCTTGGCCGCCACATGATCCCCCGAGCTCTCCCCCCGAATACGCCGCCCGATCCACGGCACCAAATACTCCCGCGCCCAGTGGATGTCGTCCCGCCGCAGGTCAAGCGTTCCGCGAGGCGGCAGCGGCGGCCATGCCTGGTCGGGATCGGCCGGCACCTCCAGGCCGAGCACCTGCGCGGCACGCAACGCCACCCGCGTGTGCCCCTCGGCGGACAGATGCAGCCGGTCGCCGTCCCAGGCCCGGCGGTCCTGCACGGTCTTGAGGGACCACAGGTCGAGCACGGGGCAGCCATGGCGATCGGCGACCGCACGCACATGCATGTTGTAGGTGGCGATCTTGCCGCGCAGATGCTTGAGGACGGCGACGCCCCGGGTGTCGAACCCGGTGGTCACCATGACCGTGCCGACCGCCGACGACAGATCGACGACGGCCCGCTCGAAGCGCTCCGCCAGCTCGTCGGGGTCGGTGCCGGGGCGGATGATGTCGTTGCCGCCGGCGCAGAACGTCACGAGGTCGGGGGCCAGCTCCTTGGCGCGCGGCACCTGGTCCGCGACGATCTGGTCGAGGAGCTTGCCTCGCACGGCGAGGTTGGCGTACCGGAAGGTGTGCTCGGGTACCCGGTCGTCCAGCAGGACGGCGAGGCGATCGGCCCACCCGACGAACGTGCCGCCGGGGCCCGGGTCACCCACGCCTTCGGTGAAGCTGTCGCCGACCGCTGCGTAGGAGTTGAATACGCCGTTGTTGATGGGGTGATTGATGAAGGTTGTCGACTCTGCGCTCACGACGTCACATCCTTCACCTCCCTAAGTGACCTACGCCACCGTAGGGAGGGGTTGACGGTGCGTGAGATAAGCCACCGGTCAAGATTCATTCAAAGGCGGAATAAGCACCGCCCCCCACCGGCGTTCCTGACCGTCACACCCGCCGGAGCCGGAACACCCCCGCGTCCAGATCTCCCTTGAGCCCGGTCCGCAGCCCCCGCCGCATCAGCACCGCGCCCCGGTACGTCTTCCCCGTGTCCGGACAGGCATACACCGCCGCCGGGTCGAGCGCGCGCAACCGTACCGGTGCCGGCTCCTCCCCATACGACTGCGCCCGGAGCCAGGCAAGGACCACCGCCTCGTCGCCACGGACGTACTGCACGGCGCTGAGGCCGCCCTCCGGCGGCCGCAGCCGGTAGAGGTCGCCGAGCTGTACGACGGGCCGGATCTCCTTGTAGAGATCCACCCAGTCGCGCGCTTCGGCGAGCTCGCTCTCGCTCCACCGGGCGAGGTCTCCGCCGATCCCGAGCACCCCGGCCATGGCGCTCACGAACCGGAAGCGCAGTGAGCTGACACGGCCGTTGAGCTGGGTGTTAGGGCTGTCGGTGACCCAGGCGGCCATCACGCGCGCCGGGTGCAGCTGGCTGAAGCCGTGCTGGATGGCGAGCCGGTCCAGCGGGTCGGTGTTGTCGGAGGTCCACACCTGGTCGGTGCGGGAGAGGATGCCGAGGTCGACTCGGCCGCCACCGCCCGAGCATGACTCGAAGGAGACGTCGGGGTGCGCCGCGCGCAGCCGGTCCAGCAGGCCGTACAGATGCCGTCCATGGGCCCACCACAGCTCGCGTCCCGCCGCGCCCGGTCGCCCCGCGTCCGTGAAGCTCCGGTTGAAGTCCCACTTGACGAAGTCGATGGGCGCGCCGGACAGAAGCGCGTCGAGCCGGTCCCACAGGTACGCGCGCACGTCCTCACGCGAGAGGTCGAGCACCAGCTGGTTGCGGAACTCCGCCCGGGTGCGGCCCGGTTGATGCTGTACCCAGTCGGGGTGGGCACGGTAGAGGTCGCTGTCGGGGTTGACCATCTCGGGCTCCACCCAGATCCCGAACCGCATGCCGAGCCCGTGCACCTCGTCGGCGAGCGGCTTGAGCCCGTCGGGGAAGCGGTCCGGGTTGGGTGTCCAGTCGCCGAGCCCGGACCGGTCGCTGACCCGGCCGCCGAACCACGCGTCGTCGACGACGAACAGCTCGACGCCGAGCCCCGCGGCCTTGCGGGCCAGCGCCCGCTGCTGCTCCTCCGAGATGTCGAAGCCGGTGGCCTCCCAGGAGTTGTAGAGGACCGGCCGTACCGTGTCCGCGTCCGGGATGACGTGCTCGCGCTGGTAGGCGTGCCAGGCCCGGCTCGCGCCGCCGAAGCCGTCCCCGCTCCACAGCCCGGCGAAGACAGGCGTGGTGAGCGCCACGCCGGGCTCCAGGACGGTGACGCCGGAGTCGTCGTGCCCCATCCCGCCGCTGATCTGCACGGTGCCGTCGGGCAGTTGGTGCACGGCGATGCGCCAGGACCCCGACCAGGCGAGCGCGCAGCTGTACACCTCCCCTTGCTCCTCCGTGGCCCCCTCCGCGTCGAGCGCGACCCAGGGCAGATGCTGGTGTCCGGTGTGCCCGCGCCTGCTGCCGATGACCTTTTCGCCGTACGTGATATCGGACCGCATCAGCCGCGACTCCGCCGCCCAGCGGCCGTGCAGCTGCGACAGGCGCCAGCGCTCGCGCCGTGGCAGCGTCCAGGTCGCGGAGTCGGCACGCAGCACCTCCAGCGGCCGCGCCCCATGCCCCTCCTCGTGAGCGAGGCGTACGGACCGTTCGACGACGTCACCGCGGAGCCGGTAGGTGAGGGTGATCCGCAGGTGGTGCAGCGGGTCACGGAAGTGGACCTGGAGCGCGTCACTGTCCACCGCCGATCCGGTGTGGTGCCACTCGGTGCCCCGGACCGTGTCGTCGCGGACGGACAGCACGGGCCGCACGAAGCGGGGGCCGCCCTCCACGGGGTACTCCTCGCGTCCGTCGAGCGGCGACTCGAAGCCCCGCTCCAGGGGCGGCGGCTCGGCCGCCAGGGCCTCGGCGTCGGCCAGGGCGATCCGCGCCCCCCAGTACAGGTGGAGCAGCTCGTCCCGGTCCGTGAGCCGGATGGCGTAACTGCTGGTGGGGCCCGACAGCAGCCACGTACGACCGTCGGCGCCGACCTCGATCATCAAACCCCCACAGAACCGGTCCCGGGATACGCACAAGCACGCGCGTGCACGCACATCTTCGCGGTCGCTCCGTCGATCGGGCAACGTCTGCGAAGGGGTGATCGCCCCGGAAACCCGTGTCGTATCGTCGAAGGCGCATTCACCGGCGAGCCGCGCCGGCAGCAGAGCCCGAGGAGAGCCCGTGACGCAGCAGGTCCCGTCCACAGAGCAGTCAGAGCTGTCAGAGCCCGAGCTGACCGGAGTGCGCAACTTCCGTGACGTGGGCGGACTGCCGACCGTGGACGGCCGCCGCGTCCGCCAGGGGCGGCTCTTCCGCAGCGGCCACCTGGCGCACGCCACCGCCGAGGACACGGCGTTCCTGACGTCGCTGGGTCTGCACACGATCTTCGACTTCCGCAACGCCGCCGACCAGCGCCTCGAAGGCCCGGACGTCGCGCTGCCCGGCGTGCGCAACGTGAACCTGCCGCTGACCGACCCGGCCGACGGCGCCGAGTTCTGGAAGATGGTCCGCGACGGCGATCTGGACCAGCTGCGCGCGATCCTGTCCGACGGCAAGGCCGCCGGCCGGATGTCGGCCTCGTACCGCACGATCATCAAGGAGCGCACGGCCGAGCACAGCCAGGTGCTGCACGCGCTCGCCGAGGACAGCGTGCCGGCGCTGATGCACTGTGCGGCGGGCAAGGACCGCGCGGGCCTGTCCATAGCGGTCACGCTGCTCGCCGTGGGCGTCGAGCGCGACGCCATCGAGGCGGACTACCTGGAATCGAACGCGGCGCACCGCCGCTACAAGGTGCACCGCACGAGCGACTCCCCGAACGCGATGTCCCCCGAGGTCATGGAGCTGCTCAACCCGCTCTTCGACGCCCGCGCCGAGTACCTGGCGGCGGCCTTCGAGACGATCGAGCAGACCTGGGGCGACACGGACACCTACCTCTCGAAGGGCCTCAAGGTGACTCCGCAGACGCGTGAGCGGCTGCGGGAGCGCCTCCTCGACTGACGCCGCAAGGGTTCCGTCACTTGTTCTGAGCGCCCAGTTCGAACAGCAGGTAGATGAAGGCCGCGAAGACGTGGCCGACCGCCACATAGATGATCAGCCGGACCCAGAGTGCCCGCGGGAACTTCTCCTCCATCGTGCTCTTGGCGGGCCGCTCCGGTCGGGCGGGTCCCTGCGGCTCGGATTCGGTCATGTCGGTTCTCCCTGACTGGGGCCGCCGAGGCACAGCGCGGTGGCGGGGCTCTGCAGCAACGTATGGACGAAGAGGAGGTCGGCGCCGCCCCGCTCGGCGGCGGCGATCCGGTGCGGGGTCAGCGAGTCGAAGTGCGCGCTGTCCCCGGGCGCGAGGGTGTGCGTGGTGTCCCCGAGGGACAGCCGCAGCCGCCCCTCGATGACGTACAGCCACTCCTCGCCGGGGTGGACGCGCACGATGTCGCCCTGCGCCCCGTGGGGGACGTGCACGCGCAGCGCCTGCATGCCGCGCCCTTGGGCGCCCGCCTGCCAGTACGTCCAGCCGCCCGCGCGGGTCGGCTCCATGTCCGCGGCGCGGACGATCGAGTCCCGGTCGGCGACCGTCTCGCCGAGCAGCTCGGAGACCGTCGTACCGTAGACACGTGCGAGGGCGAGCAGCATCGGCAGCGACGGCTGGCGCTGCCCGGTCTCCAGGCGGGACAGATGGGCGGGCGAGAGCCCCGCGGTGCGTGCGGCGGCCTCCAGCGTGAGGGACGCGCGGCGGCGCAGCTCACGCAGCTGGGGCGCGACGGCGGGCAGCGCTTCGGCCGCCTCCGGCGGCTCGACGGGCTCGGCAGGGCTCATACACCGCATTGAGCCAGAGCCTTGCCTCCCGGGCAACTTTCTTGCCTAAGAGGCAAAAGCCCCCGGCGTTCCGATGCGCGGCCTCAGCGGTTGGCGACCGCCTGCTTCACCAGCGTCCTGCCGAAGTCCCACATCAGCCCGCCACCGCTGTGCGCCTCGTCCATGACGGCGGTGAAGGCCTCGACGAAGCGGTCCACCTCCCGCTCCCCCACGGTCAGCGGCGGAATCAGCTTGATGACCTCCAGATGGTCACCGGAGACCTGCGTGAGGATGCGGTGCTTCTGGAGCAGCGGTACGACGACCATCTGCGCGAAGAGCCCCTTGCGGGCGGCCTGGAGCATCGACCAACGCCCGCGCAGCTTCAGTGACTTCGGCCGCCCGAACTCGATGCCGACCATCAGGCCGCGGCCGCGCACCTCGCTCAGCAGCTCATAGCGGTCGACCAGCGCGGCGAGCCGGGACTTGAGCAGCTCACCGGTCGTCCGGGCGTTCTCGACGACCTTCTCGTCCTCCATGACGGCGAGGACCGCGAGGCCGGCCGCCATGGCCTGCGCGTTGGACCCGAAGCTCGCCGAGTGGACGAGGACGCGGTCCATCGACGAGTAGACCTTCTTGAAGATCCAGTCCTTGCCGAGGGTGGCGCCGACCGGCACATAGCCGCCCGACAGCGCCTTCGCGACGCAGACGAGGTCCGGCTCCACGCCTTCCTCGTGCTGGTAGGCGTAGAAGTCGCCGGTCCTGCCGAGGCCCGTCTGCACCTCGTCGGCGATCAGCAGCGCCTTGTGCCTGTGCAGCAACTCCTGGGCAGCGCGCAGATATCCGGGCGGCGGCTCGTGGACGCCCTTGCCCTGGATGGGTTCGACGATCAGCCCGGCGACGTCACCCTTGCGCAGCTCCTCGCGCAACGCGTCCAGATCACCGAGCGGTACCGCCGTGTCGGGCAGCAGCGGCGCGAAGCCGTCCCGGAAGCCGCTCTCGCCGTTGACGGAGAGCGACCCCGTGGTCAGCCCGTGGAAGGCGTGCGCGCAGTACAGCACCCTCGGCCTGCCCGTCGCGTACCGGGCGAACTTGAGCGCGGTCTCGACGGCCTCCGTACCGCTGTTGCCGAAGAACACCCGGTCCAAGTGCGGGCTGTGCCGCAGCAGCTGCTCGGCGAGCAGACCGGGCAGCGGCTGGCAGTCGAAGCGGGTGAGGTCGGCGAGCGAGGCGTCCAAGACGTCGTGCAGCGCCTTGCGGACGACCGGGTGGTGCCGGCCGAGGCCCATCACGCCGAAGCCCGCCAGCATGTCGAGGTAGTCGTTGCCGTCCGCGTCCCAGAAGTACGCGCCCTCGGCCCGCTCGTAGACCTTGTCGAAGCCGATGGTGTGCAACATGCGCGGCAGCTGGTGGTTGAGGTGCCGGGCATGCAGCTCGTACCGCTCGGCGCCCCGCTCGGCGAGGAGGCGGCCGAGGTCGAACTCCTTGGTCATGCGCTGTGCTCCTTGCCTTCGCCCTGCTCCCCCGCGCTCTCCTTGACCGCCAGTGTGGCGCTGATCCGCCCCGCGATCTCGACCGGCGTGAGCCCGAGATCCGCGAGGACCTCGCCCCGCTTGGCGTGCGCGAGGAACTGCTCGGGGATGCCGAACCGCCGTACCGGTACGTCCACTTCGGCGTCCCCGAGCGCCAGCTCGACGGCGGCGCCCACCCCGGCGGCCCGGCTGTTGTCCTCGACGACCGCCACGATACGGTGCCGCGCGGCGAGGCCGGGCAGCTCGGCGTCGACCGGCTTGACCCAGCGCGGGTCGACGACGGTGCAGCGCAGGCCGCGCGCCCGGAGCAGCTCGGCGGCCTGGAGGCAGACCGGCGCCATCACTCCGACCGCGACGAGCAGCACCTCGGCGTCGGGGGCGTCGGCGTCCCGCAGCAGCACGTCCATGCCGCCGATCCGGCCGAGGGCGGGGATCGCGGGGCCCACGGACTCCTTGGGGAACCGGAGCAGCGTCGGCGCGTCGTCGACCGCGACGGCCTCCCGCAGCTGCGCCCGCAGCTGGTCGGCGTCGCGCGGCGCGGCCACCCGCAGGCCGGGCACGACCTGGAGGATCGACAGGTCCCACATGCCGTTGTGCGAGGCCCCGTCCACGCCGGTGACGCCGGCCCGGTCGAGGACGAACGTGACCCCGCCTCGGTGCAGCGCGACGTCCATCAGGAGCTGGTCGAAGGCGCGGTTGAGGAAGGTGGCGTACACGGCCACGACCGGGTGGAGGCCGCCGGTGGCGAGCCCCGCCGCCGACACCGCCGCGTGCTGCTCGGCGATGCCGACATCCCACACCCGGTCGGGGTAGGCCTCCGCGAACTTCTTCAGGCCGACCGGCTCCAGCATGGCGGCGGTGATGGCGACGACGTCCTCGCGCTCGGCGCCGATGCGGACGATCTCGTCGCCGAACACCGAGGTCCAGGAGGGGCCGTTGGCGGGCGCGAGGGGTGCGCAGGTGAGGGGGTCCATGACGCCGACCGTGTGGAAGCGGTCGGCTTCGTCCGCGAGCGCGGGCTCGTAACCACGCCCCTTCTCGGTGAGGCAGTGGATCAGGACGGGCCCGTGGAAGCGTTTGGCACGCCGCAGCGCCGACTCGACGGCGCCTATGTCGTGCCCGTCGATGGGCCCCACGTACTTGAGCCCGAGGTCCTCGAACATGCCCTGCGGCGCGAAGGCGTCCTTGAAGCCCTTCTTGGCGCCGTGCAGGGACTCGAAGAGCGGCTGCCCGACGACGGGTGTGCGCTGGAGCATGTCCTTGCCCCAGGCGAGGACCCGCTCGTAGCCGTCGGTCGTGCGCAGCGTCGCGAGGTGGTTGGCGAGGCCGCCGATGGTCGGGGCGTAGGAGCGTTCGTTGTCGTTCACGACGATGATCAGCGGCCGGTCCTTCGCGGCGGCGATGTTGTTCAGCGCCTCCCACGCCATGCCGCCGGTGAGCGCGCCGTCCCCGATGACGGCGACCACGTGGCCCGGCTCACCGCGTACCTGGTGGGCCTTGGCGAGGCCGTCCGCCCAGCCGAGCGCGGTCGAGGCGTGGCTGTTCTCGACGATGTCGTGCTCGGACTCCTCACGCGAGGGGTAGCCCGAGAGTCCGCCCTTGCCGCGCAGCTTGGAGAAGTCCTGACGTCCGGTCAGCAGCTTGTGTACGTAGGTCTGGTGGCCGGTGTCCCACACGAGCCGGTCGACGGGCGACTCGAAGACCCGGTGGAGGGCGATGGAGAGCTCCACCACTCCCAGGTTGGGCCCCAGGTGACCGCCCGTCCTTGCGACCGCGTGCACCAGGAACTCCCGGATGTCCTGGGCCAGTTCGTCGAGTTCGGCCTCGGTCAGCGCCTTCAGGTCGCGCGGCCCCCGAATGGTGTCGAGAATGGTCATGCTCGGGCCCCCTCTCTGGTTCTTCTCAGCTCACGGTGACGTCGGGCGCCCCTGACGGGATGCCGTCGTTCTCCATCTGGGCGGCGAGCCTCACAAGCCGGCGGCGGAGGTCACCGCGGGCCACTGACCCGCGGTGCCCCCGATACGGATCGGCGCCCCCGCGTCGATGACGTCACCCGCGGTTTCCCGAGACCGTCTCGCGGGCGGCGCGCAGGGACTCCTTGAGGGACCCCATCGTCGCGAGGACGGCGGTCGGTTCGTAGCCGCAGTGCGCCATGCAGTTGGCGCAGCGCGGGTCCTTGCCGCGGCCGTACTTGCTCCAGTCGGTGTCCTCGATGAGCTCCCGGTACGTCGGGACGTAACCGTCGCTCATCAGATAGCAGGGGCGCTGCCAGCCGAAGAGCGAGTAGTTCGGGATCGCCCACGCGGTGCACGGGAAGTCCGCCTTGCCCTCCAGGAAGTCAAGGAACAGCGGCGAGTGGTTCAGCCGCCAGCGGCGCCGGTTGCCGCCCGCGAAGGCCTTCCTGAAGAGCTCCCGGGTCTGCTCGACGCCCAGGAAGTGCTCCTGGTCGGGCGCCTTCTCGTATGCGTAGGCGGGCGAGAGCATCATCTCGTCGACCTGGAGCTCGTCGTTGAGGAAGTTCAGCACCTCGATGATGGTCTGCGGGGTGTCCGTGTTGAAGAACGTCGAGTTGGTGGTGACACGGAAGCCGCGCTTCTTGGCCTCCTTGATGGCCTCCACCGCCTCGTCGAACACTCCCTCCTTGGCGACCGACTCGTCATGCCGCTCCCGCATGCCGTCGATGTGCACGGCGAACGCGAAATACGGCGAAGGGCTGAACTTGTCCATCTTCTTGCGCAGCAGCATGGCGTTGGTGCAAAGGAACACGTACTTCTTCTTCGCCACCAACTGCCGCACGATCTCGTCGATCTGAGGGTGCATCAGTGGTTCGCCACCGGCGATGGACACCATCGGCGCACCGGATTCCAGCACGGCGCCCACGGCCTGGGCCACCGGCATGCGCTGCTTGAGCACACCGGCCGGATGCTGGATCTTTCCGCAACCCTCGCATTTGAGATTGCACGCGAAGAGCGGTTCCAACTCGACGATCAGCGGGAACTTGTCGCGCTTGCGGAGCTTCTGTTCAAAGAGATACGTAGCGACCTTGACGGTCTGGCGCAGCGGCATGGCCATCTGGCTCACCTCCGGGGGAGCAAAGAAGAACGGTGCCATTCGAAGAAAGCGGGAAGCACGGCACGGAGAACGCGGAACGCTGATATTCCACCGCGCACCGTGCCGATGCGGACCAGTTCGTGCTGCGGGGCGTCCACGACCACCCGGACGGCGGCAACGGGCCGCCGCCCGGCGCGCGCCGCGCTGTGCAGCGTCGCGGCGGACTCCATGTCCACGGCGATGGCGCCGGTGGCCAGGAGCGCGCCGCGCTCGGGGCCGCGGACGACGTGGTCGGAGCCGGTGAGCGGCCCGGTGTGCACGGTGCGTCCGGGCAGGGCCCGCACCAGCTCCTCGACCAGCAGTCCGGTTCCGGTGCAAGGGGTGCTGCCGCGCCCGTCCCTGGTCTCCTCGGCGACGACGAGGTCGCCGGGGTGCATGCCGGGGGCGAGCCCGGCGCAGAACCCGGTCGCGAGGACGGCCGCGTCCCGCAGCGGCTCGGTGCCGAGCGCCCCCCTGACGGCGCGCTCGGCGTTGAGGGGGCCCATTCCGGTGCGCAGCACCGTCATGGCTCCCGGGGCGCCGCCGCGGTCGCCGGTGCGCAGGGCGAGGCACTCGATGCCGAGCGCGCAGGCGATCAGCAGCGGTGCGGGGCCCGGCCGACGAGCCGGGGCTCTGCCCATCAGCCCCCCTTGGCGAAGTGACCGGAGCCGTCCGCGAACGGTTCTCCGTTGACGTATCTGCCGAGCGCGGTGAGGGGGAACACCTGCCGGTAGAGGTGGTAGTTGATGGAGAAGTCCCAGGGGAAGCCGGTGCCGGTGAAGTACGGCTCGTCCCAGGAGCCGTCCTCGGCCTGCGTCCGGGCCAGCCATTCCACGCCCCGCCGCACCGACGCGGCCTCGCGCTCCCCCGCCGAGAGGAGGGCGAGCAGCGCCCACGCGGTCTGCGAGGCCGTCGAGGTGCCGTGGCCGACCCAGCCCCGGTCGCGGTAGGAGCGCAGGTCCTCGCCCCAGCCGCCGTCGTCGTTCTGCACGGACTCCAGCCAGCGCACGGCGCGGCGGATCGCGGGGTGCGCGGCGGGCAGCCCTGCCGTGATCAGCGCGGGCACCACCGACCCTGTTCCGTACAGATAGTTGACGCCCCAGCGCCCGAACCAGGCGCCGTTGGGCTCCTGTTCGGCGAGCAGCCACGCGATGCCGCGCCGGGTGCGCGGGTCGTGGGACCTGCCCTCGACGGCGAGCATCTCCACGACGTGCCCGGTGACGTCGGCGGAGGGCGGGTCGATGACCTCGCCGAAGTCGCAGAACGGCAGCCGGTTGGGGAACGGGCTGGTGTTGTCGACATCGAAGGCTCCCCAGGCGCCGTTCTTCGACTGCATGCCGAGGTTCCAGCGCACTCCGCGCTCGATCGCCTTCTCCACGCGCTCCTGGTCCGGGTGCGCGACCCGGCGCAGCGCGAGGGCGACCTCGGCGGTGTCGTCGATGTCGGGGTAGTTGTCGTTGTGGAACTCGAACGCCCAGCCGCCCGGGGTAAGTTCGGGTCTGCGCACCGACCAGTCGCCGGGCCGCACGACCTGCTCGCCCAGCATCCAGTCGGCGGCCTTGACCAACTGCGGGTGATCGGCTGGCAGTCCGGCGTCCGCGAGGGCGATGGTGGCCAGGCAGGTGTCCCACACGGGCGACTGGCAGGCCTCGATCATCCGGGCACCGTCCTCGCGCCACACGGCGAACCGGTCGAGCGAGTCGAGCCCGGCCTTCAGGATCGGATGCCCGAGGTCGTAGCCGAGCAGGTGCAGGGCGATGATGGAGTAGACGGCGGGCGGCTGGATGCCGCCCCAGCAGCCGTCGTTCTCCTGCCGCTCGATGATCCAGCGGGCGGCGCTGTTCATCGCGGCCTTGCGCAGCCGGCGGGGCGCGACCTTGTGGTAGGCGTGCAGCGCCTTGTCGAGCCGCTGGAAGACGCCGTCCCAACTGGTCGCCGGGGCCTGCGCTTTGGCCGGGTTCGGATCGGCGGCGTCCCGGTGCAGCTCGTCCAGCGCGAAGGGCGCGGGGCGCACGGGCCGCTTGGCGGAGACGATGGTGAGAGGCACTATGGTCTGCCGGGCCCAGCAGCCGAAGTCGTAGATGTTGAGCGGGACCCACTTCGGGAAGTAGATGAGTTCCGGCGGGAGTTCGGGCAGGTCGTCCCACTTCCACCAGCCGAACAGGGCGAGCCAGATGCGGGTGAAGACCCGGCTCGCGGCGATGCCGCCCTGCTCCCGGATCCAGGCGGCGGCCTTGGCCATGTGCGCCTCGTCGGGCCGGTCCCCGGCCAGGCGCAGCGCGACGTACGCCTCGATGGTGGTGGAGAGTTCGCCGGGGCCGCCGAAGAAGGTGGCCCAGGTGCCGTCCTCGCGCTGTTCGCCGCGGATGAAGAGCGCGGCGGCGCGGGTGGTCTCCTCGTCCCTGATGCCGAGGAACTGCCGCAGGAGGAGGTCCTCGGCGTCCATCGTCACATTGGTCTCGAGGTCGCCTTTCCACCATCCTTCGGCGTCCTGCCGGGAGAGCAGGAAATCGGTGGAGCGTTGTATGGCGCGTGCGGCGATGTCACGGGTGTCTGTCTCCGTGGTGGTCGCGGCGGTCGTGGCGGTCGTGTGGGCGGGCTGGCTGGCCGAGGCCGCGCGGGGCGTCACCGCTCCGGTGCTTCCGTCGGTCGTCGCTGTCATGGCTTCCCCTTCGTGCAGTCGGTTCCTCTGCTCTGGGTCCGCCGTCGGCCGACGCGCTGGGCGCCGGCCGGCGACTGCGAGTCATATACGGGCGATAGTGATCATCTCTTTCGTACGACGACGAAGTCGGCGAGCGCGACGAGCTGCGCCCGGACCCGGTCCGGCATCTGGACGGTGTCCAGCGCCTCGATGGCGATGGTGTGCTGGCGCCGGGCCTCCTCGGCGGTCCACGCGCGTCCCCCGGCCTCTTCGATCAGGGCGGCGCGCGCGGCGAACTCCTCCTCGGAGAAGCTGTCGAAGTCGTTGCTCTTGGCGTCGGCGGCGAGCAGGTCGCCGAGGCGCTCGGAGGCGGGGCCGCCCGCGGCGAGCGCGGCGACGACGGGCAGGGACTTCTTGCGCTGACGCAGATCGCTCCACGTCTGCTTCCCGGTGGCGTCGGGGTCGCCCCAGATGCCGAGCAGGTCGTCGACGGCCTGGAAGGCGAGGCCGAGGTGGTAGCCGTACTTCTCCAGGGTGTCGGCGGTGCGGTCGTCCGCGCCGCCGAGTACGGCGCCGATGGAGACGGCGCAGGCGAGCAGGGCGCCGGTCTTGTTGCCCTCCATCTCCAGGCACTCCTCGACGGTGACCCGCTCGCGGTGCTCGTAGGAGATGTCCTGCGCCTGGCCGTCGATCAGGGCGCGCGTGGCGGTGGTGAGGCGGCGCGTGGCGCGGCCCGCCTCGACGGTGCCGATCTCCAGGAGCACCTCGTTGGCGAGCGCGAAGAGGGCGTCGCCGACGAGGATGGCCTGTGCGGGGCCGTGCACCTTCCACACGGTGTCGCGGTGGCGGCGCTGCTCGTCGCCGTCCATCAGGTCGTCGTGCAGCAGCGAGAAGTTGTGCACGAGCTCGACGGCGACGGCCCCGGGGACGCCGACCTCGGGGGCGGCGCCCGCGGCCTCGGCGGAGAGCAGGGCGAGCGCGGGGCGCACGGCCTTGCCGCCGTCGCCGTCGGACGGGTTGCCCGCCGCGTCGATCCATCCGAAGTGGTAGGCGGCGACGGTGTCCATGGGCGGCGCGAGGCGGTCCACCGCGGCCCGCAGCACCGGGGTGGCCAGGGTCCTTCCGCGTTCGAGCAGTGAGGTCACGTCCACCGTGTCGGCAGCCGTTTCGGCCGAGGGCACAGTCGGCACAGTTTCTCCTCTTGTTCCGGTTGTCCCGGTTGTTCCGGTGCGGGTTCGCTGGGGACCTGACCCCAGGAAGTCGAGCTTCACGCCGCCGCCTCCTCGAATGCGAAGAGGTGATCACGGGGGCGGTCGAGTGCGGAGAGGGCGGCTTCGGCCGCGCTGATGCCGCTGCGTACGGCGCTTTCCATGGTCGCGGGCCAGCCGGTGGCGGTCCACGCGCCCGCGAGGTAGAGGCCGCGCGCCTTGGTGCGGGCGCCGGGCCGCAGCCGACCGACGCCGGGGGTGGGGGCGAAGGTGGCCGTGCGCTCGCGGGTCACGAAGAAGTCCCGCACCTCGGCGCCGTGCGCGGCGGGCAGCAGCCGCTCGAGCTCGGGGAGGTAGCGCTCGCGCAGCGCGGCGACGGGCGCGTCGATCTCGTCGTGCGCGGCGGACTGCGAGAGGGCGAGGTACTGCCCCTCGGCGAGGCCGGACGCCTCGGTCCGGTCGAAGACCCACTGGACGGGCGTGCCGAGGGCGGCGAAGAACGGCCGCTTCAGCACCTTTCTGTCGTAGACGACGTGGACGTTGAGGATCGGGGCGTTGTCGATGTCGAGGAGCCGGTCGGGCTGGTCGAGCGCGCCGTCCGGGAGCAGGTCGTGCGCCTCGTGCTGGGGCACGGCGAGGACGACGGTGTCGGCGTCGATGGCATCGCCGGGCACGTCCACGCGCCAACCGCCTGTCCCCGTACGGGAGATGGAGGTGACCCGCGCCCTCAGTTCGGTGCGCACGCCCGCGGCGTCGAGCGCCTTGCGGGCCAGCGTGTCGTGCAGTTCGCCCAGCGGCACCCGGGACCAGCCGATGTCGGCGGCGCCCGGGTCGGAGAGCAGCCCGGTCTTGAACACCATCGCGGCGAGTCCGAGCGAGGCGTCGCCCGCGACGGCGTTGAGCGTGGCGACTCCCACGAGGTCCCACAGGGCCTCGATGGCGCGCGGCGACTGGCCGTGCGCGGCCAGCCAGCTGCCGAAGTCCTGGCCGTCGAGCACGGGATCGGCCGGATCGAGCCCCTTGAGGGCGAGCGCCGCGCGTCCCACCTGGGCGCGTTCGGCGACCGACAGATGGGGATACGTGGCAAGGCTCGCCGCCAGGTGCAGCGGCACGGGCAGCGCGGTGCGCCGCAGCCGCCCGAGCCGGCCCCGGTCGGCGTCGAGCACGGGCACGTCGAGACGTTCCTGCAAGGGGGCGAGGTGCGCGCCTCCCACGCGGTCGAGGAACCACCGGTAGGCGTTGCAGCAGCGCAGGTAGACGTGCTGGCCGTTGTCGACGGTCAGCTCGCCGCGCCGGAAGGAGAACGCGAGTCCGCCAAGGCGCGGCCGCCCTTCGAGCAGCGTCACGCGCAGCCCCGCGTCGGCCAGCGAGAGCGCGGCGGTGACACCGGCGAGTCCGCCGCCGATCACCACGGCGGCCGCCCCACCAGGGCG
Organism: Streptomyces sp. NPDC015345; assembly: GCF_043078805.1. NCBI lineage: Bacteria > Bacillati > Actinomycetota > Actinomycetes > Kitasatosporales > Streptomycetaceae > Streptomyces > Streptomyces sp. NPDC015345. Next base: position 1,320,359 of record NZ_JBIBTX010000002.1, on the reverse strand, counting down.
GCCTTCGGCGTCCGCGGTCAGCCCCTCGGGCCGCATGTCGTCGCTCTTCACGCACCCTCCTTTTCGGCCGTTGCAGTCAGGGACGCGACCTTGGAGCGGAGGGTTGCCCATCGGTTCGCGAGGGCCGTCCTTGCTCCCCCGCGACCACTCCGGTCACGCATCACGCACGCCTCCTGACGGTCTGCCGTGAGACGTTCCGCGCGTCGAGACCGGACAGGCCGCGCACGGCGACGTACGCCTTCTCGTGGCCCGGCAGTGAGACGCGGCCGCGCAGGACGGCCTCCGGTTCCCGCTCGATGCGGTCGAGGAGGCGGCGGTAGATGCCGGCCATGGCGGCGACGCAGGCACCGCTGCGCCGGTCCAGCATGGGAAGCAGCCGGTAGCCCTCGGCGAACAGGGCGCGGGCGCGGCGGACCTCGAAGTGGACGAGGCCCGCGAAGTCGGATCCGGCGGGCGGCTCGGAGCCGGAGAACCCGGCGGAGCAGCCGAATTTCGCGAGGTCCTCGGCAGGCAGATAGGTCCGCCCGCCCTCGGCGTCCTCGCGAACGTCCCGGAGGATGTTGGTGAGTTGGAGCGCGAGGCCGAGCGTGTCGGCATACTCCGGCGCGCGCTCGGCATGGAGCGCCCCCCGTTCCGTACCGAACACGCCGAGGGAGAGCCGCCCGATCGCTCCGGCGACGCAGCGGCAGTACGCCTTCAGGTCCTCCCAGGTCTCGTACGTCTCGCCGCGTACGTCCATCAGGACACCGTCGATGAGTTCGTCGAGGCCGCCCATCGGGATGGGGAAGTGCGTGGCGGCGTGCACGAGGGCGACCGCCACCGGGTCGGTGTCGTCCTCGCCCACGGCGCCCTCGCGGATCCGGGCGAGGAGTCGGCGCGTGTCGTCGAGCCGCTCCGCCTTGACCTGCGGCGGGAGCGCTCCGTCGCCGATGTCGTCGACGCGGCGGGAGAGGGCGTACAGCGCGGACATGGCGCGCCGCTTGGGCGCCGGCAGCAGCCTGATGCCGTACGCGAAGTTCCGCGCCTGCTGTCCGGTGACGGTCTCGCAGTAGCTGTACGCGGCGAGTACCGGCGCGGACACGTGCTGGTCCGGCTCCACCTCCCGGCTCACCCCTCTCCTCGCAGAACCGCCCCCGCCTCGCGCAACAGGCGGGGCCTGGTGGGCTTGGGCGGACCGGGAAGTACGTCGTGTCCGGCGGCGGAGATCGCCTGGATCGCCGCCCTCCCCCCTGCCACGAAACCGACCAGCAGCAGCTTCAGCCTGCCGTGGACGCTACCCACCAGGGGGGTGCCTTCATTCAGGAGGCCGCGGGCGCGTTCCGTTTCGTACGCGACCAGTGCGCGCACCGATGCGCCTGCTGTGGGCGCGGCCAGGTCGGCCTCGCTGACGTGGAAGAGCGACATGTCCTCGATGGGCAGGTAGATGCGGTCGCGTCGCAGGTCCTCGGCGACGTCCTGGATGTGCTCGACGATCTGGAGGCCGGTGCAGACGGCGTCCGAGCGGCGGAGGCGTTCGGGGGTCTCGGTGCCGGTGATGGCGAGGACCAGGCGGCCGATGGGGTTCGCCGAGAGCGCGCAGTACGCCACGAGGTCGTCGTACGTCTCGTAGCGGGAGACGTGCTGGTCCTGGCGGTTGGCCGCGATCAGGTCGAGGAAGGGGCCGGGGGTGAGGACACCGCGCTCGGCCGCCGGTCCCAGCGCCCGCACCAGCGGATGGCCCGCGACGCCGCCCTCGAAGACCGTGCCCAGGTCGGCCTCGACGGCGTCGAGCATCCGCAGCGGGTCGCGGGCGTCGGCCGGGTCCACACCGAGGCAGCGGGCGTGACCGGCTCCGGGAGCGAGGTCGCCGTCGCCGATGTCGTCGATGAGCCGCACGACGCCGTAGACGGCCATGAGCTCCTCGCGCCAGGCCCGGGGCAGGAAAAAAGGGGCCACGGGGAAGTTCTCGTGCGCGGCCTTGTCGAGGACGGCGGACGCATCGCGGAACTGGAGATCATCCGTAGCCATTGCCGTCACATCTCCCGTTCTACACTGCCGACCCAATACATCCTATTTCGGACACGCCGCCCAGCCCTGGCCGAGGCGGGCCGTGGCCCGGCCGGGGGCGCCGCGCGATATCGCCCCACTTGCCGCGAATCAGCACCGGTACAGCTTACGTTGTACAACCCCGCACGCATCGTCGGGGTGTTCGGCACATCACAACAACACACCGATTGGCGTCAACCTTCCCCGTACGCCGACGAGTTGGGAGCCGGGTGGGGCGCGGCGGGACCGGAGACACGGCAGGGCCCCGCCGGGAAGATCCCTGCGGGGCCCTGCCGCCGAACGAGTACGTCAGCGATGGCGCAAACGGACTACTTGCCCGTGAACTTCTCGTACTCCTTGATGACCTCGTCGGTCGGGCCGTCCATGCGCAGCTCGCCGCGCTCCAGCCAGAGCACGCGGTCGCAGGTGTCACGGATGGACTTGTTGTTGTGGCTGACGAGGAAGACCGTGCCGGCCTCCTTGCGCAGCTCCCGAATGCGGGCCTCGGAGCGCTTCTGGAACTTGCGGTCGCCGGTGGCCAGGGCCTCGTCGATCATCAGGACGTCGTGGTCCTTGGCCGCCGCGATGGAGAACCGCAGGCGGGCCGCCATACCGGAGGAGTAGGTCCGCATCGGCAGGGTGATGAAGTCGCCCTTCTCGTTGATCCCTGAGAAGTCGACGATCTCCTGGTAGCGCTCCTTGATCTGCTCGCGGGACATGCCCATCGCGAGTCCGCCGAGGATGACGTTGCGCTCACCCGTCAGGTCGTTCATCAGGGCCGCGTTCACACCGAGCAGGGAGGGCTGGCCGTCGGTGTAGACCTTGCCCTGCTCGGCGGGGAGCAGGCCCGCGATGGCGCGCAGCAGGGTGGACTTGCCCGAGCCGTTCGAACCGATCAGGCCGATGGCCTCGCCGCGGTAGGCGGTGAAGCTGACGCCGCGCACGGCGTGCACCTTGCGGACGCCGCGCTCCTCGCCGCGCCGGAGGATGCGGCTCAGCGCGGAGGTGGCGCTGCCCTTGCCCGTCTTCGCGCCGTTGACGCGGTAGACGATGTGCAGCTCGTCGGCGATGACGGTGGGGATGTGCCCCTTGCCGAAGTTCTTGCCGGCGCTGTCCGCGGCACTCTTGTCGGTGCTCTTGTCGTCAGCCACGGCCGTACCGCTCCTCAGCCTTCCAGAAGTACACGAAGCCGCCGACGGCGAGCAGCACGGCCCAGCCGAGTGCGACCGCCCAGACGTGGTTGGGCAGGTAGTCGTTGCCGTAGCCGTCGATGAGCGCGAAGCGCATCAGGTCCATGTAGATGGCCGCCGGGTTCCACTGGAGCACGTCCGCGATCCAGGCGGGCTTGCCCTCCAGCATGACGGGGATGGAGAACATCACGCCGGACGCGTACATCCACGTACGCATCACGAAAGGCATCAGCTGCGCGAGGTCGGGGGTCTTGCTGCCCAGCCTGGCCATGATCATCGCGAGGCCGGTGTTGAAGAGGAACTGCAGCGCCAGGACCGGGATGATCAGCAGCCACGACAGCCGGGGATAGTGGCCGAAGCCGATCGTGATGACGAACAGCACGATCATCGAGAACAGCAGCTGCTGGAGCTGCTGGAGCGAGAACGAGACCGGCAGCGAGGCGCGCGGGAAGTGCAGCGCGCGCACCAGGCCGAGGTTGCCCGAGATCGACCGGACGCCCGCCATCACCGAGCTCTGCGTGAAGGTGAAGACGAAGACGCCCGTGACGAGGAACGGGATGTAGACGTGGCGCTCGAAGCCCCGGTCGGCCTCCAGGATCAGGCCGAAGATCAGGAAGTAGACGAGCGCGTTCAGGAGCGGCGTCGCGACCTGCCACAGCTGGCCGAGCTTCGCCTGGCTGTACTGCGCGGTCAGCTTCGCCTGGGAGAAGGCGAGGATGAAGTGGCGCCGTCCCCAGAGCTGGCGGACGTACTCGAAAAGTCCGGGCCGTGCGCCGCTGACGGTCAGACCGTACTTGGCGGCGAGTTCGGCGCGGGAGAGCCCGTCATCGGGCGGCGGTGTCGACGGGGATGCTGTCACCGCGACTCCGCCGTCATGCGTTGTCTCACTCACGAGTGGAAACTTTCGTCTTCAGATGCGCAGCCGGTCGGGCGTAGGCATGGGCCAGGGACCGGGGTATGGCCCAGATGCTCTCAGATCCGAGCTTGTCAGATGACAGGAGGTCGGCCCAGTCGCGTCAGCCGCCACACCGTACGCCACTTCATGGGAGTACGCGGGCCGCACGGCGTCGTCCAGCCCTCCTTGAAGCCGCCGAACCAGGCCTTCAGGGCCGGGCCCGAGGGGCGTCGGGCGAGGGTGAGCAGCAGCCAGACGCCCAGGTAGACCGGGACCAGGAGGGCGGGGAGGTTGCGGCGGGCCAGCCAGACGCGGTTGCGGGCCACCATGCGGTGGTAGACCGCGTGCCGGGAGGGGGCGGTCGTCGGGTGCAGGAGCACCATGTCGGACCGGTAGTCGATCATCCAGCCGGCGTTCAGCGCGCGCCAGGCGAGGTCGGTCTCCTCGTGGGCGTAGAAGAACTCGCCGGGCAGCGGGCCGACCTCGGCGATGACCTTCGTACGCACCGCGTTGGCGCCGCCGAGGAAGGTCGTGACGCGTGAGGAGCGCATCGGGTCGGAGGCCCGCAGCCGCGGCACGTGGCGCCGCTGGGTGACGCCTGTGTCCGGGTCGGCGATGCGGAAGCTGATGATGCCGAGCTCCGGGTCGGCGGCGAAGGCCTCGCGGCACAGCTGGGCCGTGTCCGTGTGGGCCAGCAGGCCGTCGTCGTCCAGGAAGAGCAGGATGTCGACGTCGGTGCCGCCGGGACCGAAGGCCTCGATGCCGACGTTGCGGCCGCCGGGGATGCCGAGGTTCTCGGGGAGTTCGACGGTGCGGACGCCTTCGGGGACGTCCGGCACCGGGGCGCCGTTGCCGACCACGACCACCTCGACCCGCTCGCCGTCCTGCTTGGCGACCGAGTCGAGGAGGGCGCGCAGCTCCTGCGGCCGGTTGCCCATCGTGATGATGACGGCGCCGACGGTCAGCTCTTGTGCCGGGGTGTTCACTTCAACCTGCTCGATACGAGGATGGACACGAGGTGGAGCAGGGTCTGGAGCATCGCGATGCCCGCGAGGACCGCGACCCCGACGCGCGAGAAGAACAGGTCGCCGCGGGCCTGGTCCACGATCGCGAGGACCAGGATCAGCAGGGACGCCTCGACGCCGAGGATCAGCCGGTGGAACTTCAGCGCGGCGGCGGCCTTGCGGGCCAGCGCCATCCCGGAGGAGCGCGGCTCGGACGCCGACTCCTTGACCGGTTCCTTGCCCGTCTGGTGGCGGGCGACACCGACGAGGTCGGTCTCGGCCTTGATCAGGATCGCGCCGAGGGCGGCCAGGGTGCCGAGGAAGGCCCACAGCCAGTCGATGCGGCCGCTGCCCCACAGGTCGGCGGCGCGCAGGCCGAAGCCGACCAGGACCGCGGCGTCGCACAGGTAGGCGGCGACCCGGTCGAGGTAGACGCCCGCCATCGAGTACTGCTTCTTCCAGCGGGCGATCTCACCGTCCACGCAGTCGAGCAGCAGGTAGAGCTGGACCGCGAGCACGCCGAGCACGGCGCCCGTGATCCCCGGCACCAGCAGGGCAGGGGCGGCGAGGGCGCCGGCGACGGTCATCACGTAGGTCAGCTGGTTGGGCGTGACCCGCGTGTTCACCAGGTGCCGGTCGATGCGCAGGGAGACCTCGCGCATGTAGAGCCGGCCGGCCCAGTGTTCGCCGCTGCGCCGGTCCTTCACCCCCGGGGGGTGAACGACCGGGCGGAGCTCAGCTACCGATGGCTTTTGCATAGTCGGCGTATGCGTCCCTGATCTGGTCGGTGGACAGGTCGAGGTGTTCCAGGATCGTGTAGCGGCCCGGACGGGTCTGCGGAGCGAACTCCACGACCTTCACGAACTCCTCCACGGTGAAGCCGATCTCCTCCGGCAGCACGGGCAGGCCGTGGCGGCGCAGCACCGAGGCCATGTACGCGGACTCCTCGCGGGCACCGCGCAGGTGCATCGCGAAGGCAGCGCCGAGGCCGCACTGCTCGCCGTGGCTGGCGGCGCGCTTGGGGTAGAGGAGGTCGAAGGCGTGGTTGATCTCGTGGCAGGCGCCGGACGCCGGGCGGGAGTCGCCCGACACGGACATCGCGATGCCGGTGAGGACCAGGCCTTCGGCGAGTACCTGGAGGAAGCCGTCGTCGCCGACACCACCGGGGTGGCGCAGCACGGCCTCGCCTGCCTGGCGGGCCATGGCGGCCGCCAGGCCGTCTATGTCCTCGCCGCGCTCGCGGGCGGCCAGCTCCCAGTCCCGGATCGCCGAGATGTTGGAGAGGGCGTCGCCGATGCCGGAGCGGACGAAGCGGACGGGTGCCTCACGGATCACATCGAGGTCGATGACGACCGCGATGGGGTTCGGCACACCGTACGAGCCGCGGCCCGCGTCGTTGTCGAGTGTCGCGACGGGCGAGCAGAGGCCGTCGTGCGACAGGTTCGTCGCGACGGCGACCAGCGGCAGGCCCACGCGCGCCGCGGCGAACTTGGCGCAGTCGATGATCTTGCCGCCGCCGAGGCCGACGACCGCGTCGTAGCGGCCCTTCTTCATGGCGTCGGCGAGCTTGATGGCGTCATCGAGGGTGCCGCCGCCGACCTCGAACCACTCGGCGCCGGGCAGCGACGGCATGAGGCGGTCGCGCAGGACCGCACCGGAGCCACCGCTGATGGCGATGGCGAGCTTGCCGGTCGACGAGCAGATCCGCTGGTCGGCGAGGACCCCGGCCAGGTCGTTGAGCGCCCCCGGCCGGATGTCGACGACGACCGGCGAGGGGATGAGCCTCGTCAGTACTGGCACGCGATCTCCCGGCCCTTGGCGAGGTCGTCGTGGTTGTCGATCTCGACCCACTTGACGTCGCCGATCGGGGCCACGTCGACCTTGAAGCCGCGGTTGACGAGCTCCTGGTAGCCGTCCTCGTAGTAGAGGTCGGGGTCCCGCTCGAAGGTGGTCTTCAGCGCGTCGGCCAGCTCGTCGGCGGCGGAGCCCTCGATGAGGGTGACGCCGATGTACTCACCGGTGGCCTCGGAGGGGTCCATCAGCTTGGTGATGCGCTGGACGCCCTTGGCGTCGTCGACGATGACCTTCATCTCCTCGTCGGCGAGCTGCTTCACCGTGTCGAGGGCGAGGATGATCTTCTGGCCGTTGCCGCGGGCGGCGAGCAGCGTCTTCTCGACGGAGACGGGATGCACGGTGTCGCCGTTGGCGAGGATCACGTCGTGCTTGATGGCGTCACGGCCGCACCACAGGGAGTAGGCGTTGTTCCACTCCTCGGCCTTGTCGTTGTCGATCAGCGTCAGCTTGAGGCCGTACTTCGCCTCCAGGGCCGCCTTGCGCTCGTAGACGGCCTCCTTCTTGTAGCCGACGATGATCGCGACCTCGGTCAGACCGATCTCCGCGAAGTTGCCGAGCGTCAGGTCGAGGATGGTCGTGTCGCCGTCGACGGGCACCAGGGCCTTGGGCAGGGTGTCCGTGTAAGGGCGAAGACGCCGTCCGGCGCCGGCCGCCAGCACGAGGCCGATCATGCGGGTTCTCCTTCATCGTGTACGGCGGGTGCGCCGCGCTTGTGAGCGGTCACCCAGAAGTGGATGCTCTCGACGAGCACCACGAGTGCCACGGCCACGGCGAGTGCCGTGAGCGCGACGGTGAAATCTGTGGCGGACAGCAGGGCCGCTGCCAGCGCGACCACGAGGGTCCTGCCCTCCTGGCCGCCGATCGCGCGCACCAGCCAGGCCGGCGGCGCGCCGGTACCGCCCTTGATGCGGTACACCGTGTCGTAGTGATGGTAGGCGACCGCGGCCACCAGTCCGAAAGCCGCCGGAAGCGCCCCGTTCACGTCCGCTTTGGCCGCCAGGACGAGGATCGTGCCGTACTCGGCGGCGCGGAAGAACGGCGGGACCAGCCAGTCCAGGGGGGCCTTGAGGGGCATGGCCAGGGCGAGGCCCGACAGGGCGATGTACAGCGCGGCGGCGGCCACGACCACAGGGCTGCCGTAGGGATTGCTCAGCGCCGTGCCGACGAGCGCGGCGCCGCCGGCGAAGGCGAGCACGGGGGCGGCGCGCAGCCAGGCCCCGGGCTTGAGCGCGGCGAACGCCGAGGCCTGCGGGCCGTTGTCGGCGAGGTCCGCCAGGGCTGCGGCGGCGCGGTCGGTGCGGGTGGCCTTGCGGGTCAGCGAGCGCAGGACGCGGCCTGCCGTGGTGTAGCAGGCGGCGAGCGCGCAGCCGACGAGCAGGACGACGAGGGTGACGCGGGGGGTGGCGACCGCGGTGAGCACGGCGATCAGCGCCCAGCGCTCGCCGATGGGCAGCACGATCATCCGGCGCACCCACACCGTCCACCCGACGCTGTCGAGCTTGTCGGAGAGGGCCGCGGTGGGGCTGGTGTTGGCGGTGGCGTCGTGATTCGCCTCGTTGAAGGAGAAGTCGACGACGTGCCGACAGGTCTGGAGCACCATCGCGCCGAGCGCCAGCGCCCATACGTCGTCTCCGCCGCGGGCGGCGCCGAGCGCGAGGCCCGCGTAATAGGCGTACTCCTTGGCGCGGTCGAACGTCGCGTCGAGCCAGGCGCCGAGCGTGGAGTACTGGAGGGAGTAGCGGGCGAGCTGTCCGTCCGTGCAGTCAAGGACGAAGGAGAAGATCAGCAGCAGACCGGCCGCGACGAAGCCGCCGCGCGTCCCGGTGGCCGCGCAGCCCGCCGCGATCAGGGCGGTGAGCAGCGAGGCGGTGGTGACCTGGTTCGGGGTCAGGCCCCGGCGGGCGCACCATCGGGCGATGTAGCGGGAGTACGGGGAGATGCAGTACGTCGTGAAGAAGCCGTCCCGCGACTTGACCGCGGTGCGCAGGCGGACGGCCTCGTCATCGACGGTGGCGACGGCCTGGCGCGCTTCGTTGCGGGTCTGCGGGTCGGTGGGGACGGTGGCCACGAGGGTGCCGAGCTCGGGGCGGTGCACGTCCGTCGCGCCGGACTCCATGGCCTCGGCGAGGGAGTCCGGGAGCGAGGCGGTGGCCTCGGCGCTCGTCCGCAGCGCGTGGGTGAGGGCCGTGCGCGCCTCCGGCTTGGCGGTGACGGCGCCGGGCACCGCGGAGGCGGCGAAGCGGGGGTCGGTCAGGCCGAGGCGCAGGGCGTGGACGTGACCGACGAAGCGCGCGTCGACGATGGCGACCCGCTGGTCACCCGGCAAGGCGGCGAGCAGCGTCTCGACGTCCGCCGCGTTGGAGGCGACCCGCACGTCGAAGCCGAGGGACCGCAGATCGCCTTCGAGCGGCGACCCGGGGACCGGCTGACCGGTGAGGATGGCGGTCGACAGACGAACTCACTCCTTGATTCCCGGCGCGGCTCGCGCCGGGCACGTGCGTAAGGGGGGCGCCCCTGGCCACAGCGGCCGGGCGGCACGTCGGCAGAGGCTATCGGATGATGAGAAGCGGGCGTTCACCACCCGTTCACGCCCCGATAAGGGCGGCCTGCGAGGGCCTCGGCCTTCGCGATCATCATGGTGGATGGGGGGCCGCCCCTCCAAACCGTGCCCGGATCGCGCCCGGCTTGCCCCCATAGCGTTCGCTTAGGGTGGGCGCCCATGACTTGGCTGATCACCGGCGGGGCCGGATATATCGGGGCACATGTGGCGCGCGTCATGGCCGGCGCCGGGGAGGACGTCGTCGTCCTGGACGACATCTCCTCGGGAGTGCCCCGGCGGCTGCCCCCGGACGTCCCCCTCATCAGGGGTTCGGCACTCGACGCCGAGCTGTTGCGCCGCGTCCTCGCCGAGCACGGCGTCACGGGTGTGGTGCATCTCGCGGCCCGGAAGCAGGTCGCGGAGTCCATGGCCCAGCCGCTGCGCTACTACCGGGAGAACGTGGGCGGCCTGGCGGCGGTGCTGGAGGTGGTGGCCGAGGCGGGGGTGCGGCGGTTCGTGTTCTCCTCGTCGGCCGCGGTGTACGGCAACCCGCCGGACGTGGATCTCATCGGGGAGGACACGCCCTGCGCGCCCGTCAGTCCCTACGGCGAGACGAAGCTCGCCGGGGAGTGGCTGGTGCGGGCGGCCGGGCGGGCGCACGGCATCGGGACGGTGTGCCTGCGCTACTTCAACGTGGCGGGCGCCGCGGCCCCCGAACTCGCGGACACGGGGGTCCACAACGTGATCCCGATGGTCTTCGACCGTCTCACCCGTGACGAACCGCCGCGCATCTTCGGCGACACCCATCCGACGCCGGACGGGACGTGCGTACGCGACTACATCCATGTGTCCGACCTCGCGGAGGCGCACCTGGCGGCGGCCCGGCGGCTCACGGGCGGTGCCACGGGCGACCTGACGGTGAACATCGGCCGCGGCGAAGGCGTTTCCGTACGCGAACTGATCGATCTCATCGGCGAGGTGAGCGGTGACCGTCGGCCGGCGCTGGTGGAGCCGGTGCGCGCCGGTGACGCGCCGCGGGCCGTGGCCGACGTGCGGCGGGCCGCCGAGGAGCTGGGCTGGACGGCTCGGCGCGGGGTGCGCGAGATGGTCGAGTCGGCGTGGGCGGGCTGGTGCCTGCACCACGCTCCGGCCCCTCGCGACTGATCATCCGATCATCGGGGAGCCCTGACCTGCACCCCTTCCCCAGACGGCAATCGTTGCCATTTTCGCAGGTCAGGGAGATGACAACGGTGTTCAGTGCCGCGTTGCCAGATACCCCCCACCCGTAGTTCACTGTGGTCGCGCGACGACCGAACAGCAGACCGACGACCGACACGGGAGGCGGGCTCCATGGGGGCTGGGCACGATCACGGACACACACACGGGGCGGCGACGGGGACGGCGGCCCAGGCCCACAAGGGGCGGCTCCGGATAGCGCTGGCCATCACGGTCATCGTGATGTTCGCCCAGATCGTGGGCGGCCTCATGGCGGATTCGCTCGCGCTCATCGCGGACGCCACGCACATGGCGACCGACGCGCTGGGGCTCGGCATGGCCCTGCTCGCCATCCACTTCGCGAACAGACCGCCCACCGAGAGCCGCACCTTCGGCTACGCCCGCGCCGAGATACTCGCCGCGCTCGCCAACTGTCTGCTGCTGCTCGGCGTGGGCGGCTACGTCCTGTACGAGGCCATCGAGCGGTTCATCACGCCCGCCGAGACCCAGGGCGGCCTCGCCGTCTTCTTCGGCGCGTTCGGTCTGGTCGCGAACATGATCTCGCTGTCCCTGCTGATGCGCGGCCAGAAGGAGAGCCTCAATGTGCGCGGCGCCTTCCTGGAGGTCGTGGCGGACACCCTCGGCTCCGTCACGGTCATCGTCTCGGCGACCGTCATCATGCTCACCGGCTGGCAGGCGGCGGACCCCATCGCCTCGCTCGTCATCGGCGTCATGATCGTCCCGCGCACCGTCAAGCTCCTGAAGGAGACCCTGAACGTCCTCCTGGAGTCGGCCCCCAAGGGCGTCGACATGGCCGAGGTGCGAGCCCACATACTCGACCTGCCGGGCGTCGAGGACGTCCACGACCTGCACGCCTGGACGATCACCTCGGGCATGCCCGTGCTCTCCGCGCATGTCGTCGTGGGCTCCGACACCCTCGACTCCATCGGCCACGAGAAGATGCTCCACGAACTCCAGGGCTGCCTGGGCGACCACTTCGACGTGGAGCACTGCACCTTCCAGCTGGAACCGAGCGGTCACGCGGAGCACGAGTCGAAGCTCTGTCACTGAACGGCGCGACCGGCGGTGCTATATTCGTCCGAACTTTGGGATCCGAGGAGGTGGGTCGATGTCTGTCGCGGCCGACGCCGCCCTGCGCGGCGACAGTGCATCCCCGCTTCCCGGGCTCGCGCCTGACGTTTCTCGCACGTCCGCGGGCCCCTCACCCAAGGGTTCCGACGTTGACCGACAACGCTTCCATCACTGAGATCACCGACGCCTTCTTCGCCCTGCACCACGGCCTGCCGCGGCAGGGCCCGGGCTCCGACGACACCACCCGGCGGCTGCTCTCCCTCGCGGGGACGCTGCCGGAGCGCCCGCGCGTGCTGGATCTGGGCTGCGGGCCCGGCCGGGCCGCGCTCCTGCTCGCCGCCGAAGCGGGTGCCGAGGTGACCGCCGTCGATCTGCACGAGCCGTTCCTCGACGAGCTCCGGGCTTCCGCGCGGGCGCGCGGGCTCGCCGGCTCGATCACCGCCGTCAAGGCCGACATGGCCGAACTCCCCTACCCCGACGGGTCGTTCGACCTCGTGTGGGCCGAGAGCTCGGCCTACAGCATCGGCTTCGACAACGCGCTGCGTGCCTGGCGCAGGCTGCTCGCACCCGGCGGGACGCTCGTCGTCACCGAGTGCGAGTGGACGGCCGCCGAGCCGTCCGCCGCCGCGCGCGCCTTCTGGGAGCGGCACTACACGCTGCGTACCGGCGAGGAGAATGCCCGCGCCGCCACCGCCGCCGGGTACTCCGTGCTCGGGACGCACCAGCAGCCCGAGTCGGACTGGGACGAGTACTACGGTCCGCTGGCCGCCCGCGCGGACGCCGCGGACCCCGGCTCGCCCGGTATGGCCGAGGCGCTCGCCGCCACGCGCGAGGAGATCGCGATGCGGCGTGAGCACGGGACGGAGTTCGGTTACACCGGCTACGTCCTGCGTCCCGTCGCGTCCGGCTCCTGGCCGACCCGGCCGGAGAGCGCCGCCGACGCGGCCGCCGTGCACGCCGTGAACGGCGCGGCGTTCGAGACCGGGGCGGAGGCCGACCTCGTGGAGGCGCTGCGCGCGGACCCGGAGGCCTGGCTCCCCGGTCTGTCGTACGTCGCCGAGGCGCCGGACGGCTCGGTCGCCGCGTACGCGCTGCTCACCCGCTGCCGGGTGGGCGGGGCGCCCGCGCTGGCCCTCGCGCCCGTCGCCGTGCGCCCGGAGCATCAGCGGACGGGGGCAGGATCGGCCGTCGTCCGTGCGGTGCTGGACGCGGCACGCGCGCGTGGGGAGCGGCTGGTCCTCGTACTGGGGCATCCGGCGTACTACCCGAGGTTCGGTTTCGAGCCCGCTTCGGGATACGGGATCAGGCCAGGGTTCGAGGTTCCCGACGGGGCCATGATGGCCCTTGTCCTGAACGAGCCCGGTGATTCCGCGCCGCTGCCACAGGGCACGATCAAGTATCCGGCCGCTTTCGGGGTCTGAGACCCCTCCGGGCGCCCTCACGGGCGGTGTCCGGCCGCATGTCCCGGCGCGCTGGTGCGCGCCGGGACATGCGGTCCCCGGAGTGCCTGGAGTGTCCGGAACGTACGGCAGACTTGAGGCTCGAAGACCGAAGCGAAGGATGGGTATGCCGATCACACCTGCCACCGCGGCGAACAGCTCGTCGAACGGCACCGGAGAAGCGATCTTGCTCGAACTCGTCGACGAGGACGGCAGGACGATCGGCACGGCGGAGAAACTCTCCGCTCATCAGGCGCCCGGGCAGTTGCACCGGGCGTTCTCCGTTTTCCTCTTCGACGAGCGGGGGCGGCTGCTGCTCCAGCAGCGCGCCCTCGGCAAGTACCACTCCCCCGGCGTCTGGTCGAACACCTGCTGCGGCCACCCCTACCCGGGCGAGGCGCCCTTCGCCGCGGCCGCCCGGCGCACGTACGAGGAGCTGGGGGTGTCGCCGTCGCTGCTCGCCGAGGCGGGCACCGTGCGCTACAACCACCCCGACCCGGACTCGGGCCTGGTGGAGCAGGAGTACAACCACCTCTTCGTGGGGATGGTCCAGTCGCCGCTGCGCCCGGACCCCTCCGAGGTCGGTGAGACCGCGTTCGTGACGGCCGAGGAGCTGGCGGCCCGGCACGAGAAGGGGCCGTTCTCCGCGTGGTTCATGACCGTGCTCGACGCGGCGCGGCCCGCCATCAGGGAGCTGACGGGCCCCTCCGCGGGCTGGTAGCCGCCGGACTTCAGGGGCACGGTTTCAGGGGCAGGGCCGCCCAGATGACCTTGCCCCCGCTCGCGGTGTGCTCGACCTCGCAGGCGCCGCCCGCCTCCCGCGTGATCTCGCGGACGAGGAGGAGTCCACGGCCGCCCGTCTGCCCGTGGTCCGCCTCCAGGGCCGTCGGGCGGTAGGGGTGGTTGTCCTCGACGGAGACCCGCACCCATTCGGCGCCGACCGCGACCTCCACCGCGAGCATCGGCGAGAGCAGGGCAGCGTGGCGCACCACGTTGGTGACCAGCTCCGAGACGATGAGCAGTAGCCCCTGGATCAGCTCGTCCGATGCCGGTACGCCCTGCCGGGCCAGCAGGTCGCGCACCGCGTGCCGTGCCTGGGGGACGGAGGCGTCGACGGAGGGGGCGGTGAAGCGCCACACCCCTTCGTACGGCACCCGTGCGTCACCGCTGGGAAGTGGGCCCGGCCCCCTCCCGTCGTTCTCCATCGTCCGGTCGCCGCCCTCGCGCTCGATTGTCACCACACATCGAGTGTTGGGAACGCACTGGTTCGGACCGCGCTACTGACCAGAAGTCAGCGATTATCGACGCGATTTGATCGGGGGCGTATGCCAGCGTCAGTCGTACGACTGATCCTGTCCCCCTTGTTCGCCCTTCACGGTTTCTTCAGGTTGTACGAGGCTGACGATCCCGCGGCCCCCGATGCCGGTGGCGATCAGTCCCAGGCCGTCGAAGAGCAGCGCCAGGGAGAAGAAGCAGCCGATGACGTACTGGCTGCTGCTGGGCCATTCGGCGAGGACGAGGATGCCGAGCAGCAGGCCGAAGGCGCCCTGCACCAGCGTCCAGCCGAACTGCGGGCCGCGCACCACCAGGCTGCCGACCAGGCGGAACACCCCGCCCGTGAGGAAGAGCAGCGCCGCGAACATGGTCAGCGCCTCCGCCGCCACCTCGGGCCTGCGGATGATCACCACGCCCGCCGCGAGGTTCAGCGCCGCGACCACCACGCCCAGCCAGAAGAAGTTGCTGCCCCGCGACTGGACGGCGTGCAGCAGGCCGACCAGGCCGCCGACCAGCAGGAGCCAGCCGAAGAGCAGCATCGAGGTCAGCGTGGCGAGACCGGTGTAGACCAGGCCGATGATCCCGGCGACCGCCAGGACCACGCCCAGCACCGCGAGCCAGCCGAAGCCGCGGCTCAGACGCTTGCCCTGGGCCTGCGCCGTCGTGGTCCGCGGCCGCACGTACTTGGGGTCCTTGCGTCTGGCCATCAGCGTCTCCGTATCGCTCGGCGCCCCTTCTTGATCGTACGTTCGAGGGGTGCGGATAGCATCCGGCGCATGGAGCCCCAGCTGAGGCACACCGTCACGGACGGCGTCGCCACCGTCGTCATCGACCATCCGGCCAAGCGCAACGCCATGACCGAGGACATGTGGCGCCGGGTGCCGCCGCTGCTGGCGGAGCTGGCCGCCGATCCGACCGTACGCACCGTCGTGCTCACCGGCGAGGGCGGCACCTTCTGCGCGGGCGCGGACATCTCCTCCCTGCGGGGGTCGGCGCAGACGGCGCAGGATCTGGCGGTTCGGGCCGAGGAGGCGCTCGCGGCCTTCCCCAAGCCGACGCTCGCCGCGGTGCGGGGCTACTGCGTGGGTGGCGGCTGCCAGCTGGCCGCGGCGTGCGATCTGCGCTTCGCGGACGAGGACGCTTCGTTCGGGATCACTCCGGCCAAGCTCGGGATCGTCTACTCGGCGTCGTCCACCCGGCGACTCGTCTCACTGGTGGGGCCGGCCACCGCCAAGTACCTGCTTTTCTCGGGGGAGTTGATCGACGCCGAGCGCGCGCTGCGCACCGGCCTCGTGGACGAGGTGCTGCCCTCGGGCGGCCTCGACAAGCGGGTCGCGGAGTTCGCCCGGACCCTCGCGTCGCGCTCCCGGTTGACGCAGGCGGCGGCCAAGGAGTTCGCCGCGGGGCACACCGGCCGGGAGGCGTACTGGCGGGACCAGGCGCTTGGCAGCGGCGAGACCGCCGAGGGGGTCGCCGCCTTCCTGGAGCGCAGGCAGCCCCGCTTCACCTGGCGCGTTCAGGCCGACTGAGCGGGCTTTCCCGGGCGCTCGGCGCCGTCCGACGGGTCGTCGAGCACCGGGCCCAGGCGGGCGAGCGGGGACGCCGCCATCAGCACCGGGGAGAGCATCATCCCCGCGGCCGTCACCAGGAGGGCGGTGCGCAGCCCCCACTCCTGCGCGAGGAACCCGCCGAGGAGGGAGCCGAGGGGGGTCATGCCCATGCCGACGAAGGTGACCGTCGCGGCCGCGCGGCCCTGCATCCCGGCCGGTGTGAGGGCCTGGCGCACCGCCATCACCGTGACGTTCACCAACTGGCCGAAGGTCCCGAACACGAAGTTGACCGCGAGGAGCGCGGCCAGGGTCGTCGCCGATGAGCCGTGCAGCGCCGGCACGCACAGCAGCACGCCGTCGCCTACCGCGGCCGCGGTGACGAGCACCGGGCCGTGGCCGAACCGGCCCGGCAGGCGTGCGGCCAGCACCGAGCCGAGGAGCGCGCCCGGCCCCGTCGCCGCGAGCACGAGTCCGACGGCGGTCCCCGTCAGGTGCAGTTCCCTGGGGAGGAAAAGCAGGTAGGCGGTCATCATGGCCGCGAGGAAGAGCTGGAAGGCGGCCGAGGCGAGACACACGGTCCGCAGCGGGCTCGTGGCGACGAAGCGGAGGCCTTCAAGGATCCGCCGTCCCGTCCGGACAGGACGTGCCGACCGCTCCGGGATCTCTTCGCTACGGCGGATCCGCCTGATCGACAGGAACGACAGGGCGAAGAACAGCGCGCCGGAGACGGCGGCGACCGGCACCGACAGGAGCGACACCAGGGCTCCGCCGAGGGCGGGGCCGCCGATCTGTGCGGCGGACCGGCTCCCCTCCAGGGCGCTGTTGCCCCGTACCAACTGATCGCGCCTCACCAGCCGTACGAGCGACGACTGATAGGCCACGTCGAAGAAGACGGACAGCGCGCCGACGGCGAAGGTGACCGCGAGGAGCGCGGGCAGGCCGAGCCCTCCGAGGAGGGCCGACACGGCGGCGGCGCCGAAGGCCAGGGCCCGGCCGGCGTCCGCCCACACCATCACGGTGCGGGTACGCCACCTGTCCACCCACGCGCCGGCGAGGAGCGAGAGCAGCAGGATCGGCGCCTGGCCCACGGCGCGGAGGACGCCCAGCTGATCGGCGCCGACGTCGAGGGTCAGGACGGCGTAGAGCGGCAGGATCACCAGGCCGGCGTGTTCACCCAGCTGGGAGGCGCTCTGACCCAGCCAGAGCCGGCGGAAGTCACTGTCCCGCCACAGGTCGCGTCCATCGGACGCGGCGGGTTCATCGAAGGAAGCGGACGGCACACGGACCCCTGGGAACGCAGGCGAACGAGGCCCGCCGCCCCGCGCGCACGAGGCGCGTGGGGCGGTGCGGGCGGGGAAGGGCTCGCTGTGCCGCGTATCAGGGGCAGCACGCGATGACAGGCCGGTCAAGGCCCCGGTCAGGGCCTACGACGTCAACGCGCGCTCGGGCGACCGGGCATGCCTCGGCTCCTCATGTCCTCATGGGTCACACGGTGTCCCCACACCCTATTTCTCGAAGGGCCCGGCGCGAAAGGCGGTTCTTCGCGGCTACTGCTCGAAGCGGCTGCGGTCGCGGAAGCGCGCCACGAGGTGCGCGGGGGCCTTCTCCGGGGAGCCGGCGTCGTAGGGCGGCTGCGGGTCGTACTCGGTCAGGAGCTGCACGCTCTGCGCGTGCTCGTCGCCCGCGATCCTGCCGGCCAGCGTGAGCCCCATGTCGATGCCCGCCGAGACACCGGCCCCGGTGACGTACTTCCCGTCGAAGACCACCCGCTCCCCCGTGGACCGCACGCCCAGCCGGTCCAGCATCGGCAGCGCGAGCCAGTGCGAGGTGGCGCGGCGGCCCGTGAGGAGGCCCGCGGCGGCGAGTGCCAGGGAACCGGTGCAGACCGAGGTCGTCCAGGTCGTGGTGGCGTCGACGGTGCGGAGCCAGCCGAGGAGCTGATCGTTCTCCATCTGGTCGCTCTGTCCGGGGCCGCCGGGGACGACCACGATGTCGGGGCGCGGGACGTCCGCGAAGGACTTGTCGGCGACGAGCGCGAGGGTGCCGCTCTCGTCGCGCACCGGGCCCGTCTGTTCGGCGACGAAGACGGTCTCGGCGCCGGGGAGGTCTTTCAGCGTCTGGTACGGACCGATGGCGTCCAGGGCGGTGAAGCGTTCGTAGAGGGCGATGGCTATCTGCATGGTGTGTCCGTTCCCTATGGGTGTGGGCGAGTGGGCGACGTGGTGGTCGTGCCGGTCGGCGCCGTGCCGGGGCGGAAGCGGCGGCGGTACTCCGCGGGCGCCGCGCCGAGTGCCTTGACGAAGGCGCGGCGCATGGCCTCCGGTGTGCCGTAGCCGCACGCGCGTGACACCTCCTCCACCCCGTCGGAGGTGTCCTCCAGGAGCCTGCGGGCGTGTTCGACGCGGACGCGCTCGACGTACTTGCCCGGTGTCAGGCCGGTCTCGGCCTGGAAGGCGCGGGCGAAGTGGCGGGGCGAGAGGCGGGCACGCGCGGCGAGCGCGTCGACCGACAGGTCGCCCGCCGGATGCTCGGTGATCCACTGCTGGACGTCGCGCAGCGGTTCGCGCCGCGCCGTCTGGGCGGAGAGCTGGGCGCTGAACTGCGCCTGGTTTCCCGGGCGGCGCAGGAAGACGACCAGGTGCCGGGCGACGGTCAGCGCCACCGCGCGGCCCAGGTCCTCCTCCACGAGCGCCAGGGCGAGGTCGATCCCCGCGGTGACCCCGGCGGACGTCGCGACGTGGCCGTCTCGCACGTAGATCGGGTCCGGGTCGACGTCGACGCCGGGATGGTCCTCGGCGAGCTTGGCGCAGTACGCCCAGTGCGTCGTCGCCCTGCGGCCCTCTAGGAGCCCCGCCTCCGCGAGCCGGACGGCGCCGGTGCAGACCGATACCAGGCGCCGGGCGCGCGGGCCGTGGACGCGCAGCCAGCCGGTCAGCTCCGGGTCCGGGGAACGCGTGCCCATGCCGCCGGGTACGAGCAGCGTGTCCGGAGCCGGGGCGTCCGGGGCGGCGGGCAGCGCGCCGTCCGGGACCAGCGTCAGGCCGCTGGACGTCCGCACGGGGGCGCCGTCCAGGGAGGCGGTGCGGACGACGTATCCGCCGTCGGCGCCGTCGAGGCAGCGCGCCGCGCCCGTGAAGACCTCCACGGGGCCCGTGACGTCGAGGCTCTGGACGTCGTCGAAGAGGACGACCAGGACGGTTCGTTGCTCCATGCCCCGATTCTTGGCCTCGGGGAGGATGGCCGCAATGACGAGTACCCCACCTTTCCTGCCATCCGGCGGCCACCGAGGAGCGCCATACCAACCAGTAGGTACCGTGCCCCCATGACCTCTTCGACGTCCTCCTCGACGACTTCTTCGACGGACCCCTCGACGACCTCGTCCTCGGCCGCCACGCCGCACCCGCGCGCGGGACGCCGCTGCCACAACGTCCTGAACTCCCTGCACTCGACGCACTACTTCTCGCCGGACGTGACGCGGGAGCTGGCCGGGCTCGGGATAACGCATCCCAGCGCCGTCAACTTCGCCGTGCGCGCGGCGGCCTTGGGCGCCGTCGGCGCGGGCACCGTGACCGCCGCCTTCTACAACTACAAGCACGAGCTCGTCGCGGCCCACGTCCCCGAGGTGTGGAGCACCGCCGCGCCGAAGGAGGTCCTCGCCGCGCGCCTGCGTGCCGTCGACGCCACGCTGCGCAGGCTGCTCGGCGAGGAGGCCGTCGCCTCACCGGAGATGGCGGAGGCCGCCGGGCTCGCGCTGCGCGCCGCCGAGGCCTGCACACGCACCGCGCGTCCCCTGTACTCCGCGCACGCCGATCTGCCCGTCCCCGAGGAGCCGCACCTCGCGTACTGGCACGCGGCGACGCTGCTGCGCGAGCACCGCGGCGACGGACACCTGACCGTGCTGCTCGGCGCCGAACTCGACGGCCTGGAGGCGATGGTGACCCAC
The DNA here is from genome assembly GCF_043078805.1 of Streptomyces sp. NPDC015345. Classification (NCBI taxonomy): domain Bacteria; kingdom Bacillati; phylum Actinomycetota; class Actinomycetes; order Kitasatosporales; family Streptomycetaceae; genus Streptomyces; species Streptomyces sp. NPDC015345. The sequence goes on along the minus strand of NZ_JBIBTX010000002.1, from coordinate 1,300,338 downwards.
ACCGCCACTGGCAAGGGCATCGCCCCTAAGTGGGTCCTGAAAAGCCGCGGCTGGTCCCAGGAGGAGTGGGACGCCGCCGAGGAGCGGCTGCGCGGGCGCGGACTGCTCGGCGCCGACGGCGAGTTGACCGAGGCCGGCATGGCGCTGCGCAAGGACATCGAGGCGGAGACGGACCGTCTGGACCGGGCACCCTACGCACACCTCGGCACGGCTGGTGTCGAGCGTCTGACGGAGCTGGGGAGCGCGTTCACCGGTGCGGCGCTGCGGGCCGGGGCGTTTCCGGCGGATCTGGTCGGCAAGGGCTGAGGCGCACTCCTGCGGGCACGGCGGCATGGCCCAGCGGCTGCGAGGTACCCGTCCGTCTCCTGGCCGCCACCCCGGCCGCGCCGGGAGACGAAAGGGGAATCCTCATGTTCCGTGCCATCGCGGACATACTGCGTCAGATCGCCGGCGCCATCGCCACCGTCGTCACGCTGCCGTTCCGTGCGGTGGCCCGGCTGTTCGGCGGAGCGTCCAGTTCCGCGGGGCGGGGCGGCCGGAGCGCCGGCCGGGGTTCCGGCCGCATGGGCCGCGCCCGCCGGGTCTGATCACCCACTGTCAGCGCCACCTGCCACAATTGCCCGGCAACCTCAGTGAGAAGGCGGTACCGGAACGTGGCAGCTTTGACGACGTCCACTCCCTCGTCCATCGAAGGCAGGATCGCCGAGGAACTCGGCGTGCGGGAGCGGCAGGTGAAGGCCGCCGTCGACCTGCTCGACGGCGGCTCGACGGTGCCCTTCATCGCGCGCTACCGCAAGGAAGCGACCGAGATGCTCGACGACGCGCAGCTGCGCACGCTCGAAGAGCGCCTGCGCTACCTGCGTGAGCTGGAGGACCGGCGCGCCGCGATCCTCGACTCGGTCCGTGAGCAGGGCAAGCTCACCGACGAGCTGGAGGCGCGGATCCGCGAGGCGGACACCAAGGCGCGCCTGGAGGACATCTACCTGCCGTTCAAGCCGAAGCGGCGTACCAAGGCGCAGATCGCCCGCGAGGCGGGGCTCGAACCGCTGGCCGACGGTCTCCTCGCCGATCCGGGAGTGGAGCCGCAGGCCGCCGCCGCGGCGTTCGTGGATGCCGACAAGGGCGTCGCGGACCCGCAGGCCGCCCTTGACGGAGCGCGCGCGATCCTCGCCGAGCGCTTCTCCGAGGACGCCGACCTGATCGGTGAGCTGCGCGAGCGCATGTGGGTGCGCGGTCGCCTCGTCGCGAAGGTCCGCGAGGGCAAGGAGGAGGCGGGCGCCAAGTTCGCCGACTACTTCGACTTCGCCGAGCCCTTCAAGGAGCTGCCCTCGCACCGCGTCCTCGCCATGCTGCGCGGCGAGAAGGAGGAGGTTCTCGACCTCGTCCTGGAGCCCGAGGAGACCGACGCCGCGCCGGGGGTGCCTTCGTCGTACGAGGGGATCGTGGCCCAGCGCTTCGGCATCGCCGACCGCGGCCGTCCCGGCGACAAGTGGCTTCAGGACACGGTGCGCTGGTCCTGGCGGACCCGCATCCTCGTACACCTCGGCATCGACCTGCGGCTGCGGCTGCGCACGGCCGCCGAGGACGAGGCGGTGCGGGTCTTCGCCTCGAACCTGCGGGACCTGCTGCTCGCGGCGCCCGCAGGCACGCGCGCGACGCTGGGCCTCGACCCCGGTTTCCGTACGGGTGTGAAGGTCGCCGTCGTCGACGCCACGGGCAAGGTCGTCGCCACCGACACGATCCACCCGCACGTCCCGGCCAACAAGTGGGACCAGTCCCTGGCCACGCTCGCGAGGCTCGCCAAGGAGCACGCGGTCGACCTGATCGCCATCGGCAACGGCACGGCCTCGCGGGAGACCGACAAGCTCGCCGCCGACCTCATCGCGAAGCACCCGGAGCTGAACCTCACCAAGGTGATGGTCTCCGAGGCGGGCGCCTCCGTGTACTCCGCATCGGCCTTCGCCTCGCAGGAGCTGCCGGATCTCGACGTGTCCATCCGCGGCGCGGTCTCCATCGCGCGGCGGCTCCAGGACCCGCTCGCCGAGCTGGTGAAGATCGACCCGAAGTCCATCGGCGTCGGCCAGTACCAGCACGACCTGTCGGAAGTGAAGCTGTCGCGTTCGCTCGACGCCGTCGTCGAGGACTGTGTGAACGGCGTGGGAGTGGACGTGAACACCGCCTCCGCCCCGCTGCTCGCCCGGGTCTCGGGCATCGGCGCGGGCCTCGCGGAGAACATCGTTGCCCACCGCGACGCGAACGGCCCGTTCAAGAGCCGCAAGGGCCTCAAGGACGTGCCCCGGCTCGGCCCGAAGGCGTATGAGCAGTGCGCCGGCTTCCTGCGCATCCGCGGCGGCGACGACCCGCTGGACGCCTCCAGCGTGCACCCGGAGGCCTACCCGGTGGTGCGCAAGATGGTGAAGTCGGCGGGCGGCGCGGTCTCCTCGCTGGTCGGGAACACGGCTGTGCTGCGCTCGCTGAAGCCGGACGATTTCGTGGACGACGTCTTCGGGCTGCCCACGGTTACCGACATCCTGAAGGAGTTGGAGAAGCCCGGGCGCGATCCGCGTCCCGCGTTCAAGACGGCCACCTTCAAGGACGGCGTCGAGAAGATCTCCGACCTGGCCGCCGGGATGGTGCTCGAAGGCGTCGTCACGAACGTCGCCGCGTTCGGGGCGTTCGTGGACGTCGGTGTCCACCAGGACGGTCTGGTGCACGTCTCGGCCATGTCCAGGAACTTCGTCAAGGATCCGCGCGATGTCGTCAAGCCCGGCGACATCGTCAAGGTGAAGGTCATGGATGTCGACATCCCGCGCAAGCGGATCTCGCTGACTCTGCGGCTCGATGACGAGGCGAATCCCTCGGGTTCGGGGTCGGGTTCCTCGGGGTCGGGTTCCTCGGGCGAGGCCGGTGGGGAGCGGCCGAAGCGCGGCGGGCGTCCGCCTCAGCAGCGGCGCCAGGGGCAGGGTGGCCAGGGGCAGCGCGGTGGCCAGGGCCAGCGTGGGCAGAAGCCGCAGCGGCAGGGCCCGCCGCCCGCCAACGACGCGATGGCCGAGGCGCTGCGGCGGGCCGGTCTGCTCGATCCGAAGCGGCGCTGAGTCCGGGGAGGGGCGGAGGTCAGAGTGACAGTTCCGTCACTCTGCCCTCCGTCACCTCCAGGCGGCGCGTCACGCTCACCGCGTCCAGCATGCGGCGGTCGTGCGTGACCAGCAGGAGCGTGCCCTCGTAGGCCTCCAGAGCCGACTCCAGCTGCTCGATCGCGGGCAGGTCGAGGTGGTTGGTCGGCTCGTCGAGGACCAGGAGGTTGACGCCTCTGCCCTGGAGCAGGGCGAGGGCCGCGCGCGTGCGTTCGCCGGGTGAGAGCGTCCCCGCCGGGCGCAGGACGTGGTCCGCCTTCAGGCCGAACTTGGCCAGGAGCGTGCGGACTTCCGCGGGTTCGGTGTCCGGCACGGCCGCGCAGAACGCGTCGAGCAGGGACTCCTCGCCGTGGAACAGCGCGCGGGCCTGGTCCACCTCGCCGACGAGGACGCCGGAGCCGAGGGTCGCGTGGCCCGCGTCCACCGGGACGCGTCCCAGGAGGGCGCCGAGCAGCGTCGACTTGCCCGAGCCGTTCGCGCCGGTGATCGCCACGCGGTCCGCCCAGTCGATCTGGAGGGTGACCGGGCCCAGGGTGAAGCCGCCTCGGCGCACCTCCGTGTCGCGCAGGCTCGCGACGACCGCGCCGGAGCGGGGTGCCGCCGCGATCTCCATGCGGAGTTCCCATTCCTTGCGCGGTTCCTCGACGACGTCGAGGCGTTCGATCATGCGCTGGGTCTGGCGGGCCTTGGCGGCCTGCTTCTCGCTGGCGTCGCTGCGGAAGTTCCGGCCGATCTTGTCGTTGTCGCCGCCGCCTGCCTTGGCGGCCTTGCGGCGCGCGTTCTTGACTCCCTTGTCCGCCCAGGAGCGCTGCATCTGGGCGCGGCTCTGGAGCGCCGACTTCTTGTCCGCGTACTCCTCGTACTCGTCGCGGGCGTGGCGGCGGGCCACCTCGCGCTCCTCCAGGTACGCGTCGTAGCCGCCGCCGTAGAGGTTGATCTCCTGCTGGACCAGGTCGAGTTCGAGGACCTTGGTGACGGTGCGGCTGAGGAACTCGCGGTCGTGGCTGACGACGACCGTGCCGGCGCGCAGGCCCCGGACGAAGCCTTCCAGGCGTTCCAGGCCCGCCAGGTCGAGGTCGTTGGTCGGCTCGTCGAGGAGGAAGACGTCGTAGCGGGAGAGGAGGAGGGAGGCGAGGCCGGCGCGGGCCGCCTGGCCTCCGGACAGGGACGTCATCTCCTGGTCCAGGCCGACGGTCAGGCCGAGGGACGCGGTGACCTCCTCGGCGCGCTCGTCGAGGTCCGCGCCGCCGAGCGCCAGCCAGCGCTCCAGGCTGTCCGCGTAGGCGTCGTCCGCGCCCGGGGCGCCGTCGACCAGGGCCTGGGTGGCGTCGTCCATGATCCGCTGGGCTTCGGCGACGCCGGTGCGGCGGGCCAGGAACGCGCGGATCGTCTCGCCGGGGCGGCGGTCCGGCTCCTGGGGGAGGTGGCCCACGGCAGCGGACGAGGGCGACAGCCTCAGCTCTCCCGCTTCTGGGGTGTCCAGGCCGGCGAGCAGCCTCAGGAGGGTGGACTTGCCCGCGCCGTTGGCGCCGACCAGGCCGATGACGTCGCCGGGGGCGACGACCAGCTCCAGGCCGGAGAAGAGGGTGCGGTCGCCGTGGGCGGCGGTGAGGTCTTTGGCGACGAGGGTTGCGGTCATCAGGGGGGTGATTCTACGGGTGGGGGGTGTTCGGTCTTTGTGCGCCTCAGGGGCGTTCGTGGTTCGGGCGCCTGAGGGTGTTGGGTGGGGCGGGGCCGCGGGGGTAGGTCCGTGCTCGCCATCTTGTTGCCTTGGGGGCGGGGCCGCGGGGGTAGGTCCGTGCTCGCCATCTTGTTGCCTTGGGGGCGGGGCCGCGGGGGTAGGTCCGTGCTCGCCATCTTGGCGCGGAGCCTTTGCTGCTTCGGCGCCCTTATGACCACCACTGTGCTCCGCGCGCACCTACCCCCACGGCCCCTCCGGCGCGCTCGCGGCTGCGGGGCCTCGTCGGTGCACGTCCCCTCTGGTGCGCTCGCGGCTGCGGGGCCTCGTCGGTGCGCGTCCCCTCCGGTGCGCTCGCGGCTGCGGGCCGTCGTCAGTGCACGTCCCCTCTGGTGCGGTCGCGGCTGCCGGCCATCGTCGGTGCGCGTCCTCTGTGGGGCGGTCGCGGCTGCGGGGCGTCGTCGGTGCGCGTCCTCTGCGGGGCGGTCGTGGCTGCGGGGCGGGCTATGGGGTGGCTGTGGGGGTCACCAGGACGCTGGTTGTTGTGCGGGCCACTACGTAGGAGTCGCCCTTTGTGGCCTTCGGGGTCAGGGGGACGCGGTGCTCGCCGGGCTCCAGGACCTCGTCGAAGATCTCGTGCACGTGGGTGCGGGACAGGCGGTCCATGCGGTAGGCGATCAGTTGGACCCGGCACGTCGAGGTGACTTCGAGCCGTGCCGCCTCACGGCACGCCGCCAGGGCCGTGAGGCGGCGCTGTTCCTGGGGGCTGCGGTCCAGGGCGTGCTCGATCTGGGCGACCAGGAGCGGCACGATCGGGGCGAGGCCGTCGACGTACGCCACCTCCGCCCGCGCTTGGTCGAACGCCGCGCGCACCGACTGCCGGGTCTCGTCGGTGACCTTGCGGCCGAAGGCGACGGCGCCGTAGGTGCGCAGTTCGTCGGGTGGGACGTCCGCCGCGTCCGCCGCGATCTCCGCGCCGATGCCGATCGTGCGCAGGGCCGCCGCCAGCTTGGCGAGGAGCGCGACGCGGGCGCCGATCAGCAGGACCCGGCGGCGGTTCCGCGGCTCGTCGGCGGCGAGCAACTGGCCGAGCGCCTCGCGGTATTCGGCGCCCCGGAAGCGGAAGGGCCCTATGCCTTGGTAGCCGTTGAGCTCCAGGTCGGCCGGTTCCGCGGTCTGCCAGGCGAAGTCGCGCCAGATGAAGTCGTCGCCGTCCGGGGCCTTCTCGATGACCGCGGTGACCGCGCCGCAGGCCAGGTCCTCGCATTCGGGGCAGCCGTAGATGACGTAACGCCCGTCGCGCAGCGGTGCTTGGGCCTCCAGGAGGAGACGGCGTACGTGTGCCGTGAAGATGGCGGGCGGGATGTCGGCGGCCAGCGGCGACACCGCGTCGAGGTCGGAGAGCTGGAAGAGCAGGGGGCGCCCGTTCACGATGAAGTCGACGAAATCCCGGTGCACTTGGAAGTCGCCGTTGGCGAGAACTCCACCGGCGCGCATGGCCGGTGCCAGACCGAAGGTCGCGTACTCGGCAGACATGCTGTGAGTATCCCCACCCGGAGGGTGATGTGAGCGCGGCATGACACATTCGGCTCGTGGCGGAGGCGACACGGCTCGTGCGTGCCGCCTCCGCGGAGCGGTCAGGTGGTCTTGACCGGGTCGTTGTCCGTCTCCAGGCCGTCGCCCTCGTCGTCCTGGGCGGGGCCGATACGGATCTCGAAGTCGCCGTCGTACTGCGCGTGGCCCGCGATCACGGCCTTCTCGACGGCCTCCGTGCCGTGCTCGCCGCGCACGATCAGCGGGTCGTGGCGCAGGTCCCTCATCAGGGACACGCACATCCCGATCATGACGAGCGTGAAGGGTGCTGCGACCAGGATCGTGAGGTTGCGCAGGCCGGTCAGCGCGTCGCCCGTGCCGTCGCCGATCAGCAGCATGATCGCCGCCACGGCGCCGGTCACCATGCCCCAGAAGATCACCATGAACCGGCCCGGCTCGAGTGCGCCCTTCTGGGAGAGCGTGCCCATGACGATCGACGCGGCGTCCGCGCCCGACACGAAGAAGATACCCACGAGGATCATCACGAGGAGGCTGGTGACGGTGGCGATCGGGTACTCGTGGAGCAGGCCGAAGAGCTGCGCCTCCGGGGTCGTCTGGTCCTTGAGGCCGCCACGGTCCGCGACCGTCATGGCGCTGCCGCCGAAGACCGCGAACCAGATGAGGCTGACCGTGCTGGGCACCAGGATGACGCCGCCGACGAACTGACGGATCGTACGGCCGCGGCTGATCCGCGCGATGAACATGCCGACGAAGGGCGTCCAGGAGATCCACCACGCCCAGTAGAAGACCGTCCAACTGCTCAGCCAGTCCGCGACGCCCTTGCCGCTGGAGGCCTCGGTGCGGCCGATCAGCTGGGGCAGGTCATCGAGGTAGGCGCCGAGCGACGTCGGCAGCATGTCGAGCATGATGACCGTGGGGCCCGCGATGAACACGAAGACGACGAGCAGCAGCGCGAGCACCATGTTGATGTTGGACAGCCACTGGACGCCCTTCTCCACACCGGAGACGGCGGACGCCACGAAGGCCAGGGTCAGCACGGCGATGATCACGACGAGCAGACCGGTGCCCGCGTCCTCCATCCAGTCGAGCACCTCGATCCCGCTGCCGATCTGCAGGGCGCCGAGGCCGAGCGAGGCGGCCGAGCCGAAGAGCGTGGCGAAGATGGCGAGGATGTCGATGACCCTGCCCCAGGCGCCGTGGGCGTGCTTCTTGCCGATGAGCGGTTCGAAGACGGCGCTGATGGTCTGGCGCCGGTTGCGCCGGAAGGTGCTGTACGCGATGGCGAGACCCACGACCGCGTAGATCGCCCACGGGTGGAGCGTCCAGTGGAAGAGGGTGGTGGCCATCGACGTCTCCATCGCCGCGGCCGAGTCGGCCGGGTCGGTGCCCGGCGGTGGCGCGGTGAAGTGGGCCAGGGGCTCGCTCACTCCGTAGAACATCAGGCCGATGCCCATACCGGCGCTGAACATCATGGCGACCCAGGAGACGGTGCGGAACTCCGGTTCCTCCCCCTCCTTGCCGAGGGTGATCTTCCCGTACCGGCTGACGGCCAGCCAGAGCGCGAAGACCACGAAGCCCGTGGCGGTCAGCATGAAGAACCAACCGCCGTTGTGCATCAGGCCGTCGAGCATGTCCGTGGTGACGTTCTTGAGCGAGTCCGTCGCCACCGCGCCCCAGACCACGAACGCCAGGGTGACGGCGGCGGTCACGCCGAACACCACCCGGTCCGTGCGGGGAGACCGGCCGCCGGGGGCGGGCGCCATGATTTCCTGGGCCCCTCCCCCGTCGTCCGCCTGTCGCTGATCCTGCGTCACAAGTGACACCTTTCAAAGGGGTCGATCGAATACGTCGAGATTTTGTTCCCGCTACCCCCTACCACACGTGACGCACATCTCCCCGCTTCAACAGCTCATGTCGGGCCGAGCTGTGACCATGTGATACGGCGCACGTTCGTCTAGCAGGAGTGGTATGAGGGCCCGCGCGGACTGCCGCAGCGGGACGTAGGCGCCGGACTTCTGGCGCTTCACCGTGACGCCGTGCAGCGCCAGTTCGTCCTTGATGTCGGCGTACTGGGCGGCGTCCAGGCGGTAGCCGCAGGGCGGGTCCTGGATGACCTCGGACGGCTCGGCGGGGTCGTTGTCGGCGCCGCCGAGGTAGACGGGGCCGTGGTCGCGGTAGCCCTCGGCGCGGGCCGCGCCGGTGGCACGCTCCAGGCGGGCGCGTCGCTCGTCCGAGTAGCCGAAGAGCCCGTCGAGTGCGGAGACTTGGGACTTCACGCGGCGGCGGTTGTTGAGCGCCTCGTCCTTCTTCTCGGCCTCGGTGACGGGGTCGACGCGGCTCTCGATGAGCAGGCCCGCCGCGTGCTTGATGCCGGAGACGTTGCGCAGGATGCGCTCCTGACCGTCGCCCGCGGTCTGCTTGATGGGTTCGCCGGTGACGGGGTCGGTCCAGATGCCGTAGGTACCGGTGGTGTATCCGTCGGCCTCGGCGGCCGGTCGTACGTACGCCTTCGAGAGAGTCTGCGCCTCCTTGTGCACCGCCTCGTCGGTGTTGAGGTTGCGCGGCCAGAGGTCGAAGAGGTCCTTGTCGTAGTACTTGGGGGTCGCGCCGTACTCGTGCAGGTCGTAGATGACGTCGGGCTCGCGGTCGCGGATCACGGCGGCCAGGGCGCGGCCCTCGGCGGTCTTCAGGGCGATGTGGTCGCGGTTGATGTCGACGCCGTCGGAGTTGCCGCGGGTGTCGGCGGCGCGGCCGTCCGGGTTGGCGGTGGGGACGACCAGGAGCGTGGTTCGCTCAAGGAAGCGCCGGGTCTTCTTGTCCTTCGCGTATGCCAGGTCGCGGACCGTCGACAGGCAGGCCTCGCGGCCCGAGGGTTCGTCGCCGTGCTGGCTGCATATCAGCAACACGGTGCTGCGGGTGGGGCGTTCGGCTATGCGGACCAGTTGCAGGGGGCGGTTCTGCTTGGTGGTGCCGATGCGGGAGACCGAGACCCGGTCGCTCGCCTTGTCGACGGTGGCCAGGAGCCGCTGTTCCTCGGGCAGGCTGGTCCAGCGGGCGCCGTCGCTCTCCTCGAAGCCGGTACGGGGTGGGGTCGGCGTCGCCTGGGCGGGCGCCGTCAGGAGCGGCGCGGCGAGCGCGGCGGTGGCGCAGGCCAGCGCCAGGGTGCGGATGCGCGGTGTCATGAAGTACTGCCTCCCGGGACGGGGTTGAGCGGACGCGGCGGGGCCACGCCGTCGAGACGGGACTCGCGGGGGGTGACGGATGTGGAGGTGGTGAACGCCTTCGCGCCGCCGGCCAGGGGCACCTTCGCCCAGGTGCGGGCCAGGTCGATGGTGAGCGTCGGCGTGTCGGCGGGCGGTTCGATGAGGTGCCTGTCGGTGCCCGCGACGATCAGTGCGAGGCGGTGGCCCTTGGGCACGACGTGGTCGCTCGCGGCGAGGTCGAGGGTGATGGTGTGGGGCTTGCCCGGGGTGAGCGGCCGGCCGCGGTCAGCGTCGGCCCAGTTGCCGAGGTCGGCCCAGCCGCGGCTGAAGATCGTGTGCTCGACGGCGGCGGTCTTCGCCTCCGTCTCCTTGAAGCAGGCGCTGTCACCCGCGGTGCTCGCGCCCCAACAGGTGCGTTCGGGGAGGGTGGTGATGCCCTCGTCGTCGTGGGCGTAGTCCCGGATGGTGGCGGGGCCGAGGTCGACGAGGACGGCGGAGAGGTGGGCGGTGCGGGTGGTGGGGGTCGCGGTGACCGTCACCTGGGAGGAGCCGGACAGGCGCAGGTCGCGGGCGAGCGGCTTGCTGATGAATCCGGCCTTGGCGGGGGTGGTGGTGTGGACGCTCGCGGCCCAGTCGGTCTCGCTCAGCCTCCGGTCGTCGGTGAAGGTCTCGGTGCCCTTGCCGGGGCGCGGGCCGAGAGTGCCGACGCCCGGGGAGGTGCCCTTGGCGGGGCGGAGCTTGACGGTGTCCGTGCCGCGCGGGGGCCAGACCCGGTCGGTGGTCCAGCGGTCGGGGGCGCGCTCGATGTCGGCCATCGGTTCGCGGTCGGCGCCGTTGTCGATGCCGAGGAGTTCGTGGTCGAACCAGCGGTGCAGGGTACGTACCCACTCGGCGCGGCGGAAGTCGAAGGGGTCGACGTGGCCGGCCTGGCTGAGCCAGAGCTTGCGGTCGACGCCGTGCTCGGCGAGGGCGTCCCACCACTGGCCGAAGTGCTTGGTGCGGACGTTCAGGTCCTGCATGCCGTGGACGGCGAAGACGCTGGCCCGCACCTTGCCGGCGTCGGGGACGTGGTCGCGCTCGCTCCACAGGCGGGTCCAGTCGCCGCTGCGGGGCGCGCCGTCGATCAGGCGCTGCTTGACGGCGCCGCAGCGGGTGCGGGCCTCGGGGCTCTCCACGGCCCGTGCGAGGCCGTCGGGGCCGCTGCCGAAGAGCGGGGCGCCCTTGGCGAAGTAGTAGTCGTACCAGGAGGAGATGGCGCCGATCGGCACGATCGTCTTCAGGCCCTTGACGCCGGTGGCGGCCACGCCGTTCGCCACGGTGCCGTCGTAGCTCTTGCCGATCATCCCGGTGCGGCCGTTGCTCCAGGACGCCCGCGTGCGTTCGTCGCCGGTGCGGCTGGTGTAGCCGCGGGCGCGGCCGTTCAGCCAGTCGACCACGGCCTTGGCCGACTGGACGTCGGAGCGGCCGCCGATGTCGACGCAGCCGTCGGAGCGGTTGGTTCCGGCGAGGTCGACGGCGACGTAGCCATAGCCGCGGGGGACGAAGTAGTTGTCGTAGTAGAGCGGGAAGCGGACCGGGTCGCCGTTCTCGTCGTACGTCTTCTTCTGGCTCTCGTTGCCCCGCCCGCAGCACGCGTAGTACGGGCTGGCGTCCATGATCACCGGGATGCGGCGGCCGGTGCGGTCCGGTTCGCGGGGTCTGATGATGTCGACGGCGACGCGGTCGGTCCTGCCGTCCGCGTCGCCGTCGATCCCGGTGTCGACCCAGACGGATTCACGTATGGCGTCCTCGTACGAGTACACGGGCCGGCTCTCGCCCGCGCGGCGGGGCACCTGGTCCGGCGCGCCCGAGGCCTGCGCGGCGCCCGGGGACATGAGGGTGGCCAGCAGGGCGGCCAGGGCCGCCAGCAGCAGCGGTCGCCTGAGGAGGCGGGCGCGTCGCGCACGTATCGGCATGGCGCGGAAGGTACACCGGTGAACTGCCGCGCGACAGAGGGCCGCACGGACCGCGACAGGCGCATGGGACATCAAGGCACATGTCGGCCGAATGGCGATCGTGTGACAGCCGGGACCATGGACATGACGCACGTGGGAGGGGCTGAATAGGGTCGTCGATCAAGACGAAACGTTTTTGTGCCCCTACGACTTGGAGCTTGACGTGCACCGCAGACTCATCGCCCCGGGCGCGCTCGCGGCCTCCCTCGCTCTGCTGGCGATCCCGGCATCGGCCGCGGACTTCTCCCCCGGGGCCCCGGGCATCGGCGATCCCTATTACCCGGCCAGCGGCAACGGCGGTTACGACGTCTCACACTACGACCTGAGGCTGAAGTACCAGCCCGCGACCGACCTCCTCGAAGGCACGGCGACGATCAACGCCCGCACCACGCAGAACCTTTCGCGCTTCAACCTCGACTTCGGCCTGAAGGTCTCCGAGGTGCGGGTCAACGGCAAGAAGGCGAAGTTCGAGAAGACCGGCGACCAGGAGCTGGAGATCACCCCGACCGCCGGCCTCACCAAGGGCACGCCGGTCACCGTCGTCGTGCGGTACGCGGGCAAGCCGTCCGAGACGAAGATCGGCGGTTACACGGCCTGGCACCGCACGCCGGACGGCGGCGTCGCGGCGCAGGAGCCGGAGGCCGCCGCGTGGTGGTTCCCCTCCAACGACCACCCGCTGGACAAGGCGACGTACGACATCTCGGTCTCGGTGCCCGACGGCACCCAGGCGATCTCCAACGGCGTCCTCCAGTCGCAGAGTTCCCGGCTCGGCTGGACCCGCTTCAACTGGCGCTCCAACAAGCCGCAGGCGAGCTATCTCGCCACGCTCGCGGTCGGCAAGTTCGACATCACGACCGACAAGACCGAGAGCGGCCTGCCGGTCCTCAACGCCTACAGCAAGGACCTCGGCGACAACGCGGGGGCGGCGCGGGCCAGCATCGAGCGGACGACCGAGGTCGCCGAGTGGCTGGAGACCGTCTTCGGCAAGTATCCCTTCAACGCGCTCGGCGGATACGTCCCGAACGTGAAGACCAGCTACGCCCTGGAGACCCAGACGCGGCCCTTCTACAGCCCGGCCGCGTTCGCGAACGGCTCCAACGCCTCCATCGTCGTCCATGAGCTGGCCCACCAGTGGTACGGCGACAGCGTCTCCGTGCACGGCTGGAAGGACATCTGGGTCAACGAGGGCTTCGCCCGCTACAGCCAGTGGCTGTGGTCGGAGAAGGAGGGCGAGGGCACGGCGCAGGAGCTCGCGGACTACGTGTACGCGCAGCGGTCCGCTGACGACCCGTTCTGGACGGTCAAGCCGGGCGACCCGGGGCCCGACAAGCAGTTCCACATCGCGGTCTACGACCGGGGCGCGCTCGCCCTCCAGGCGTTGCGCAACGAGATCGGCGACGAGGACTTCTTCGCCATTCTCAAGGGCTGGCCGCAGCAGTACGCGTACGGCAACGCCAAGGTGGGCGACTTCGTCAAGTACGCCGAGAAGATCTCGGGCAAGCCGCTCGCCGAGCTCTTCGACACGTGGCTGTACCAGCCGTCGCGGCCGGACGCGCCGACCGCGCGGGACGCCGGGTTCGCCCGGTCGGCCGCGGCGCCGGCCAAGCCGAAGTCATGGAAGCAGATCGCCGACACGAACGGTGTGCACGACCACGGTGACGGTCACGACCACTGAACGGTGGCCGGCGTCACCGGTGGTGGCGTGAGCCGCCGCTGAGGGTCTGGTGAACCACGCCGCCCGGTCTCAGTGCCGGGCGGCGCGGTGCCGTGCCCGGGCCCGCCGTGCGAACGGCAGGTAGCGCAGCCGCTCCGGCAGCAGCGGGACGAGCGTGCGGACCACGAGGCCGAAGCGGCGCAGGGCGCGTTCCTGGCGGGTTGTCCAGGGCAGGCCGAGTGCCTGGCGTGCGTCCGGGGGCATGAGGCCGATCGTGAGGAAGCGGCGGAAGCGGGCCAGTGGGGGCAGCAGCAGCGGCCACACGGCTCTGAGCAGGACGCGTACGGGGCGCGGGCCCCGGTCCGGCGGTGGGACGGAGGCGTCGGTGGCGGTCAGTTCCCGGGCCACCGGCGTCAGTTCGAGTTCCTCGGCCAGGACCTTGCGGTAGTACGGCCAGAACTCCTCCGGCGTCCGGGGCATGTCCCGGTCGTGGACGCCGAGGATCCGCCCGACCTGGAGCCACTCCGCGTACAGCTGCCGCTCCTCGGCCTCGGTGAACGGGCGGCCGAGGTAGCGCTGCGCGTGCCGGTAGACGGGGAAACCGGTGGCGTGGACCCAGGCGTAGGTGGCGGGCATGAGCGCGTGGTAGCGGTGGCCGCGGGTGTCGGTGCCCTGGATGGTGCGGTGCAGCACGCGGAGCCTGCGGCCCTCCGCGGCCGCCTCGTCGCCGCCGTACACCCACAGCAGGACCGAGCGCACGGAGCGCTCACCGCGGCCCCACGGGTCGGTCCGGAACACCGAGTACTCATCGACGCCCGCACCGACCGCCGGATGCGCGACCTGCATGGTGAGCGCGGAGGGCAACATCAGCAGCGCGCGAATGTCACCCGCGATGGTCCAGAGGATGCCGCCGGGTGGGGGTGGGGTGGGGTCTGAGGTGTGGGTGTGGTGGGGGTGACGGTGGGGGCGGGGGTGTGTGTCGCTACGGGCGCGGTCGTGGTGGTCGTGGTGGGCATCACTGGCGGCGTGTGCGTCACCACCGCCACCGGCACCGGCACGATCCTGGTCGCTGTCGCGGACATGGTCGGGCTTCATGCGACGTGCTCCTCGGCTGCGGGGTCGGGCCCGGCTGCCGGAGCGGATCTGGGCCGCGGGGTCCGTGCCCGGTGGTGCGTGTTCCAGTATGCGACCGGGAGTGCGTCGGCTGGTCGCGGGGGCGGAGGGTGAGGGAAGGGAAGCCACCGCACCGCCCCACGCGCGTCGGATCACCGCGCGGCCGCGTACGCCTCCACGATCGCGTCCGCCACGGCGGACGGTTCCCGCAGCGTCGGGAAGTGGTCGCTGCGCGCGAGCCGTACGAGGCGGCAGCCGGGGATCCGTTCGGCCATGATCTCGTTCGTCCGGACCACCTCGGGCTGGTCCCGCTCGCCGAGGACGAGAACGCACGGGACGTCGAGTTCGCCGAGCCGGTCGAAGGCGGGCGGATCGGGCACATGGTGCGGGTGGCCGGCGAACCAGGCCGGGATCGCCGACCTGATGTGCGCCTCGGCCTCCGGGTCGTCCCCGGAGCCCCCGGCGGCCGAGGTGCGCAGCACCAGCGCCACGATGCCGTCGACGTCCCCCGCCTCGGCGAGCCTGCCGACCTCGGCCGTGAACTCCCGCGAGACGAGGTCCTCGGCGCCCGTGACGCCCGGGACCACCAGCGCGAGGCCCGCCACCCGCGCCGGGTCACGGAGCGCGAGGCTGATGGCCGTCGCGCCGCCCATGCTCGATCCGGCGAGGACCGCCCGGGTGACGCCGAAATGGTCGAGGACCGCGATCAGGTCCTCGACCAGGGAGTACGGCGCGGTGGGCGCCGGCGACCTGCCGTACCCCCGCGCGTCGTAACGGATCACGCGGTACCGCTCCGTGAGACGGGGCAGGACCGGGTCCCAGAGGCGGGAGTCGCCGACCCCGGGGTGCAGAAGGACCAGGGGCAGGCCGTCGCCGCCCGTACCGCCGGGTCCCCCGCCCGGTGCGCCCGAGTCATGCGCCCAGACTTCGCCGTCCTTGACCGACACCATCGCGTCCATATGCCGAGTCTGTGGCGGCGAGGGCGAGGCCGCCAGGGGCCGCGCCTCGCGAGGGCCCGAATGCGTGCGTCCATGACCGGAACCCGCCGGGCCGGCGCGAGAGGGAAGCCTTCGAGGCCTCGCCGAACAGCACGGTGGCGTCACCCCGGAGAGACGTGATCTCCGGCGTGACGCCACCGTTCTAACAGTCCGGCTCTACCGGTCCGGCTCTACCGGTCCCGCTTCTCCTGCGGCCCGGTCAGGCCCTGCGGCTCCGTGAGGCCCTGCGCCTCACGGTCCACCCGCTTCCTGACGCCGATCCAGCCGATGACCAGGGCCACGCCCACGATCGGGATCAGGAACAGCGTCTTGCGGCCCACCTCGGCGTCCTGCCACATCAGGCAGAGGACGGCCAGCAGGAAGGCGATCGTCACGTACTCGGTGATCCCGCTGCCGGGCAGGCGGAACTTCGGCCGGGTGATCAGGCCTTGCTTCGCGCGGCGCACGAAGGCCAGGTGACACACCATGATCATGACCCAGGTGCCGATGATGCCGAGCGAGGCGACGTTCAGGACGATCTCGAAGGCCTGGTCCGGGACGATGCGGTTCAGGCCGACGCCGAGCACGCCGATGGAGGCGGTGAGCAGGATGCCGCCGTAGGGCACCTGGTTGCGGTTCATCCTCGCCGTGAACTTGGGGGCCGAGCCCGCCATCGCCATCGAGCGCAGGATGCGGCCGGTGGAGTACAGGCCGGAGTTCAGCGAGGACATGGCCGCGGTGAGGACCACGAAGTTCATCACGTCACCGGCGGCCGGTACGCCGATCTTGGACAGCACCGTCACGAAGGGGCTCTGGTCCGCCGAGTACACGGAGCCCGGCAGCAGCAGCGCGAGGAGGACGACCGAGCCGACGTAGAAGAGGCCCACGCGCCACATGATCGAGTTCACCGCGCGGGGCACGATCTTCTGCGGGTCCTTGGTCTCGCCCGCCGCGACGCCGACCAGCTCCAGGGAGGCGTACGCGAAGACGACGCCCTGCATCACGATCACGACCGGCATCATGCCGTTCGGCAGGAAGCCGCCGTGGTCGGTGATCATGCTCAGGCCGGGCTTCCCGCCGCCCACCTCGTGCTGGCTCGCCAGCAGGAAGACACCGATGATCATGAACGCCGTCAGCGCGGCGACCTTGATGATCGCGAACCAGAACTCCATCTCGCCGAAGTACTTCACCGAGATGAGGTTCACGGAGAGCACCACCGCGAGGGCGATCAGCGCGAGCACCCACTGGGGGATGTCGGTGAAGAAGCTCCAGTAGTGCGTGTACAGGGCGATCGCCGTGATGTCGGCGATGCACGTGGTCGACCAGTTGAGGAAGTACATCCAACCGGCGAAGTACGCGCCCTTCTCGCCGAGGAACTCACGCGCGTAACTCACGAACGAGCCGGACGACGGACGGTAGAGC
The DNA here is from genome assembly GCF_043078805.1 of Streptomyces sp. NPDC015345. NCBI lineage: Bacteria > Bacillati > Actinomycetota > Actinomycetes > Kitasatosporales > Streptomycetaceae > Streptomyces > Streptomyces sp. NPDC015345. The sequence goes on along the minus strand of NZ_JBIBTX010000002.1, from coordinate 1,283,609 downwards.
ACCATCTCGCCGAGGGCGCGGACGACGAAGAACGCGAAGATGCCGCACACGAGGTACGCGAGGGCGAGCGCGGGGCCCGCCGAGTTGAGGCGGCCGCCCGCCCCGAGAAAGAGCCCTGTGCCGATCGCGCCGCCGATGGCGATCATGTTGACGTGACGGGCCTTGAGGTCCTTGCTGTAACCGGCGTCGCCCGCGTCCGCGGGGGCCTGGGACGCATCTGTGCGGGATGCGTCCAGGGCGGCCGAATCTACGGCTTCCTTGCTCACGTGGGGGATCTACTCTCTGGTGCCCGGAAGAGCTCCGGGGTCCGGATGGTGCTCCGGCCCACGACACCCCTGACGCGCGCGGACCGACGGGACACCTTCCCTCAGAGATCGGCGCCCACGCGGTGGCGCACGTCACATAGCGGGACTTCTCACATGCTGGTCAGGGGGTGTACAGGGCATCGATGACCTGCTCGTACTTGTTGCGGACGACCCGGCGGCGCAGTTTCAGGGACGGGGTCAGCTCGCCGGTCCCGGGGCCCCACTCCTCCGCGAGGAGACGGTGGCGCTTGACCTGCTCGGTGCGGTTGAGGCGCGCGTTGGCGGCGGCCACGGCGCGGTCGATCTCCTCCCGTACGGCCGGGTGGGAGACGAGGCCGGAGAGGTCGCCCTCGATGCCGCGCGCGGCGGCCCACGCGGGAGCCAGCTCCGGGTCCAGGACGAGGAGCGCCACCAGGTAGGAGCGGCCGTCGCCGTGCACGAAGGCCTGGCCGATCAGGGGGTGCTCCTTGAGCGCGTTCTCGACGAGGGCGGGCGAGACGTTCTTGCCGGTCGAGGTGACGATCATTTCCTTCTTGCGGTCGGTGATCCACAGGAAGCCGTCCTCGTCGATCCGTCCGATGTCGCCGGTGGCGAACCAGCCGTCGGCGTCGCGGGCGCTGTCGGCACCGCCGTCGGGCCGCAGATAGCCGTCGCAGACCGTCTCGCCGCGCACGAGGATCTCGCCGTCGTCGGCGACACGTACCTCCAAGCCGTGGAGCGGGCGGCCCACCGAGCCGAGGCGGAACGCGTCAGGGGTGTTGGCCGTGACCACTCCGGAGGTCTCGGTGAGCCCCCACGCGTCCATGATCACCAGACCGAAGCCGGCCCAGAAGCGGGCGACGTCCAGCGGCATCGGCGCCGAGGCGCTCGCGGTCCACACCAGGCGGTCGAAGCCGGCCGACGCGAGCAGCGGGTCCAGTACGTGCTCCTTGGCCTGCCGGTACGCGGCCTCCAGCTCGGCGGACGGTTCCTCGCCGCGCTCGCGGCAGGCGACGTGCGCGCGTGCCGTCTCGTTCGCCGCCTCGACGGCGCGCCGCCGCTCCTCGGGCAGCCCGGCGAGCGCCGCCCGCACGGACGCGGCGAGCTTCTCCCACACGCGCGGGACGCCGAAGAACTGGAAGGGGTGCAGCTCACGCGCGGTGGCGGCGACCTGTGCGGGGTCGGCGCACAGGTAGACATGCGCGGCGCGCAGCACCGGCAGGTAGATGCCGAGCAGCCGCTCCGCGATGTGGGCGAACGGCAGGTAGCAGATGTGGCCGACGTGCGCGGGGAAGTCGACGACGGCGTCCAGGGCGATGCCGCCCACAAGTACGTTGCGGTGGGTGAGGCGCACGCCCTTGGGGTCGCCGGTGGTGCCGGAGGTGTAGACGACGGTCAGCGCGTCGCCCGGCCGGATCGCGTGCCAGGCCTTCTCGAAGGTTTCGGGGTCGAAGAGGCGGCTGCCCGTGGCGTGCAGCCGGCCGTACGTCCGGTGCTCGCCCGCATCGGCGGCCTCCACCACGACGAGGCGCTCCAGAGGGGCCGTGGCGTCCGTGAGCAGCGGCTCCCAGCGCGGGAGCTCCTGGGCGCCCTCGACGATCGCGAGGCGGGCCCCGCTGTGCCGGACGATGTGCGCGATCTGCTCGGGTGCCGAGGTGCCGTACACGGTGACGGGGACGGCGCCGAGGTGCGTCAGGGCGAGGTCGCTCAGCCAGTGCTCGGGGCGGTTGCCCATCATCATCAGGACGTGCTCGCCGCGCTCGACGCCGAGCGCCGCGTACCCGGCGGCGAGGACGGCCACCTCGCGCCGTGCCTCGCGCCAGGTGAGCGTCGACCAACCCTCGCCCGAGCGCCAGGAGAGCGCCGGGAGGTCTCCGTGGTCCTCGGCATTGCGGAGCAGCAGGGCGGGGAGCGTGATGCCGGCGGGGTCTGAGGGAAGTCGCAGGATCGTGGTCATGACCGCCTCCTGGTGCCATCGGCTGGGGCGTGAGCGGACGCGCGACCGGGGCTTCGCCGGACGCGCGACGGAGCATGTGACTGGCCCGGAGGGTTTCACAACACTGGTGTGCCAGCAATACTGTTGGACCGGATTGCCGCACGACCGGCGAGAGGTCCGCCGGAGCCGGCCGGGGAGGGAGGGCGCTGCGATGACGACGGACACCGAAAGCGTGTCGACGGACGCGGGGGCGGCGCGGCGCGGCGCCGAGGAACCGACGCTCACGGTCGACGAGCTGGCCGCGCGCGCGGGCGTGACGGTCCGCACGATCCGCTTCTACAGCACCAAGGGTCTGCTGCCGCCGCCGGTGATCGGCCCGCGCCGCGTCGGGCACTACGGCCAGGACCATCTGTCCCGCCTCGCGCTCATCGAGGAGTTGCAGCACCAGGGGATGACGCTCGCGGCGATAGAGCGGTATCTGGAGCAGCTGCCGCCCGGCCTGAGCGCGCACGACCTGGCGATCCACCGTGCTGTGGTGGCCTCCTGGGCGCCGGACTCCGCCGAGGACATGCCGCGCGCCGAGTTGGAGCGCAGGGCGGGCCGCGCGCTGAGCGGAGAGGACTTGGACCGGCTGGCGGCGATGAGCGTGATCGCCCGGACACAGGTCCCTGGGACGTACCGCGTGGATCTGGGGCTGCTGCGCCTCGGGGTGCGGCTGCTGGACGTGCCCATCGCGCACGAGACGATCCTGGCGGCGCGCACGGTCCTGATGGAGCACACGCGTTCGGCCGCGCACGAGCTGTCCCGTCTCTTCCGTGACGAGGTGTGGGGTCCTTACCGCGAGCGTGAGTCGGACCCTGAGCACGTGGCGGCGATGCGGTCGCTGTCGGCCCATATGCAGCCGATGGTGGTGCAGGCGCTGGTGACGGCGTTCCAGCGGTCCCTGAAGGAGGAGCTGCGGGAGTGGCTCAAGGAGAGCTGAACGCACAGCCCATGGAGAGCTGAGCCACCCCCGCGCAGGAAGCCACGAGGTCAGTCGTCGCTGAACTTCTCGCCCTTCTCCGCCTTCTCGACGAGCAGTGCGGGCGGCGTGAACCGCTCTCCGTAGCGCTCGGCCAGCTCACGCGCGCGTGCCACGAAGCCGGGGAGGCCGCCTTCGTAGCCGTTGATGTACTGGAGCACGCCGCCCGTCCAGCCGGGGAAGCCGATGCCGAGGATGGAGCCGATGTTGGCGTCGGCGACCGACGTCAGGACGCCCTCCTCCAGCAGGCGCACCGTGTCGAGCGCCTCGGAGAAGAGCATGCGCTCCTGCATGTCCTGGAACGGGATCTCGTGCCCCGGCTTGGTGAAGTGCTCGCGCAGGCCGGGCCAGAGCTTGCCGCGCTTGCCGTCCTCGTAGTCGTAGAAGCCCGCTCCCCCGCTCCTGCCGGGGCGCTCGAACTCGTCCACCATGCGGTCGATGACGGTGTCCGAGGGGTGGCCCGCCCAGGTGCCGCCCGCCTCCTCCACGGCCTTCTTCGTCTCGTTGCGGATCTTGCGGGGCAGGGTGAGGGTCAGCTCGTCCATCAGGGACAGGACCTTCGCCGGGTAGCCCGCCTGGGCCGCCGCCTGCTCGACGGAGGCGGGCTCGATGCCCTCGCCGACCATCGCGACGCCTTCGTTGATGAACTGCCCGATGACGCGCGAGGTGAAGAAGCCGCGCGAGTCGTTGACGACGATCGGCGTCTTGTTGATCTGGCGTACGAGGTCGAACGCGCGGGCGAGCGCCGCGTCGCCGGTCCGCTCGCCCTTGATGATCTCGACGAGCGGCATCTTGTCGACGGGCGAGAAGAAGTGCAGCCCGATGAAGTCGGCCGGGCGCGTGACGCCCTCGGCGAGGGTGGTGATCGGCAGGGTGGAGGTGTTGGAGCAGAGGAGCGCGTCCGACTCGACGATCTCCTGGATCTCCTGGAACACCTTGTGCTTGAGTGAGGTGTCCTCGAACACCGCCTCGATGACGGCGTCGCAGCCCGCGAGCGCCTGCGGGTCGGCGGTGGGCGTGATGCGCGCGAGCAGCGCGTCCGCCTTCTCCTGCGTCGTACGTCCGCGCTGGACGGCCTTGGCGCAGAGCTTCTCGGAGTAGCCCTTGCCCTTGGCTGCCGCCTCTTCGGAGACGTCCTTGAGGACCACCTCAATGCCCGCGCGGGCGCAGGAGTACGCGATGCCCGCGCCCATCATCCCGGCGCCGAGGACGGCGACCTTGTGGACCTGGCGTGGCTCGATGTCCTTCGGGCGGTTGGCGCCGGAGTTGACGGCCTGGAGGTCGAAGAAGAACGCCTGGATCATGTTCTTGGCGATCTGGCCGGTGACCAGCTCGGTGAAGTACCGGGCCTCGATGGTCAGCGCCGTCTCGAAGTCGACCTGGGAGCCCTCGACGGCCGCCGCGAGGATGTTGCGCGGGGCCGGGTAGGGGGCGCCCGCCGTCTGCTTCTTGAGGTTGGCGGGGAACGCGGGCAGGTTCGCCGCGAACTTGGGGTTGGCCGGGGTGCCGCCGGGGATGCGGTAGCCGGGCTTGTCCCAGGGCTGCTGCGACTCGGGGTTCGCGTCGATGAAGGCGCGGGCCTTCTCGATCATCTCCTCGCGGGTGGCGGCCACTTCGTGGACGAGGCCGTTCTCCAGGGCGCGCCTCGGGTTGTACTGGGTGCCCTGGAGGAGCACCTTCAGGAGCGCGTCCGTGATGCCCATCAGGCGTACGGTGCGGGTGACGCCGCCGCCCGCGGGGAGCAGGCCGAGGGTGACCTCGGGCAGGCCGATCTTGGAGCCGGGGGCGTCCAGGGCGACGCGGTGGTGGGAGGCGAGGGCGATCTCGTAACCGCCGCCGAGCGCCGCGCCGTTGATGGCGGCGACGACGGGCTTGCCGAGGGTCTCGATGCGGCGCAGCGACCTCTTGATGGCGTTGCCCGTCTCGAACGCCTGCTGGGCGTTCTCGGGCCCGACCTTGATCATGTCCTTGAGGTCGCCGCCCGCGAAGAAGGTCTTCTTGGCGGAGGTGTAGATGAACCCGCGGATCGCGTCCTTGTCGGCGGCAACGGCGGCCTCCGCGCGGTCGGCGATCGCGGCGATGGAGTCCTTGAACGCCTGGTTCATGGTGTTGGCGGACTGGTCGGGGTCGTCCAGGACGAGGGTGACGACACCGGTGTCGTCCTGTTCCCAGCGGATGGTCGTGCTTTCGGTCATGTCTGTGTCTCCGGGAGGTCTGTGTCGGGCGAGGGTCGGAGTCTGGGGGGGGGGCGGCTGGGTTCGTGACCGGCTGTCCGCCGGTGGGGGCTGGTCGCGCAGTTCCCCGCGCCCCTGAAGGACGCACTGCGTGCGCCTTCATGAGGCGCGGCGAAGCCGTCGCCTCAGGGGCGCGGGGAACTGCGCGAGCAACCACGACGCACCAGCGGTCGGCGACGCACCCGCACCCCTACGGCGCTACACCCGTTCCACCACCGTCGCGATGCCCATCCCGCCGCCCACACACAACGTGGCCAGCCCGTACCGCAGATCCCGCCTCTCCAGCTCATCCACGAGCGTGCCGAGGATCATCGCCCCGGTCGCCCCCAGCGGATGGCCCATGGCGATCGCGCCCCCGTTCACGTTCACCTTGTCCAGCGAAAGCCCCATGTCCTTCACGAAGCGCAGCACGACCGCCGCGAACGCCTCATTGATCTCGACGAGGTCGATGTCGTCGATGGTGAGCCCGGCCTTGGCCAGCGCCTTGCGGGTCGCGGGCGCGGGCCCGGTCAGCATGATCAGCGGCTCGGAGCCGGAGACGGCCGCCGAAACGATCCGCGCACGCGGCGCGAGGCCGTACCGCTCACCGACCTCCTTGGTGCCGACGGCGACCAGCGAGGCGCCGTCGACGATGCCGGAGGAGTTGCCCGCGTGGTGGACGTGGTCGATCTCCTCGATCCAGTGGTACTTCTGGAGCGCGACCGCGTCGAAGCCGCCCATGTCGCCGATGTCCTTGAAGGACGGCTTCAGGCCCGCGAGGGAATCGGCGGTGGTGCCGGGGCGCATGTGCTCGTCGTGGTCGAGGACGACGAGGCCGTTGCGGTCCTTGACGGGGACGACGGACCTGCCGAAGCGGCCGTCCTTCCAGGCCTCGGCGGCGCGCTCCTGGGAGAGGGCCGCGTATTCGTCGACGTCACGCCGCGAGAAGCCCTCGATGGTGGCGATGAGGTCGGCGCCGATGCCCTGCGGCGCGAAGTTGGTCTCGTAGTTCGTCATGGGGTCGGCGAACCAGGCACCGCCGTCGGAGGCCATCGGCACCCGCGACATCGACTCGACGCCACCCGCGAGGACGAGGTCCTCCCAGCCCGAACGGACCTTCATCGCGGCGAGGTTGACCGCCTCCAGACCCGAGGCACAGAAGCGGTTCTCCTGCACGCCCGCCACCGTGTCGGGCAGTCCGGCCGCGATGGCGGCGATCCGCGCGATGTCGGAGCCCTGGTCGCCGACGGGCCCGACCACGCCGAGGACGATGTCGTCGATGGCCGCCGGGTCGAGGTCGGGGAAGCGGTCCCGGATCTCGTGGATCAGGCCGACGACGAGGTCGATCGGCTTGGTGCCGTGCAGGGCACCGCTGGCCTTGCCGCGTCCGCGCGGGGTGCGGATCGCGTCGTATACGTACGCTTCGGTGGTCACGCGTGAGCCTTTCGGGGGTGTCCGGGAGGGGTGTGGAGGTGCGGGGGCTCAGTCGAGCAGGGAACGGCCGATGATCTCCTTCATGATCTCGGTCGTGCCGCCGTAGATGGTCTGGATGCGTCCGTCGGTGAAGGCCTTCGCGACGCGGTACTCCGTCATGTAGCCGTAGCCGCCGTGCAGTTGCAGACAGCGGTCGGCGACGCGCTTCTGCAGCTCGGTGGCCCACCACTTGGCCATCGACGCGTGCACCGCGTCGAGCTCGCCGTTCGAGTGATCGACGACGCACCGGTCGAGGAACGTACGGGTGACGGCGCACTCGGTGGCCATCTCCGCGATCTCGAAGCGGATGTGCTGGAGCTTGGCCAGCGGCCGCCCGAAGGCCTCGCGCTCCTTCACGTACGCCGTGGTGATCTCCAGGAGGTGCTCGGCGGCGGCGATCCCCGCCACGGCGATGCCCATGCGCTCCTGCGCGAGGTTGGTCATCAGGTGGACGAAGGCGCCGTTGAGCTCGCCGAGGAGGTTCTCCTTGGGGACACGTACGTCGTGGAAGAACAGCTCGGCGGTGTCCTGGGCCTTCTGGCCGATCTTGTCGAGGTTGCGGCCCCGCTCGAAGCCCTCCATGCCACGCTCGACGACCAGCAGGGACAGACCGTGCGCGCCGCCCTCGGGGGACGTCTTGGCGACGACGATGACGAGGTCGGCGAGGATGCCGTTCGAGATGAACGTCTTGGAGCCGTTCAGCACCCAGTGGTCGCCCCGGTCCTCGGCACTGGTGCGGATGCCCTGGAGGTCGGAGCCCGCGCCGGGCTCGGTCATCGCGATGGCCGTGATGATCTCGCCGGTGCAGAAGCCGGGCAGCCAGCGGCGCTTCTGCTCCTCGGTGGCGAGCGAGGTCAGGTAGGGGCCGATGATGTCGTTGTGCAGGCCGATCGCGAGCCCGGCGGCGCCCGCGCGCGTGAACTCCTCGGCAAGGACGGCGGAGTAGCGGAAGTCGGCGTTCCCGCCGCCGCCGTACTCCTCCGGGACGGCGAGCCCGAGCAGCCCCTGCTTGCCGGCGGCGAGCCACGCCTCGCGGGAGACGATGCCGTCCTTCTCCCACCGTTCGTAGTGCGGGAGGACCTCCTTGGCGAGGAAGGTGCGCACGGTCTCGCGGAACGCGTCGTGCTCGGCGGAGAAGAGCTGCCGTTTCATCTGTACGTGGCCTCCTGGGGCCCGGTGCGGGCCTGCCCTTGGCGGTTGACGGTCATCATGGCCGCGTCGGCCGCGTGAGGGCCGGTACGTCCCAGTCGCGGGCCACGTCGGCGGTGTCGGCCCCCGGCCGCGCGGGGCCGGTGCGCACGCGCGTGGGGGTGGCGGAGAAGCGGGGCGCGGGGGCGGGCTGGGTGATGCCGCCGTGGTCGGTGAAGGTGCCGCGGGCGGCGAGGTGGGGGTGTGCGGGTGCTTCGCGCAGGGACAGCACCGGCGCCACGCACGCGTCGGAGCTCTCGAAGACTTCCGTCCACTCGTCGCGCGTACGTTCCTTGAAGCGGGCGGCGACGGCCTCGCGCAGTTCGCCCCAGCGGGACATGTCCTTGCGGGCGGGCGCCACCTCGGTCAGGCCGAGCAGCGCGATGAACTCGTCGTAGAACTGCTGTTCCAGGGCGCCCACGGCCATGTGGCCGCCGTCGGAGGTCTCGTAGATGCCGTAGAAGGGGCAGCCGCCGTCGAGGAGATTGGCGCCGCGGCGGTCCTGCCAGCCGCCGGCCGCGAGCATGCCGTGGATCATGGCGGAGAGGTGGGACGCCCCGTCCACGATCGCGGCGTCCACGACCTGCCCCTCGCCCCCCGCGCGCGCGTGGGTGAGCGCGGCGAGGACGCCGACGACGAGGTAGAGCGAGCCGCCCGCGTAGTCGCCGACGAGGTTCGCGGGGATGGCGGGCGGCTCCCCTTCGTTGCCGATCATGCCGAGGGTGCCGGTGATGGCGATGTACGCGATGTCGTGCCCCGCGCGGGGCGCGAGCGGCCCCTCCTGGCCCCAGCCGGTCATCCGGCCGTAGACGAGCCGCGGATTGCGCGCGTGGCAGGCCTCGGGGCCGACGCCGAGGCGCTCGGCCACGCCGGGGCGGTAGCCCTCGATGAGGATGTCGGCACGTTCGGCCAGGTCGAGGACGTGCGCGGCGCCGTCGGGGGCCTTCAGGTCGACGATCACGGAGCGCTTGTTGCGGTTGGTGACGTCGTACGCCGGGTCGATGGCGAGGCCGCCGCCGCCCGGCCGGTCCACGCGTACGACGTCGGCGCCGAGGTCGGCCAGGAGCATGGCCGCGAACGGGCCGGGCCCGATGCCCGCCAGCTCCACCACACGCACCCCGGCGAGCGGACCGTTAACGCCCTTGCCCGGTACTGCCATTGAGCCCCCAGCGCTACGACACATATGACACAACTGATGTAACACCAGTGATGCTAAGAACGTGTTCCACGGTGCACAAGCCCCTGGCGAGCAAGCGCTTAGCGAATTCTGCCGCCCGCCCGTGCCCGGCCTGGCGGCGCTTAGCCTGAGGGCATGGATTCCGTACTGGTCAGCGCGTGTCTGCGAGGAGTTCCGTGCCGCTACGACGGACGCGACAAGGCCTCACCCGAACTCGACGCGGCCGTGGCGGGGCGCGAGGTCGTGTCGTTCTGCCCGGAGGCCGCGGGCGGACTGCCGACGCCGCGCCGCCCCGCCGAGCTGGTCGGCGGCGACGGGCACGACGTGCTGGACGGCAGGGCGCGGGTCGTCGAGGACACGGGGCGCGACGTGACGGCGGCGTTCGTGGACGGCGCGCGGCGGGCGCTGGCGGCCGCGTGGCGCGCCGGGTGCACCGAGGCCCTGCTGATGCCGCGCAGCCCCTCGTGCGGGCACGGGGCGGTATACGACGGGTCGTTCGGCGGGGAGTTGGTGGCGGGCGACGGAGTGACCGCGGCGCTCTTCGAACGCAACGGCATCGTGGTGCGGCCGGCCCCGGGGGTGTAGCCGCGGTGTCCGAGGGGGCAGGCTAGCCTCGGGCACCCACGACCGCCCCGGCGCACGACGGAGAGGTGCCATGACCAGTCAGCACGGCGAGAGCAGCGAGGACGACAGGGACAGCGGGAACACCGCTAGCAGTGCGAAGAGGGATCGCGCGTACGACATCGTGCTCTTCGGAGCGACCGGCTTCGTGGGGGTGCTCACCGCGGAGTACCTCGTCGCGCACGCGCCCGAGGGGCTGCGCTGGGCGCTCGCGGGGCGCGACACCGCGAAGCTGGAGAAGCTGCGCGAGCGGCTGGCCGCGCTCGACCCGGCGTGCGCCGAACTGCCTCTGGTGCGTGCCGATGTGGCGGACCCCGCCTCGCTGCGGGAGATGGCAGGCCACGCGCGCGTGGTGGCCACGACCGTCGGCCCCTACCTGACGTACGGCCAGGAACTGGTCGCCGCGTGCGCGGACGCGGGCACGGACTACGTGGACCTGACGGGTGAGCCGGAGTTCGTCGACCTCATGTATGTGCGGCACGATGCCCGCGCGCGGGAGACCGGGGCCCGCCTCGTGCACGCGTGCGGCTTCGACTCGGTCCCGCACGACCTGGGCGCGTACTTCACGGTGAAGCAGCTGCCCGAGGGCGTGCCGTTGCGGGTGGACGGGTTCGTGCGGACCAACGGGCGGTTCTCGGGCGGCACCTTTGCCTCCGCGCTGAACCAGTTCGGGCGGGGGCGGCAGATGCTGGCCGCCGCGAAGGAGCGGCGGCGCCACGAGCCCCGCCCCGTCGGCCGCAAGGCGTACGCCCCGCCGAGCCCGCCGAGGTACGCGGGTGAGGTCGGTGCCTGGGCGTTGCCGCTGCCGACGATCGACCCGCAGGTCGTGCAGCGCTCGGCCCGCGCCCTTGAGCGGTACGGACCGGACTTCCGCTACCGGCACTACGCGGCCGTGAAGACGCTGCCGATGGCCCTCGGCGGCCCGGTCGCCCTCGGCGGTCTGCTGGCGGCCGCCCAACTGCCGCCCGTGCGGGAGTGGTTGTCCGGCCGCCTCAAGCCCGGCGACGGACCGAGCAAGGAGGTCCGGGACCGGACGTGGTTCTCGGTGCGGTTCGTCGGCGAGGGCGGCGGCAAGCGTGTCTTCACCGAGGTCTCGGGCGGCGACCCGGGGTACGACGAGACGGCGAAGATGCTGGCCGAGTCGGCGCTGTGCCTCGCGCTCGACGAGCTTCCGGCGGCCGCGGGGCAGGTCACCACGGCCGAGGCGATGGGCGACGCGCTCATCGCGCGCCTGGACGCGGCGGGACTCACCTTCCGGGTCGCCTCGGTGCGCTGAGCGGAGTCGGGTGCCCCGCCCCGCGCGGGGCGGGGCACCCATGAGGATCACGTGCGGATCAGGCGCCCGGCACCGGGTACGTCGGGTACTCCACCCCGGAGACGTGCTGGACGACGCGGATGACCTGGCACGAGTAGCCGAACTCGTTGTCGTACCAGAGGTAGAGGATCGCGTTGTCGCCGTCGACCTTGGTCGCGCCCGCGTCGACGATCGAGGCGTGGCGCGAGCCGATGAAGTCGTTGGAGACCGCGTCGGGGGCGCTGGTGAAGTCGATCTGGCGCTTGAGCGGCGAGGTGAGCGACACCTCGCGGAGGTAGTCGAGGACTTCCTCGCGGGTGGCCTCGCGGCCGAGCGTGAGGCTCAGGATGGCGATCGAGACGTCCGGCACCGGGACGCGGATCGAGCTGCCGGTGATGGGCGCCTTGAGGTCCGGCAGCGCCTTGGCGACGGCGGAGGCGGCACCGGTCTCGGTGATCACCATGTTGAGCGGCGCCGAGCGGCCGCGGCGGTCCGCCTTGTGGTAGTTGTCCAGGAGGTTCTGGTCGTTGGTGAACGAGTGGATGGTCTCCACATGGCCGCGCAGCACGCCGTACTCGTCCGCCATCGCCTTCAGCGGCGGGACGATCGCGTTGGTGGTGCAGGAGGCGCAGGACAGGATCCGCTCGTCGGGCTTGATCATGTCGTGGTTGACGCCGTGCACGATGTTGGGCACGTCGCCCTTGCCGGGGGCGGTCAGGACGACCTTGTCGACACCGGGGCGCAGATGCTTCGAGAGGCCCTCGCGGTCGCGCCACTTGCCGGTGTTGTCGATGAGGATGGCGTCCTTGATGCCGTACGCCGTGTAGTCGACCTCGGAGGGGTCGTTGGCGTAGATCACCTTGATCTCGTTGCCGTTGGCGATGATCGTGCTGTTCGCCTCGTCCACGGTGATCGTGCCCTGGAACTGGCCGTGGATGGAGTCGCGGCGCAGCAGGGAGGCGCGCTTGACGATGTCCTGTGCGCCGCCCTGGCGGACGACGATCGCGCGCAGCCGCAGGCCGTTGCCGGAGCCGGCCTTCTCGATGAGGAGGCGGGCGACGAGGCGGCCGATGCGGCCGAAGCCGTAGAGGACGACGTCGCGGCCCTGGCGGCACTCGATCTTGTTCTCACCCGTGGCGCCGGCGACGGCCTCGGCGGTGAAGTCCGCCACCGACAGGCCGCGGTCGTCGGTCTTGTACGTCGCGGCGAGCATGCCGATGTCGATCTGCGACGGGCCGAGGTCGAGCGCCGTCAGAGCCTGGAGGAAGGGCAGCGTCTCGGTGACCGACAGTTCCGCGCCGGCGATCTGCCGGGCGAAGCGGTGAGTCTTGAGGATGCTGACCACCGACTTGTTCACCAGGGAGCGGCTGTGCAGCAGGATCGTCACGTCCCGCTCGCGGTGCAGCTTCCCGATGAGCGGGATCATCGACTCCGCGATCTCCTCGCGGTGCTTCCAGTTGGTGAACGAGTCGTCGTTGACAGTCACAGGTTTCTCTTTCGAGCTAGGCGGCGCTCATATGCTAACCCGCTCCTGTTTTGATCGTTCAACCGGTCGCTTCCCGCAGCGCCGACCGGCACAGGGCGTCCGCGCGGCGGGTGGTTTCCGGCAGGCGGTAGAGAGGGGTGAGACGCAGGGCGTGGGCGCACGCGCCCGCCAGCGTCACCCGGTGGCCCACCGACACGAAGACCGGTTTCACGCCCTCGCGGGTGCGCAGCGCACGGCCCACCTCCTCCGCGCCGTCGAGGAGGGGTGAGGCGCTTCCGCGCGGGGCGGCCGGAGCCTCGTAGGAGAAGGTGAACGGGTTCTTGGCGACGCCCATCGTCGCGAGGCCCGTCAGAACGCCGAGGTGGCTGGCGAGGCCGAAGCGGCGCGGGTGCGCCACGCCGTAGCCGTCGCAGACGACGAGGCCCGGGTCGGCCCTGAGGCCCCGCAGCGCGGTCAGCACGGTGGGGATCTCGCGGAAGGCCAGCAGTCCGGGCACGTAGGGGAACGCCACCGTGCCGACCGCCGTCGCCTCCTCGACCACGTCGAGCGTGGCCGCGTCGAGCACGACGACGGCCGCGGCGACGATGTCCCGCTCGTCGTCGTACGCGACGTCGACCCCGGTCACGTGTCCGGTGCCGGGCGGCGGGCCGGGTTCGTCGAGGACGACGCGGGTCCGCAGTTCGTCCTGGACGGCGCGTGCCGTCTTCTCGTCGGTGGGCCAGTCCCGGGGCAGTGAGCAATCGATCATGGTGCGGCCCAGCCTAGTGGGGCGCCCCTCGGCGCCGACCGGCATTAAGGACGCGTAAAGATTGCCGGAAGCAGGCAGTGTGAGCGGCCGTACCAGCATGCCAGGATCCTTCCGTACCGAGGTGAACGGCATGACGGGGGAAGTGGTCCGATGACGGTCTTTCTGGGTCTCGGCATCGCGGGCATCGTGCTGCTGGTGCTCTCGCTCGTCCTCGACGGAGTGCTCGAAGGGCTCTTCGAGGGAGCGGGCGTGCTGGACGGGCTCTTCGACGGGCTCCTTTCACTGCCGGTCGTCGCCGGGTTCGTGTCGATGCTCGGCTTCGGGGGAGCGATCGTGCTCGGTACGACGGGTCTCGGCGCGGGTCCCGCCACTGCGGCGGGGACCTGCGCCGGGGCCGGGGCCGGCTGGCTCACACTGAGACTGACCCGCGCCTTGATGCGCGACCAGAGCGCGCCCACACCGCGCGGCGGCGACCTCGTCGGCACCGCGGGCTCCGTCGTCACCGCCATCCCGGCCGACGGCTACGGCGAGGTGCTGCTGCGCCTCGGGGGCCAGCCCGTGAAGTTCGCGGCGCGCAGCAGCGTGGCCGTGGCGCGGGGCGCCGAGGTCTGGGTCGACGCGTCGCTCTCGCCGACCTCGGTGACCGTACGGCCCGTGGAGCGCTGACCCCGCGCCCGTACCGGACACCACAGCACTGCACCGCACCGCACTGCACTGCGCCGACCACCATCACGTAACCGATCTGCCGTCCCCGGGTGGCAGGGGGGAATGCACCATGAGTCCAGTCCTGACCGCCGTCATCGGCGTCGTCGTACTCGTCGTCCTGCTGGCGCTCGTCGTCATCACGCGCTACAAGGTCGCGGGGCCCAGCGAGGCCTTCATCGTGACCGGGCGGCGCGGCAAGAGGTCCACCGATCCCGACACCGGCCGTGTCATGACCGACAACAGCGGCCAGAAGGTCGTGGTCGGCGGTGGCGTCTTCGTCGTGCCGTTCGTGCAGCAGAAGTTCACGCTCGACCTGTCCTCGCGGCACATCCCGATCGCGGTGCGCGGCGCCGTCACACTGCGCGGCGTGAAGGCCAACCTCGAAGGCGTCGCCATCGTGAAGGTCGGCGGCACCGAGGACTCCATACGCGCCGCCGCGCAGCGCTTCCTCGTGCAGCAGGACGGCATCGTCGGCTTCACCCAGGAGGTGCTCTCCGGAGCACTGCGTTCCATCGTGGGGCGCATGTCGGTGGAGGACATCATCCGTGACCGCGCCGCCTTCGCCGGGCAGGTCGCCGAGGAGGCCGAGGCCAGCCTCTCCGGGCAGGGCCTGGTCCTGGACGCCTTCCAGATCCAGGACATCACCACCGAGGGCTCCTACCTGGAGGACCTCGGCCGCCCCGAGGCCGCCCGCGCCAAGCAGGAGGCGGACATCGCCGAGGCCGTGGCGCGCCGCGCCGCCGAGCAGGCGCGGCTGAAGGCCGAGGAGGAGATCGCGATCGCCCAGCGGACGTTCGCGCTCAAGCAGGCCGAGATCAAGGCCGAGACGGATGAGGCGGCGGCACGGGCCGGCGCCGCGGGCCCGCTCGCCGAGGCCGCGCGGCAGCAGGACGTCCTGACCGAGCAGGAGAAGGTCGCCCAGCGCCAGGCCGCCCTGACCGACAGCGAGTTGGACACCAAGGTCCGCAAGCCCGCCGACGCCGCGCGCTACCAGGCCGAGCAGGAGGCGGAGGCCCGCAGGATCGCCCTGGTCAAGCAGGCCGAGGCCGACGCGCAGCGGGCCCGTCTCACCGGTGAGGGCGAGAAGGCGCACCGTGCCGCGCTCGCCGACGCCGTACGCCTGGAGGGCGAGGCCGAGGCCGCCGCGATCGGCGCGAAGGGTGCCGCCGAGGCGGAGGCGATGCGCAAGAAGGCCGACGCGTTCGCGCAGTACGGTGACGCCGCCGTCCTCCAGATGGTCGTCGAGGTCCTGCCGAGCGTGGTCGCGAAGGCGTCCGAGCCGCTCAGCGCGGTGGACAAGATGACGGTGATCTCCACGGACGGGGCGAGCCAGCTCTCCCGCACGGTCGCCGGCAACGTGGCCCAGGGCATCGAACTGCTCGGCTCCACCACGGGAGTCGATTTCGCCGAGCTGCTGCGGGGCATCACCGGCGGCAAGGCCCCGGCCCCCGCCGAGGCCGCTCCCACCTCGGTCAACGGCAGGATCGACGTCACCGACTAGGCATACTGCCGCCATGAGTTGGAACCTGCGCCCCGCGAGGACGGCGGACATAGAGATCATCGCGGAGCTGCGCGCGACGGTGATGCGGGCGGATCTGGAGCGGCTCGGCCGGTTCGATCCGCACCGCGTGCGCCGGCGGCTGCGGGACTCCTTCTCCGCGGAGCAAACCTCGGTGATCGAGACGGACGGCGCCTTCGCGGGGTGCGTCACCCTGCGCCCCGCCGAGGGCGGCCACTGGCTCGAACACTTCTATCTGGCCCCGCACCGGCAAGGGCGGGGCCTCGGCTCCGCCGTCCTCGGCACGCTGCTCGAGCGCACCGACGCGGAGGGCTCCACCGTCCGCCTGGACGTGCTGCGGGGCAGCGCGGCCCGGCGGCTGTACGAGCGGCACGGGTTCACGGTGGAGGACGAGGATCCGGTGGACGTGTTCATGGTGCGGGCGCCCCGGGCCGCCGCCGGGTGCCCCGGGTAGCCTCGCGATCATGTTCATTCTCGAATTGACCTACACCGCCCCGGTCTCCGCCGTCGACGAGCAGCTGGCCGCCCATGTGGCCTGGCTCGACGAGCTGTACGAGGCCGGGGTCTTCATCGCCTCCGGACGCAAGAACCCCCGGGACGGCGGCGTGATCATCGCCGTCGCGGAGGACCGCGCGCGGATCGAGGAGATCACCGCCGCGGACCCGTTCGTGCTGGCCGGCGTCTGCGCGTATCGCATCACGGAGTTCTACGCGACGAAGACGGCACCGGCGCTCGCCCCGTACCGCGAGGAACTGCCCTCCTGACCACGACCGGGGTCCTGTCTCAGCGGGGCTCCAGGCGGGCGATCCTGCCCTTCTCGCCGGACGCCCAGCAGCCGCGGTCCCCGGCGCAGTCGACGGTGTCGAACGACCCCGCGTCGACCGTCCGCCAGCTCCGCCCGCCGTCCCTCGTGACGTCGGTGCCCGTGGGGCCGACCGCGAGGGCCGTGGCACGGCTGTGCGGGAACCACGCGACCCCCGAGCGGTATGCGGGCGGCGGGCGTCCGGCCGGGGTCCAGGTGCGGCCGCCGTCCCCGG
The DNA here is from genome assembly GCF_043078805.1 of Streptomyces sp. NPDC015345. Taxonomy (NCBI): domain Bacteria; kingdom Bacillati; phylum Actinomycetota; class Actinomycetes; order Kitasatosporales; family Streptomycetaceae; genus Streptomyces; species Streptomyces sp. NPDC015345. Next base: position 1,266,907 of record NZ_JBIBTX010000002.1, on the reverse strand, counting down.
TGACCGCGGCCGCCTCGGGCGAGGCCTGTCCTGGCCGGTAGTCGCCGCCGACCGCGATGCCGTGCGTGCGGTCGCGGAAGGCGAGGCCGAAGACGCCGCGGGCCGGGTCGTCCGCCGGGATCGGCGCGTCGGTGGCCGTCCAGGTCAGGCCCCGGTCGGCGGAGTGCAGGACACGCGCGCGTGCCGCCCCGCCCGTGGCCAGCCACACGTCGCGCGGCCCGGAGGCGACCAGGCACTGGCCGCTCGCCGCGAAGGCCGCCTCGCCCTCCTGCGCCGCCGGCATGCCGGCGCTCGGCAGGACCTTCCAGGAGCGGCCGCCGTCGGCCGTGGACAGGATCCGGTACTTCCCGTCGACCGGGTCGCTCATCGCCAGGCCGTGGCGGCGGTCGAAGAACGTCATGCAGTCGTAGAACGCCTTGGCGTCGGTGTTGCGGAAGGACTCCGTCCAGGTCGCGCCGCCGTCGTCGGTGCGCAGCACGCGGGAGGCCTCGCCCTCGCCGATGGCGAGCACCACCGCGCGCCGGCCGTCGAAGGCCTCCACGTCCCGCAGTTCGAGACCGGCGCCTCCCGGTGGGGACACATCGCGCCAGGTCCTGCCGCCGTCCGAGGTGCGCAGCACGGTCCCGTTGGTTCCCGCCACCCAGGCCCTGTCACGGCTGACGGCGGCGAGGCCTCGGAAGCGGGCGTCCGTGCCGCTGTCCTTGAGCCGCCAGCTCAGGCCCTTGCCAGGGGCGGCCCCGGGCCCGGCAGTGCTCGTGGTGGTCCCCGTGGTCGCGGTGGCGGGGGCCGTCGGCACGGCCGCGGCCAGTGCCGCCCCGCACAGTCCCACCAGCACCGCACGACGCATCGACTTCGACTTCCCCATGGCCCTCATGGCGGGCGAAGCTAGCCGACCCGCCGGGCCTCGTCCAGATGGCCTGAAGGCGTCCCCTGCACGACCGGCTCCGGGAACCGCGGGCGCTCCCACGGTGTCGCGGTGACAGAGGTCACTCGGTCTCACCCGCCTTTCGTGTGCACGGATCGCGTCATTCCGTCGTCTATTCAAGTGCCGACCCCAGTCGTCCAGCAGTCAGTGAGGGAGCAGGCGTTGTCCACCGTCATCGAGCAAGCCGTAGAGGCCCGCCTGGTCGCCGCCGCGCCGCGGATGCCGACCATTCCCGCAACGCTCCACTACGACCGGCGCGACCCCTTCGCCGTACGGATGAGCTTTCCCGCCCCGGCGACGCTGGAGGGCGTCGAGGTGTACTGGACCTTCGCCCGCGAACTGCTCACGGACGGCGTGGAGCGCGCGGTGGGCGACGGCGACGTGCGGGTGCGACCGTACGGCTTCGACCGCACGGTCGTGGAGTTCCACGCGCCCGAGGGCACCGCGATCGTCCACATCCGCACCGGGGAGCTCCGCCGCTTCCTGCGCCGTACGACGGCCCTGGTGCCGGTCGGCCAGGAGCACCACCACGTCGACCTGGACCAGGACCTGGCCGAGCTGATGCGGGACGCGTGCTGAGGCGCTGACGCCCATGCCGGTGAGCGCCCGCCCCACGGGGCCTCTCACGGTCCGCCCCACCGGGTCTCCCCCGGCCCGCCCCATCGGGTGCCTCCCTCAGGCGCCGCCGAGCAGCGAGTTGAGCTCCCCGTAGTCGAGGCCGCCCGCGAGCGGCCCGTACGTCCCCTTCGACAGCAGCTCCAGCGCGGCCTCCCGGACGACGGCGTGCGCGGCCTGGGCGATGCCGGAGCCGACGCTGACCCGCGCGACCCCGAGCGCGGCGAGCTCCGCGACGGACGGTGCCCCCGGCCCCGCCATCACGTTGAGCGGCCCCTGGACGCCCGCAACGAGCGCCCCGACCGTCTCCGGGTCCACGGCGCCGGGCACGAAGATCCCGTCCGCTCCCGCCTCCCGATAGGCCGCGGCCCGCTCCAGGGTGAGCGCCAGCCGGTCCGCCGGCTCCCCCACGCCCCGCAGATACGTGTCCACGCGCGCGTTGACGAACAGCGGCACGCCCGCCGCGTCCGCCGCCTCGCGGGCCGCGGCGATCCGCTCCACCTGCCCCGCCACCGGCCTCAGCGGCGCGTGCCCCTCGTACGCGGCGCGGGCAGTGTCTGCGGCGTCTGCGGCGTCTTCGATGTTCACGCCCACCGCCCCCGCCGCCAGCACCGCCCGCACCGTCTCGGCGACGCCTGCCGGGTCCGCGGCATAGCCGCTCTCGATGTCGGCGGTCACCGGCACCTCCACCGCCGCGGCGATCGTGGCCACGGCGTGGAGCGCGCGGTCCCTGTCGAGCCGGTCGCCGTCGGCGGCACCGAGGTCCCAGGCGACGCCCGCGCTGGTGGTGGCGATCGCCGGGGCTCCCGCGGCCGCGATGATCCGGGCGCTGGCGGCGTCCCAGGCGTTGGCGAGCACGAGGGGGCGGCCGGCGGTGTGCAGGGCGTGGAAGGCGAGGGCGGCGTCATGGAGGTTCGTCGTCATGCGGCGTACTCAATCAACGCCGCACGCCCGGGGTCTGGCGAGAATCCGACATCTGCGTCGGGGGCCGCAGTGGTCTCAGTCGCCGCCTCCGTCACCGCCGCTCGACGAACGCGCCATCTCGGCGGACGTGACCGCCGAGGCGTGCGCCTTGCGCAGGTTCCGCATCAGCGTCCGCAGCTCCGGGTCGTCGCCGCCCGCGCGGTCGGTCAGCTCGGCCAGCCGGTCCTTGTACCGCCTGCGGTCCTTGGCGCCGACGAAGGTGCGCACCTTGCCGGTGGCCGCGCACACGACGAGGGCCGCGTCGCCGGGCGACACCTCCGTGACGGGCCGCTGAGCACGGAGTACCGCCAGCGCGTCCGTTCGTAGGGCCTCGGCGTGTCCGGTGCGCTCCAGGACCCACCGTCGGGAGGGGAAGAGGGCGAGGACCCGCCTGCGCTCCTCCCGCAGATGGCCTTCGGCCGCGAGCTGGTCGCGGACCGCGGCGAGGGTGGTGCGGGAGCGGTACGTCATCCAGCCCCGCCACTTGCGCGGCTTCGACCGCTCGACGAGGTCGAGGAGGGCGTCGAGCACCACGTCTCCGGTGCGGGCGCCGGTGGCTGGGGTGACGACGACCCCGCCCGCTTCGCCGAGCACGCGGCGCTGGGCGAGTTCGGCCAGGGCGCCCGTGCGGACGGCGAGGTGGAGGTCGGGGCCGCCGGTGAACTTGCCCCGGTCCGTGTCCCACGCCAGCAGGAGGATCCGGGCGGGCAGGGACAGTGTGCCGTGGTGCACGGCGCCTCCTCGTCGGCGTCGCCGACGCCTCGGGCGGCGATCGGCGGCCGCCGCTTGTGCTCGGTGAGCCGGTAATGGTGACGATAGCCGCGGCGGCGCCATCCGCCACCGGTCCGCCCCCAGGGAGTCGTCGATGACGTTGCTGCCTTCCGTGCCGTCGGTGTCATCGCGGGAGACCCCGATCGCCTCGTCGTCCGGCGTGCCCGGCGCCAGGTCTCCGGATCCGCCGCCGGGACGTTCTCGACCGGCGCGGACGGCGGCGCGCCGAGGGCCCGTGGCACACGGCCTGCACCCGCCGCTTGGCGAGACCGGCGCGCGGCACGGCGTCCGCGCCGCCGTCGCCGAACTTGGGCGAAGAACCCGGAGACCGCATCGGCGGCGTGGTCCGGCCGACCACCAGGCTCTCGTGCGCGCCCGCCACCGCGTACTGGGCGGTCATGCGCCGGTGGGCCTTGAGTCGCCGTGGACGAAGTCCTGGCGGCGCGGTCCCCCGGAAGAGCGCGCCGCCGGCCGGCAGCGCGTCAGGGAAGGCCCGCGGTCAGGGAAGGCCCGACGCCCTGGGTCGGCGCGAGGTCAGGGGCGGCCCGAGGTCAGGGCCGGCGCGGCACCCGCGGCTGGCCGGTGATTCCCATCACCAGTGAGTACAGCGAGGTCGTCGCGGTGATGAAGAGGCGGTTGTTCTTGGGGCCGCCGAAAGCGATGTTGGAGACCGGCTCGGGAATGTTCAGGCGGCCGATGAGCGTCCCGTCCGGGGCGTAGCAGTGCACGCCGCCCTCCATGGCCGCCGCCCACAGCCGGCCGCCGTCGTCGAAACGGATGTTGTCGAAGCTGCCCACGCCGTCCGTGACGCGGGCGAAGACCTCGCCGTCGGAGAGCGTCCCGTCGTCGCGGACGTCGAAGACGCGGATGACCTGGGCCCGCGTGTCGGAGACGTACAACTGCCGCTCGTCGGGCGAGAAGACGAGTCCGTTCGGCGCCTCGAAGCAGTCGGCGACCAGACGCACCTCCCCCGTCTTCGGGTCGATCCGGTAGACGTTCAGACCGTCGAGTTCGCGCTCGGCGCGGAAGCCCTCGTAGTCACTGGTGATCCCGAAGTCGGGGTCGGAGAACCACACCGAGCCGTCGGAGCGTACGACGGCGTCGTTCGGGCTGTTGAGCCGCTTGCCGTCATAGCGGTCGGCGAGCACGGTCACCGTGCCGTCGGGCTCGGTGCGGGTGACCCGGCGGTTGCCCTGCTCGCAGGAGATCAGGCGGCCCTCACGGTCAAGTGTGTTGCCGTTGCTGTGCCCGGCCTGGCGGCGGAAGACCGAGACGGCCCCGGTCTCCTCGTCCCAGCGCAGCATGCGGTCGTTGGGGATGTCGCTCCAGATCAGCTGGCGCCAGGCGGGGAGGTAGAGCGGCCCTTCGGCCCAGCGGCAGCCGCCGTGCAGCTTCTCGAGGCGGTCGTCGCCGCTGGCACATTTCCCGGTACGGAACCGGTCGTCCAGGACCTCGTACAGCGTGGCGTCATTGGAACCGGACATGCGTACCCCCAAGCGTGCTGCGACTGAATGTCGTATGGCTGTCGTGGACTATGCCAGAACGCTATATGGTTCCGCCATGGGGATAGTGAACGACATGGGGGAACGGTGAACGACATGGACGACGTCGACCGGAAGCTGATCGCGGCGCTCCAGCGGGACGCGACCACCGCGTACGCCGCGCTCGGCAAGGAGGTCGGTCTCTCGGCGGGCGCCGCCCACGAACGGGTGCGCAAGCTCCGCGAGCGGGGCGTGATCCGGCGCACCACCATCGAGGTGGACCCGGCGGCGCTCGGCCGGCACGTCCTGGCCTTCGTGATGGTCGAATCGGCCGCCTGGATGGGGGACTCGGCCGACGCCTTCGCCGCGATCCCGGAGATCCAGGAGGCCCACGTCATCGCGGGCAGCGCCTCGGTCCTGGTGAAGGTGCGCGCCGCGACGACGGAGCAGCTCCAGGACGTGCTGCGCAGGCTGTACGCGATCGAGGGCGTGAGCGGGACCCAGGCGACGGTGGCCCTGGAGACCTTCTTCGAGCGGCCGGTCCCGCCTCTGCATGGCCCCTAGCCCGTAGCCCGTAGCCCATAAAAGCGTTGACAGGGCCCAGCGGCCCTTCTTACCGTGTACTCGGTTCTGTTGCCGTCGATAGGAGAAGGACGTTGCTCGTCTGAGGTCATGAGACACCGCGTCACGCAGCTTTCGCTGCCGTGTACGTCGCGTGCGACCTCGGCATACGAGCCGTCCCGTCCCCCGGCACAGGCCTTTTCCCTTCCATGGCCTCAGCACCGCCGCGGTGTCTCGAACGCGTTGCCCCTGACCGCGCTCCACACCACGCAACCGCGAGGCCTGTATGTCTACTTCCCCCACCTCCCCCACCTCCGTCACCTGCACGTCGCTCACCTTCGCCTGGCCGGACGGCACCGGCGTCTTCGACGGGCTCCAGGTGGCCTTCGGACCCGGCAGGACCGGCCTCATCGGCATCAACGGCTCGGGGAAATCAACCCTGTTGAAGCTGATCGCCGGTGAACTGACGCCCACCGACGGCGCGGTCAAGGTCGCCGGCGAAGTCGGTTACCTGCCGCAGAACGTCACCCTCGACACCGCACTGCGCGTCGACGAGGTCCTCGGCATCGCCGCGACGCGCGCCGCCCTGCACGCCATCGAGGCGGGCGACGCGCGCGAGGAGCACTTCACCGTCGTCGGCGACGACTGGGACGTCGAGGAGCGCGCCCTCGCGACCCTCGACCAGCTCGGGCTCGGCCATATCGGTCTCGACCGCACCACGGGCGAGGTCTCGGGCGGCGAGTCGGTGCTGCTGCGCCTGGCCGCGCTGCTCCTGCGCCGGCCGGACGTCCTGCTGCTCGACGAACCGACCAACAACCTTGACCTGTACGCCCGTCGGCGCCTGTACGCGGCCGTCGAGGCGTGGCACAAAGTCCTCGTCGTGGTCAGTCACGACCGCGAACTCCTCGACCTGGTTGACCAGATCGCCGATCTGCGCGAGGGCGAGGTCAGCTGGTACGGCGGCAACTTCAGCGCATACGAGGAGGCCCTCGCCGCCGAGCAGGAGGCGGCGGAGCGCATGGTGCGCGTCGCCGAGTCCGACCTGCGCAAGCAGAAGCGCGAACTGGCGGACGCGCACGTCAAGTTGGCCCGCCGCAAGCGGTACGGCCAGAAGATGTGGGACCAGAAGCGCGAGCCGAAGGTCGTGATGGGCGCGCGTAAACGGGCCGCCCAGGAGTCCGCGGGCAAGCACCGCATCATGCACGAGGAGAAGCTCGCCGAGGCCAAGGAGCGCCTCGACGACGCCGTGGAGGCGGTACGGGACGACGACGTGATCCGCGTCGACCTGCCGAACACCCTGGTGCACCCCGGCCGCACCGTCCTCACCCTCGGCGGTCTGGAACTGTGCTACGGGGCCCGCGTCCAGGGCTGTTTCGAGCTGCGCGGCCCCGAGCGGATCGCGCTGATCGGGCGCAACGGCGCGGGCAAGACGACGCTGCTGCGCACGATCGCCGGGGAGCTGCAACCGGTCTCCGGCGAGGCACTGGCGCACGTACCGCTGCGCTTCCTGCCCCAGCGGCTCGATGTGCTCGACGACGACCGTACCGTCGTCGAGAACGTGGCGGCGTACGCTCCCGACGCGAGCAACAACCGCGTCCGGGCCCGCCTGGCACGCTTCCTGTTCAAGGGGGTCAAGGCCGATCAGCGGGCGGCGACCCTGTCGGGCGGCGAGCGGTTCCGGGCGGCGCTCGCGGCGCTGCTCCTCGCCGAGCCGGCGCCGCAGCTGCTCATGCTCGACGAGCCGACGAACAACCTCGACATGGCGAGCGTGAAGCAGCTCTCGACGGCTCTGGAGTCGTACCAGGGCGCGCTGATCGTGGCCAGTCACGACCTGCCGTTCCTGGAGTCCATCGGCATCACGCGATGGCTGCTCCTGGACGGCGAGCTGAAGGAGATCACCCAGGAAAAGAAGACAGAGGCTGTCGGGTATTCCGGCTAGCTTCGCGCGTATGCACCCAGACACCCGACATGACACACACCAGCACATCACCATCGCCGGAGCCCGCGAGAACAACCTCAGGGAGGTGGACCTGCGCATCCCGAAAGGCCGCCTCACGGTCTTCACCGGGGTGTCGGGCTCCGGCAAGTCGTCGGTCGTCTTCGACACGATCGCGGTCGAGTCACAGCGCCAGCTGAACGAGACCTTCACCTGGTTCGTGCGCAACCGGCTGCCGAAGTACGAGCGGCCGCACGCGGACACCATCGAGGATCTCTCGCCCGCGATCGTCGTCGACCAGAAGCCGATCGGCGGCCACTCGCGCTCCACCGTGGGCACGATGACGGACATCTACTCCGTGATCAGGGTGCTCTTCTCCCGGCACGGCACACCCAGGGCGGGCCCGGCGACGGCGTACTCCTTCAACGACCCGTCGGGCATGTGTCCCGAGTGCGACGGCCTCGGCCTCAGCGTGCGGCCCGACTACGACCGCATCCTCGACCCCACCAGGTCCCTGGCGGACGGCGCGATCCTCTTCCCGCCGTTCGCCGCGGGGACCTGGCACGGCCAGACCTACACCAACACGCCCGACCTGGACCCGCACAAGCCGGTCGGGCAGTTCACCGACGCCGAGCGGGAGTTCCTGCTGCGGGGCGGCCGCGACGGCCGCGGGAAGCCGCGCGCCAGGAAGGTGCCCGTCCACAACACCGGAGGCTCCCGCGACACCGACTACGAGGGCCTCGCGGACCGCTTCGAGCGGCTCTACCTCAACCGCGACCTCTCCTCCCTCTCCCAGAAGACCCGCGACGTCGCGCAGGCCTTTCTCCACGAGGGCCCGTGCCCGGCGTGCCGCGGCGCCCGCCTCAACCCGGCGGCGCTCGCCACCCGGATCAACGGTCTGGGGATCGCCGATTGCACGCGGATGGAAGTCACCGACCTCATCGAGGAGTTGGGGCGCGTCGACGATCCCGTGGCGGGTCCGATCGCCGCGGCGGCCGTCGCCGCCCTGGAGCGGATCGAGGCGATCGGCCTCGGCTATCTCAGTCTGGACCGCGAGACGTCCACGCTCTCCGGCGGCGAGGGACAGCGGCTGAAGATGGTGCGCCATCTCGGCTCCAGCCTCACCGGCATGACGTACATCTTCGACGAACCGAGCGTCGGTCTGCACCCGCGTGACGTGGGGCGCCTGGGTGACCTGCTGCTGCGGCTGCGCGACAAGGGCAACACCGTCCTGGTCGTCGAGCACGACCCGGACGTGATCGCGATCGCCGACCATGTCGTCGACATGGGCCCGGCGGCCGGCACCGGCGGCGGCCTGGTCGTCTTCGAGGGCACCCCGGCCGAGCTACGGCGGGCAGACACGCTCACCGGCCGCCACCTGCGCCGCGTCCGGGGCGTCAAGGAGAACCCGCGCCGGGCGACCGGCGGGCACTGGATCAAGGACGCCGGTCTGCACAACCTCAAGAACGTCAGCGTGCGGGTGCCGGCCGGGGTGCTCACGGCGGTCACCGGCGTCGCGGGATCGGGCAAGAGCACGCTGGTGTCGAAGGCGTTCACCGAGGCGCACCCGGACACCGTGGTCGTCGACCAGTCGTCCATCGGCATCTCGGGCCGCTCGACCCCGGCGACGTACCTCGGGATCATGGACACCGTACGCAAGCTCTTCGCGCGGGAGACGGGCGCCGAGGCGAGCCTGTTCAGCTTCAACTCGCGTGGTGCGTGCGAGCGTTGCCAGGGGCGCGGGATCATCTACAGCGACCTGGCGTTCATGGACCCGGTGACCACGACGTGCGAGGCGTGCGAGGGGCGGCGCTTCAAGGACGAGGTGCTGCGCCTGACCGTCGACGGCCGGTCCGTCGTCGACTTCCTGGCCATGACGGCAGAGGACGCCCTCGACTTCACCGCACGCTTCGACGACACGGCGCTTCGCCGCCGGCTGGGCTCCCTGCGGGACGTGGGGCTCACCTACCTCACGCTCGGCCAGCCGCTGAGCACCCTGTCCGGCGGGGAGCGCCAGCGCATCAAGCTGGCCACGCAGCTGCACCGCACCGGCACGACGTACATCCTCGACGAGCCGACCACCGGCCTGCACCTGGCGGACGTGGACGGGCTGCTCGCGCTCCTCGACCGGCTCGTCGACGCCGGGAACACGGTACTCGTCGTCGAGCACAACCTCGATGTCGTCAAGCACGCGGACTGGGTCATCGACCTCGGCCCCGGCGGCGGCAAGCACGGCGGGCGGATCGTCTTCGAGGGAACGCCCGCCCAACTCCTGGAGGCCGAGGGGTCGTTCACCGCCGACCATCTCCGAGGCGCTCTGGGCCAGAGGCGGGCGGACGCTGCATGATGTGCGGCACTGCCCCGCCCGCGTGAGGAGAGTGCCGTGCCCAGCAAGAAGGCCCTGGTCCGCCGCCCCAGCCCGCGCCTCGCCGAAGGCCTGGTCACCCACCTGGAACGCACCCCGGTCGACGTGGAACTCGCGCTACGGCAGTGGGAGGCGTACGTGGCGGCGCTGGACGCCCACGGCTGGGAGACGCTGGAGGTGGAGCCGGCGGACGACTGCCCGGACTCGGTGTTCGTCGAGGACGCGGTGGTCGTCTTCCGGAACGTGGCACTGATCACCCGCCCGGGGGCCGAGCCCCGGCGGGACGAGACGCCGGGCGTGGAGGAGGCCGTGGCGAGGCTCGGCTGTTCGGTGAACTGGATCTGGGAGCCCGGCACGCTGGAGGGCGGTGACGTCCTCAAGGTCGGCGACACGGTCTACGTGGGGCGGGGCGGCCGGACCAACGCCGAGGGAGTGCGGCAGCTGCGGGCCGCCTTCGAACCGCTCGGCGCGCGCGTGGTCACTGTGCCCCTCGCCACACCCTTCAGCGAGATCCTGCACCTGAAGTCCGCGGTGACGGCGCTGCCCGACGGGACGGTCATCGGGTACGAGCCGCTGGTCGGGAGCCCCTCCCTCTTTCCGCGCTTCCTGCCCGTGCCGGAGGAGCCGGGCGCGCACGTGGTCCTCCTCGGCGGGGGAAAACTGCTGATGGCGGCGAGTGCGCCGAAGAGCGCGGAGCTGCTCGCCGATCTTGGTTTCGACCCGGTTCCGGTGGACATCAGCGAATTCGAGAAACTCGAAGGCTGTGTGACGTGCCTCTCAGTCCGACTCCGCGATCTGTACGCCTGACCAGTATTGAGGCCCTTGTTGCGGGGGAGACGGGCGGGGGCCGGTTTCACTGCCTCTTTACGGAGGGCTTAACCTACGGCAACGTAACCTACGACACCGTAGGTAGTGCACCGCTCGCACTGCTCGTAAGTACTCCCGTCCCGCTATGGAGCCCACGTGACGATCACCTCTCCCCACCTCGGCAGCACGGACAGCTGGACCGATGCCCGGCTGCTCTACGCGCTGGAGGAAGTGGTCGAGCAGGAACTCAATCGCCACCTCAAGGTGGCCAAGGACTGGATGCCCCACGAGTACGTCCCGTTCTCCGACGCCCGGAACTTCCCCGGTTTCTTCGAGGACGGCGAGGCGTGGGAGAAGGGCCAGTCCCCCGTCACCGACATCGGGCGCATCGCCCTGGTCGTGAACCTGCTGACCGAGGACAACCTCCCCAGCTACCACCACGAGATCGCCTCCCTCTTCGGCCGCGACGGCGCCTGGGGCACCTGGGTGCACCGCTGGACCGCCGAGGAGGGCCGCCACGGCATCGTGATGCGCGACTACCTCCTCGCCTCGCGCGCCGTCGACCCGGACGAGCTGGAACGCTTCCGGATGGTCCACATGAGCGAGGGCTTCGAGTCGGACAACCGCCACTCGATGCTGCACTCGGTGGCGTACGTGGCCTTCCAGGAGCTGGCGACCCGCATCTCGCACCGCAACACCGGACATCAGTCCGGCGACCCGGTCTGCGACCGCATGCTGGCGCGCATCGCCACGGACGAGAACCTCCACATGGTCTTCTACCGCAACCTGCTCAAGGCCGCCTTCGAGCTCGCGCCGGACCTGACGATGCAGGCCGTGCGGGACGTGGTGGTCAACTTCCGCATGCCGGGCCACGGCATGCCGGGCTTCGAGCGGGCCGCCGCGCAGATGGCCATCGGCGAGGTCTACAACCTGCGTATCCACCACGACGACGTGCTCCAGCCCGTGCTGCGCTTCCTGAAGGTCCTGGAGATCGACGGGCTCGGCCCCGAGGGGCTCCAGGCCCAGGAGGAGCTGGGCTTCTACATGGGCGGTCTCGACTCCGAGGCGTCGAAGTTCGACGAGAGGCTGGCAGCGCGCAAGGCCCGGATGGCGGCACGCAAGGCCTGATCCGCCCGCGAGGGACCGCGCCGCGCGACCCGGGGGCCATCCAGCCCGGGTCGTGCGGCGGGCCCGCATCGATGTACGGGGCAGAGCAAAGGCGCCGATTCCGTCCGGCGGGCGCGAGACCTACCGCTCAACACGGGCGGGCCGCCGGTTCAGGGCGGTCGGCGAGCCTCAGACACGCACCGTCACACGCGAGGCGCCCACCACGCGAGTGACGGCGCCGCCGCCCGCAGGGCACCGTCGAACCCCAGGGCACCGGCGCCGCGCCTCGCCGAGCCCGAGGCCCCCGGCATGCCCAAGGCCCACCATCAAGCCCAGGCCCACGCCCACGCAAGGACGTATCAAGCGCGAGTCACGTGCGAGATACGCGCGAGTCACCCGCGAGGCACACGTCTGAGGGCGTAGCGCTCCTTCTCGGAGAGGCCGCCCCAGACGCCGAACCTCTCGTCGTTGGCGAGTGCGTACTCCAGGCAGGCCGGGCGCATCGCGCACATCCGGCAGATGTCCTTCGCCTCGCGCACCGAGCTCCCGGGCTCGGGGAAGAAGAAGTCCGCTCCGGTCTGCGCGCACAGCGCCTGCTCCTGCCAGGCGAGTTCGGGCTGGGCCGTCATGTCGATCTGCATGCCGTCGATACTGCCCCGGCGCGCGAAACAGACGATCAACGAACGATCAACGACCGCCCGGCCCGCGTTTCGCTCCCGGCCCGGGCGAAGGGCCCGATCACGATCGCACACCGCCGGGCCGTCCGGCGTCCCGATAAGCGCTGCCCTTCGGACACCGCCGCGAAACCCTCACCCCGGAGCCACCGGACAATCCATCCCCCGGCGGCTACGACTCCATCTGCTCGCCGGGAGGGGCCGGCTGAAGCACCGCGAACCGCGCGCCCGCCGGGTCCGCCAGCTTCGCGAAGCGGCCCACGCCCGCCATCTCCACCGTCGCCATCCGCACCGAGCCGCCCGTCCGCCCGGCCTTGGCGACCGTGTCGTCGCAGTCCGCCACCTGGAAGTACGGCAGCCAGTACGCCCCCTCTTCCGAGGGGTCGCTGTCGAGCGGCACGATGCCGCCGAACATGTCGTCCGGGGTGCCGTCGGCGGGATGCACCATCGTGTACGTCCCTCCGGGGAAGGCCATCTCGGTGGTCTGCCAGCCGAACACGGAGCCGTAGAACGAGGTGGCCGCGGAGACGTCCGGGGTGTACAGCTCGCTCCAGACCAGGCCACCCGGTTCGTTCAGGACATCGAGGCCCGCCAGCCGGCCCTGCTGCCACACCGAGAACGGCACACCGGCCACGTCGGCGAGGCCCGCCATGCGGCCGAGGTCGAGGACGTCCGCGGCTTCGAAGAGCGACCTGCCGCCGGCCTGCTCGACCGACTTGACCGTGGCGTCCGCGTCCACCGTGCGGAAGTAGAGCGTCCAGGCGGGCGGCGCCACGTCCGCGGCCATCGCCATCGCTCCCGCCGCGGTCCTGCCGGAGAGCTGGAACTCGCTGTAGCCCCCCACCTCGGGGCCGCCCTGCTGGAGCTCCCAGCCGAACAACTCACGATAGAAATCGCTGACGGTGCCGAGGTCGGGGGCGCACATGTCCGCCCAGACCGGAGCTCCCACAGCGAAACGGGTACTAAGCATGATCGACTCCTTTGTCGCATCTCTGCCGGTGTCGTGCCTGTCTGATCTCTGCCGGTGTCGTGCCTGTCTGTCCACCGCCTCTTCGAGTCTGGCATCCACCACTGACAGTCCGCCTGTCGTCACTTCGTGAACGAGCAAGATTTTTGAGAGCGCTCTCAGTCACAACTCTTGACGCCTCAATCACCCGCCGCGACAGTGGTGCACCACCCCCCACAACCGTGCAGGAGACCTTCCGTGATATCGCGTCGAATGTTCCTGACCACCACCGCCGGCGCCGCGGGCGCCCTCACTTACCCCCTCTGGGGCAGCGCTCTCAGCCCCAGCGCCCGGGCCGGCGGCAAGCCCGCGCCCGCCACCTGCGAACTCGCCCTGAAGAACAAGTCGCTCCCGGGCCGGGTACACGCCTACGTCACCGGCCACGAACAGGGCACCGGCCGCTGGGTACTGCTCAAGCCCGACGGCGGCGTCTACCGCCCCGACTCGCCGTCGGCACCGCAGACCCCGCTGCCCGTCGACTGCGCCATCCCCCTCGGCGCGGCGGGCTCGGCACCGAAGGTGTTGACGCTCCCTCAGATGTACGGCGCGCGGGTCTACTTCGTGCGCGACGCCAAGCTGGACTTCTTCCTCAACCCGGGCCCCTCACTCGTCGAGCCCGCCTTCGCGACCCGGGCGGACCCCAACTACGGCCGCACGTGGTCGTTCTGCGAGTTCACCTTCAACCCCCAGCAGCTCTACGCCAACATCAGCTACGTCGACCTCGTCACCGCGCTGCCCATCGGCCTGACCCTGGAGGGCGACGGCACCCACACCGTCGCCCCGCTGCCCGACGGCGCCGTGGGCAGGATCGCCTCTGATCTCGTCGCGCAGGCGGCGAAGGACGGGCAGCCGTGGGACGACCTGGTCATCAGGGCCGACGACGGAGGCGTGCTGCGCGTCATCTCGCCGCAGAACCTCATGGCGCCCTACTTCGACCGGCCGGACCAGATGCCCTTCCGCGACGTCTGGAACCGCTACATCGACCAGGTGTGGGACAAGTACCGCTCCACCGATCTCAGGATCGACCTCCAGGGCGGCCGGGGCGTGTTCACCGGGCGCGTCAGCGGTGACGTACTCACGTTCAACGGCGGGCACTCCTTCACCAAGCCGACGTCGAAGGACATCTTCACCTGCAACCACGGTCCCTTCGCCAACAACCCGGGCGACCCGGACGACAAGAAGGGCCTCCTCGCGCGGCTCGCCGCCGGGTTCAACCGCAGCATCATGCTCACGCATCCCCAGCAGCCGGGCGGCGCCACCGCCGCCGACTACTACCGGGGCGAGGTGACCAACCACTGGTCACGTGTCGTACACGCCAACTCCCCCATCGGGTACGCGTTCCCGTACGACGACGTACGTCCCGACGGGCAGCCGGACGTGTCGGGGGCGGCGCACGACGGCAACCCGCGGCGGTTCACGGTGAGCGTGGGGTCCTGACCGCGCGCCCATTCGGACGCCTCATCGGCCTTACGCCGAGGCCCGGCGCACCAGGGCCGTGGGCAGCACCACGTTCGCCGGTTCGCAGGCGACGTCCTCGCCGCCCCTGTCCCGCAGGAGCATCCGGGCCATCAACCGGCCCATTTCTTCAATGTCCTGACGGACCGTCGTCAATGGCGGATCGGCCTGCTCGGCCACCGGCAGCATGTCGTCGAAGCCGACCACCGCCACGTCGTCCGGCACCCTCCTGCCCCGCTCCCGGAGCACCCGGAGGGCGCCGGACGCCGACAGGTCGTTGGCCGCGAAGACGGCGTCCAACTCAGGCGCGCGGTCGAGGAGTTCCCGCATCGCCCGCTCCCCTCCCGCGGGTGTGAAGTCCCCCTCGGCGATCAGGCGCGGATCCACGTCGCCCAGTACGTCCCGGTAGCCGTCGAGCCGGTCGACCGCGGAGGTCTGGTCGAGGGGACCGGTGATGTGCGCGACGCGGCCGCGGCCGAGCCCCACGAGGTGGCGCACCGCCTCGCGCGCGCCGCCGCGGTTGTCGCAGTCGACGTACGGCGCCGCCTGCTCGTCCGCGGCGGCGTCCGGCCAGCCGGGGCGGCCGCCGAACACGGTCGGCACCGCGGCACGCCGGATGATGCCGGGCAGCGGGTCGTCGAGGTGCAGGGAGAAGACGAGGGCGCCGTCGACGTGACCGCCGGCGAGGTAGCGACCGACCCGCTCATGGTCGTCCCGCCCCTCGGTGAGCAGCAGGACCAGCTGCACGTCCCGGGCAGCCAACTCCTTGCTGATGCCGCGGAGTTGCAGTGCGAAGAACGGGTCGGCGAAGACCCGCGTCTCGGGCTCGGCGATCACCACGGCGACCGCGTCGTGGCGCCGGGTGACCAGGCTGCGGGCGGCGCGGTTGGGGACGTAACCGAGTTCGTCGACCGCGTGACGCACCCTCTCGGCGAGCGTCTCGCGCACCCCGGGGTCGCCGTTGACGACGCGGGAGACGGTGGCTCTGGAGACCCCGGCGCGGGCGGCCACGGCCTCCAGGGTCGGGCGCGGTTCCTCGGTCACCTTCGGTCACTCCTCCCTGACGGTGTCAGGGGGCATCCTCCCGTATCGGCGCGGCGGCCGCCTCGGCGAGGGGTGCGGGCGCCGGGCCTACCGTGAGGGCATGTCAGACGATGAGTACCGCGTGGCCGTGGAGGACGACATCGAGAGCCCTGTCCCCGCCGACGGCGGCCGCTGGGCAGTCGACGCCGTCATCCTCAAACGGGACGGCGCCGCCTTCGCCCAGCGACGCGGCCCCGGCCGGCGGCTCTTCCCCGACTGCTGGGACATCGTCGGAGGCCATGTCGAGCCCGGCGAGTCCCCGCTGGACACGCTCGCCCGCGAGGTCGCCGAGGAAACCGGCCGGCACCTGCGGTCTGGACCGGCGACGACGGGACCGGAACGCGGCACGAGGCCGGCCACCTCGTCGAGGTCGACGGCGACCTGGACCATCCCACGCCGGAATGGCCCAAGCACACCGCTTACGACTGGTTCGGCCCCGGAGACCTTCCCCGTCTCAAGGAGAACCGGGCACCCGGCGAGCACCTCGTCCACGACCTGATCGCGAAGGCCCTGCGAGCCCGCCCTGCCGGTAAGCCCGCCCTGACCAGTGCTAGGGACTGTCTGATGGGTCAAGCCGGATGCCAGTCTCCACCCCAACCCATCACCACACGCCAGGATCGTCGGCCTCCTCCGGGGCCTTCTGCTACCGGCTTCCGCTGCAAGGCACACTGCCGGTGGCATGATGGCATGATCGCCGCCCACGGAACCCTCCAGGAGCGTGAAATGCAGCCCGAGTCACCGGAGTTCGACCACCTTCTGCACTGCGTCCCTGATGTCGAGTCGGCCACCGAGGCGTACACGGCGGCCGGCCTTCCGGCACACGCCAACCAGCCGTATCTGGGCTTCCGGAACGGCGCCTGGCGGCTCGACGCCCGCTATGTCGAGATCCTCACCGTGGTGGACCGCGCCGAGTTCACCAACTCACCCTTCGGCCAGGCCATGACTGCATGGATGCCGCACGTCGACGCGCTGCTCGCCGCAGGCGGAGGCGCACTCAATTTCGCCACGCATGTGACGGACGTGAACGCCACCACGGAGCGGCTACGCCGCGCCGGACACAAGGTGGACCTGCATGTCTTCGCCCGTGAAGGCTCACCGGTGTCATTCACCGAGGCCGTGCTGCAGGAGGCCCCCACATGGGCCCCGTTCTTCATCACGTACACCCCGGACCGACAGGTCATACTCGACCGGTACAGCTCGGGGCGGGTCGCGCGCGGGCCGCACGACCTGGCCGGCTTCGTCATCGAAACACCCGACCCGGCAGCATCCGCCACGTGGTTGGGCGAGCTCCTCGGCATCCCGGTCGACCAGGCGAGGAACGTGGTGCCGTTGCCTGGCGGGGAGGTGCACTTCACGCCCGGCCCAGCCGACGCGATCACCACGCTTCTACTGACCGAGGGCGCTCCGCCCTCGACATCCGTCGCGGGCTTGGGTCTCCGCCCCCTGGGCTCTGTTCCCCCGGACAAGCCCTAGTCATCATCGTCATCGCCCAGGTCCTCTTCGTTGCGGTCTGCAGCAGCAGCGGCCCGCTCATCGAACCCCGACACCGCAGTGGAACTCTCAGTGTCTGTTTGAGAACTGAGGCTGACGGCGGGGACGCGGTGCTTGTCGGGCCGGTTGACGTTCACTCCTCCGTGACAGGCTCGCAAGGACCGACAACCCCCTCACCCACGGCCCCGCTCTTTGGTTCGTCGGGGGCGACGGCTCGGGTGAGCTGCTCAGCTCGTCGCAACAGGCCGTCGGGGGTGAACTCCGCGAACATGTGGACCCGTGTGGAAATCGGTCCGCCCTTGCGCATCCGGGCGTGAATCGTGAAGCGGGTCGCGATCCGGTCTCCGTCCGCGAACGCCTCGTGCACCTCGAAACGGAACTCGCGCAGGTTCTTGCGCACCGGGCGGAGGTGAGCGACGAGACGCTCCCAGTCGAGTGGCACGCCGTCGGCGACTTGAACGACGTCACGGGTGTAGTACCTGGACATCAGGCCTGAGGCGTCTTCCGAGCCATGGATGACGGCGTCGGTGAAGGTCGTGAAGAAGTCGGCGATGAACTGCTCGGGAGGCTTCGCGTGGAGGGGATTCACCATGCTCCTGCCGTACGTGCGGGGCCACCCGCGCAACGATCTCTTACGCATCCGTAAGATATAGCGAGCCATCTATCTCTGACAAGGTTGTAAGAGTTGACTGCTTTCGAGACCCCCGGCGACTCCCCGCGAGTTCAGCCCCGCCGTCGCGCCGACGCCGAGCGCAGTCGGGCCGCAGTGCTGGGCGCCGCGGTCCGGCTGCTGGCCGAGCGGCCCGACGCCGGTATGGCCGCCATCGCCGCCGCGGCCGACGTCACCCGCCAGACCGTATACGCCCACTTCGGCACTCGTGAGGCGCTGCTTGACGCTGTCGCCGACCGGATCACGGACCAGGCCATGGCCGCGATGGACGAGGCGGAAGAGAAGAATGGTTCGGCCCTGGACTCGCTCCTAGGACTGCAGGACATCGGCTGGCGGCTGTTCGAACGCAACCCCGTGCTCCTCCAGCTCGGAAGCACCCGCGCCAGCGCCGACGCCGATCTGGCCCGGCATGAGCCCGTCGCAGCCCGACTCACCCGGCTGATCGAGAAGGGTCAGGCGTCAGGCGAGTTCGACCCCGCACCGCCAGCCACCTGGCTGGTAGCCGCGGTCACCGCTCTCGGCCACGCAGCAGGCGACGAAGTCAGGGCAGACCGCATGTCAGTGGAAGAAGCCGCAACATGGCTACGGACCGCCACGCTCGCCCTCCTGAGGTCAGGCTGAGCAACTCCGCACCTTAGAGCCTGTCCGACGGGGCTGCAGAGTGACCTTGGCCGGCTCCTAAGCTGTGGCGCTATGGAGAACCAGCTCACCCATGAGGCCAGTGCCTTCATCAATTTCCGGAACTACAAGTTCCAGGATCCAAGGTCGCACGGCTACAGGTGGGTTGACATCAAGCATCTGCGGATCCCGGCTGAGCCCGGCGACGCCCAGGAACTGCTCGCGGCGCTCATCGGGCATAAACAGTTCCGGGACGACTACGCAGGTGGTGGAGTCCTGCCGGAGGGATCCAGGCACGGCCCGTATTGGCTGAGCCTGGTCACCCCCGACGTCTACGAAGCCGTCAGCTGGGAGAAGAGCGCGCACATCCTGTGGGGGTGGGCGAACAAGTTCGAGGACATGCCTGCCAGGCTGGAGGCGGATCTGCAGCAGGAGGTGTTCGACCGCTTGGCTGCGGCCGAGCACATCTCCTACCTGAGCGGGCTCGGGGATGAGGCCATTCATGACTGGGGGCGTGTGCACGAGGACTTCCACGAGTTCGTGCTCATCGACCGCTCAGCTGGACGGATCACTCTCCTCGTCGCGGCCGACGACTGAGTCGGTGGGCATGGCTGCTGTGGAAGGGCATTCGAGGAATCAGGGGAGGAGCCACAGGCGAAGCGCGGCCAGAGTCGCCGTGCCGTGGAATACGTAGGCTCTTTTGTCGTACCGAGTCGCCACGGCCCTGGATCCTTTGAGCGCGTTGATGCACCGCTCGACCTCGTTTCTGCGGGCATACCGAGACCGGTCGAAAGCGATGGGGCGACCGCCTCGGCTCCCACGTCGTCGGCGGTTGGCTCGCTGGTCTCGACGCTCGGGGATCGTGTGCTGGATCTGCCGTCGTCGCAGGTACTGGCGGTTTCGACGCGAGCTGTATGCCTTGTCCCCGCAGACGTGGTCCGGTCTCGTACGTGGGCGGCCACCGGCTGGACGCGGAACGCGGATGCGGTCCAAGACCGTGATCAACTGCGGAGCGTCACCCCACTGTCCTGGGGTTATCAGAACTGACAGTGGACGTCGGCTTCCGTCACTGGTCAGGTGAATCTTCGTCGTCAGGCCACCCCGCGAGCGGCCGACCGCCTCGTCAGAGCGATGCTCTGCGGGGCGGCGGCGTCGCCCCGGCACGCGGGCCGGCCGGCGACGAGCCCCCGCCGCATGCTGGTGAGCTCGGCACACCGTGGAATCTACGCTCACCACACTCCAGTCGATCCGGCCCGCAGCGTCAGCAGTGGCGAGGATGGCATGCAAGATCTTCTCCCACGTGCCATCGGCCGACCACCTGCGATGCCGGTCATAGACCGTCTGCCACTTCCCGAAATAAGGCGGCAGGTCCCGCCAAGGCAAGCCGGTCCGCAGCCGGAAGAGAATTCCATTGATCACGCGCCGATGGCAGTGCCAACGCCCACCTCGCCCGACGTTCGTCGGCAGATGCGGTTCCAGCTGAGCCCACTCGGCATCGGAAAGATCACCACGCCCCACATCAAACGGAACGATTCACCCCTCGGCGAGTCACTCGACCCGTCGGACACGGCCTAGTGGTGAGCGTGTCCCCCGGCGGCATCCCGCGACGGCGCTCCGGACTTCGACGACCCCCCGGACTTCGCCGCGCCCCCGCCCCGATGGTGCGGCTCATAGTCCGGAATCGTCCCGTCCGCCTTCTTCACCAGGAACAGCCCCGCCATCCCCATGTCCGAGTGGCTCTGCACATGGCAGTGGTACATCCAGGCCCCTGCGCCCACCCCCTCCCCCGCGACGACCTGGAAGCCGAAGGAGTCGCCGGGGCCCGTGATCTTGTCGTCCAGGATCTGGCTGGGGTCGTCGGGGCCGGTCAGCATGCCCGTGCGGTTGTCCGCCCAGCGGTGACCGTGCACGTGGAACGTGTGGTAGTACTCGCCGTGGGTGATCGAGACGAACTCGACCCGTTCGCCCACCGTGGCCTCGAAGTTGGGGCTGTCGTGGCCGGATCTGTTGTTGATCGTCATGTCGTTGAAGACGATCGTGAAGGTCTTGTCGGGCAGCAGATCGCCCTTGCGGCGCACGATCAGCGGACCGTAGAGCCCCTTCCGTACGCCACCGGTGCCATGATCCGTGCCGACCACGTGGTCGTGGTAGTGCCAGTACCCGGCGGTGCCGGGCCGCCAGGTGCCGTCCTTGCGGCGGCCCGGGGCATGGGTGCGCCAGGTGTAGGTGCGTCTGCCGCCCGGTTCGACTTCGCTCCTGGTGTGCTTGGTGCCGTCGCTGGAGATCTCGTAGTCCATGCCGTGGACGTGCAGACTGGCGGCCACGTCCATGGTGTTCTCGAACTCGATGTGCAGGGTGTCGCCCTCGTTCAGCTCGATGAGCGGGCCCGGGATGCTCGCCTTGCCCTTCTCCAGGCCGTAGCCCATCTGCCCGTCGGGGAGCTTCTCCGCGTACATCTTGATGCGCTTGACCTCACCACCCGCGGGCGCCGTCCGCGGGGCCTCGGCCGTGCTCGCGTCGGGCGCGCTCACGACCGACAACGATGTCACCCCCGCCACCGCCGCGCCGCCCGCGAGCACCCTCCGGTTGAAGCTCCGTCTGTCCATGCCGAACTCCCCACTGCGGTACGGAGACTGACGGGGCGCAGGAGGCCCCCGGACGGCCACACGGTATCGGCCGAGTCTTTGTTTATCCACACGCAGGACAAAGTTCGTGCTATCGCGGTGATACCTATTGGCGAGTTGCGAAAAGAGGTCTAGCTTCGTCGGCGCTGTTGCTGTGACCGACGAGGGGTGGGTGTACTCATGCGGCGCACACCGCATCAAGAGCCCTTGACCGTACGAGGGTTGAGCAGAACACGACGCAGACCGAACCGCTCACGCCGGGCCTGGGCGGCCGCGCTGCTGTCGGGAGCCCTGGTCACCGGGGCACTCTCGGCACAGGCCGCCTCCGCGAGGCCGTACCCGGGACCGCCGCTGACAACGATGTCCCTGCCGTCACCACCCGGCGGCGCCAACGTCAAGGTCCTCGTCTTCCACGGCTCGGCGGCGGGCGGCGACGAGTCCCCCGTGGTCAACGCCGGCATCGAGGCGATCGAGGAGATCGGCCAATCGGGTCCGCCCGCCCAGCGGTTCAAGACCGTGGCGACGGACGATCCGGCCGTCTTCACGAACGAGCGCAGACTCGGCACCTTCAACGCCGTGGCCTTCCTGACCGGTGGCGGCGACATCCTCGACCCCGAGCAGGAGGCGGGCCTGGAGGCCTATATGGAGGCCGGTGGCGGCTTCCTCGGCGTCCATGACGCGGCCCGCGCCGAGCCGTACTCGACCTGGTTCACCGGCCTGATCGGCGCCCGGCCCGCCGACGCGAGCCCGGCGGACGTCCAGCGGGCGACCGTCGAGGTCGGCGACCGCGAGCATCCGGCGACCAAGGGCCTGCCCCTCCAGTGGAAGCGGCCCGACCGGTGGCTGAACTGGACGAAGAACCCCTCGGGCGACGTACACACGGTCGCCCGCGTACGGGAGTCGACGTACCGGCCCGGCACCGGCAAGAACGGCTGGGACCACCCGGTGTCGTGGTGCCGCGACTACGACGGCGGACGCTCTTTCTACACCGGCATGGGCGGCACCGCGTCCTCGTACGACGAGGCGGACTTCCGCGGCCATCTGCGCGGCGCCCTGCTGTGGACGACCCGCATCGCGCGCGCCGACTGCAAGGCGACGATCAACGCCAACTACCAGGCGGAGCGCCTCACCCAGGCCAATCAGCCGGGGCAGAACGACCAGATCGGCGAGCCGCACGGCCTGGTCACCGCCCCCGACGGGCGGGTCCTCTACATCGGGCGCGGCGGTGCCGACTCCTCCCAGCCGGTGATCACCGACTGGAACAACCCGGACATCGGCAAGGGCAAGGGCGAGATCCATGTCTACGACCCGAGGACCAAGAAGGTGACGCTCGCGGGCGCCCTGTCGGTCTTCGGCAACAAGGGCGGCGGCGATGAGCTGATCAAGGTCGAGGAGGGCCTGCTCGGCATCGAGATCGATCCGAGGTTCGAGCAGAACGGGTGGGTGTACCTGCACTACACGCCCCACGCGCAGATCAACCGCGAGACGCACATGGCCGAGCGGTACGTCTCCCGCTTCACTCTCGACCGGGCCACGAACAAGCTGGACATGGGCAGCGAGAAGGTGTTGCTCAAGTGGCCGGTGCAGATCCACAGCTGCTGCCACTCGGGCGGCGGGATGGCCTGGGACTCCAAGGGCAACCTGTACATCGCGACCGGCGACAACAACTCCTCGCGGTTCACGGACGGTTACTCGGGCAACAACCCCGAGCCGAACTTCAAGGGTGTCTCCTTCGCCGACGCCCGCCGCACGGCCGGCAACACCAACAACCTCAACGGCAAGATCCTGCGCATCCACCCGGAGCCCGACGGGACGTACACGCTCCCCGAAGGGAACCTCTTCACCGGCAAGGAGCAGGACGAGGGCGGCGGCAAGACGCGCGGCGAGATCTATGTGATGGGTGTCAGGAACCCCGCGCGCATCTCCATCGACAAGAAGACCGACATCCTGTACGCGGGGTGGGTCGGCCCGGACGCGTCCGCGCCGTCGACGACGTGGGGCCCGGCGAAGTACGACACGTTCGCCGCGATCACGCATGCCTCCAACCGCGGCTGGCCCTACTGCATGGGCAACAACCAGCCCTATCGCGACCGGAACCTGCCGGACCCGTCGAAGCCGCTCGGCTGGTACGACTGCGAGAACCTCAAGAACGAGTCGCCGAACAACGACGGCCTGGTGAACATCCCGCCGGCCGAGCCCAACAACATCTGGTACTCGCCCCAGGGCGGCGGCATCGACTACCCGCGCGACGCGAACGGCGTGCCGAGCTACAAGACCGAGGAGCAGAAGCAGCTCCTGCCGTGGCTCAAGGGCGGCGGCCAGGCCACGATGAACGGCCCGGTCTACCGCTACGACGCGGCGGGCGCGAGCGCCGGCACGTGGCCTTCGTACTGGGACGGCAAGTGGTTCGTCGGCGACTTCTACGACGGCGACCAGCCGCGGCACGCGGTGCTCACCGACCCGAAGACGGTCGGCGACGGCGGTCTGCCGGTGCACGCCGAATCGCTGAAGAAGATCATCCCGATCGGCAACGACGGCATCAAGAACCTCATGGACTGGAAGTTCGCGCCGGACGGCTCCCTGTACGTCCTGGACTACGGCCGCGGCTTCTTCACCTCGGATTCCAAGTCCGCGCTGTGGCGCGTGACGTACAAGGGCGGCGGGCCGACCCCGGCCGCCGGCGATCTGGCGAGGAGGGCGGGATGAGGCGTTCCCCGATGGCTGGCTTCGCGGCACGGACCGTGCGGAAGCGAAGACTGTACACGGCGCTACTGGCCTCGCTCCTCATGGTGCTCGGCCTGACGTCGACGGCGGCCACGGCACGCGACGACAACAACGGTCTCGCGGCGGCACAGACCCTGACGTGGACGGCCGACAACGACATCGACAAGTACAAGTCGGCGCCCACCACGGCGGTGGCGGGACCGACGACGATCGTCTTCGAGAACAGTGAGGCGACCGGCAACACGACGGGCATGCCGCACACGCTGACGTTCGACGTCTCCGACCCGGAGTACAACAACGACGTTCCGCTGAACATCCTGGCCAACCCCAACGACGACCAGGGCGGCAAGCACACGGCCGAGGTCACGCTCACCCCCGGCCGCTACCGCTACTACTGCACGATCCCGGGCCACGGAGCGATGCAGGGCATCCTGGTGGTGACCGAGGGCGGCGGCGAGGACACCACCGCTCCCCAGACGTCGGTGAAGGTGGAGGGGCAGACCAACGCCGACGGCGCGTACGTCGGTTCGGCCTCGGTGGCGGTGAGCGCCACGGACGAGGGCTCGGGCGTCGAGAGGATCGAGTACGCGGTCGGGGCGGACGGCGCGTGGCAGCCGTACACCGCGCCCGTGGTCGTCGACCAGGTCGGCTCCCACAAGATCCGCTACCGGGCCTCGGACCGGGCGGGCAATGTGGCGGCGGAGAAGTCCGTCGACTTCAAGGTCGTCGCGCCGTCGACGGACGACAGGACGCCTCCGGAGACATCGG
The DNA here is from genome assembly GCF_043078805.1 of Streptomyces sp. NPDC015345. Lineage (NCBI taxonomy): Bacteria > Bacillati > Actinomycetota > Actinomycetes > Kitasatosporales > Streptomycetaceae > Streptomyces > Streptomyces sp. NPDC015345. The sequence continues at coordinate 1,242,263 of NZ_JBIBTX010000002.1, read as the reverse complement.
CCACGGTGTCCGGTGAGAAGAACGACCAGGGGCAGTACGTCGCGATGGCCACGGTCACGGTGACGGCGTCCGACACCGGTTCCGGCGTCAACACGATCGAGTACGCCATCGGTGACGGCGGCGCCTGGAAGGCGTACACCGGCCCGGTCATGGTCCACGAGACGGGCACCCACAAGGTCCGTTACCGCGCCGCCGACAAGGCGGGGAACCAGGCGGCCGAGAAGTCCGTCGAGTTCACCGTGGTCGCGCCTCCGGTCGAGGACAGGACGCCTCCGGAGACGTCGGCGAAGGTCGAGGGCGACAAGGACTCCGACGGCGCCTACATCGGCAGGGCCAAGGTGACGGTCACCGCGACCGACTCGGGCTCGGGGATCGCGAGGATCGAGTACTCCTTGGACGGCGGCCCGTACCTGGCGTACGAGGCGCCGGTCGTCGTCGACCGCGTGGGGCGGCACGCCGTGGCGTACCGGGCGAGCGACAAGGCGGGCAACACGGCCGAGGCCAGGACGGTCTCCTTCACGGTCTCCGAGGGCGGCGGCGTCCCGGCGCCCAACTGCCCGGAGTTCGACGAGCGGCTGACGGTGATCGTGGGCACGGTCGACACGGGCGTCCCCAACCGCGTCACGAACAACCGCTGCCGCATCAACGAACTGATCGAGGACGAGAAGGAGTGGACCTCGCACGCGCTCTTCCTGAAGCACGTCAAGGCCGTTACCGACAGGCTTCTTAAAGAAGGCGAGATCGACCAGCGCGAGTACAACAAGATCAACCGCGCCGCCAAGCAGTCGGGCATCGGCAAGCCGGGCCAGACGGACGGCTACCGCAAGATCTTCGACGGCACCAAGGAGTCCTTCGACAAGTGGGAGCAGGTGGGCGGCGGCAAGTTCGGGCTCAACGACGACGGCACGATCACCAGCAGCACCGCCGTCCAGGGCATGGGCATGCTGTGGTTCCCGCAGCGGAAGTACGGCGACTTCTCGCTGAAGCTCCAGTGGCGCGACGACGCCCCGGGCAACGGCAACACCAACTCCGGGGTCTTCGTACGCTTCCCGCAGGTCCACGACCACCCGGAGGAGTCGCGTCCGGAGTGGGTGGCCATCAAGTACGGGCATGAGGTGCAGGTGCTCGACCGGCCCGACGGCGACATGTACAAGACGGGGTCGATCTACGGCTTCGACCGGGTGGGTCTGGCCGGCGCCGGCGTCACCCCGAAGGGCACGTGGAACGACTACGAGATCCGCGTGGTGGACCAGCACTATTCGGTCTACCGCAACGGCGTCCTGCTCAACGAGTTCGACAACGTCGGCGGCCAGGACTTCACGCCGCCGCGCGGTGACGACCCGGGCACGGACGGGCGCCGTTACGCGTCCGGCTATCTCGGGCTCCAGGTCCACGGGGTGACGGACGTCGTGTCGTACCGGGACATCAGGATCAAGGAGCTGTAGGGCGTCGTGCCGCAAGGCGTCGCGCCCCGGCGCCCCCGCCCCGCTCGGGGCGGGGGCGCCGTGCGTTGTCAGTGGTGTGCGGCATGCTGTGATCAAGCGGTGGATGGGTGGCACGGGTACGGGGGTGCGGCGGTGGCAGGGACGGCGACGGGGATGCTCGCGGGGGTCGAGGACGTCGACTGGGCGTCGCTGAGCCACGCGTACGGCGACGCTTCGGACGTGCCGGAGCTGCTGCGCGGCCTGGCTTCGGCGGACCCCGCCGAGCGGGACATCGCGCTGGACGGGCTGTACGGGGCGGTGCACCACCAGGGGGATGTCTACGACTCGACAGTGGCCTGCGTCCCTTTCCTCTTCGCCCTCGCGGGCGACGCCGCGGTCGAGGACAGGGGCGCGATCGTGGGCCTGCTGCGCAGCATCGCGGGCGAGGAGGAGCCGGACCCGGACGAGATCGGTGGCCTCTTCGAGGACGAGGATGAGGACGCGGCCTGGGTGGCGAACTTCGTGACCGCCGCCGCCCTCGTACGGGGCCGCGCCGATTTCTTCCTGGAGCGTCTCGCCGACCCCGACCCGCAGTTGCGCGCCGCCGTCCCTGGCGCCCTCGCCCAGCTGCACTCCGACCCGGCGCGTGCGTTCGCCGCGCTGCGCTCCCGTGTCCCGGTCGAGGGGCACGGCTCCGTCGTACGCTCCCTCGCCGAGGCGATCGGCGCGCTGGGCGTGGCGCACGAGGAGTTGCGCCCCGAGGCCGGCCGGTGCCTCGCCGACGTCCTCGCCTCCGCCGGAGCGGACCCGGCGGTGTGCCTGACGGCATTGACCCAACTGGCGCGGTGCGCGCCGCAGTTGCTGCCCGCGGACAGCGTGGAGTCAGCGGTCGACGCGATGCGGCGCGCACACGAAGCGGGCCCCGGCGCCACGGACGGACACCAGGAGCGGCCGCGGACGGACACGATGGTGTCGTACCTGCGCGAGCTCAAGGCGGCCCACCAGCCGGGCATCGACGCGGGTCTCGCCCACGACCTCCTCCGGGAGCTGCACCTCGCCCTCGACGACCGCACGGAAGAGCGGTTCGGCTTGCTCCACGCGCAGTTGCGCACTCCGGACCGGGGTCAGCGCCTGGCCGCGGTCCAGGAGGCCGGCCGCCTCCTGACCGGCTGGCGCGCGCCGAACGACCTCGCGGTGGCACTGCTCGCCCGGCAACTGGCCGAACACGACGAGGACCTGTCCCGGGCGGCGCTGAGCGAGCTGGCGTACGTCCACCCGATCGCCGGAGTGACGGCGGACGTCCTGGCGGCCTGCCTGGTCGAGTGGGAGGACGACTGGGACCCCGCCGACTGGCAGCGGTCGCTCTTCGGCGGCGCACTCAAGGCGTTGGCCCTCCAGGGCGACGCGCGGGCGGTCCCCTGCCTGGCGGCGGTCCTGGACGGCGGAGGCGGCGTTCCGGAGCGTCTTGACCGCTGGGTCAAGGCCATGGGCCCCCGCGCGCGGGCCCGGCTGGCGCCGGCGCTGCACGACAGGCTGGCCCGCATGGGGTCCCGCGCGGGCGGGGCGGTCCGGGCCCGGCTGACCGACGCGCTCGGCGTCTGCGCGCCCGCCGCGTCGCTGCCCCTGATCACCACCGCCTTGTACGGCGACCACTACGGCACGGCCCTCGGCGCCCTCGCCCGGTACGGCCCCGCCGCGGCGGACACGGCGCCCCGGCTGAGGGAGCTGGCCCGCGACACCTCCTCGGCCGACCAGCACGGCCGGCTGAGCGCGGCGGAGGCCCTCTGGGCGGTGAGCGGCGATGCCACACATGTGCTGCCCGTGCTGCGCGACGCCCTCGCGGGAGACCGGTGGTACGCCCGTGAGCGCGCGCTGCTGATCGCGGCCGCGCTCGGCCCCGATGCGGCGCCGCTCGCGCCCCGCGTGCGTGCGCTGACCACGGGGACCGAGGGCTGCCCGGCGCAGGCGGCGATCACTCTGTGGCACATACGGAGGGACGCGGCGGAGGTGCTTCCGGTCCTCCTCGACCAGTGGACGACGACCCCGGGCTCCCGCCCCGCCGCGGCCGCCTGCCTTGTCTCGATGGGCCGGGCGGCGGCTCCCGCGCTCCCGCTGATCCGCCGGGAGCTGACGTCGGCGCGGCGCCACGACAACACCGGCACACGGAGCAACATGCGCTACGACGTCGCCGCGGACGAGGACCTGCTGGACAGCTGCCGCCGCCTGACAGCTGCTCTGGGCTAGGGCCTGTCTGACAATTCCCGCCTGCCTCGCGACGCCATGCACGCACTCTCGCCGCACCGGGCGCAGAGCCAAGTACATCCAGTACGAGGCCCTACGCCCGGCACGCCGAGAGCACGCACCTGACGCCGCGAGGCCGCCCTCCGGGCGACGACGGGAACTGTCAGACAGGCCCTAGTCCTCGTGCTTGGCGCGGCTCGGCTGCACCCGTTTCGGTTCGCCCGGCATCTTCGGGTACTCCGGCGGGTAAGGCAGGTCGCCGAGCCCGTGGTCCTTCTCGTCCTTGGTGGCGAGTTCGAGGAGGGCTTCGAGGGAGTAGGCCCGCTCCTCCATGCGCGCGTGGACGTCACCGACCTCCGCGAAGCGTCCCGGCATGGTGGCGATGTCGAAGTCCTCGGGCGCGGCGTCGTCGACCTCGTCCCACCGCAGGGGCGCCGACACGGGGGCGTGCGGGCGGGCCCGTACCGAGTAGGCGGAGGCGATGGTGCGGTCCCTGGCCGTCTGGTTGTAGTCGACGAAGATCCGTTCGCCGCGCTCCTCCTTCCACCACGCCGTCGTGACCTGCTCCGGCATGCGCCGCTCCAGCTCGCGCCCGCAGGCGATCGCGGCCCGCCGCACCTGCGTGAAGGTCCAGCGCGGTTCGATGGGCACGAAGACGTGCAGTCCCCGGCCGCCGGAGGTCTTGGGCCAGCCGGCCAGGCCGCCGAACTCGTCCAGGACGGCGCGCAGTTCATGTGCGGCGCGCACCGCGTCGGCGTAGTCCGTGCCGGGCTGCGGGTCGAGGTCGATGCGGAGTTCGTCGGGGTGGTCGATGTCGTCGCGCCGTACGGGCCAGGGGTGGAAGGTGAGCGTGTTGTACTGGGCCGCCCAGATCACGGCGGCGACCTCGGTGGGGCACATCTCGTCGGCGGTGCGGCCGCTGGGGAAGGTGATGGTGGCGGTGGGAATCCAGTCGGGGTGGTTCTTCGGCGCCCGCTTCTGGTAGAAGAACTCGCCGGCCGCCCCGTCCGGGTAGCGCTGCAAGGTGGTGGGACGGTTCCTGAGCGCGCGCAGGATGCCGGGACCGACGGCCAGGAAGTACTGGGCGAGGTCCAGCTTGGTGTAGCCGCGCTCGGGGAAGACGACCCGGTCCGGGCTGGACAGGCGGACCGTCCGCTCCCCCGTGTCGATCTCCACGGCCGCGCTCGTGCCCTTGGTTTCACCCATGGAGCAACGCTAAACGGCCCGGTCATTCACCGCATACCGGGCGATATGCGGTGGACCACCGCAGAATCGGAGTATGGATCTGCCGGTGATGCCGCCCGTGAAGCCCATGCTCGCCAAGCCCGTGGCGAAGATCCCGCCGGGCATGCAGTACGAGGCCAAGTGGGACGGGTTCCGTGCGATCGTCTTCCGCGACGGTGACGAGATCGAGATCGGCAGCCGCACGGGCAAGCCCCTCACCCGCTACTTCCCCGAGTTGGCGGACGCGCTGCGGGAGCGGCTTCCGGCGCGCTGCGTGATGGACGGCGAGATCGTGATCGCCAGGGACGGACGGCTGGACTTCGACGCGCTCACGGAGCGCATCCACCCCGCGGCCTCGCGCGTCGCGACGCTCGCCGAGCGCACGCCCTCGTCCTTCGTCGCCTTCGACCTGCTCGCCCTCGGGGACGAGTCGCTGACCGCCACCCCCATGGCGGAACGCCGCGAGCGCCTGGTGACGGCGCTGTCCGGGGTGACACCGCCCGTCCATGTCGCACCGGCGACGACCGACACGGAGGTGGCGCGGCGCTGGTTCGAACAGTTCGAGGGCGCGGGTCTCGACGGGGTCATCGCCAAGCCGCTGGATCTGCTCTACCGCCAGGACGAACGCGTCATGTTCAAGGTCAAGCACGAGCGCACGGCGGACTGCGTGGTCGCGGGCTACCGCCTCCACAAGAGCGGCCCCGTCGTCGGCTCGCTCCTCCTCGGCCTCTACGACGAGGGGGGCGCCCTCCAGCACGTGGGTGTCGCCGCGGCCTTCTCCATGAAGCGACGGGCGGAGCTGATCGACGAGCTGGAGCCGCTGCGGATGGAGTCCGCGCAGGGGCACCCGTGGGCCGCCTGGGCGGACGAGGCGGCGCACGAGACGGCACGGCTGCCGGGCGCGCCGAGCCGCTGGTCCGGGAAGAAGGACCTGTCGTGGGTGCCGGTACGCCCCGAGTGGGTGTGCGAAGTGGCGTACGACCACATGGAGGGCGGGCGGCGCTTTCGCCACACGGCGCGGTTCCGCAGGTGGCGCCCCGACCGTGCCCCGGGGAGCTGCACCTACGCCCAACTGGAGGAACCAGTGCGGTACTCACTCACGGACGTGCTGGGCCCGCCGCCGGGCTGAGCGCCGCCTAGAGGAGTACACGCGGGAGTGGCGCCGCCGGGAGGACAGTCACGGCCGCGCACCGCACACTCGAAAGAGATGTCCGGTTTGTCGCAGCCGAGGGGTTGGGGCCATGCACAGTGTGCCGTTCTGGCTATGGATGGTCTTCGTCGTCACCGTGCTGGTGTCCTTGGCGGTCGACCTCCTCGCGCACCGGCACGCCCACGTCATCGGTTTCCGGGAAGCCGCCGCCTGGAGCGGGGTCTGGGTCGGGCTGGCGATCGCCTTCGGCGCCGTCGTCTTCCTCGTGGTGGGCACGACCGCCGGGGTGGAATACACCACCGCGTGGCTCCTGGAGAAGAGCCTGTCGGTCGACAACCTCTTCGTCTTCGCGCTGATCTTCGGCTATTTCAAGGTGCCGCGCGCTTATCAGCACCGCGTGCTGTTCTTCGGCGTACTCGGCGCCCTGGTCTTCCGCGGCATCTTTCTCGCCGCGGGCGTGGCCGTGGTCAGCCGCTTCACGGCCGTGCTGTTCGTCTTCGCGATCATCCTCTTCTACAGCACCTACAAGATCCTCAAAGAGGAGGAGGACAGTTTCGACCCGGGCAAGAGCATCGCCGTACGCCTGCTCCGCAAGGTCATTCCCGTCCGGGACGAATACGCGGGCACGCATTTCTTCGTGAAGGAGGCCGGGAAACGCGTCGCCACCCCCCTGCTGGCCGTCGTCGCCGCGATCGAGGCCGCCGACCTCGTCTTCGCCGTGGACAGCGTGCCCGCCGTGCTGGCCGTCAGCAGTGACGCGTTCATCGTCTACACCAGCAACGCTTTCGCCATTCTCGGTCTGCGCGCCCTGTTCTTCATGCTCGCGGGCCTGCTCGACCGCTTCCATTACCTCAGCAAGGGCCTGGCCATCATCCTCGCCTTCATCGGCGTCAAACTCGTGTTGCAGGCCTCGCACAAGACGATCAGCGACGCCATCCCCGAGATTCCGTCACCGATCAGCCTTGCCGTCATTTCCGTCGTCCTGGCCATCTCCGTGGGACTGAGCCTGCTGCGCCCGAAATAGACCGCAAAAGGATGCCAAAAAACACCAAGTAATAGTAAAGTGATGTCATGAACGGCGAGCGGAAACACCGGACGACGACCGCGTCAGGGCATGTCTGCGGCTCGTGCAAGCAACCTGTCGACGCCGTGGTGGTGCGTTACAAGAGCCTCGGTGTCTTCGTCCCTGCCTGGGTGGCGGGGCCATGCCAGAATCCGCGCTGCGAGGAGTACGTCCCCGAGTCCGCGCACATCGTCTGGACGCGCGGCGGCTGGGAGCGGAAGACCGGCCGGGTGCGCCGCTGACGCGCGACGACGGGGACGGGGAGGTGGCCGATGTCGCACGACTCCCGCTTTCACCTCGACCGGGCCGGACACTCGATCACCGTGTGCGTCGGCGGCGCACGGGACCCGGTCGAAGTCCTGGTCGACGGCAAGGTCGTCGCCACCTGCCAGAAGCGCCGTCGCGGCGTCACGGTACTGACGGCCGAGACGCCCGACGACGAGCCACGGCCCTTCACGCTCCGGGTCGACTGGTCCGCCGCGACCGACGGCGGACCGGCGGTCCTCCTGGAAGCGGAGGACGGCCGCACACTCATCCCTCGGGTGTCCCCCACCCCTTCGCGAACGCCTCCGCGAGGCGCCTCCCCGACACGTGGCCCCCTACAGCGGCTGCTCCGGCTCGCGCGGCGCCCCACGGGACGCCACTCGGCACGCCCGCGCTGAGCCGGCACACCGCGAGGCGGCTCACCACAAGGCACTACTGAGACGGGAAACCCTCCCGCCACCGGAATCACGCCAATGTGTGAAGCTGCTCCCCCGCACCTTCCCCCTCACCCCTCACGACCGTAGGCTCCTGCGCCTGACACGTCAGTTACCGACGGTAAGGGGGGCTGGGGCATGGGGCACAGTCGTGCCGAGGGAAGCACGCGGCGGGGATTCGTCGCGGGGGCCGCCGCGGTCGGCGGGGCGACCGCGCTGGGCGTGGGAGCGGGAGGAGTGGGCGTGGCCGCGGTGCCCGCCGCCGCGGCGGCGGGAGCACCGCGGGCGAAGCACTCCGTGGCCGTACTCGGCGGCGGTGTCGCGGGGTTGACGGCCGCCCACGAACTGGCCGAGCGCGGCTTCGCCGTCACGGTCTACGAACGCCGGGCGCTCGGCGGCAAGGCCCGCAGCATGGACGTGCCGAACAGCGCCAAGGGCAACCGCAGACCGCTGCCCGGCGAGCACGGCTTCCGCTTCATCCCGGGGATCTACCACAACCTCCCGGACACCATGCGCCGCATCCCCTTCCCCGGGAACGCCAACGGCGTATGGGACAACCTCGTCGCGCCCCGCGAGATGTCGTTCGCGCGCACCGGCCGCGAGGACCTGCGCATGCCGATCCCGTGGCCCGGCAGTCAGCCGGAGCAGCTCAGCCTCGACGACATCGCCCGCGCGCTCACCGCGCTGCTCGACACGGCCTTCAACCTGCCGGCGCACGAGGTCACGTACTTCGTGAACCGCGCCCTGGTCTTCCTGACCAGCTGTGACGAGCGCCGCGACGACGACTGGGAGTCGACGCCGTGGTGGGACTTCGTGCGCGCCGAGAAGATGTCGAAGGACTACCAGCGTCTCCTCGCGATCGGCGTCACCCGCAACATCGTGGCGACGAAGGCCGAGGAGGCGAGCACCCGCACGGTGGGCACCCTCGGCGAGGCCTTCGTCTTCAACGCGCTCGGCCAGGGCGCCGACGGCCCGCCCGACCGGATCCTGAACGCCCCCACGAACGAGGCGTGGATCGACCCCTGGGTGACCCACCTGAAGTCGCTCGGCGTCGAGTTCCGCGTCGGCTGGACGGTCCGCGAGCTGGCGTTCGGTGACGGCCGCATCACCAAGACCGTGATCGAGGACCCGGGCGGCGTACGGCGTGACATCACCGCCGACCACTACGTGCAGGCCATGCCGGTGGAGCACGCGCGCAGGACGTGGAGCGCGGCGATGAAGGCGGCCGACCCGCAGCTGGCACGCTGCGACAAGCTGCAGACGGACTGGATGACGGGCATCCAGTTCTATCTGACCGAGCGCCCGCCCCTGGTGAAGGGCCACTTCAACTGCGTCGACTCGCCCTGGTCGCTGACCGGCATCGCGCAGGCGGGCCACTGGCCCGAGCGCGACTTCCCTGCCGACTACGGCGACGGTGTGGCGGTCGACTGCCTGTCGGTGGACATCTCCGAGTGGGACAAACCGGGGATGCTGTACGGCAAGACGGCCAAGCAGTGCACCCGCGAGGAGGTCGCCAAGGAGGTGTGGGCACAGCTCAAGGCGGCGCTCAACGACACCGGCAAGACGGTCCTGAGCGACGGCAAGCTGCACTCGTGGTTCCTCGACCCGGGCGTCGACGGCCTCGGCACGCCGAACCCCACGAACGAGGACGAACTCCTCATCCACCCGGTGGGCACCCTGCACAACCGCCCGTCAGCCGCGACGAGGATCCCCAACCTCTTCCTCTCCGGTGACTACGTATCCGTGGACATCGACCTCGCGACCATGGAGGGCGCCAACGCCGCGGCCCGCCAGGCGGTCAACGCGCTGCTGGAGCGGGTGGGCTCCGACCAGAAGCCGTGCACGGTGCGACCGCTCTACCGCGCCCCGGCCGTCGAACTCGCCAAGCGCCACGACCGCACCCGTTACCGACTCGGGCTGCGCAACGCGCTCGATTTCGGCTGATAGCGGGCGTCTTCGGGGTAAGACGTACGCATGAGACGGTTGATGCGGACGCGCGCAGGGCTCGGGGCGGTGGTGCTGGTCGTACTGGCGGCCGGCTGCACGGTGGAGACCGACAAGCCGGAGCCGCCCTTGGGCGGCCCGAGCGGCGGCCCCGGCGGCAGCCCCGCCGGCGCCGCCGCGGTCGCCGTGAAGATCGACAACGTTCCTCAGGCGCGCCCGCAGACGGGCCTGGACGCCGCGGACGTCGTGTACGCCGAACAGGTGGAGGCGGGGCTGAGCCGCCTGATGGCCGTATACGCGTCCCGGCTGCCGCCCGTGATCGGGCCGGTGCGCAGCGCGCGGGAGACGGATCTCGAACTGCTGCGCCAGTTCGACGCGCCCGTGCTCGCGTTCTCCGGGGCGCAGTCGAAGCTTCTGCCGCTGATCGCGGACGCGCCCCTGCGGGCCGTGCCGCCGGACAAGGCACCCGGTGACGCCTACTACCGGGACGACGCCAGGGCCGCGCCGCACGATCTCTTCCTGCGCCCCAAGGCCCTGAAGGTCACCCCGCACGCGGACGCCCTGGAGAGCACCGGTTTCCGGTTCGGGCCCGCGCCGGCGGGGGGCACGCCGGAGACGCACCGGACGGTCCGCTTCCCTTCGGCCCGCTTCGCCTTCGACTGGGTGGAGTACGAGGGCCGTTGGCGCATCACCATGGACGGCGAGCGGGCGCGTACCCCCGACGGCAAGGAACTGGCCGCTTCCACGGTCGTCGTGCAGTACACGAAGGTGCGGCAGTCCCGCTTCCACGACCGTTCGGGCAACATCTCGCCGTTCACCGAGACGGTCGGCGAGGGCAGTGCGCGCGTCCTGCGGGACGGGCGCGCCTTCGACGCCCGCTGGAAGCGCGCGGCGGCCACGGACGGCACGGCGTTCACGACGCCCGACGGCAAGCCGCTGCCCTTCGCGAAGGGGCAGGTGTGGGTGGTGTACGTGCAGGCGTGAGCGCGCTCAGGCCTGCCGGGACGCCGACGGCTCCGCGGGGTTGCGCAGGCTCTCCGCCGCGTCCGCGACCCGCCGGATCAGGTCGAAGAAGACGCTCTGCTCGTCGGTGGAGAGCGGGGCGAGGAACACCTGGTTCATCCGCGCGGTCCGCACGGTCAGTCTGCGGTGCGTGCTCCTGCCCTCGTCCGTGAGGCGCAGCAGATAGCGGCGGCCGTCCTGTGGGTCGCGGACCTTGTCGAGCAGCTCACGGCGGATCAGCCGGCTGATGACCTCGGCGACCGTGGACCGGTCGAGGCCCACCCGCTCCCCCACGGTGCGCTGGTCGAGGCCGGGCTCGGCGACGAGGGCGTTGAGGACCGCGAACTGCGGTGAGGTGATCTCCTCGGACACCATGGTGTTCCACAGGAGGTAGTGCGCCTGCTGGAGACGTCGGGCCAGGTGCCCGGGATGGGTGGCGAGGTCCACCGCGGCCATGGGGCCCTCCGCTTCTCGGGCTTCTCGGGGTTCTGGGGGTTCTCCGAGCTCTCTGGCTTCTCCGGGACTGTTCATCGGTGCACTGAACAATACCCGTCCCCACCCCTGTGTGCTGCCCACTCTTGCCAGGCAGTTGGGCGGCTCCTATCCTCGCAGAATTACTCAGTGCCCTGATTAATTGCCCCATTGGTCGACCTGATCGATGCGGGCCGGGAAGAGAGGGGGGTGCGCGGATGGACAAGGTGGTGGCCACGGCCGCCGAGGCGGTGGCCGATGTCCGGGACGGGGCGTCGCTCGCGGTCGGCGGCTTCGGTCTGAGCGGCGTACCGAACGAACTGATACGGGCGCTGCACGTCTCCGGGGCCTCGGACCTGCGCGTGGTGTCCAACAACTGCGGCGCGCTGGACTCGGGCCTCGCGGTGCTCCTGGCGGCCGGCCGCATCGCCCGCGTGACCGGTTCCTACATCGGCGCCAACAAGGAGTTCGCCCGGCAGTACCTGGGCGGCGAACTGGAGGTCGAGATGATCCCGCAGGGCACGCTCGCCGAGCGGCTGCGGGCGGGCGGGGCCGGCATCCCGGCGTTCTACACCCCGGCCGGGGTCGGCACACAGGTCGCCGAGGGCGGCCTGCCGTGGCGCTACGACGGCCAGGGCGGCGTCGCGCTCGCGTCACCGGCCAAGGAGGTACGGGAGTTCGACGGCACCCCGTACGTCCTGGAGCACGGCATCCGCACCGACTTCGCGCTGGTGCGGGCGGCCAAGGGCGACCGGCACGGCAATCTCGTCTTCCGCAAGGCCGCCCGCAACTTCAACCCGCTCGCGGCGATGGCGGGCCGCGTCACCGTCGCGGAGGTGGAGGAGCTGGTGGAGCCCGGCGAGATCGACCCGGACGCGGTGCACCTGCCGGGGATCTTCGTACAGCGCGTGGTCGCGCTCACCCCGGAGCAGGCGGCGGAGAAGCGGATCGAGAAGCGGACGGTGAGCGGCTGATGCCCTGGACCCGTGAGCAGATGGCCGCCCGCGCCGCGCGTGAACTGCGCGACGGCCAGTACGTGAATCTGGGCATCGGCCTGCCCACTCTGATCCCCAACCACCTCCCGCCGGGCGTCGAGGTGGTCCTGGAGTCCGAGAACGGCCTCCTCGGGGTGGGCCCCTACCCCGAGGAGACCGAGGTCGACCCCGACCTGATCAACGCGGGCAAGGAGACGGTGACCGTCCTGCCGGGCGCCTCCTTCTTCGACTCGGCGCTCTCCTTCGGGATGATCCGCGGCGGCCACATCGACGTCGCCGTGCTCGGCGCGATGCAGGTCTCCGCGCGCGGGGACCTCGCCAACTGGGCGGTCCCCGGCAAGATGATCACCGGGATCGGCGGGGCGATGGACCTGGTGCACGGCGCCCGCACCGTCATCGTCGTCATGACGCACACCGCCAAGGACGGCTCCCCGAAGATCGTCGAGGAGTGTGGGCTGCCGCTGACCGGCAAGGGATGCGTCGACCGGATCATCACCGACCTCTGCGTCCTCGACGTGACGGAACGGGGCGGACCCGGCCTGGAGCTCGCCGAGCTGGCGCCGGGGTGCACGGTTGAGGATGTCGTCGCGAAGACCGCGGCGGAGGTCCGCCTCCCGGCGGGGTACGCCTCGTGAGCACGGAAAACCCGATCCCTACTCCGGAGCCGCAGCCACACATGACGACCACGACCACGTCCTCCACCCCTTCAGCCTCCCCCACCCCATCCGACTCCTCCGACCCTTCCGCCTCCTCTTCGCGGTCCGCCGGGCCCCTGCCCGACGGGCTCAGCCAGGACGCGATAGACACCGAAGTCGCGAAGGCGCAGGCCGCGTCGGCCGACGGACACCACCCGCCACGCGACTACCCGCCCTACCGCAGCAGCCACTTCCGTCACCCGAAACAGCCGCTGGTCCCGCTGCGCGACCCCGAGGCGGTGGAGCTGAGCGGCCCCGCGTTCGGCGTCACGGACGTCACCGCCCTGGACCGGGACCTGACGCGCCAGCACCAGGGCGAGCCGCTCGGCGAGCGGATCACCGTCAGCGGACGGGTCCTTGACCGCCGGGGGCGGCCCGTACGCGGCCAGCTGGTCGAGCTGTGGCAGGCCAACGCCTCCGGGCGGTACGCCCACCAGCTTGACCAGCACCCGGCGCCGCTGGACCCGAACTTCACGGGCTTCGGCCGCTGCCTGACCGACGACGAAGGAACGTACTCCTTCACGACCGTCAAGCCGGGCGCCTACCCGTGGCGCAATCACGTCAACGCCTGGCGTCCGGCCCACATCCACTTCTCGCTCTTCGGCACGGCCTTCACCCAGCGCCTCGTCACCCAGATGTACTTCCCCGGGGACCCGCTCTTCCCGTACGACCCCGTGCTGCGCTCGGTGACCGACGAGTCCGCGCGCCGACGCCTCGTCTGCGCCTACGACCACGCCCTGTCCGTTCCCGAGTGGTCGCTCGGATACCGCTGGGACATCGTCCTGGACGGCCCGTCCGCGACGCTCTTCGAGGAAGGCGACCACCACTGATGCCCGCGTCCGCCGCCACGCCGCTTCCCACGCCCTCCCAGACCGTCGGGCCCTTCTACGGTTACGCGCTGCCCTTCCCGCGCGGCGGTGATGTCGCCCCCGTCGGCCATCCGGACACCATCACGCTGCACGGGTACGTGTACGACGGCGCGGGGCAGCCCGTCCCCGACGCGCTGATCGAGACCTGGCAGCCCGCCCCGGACTGTTCGCGCGCGGGCGCGCCCGGTTCACTGCGGCACGACCCCGTGACGGGGCGGGTCATCGGGCGCGACGGCGTCGCGTTCACCGGCTTCGGCCGGGTGCCGACCGACGCGGACGGCCACTGGGCGGTGCGGACGCTGCCGCCGGGCGGTGTCTCGTACATCTCGCTCGCCGTCTTCGCGCGCGGGCTGCTGCATCACCTCTACACGCGCGCGTACCTCGTGGAGGAGCCCGGGGACGCGCTGCTCGGCTCGCTGGACGCCGACCGGCGCGCCACGCTGATCGCCCGGAGCGAGGCGCCCCGCACGTACCGGTTCGACGTCCGGCTCCAAGGGGCGGACGAGACGGTCTTCCTGGAGTTCCCGTGAGCGGCCTGTTCTCTCCCGGATGGGTCGGTTCCGCCGCCGAGGAGGCGACCGGCGACCTCGCCCTCCTCCAGGCCCTGCTGGACACCGAGGCGGCACTGACCCGCGCCCAGGCGGCGGTGGGGCTCGCCCCTCCGGAGGCGGCCGCTGCGGTCACCAGGGCGGCTTCGGACGCGACCCGCTTCGACGCGCGCGACCTCGCGCTCCGCGCGCGGGAGGGCGGCAATCCGGTGATCCCCCTGGTGGCGGACCTCACGGCGGCGGTGCCCGCCGACGCGGCGCCCTACGTCCACCGGGGCGCGACGAGCCAGGACATCCTCGACACCGCGCTGATGCTGGTCGCCACACGCACGCTGGACCCGCTCCTCGCGGACCTGTCCCGCACGGAACGCGCCCTGGCCCGCCTCGCGTCGCGGCACCGGGACACGGTGATGCCGGGCCGCACGCTGACGCAGCACGCGGTGCCGACGACGTTCGGGCTGAAGGCCGCGGGGTGGCGCTCGCTGGTGCTCGACGCCCGGGACCGGCTCGCGGGGGTGCGGGCGGCGCTGCCCGTGCAACTGGGGGGCGCGGCGGGAACGCTGGCGGCCTTCTCGGCGTACGGGGGCGGGGAGCCGGCCGTGCGCGGCGAGGAGCACGAGCAAGGGCCGCCCGGAGCGCTCGTGGCGGCCTTCGCGCGTGAGCTGGCGCTCGTCGAGCCGCTGCTGCCCTGGCACACCCTGCGCACGCCCGTCGCCGACCTCGCGTCCGCCCTCGCCTTCACGGCGGGGGCCCTCGGCAAGGCGGCGGTGGACGTGGCGACGCTTTCCAGAACCGAGATCGGCGAGCTCTCCGAAGGCTCCGGCGGGGGCTCGTCCGCCATGCCCCACAAGGCGAACCCGGTCCGTGCCACGCTCATCACCGCCGCCGCGCGCCGCGCGCCCGCCCTCGCGGCCACGCTCCTCGGCTCACTCGCCGCCGAGGACGAGCGGCCCGCGGGTGCCTGGCACGCCGAGTGGGAACCCCTGCGCGACCTGCTTCGCCTGGCCGGTGGCGCCGCCCGCCACGCGGCCGAGCTCGCCGAAGGGCTGCGCGTCCACCCGGAGGTCATGCGCGAACACCTCGGCCTGACCGGCGGGTTGATCGTGTCCGAGCGGCTCGTCGCCACCCTCAGCCCGCTGCTCGGCCGGGCCCGCGCGAAGGAACTCGTGGGCGAGACGGCACGGCGCACCCGCGCCGAGGGGCGCACACTCGCGGAGGTCATCGGAGAGACGCTCGGCGAGATCCTGGCCGAGGAGCCCGCTCCGGAGGGGACCGACCTCTCCGCACGCGCCGCCCTCGCTGCCCTGTGTGACCCCTCCAGCCTCTCCGAACTCACCGACCCCGCCCGCTACACCGGCTCCGCCGGCACCTTCACCGACCGCGCCCTGGAGCGACGTTGACGACCCACCCGACCGGCAAGCTGCCGCACCACACCATCGAGGGCCCGGACAGCGCTGCCCCGCTCCTCCTCGGCCCGTCCCTCGGCACGTCGACCGCCCTGTGGGACGCCGTCGCGCCCGAACTGGCCACCGCGCACCGGGTCGTGCGCTGGGATCTGCCCGGCCACGGCCGCTCCCCCGCGGAGCTGATCGGGCCCGGCGCCACGGTCGCCGACCTCGCCGGACTCGTCCTCGCGCTCGCCGACGCGCTCGGCATCGACCGCTTCGCGTACGCCGGTGTCTCGCTCGGCGGTGCCGTCGGACTGCACCTCGCGGCCCACCATCCGGAGCGCGTGACGAGCCTCGCCCTCGTCTGTACGTCGCTGCACTTCGGCGGCGCGGACGCCTGGCGGGAGCGGGCCGCGACCGTGCGCCGCGAGGGCCTGGCCGCGCTCGCGGAATCGGCGCCGCGGCGCTGGTTCACGCCCGGATTCACGGTTCCCGCCCTGGTGGCCGACCACTTGGCCGCCGATCCGGGGGCGTACGCGGCGTGCTGCGACGCCCTGGCCGCGTACGACCTGCGGGACGGCGTGGCGTCGATCACCGCGCCCACGCTGGTGCTCGCCGGGCGCGAGGATCCTGCGACACCGCCCGCCCACGCCCGGGAGATCGCCGACGCGGTGGCGGGCGCGTCCCTGGTGGAACTCGCGGGCGCCTCGCATCTGGCGCCCGCGGAGCGCCCCGCCGCCGTGAGCGCCGCGCTGCGCGCCCACTTCGCCGGTCCGGCGGCCGGCGGTGGCACGGCCGTGCGCCGCGCGGTGCTCGGCGACGCGCACGTCGACCGCGCGCAGGCCGCCACCACGCCCTTCACCGCCCGCTTCCAGGACTTCATCTCCCGCTACGCGTGGGGGGAGATCTGGACCGATCCCACGCTCTCGCACCGCGAGCGCAGCATGATCACGCTGACCGCGCTCGTGGCCCACGGCCACCTCGCCGAGCTGGCCCTGCACGTCCGCGCGGCCCGCCGCAACGGCCTCACGCCCGAGGAGATCGGCGCGGTCCTGCTCCAGACGGCGGTCTACTGCGGGGTGCCGGCGGCCAACGCGGCGTTCGGCGTGGCTCAGCGCGTGCTGGCGGAGGAAGAACACGAAGCGGGGCCGCAGGGACGTGACTGAGCCCTGGTCAGCGTGTCCCGCATACAGGCCGGGGCTCATCGTGCCCCGTACACGGGTCGGGGCGGCTCGGCGTCGGTGAGGAGCTTGCGGGCCGCCCCGCCCGCTTCGGCCGGGGTCCAGCGGGCCCCCTTGTCCGCGGTCGGTCCCGGGCGCCAGCCCTCCATGACGGTGATGCGGCCGGCCTCCGCCTCGAAGACGCGGCCGGTGACCCCCGCGGAGGCGGTGGAGCCGAGCCAGACAACGAGCGGTGACACGTTCTCCGGGGCCATCGCGTCGAAGGCTCCGTCCTGCGGGGCGACCATGGTGTCGGCGAACGTCTGCTCGGTCATCCGGGTGCGGGCGGCGGGCGCGATGGCGTTCACGCGTACTCCGTAGGCGGCCAGTTCGGCGGCGGCGACCAGGGTGAGGCCGAGGATCCCGGCCTTGGCCGCGCTGTAGTTGCCCTGCCCGACACTGCCCAGCAGGCCCGCTCCCGAGCTCGTGTTGACCACGCACGCGTGCGGCACGCGTGCGGCCTTCGCCTCGGCCCGCCAGTGGGCCGCCGCGTGCTTCAAGGGGAGGAAGTGCCCCTTGAGATGGACCCGCATCACCGCGTCCCAGTCGTCCTCGTCGAGGTTGACCAGCATGCGGTCACGCAGGAAGCCCGCGTTGTTGACGAGGGTGTCGAGGCGTCCGTACGTGTCGAGGGCGGTGCGCACCAGCGAGGCGGCGCCCTCCGATGTCGCGATGTCACCGCCGTGCGCGACCGCGTCGCCGCCCGAGGCGCGGATCTCCTCGACGACGGCGTGCGCCGGCCCGCCGGACCCCCCGGAGCCGTCGGGCCCCACGCCGAGATCGTTGACGACGACCCGGGCACCCTCGGCGGCGTACCCGCGCGCGTGGGCGCGGCCCAGTCCGCGGCCCGCGCCCGTGACGATCACGACGCGGCCCGCGCAGATCCCGGATGTGGCGGCTGAAGTCATGGGGCAGCTCCCTGTTGAGGCGTTCAGCGGTTGACTGAGGCGGCGTCCAGGAAGGCGGGGCGCTCGCCGCCGCCGTGCAGGTGGAGGGCGGCGCCGCTGATGTACCGGGCGTGTTCGGACGCGAGGAAGACACAGGCGTCGCCGACGTCCGCGGGGTCGGCGAGGCGGCCGAGCGGCACGGTGGCGGCGACCCTGGCGACGCCCTCTTCGTCGCCGTAGTGGAGGTGGGCGCTCTCGGTGCGGGCGAGGCCGAGGACGACCGTGTTCACGCGCACGGCCGGGGCCCATTCGACCGCCATGGTCCGGGCGAGGTTCTCCAGGCCGGCCTTCGCCGCTCCGTACGCCCCGCTGCCGGGCGAGGGCCGGGTGCCACTGACACTGCCGATCATCGTGATGCTGCCGCCCGACCGCTGGGCGCGCATCACGTCGTAGGCGGCGAGCGAGGCGTAGAGCGGGGCGAGGAGGTTCAGTTCGACGATCTTCACCTGCCGGGCGGGGGCCGTGTCGGCGAGGAGACCGAACGGCGTGCCGCCCGCGTTGTTCACGAGGGCGTCCACGGAGCCGTGGTCGGCGGCCACTTGGCGGAAGAAGGCGTACGCGGCCTGTGCGTCGCGCAGGTCCAGCGGCCGGAACTCCGCCGTGGCGCCCGCGGCTTGGACGGGCTCGTCGGGCGGCCTGCGGGCGCAGACGACGACATGGGCGCCGGCGGCGAGGAAGCCGCGGGCGATTCCGGCGCCGACGCCGCGGGTGCCGCCGGTGACGACGGCCACCTGTCGGGTGTCAGTCATCGCTGCTACCTTTCCAACTAACAAATGTTTGGTTGAAGGCGTGTGGTCGAAAGGTAGCGGATCCTCTGATGTCTGTCTCCACCTCCGTCCCGGAGCCCGCGCAGGGCGTGGCGGTCGTCACCGTCGACTACCCACCGGTCAACGCCCTTCCTGTGCGGGGGTGGTATGCCGTGGCGGACGCCGTGCGCGCCGCCGGGCGCGACCCCGCCATACGCTGCGTGGTGCTGGCCGCCGAGGGGCGGGGGTTCAACGCCGGCGTGGACATCAAGGAGATGCGGCGCGACAGCGGCCACACCGCGCTGATCGGCGCCAACCGCGGCTGCTACGCGGCATTCTCGGCGGTGTACGAATGCGAGGTGCCGGTCGTCACCGCCGTGCAGGGCTTCTGTCTGGGCGGCGGGATAGGCCTCGTGGGCAACGCGGACGCGATCGTGGCGAGCGAGGACGCCACGTTCGGCCTGCCCGAGCTGGACCGGGGCGCGCTGGGTGCCGCCACCCACCTGGCCCGCCTGGTGCCGCAGCATCTGATGCGCGCGCTGTACTACACCTCGCGCACCGTGACGGCAGCCGAACTGCACGCCCACGGCTCCGTGTGGCAGGTCGTCCCGCGTGCTGAACTGCGCGATGTCGCACTGGAGTTGGCGCGCGAGATCGCCCGCAAGGACGGCACGCTGCTGCGCTTCGCGAAGGCCGCCATCAACGGCATCGACCCGGTCGACGTGCACCGCAGCTACCGCTTCGAGCAGGGCTTCACCTTCGAGGCGAATCTCAGCGGCCTGGCCGACCGCATCCGCGAGGGCTTCGGGGCGCGAGGGGAAGGCGGGACATGAGCGACAGGACAGGCAAGATCATGACGCCCGAGGAGATCGTGGGGCGTCTGGAGAGCGGGATGACCCTCGGCATCGGCGGCTGGGGCTCGCGCCGCAAACCGATGGCGCTGGTGCGCGCGCTGCTGCGGTCCGGCGTCACGGACCTGACCGTCGTCTCCTACGGCGGCCCGGACATCGGCCTGCTCGCCGCCGCGGGCCGCATCCGCAAGCTGATCACGGCATTCACCACGCTCGACTCGATCCCGCTGGAGCCGCACTTCCGCGCGGCACGCGAGCGTGGCGCCTTCGAACTCGTCGAGCTGGACGAGGCGATGCTCATGCAGGGCCTCACCGCGGGCACCCAGCGGCTGCCGTTCCTGCCGATCCGCGCGGGCCTCGGCTCCGACGTGCTGCGGGTCAACCCCCACCTGCGTACGGTCACTTCGCCGTACGAGGACGGCGAGGAGCTGGTCGCGGTGCCCGCCCTGCGGATGGACGCGGCGCTGGTGCACGTGAACCGCGCCGACCGGTTCGGCAACGCCCGCTATCTGGGCCCGGACCCCTACTTCGACGACCTGTTCTGCGAGGCCTCCGACACCGCGTACGTCTCCTGTGAGCAGGTCGTCGACCCCGGGCGGCTCTCCGAGCACGCGGCGCCGCAGTCCCTGCTGATCTCCCGGCACACGGTGACGGGCGTGGCCGAGACGCCGAACGGCGCGCACTTCACGTCCTGCGTCCCCGACTACGACCGCGACGAACCCTTCCAGAAGGCGTACACCGACGCCGCCGCGGACCCGGAGGCCTGGGCGGCCTTCCGCGCCCGCTTCCTGGCCGGCAGCGAGCGGGACTACCACCTGGCCGTCCGGACCTGGCACAAGGAGCAGCGATGACCCCGGCCGCCGAGCGGACCGTCACCCGCGCCGAGTACTGCGTCATCGCCTGCGCCGAGGCCTGGCGGGACGACGGCGAGATCCTCGCGTCCCCCATGGGCACGATCCCGTCCATCGGCGCGCGCCTCGCCAAGCTGACCTTCTCCCCCGACCTGCTGCTCACGGACGGCGAGGCGCTGCTCATCGGCGACGTCCCGGCACTGGGCGCCGCGTCGGGCGTGACCGAGGGCTGGCTGCCGTACCGCAAGCACCTGACGATGGTCATGGGCGGGCGGCGGCACGTGATGATGGGCGCGAGCCAGATCGACCGCTTCGGGAACCAGAACATCTCGTGCATCGGCGACTGGGCGCGCCCCCGACGGCAATTGCTCGGTGTGCGCGGCGCCCCGGCCAACACGATCAACAACCCGGTGAGTTACTGGATCCCGAGGCATTCGACGCGAGTCTTCGTCGAGAAGGTCGACATGATCAGCGGTGTCGGGTACGACAGCGCGGCCGCCGCGGGTCCCTCCGCGACCCGCTTCCACGATCTGCGCCGCGTCGTCTCCGACCTCGGCGTCTTCGACTTCGCGACGCCCGATCACGCGATGCGGGTGGTCTCCCTGCATCCGGGGGTGACGCTCGGCCAGGTGCGGGAGGCCACCGGTTTCGCGCTCGCCGTGCCGGACGGCGGTCTGCCGTACACCCGCGAGCCGACGGACGAGGAACTGCGGCTGATCCGCGAGGTGGTGGACCCGCGGGGTCTGCGCGAGCGCGAGGTGCGCGCGTGACGGCGGCCCCGCCCGTCATCGAGACGCCGCTGACGAAGCTGGTCGGGGTGCGGCATCCGATCGTGCAGACCGGCATGGGCTGGGTGGCGGGCCCCCGCCTGGTCTCGGCGACGGCGAACGCCGGGGCGCTCGGCATCCTGGCCTCCGCGACCATGACGGTCGAGCAGTTGCGCTCGGCCGTGCGCGAGGTGAGGTCCCGTACGGAGGCGCCGTTCGGGGTCAATCTGCGGGCCGACGCGGGCGATGCGCGGGAGCGTGTCGGGGTCATCGTCGAGGAGGGCGTGCGCGTGGCGTCCTTCGCGCTGGCGCCGTCCAGGGAGCTCATCGCCGAGCTCAAGGACGCGGGCGTGGTGGTGATCCCCTCGGTCGGCGCGCGAAGGCACGCGGAGAAGGTCGCCGCGTGGGGCGCGGACGCGGTCGTCGCGCAAGGCGGCGAGGGCGGCGGTCACACCGGTGAGGTGGCCACCACGGTCCTGCTGCCGCAGGTCGTGGACGCGGTGGACATCCCGGTGGTCGCCGCGGGCGGGTTCTATGACGGGCGGGGCCTGGTGGCCGCGCTCGCCTACGGCGCGGCGGGCGTGGCCATGGGCACGCGTTTCCTGCTCACCTCGGACTCACCGGTGCCGGACGCGGTCAAGGCGCGCTATCTGGCGGCCTCCGTGAAGGACGTCACGGTCACCACGCGAGTGGACGGCCTTCCGCACCGGATGCTGCGCACGGAGCTGGTGGCCGGCCTGGAGAAGGCGGGCGGCCTCGCGTCCCTGGCCCGGGCGGTGCGGCATGCGGCGGCGTTCCGCAGGCTCTCCGGGCTGGGATGGGCCCGGATGGCGCGCGACGGCCTCGCGATGAGGCACGGCAAGGACCTGACGTGGAGCCAGGTCCTCCTCGCGGCGAACACGCCGATGATGCTGAAGTCGGCGATGGTCGACGGCCGCCCGGACGCGGGGGTGATGGCGTCGGGCCAGATAGCCGGCCTGATCGAGGACGTGCCGTCGTGTGCGGAGTTGATAGAGCGGGTGATGGTGGAGGCGGGGGAGGTGATGGGGCGACTGGGGGCGAGGGGGTGAAGCAGTCGGGACCCGGCATCAAGCTCCGGGGCCTTTCGAGGCGGGGCCGGCTCAAGGGGCGCGCAAGCCTCCGGAGTCCCGCCAAAGGCCGCACGCGCCGGGGCAGCGGGCGCCGGACCCGCCCCGAGGTAAAGCCGACGCCCAGCTGCCCCGCGGTGCGATCAGGCGTCAGCCCTTTACCAGGGACATGTGTGCGAGCGCCCGCTCGGCAAGCCCGTCGGCTCCGCAGGTCCGTGCGAGGGTGAGACCGCGTTCCAGCTCCGGCACGGCGTCCGCCGCGATGCCGTACTCGACTCGGGCCACCGCGTGTTCGTACGCACAGGGCGACGCCTCCAGGTAGGTCGCCGCCTGGCGGTACAGGGCGATGGAGCGCGGGCCCGTCTCCAGGGCGGCCGCACACCGCAGGGCCTCGCCGATCGCGGTGTCCGTGCCGAACCGCTCGGCCTGCATGCGGGCGTCGGAGACGAGGTGCGCGGCCCGCTTCGGGTCCTCGTGCGCCAGGGCGCGGGCGAGGTCGTACGCCCACGGCGCGAGCACCGTGTTGTACTGGCCGCGCGCGGTCAACGCCTTCGCGGTGGCCTCCAGTTCGTTCAGCCCCTCGTCCGTGCGGCCGAGCGCGAGCAGCAGTCTGCCGCGTACGGTCATGGCGTCCGGGACGTAGATCGTGGAGGCGGAGGGCGGCGCGAAGCCGTAGCGGTCGGCGATGGCGCCCGCCTCGCCGATGTGCCCGCGCGCGAGGAGCGTGTCGATGAGCATGCTGGCCGCCTCCCAGTGCATGGGCAGGCCCTTGCCGACGCGGTCGGCAAGGCGCAGGCTCTCGCGCAGGGAGTGCTCGGCGTCGATCAGCCGCCCGCGCCTGCGGTACACATAGCCGAGGAAGGCGTGCGCGAGTGCGAGGTGCCCGCCGCTCCAGCCCGCCGTCTCATACGCGCGCACGGCCTCGGTGAACAGGCTCTCCGCGCGGTCGAGCCGGTCCGCGAAGGCGTAGGAACCGCCGAGCATCAGACGGAGCTCGAAGCTCCACTCCGTGTCGGTCCAGCCGAGTCCCGGCGCGAGGCGGCCGTTGACGAGGGCGCGGTCGCAGAGTTCGACGACCAGTTCCGCGTTCTCACCGCGTGTCATGGCGTCGAAGGCGCGCAGGATCAGCAGGGCGCGCTCGGAGTTGTCGCGGCCGGTCAGCGGGCCCGCGAGCTTGGCCAGCTGCCGCGACCGTGCCGGGGAGTCCTCCTCGCCCGCGTGGATGCCCTCCCACATGTAGTGCACGGCCTGGAGGCGCAGCAGCGCGGGCCCCTGGTCGAGCCGTGCCGATTCCTCGGCGATGGCCCGCAGGCCCTCCTCCAGCTGGTCGTTGTGGACCAGGGCCTGGGAGAGCCGGCAGACCGCGTCGACGCGCAGCTCCTGGTCGAGGCCCCGCATGGAGAGCGCCTCGCGCAGGTGCTTGATGGTGGTGGCGGGCGAGGTGAGCAGCGTGGCGCAGCCCAGTTCGTAGAGTACGCGGGCGTGGATCTCGGGCAGTGGTGGTTCCCGCAGAGCCCGCTCGAGACAGCGGCGGGCCGCGTCGGGCGCGCCGACGGCGAGATGTTCGGCCGCGGCCTGGCGCAACTGCTCGACCAGGTCGGGATCGTCCTCGGGGTGCACCTCCAGGAGATGCCGGGAGGCGGCCGCGGCGCCCCGGCCCTCCTGCGTGACGACGGCGGCGGCCACGCCGTGCATGGCGGTGCGGGTGGCCGAGGGGATGGAGCGGTAGATCGTGCTCTCGATCTGGGGGTGGACGAACTCCAGGCCGTCCTCGTCGCGGAGCAGGATGCGCGCCGCGCAGAGCTGCTCGGCGCAGCGCTCGGCGGTGGCGCGGGGCATGCCCGCGAGCCGGGCGGCCATGTCCAGGGAGATGGCGGTGCCGAGGATGGCGGCCGCCCAGGCGAAGCGGGTGGCGTCGGTGCCGAGGTCTTCGAGGCGGGCGATGAGGCCTTGGCCCTTGGCCGTGCGGTTGAGGGCACGCAGGGTGTCCGCCGAGCTCTCCACCGGTTCGAGGTCGCTGTCCTGCACCTTGGCGAGCAGTTCGACGGATTCGTAGGGGTTGCCGCCGGTGACCGCCCACACCTCGCGGCAGAACGGGGCGTCGGCGTGCTCGCCGAGCGTGGCGCGGGTCAGCCCCGCGGCGGCGTCCGGGGTGAGCGCGTGCAGCGTGCTGAAGGAGCGGGCCGACGCGGCGACCGACGCCAGATGGCGTGCGCTGTCTCCCCCGGCCTCGCCGGGCCGGTGGGCGATCACGACGAGCACGGACAGCTCGGACAGGCGGCGGGCGAAGGCGGCCAGCCAGTGCAGGGTCTCCTGGTCGGCCCAGTGCGCGTCGTCGATGAGCAGGACCAGCGGCCATTTGAGCTGCGCCAGCCGGGAGACCACTTCGACGAGGCCGTCACAGACACCTTGGGGATCGGCCTGCCTGCCGCCGGGTTCGACTATGCCGAGGGCCGGGCCCGCGATGTCGTACCAGTCGCCGAGGTATTCGCGTTCCTCCTCGGGCGTGAACGACACCAGTGCGGGCTGGAGGAGCTGGCGTACGACGTTGAAGGGGACGGAGGTGACGGCTTCACCGCCGCGTGCGTACCAGACCGTGGCGCGGCGTGCTTCCGCGATGCGGCGCACTTCGGCGAGCAGCGCGGTCTTGCCGATGCCGGCCTCGCCGCGGAAGACGAGCAGGCCGCCCGCGCTCATGGCGTCCGCGCAGAGTTCCTCGACGGCCTGGGTCGCCGCGGCGAGTTCGGCGTCGCGCTCCCACAGTGGGGCCCAGGCGGCTCCTCCGGGCCGTCCCTGCGTCATCGCGCTACCTCCCGGAGTCGCTCGATCGACGTACAGAAGTCGAGACTAGCCGGGTCGGGGCCGGTGTGGAGCGCTGTCGGCGCAGGTACTCCCGCAAGGGGTGAGGAAGAGTCCGTTTCGTGGACGCGGAGGGGTTTCCGCATGGCTGCCGGGAGCGGTACGGACGGGATGTCAGAGGCGTTCGATGATCGTCACGTTCGCCTGGCCGCCGCCCTCGCACATCGTCTGGAGGCCGAACCGGCCGCCTGTGCGCTCCAGTTCGTGCAGGAGCGTCGTCATGAGCTTCGCGCCGGTCGCGCCGAGGGGGTGGCCGAGGGCGATCGCACCGCCGTTGACGTTGACCTTCTCCGGATCCGCGCCGGTCTCCTTCAGCCAGGCGAGGACGACCGGGGCGAACGCTTCGTTGATCTCGACGAGATCGATGTCGTCGATCCGCATGCCGCTCTTCTTGAGGGCGTATGCGGTGGCGGGGATGGGTGCGGAGAGCATCCGGATGGGGTCCTCGCCGCGTACGGAGAGGTGGTGGACGCGGGCGCGAGGCGTCAACCCGTGTTCCCGCACCGCCCGTTCGCTCGCGAGGAGCATGGCCGCGGCACCGTCGGAGACCTGGGAAGAGCAGGCGGCGGTGATGGTGCCGTCCGCGAGGACGGGTGCGAGGCCCGCCATCTTCTCCAGGGTCGTGTCGCGCCGCGGGCCTTCGTCGGTGGTCACGCCGCCGTACGCGACGACTTCGCGGTCGAAGCGGCCCTCGTCGATGGCGCGCACGGCGCGTCGGTGGGAGCGGAGCGCGAACTCCTCCATGTCACGGCGGGAGATGTTCCACTTGGCGGCGATCAGCTGGGCGCCGTGGAACTGGTTCACGGGCCGGTCGCCGTAGCGGGCGCGCCAGCCCTCGCTTCCCGCGTAGGGGCCTTCGGTGAGGCCGAGGGGTTCGGCGGCCTGCCGGGACGCGAAGGCGATGGGGATCATCGACATGCTCTGTGTGCCGCCCGCGACGACGAGGTCCTGGGTGCCGGACAGGACGCCCTGCACCGCGAAGTGCACGGCCTGCTGGGACGATCCGCACTGCCGGTCGATCGTCACGCCGGGCACCTCTTCGGGGAGTCCGGCCGCGAGCCAGCTGGTGCGGGCGATGTCCCCGGCCTGCGGTCCGACCGTGTCCAGGCAGCCGAAGACGACGTCCTCCACGGCGGCGGGGTCGATGCCGGCGCGCTCGACCACCTCCTTCAGGACGTGGGCGCCCAGGTCGGCGGGGTGGACCCCGGAGAGGCCTCCCTTGCGCCGGCCGACGGGGGTGCGGACCGCTTCGACGATGTAGGCCTCGGCCATGACTGCGTGCTCCTCGGTCGTGGGGCGCCGCATGGCGGCGCCCCTCTTACGTACGTACGGAGATGCCGTCCAGGACCATCGACAGGTACTGCCGGGCGATCTCCTCGGGGCTGTGGCCTCCGCCGGGGCGGTACCAGGACGCGGCGACCCAGACGGTGTCGCGCACGAAGCGGTAGGCGAGCCGGATGTCCAGGTCGTCACGGAAGACGCCATCCGCGACGCCGCGCTCCAGCGTCGTCAGCCACGTCTTCTCGAAGCGCTGCTGTGAATCGGACAGGTACTCGAAGCGCTCTTGCGCGGCCAGGTGCCTGGACTCCTTCTGGTAGATCGCGACGGCGGCGCGGTGCCGGTCGATCTCCCGGAAGGACTCGGTGACGAGCGCCTCGAGCGTCGCGCGGGGGTCGAGCCCGGCCTGGAGCACGGTGTCGTACCCGTCCCATAGCTCGGTGAGGAAGGTGCGGAGGATCTCTTCGAGCATCGACTCCTTGGAGTCGAAGTGGTAGTAGAGGCTGCCGGCGAGCATTCCCGCGGCATCGGCGATCTTGCGGACCGTGGTGGCGTTGTACCCCTGTTCGGCGAAGACTTCCGCGGCGATGCCGAGGAGTTCGCGGCGCCGCTCGGGCGAGGGGCTCACCTGGGGCTTCTTCTTGGTGGTACCGCTCGGCCCGCCGGTGCTCCGGTTCTCGGCGCTCTGGTTCTTTGTGCGCTGGTTCTTTGTGCTCTGGTTCTCGGTGCTCTGGTTCGGTTTCGACACACGGTCATTCTCCGCCTAGGCGTGCTGGCTGCTGACCGAGACGGTCTCGCCCGTCATGTACGAGGAGTAGCCGCTGGCCAGGAAGACGATGACGTTGGCTATCTCCCAGGGCTGCGCGAACCGTCCGAAGGCCTCGCGGGCCGTGAGCTCTTCGAGGAGCTCCGGGGAGGTGACCTTCGCGAGGTGGGGGTGCATGGCGAGGCTCGGTGAGACCGCGTTGACCCGGATGCCGTGGGGGGCGGCCTCGATCGCGGCGCAGCGGGTGAGGGCCATGACGCCCGCCTTCGCCGCGGCGTAGTGGGCCTGGCCGGCCTGGGCGCGCCAGCCCAGCACGGAGGCGTTGTTCACGATCACGCCGTGGCTCTGGCCGGCGTCGGCCCGAACGCTCGCCCGCATGCGGCGCAGGGCGGCGCGGGTGCAGCGGAACGTGCCGTTCAGCGTCACGTCGATGACCTTGTCCCACTGCTCGTCGGTCATCTCCGTCAGCTCGGCCATGCCGCCCAGTCCCGCGTTGTTCACGACGATGTCCAGGCCGCCGTGCCGCCGCTCCGCCAGCTCGAACAGGCTCTGGACCTGTGCCTCATCGGTGACGTCGCACGGAATGCCGTCGATCCGGTCGACGCCGAACTCCTCGGCCAGCGCCGCCGCCGTCTCCTTCGTGCGGCGCGGGTGGGCGTCACCCATGACGACGCGCGCGCCCTCTTCCAGGAAGCGCCGCGCGGTGGCGCCGCCGATGCCCGCGCCCGCGGCCGCCGTGATCACGGCGGTGCGGCCCGCGAGCAGGTCATGTCCCGGCGGACAAGCGGGTGCGTCCATGAGCGGCCCTCCGTCTCGGTGCTGGTTCGGGAGCGCGACCTGTCGTCGCGAGCTAGTCGCAGGCTTGTCACGGGCTTTGGCTCTCGACTCCCGCACCGCCTTCACGTAATCTACCAAACACTTGTTAGGGAAGAAATAAGTAGACGACGGCCAAGAGGAGGTGGGGCGCTGATGGATCTCGACTTCACCGCCGGGGAGGGCGAATTCAGACAGCGGGCGTGCGACTGGCTCACCGAGCATGTGCCGGGCGTGCCGCTGCCCTCCCTGGAGACCGAGGAGGGTTTCGCGGCCCACCGGGAGTGGGAGCGCGAGCTCGCCGCCGACCGCTGGTCGGTGGTCTCCTGGCCCGAGGAGTACGGCGGTCGGGGCGTGGACATCGTCAAGTGGCTGGTGTTCGAGGAGGAGTACTACGCGGCGGGGGCGCCGGGCAGGGTCTCGCAGAACGGCATCAGCCTGCTCGCCCCGACCCTCTTCGACTTCGGCACCGCCGAGCAGCGCGCGCGGGTGCTGCCCTCCATGGCGACCGGCGAAGTGATCTGGGCCCAGGCCTGGTCAGAGCCTGAGTCGGGCTCGGACCTCGCGTCACTGCGCTCCACCGCCCGCCGCACGGAGGGCGGTTGGCTGCTCCAGGGGCAGAAGACGTGGTCGTCACGGGCCGCCTTCGCGGATCGCGCGTTCGGACTCTTCCGCAGTGAGCCGCGCGAGACCGGCGCGGAGGCCGTGAGCATGCCGCATCAGGGCCTCACGTACCTGATGTTCCCGCTCGACGCCGACGGCGTGACGGTCCGCCCCGTGGGGCGCCTGGACGGGAAGCCGGCCTTCGCCGAGCTCTTCCTCGACGACGTCTTCGTGCCCGACGACGACGTGATCGGCGAGCCGGGGCAGGGCTGGCGCATCGCCATGTCCACCACGGGCAACGAACGCGGCCTGATGCTGCGCTCCCCCGGCCGCTTCCTCGCCTCCGCGGACCGCCTCACGCGGCTCTGGCGGACGCACGGCGACCCGGCGGACACCGCGTTGCGCGACCGTGTCGCCGACGCCGTCATCGGGGCGCGCGCGTACGAGTTGTTCACGTGGGCCAATGCGTCGCGCTTCGCGGCCGGGGAGCGGATCGGCGCCGAGACCAGCCTCAACAAGGTCTTCTGGTCGGAGTACGACATCGCGCTGCACGAGACGGCGCTGGATCTCCTGGGCGCGGACGGCGAGCTGGTCGGCCGCGCGACGGCGGAGGCCGGCCTCTCGCGGTCCGACAACGTCGACTGGACGGAGGGGTACGTCTTCTCGCTCGCCGGGCCCATCTACGCCGGCACCAATGAGATTCAGCGCGACATCATCGCCGAGCGGCTGCTCGGTCTGCCGAAGGGACGCCGCTGATGAGGTTCCTCCTGGACGCCCAACAGCGGGAGTTCGCGCGGACCCTCGACGCGATGCTGGCGGCGGCCGACACGGTGACGGCCACGCGCGCGTGGAGCGCCGGTGACCACGCGCCGGGCCGCGCGGTCTGGGGGCGGCTCGCGGAGGCGGGGGTCTTCGCGCTGCCGGTTCCACAGGAGTACGACGGCGTGGGCCCGCTGTCCGTCGAAACGGCCGTCGCCTTCGTGGAGTTGGGGCGGCACGCCGTGCCTGGCCCGGCCGTCGAGACAGTGGCCGTGGCGGCGCTGCTGGCACGCCTCGCCGAGCTGGGCGAGCCCGGGCCGGCCAAGCGGTTCCTCCCCTCGCTCGCCTCCGGTGCCGTGAGCGCGACGCTGACGCTCCCCGGCGGGGGGCCGTACGCGCTGGACGCGGACACGGCGGGCCTGGTCCTCGCCGTGGCGGACGGTGAGCTGCGGCTCGCGCCCGGCCACGCGCGCGTGCGGCGCTCCCTCGACCCCGCGCGCCGCCTCGCCGCCCCGCTGCCCGGCGGTGAACCACTCGCCACGGGCCCGGCCGTGGCCGACGCCGCGCGGCACGCGACGGACTGGGCGGCGCTCGCCACGGCCGCGCAGGCGCTCGGTGTTGGGGCGGCGCTGCTCGACAGGACCGTGGCGTACGTGAAGCAGCGCGCTCAGTTCGGGACGCGGATCGGGGCGTTCCAGGCCGTGAAGCACCGGCTCGCGGACGTCCTGGTGCGGCTGGAGTTCGCCCGCCCCCTGGTGCTCGGCGCGGCGCTGACCATGGCCCCCCGGGACATCGCCGCCGCCAAGGTGACGGCAGGCGAGGCGGCGTACGGAGCGGCCCGCGCCGCACTCCAGTTGCACGGGGCGATCGGATACACCGCGGAGTTCGACCTCTCCCTGTGGCTCACCAAGGCGAGGGCGCTGCGGAGTGCGTGGGGGGACCCCGGGGTGTGGCGGGGGAGGGTCCTCACCGGGGGCGCGTGATCGGTGCGCGCTGTTGCCGGGGCCCCACGGAGAGAGGGCGTCCCGGCAGCGTGGCACGGAAAGTGAGCACAGCGCCCGGCAACGCAACGCGAACACCCCAGCCGGACCCGCTTCGCCAAACGCCATGCCCCCCTGAGCCACCTCACCACCAAACGCACGGCAACACCGCCCGAACCAACGCCCTCCACCGCCAATCCGCCCCGCCGAGCAGGCGCGACACGCACCCCAGAGGCGCCCCACCGCGCCCCGCCCCGCGCGGCCGCGCGTAGCGCACGGCGGACGCGCGGCGCAGAGGCCGGGCGCTCGGCCGGGCCCCCGCGCGGGAGACTCTCTTCGCGCCTCGCCCGCCCTCACGGCCGCGTTCCGTGCGACGCTGGAACACGCTCCACGGCCCGTGTCGCACGCTCCGGCGGGTCTCCGTCCGGCCGGGATGCCTCCGCACCCCGTGCCGCTTTCCGGGGAGGCGCGTCAACCCCCGTCGGCGGGATGCGATGATCAAAATCATTGGCGAGCCGACCGAGAAGGAGGCCCCACGTGCGCGTGATCGGGCTCATGTCAGGGACCTCGTACGACGCGATCGACGCCGCCGCGGCCGATCTGGCCCTCGACGGGGACCGGCTGACGCTCACGCCCCTCGGGCTGATCAGCCGCGGCTACGACGAACGGCTGCGCGCCGGCCTCGCCGCGGCGCTGCCGCCCGCGACCACCACGCTCGCCGACGTCTGCCGTCTGGACACCGCCATCGGCCGCGCCTTCGCCGCCGCCGCGGTGGAGGCGGACCGCGAGCTGTGCGACGGGCGGGCCGAGTTGGTCGCCTCGCACGGCCAGACGGTCTACCACTGGGTGGCGGACGGGCAGGTGCACGGCACGCTCCAGATCGGCCAGCCCGCGTGGATCGCCGAGGCGACGGGGCTGCCGGTGGTCGCCGACTTCCGCCCGCGCGACATCGCGGCGGGCGGCCAGGGCGCACCCCTGGTGAGCCTCGTGGACCGGATGTGGCTGCGCGGCCGCCCCGGCGCCCCCGCCGCGCTGAATCTCGGCGGCATCGCCAACATCACCGCCGCCGACGGCACGGCCTTCGACACGGGCCCCGCCAACGCCCTGATCGACGCCGCGGTGAGCGAGGCCACCGGCGGCCGCCTCACCTACGACCTGGACGGCGAGCTGGCCGCCCGCGGCGCGGTCCACCCAGGGCTCCTTGACCGCCTCCTCGCCGAGCCGTACTACGCGCTCGCGGCACCGAAGACGACCGGCAAGGAACTCTTCCATCTGCCCTATCTGCGTACGGCGTTGAAGGGGTACGAGGCGCTGTCCACCGAGGATGTCGTCGCCACGCTCACCCGGCTCACCGCCCGCACGGCCGCCGACGCCGTCCGCTCGGTGCGGGCCTCGGAGGTCATCGTCTCCGGCGGCGGCACCCGCAACCCCGTGCTGATGGCCTTCCTGCGGGCGGAGTTGGGCGGCGGCATCCCCGTGCGCACCTCCGACGAGCTCGGTATGCCGGCCGCGGCGAAAGAGGCGTACGCCTTCGCCGTCCTCGGTTTCCTGACCCTGCACGGGCTGCCGGGGACGGCCCCGACAAGCACGGGAGCACGCCACGCGAGCGTGCTGGGCTCCATCACGCCGGGGCGGCGGGGCACTCCGTGGCCCGAGACGCTCCCGGAGAAGGAGGCCCCGGCCCGCCTGGTCGTCAACGGCCATGGCAGCCGGGCGCGGTAGGCGGCGGGGCGACGGCCCCACCGGAAGGAGGGTGGCGGTGTTCCTTTCCGGGCCCCTCTCATGCCACTTTCACGCTGTACTCATACGCTGGCGCCCATGACGCAGATGACTCCTCCAGGCTGGTACCCCGATCCCGGCCAAGCCGCCGGCGGTCCTCCCACCGAGCGTTGGTGGGACGGGAACGTGTGGACGGATCAGGTGCGCGCCGCCGCGGGCACGCATGCCTACCCGACCCAGCCGGCCTTTCCGGCCCACCCGGGGCAGCCGCCCGCGCCACGGCGCGGACTGCGCGTCGCCATAGCCACGGGCGTGGTGCTGGCCGTCCTCGCCGGGATCGGCGGCGGGGTGTACGCCCTGACCGCCGACGACGACAGCGGTGGCGAGAGCGGCTCCGCGGCCAAGGAGCCGTCGTCCGGAGCCCCGCGGGAGCCCGGGGACTCGCAGGCGCCCCGGTCGCCGGACGGCCCGGGCGGGCCGGACACACCCCGGACGCCGGGCCAGGAGCCCGGTTTCGTGAGCGATCCGGTGAACGGCATCCAGATCCCCGTACCGGACGGCTGGACCGGCGGGAGGACCCGGGCGGGCGCCGGGGTGCAGACGCAGCCGATCCCCTGCCCGGGCAACCCGGACGAGCGGTGCACGCGCGGCAGCGCGTACTCCCAGTCCGCCGAGGAACTGGGCATCGACGCGAAGACCCCCGAGGCGGCCGCCAAGGCGGACATCAAGAAGAACGCCAAGGAAGGCTACGGCGGCAAGACCTACGGCAAGATCACCTCGCACAAGGTGCTGGCCTCCAGGTCGATCACCGTCGCGGGCCAGAAGGGCTACTACGTCCGCTGGAAGGCGGTCACGGAGAAGAGCGACGACGGCTACGTCGAGTCGCTCGCCTTCCCCTCCCCCGCCAAGAAGTCGAAGATCGTCATCGTCCGCATGGGCATCGACGACAACCCCAGGGCGCCTTCGCCGTCCTACATGGACCAGATCGCGAAGGGCATCAAGGCGGGGCCCGCCGGGGAGGGCGGCGGAGCCGGGCAGGACGTGTAGGGAGCGCCGACGGGACGCGGTCCCGATGGGCCGGGCGGGGTTCCTCGCCGCTCAGGAGGAACCCCGTCCGGCCCGGGGGTGCGCGCCGCCCCCGTCCCCACGGTGCGGCGCGGGCAGGCCCGAGTCCCCCATCCAATGGACTCGGGCCCACGATCAGGTGAGGCCGAGCGCGGGCAGCACGCAGGCCTCGACGAAACGGGTCAGATACTCCTCGTCGGCGTGGGCGCCCTCGATGATGGGCCTCGCCCGCAGCACGCCGAACAGCTGCACCGTGACGAACTCCACCGCCGGGTGCCCCTCGGCGATCTCGCCGCGCTCCACACCGCGCCGGATGATCGCGTCCATGGCCTGGAGCTCCGGCTCGACCAGTGTCTCGCGCAGCACCCGCTGAAGGTCCACGTCCTGGAGGACCGCGTGGCTGAGCGCCTGGAGCAGCATCGTGTCACGCCCCGACTGCTCGCCCGCCGCCCGGGCCGCCGCCCGCAGGTCCCCGGCGAGGCTTCCGGTGTCGATGCCCTGGAACCGCACGCAGCGGTTGGCCCGCAGCGCCGCGGCCACGAACTGGGGCTTGGACTTCCACTGGCGGTAGAGCGTGGACTTGCTGCACCGGGTGCGGGCGGCGACACCCTCCATGGTCAGAGCCTCGTACCCGCATGCGCGGAGCTGGTCGAGGACGGCGTCGTAGAACTCCTGCTCACGCTCGGGCGTGATCTTCGAGCGGCTCGACGTCGACGTCATGGCTCTTCCCCTCGGTACGGCGGCCGGATCAGCTCGATCAGCCCTCATCGATACGCCAGTGTACCGGTACGCCGCCGTATCGGTACACTGGCGTATCGATGAGTGAGGCGCTTCCTCGCTCCGCACCGCACTACCCAGTCATCATGCAAAGGGGCCGGGGGATGGAATCCCGAACCGAGCCTGCCGAACGGGAGCCGGACACATCTGTCCGGCCACCCCTCGTCCGCGAGCTCCTCCTCGTCGTAGGACTTTTCCTCGTCTACAAATTCGGCAGGCAGCTCGCCAACGGCCACACCGGCGAGGCGTTCCACAACGCGCACCGCGTATGGGACGCCGAGCGGACGCTGCGCCTGCCCGGCGAGGGCGCCGTGCAGGACGCCCTGCTGAGCGGCGACACGCTGATCCACGTCGCGAACACCTATTACGCGACCGTGCACTTCCCGGCGACACTGCTCTTCCTGGTCTGGCTGTACCTGCGCCGGCCCCGGCACTACGTCTGGACGCGACGGGTCCTCGCCGCACTGACCGCCGCCGCGCTCGTCCTGCACCTCGGCTTCCCGCTCGCGCCGCCGCGGATGCTGGACGCCGCGCACCTCGTGGACACGGCGCAGGTGTACGGGCCCTCGGTGTACGCCGCCAAGCCCGCGACCGACACCATGGCCAACCAGTTCGCGGCCATGCCCTCCCTGCACTTCGGCTGGGCGCTGATGCTGGCCATCGGCATGATCGTCGCCACCTCGACGCGGTGGCGCTGGCTGTGGCTGCTGCACCCCCTGCTGACGTTGTTGGTGATCGTCGGCACCGCGAACCACTACTGGCTCGACGCTTTCGTGGCGACCGCGCTGCTCGGCGTCGCGCTCGCGGTCATCCGCCTGCCGCGACCCGCCCGGTCGCTGGTCGTACGGCGCTCCGGGGACGCGCGTCCCGAGCCGGAGCCCCGGGCCACGGCCTCGGCCTCGGCCTCGGCGGGCCCCCTCCCCCGTACGCCGGAACTGATCACCTCGGGGGCCGGTCAGTGAACGCCACTCTTCTCGCCGTCGCGCTCTCCCTCGTCTCGGCGGGCGCCTACGCCGCCGCCGCGGTCGCCCAGGAACGGCTCGCCTCACGGATCACCGAGGGCGAGAGCGGGGCCCTGCGGATGCTCGGCAGCGGCGTCTGGTGGTCCTCGGTCGGGCTCAACGCCGCCGCCGCGCTGCTGCACGTGGCCGCCCTGAAGTACGGGCCGCTCACGCTGGTCCAGCCGCTGGGGGCGCTCACGCTCGTGGCCGCCGTGCCCCTCGGCGCGCGGCTCGCGGGGCGCCGGGTCACGCGTCTGGAGTGGCGCGGCACCGGCCTCACGCTCATAGGCCTCGGGGCGCTGCTCCTGACCGCTTCGGGACCGGCGCCGGACGACACGCTGACGGTGCCCGAGGCGCTGGTCGTGGCAGCCGCGACGATGGCGGTCATCGGGATGCTCTCCCGCCCCGGCACGCGGCCGGGGCTGCGGCACGCGACCGCGTCCGGCTTCGCCTCCGGGGTCGCCTCGGCGCTCACGCAGACCGTGACGGTGGCCGTGACCGACCGTACGGGTCCGCTGCTCGGCCCGCAGGTCGTGATCGTGGCGCTGCTCGTCGCGGCGTTCGCCGCCGGTGGTCTGCTGCTCTCGCAGACCGCCTACCGCGGCGGCCTCGGCGCACCGCTCGCCGTGGTGACCCTGTCCAACCCGCTGGCCGCCTCGGTCATCGGCGTGGCCCTGCTCGGCGAGCGGCTGCGGGGCGGCGCCGGCGGGATCCTCGCCGCGGTGGCGGGCGCGATGGTGGCGGCGTACGGAGTCGTGGTGCTCACCCGGTCGCCACGGAGCCCCGCGGCGGAGCCGGCGCGGGAGTACCTGCCGTCGATTCCCGGCCCGTCCGTGGAGCCGGCGGCGCTGCGCCTGTCACGGCCCTGACCGGGCGGCGTACGCACGCGAAGACGGCGTCGGGGGGCGCCCCCCCCCCGGGGGGGGCCCCCCCCCCCGGGCCCCCCGGGCCCCCCCCCCCCCCGGGGGGGGGGCCGGGCCGCCCCCCCCGCCCCCCGCCCGGCCCGCGCCCCACCGCCCCCGCCAC